>NZ_AEUW02000001.1 GCF_000187995.2 Streptococcus macacae NCTC 11558 | reverse complement strand
TTTATTCCAGTCTCCTCCAACTCTATATGCTAACTCTAGTTTTCCCTATCTAATATCTTAATATCAGCTTTCTAACGCATAATATTCTTTGCGAAATTCCTGAAGTTGTGACGTTAAACTGTCATAGCGTTCTTGTTGATGTTTGAGCTGCTTTTCTAAAAACTCATAAGCAGACTGTCGTAAGTAGTTCTGACGCTGCTGAAGGGTTGACAATAAAACGGCATTTTCTTGAGATAACTCATAGTAATCCAAGTAACCCAATTCAGATAAGCTTAAAGCAAAATCTTCATCTATTTGTGACTGTTGCTTTTTAAGCTCAACCTGCTCATTTTCTAAGCTTTCTGCTTCAAATTTTAGCTTAGCTATTTCATCTTCTAACTCTAAACGTTTTTGTTTTTCTTCTTTATTTTTCATAACTTGTCCTTTGTCTAAATTATTTGTGCTGCATTTCCCTTCACCTCTTAGTACCTTATTGCACTCGAAACAGCAAAAGAGAGAGAACAACTCTGTCCTCTCCAGATGTTAAGTTAAGTCCCTTCGCTGCAGGTGGCTATGAGACGCTAAAACAGCTGCGGCAATCAATAGGCATAGCCCAGCAGGACCGTGACACTGCCAGGCTCTTCTGGGTTTAAAACATGATAAAAGGGAGTATATTGTTCCTGATCATTTTGATCTAAAGTCCACAATAAGCGAGCATAAGCTTCTTGGTCAGCTCTTCATAATCATGATCCAGCGAAATCATAATCACGTTGTTAAGCTCAAAGTAAGAGGAAAAGCGCATCCCCTCAATTTCAATATAATCTTCTTCTAAAGGGAGGAAAAATTCAATCGCCATCTCCCCTTCATAAGGCACATTATTGAGACTATAGACGAGCGGGCCGGCTGGGTGCCCCCCTGCCGCCTCAACCGCTGCCATAAAAGCATCTAGTTCTGCTCGCATCTGACTCACGTGAAAAGTCTTACGCTTTCTAATCACATAGCGAGCTTCAAAAATAGCTTCGTTAGTAACTCCTTCTGCTACAATATAATCCATTACACTTCCTCCCAACTGCTATAGGCATCAACCCATATACCTTCTGCACTAGGGTGATACAGCACGTGATAGACAGCTAAGCTGCTTAAATCTCTGTCAGCGTACTTGGCTGCTAAATCGTCATAATAGTCCTGCAAATCAGCTGACCTAAAACTAGCAAAATCCTCACTCTCAATAAACAGTTTATCTTCAAAATAAAGCGGGTATACATCATCACTTGTCGGACGTATTTCATTGCCAAATGTCGTGAAGATAAGCCAATTTCCTGCTTGAGAAAAAGGATAGCTTTTAAAACAAACAGGCCCATCTGAATAGACTGTATCCAGCATATCCTCAATAAACTCCCAGCATAAAGGATAGACTTCTTGACAAAGCTGATCAATTGGGACAGCTGTTAACCCGCTTTCTTTATAGCCAAATAATTGATAAAGGCTTAATTTTTTAGATCTGATTTCCATAGATTTCCTCTTACATTCTTTCTAAACGAGATGGGGTCTTTCAAGCTAAACCGCCCTCCTACTGTTTTTAAACCATCCTTGGCAAGATCTGTAGCGGATTTATTGCCAAATTCCTTAACTTTGAAATTCATATACCTGCTCTACACCAATAACGGTATGATTAAAGAGAATCATCCTCCGGATGTTTTCTGATATAAACAGCCGCATAAAAGGCATCAACGATGACAGCGGATAAAGTGGAGGTTAGTAAAATTCCCAAGAAGACACCAAAAGCATTGGCAATATAGCCAGTTAATACAGCTGGCACAAACAAAACCACTCCAAAGGCTGCTCCAAAATTGGTCAGCCGCTCTTTTTTCTTACCTTTCACTTTGACACCATAAGTCTCCCACTGATTAATCTTCCAAACCTTTCCTTGATTTTGAGGCAGGTAATGCCAAGCGTAAAAACCACAGGTAAGGAAAAAGAGCAGTAACATGGGAATGACGTAAAACAAGGTCAAGTCTGAATCATAAACAGTTCGTGCACTAAGAGAACTTTCATTTGAAACAAACATCAATAGTCCAATAAAGGTTAACTCAACTAACACTGTCCAAGAAACCAAAGCTATTAAAATGTATATCAAGGGTTTAAAGCGATTTATCAAAGAGTTAAAACGAGCAATTAAAATACTTAGTACGTTAATAATGACACAGGTAAGAAATAGGATTTTGATAATACCAATATCATCCTTGTAACCGCCACCAAAATACAAAAACAAACTAATCGGCAAGCTAATCCAGGGATAGATTTTAATATAACCTAGACTGACACCATTTGTAATTAGTGGACCATGATATCGTTCTTTAATATTATTAGTTTCCCCCGATTTATTATTTAGTTTTCTTCTACTCATTAGCTAAACCACTCTCCTACTGTTTTTAAACCATCCTTGGCAAGATCTGTAGCGGATTTATTGCCAAATTCCTTAACTTTGAAATTCATATACCTGCTCTACACCAATAACGGTATGATTAAAGAGAATCATCCTCTGGATGTTTTCTGATATAAACAGCCGCATAAAAGGCATCAACGATGACAGCTGGCAGGGTCAATGTAAATAAAAGTCCCAAAAAAACACCAAAAACATTGGCAATATAGCCAGTTAAGAGAGCTGGAACAAACAAAACCACCCCAAAAGCTGCTCCAAAATTGATCAGTCGCTCTTTTTTCTTACCTTTCACTTTGACACCATAAGTCTCCCACTGATTAATCTTCCAAACCTTTCCTTGATTTTGAGGCAGGTAATGCCAAGCGTAAAAACCACAGGTAAGGAAAAAGAGCAGTAACATTGGAATGACGTAAAACAAGGTCAAAGGGTGATCGTAAATTACTTTCGCACTAATAGTACTGCCATTTGAAGAGGATACAAACATCATCAAAGTAATAAAATCTAACCATAACAGTGTTGTCCAAGATACCAAAGCAATCAATACATAAGCCAGAGACTTAAGGCGATTCACTAGAGAATGGAAAAAGGAAAAAAGGATACTGGCGACATTGATAATGATACAAATTAAGAAAAGACCTTTAATAAGACCTAACTGATCCCCATATCCCCATCCAAAAAAGAGAAGGAAAGAAAAGGGCAAATTAATCCAAGGATAGATCTTAAGATAGCTTAGACTGACCCCACCGGTTATCAAAGGCCCATGATAGCGATCTCTGGGAATAGTATTCTTAGGTGTTTTGCTTTGCTTTTTTGTCTTTGTCATCAGTTAAACCACCCTCCTACTGTTTTTAAACCACCGCCAATGGCATCTGTGGCGCCTTTTAAACCATCCTTGGCAAGATCTGTAGCGGATTTATTGCCAAATTCCTTAACTTTGAAATTCATAAGCCAAGACATTCCCATACCTACCGCAGCATAAGCCATTAGGGTGAATCATCTTCTGGATGCTTTCTCACATAGACAGCTGCATAAAGGGCGTCAACGATGACTGCAGAAAGAGTAGAGGTAATCAAAAGACCCAGAAAAATACCAAAAGCATTTTCAATATAGCCAGTTAAGAGAGCCGGCACAAATAAAACCGCTCCAAAAGCTGCTCCAAAATTGGTCAGCCACTCTTTCTTCTTACCCTTTGATTTGACACCATAAGTCTCCCACTGATTAATCTTCCAAACCTTTCCTTGGTTTTGAGGCAGGTAATGCCAAGCGTAAATGCCACAAGCGAGGAAAAAGAGTAAGAACATGACTGCGTTATAAACAGCCGAAATGATTGAGTACAATCCACTATTTCCTACACACATTACTAAACCAATAAAATTAAAGTCAAGAACTAAAATAAAGGTAATCAATGCAACCAGCATATAAGTAAAACTCTGAAAACGAAGAAACAGACGCTGACTAAAAGACCATAAAATACTAAAAAGACTAACCGAAACACAAAATATGAACATGCATTGAAAGATTCCAACCTTATCAATAAAAGTAGTCCCCCATAAAGATACTGAAGATACAAAAAGACTTATCCAAGGGAATAGCTTTATATATCCAAGGTTGGCTCCGCTTTCAATCAAGGGACCATGATAACGCTCATTTCTCATATTATTAACCTCCAAATAAGGCTTTTAAACCAACTTTAGTAGCACCGGTTAGGGAGGAACTCTCCGACTTACTCCATTTACGATTCATAAGCCAAGACATTCCCATACCTACCGCAGCGCCAACAACGGTGCCAACTGGTCCGCCAATCATGGTGCCAACGGCAGCACCGGCATAGGCAGCGCCAGCACCAGAACCTAAGTCAACCGCTGTATCCACTGAAAAGTTGCGAATCTTCTTCCCCATGGAAGATGTCTTATCATCAAAGAAATTCTCCTTGATATTGGAGCCCACATTGATAACGGTTCCCGCAGCTCCCAGTATCTTACTGCCCTTAGCCCATTTGCTGGCCGATTGAAAGCCCTTAAATTCACGCAAAGGGTTGAGCGAGTTTTTCAGGTTCTCCTTAGCGGCCTCCTTACCGAAAGACCCGGCATCTTTCAAGGCATTCTTCCAGCCTGTTGACTGGACTCCCCGTCCGATATTGGTCTTTCGAATATCCGTTTCACCGGTTACTTCCTGGAAGGTTTTTGCCGTCCGGTTCTTATAAACGCGCCCGCTGTCCCTGTTATAGAGATTGATTTGGTTTGACCCCATTCGCACGCGGCCTTTAGAGTCAACAACGATTTTGCGGCCATTGATAAAGGCCTTTTCTCCTTTGTAAGTGATATAAGCGTCACGCATTTTCAGTGCATTCTTGCTCCACTTGCGAAGGCTGGAAGGCACTTTATCTTTCAGCATCCAGTCCAGTGCTTCCTCATAGGAAATGCCTGCCTTTTTCGCAAGTTCCTGAGCTCCCTTGTTGAGATCAGCTTCTGCCAGTTTGGCCTCCCGCTTTTCCCACTGGGACTTAATCGTCTTGGTCCAAGCCAACTCCTTCTTACTGGGCAGGGTGAATGTGCCGTTAAAACCTGAGATCCCGCTTTGCAGCTGAGAAAGCCCCGTATTGACCGCACTCTCTAAGCCTGCAATATCGCTGAAAAAGCCAGAAGATTTAGCATTGTACTCCCGGAGCTTGCGCAGCTTCTCTTCCAAATCCCGCTTAGTCCCCTCATCAGCACTAATCGCCTGATCGAAAGACTGCGTATCCGCAGCGCTGTCAATGCGTTTCATAGCCGTTTTAGTCGCGCGGTTGGTAGCAAGCGTAGAGTTCAAGGCATGGATCTGAGCTGTTAAGGTCTCTTCATCCAAATCCTCACTGCCGACACTGGCACGGTATTCATCCGGCAGCTTCTTGATATCGGCCTTAGCCGCCTCTGCCAGAAGGACAAAGGCTTGGGCTAAAGGCTTGACCACACTGCTGCCATAGTTCTTGATATTGCTGTAGGCTGAACCAGACAGCCTGTCTTCATTAGCCAGCTGGTCTATGGATTTGACCAGCTGTTCAAAACCAGCCTTATAATTATCAGCAAGCGTTCCTACTGAGCTGGCTTGGGTATCAGAGCTCCCTAATACCATTTTGACCATAATAATTATCCTTTCCTTGGTTCTTGATTAATCAAGCCGTCATTTGAGACAAGAGCGTAAATGAATGGCTTTCCTAACCTAAAAGCTCAGCACTTCCAACTGAAACTTTTAGATTAAGAAGTCAGCGAACTGACTGCTTAACACTATCATTAAATTTCTTTTCTAGGAACCGTGAGGTCAGCTTCCCAGTCATGATAAACTGCCATAAAGCGTTCCTCTTCTTCGTCACTGTAACCTTCAAAGACCACCTGATCAATATTGTCATGCTGGAAAAAGAGGGTAGACTCCGTTTGGAAGCCTTGAGGGTAAAGCACCCCCATGTAATCCGCCAATACTGGCTCATTAGTATCCGGATCATCAAAGATCACACCGCGGCCGACAATCACTAGCTTTTGTGTGCCTTCTTCCAAGTACACGATACTGCCTAAAGGCAGTAAGTCTTTTGATTTATTCATTGTTTAATAACTCCTTATGTTTTTTCAAATATTTTTTGCCATACCATTCTTCTAAGCTTTTACCTTCCCACTCGCGGTATTCCTCTGGGTATTTCCATTTGTAGTAGGCTTCTAAAAAGAAAGGTAATTCCATAAAGGTGAGTATTGCAATAAGTGCTATGTTCAAAAGAATCCATGTTAAAAAAAGGCCTAAACCTTCCATTGAAGTTGAAAATTTTATAGAAAAACTTTTTAAAATAATGTTGATCATAACACCAAAGCCTAAAATCCCCATTCCATAAATAGCTATTATATTGGCAATTTTATCTTGTAGAGTGGGAGAATTAATTTCACCATAAATTCGTTTTTTTAAACTTCTGATTTCTCTTCTTAACATCAAATAAGCCAACAATGCCATAAGTCCGAAAATTGCAAAAATACCCCATACTGATAATATTGGTAAGGATACAGTGATTCCCAGCAAATTCAATTCTAGCATAAACCATATCATAAAAGTTATAATATGAAAACGATAACGATAAGGCAGAATATAAGAGCGCCTAAAGAATTTCCCCACTAATACCAGCAACAACCAAATCAGTAAACAAATTAAATAGACTTCAACTGTTAGCAACGGATACCGAGAGATAGGTAATCTTAAATCCTTAGGATCAGAATCATGCAAGGATACTGCAAAAACAAGAAACATAAAATTTACGCCTATTGGAAACAATAAACTAAAAATGATACTTTGAATTCTAAACCCAAAGGAAAGTTTCCCTCTCTTAAAAGCCTTTCCAAGCTTATTGTAATAATCCTTTTTCTGAAACTGCAAAAATCCATCATCTTCTAGATTAAGACTCTCTTCAAAACTGGCTTGAAATAGTGACTCTTTCGTCTTCGTCATATCTTTAATTACTGCAGCTCCTTTTTCAGCAGTTCTGGATGCTTTTTCAAATACTTTTTGCCATACCATTCTTCTAAGCTTCTACCTTCCCATTCACGGTATTCTTCTGGATATTTCCATTTGTAGTAGGCTTGAAGAAAATAGGGGATACCAATAAAAATGGTTATTGCTGATATCATTAAATTTGCTACTAGGACCACTAATGACATTCCTAAATTTTCTAATGATGCTGAAGGTTTCCCTAAAATGCTTAATAGTAATTTATTTAAAATAGTTATTATTGCTAAGATACCTAAGCCGTAAATTCCTATGAACTTTGCTATTTTATCTAGTAATTTAACTTTGTAATTTTGATGATATAGTAACATTTGCAAACTAGTTATTTTTGAATGATACATAAGATAAAACAAAGCTATTAACATAAGAATCACAGCCAAAATAATATATAAAGGCAGATTAGATAAGAATATATCTATAGCTAATAGATCTAATACAAGAACCAACATAATCATAAAACTATAACAATGAAATTGATAACGATAGGGTAGTACGCTCGCCTGTCTAAAAAATTTTTTGCCTAAAACAACGAGAAATAACCAAACAGTAAGTAAAGCAAAATAAATTGGAAAATTTAATAAATTATGATGCGGAGGGGAGAATGATAATTTTTTAAAGCTGCTACTTTGGAACTGTTTTGATAAAAGAACCCATAGACAATTAAGACCTATTGGAAAAATTAATGTTAATAGAAAGCTTCTAATTTTAAACCATAGTGATGGCCGACCAGAAACGAAAAATTTTTCAGTTTTATTGTGTGCCTTTTTTTGTAAATTAATCATACTATCATTCTTCAGTTTTAAACTTTCTTCAAATGACGCTTGAAAAATAGATTTTTTCTTCATAGCTTATCACCCAAAACTAAGAGCCTTTCCTATGCCACCTATTGTATTAGAAACTGTATTCGCAGCTCCTTTAATAGCTTTTCCAGCCGACTTTACAGTAGTGTCAATAGCTTCTTTGGCCTTATCATAACCTTTCATTGCTAAATTCTGTGCCCCATCAATCCATCCCGCTTTATCCATTGCCCATATAGCAGTCCCCACTACAAGACCAATACCTGCACCAACTGGTCCACCACCTATAGTGGCACCTATAGTAGCACCTTCTAGCGGTCCAACACTCTTGATAGAAGAAAAAGTACCTGCTATTGCTGCCTTACCAACATCATGGGACTTCGTATATTCCTTAGCCCCCCCTGAGACACCAGAAATAGCAATATCTGCGTAGGTTAAAGCTACAGCTCCTTTTTCAACTATCTTTGCTCCTTTACCTAAAAACTTAAGGGTTCCCGCTATTTTACTATCGCCCTCAGCAACTTTTGATAATGTTTTATAGACTTTTGTATTTTTTAGTCCTTCTGATACGGCTGATTTCACTGGATCTGCTAGTATTTTTAAGCTCTTCCATGCATCTTCTGTAACTTTAACCACTTTTCCAGCTTTACTGTTCTTAATCATGACTCCAAGGCCTTCATATTTTGACAGACCGTTTAAAATACTGTCAACTGCTTTTTTTCCTGTCACTCCTTGTTGTTCAACTCCGGCTAGGATTTCCCAAAAACCTGGTGATTTTAAAAGTTTTGCTGTCATAGTTTGTGGCATAAATTTCAAAGCCTCACTAAGATGTTTCGCAGTATCACTATCCATCACATCTTTAAACTGTTCATAGAGAGTTTTCTGATTTTCCTGCTGCTTTAGCGCCCTTTTAACTTTCTCATCTAACTTGATATTGGGATGCGCCTTTTGGTAAGCCTTAATCGCCTTGGCGTCTTTAGCATTAAGAGCTTCGCCCTTATTGACTTTAGCGACAGCTCTCTGATAAGCCTCCCGCTTTTCCCACTGGGACTTAATCGTCTTGGTCCAGGCCAACTCCTTCTTACTGGGCAGGGTGAAAGTCCCATTAAAACCTGAGATCCCGCTTTGCAGCTGAGAAAGCCCCGTATTGACCGCACTCTCTAAGCCTGCGATATCGCTGAAAAAGCCAGAAGATTTAGCATTGTACTCCCGGAGCTTGCGCAGCTTCTCTTCCAAATCCCGCTTAGTCCCCTCATCAGCACTAATCGCCTGATCGAAAGACTGCGTATCCGCAGCGCTGTCAATGCGTTTCATAGCTGTTTTAGTCGCGCGGTTGGTAGCAAGCGTAGAGTTCAAGGCATGGATCTGAGCTGTTAAGGTCTCTTCATCCAAATCCTCACTGCCGACACTGGCACGGTATTCATCCGGCAGCTTCTTGATATCGGCCTTAGCCGCCTCTGCCAGAAGGACAAAGGCTTGGGCTAAAGGCTTGACCACACTGCTGCCATAGTTCTTGATATTACTGTAGGCTGAACCAGACAGCCTGTCTTCATTAGCCAGCTGGTCTATGGATTTGACCAGCTGTTCAAAACCGGCCTTATAATTATCAGCAAGCGTTCCCACTGAGCTGGCTTGGGTATCAGAGCTTCCTAATACCATTTTGACCATAATCGTTAGTTATCCTTTCCTTGGTTTTTGATTAATCAAGCCGTCATTTGAGACAAGAACGTAAATGAATGGCTTTCCTAACCTAAAAGCTCAGCACTTCCAACTGAAACTTTTAGATTAAGAAGTCAGCGAACTGACTGCTTAACACTATCATTAAATTTCTTTTCTAGGAACCGTGAGGTCAGCTTCCCAGTCATGATAAACTGCCATAAAGCGTTCCTCTTCTTCGTCACTGTAACCTTCAAAGACCACCTGATCAATATTGTCATGCTGGAAAAAGAGGGTAGACTCCGTTTGGAAGCCTTGAGGGTAAAGCACCCCCATGTAATCCGCCAATACTTGCTCATTAGTATCCGGATCATCAAAGATCACACCGCGGCCGACAATCACTAGCTTTTGTGTGCCTTCTTCCAAGTACACGATACTGCCTAAAGGCAGTAAGTCTTTTGATTTATTCATTGTTTAATAACTCCTTATGTTTTTTCAAATATTTTTTGCCATACCATTCTTCTAAGCTTTTACCTTCCCATTCGCGGTATTCTTCTGGATATTTCCATTTGTAGTAGGCTTCTAAAAAGAAAGGTAATTCCATAAAGGTGAGTATTGCAATAAGTGCTATGTTCAAAAGAATCCATGTTAAAAAAAGGCCTAAACCTTCCATTGAAGTTGAAAATTTTATAGAAAAACTTTTTAAAATAATGTTGATCATAACACCAAAGCCTAAAATCCCCATTCCATAAATAGCTAGCTTACTGGCTATTTTATCACTTAAGCTAGGAGAAACATCTGTTCCATACAGAAGAGTTTTGAGGCGTCTAACTCTGCCGGTAAACATGACATAGGCTAAGAGTAACATCAAGCCAAAGATAGCAAGAATTCCCCAAAGAGATAAAGCCGGTAGGGAGACATCAATTGCTAATAAATCAAGTTCTAAACCTAACCAAATAATAAAAGTAATGACATGAAAACGATAGCGGTAAGCTAAGATATAGGTTCGTCTAAAGAGCTTGCCAATTAGCACTAGTATTAACCATATCAAGAGGCAAATGAGGTAAACTTCAATTGTTAGTAAAGGATATGGGGAAATAGGTAATCTCAAGTCTTTAGGATTAGAATCATGTAAAGATAGTGAAAAAACAAGGAACATGAAATTCGTACCAACAGGAAAAAGGAAGGTAAGAATTAAGCTCTGAATGGTAAACCAAAAGTTTGGTTTACCTCTCTTAAAGGCTTTGCCAAGCTTATTGTAATAATCCTTTTTCTGAAACTGCAAAAAACCATCATCTTCTAGATTAAGACTCTCTTCAAAACTGGCCTGAAATAGTGATTCTTTCGTCATATCTTTAATTACTGCAATCCCTTTTTCAGCAGTTCTGGATGCTTTTTCAAATACTTTTTGCCATACCATTCTTCTAAGCTTTTACCTTCCCATTCACGGTATTCCTCTGGGTATTTCCATTTGTAGTAGGCTTGGAGAAAATAGGGAAATTCTAGAAAAATAAGCATCGCAATGATAGCTAAATTGGCAATAAACCAGGTTAATAGTAATCCCAAACCTTTTAATGAATCAGAAAATCCACTTGTGAAAATTGAAAAAAATTGCTTAATAAGTACCGCTAACCCTAAGATACCTGTGCCATAAATAGACAATATTTTAGCAACTTTATTTTGTATTGTGATAGCGGACTTTTCTGCATATAAAAGTTTTCTTATGCTACGATATTTAATTCCAAACATCCAATATCCTAATAATAATATTGCCATAAAAAAAATTAAAATTCCCCATACAGTTAATGTTGGTAAGGTGAGTTCTATTCCAGCTAAATCAAACTCTAGAACCAACCAAATCAAATAAGTTATAGTATGAAAATGAAACCGATATGGAAAAAGGTATAGCCTTTTTATTCTTTTTCCAATTAGTACAAATACTAACCATATTAGTAAACAGCAGAAATAAACTTCAACTGTTAATAATTCATGTTTGGATATTGGTATTGTTAAATTTTCAGCATCATCTCGTAACACCATAAGAATAGGTACCAATATAAAATTGAGCCCAATTGGAAAAAGAAGTGTTAGCACTAAACTAATAAGTCTAGTTTTTAAAGAAAAATATCCTTTTTTAGGAAATTTGGCTAATTTCTTATCTTGTTCTTTTAATTGATATTGAAGAAATCCATCATCTTCCAGATTGAGGCTTTCTTCAAAACTGGCTTGAAATAGTGATTCTTTCGTCATATCTTTAATTACTGCAACCCCTTTTTCAGCAGTTCTGGATGCTTTTTCAGATACTTTTTGCCATACCATTCTTCTAAGCTTTTACCTTCCCACTCGCGGTATTCCTCTGGGTATTTCCATTTGTAGTAGGCTTGAAGATAACAAGGTAATTCCAGAAATACAAGCATCGCAATGATAGCCACATTCAAAACAATCCAAGTCAGAAAAAGGCCTAAACCTTCCATTGAAGTTGAAAATTTTATAGAAAAACTTTTTAAAATAAAATTGATAATAACACCAAAGCCTAAAATCCCCATTCCATAAACAGCTAGCTTACTGGCTATTTTATCACTTAAGCTAGGAGAAACATCTGTTCCATACAGAAGAGTTTTGAGGCGTCTAACTCTGCCGGTAAACATGACATAGGCTAAGAGTAACATCAAGCCAAAGATAGCAAGAATTCCCCAAAGAGATAAAGCCGGTAGGGAGACATCAATTGCTAATAAATTAAGCTCTAAACTAAACCAAATTATAAACGTAATAGCATGAAAATGATTGCGATAGGGTAGTATGTATCCCTTTCTAAAAGTTTTACCAAGTATTATCAGAAATATCCAAAGTAAGAAGCAAATTAAATACACCTCTGTTGTTAATAAAGCAAATCGGGATATGGGAATTGTCAAATCTTTAGGATTGGACTCGTGTAAAGATAGTGAAAAAACTAGAAACATAAAGTTTATAAAAATAGGTCCAACAAGAGTTGAAATTATGTTTTGTATTCTGATTCTTATAGTTGGTCTACCTGCTTTATAATATTTCTCTAACTTAGAGAAAACATCCCTTTTCTGAAACTGCAAAAAACCATCATCTTCTAGATTAAGACTCTCTTCAAATGATGCTTTAAAAATAGACTTTCTCTTCATAAGCTATCACCCAAATCCTAGTGCCTTGCCGACTCCACCAATTGCATTGGAGACAGCATTGGCTGCTCCTTTAATTCCCTTTCCAACTTTACCAATAATATTCTTCGTTCCTTTTACGGGATCATCAAAGAATTTAGGTTCGATCATTTTAATGACTTGGATCCCCACTCCTATACCAGCTCCTACCACTGCACCAGCAGTTGTTCCGAATATAGGAACCGCACTTCCTACCGCAGCACCCAATGTAGCCCCCTCTAAAGGTCCGACACTGGAAACAGCAGAAAGAGCTCCTTTGCCAACTGCTTTTCCGACATTCCCTGTTTTTCGATACTCATCGACACCGCTAGAGACTCCGCTAATGCCTAGTTCGGCAACCGTCGCAACTGTCCCGACTTTGCCTAAAAACTTGATGCCTTTCCCTAAAAATTTGGCCTCACCGACAAAATTCTTACCGGTTTTGACAGCCTCTTCTAAAGATTTGAAGCCAGTCACTTTTTCTAAGCCCCATTTGGCAGCTGATTTGACGGGGCTGGCTGCTTTCTCCAGATACTTGAAGCCTTTGGAGAATTTCTCACCGAATTTCCCCATGCTTTCGTACTTGGACAGACCGCTTAGAACCGCTGTTACAAACTTATCTCCTTTAGCGCCTGTTTTCTCCACAGCCGCTAAAATCTCCCACAAACCGTCCGACTTAAGGACAGCCTTGGTGAAGTTTTTAGGAAGCAGAGCCATAACCTGACTGAGCCGTTTGGCTTCATTGCTCCCCATCACATCTTTAAACTGTTCATAGAGAGTTTTCTGATTTTCCTGCTGCTTTAGCGCCCTTTTAACTTTCTCATCTAACTTGATATTGGGATGCGCCTTTTGGTAAGCCTTAATCGCCTTAGCGTCTTTAGCATTAAGAGCTTCGCCCTTATTGACTTTAGCGACAGCTCTCTGATAAGCCTCCCGCTTTTCCCACTGGGACTTAATCGTCTTGGTCCAGGCCAACTCCTTCTTACTGGGCAGGGTGAATGTACCGTTAAAACCTGAGATCCCGCTTTGCAGCTGAGAAAGCCCCGTATTGACCGCACTCTCTAAGCCTGCAATATCGTTGAAAAAACCAGAAGATTTGGCATCGTACTCCCGGAGCTTGCGCAGCTTCTCTTCCAAATCCCGCTTAGTCCCCTCATCAGCACTAATCGCCTGATCGAAAGACTGCGTATCCGCAGCGCTGTCAACGCGTTTCATAGCCGTTTTAGTCGCGCGGTTGGTAGCAAGCGTAGAGTTCAAGGCATGGATCTGAGCTGTTAAGGTCTCTTCATCCAAATCCTCATTGCCGACACTGGCACGGTATTCATCCGGCAGCTTCTTGATATCGGCCTTAGCCGCCTCTGCCAGAAGGACAAAGGCTTGGGCTAAAGGCTTGACCACACTGCTGCCATAGTTCTTGATATTACTGTAGGCCGAACCAGACAGCCTGTCTTCATTAGCCAGCTGGTCTATGGATTTGACCAGCTGTTCAAAACCAGCCTTATAATTATCAGCAAGCGTTCCTACTGAGCTGGCTTGGGTATCAGAGCTCCCTAATACCATTTTGACCATAATAATTATCCTTTCTAAGCCCTTTAATTAAAGGCTGCTGAATCAGAAGCAACAGCTGGAACACCTGTACCATTGGCATTGGCTCCATTGCTGCGGTTCGTCCGGGCAACATCTGAACTCCAGCCCGTCAGACCAGAGACGGCACTGGCTATCTCCGAATCCTTTTCCTGAAAATGACTGTCAATTTGGGTCACACAGTCTGAAAAGCTTTCAATCCCTGTGGCTATCTGATTAGCACTGTTAGACAGACTGTCTATCAAGGGAGAGGCATTGCTAACATTGCCTGTAATGGTGGAATCTCCATCTTTAGTAGCAGCACTGTAACCCAGAACCGTTGCCGTTCCCGTATTTATGTTTGTCGCAATAGTGCTGGCTGCCCCAGCATCTGATTTGATTTGTCCCATAAATGAATTGTTCTCCTCTTAGTCTCTTGTGATTTTGAGTAATTGTTCCTGCCGGCGATCATGCAGATAAACCGTATCAGTCTCTAAGTAAGGTTCTTTAGAATTGAACTGCTTCGGCAGGAAATTCTGATCAAGCATCCGCATCCCAAATAGAATATGGCTGGCATGTTGGCGAACGTATTTCGCTGTGACATCTCCGCTAATTCCCAGATAGTTTTTATGACCCCCGATAAAGAGATGCATCTTAACCTTGGAGCCACGCTCAAAGATAGTCGTTAGCTGTGTGAGACTCAGTTGGCTTTGTTCCACGAAATGTTCCAAATCTGGAATAATACCAAACCATTCTTTGTAATCCGTTTCCTTATCTAAGGTTTCACGCTGTTTTAATTCCAAAATAAGCTGCGCTAAACGTTTTTGCATAGCTTTGTCAGTCGTAGGAACATATGTTCTAACGTGCTCCGCCAAATGATCATACTGATCTTCCGTATCAAAGAGCATGACCGAACTATTTGGCAGAGAACTGAGAACAGCCACCAAATGGCTTGTGATCATCATCAAATGTTCCTCATTATCTGCAATATAAGCTGCTTGTTTGAGACGTGCCAAAGGGATAGAGACACTTTCAACAGTTTCCATACTAAGCCCTAGAGGCAGTTCTCCATGCTGGAAAGCATTGACAACACTGGATTTAGCCATGAAATCTGAAAAGTGCACAACTTCTGGAACGAGCGGAATCGCAGCTGGACGGATACCTGTCCAAGCATTGTCTATCTGAGTAATTTTATTTTGAAGATTGATGAGAACTTCTTGGCTAGTCATACCGCTGGCTGGCAAAGCCACTTGGAAAACTTCTGGATCGGGATAGCGTATCAAACCGCGTCCCGGAATATCTTCCAGTTTATAATCATATTTGCCAATAATGGTTCTGACATCATTATCTTCAGCCATCTTCAAAGCCAAACGCTCTCGCATATTGGACTGTAGACTGCCTTTAAGAGTGGACAAGCGCGAAGCTGTCATAACGACCGTAATGCCTAAGCTGTTTCCATCACGGGTTAAAACATGAACCAAAGCATCTAATTGATCCGCTAAAGAACTGTCCTTATGGCCTTCATAGTTGTCTATCATCACCATGATTTGCGGATAAGAATTCCCTAGTTCTCGGTACATTGTACTGTTGGCAACTCCTTGTTCCTGTAAGAAGTTTTTACGCTCAGCCAGCAGATTATTCATACGTTTTATAAATTTTGATAATTTCTCTTCATCATCTGATGTCATAAAATCAGCCGTATGAGGGAGCTGCCGCAGCGGCAGTAAGCCATTAGTCCCAAAATCCAATAAATAAAACTGGACTTCCTCAGGAGTATGGCGCATTGCTAATGACATTGTCAAAGTTTGTAAAAAAGTAGATTTTCCCATGCCAGGCTGAGACAGCAGAATTAAATTTCCTTGGGTGACAGGATTGTACAAAGCTGTTTTCTGAGTCTGCTGGCTAGGGAGGTCAACTGCCCCAATAAGGGCATCATAAGCACTGAAGCGGCCAGAAGCCAGCAGCTTCTCCAAATAAATCCTTTCGCCAAGCGGCGGCAGCCAAGGCTGCGCTAATGGGGCGATCTGCTCATGTTGCACCACTTCTTGAATGTGGTCCACCACCACTTCCAGCTCTGTCGGTATCTCTCGGATTTCAGCGGCTTCATCTAATCCAGATAAATCCTTATTGAGAGCTTCATACTGGCCTAACGGATTGATCAGCGAAATCGTCTCATCAACAATCCCCTGATCGTCCTTATCAGGCTGATAGTCTGCCCCCGACCAAGCACTTTGAAAGAGCTCATAAACTTCGTTATTGCCGACCTGCAAATAAGCCCGCCCTGCCTGCCTAATGTCAGCGGCATCCGGTGTATGAAGCATCTCCTGTGAATCGGCCTTATCTGCCACCTTAAGCGCTATACGAAAGTTGGAGTTGGACCAGATCTGATCATTGACCACACCTGCGGGCTTTTGTGTCGCCAAAATCAGATTAACCCCCAAAGAACGCCCAATGCGAGCTGTGGACACCAGCTCGCTGATAAAGTCCGGCTGTTCGTTTTTAAGCTCCGCAAACTCATCACTGATAATGATCAAATGCGGCAGCGGTTCCTTGACCTCGCCTTGCTTATATTTCTTTTGATAAGCATGGATATGATTGACCCCTGCCTGGGCAAACAGACGCTGGCGCCGCTTATTTTCCGCTTTGATGGAAGCTAAAGCGCGCATGGCTTGATTGCCGTCTAAGTTGGTAATCATCCCCAAGACATGCGGTAAGTCCTTAAAGAGATTGGCCATTCCGCCGCCTTTATAGTCAATCAAGAGAAAGGCGACATCATGCGGGTGGAAATTGACAGCTAAGCTGAGGATATAAGACTGAATCAGCTCAGACTTACCAGATCCGGTTGTCCCTGCAATCAAGCCGTGCGGACCGTGCGCACGTTCGTGCAAGTCCAGCATCACATCATCATCTCTTCCGCGTAAGCCCAAGGGAACCGCCATAGACTGATGCGGAGAATGCGATTGCCAGCGTGACAAAATAGCCAAATCTTCCGCTCGCTCGGCTCTATACATCTCTAAGAAACTGACATTGTCTGGAATGGCCGACTTAAGTGTTGTCAAGTGATTGAGAGGCGCTAATCGGCGGCTCAGGCTTTCTTTATCATATCCTTTTGGAAAATGCTCTAGACTAAAATTCTGCTCTTTCAGAGCACCTTCTTCCATCACAAGCTCTCCAGTCAGCTGGTCTTTGACACGTACTACTGTCTGAACATTTTCTGACAGCGAACGCATAATATCCTGAACAAAAATCAAACTGCAGCCTAAAGATGTCGGATCCTTGGCAAAATACTCCATGATAACATGATCCATCACCAAGGACTCATCTGTAATCAAAACGACATAATGCGGAGAAAAGCGAAGCTCTTGATTAGGGCCTGAACTGTCTCTTTGGAGCTGACGCTGCTTCAATACCTGCATTAAGC
This sequence comes from Streptococcus macacae NCTC 11558, assembly GCF_000187995.2. Classification (GTDB taxonomy): domain Bacteria; phylum Bacillota; class Bacilli; order Lactobacillales; family Streptococcaceae; genus Streptococcus; species Streptococcus macacae. The sequence goes on along the minus strand of NZ_AEUW02000001.1, from coordinate 1,899,441 downwards.
TGTTGAGCACCTGATCTCTGGTACGCTGATTATAGACAAACCCTCGGACGTTAATTCCTTCAAGCGCCGCGTGGGGCAGCCAGCGCATCCACTCCCACTGCTCTTTCTCAGATTCAGGCATAATCGTTATCAAACGTAAATCATGATAAGAATGAAAAAAAGCCAGTTGGTGAACTAAAAGCCCAAGCTGTTCAAGCACCAAAGAACGCTCTCCCACATAGCCAACCGGACCATGCATCAGATTGGCCAAAACAGGCATATCTTTTAGAATTTTATGGCTTTGGTAAAGCTCAAAACCTTCTGCTTCCAAGGGATCTTTAACACCTGAGCGCTCCTGCTGAGAATAGCTGAGCTGATAGCTAGTAGGGACTTCTCCCAGCCCTAAACGGTAGGTCAGAAAATCAAACTGTTCGGTGGTTTTTTCATAAATACGATGCGAAAATTCCTGAGCAAGTGTACTTAACATTGAGATATCCGGATAATGGTAAAACTGACCTGAACGCTGTTCATTAGCCAATTGGGTCAATTGGATAGATTTATCAGAAAGATAAGCATGATAGGCTGAGATCCGATCGGCTAAACTTTGCTTATAGTCGCGCTTATTGCGAAAATAATTTTGAACAGAAAAAACAGCAGTCGTGATCCCCATAGCCACTGACAGAAAGATATAAATCCCCCTAGGCTGGAAAATAGAAATCAAAACAACGACCCCAATCATAACCAAGGGCGGAAGCAGCATTCGCATCAATTCATTACGCGGCTTTGCGGGTTCTTGCGGCGGCGCATTGACCGTTACCTTATCCTCGCTGGAACGATAGATTAAACGCGGGGAGCGGTGATAATCTGGATAATCTTCATAATAATGATAACTAGAAACCGTTGTTTTTAGCAAGCCCCTTGCTGTTAGGGAGCCCCATACCCAGATCTCTTTTGGAAAAACCTTAATCAAGCTGTCATCAAAAGCTATTTCTGAGCCAAAAGACAACGTTTGACTCCCTTGCAGCAAATGATTATTCAGATAAACTGGGGCTCCTAGATTCTGCAGCTCCCATTCCCCAGAAGCCGTTTGATCCAAAATGAGCAAAATCTCTGGATTAGAAGGCACTAAAGAACTAACAGCCTGAGAGCCAATTGTTAGCTGCGATTGATCACTAACAGCATAGTAGCTAACCTCTTTTGGTTTTTGATAAACAGCTAGATCACCTATACGAAGGCCTGTCCCTACCGTACCGCTCTTTCCTTCGCTAGTATAATGCAGTTCTCCCTCTTTGAGAAAAACCGTCAACTGTTCAGAGACTGGCAGCTCACCAGTCTCTGCTACCGTTAAAACTTGCCGATAGGTGCCTTTTAGGACAATGATATCCATAGCCTTCCTTTCTTAAATCCTACTTTCCTTTTGAAGATGAGGAGGAAGATTTCGCTGACGCTTTCGATTGTTCGCCGTCTTTTCCTCCTGCAAGTGCAGTCTTGCGGTCATCCCAATACTGATCATATTCTGATTGCAGTTGGGATAATTTTTCATCTCGTTTTTTAGCAGATAGACTGCTGTCTTTACGGGTTGCTGTGATACTTTCTGCTAAAGCATACAAAATTAAATCAACATCATCCAGCCGCTTAGCAGTATCAACAGCAGCCCCATTATTTCCACGCCCAATTTGAATCCAGTAATCCAAATAAAGCTCATCAGACTTTAATGTCACGTTATTAAGAACAACACCTCTTTGTTCATCATTAAAGTCCAGTCCTTTGATATAAGCATAAGCTAACTCATATTTCTGCGTGTAAGGCAGTTTTTTCAGAGGAACTTTATCTAAATCATCAATAAGGCCATTGTAGTCGAATTTGAGAAAAGACTTATCCGCTTGCAGCATTTTTGCTTGAAAAGGACTTTGGAAAAAGACAAGATAGACCAAAGGAAAACATAAAATGACTGCCAGTGCTGTAAGCCAAATCGTTGCATATTTATAAAATTTAAAGCGATACTTAGAAACAAGCTGCTGAGTCTCTGACTCTTCCTTTCTTTTTTCCTCATAAAGAGCCATAAGATAGTCTTCAAGTTTTTCTAAATCCTCTGATTGGCGGACTGTTTCTAAAAATCGAGGTAATTTTAATACTTCTAAGCCGCCCTCATACAATGTTAGAAAATCCTCACCAGTAAAGAGACTGACAATAAGTGATTGACACTGCCGCAAAAAATCCAGCGGTGTTAAAGCCTGAGGTATCATAGCATTCATAAGACTGCGATAGGCTATTTGAACACGCAAATCTTTGCTAATGACAAAATTGATAGGATGCAAGATAAAGCCAAAAGAGTATCTAAGTGTGTCTTTCAATTCTAAAAGATTAAGGCAAAAGCGCAATTGTTCAGACATTCTAAGCTGTTTCACATGGCTGAATGACTCTCCTAAAGGTGGAATTTGATAGGTAAAGGTTATGTGTTCATCCTCAAAATGCCAGCTTTGAGGTAAAAAATGAGGAGAGTCTACTTCTAAAAGCTGGAGCTGTTCTAAATGAGATAGGTTAATATCTGAACGTTTCAATACCAACTGCCAATTATCCTTATTTTTTTCAAAAATAAAGTTCTGTCCTAAAAAGTTAAACTGTTCTATCATTCAGAGTTCCTCTAATCGTAAATAATCACCTGTAGTAATGGGATAGTCAGCCAAAAGAGCCGTTTCAGAAAGGAGAAGTCCTTTATTAACCACGACAAGCTGATAGGCATGTTCTGCCTTTGGGATTTTAAAAATTTGACTTAATTCATGGCTTAGCTGTTTAACCGTCACTTTAGTAGGAATACGCAGGTCCACTGCCTGCTGGCCAAGATCAAAGCTAATATTAATAAATGGCATTATCGATTTCCTCCTTACTCTTACTAAAACGATAAGTAAAAGCACTTGCTATACCAGTTGATAATAAAATGACCGCAGTATAAATAAGCGTATTAGCTAAATTCCATTGATCATCCTGCTGATCTCCCCTCAAGCTTACAGAATGGCTAACAGATGATTGAAAAAGATGGCCATTTTTTTGTTTGCTGCTAGTTGTAACAGCTCTGCCCTTTTGAAAAAGTTCCCGCTGCTGACTGGATAAAGCAGCTTTGCCATTTTTACTATCAGACAATTTTTGAGTATCTTCTTCTCCAAATAAATCAGTGACCCGTTTAGATTGTTCACCCAAACTTTTCTTCTTATCTTGAGAAAGGCGATCAGAATCAAAGGTTAAATCATTATCTTTTACAGCAGCCACTGATGTCCTTGATGGTAACAACAGCAGTCCGCTGATTAGCAATACAAACAATAAAACACGTCTCATATCTCCACCTTCTTTCACTAAAGCAAGCAAGCTTAGTCTTCAATCATTTTTGTTTGATAAGTCTGATTTTCCCAAGGGAAACGGATAAACATATTACAAATTATCATGATAACAGCAAAAGCAAATAAGAGTAATATTAATTTAGCATCCACTGCAATATGATCAAAATAAAGCGTTAATTTCGTTTCCATAAAAGTCAGTATATTCCACTTTTTAAGCTTTTGAGCTAAGTCAGCAGTTGCAACTGTTGTACCAACTGCATTTGAGAAATAGACAAAGCTGACAAGATTATATAAGCTAAGGCCCATTCCAAGAGCTTTCATATGCTTTAAAAGGAAATACTGCCCATGTAAAAGCAGAAAACTGCAAAGGACAAAGAGTAATATCCAAGATGGAACCATATCTCTATCAAGATTCATTGATCTGCTTGAAATAATACCTAGAACTAGTCCCTCTACCAAGGCTAAAGCCGACAGTGCCCCCACATTAAGTGGATCAGTATTGGTTAAAAGGCCTTTGATAAACTTGTTTTTCACGCGCTTGATCAAATCTTGTACTGCAAATAGATAAGCAGTAAAGAGACTGATAACAGCCAGCAGTAAAACCCAAGTGAAGGGCCGGTAAGTATTTACTTTTGATTTGTAGGATGATGTTCTTGATGCGACTGGACTTGATAAGAATTCTAACAGCGCTTCGTTAGGCACACCATTCTTATAAGCTTTATCTAAAACACTGACAAATGATTTCACAAAGTCATTGCTTTGAGCTAGTTCAACCCTAAATTTCTTCATCAATTCTTGTGCATCAGCTGACATTTTCTTACTATCAGACTCAGCTGTTTTAGCAGCCTTGTTAAAAGAGGCAAATGATGAAGAAACAGATGAAGCTGCTTTAGCATTCGAAGCTGCTGATGTTTTCAACGATTCTGACTGCGAAATCAGCTTTGAAATTTTAGAAGATAGACCTGAAAATTTGCCTGATTTATCCTTAGCACTGCTGCTGTCTTTAGATAGCTCTTGACTTCCTGTTTTGCCATCTTGCGCATCTCCATAGACTGCTTTGAAACGTCCCAAAGTATCATCGATATCTTTTTTTAGTTTCTCATTAGTCTGCTGGATTTTTTCCATATTTTTAACTAATTTTTCTCGAGTTGAACGCAAATTTTGCAAGGTCTTATTAACATCTCTGTTAGCAGAATAAGTATTTACCGAATTTTCAACAGCCTGAGTCAAAAGATTAGTTAAAAGAGTTTTTGCACTTTGCTTAAAGAAGGAATCCGTCAGATTTTCCTGACTGCCATCAGGATAGTAAATCCTTAACAGATTTCCTGCAGTATTGTAAGCTCCGACGGCTTCCTGAGCTGCTGCTGCATATTTTTCAACTTTAGAACTATAATCAGCCAGATTAAACGATTTCGCTTCAGTGCTTGTTACATTTCCCAGATTGACTTGAATGGAAGCTGACGATTGATGACTGCTATTGTCTTCGTCATTTTGGACATTTCCCTCTGAAGAAGCTGTTTTGATATTATAATGAAATTCATTTTTCTTACTGAGATCAACATTAATCGTCTCTGAAGGACTGACAGGAGCAGAAGCTTGACCATCTGTTACGACATACCAAGATTCAACTTTGACATCACCAGTAACGCGCAAGCTGGCAGCAACTGCCGTATTAGTCTTAGCTGTCGCCTTAACATCATCTGTATTATAATGACGGACATCTTCTGCAGCATGATGAAGTCTCGTCAGCAGATCCGTATTAGCAGAGGTGTAATGATATTTAGAGGCGGGATTCGCATCAGAATACTGCCTAATTTTTGATAAATAATCTGTAGCCGTTACACCTTTTAAATCAGCTGATAGATCCGCTGCTTTATCAGCCGGCAAAAGACTAACAGAATTTGATACCATGCTGTTAACTGATGTTCGATAGCGTTCTAGGTCTGTTGACAAGCCGTTATTTTCGCCCATAAGGACATCAGCAACTGTAATCGTATCTAATGTATCTAATTTTTTACCATAATATCTAGCCAGTTCTTCTTCAACAAGCGTTTTAACACTTTTAATGTTTGGATTTTCTTCATCTTTTTTAACCACCGCTTCAAGCTGTTCCTCTAAGCCATCCAATTGGCTGTTAAGATCTTCTGTGAGCTCTTTATAGGCTTTGCTTTGATCCGTTTCTAAATTACTGGTGCCATCATTTAATGTTTTATCATCAGAAGGAGAATTATCTTCCTGACCATTAGGCTCCTTACCTTTTAATAAGGCGTCTATCCCTTTTTGATCCCCTTCTAAAACAGCAATCATATTACTGATTTGAGCTGACAAATTTTTAGGATTGATTGCCATGAGATCTTTTGTATAGTCTTTAGAAGAAAGATTGCCTTTGCTATAGTCAGATATTAAAGTCCGCAAATCACCTAAAAGACCAGAACTATCAATCCTGTCAAGATTAGCTTTATTGGCATCAGAATTAAGCTTTTCCGCAAATTTACTATGAAGAGATGAACTGCCATCAGCCAAAGAAGCTAAAGCAGGAAAGGTACTTGGAAAGGCTGTAGCGGACTTTAATAAATTGCCAGAATAATTTCCAATGTTATTATTTTGTATTTTAGAAATCGTTTGAGCATTTTGCTGAGCTGTATAAAGATTTCCAAGAATAGAAGCCAAATACATATTCACTAACTGACTATTAAGATCCGATACAACATCACGGCCAACCGCATTAGCTGCAGCCTCTACTCTTGTATTGCCTTTGGCATTAACCTTATAAGTGATCATTGCTTTATCGGCAATAACACTATTAATGTCCAAAATCTTAGCAGAAAAATTACTTGGAATGTAGATCGCTAATTGGTAATTCCCTTTTTTCAAACCAGCTTCTGCAGTTGAACGGCTAGCAACTGTCCAATTCTGGCTATTGTCACGCTCAATGGTTTTGATATAATTAGCTCCTAAATTATATCTCTTATCCTTTTCAGCTATCGTTTTATCCTCATTGACAATAGCAACATTCAAGCGCTCACGCTGCTTGGCAGCACTTTTATTATTGCTGGATCTCTGGACGACAATATTTAAAGCAATAACAGCGCTTAATAGCACAGCAACAAGAGTGATATTGACAATTACTTTAACAGATTTCGGAAGCTCCCACTTTAAAAATTTCATTAACCTTTGAATTCCCTTTTCATAATGATACTAACATGTTAGTAAGATCGCTATTGCGATACTTATAACAGATAAATATAAATTAACTCTTTTGTTGCTTGAGCTAATTATAGTACATAGAGCACTGTAACTAGCTCACACAACAAAGCATGACCAAAAAGTATTTTTTACAATAAATAAGAGTAAGGAGGGATAGCCCCTTCCTACTCCCTTTCAAACATTATGAGCCTGCAATTTGTGAAGCCATGTTTGAGTCAACTTCTTCAAGATTGCCAGCAACAGAATTTAACTGTTGGTTGATTGCTTCAAGCAATTCAGCAAATTGGCTTACTTTTGGTGATAACTCGTTAAATTGTTGTTCAAATGCATCAAAAGCACTACCATCCCAGTTTTCAGAGATAACGGCTTGCTCATTTGTCAGAGATGTCAATACATCATTCACACTTTGAGCACCCTGTGTATACTTAGTTGCTGATGTACGCAGCTCATCTGGGGTCAATTTAATTAAACCAGCCATAAATACAACCTTCCTTTCCTTTAAGATTACTTCTATTTTAGCACAATTCGCTTAATAACGGCAAGGTTTTTTTAAGGATTATCGTTAGAAATAAGTTTGATTCGTCTATACCTGTTAATAATAAAGAAGCTTATATGCTAAAGGATTCCGCTGTCTTCAATATATGATAAAGCCTATTTTGCTATATATTTTTGATAATAAAGGCAAATGTGTTAAAGTTTAACAGTACACTCTCCCAGATTTGTAAGTAGATACTTTAATGACTACGATAACGGAAATCATATACATGTGAATCATATAGGAGTTTTTTATCCTCAATTCAGGGAGTTACAGACTGAGCCTCCCCCTCTTTTCTAGCATGAAAAGATTGACAAAGTGATTTTTGAGAGTTATAAAAATGAGGAAGAAACTCATTTTATGAAAAGCTATTATGATTGGAAAGCTAATTTGAGTATTCTGCGCAAGCAAATTGGTTAGGTCTGGTTCTAGCTGTAAAAAGGGGCTGGCAACAGTCTCTTTTTAAATCTCATTTTGAGAATAATAGCGCGGTGTGTTACAATAAACAAGATTATTATCATAAGAAAGGACAATGATTTATGGTCAAAATGGTATTAGGGAGCTCTGATACCCAAGCCAGCTCAGTGGGAACGCTTGCTGATAATTATAAGGCCGGTTTTGAACAGCTGGTCAAATCCATAGACCAGCTGGCTAATGAAGACAGGCTGTCTGGTTCGGCCTACAGTAATATCAAGAACTATGGCAGCAGTGTGGTCAAACCTTTAGCCCAAGCCTTTGTCCTTCTGGCAGAGGCGGCTAAGGCCGATATCAAGAAGCTGCCGGATGAGTACCGCGCCAGTGTCGGCAATGAGGATTTGGATGAAGAGACCTTAACAGCTCAGATCCATGCCTTGAACTCTACGCTTGCTACCAACCGCGCGACTAAAACGGCTATGAAACGCATTGACAGCGCTGCGGATACGCAGTCTTTCGATCAGGCGATTAGTGCTGATGAGGGGACTAAGCGGGATTTGGAAGAGAAGCTGCGCAAGCTCCGGGAGTACAATGCTAAATCTTCTGGCTTTTTCAGCGATATTGCAGGCTTAGAGAGTGCGGTCAATACGGGTCTTTCTCAGCTGCAAAGCGGGATCTCAGGTTTTAATGGGACTTTCACCCTGCCCAGTAAGAAGGAGTTGGCCTGGACCAAGACGATTAACAAAGAGTATAAGCAGTATCAACACTACCAATCAGCTGTTATTAAGGCAGAAAAAGGAGAGAAGCTTACTGAAGAAGAAGCGAAAGCTGTTGAAGCTTATAAGAAGAAGCACCCAGGTTTAACTATTGATAAGTCTGTGATTAAGGCGGCTGATAAGAAAATGAGCCGAGTCAAAGAAAAAGAGCAGTACGAGGCAGTTGTAAAAAAAGCTAAAAATGGTGAGAAATTAACGAATAAAGATGTTCAAATTTTGACAGCCTATGCTCAAAGCCATCCAAATGCAAAAGTTGATATAAACGTTGTGAAAGCGATCAAGGATTATGTTAACAAAGTTAAGAATCACTACGATAAAAACAGCACAAAATATGATATCTATGCTAATGTTGTTGAACAACTTGGTTTAGGTGTACAGCGCTTAGGCGGCTTGGTTTCTGTTTTGGGAGGAATTAAGGGGCCTGCTACAGTTGATGCTAAAGGTGTTTCAACTGCTTTTGTTTTGGTCAATAAAAATGGAGTCGGACAAGCGCTAGCTCGTAATGGTTCCAAAATAGCCTCTGTTGGTAAGTGGGGAGGCAAAGCCCTCGTAGGGCTTGGTTTTGGGCTAGGTATGTTTGATGATATAGCTAATAATGGTAAGTCAGTCGGACAAGCAACAGTTCATAATGGCTTATCAACAGGGATTAGCTGGGGAGCAGGAGCGGGTACAGCAGCTTTAGCAGCGGTTGCACTAGGAAGCAATCCTGTTGGCTGGGCAGCAGCAGGTGTAGCAGCAGCAGGTGTAGCGGCCAGCGCTTTAGCCAGTTTGGGATTTGAAACAGCTTATAAAAACAATTTCTTAGGTCTTCAAGATAGTCTGGATACAGCAGGAAAATGGGTAGACAATGCTGGTAAAAATGTTGGGAAAGCCGTCTCTGATAGTGTTGATGGCACCAAAAATTGGGCTAAAGATACTGCAGGTGGTGTTGGCAGCGCTATTTCTGGCGGTTTAAGTGCTCTCAACCCATTTGATTAAGGAGGAATGATGGAGACTATTCAACTGTATTATAAAGGAAATTTTCGATATGCATTGTTTCTAGTTGATGAGCAATATTATATTATAGATAGACGACCTAGTCATTTTATCGGTTACTGTTTTATTCCATTAAATTGGATATTTTATCATAAAGTTTATCCGATTACGACTGAAGAGTATCAAAAGATTGTGGAAAAACATTCCAAGGCAAGCCAGTTTGTGATTTCGGCCTCCTTGGTAGGAGGGATATCAGTGTTCTTAAATACCTGGATGCGAGTAAATAATATAGATATTTTCCAATATTTTAATACAAATCTTTCTCCGGTCATTAAGGGAATTTTGCTACTCATTGGTTTGCTTAGTTCCTATATGCTACTTCAAATACTATACTCTTCTAAAAAGAAACGTATACAAAACTTGATTGGTAAAAATCTTGATTCGCCGCTTTTTTATAAGTTAAGGCCTGAAAAACCATTACAATTTGCGGTGAATATTACAGGATTTCAGTTATTTGGAGTAGGGCTAACTGCCATTTTTGTAGCAACTTTCCTATATTTAGGAAATATAGCCATGTTCTTAGGAATTATTTTGATGATGTTTATTCTTTTAGGACTAGCAAATGGGGCAATCTCTCCAAATGAAAAATGGAAATATAGGATAGTTGATATCAGAAAGTCAAGTGACAAATAATGGACACTATTCAATTTACTTATGGGAATTTTCGTTACCTAGTTTTTGAGAGAGAAGGTCAATACTATTTACTAGATAGAAGTCCTAGTTATTTTATAGCTTATCTTTTTTCCCCAATAAGTTGGCTTTTTTATCAAAAGATTTATCTGATTACTCAAGAAGGTTATTCTAAGATTCAACAAAAAAATGATAGAGCTAAAAAATTTGTTCTGCCAGCTTCTTTTGGAGCAGGACTTGGAGTATTTGTCTATAACTGGTTTCGATTTAAAAAAATTGATATTTCAATATATTTTAAAACAACGTTTTCTTTTGAAATAAATCTGATTTTGTTGCTACTTAGTCTGATTTTATCTTATACCTTAGCAAAATTATTTTATGTTTATAGAAAGAAGAATATAATTTCTTTGCTTGGCACAGAATTACGCCATCCCCAGTATATGAAGTTAAAGCCACAAAAAATTGATTTTAAACAATTAATAGGATATGTAGCTGTTATGGGAGGACTTATTCTTTTTATGGCGGTCTGCTATCTCTATTCTGCTAATCTCCTTTTCTGCCTAATCACTATTGCACTGAGCTTCATTTATTTTATAGGTTCAAACATTGCTTTTGGCACAGAGGTGAATCAGTTTTATAAAATTGTGGATATTAAAAAGGATAGCTGAGTTGTTTAGTGAGGTGAGGAGGAAGCACTATTATCCAACTACATTTTGATTAAGGAGGAATGATGGAGACTATTCAGTTTCTCTATGGCAATTTTCGTTATCTGATATTTAAGGTTAATCAGCAGTATTATCTCTTTGATAGACGACCTAGTCATTTTATCGGTTATTTATTTCTGCCGCTCAATTGGCTTTTCTATCAAAAAGTTTATCCTATTACAGAAGAGAATTATCTGAGAATTAAACAACGAAATGATAAGTTTAAACATATTGTGATCCCTGCTTCCTTAGGAGCAGGTCTGAGTGTATTTATTGGGGCATGGTCTCGTGCAGTGAATCTCTCTTTTAAAACAAATTTCTCTGAAACTACTAATATTATTTTATTATCTTTGGCTTTGCTTTTATCTTATATTTTAGCCCAGTTAGTGTATCGTTCTAGAGAAAAAAGTATTCTATCTTTTATTCATAGCACCATCAGTCATCCTATATATTATAAAATCAGACCTATTAAAGTGGACTATAAACGACTTATTGGATATTTTATTTTGATGTTAGGTATTCCCTTTTTCTCAGCTTGGTTTTATCTATACTTTAAAGATCTATTATTTTTACTTGCAACATTTATCATGGTATTTTTAGCATTATTATGTGTTAATATTGCTTTTAGTGCGGAGAAAGGGTATGTTTATAAAATAGTAGATATTAAAATTAATAAAGACCATCAGTAATGAATGGTTATAAAGAAAGGAAATTTATTATGTTACCGATTGGAAGTATTGTTTACTTAAAAGAAGGCAGCCGTAAAGTTATGATTTTAAATCGAGGAGCTTTACTTGAAACTGCAGGGAAGCAAGTTATTTTTGATTATTCAGGCTGTATCTATCCTGTAGGGTTGGATGCAAAACAGATTTTTTATTTCAATGAAGACAACATTGATCAAGTTGTTTTTGAAGGCTTTAAAGATGAAGAAGAAAATCGTTATCAAGAACTTTATCAGAAGTGGCTGGAAAAGGAGGGCGCTTCTATCCCTAAGGGTAAAGTAGAAGATATTGGCTAAAAAAGAAATCGCAGCCCTAAATACGACCATTACCGCTAATACGGCTGCATTAGGCGGTATGAAGGCTGACGATCCTAATAAATCTATCACAGAGAACGCGGTTACCAGCGATAAAGCAGAGAGAAAGAAACGTCAAGACAAGCTTAATAAGATCATTGCTTATGATGGTGCTTCCTCAGGCTTTTTCAGCGATATTGCGGGCTTAGAGGCCAATATAAATTCTGGCCTATCCCTTTTGCTCAGGTGTTTCTGGTTTTAACGGCCCATTCACGCTTCCTAGTAAGGGTCAGCTTAAATGGGCCAAGACGATTAACAAAGAGTATAAGCAGTATCAACACTACCAATCAGCTGTTATTAAGGCAGAAAAAGGAGAGAAGCTTTTTGAAGAAGATATTTTCTCTTATGATCATATTAATAGAGGAGGATAATGATGAATGTAAGAAGCCATATTTTAGACTCAGCTCAAGAACTGATTTATCAAAATGGATTCGAAGCGACTTCTATCAGCGATATCACGGCAGCTGCCAAGGTTGGTAAAGGACAGCTCTATCATTATTTTTCATCCAAAAAGCAAATCGGTCTAGAAGTGACAGACCAGCTTCTAGCAGACTGGCAAAAAGAACTGCTGGAAAATATTTTAAAAGACAGCAGTCAGCCCCAAAGAAACATTGGAAAAATGTTAGACTGGATTTGCCATGCCCATGAAGATCAATCTATCTACTATGGCTGTCCAGTTGGCAATCTCATCGTTGAACTCTCAACCAAGGACAAGGATTTTCAAGAACGGCTTAAGAGCTTTATTCAGGACTGGCAAATGGCTTTAGCTGCCAATCTCTCTCAATTGCATCCCGACTGGACAAAGACTAAGGCTCAGACAGAAGCTAAAGCTCTTATTGCTCAAATCCAAGGGGCTCTAGTTTTACTTAAGCTTTCACAAAATTTCAATACCTTAACAGAGTTGATGGATAACCTCAGACAAAAATGCCTAAACAGCTGACAGTTTGCTTTAGTATTGAATAAAAGAGAACAAAAAACGGAGCTTCAATAGAAGCTCCGTTTTTTTGCCTTTTTAAAAGGCAAACACATCATTAAGATTTTCAGATAAACTAGGATGCGTAAAAATTTGGTTTTTCAAATAAGTATAGGGAATATGATTATCAATAGCCATTTTAATCATGTTAATAATCTCTTGTGAATCGGCACTGAAAATGGTCGCTCCTAAGATTTCTTTGGTTTGACTATTAACAAGTACTTTAAAGATGCCCCGAAGATCATTATTAACATGGGCTCGTGGCATATTAGCAACAGCTAACTCATTAACTTGATAAGGAAAACCTGCTGCAATAACTTCAGATTCTATCATACCGACACTTGAAAGTGGAGGTTCAATAAAAGTCGTACGGGGGACATTTTTTCGATCGGAACGTTTATAATGGCCTTGACCTGTCAATTTCCCAAAAACAAGACGAAAATCATCTAAAGAAGTATAGGTAAATTGCAGTCCGCCGTTAACATCACCGACAGCATAGATATTGGGAACACTTGTCTGACAATAGTCATCCACTTGAATGGCTCCATCTTCAGTGAGTGCAATATCTGTATTTTCCAAACCAAGTCCTTCAGTATTAGGTTTGCGGCCAGTAGCATACATCACCGTATCAAAGACATAATCGTGACCATTTGCAGTCAAAATGACTTTATTATCAGCGTCATTTCTAACACCTTCAACACGGGCTCCAAGTTTAAAGCTTACACCATCTTCTTCTAAATAGCTCTGAGCTAGCTTGGCTGCGATAGGTTCTTCTCGGGGAAAGATTGTATCCCCAGACTCAAAAACAGTAACTTGACTGCCCAACCTGCTATAAAGACTGGCAAATTCAAGACCTATATTTCCGCCTCCAATGAGACCTAATCTTTCCGGCTGCTGTTTAAGATTTTGAATACCAGTACTGTCTACAACATTTTTAGTCTCCAGCAAACCCGGTATAGGCAAGACAGCTGACCTTGCTCCCGTATTAATGACGATAATATCAGCCCTTAAGTGTTTCACATCAGATCCTGCTGAAATTTCAACAACTTGGTTAGACAGAAATTGCGCTGTCGCATTGTATAAATCAACACCAGCGGCAGTTAAAACAGTTTCATTTTTATGACGGAGCCGCGTGGTTACAAGCTCCTTTTGAGCCATGGCTTCTGCAAAATTCATATTTTTCTCGGCTGCTTTTATCAAGGTTTTAGTCGGAATACAGCCTATATTAATGCAGGTTCCGCCATACATGGAACTATCTTTTTCGACAAGAGCAACTTTCTTTCCCAAGGAGCTCATCTTGCCAGCTAGGGTCTTCCCAGCTTTACCAAAACCGATAACCAATAAATCATATTTTTTCATTATGAAACCTCCAAAAAGAATAGTCCTTAACACAGTGTCTTTGAGCTTTATTCTTACCTATTGCTTCTACTAAAATTGTACCGAACGGTCGGTTAAACGTCAAATAATCTGCCTGCCATAGCATCTATGATACTGTGAACCTGCTTTTATTTCTTTTATCAAAACCTTCCCGCATAGGATCAATCATTTTTTATTCACTATGGGCAATACTTTTTTTCAAAATAAAAGAACCATGCTATTGATCTGGTTCCTTATTTTTCTTCTTAGATTTTTTATTAATTTAGCGGCCAAATAAACGGGCGAAAAAACCCTTTCTTGCTTCTACTTGTTTTGTCTGAATTTCTTCTACTTCAGCTTTGGCTTCATCAAGTTCCAGCTTAAGCTCTTCTTTATCCTGCATAGCTGTTAATGTTAATTGCTGCTGCTGATCAATTTGCTTATCTTTTTCAGCTATTTGAACATCTTTAATGCGCAGCTGCTCATCTTTCGTTTCAATTTGACTGTCTTTAGCCTTTAGCTGTTCATAAAGGCGCGTGATTTCAGTATTTTTTTCATCAATTAAAATTTCTAGAAATTCACGCTGTTTTACCTCTTCACTAACCGGCTCATCTTCAAAAATAGTCTTCTTGTAAATTTCTTCTAATTTGATAAGGCCGGCACGGTTAACAACAGTAACTCCCTTTTCATTTTTTTCTACATATTCTTCCGGAAAAGCTTTTACACGGTTATTAACCGCCTGTCGGCTTACTCCTAAGATTTCAGCCAACTCGCTGACTGTCTTTTCAATTGCCATAAGTTCCTCATTAATACAGATTTAATACTATGAAAATAGTATCACATCGCCCTAAATCTGTCAATTTATGGGAAGCTAAACTCTAATGGCATTCTTTCTCTAAGCTAGTTATGAGGAACTAAAAATTATGCTAAAATAATGGCATGACTTATTTTGATACTATTATTATTGGAGGCGGCCCTGCCGGTATGATGGCCAGTATTTCGGCTTGTTCTTGCGGCAAACGGACGCTTTTGCTGGAGAAAAACAAACAGTTAGGCAAAAAGTTAGCAGGAACTGGCGGCGGCCGCTGCAATGTTACGAATAATGGCAGTTTAGAGGATTTACTAGCTGGGATTCCTGGCAACGGCCGCTTTCTTTACAGTGTCTTTTCCCAGTTTGATAATCATGATATTATCAGCTTTTTTGAAGAAAATGGGGTAGCTTTAAAAGTTGAAGACCATGGCAGAGTTTTTCCGCAGACAGATAAATCCCGTACTATCATTGACTGTCTTGAAAGGAAAATCAAGCTATTGGGCGGACAGATTAAAAAGCAATGCCAAGTGGTTTCCGTCAAAAAAGACAAACAGTTCATTGTTAAATCTACTGACGACATTTTTACTTGCCAGCAATTAATTGTCACTACCGGCGGAAAGTCCTATCCTTCTACAGGCTCAACTGGTTTTGGGTATGATATCGCAAGGCATTTTAAGCTTAAAGTAAAGGACTTAGAAGCTGCTGAAAGTCCACTGCTAACTGACTTTCCCCATAAAAAATTACAAGGTATTTCTCTTGAGGACGTGTCTTTGACTTGTGGCAAGCATCAGCTAAGTCATGATTTACTTTTTACTCATTTTGGTCTGTCCGGCCCTGCAGCCCTGCGTTTGTCTACTTTTATTCAGGGCGGTGAAATAGCTTACTTAGACCTTTTACCTCAGATTAATCCCAAAGATTTACTGGAAAAAATACAGGCAAACCGTGAAAAATCGCTGAAAAATGCCTTGAGAGAATTCTTACCTGAGCGTCTAGCCGCCTTTTTCTCTGAAAATTATGGCTGTAAAGTCAAACAGCTACCAGGCAAAAAACTTGACCAACTATTGCAGCAGATTAAAGGGCTGCCTATCCCTATTACCGGTAAAATGTCATTAGCCAAGTCTTTTGTCACTAAGGGCGGCGTTGACCTAAAAGAAATTAATCCCAAAACCCTAGAAAGCAAGACTGTTTCTGGCCTGCACTTTGCAGGTGAAGTTTTAGACATTAATGCTCACACCGGAGGTTTCAATATTACAGCAGCTCTATGTACCGGCTGGGTTGCAGGCAGCTCACATCACTATTAATGGTCAAGTTAGGATCAATATGAGAAATCCACTCACCAGTTAGTCCCGCAAGCTTAGCCTTAATCCTTTTCTTGGCTTCTTTTTTATGCGAGCAGTTAATGCCATAAATCATAGGCGCTAAATACTAGTAAAAGGGCAATGACGCTATTAAAAATACGGTAATAGTGATTATAAACAGCTTTCATTAAGCTTCCTCCAATAGTCCATAAAAAAGTACCTATCATCCCAATCAAAGCTAATAACAGCAGTTTTATAAAAGGAAGATCTGAAAAAACACTAAAACCAGTAAAACTCGTTATAGCATAAAGATAAGTTTTAATATTAGAAAATTGGAGAAAAAAAGCCTGCTGAAAACCAGCATCTTGCTTATCCTCATCTTTAACCGGCTGACTAAGGAAAACATGATAAGCCAAATAAAGTAAATAAGCACTGCCAATTATTTTCATCATGGTTATAAAAAAAGTATTGCTTTTGATAAATTCTCCAAGGCACATAGCAACCAAACCAACCCCTATGACACCTGCTCCAATCCCCAAATTATAAGGAATAGATTTCCTAAAACCGTTCTTTTGACCGCTATCCATTGCTAAAATAGTATTTGGACCCGGTGTAAAACTCATAATGATTAAAAATATGATGAAAGCAACCATTTCTTTCTCCTTTTTATTGCATTTGCAATTATTATAAAATATTTTGATTGCATTTGCAACTTTATTTTGATAAAATTTTAAAAAATCATAAAAAAAGGAAAAGCCATGTTTCATATCATTCGTACAATCGGAGCTATCACACGTACTATTCAAATGGACTCCAATAAAAATTTTAAAGCTGCAGGACTCAATAATAATCTTTTCATTTATATTATCCGTGTTTGTGAAAATCCTGGAATGTTTTTAGCAGAATTGGCTGACAGTATACAGATTGATCGGACAACCAGTTTTAGAACTGTTCAAAAACTAGCTCAGCAAGGCTACCTAGATCTTCAAAAGGATAGCAAAAATCAAAAAATTAAGCGTATTTATCCAACGCAAAAGGCCAGAGCTATTTATCCCCAGCTGCATACCTATGAAAAAGAGCAGTCTGATAAACTGCTGGCTCCTCTATCTCAAAAAGAACAAGAACAACTAGCCTATCTCCTCAATAAACTTCATTATTAAAAATAGCCTTTACGCATATTTCTCATCGTGTTATAATAACTGCGATATAAAAACACATTGCAGTTGGTAGTCTGCAAGCATCATAGTGATGATGTCAGTAACCTTCCCTCCAAGGTCGTCCCTTATCAATTTTTAC
Source organism: Streptococcus macacae NCTC 11558 (assembly GCF_000187995.2). Classification (GTDB taxonomy): domain Bacteria; phylum Bacillota; class Bacilli; order Lactobacillales; family Streptococcaceae; genus Streptococcus; species Streptococcus macacae. The sequence continues at coordinate 1,882,017 of NZ_AEUW02000001.1, read as the reverse complement.
ATGGAGGGGACTATCATGAAATTGACAGTCTATTTTGATGGTACATTTTGGTTTGCCTTAGTTGAACATGTCAACTGTAAAGGCCAATATAAGGCTTTTCGTTATCCATTCGGCAAGGAGCCTAAGGATTTTGATGTTTGGTATTTCATTCTTAAAGAATTGCCCCGTTTAATCAAAAAATATGACAGTATCGAGACAGATTCCTATGCCCATGAGCTGCCGCAGCCTAAGAAAATGAATCCCAAACGGATGCAAAGAGCTCTTAACAAGTCTAAAAAACAGGGAGCTATTTCTACTAAGGCTCAGGTGGAAATGAAAAAGCTCCACCAAGCTTTGAAAAAAGAGAAAAAGACTCAAAATAAGGAAAAGCGCCAAGCTCTAAAACGATATCAGTATCAGCTTAAGCAAGAAAAACGCCATCAAAAAAAGCAAGGACATTAGTTTGTTCTTGCTTTTTTTATTTTATTTGACAGATAGTAAAAGTATTTACCGTCTGTTGAAACAAAAAAGGCATTGTCCTTTTTAGACTTTTAAAAAAGCAATCTTAAGCAAGCCATCGTGAAGACTCCCACAACCACTGCCAAAAGAATATTTTTTGTCTTAGCAGCCACCCAAAAGGTTGGTAAAACTGTTAGCAACTCCAGCCATTTTATAGTGGGCAAATGCCCTGTTCTTTCAGTAATGACGCTAGACAGTGTTAAAGCGAAAATAATGGTAATGGGGAGATAATTAAGAAAACGAAGAAGAAAATCTGGCAAAGCTTTATACTTAGTCAAAACAAAAGGGATAATCCTTGGAAGCCATGTTACTACGGCACTAAGTACTATAGCCATTAAAATAAAACTATTTGACATCAAGCAGCACCCCCACAAAACAGCCTATTAATGTTGAGAGTAAAACGGCTAAAGATTCTGAGACAACAATAACCAAGCAAAAGTAAGATAGGGTTACCGCTAATAAAATAAGACCTATTTTTTTTAGTTTTGTGAACTGCATCATAGCAGCTAGCTGAGATTCAAAGATAGAGACAAACATGGCAACAAGAGCAAAATCCAGTCCCAACATTTCAGGATTTGGAATGGCAGAACCCAAAAGAGTTCCTAAAACAACCGAAATAATCCAAGTTATATAACCTGCCATATTATTGCCATGCATCCAAGCTGCTGTAATATTTTGATGATGGACACGTTCATTCAAAAGAACACCGTAGCTTTCATCTGTAATGAGCGTTCCAATGCCAATATTTTGCCAAAGGCTGGATTTTGTAAAAATAGTTGTCGCATGTAAACTCATAAGAAACATTCTCAAATTAACCAAAAAAACAGTAACAACGATAGAAAACAAATCCGCACCAGCTGCAAACATGGCACACATAACAAATTGGGCACTGCCAGCATAGACCAATAAACTCATCAAACCCATCTGAAAGGGCGTTAGACCTGAGTTAGCCCCTACAACTCCACAGGCAAGTCCGATACTAACATAGCCTAAGGCTGTTGGCAGAGATGCCTTGACCCCGTCCATAAATCCTTTTTCTTGCATATACCTTCTCCGCAAAAGATAATGTTTCCATTATAACACAGAAAAACACTCTTGAATATGACATCAGAAGTATTCACTTTATTCTATATCTTCAAAAGCTAAGCTTGGTTTGGCATTTAAATCAAGTGCTGCAAAATGGTTCTTTTCGTACTCAATAGCTGCTGCATAAGCAATCATTCCAGCATTATCGCCGCAAAGGCGTAAGGGCGGGATAATCACAGTCCTATCTGTTATTTCCTCTTTTAATCGCTCACGAAGGCCTTGATTGGCTGCCACACCGCCAGCAACAACTAAAGTTTTCACAGGATAGGCTTTTAGGGCTTTTTTTGTTTTTAGCATTAAAATATCTAAAACAGCCGCCTGAAAGGAAGCGCATAAATCTTCTAAACAAAGCTGCTCTCCCTTTTGCTGAGCATTATGATGAAGATTAATAAAAGCTGATTTCAAGCCAGAAAAAGAAAATTCAAGATTATCTTCCTTAATCATGGCACGCGGAAAATCATAGATATCCCGCCCTTGATGAGCCAGCTCATCAATTGCTTTTCCGGCAGGGTAGGTAAGTCCCATGACACGCCCTACCTTATCATAAGCTTCGCCAACAGCATCATCACGCGTTTCTCCAATAATCCTGTAATTTCCCGGTTCAGAAACATATACAAGCTCAGTATGGCCGCCTGATACTAAAAGTGCCACTAGTGGATAGTCTAATTTTGCTACACTTTGTGCTGCCATCAAATGCCCCGCCATATGATTAACTGGAATTAAAGGCAGATGATTTGCCCAAGCAAAGGCCTTAGCCGCTGCCATCCCTACTAAGAGGGCTCCAACAAGACCCGGTCCGTAAGTCACCGCAACAGCCCTTAAGTCACCTGCCTCAATTCCTGCTTCCTGCAAAGCATCCTGAATACAAAGCGTTATCACTTCAACATGATGGCGGCTGGCAACCTCTGGCACTACACCGCCAAAGCGTTTATGACTCTCTACCTGACTGGCAATAATATTGCTTAAAAGCTGATCTTCATTTTTTAAAACGGCCACACTAGTCTCGTCACAAGACGATTCAATGGCTAAAATATATCTATCTGTCATGTCTTTCTTTCTTTTTTTAATAACCGATTAAACTTTCACGTTTCATTAAAATCGCATCTTCCTTAGGACTGCGGTAATAATTTTTTCTTTTCGCAACAGCCTGAAAACCGAATTTTTGATACAGGGCTTGTGCTGTTTGATTGGAAGCTCTAACTTCCAAAAAAACAGGAAGCTCCTCCTTGGTTAAAAATTCCAGCAACTGACTGCCCAAACCCTGCCCTTGATAATTTTTTTTGACAGCTAGATTGGTCAGTTCCAATTCTCCAACTAAGTGCTGTATGGATAAAAAACCAACAATTTCCTTGCCATCATAGGCAAAAAAGTAATCAACTTCCGGACGATTCATATCCACCAAAATTTGCTCTTTACTCCAAGGGGAGATCTCATAAACATCTTTTAAAATCTCAAAAATAATAGCTGCTGTCTCTTGGTTTTTCCCATCTTTCATCGCTTACACCCGCTTGACGTAGCTGAGACCAGATTCTTTGTGAGTCTTGAGCCAGTTTTCCTCTGCTTCTACTTTTTTGAGATAGTTGGGAACAAAAGCATGAACGTCAACTGGCTGCAATTTTCGGCCTAATTTCCCAATTTCAAAAGCAGATGGCAAAGTCTCAATGATTTTAGCTTGCGGAAAATGCCTCTCAATCTGAGACCGAAAAGCTTCGACTTCTCCAACAAAAGTCAGCTGCGCTATATCCTTAAGCTTCTCAAGCAAATCTGTCAAAGCAATATAAGTATCAGGCTGTTTGGCTTTGCCATTTTCATAAAAGCCAACATAAACATATTGCCGCCGTGCATCTATTATCGGTATCACTAAACCAACTGTATCTGCAGGCACCAAGGCCTGCAAGGAAGATACTCCTACCAGTTCAATAGCCAAGGTATAGGCCAAGGTTTTAGCTGTCGCTGCCGCCACGCGCAGACCCGTATAAGATCCGGGACCTTGGGCAACAACAAGCCTATCCAAATCTTGTGGACTTAAATGGACTGATCGCATCAGAAAATCAATGGCTGGCAGCAGACTGCTGCTATGACTTTTTTTGATTGTCAAAACAGTATCTGCCAATAATTGATCATCTTCTAAGATAGCAACAGAAAGCGCTGTGCTTGATGTATCAAATGCTAAAATTTTCATAACTTTCCCTTCTACTCTTCATCCCAGAGGGAGCGGCGCTTTAATTTGTCTTCGTAAAAACTGCCTTGAATATACTTTGTCAGCAAATCATTGATGATTTTCAATTCTTGCGGATAAGCTTGCTCCATTGATTGATCAAAAAGCTGTTCTTGCTGCTCAATTTTAGGAATTAAATGTCTGCCAGCTTCCGTTAAAAAAAGCAAGGCACTGCGGCGATCTTCTTTTGAGATTTCTTTTGTGACCAATCCTTTTTGAATCAAGCTTTTTACCAACCTACTGGGACTTTTTTTCTCACAAATCAGCAGCTCACCTAAAGCTTTCAAAGATAAGGGGGCATATTCATTCAAAATGAGGAGAACTTCGCTTTGATTAGGCGTTAGGCCTAAAGAGGCCATTAGATGACCATATTTTTCCATAGCTATATTATCTGCGCTTCTAAATAAATATCTAAATTGTTTCCCTAAGGATGCCATATCTCCTCCTCTTTCATTTAATGTTCTCTACTATTTTACACCAGATTAAGCAAATTGTTGACAATAAAATACTAAAAAGATACGATAAGTAATAGATGACATGTCATCTATTACCGTCATACTCTTAGCAATAAGCCAAAAAGGAGAACAGCAACTATGAATACTAATAACTCATCTCGCACTATTAGACACGCCTTTGTAACTGGCGCTACAGGTCTTTTAGGCAATAATCTCGTTCGGGCTCTTCTCAAAGAAAATATAGAAGTCACTGCTCTCGTACGTTCTATGGATAAAGCTAAACAACAGTTTGACCAGCTGCCTATCCACCTTGTTCAAGGAGATATACTCAAGCCTGAAAGTTACAAAGATTACCTAGCAGACTGTGACAGTCTTTTTCACACAGCCGCTTTTTTCCGCGATAGCCATAAAGGCGGAAAGCATTGGCAAGAACTCTATGATACCAATATTACAGGCACCCTCGATCTTCTGCAGGCTGCCTATGATGCCGGAATTCGCCAAATAGTCCACACCTCTTCTATAGCAGTCCTTAAAGGTGAGCCCAATCAGCTCATTGATGAAACCATGTCACGAGATCCGAGTACAAAAATTGAATACTACCGCAGCAAAATTCTGAGCGATCAAGCTGTCCACAATTTCCTTGATAAGCATCCTGATGCCTTTATCACTTTTGTCCTGCCGGGATCAATGTATGGTCCAGGTGACATGGGGCCCACATCAACTGGACAGATGATTTTGAATTACATGCAGCAAAAACTTCCAGGAATCATCAAAGCCAGTTACAGTGTTGCGGATGCCAGAGATGTTGCTGATATTCATATTCTTGCTATGAAGTACGGACGTAATAGAGAACGATATTTAGCTGCTGGCAGATACATGACCATGGAAGAAGTGATGAAAACTTTGGAGAAGGTTTCAGGCATTCCTGCTCCTAAAAAACGGATCCCCATGCCTCTCCTTCGATTATTTGCCATTTGGAATGAAATTTATCACTTTATCACTGGAAAGCCTATTTTAGTCAGTAAAGATCTGGTGGAACTCTTTAATGAAGAATACCAACGTACCCACTTTGACCAAACCAAGATGAAAAATGAATTAGGAGGGCAGTTTAGACCAGTTGAAGAAACCATGCTAGATACGATCAAATGGTACCGCAATCATGGGTATTTGTCCTAGGAAATCAATTTTCTAAAGGAGAACTATATGTAAAAATGAGTAAAATTTTTATTGGGTACCGCTTAAAATGACTTTCAAAAAGAGCAGAATTTCTCAATAAAAAGCTAAGACAAAAGTCCCAAGCCCCATACCCCCCACGTATTTTTGTCGTTTGACTGGCAAGATGCAGTGGTTGGTTGGACATCCTTATCCCTTACTATACAAGTGATAGTCTCAAAACGTCCTCTTGGATCTTTTGAGCTTAACCAACTGTGCGGAGGTGAATCAAAACAGTCTTTGTGGACTGTTTGAGGTCAGCAAATAGAAACTGGGACTTGCTGAAAAATCGAAGACTTCGTCTGAGCGTTTGCCTCACTCCCTTATTTTTCTCTTTCTTTTACAATTCCTGCTTTTATGATATAATTGAACTAATTGTTAACGAATCAAGGTTAAACCTATTACTCATAAAAATTTCATAATTTCCTGTCAAATATAACAAGATCTTATATTTGACCGATTTTTTGTAGTTTGGATTAATCATGATATAACAGAAAGGAACAAAATGATTTATAAAGTTTTCTATCAAGAAACCAAAGACCGCAGTCCGCGCCGTGAACAGACTAAAACTCTCTACCTCAGTGTTGATGCTCAAAACGAACTTGAAGGACGCATCAAAGCCCGTCAAATGGTCGAAGAAAAAACTTCTTACAACATCGAACTAGTTGAGTTACTCTCAGATAAGCACCTTGAGTACGAAAAAGAAACAGGTGCCTTTCAATTAACGGAGTTCTAAAATGGCAAATATTAATTTAAAATCTGAAGAAGTAGGTGTCTATGCCATAGGCGGACTAGGAGAAATTGGTAAAAACACCTACGGAATTGAATATCAAGACGAAATTATTATTGTTGATGCAGGAATTAAATTTCCTGAAGATGATCTGCTTGGTATTGACTATGTTATTCCTGATTATTCTTACATTATAGAAAATATTGATCGTATTAAAGCTCTTGTCATCACACATGGGCACGAAGATCACATTGGCGGAATCCCTTTTTTGCTTAAGCAGGCTAATATCCCTATTTATGCTGGACCTTTAGCGCTGGCTCTTATTCGCGGCAAATTAGAGGAACACGGTCTCTTGCGTGATGCTAAGATGTATGAAATCAACCATAATACTGAGCTGACTTTTAAGAATCTCAATGTCACTTTTTTCCGTACAACCCATTCCATACCAGAACCATTAGGTATCGTTATTCATACTCCTCAAGGAAAAGTTGTCTGCACAGGTGACTTTAAATTTGACTGGACTCCAGTTGGAGAACCTGCTGATATCCACCGTATGGCAGCTCTTGGTGAAGATGGTGTGCTTTGTCTCTTGTCTGACTCAACCAACGCAGAAATTCCGACCTTTACCAATTCTGAAAAAGTTGTTGGCCAATCAATCATGAACATCATTGAAGGCATTCACGGACGCATTATTTTTGCCTCCTTTGCTTCCAATATTTTCCGTCTGCAGCAAGCAGCAGAAGCTGCTGTTAAAACAGGCCGCAAAATTGCTGTCTTTGGCCGTTCAATGGAAAAAGCTATTGTCAATGGGATGGAGTTAGGCTATATAAAAGTCCCTAAAGGAACCTTTATTGAACCAAATGAAATAAAAGAGTACCATGCCAGTGAAATCATGATTATGTGTACTGGCAGCCAAGGGGAATCTATGGCAGCACTTTCACGTATTGCCAATGGAACACACCGCCAAGTACAACTGCAGCCAGGCGATACTGTTATTTTCTCATCCAGCCCCATTCCTGGCAACACAACAAGTGTTAATAAACTAATCAATACGATTCAAGAAGCTGGCGTCGAAGTCATCCATGGTAAGGTTAATAACATCCACACATCCGGCCACGGCGGTCAGCAAGAACAAAAGCTTATGCTTCGTCTGATTAAACCAAAATATTTCATGCCGGTTCATGGCGAATACCGTATGCAGAAAGTCCATGCAGGTCTAGCTATTGACACAGGAGTTCCTAAAGAAAACATCTTCATCATGGAAAATGGAGATGTTCTGGCTCTGACAAAAGATTCTGCCAGACGAGCAGGCCACTTCAATGCCCAAGATATTTATGTTGATGGCAATGGAATTGGCGATATTGGCGCAGCTGTTTTGCGTGACCGTCACGATCTCTCAGAAGATGGAGTTGTTTTAGCCGTTGCTACAGTCGACTTTAAAACCAAAATGATTTTGGCTGGACCCGACATTCTCAGCAGAGGCTTCATTTATATGCGTGAATCAGGTGATCTGATCCGCAACAGTCAGCGCATTCTTTTCAATGCTATTCGTATCGCTTTGAAAAATAAAGAAGCTAGCATTCAATCTGTTAACGGAGCTATTGTCAATGCCTTAAGACCTTATCTATATGAGAAAACAGAACGAGAACCCATTATCATTCCGATGATATTAACACCGGATAAACATTAAAAAAAGAAATAACTTACACCCTAAAAGTTAGATTTTATATCTAACTTTTAGGGTGTTTTTTGGGAAATATTAAGTTAGAAAAAATAAAATACTAATGGGTAAAGTCAAACAAGAAGATTATGCTATCTAAAACATTTTAGATGAACTAAAACACGATGGAGAACAGGATAAGAGCAAATGATTAAAAGTAAAATAAAAAGATTGAGTCTTGTTAATACAAATCTCAATCTCTCATTAATATTTTTTATCTAACTTTTGAAGTCAGCATATTTTGCTTAGTTTCTTTTTAATTATGGATAAATATAGCTGACAGAACCTGGTGTCCCACTATTATTAGGATTAAACCATCCACGATAGTTATCAATCCACTGTTGATCCTTATAATTAGACTCTAAGACTTGAATATTGCCATCTGCACCAACAGCAGTAACATAGGCTACATGCCCATAACCTCCGTCTGTCCAGCAGGCAATAGAACCAACAGTTGGGGTATTTCCGACAGCATGACCTTGTGCAGCAGCGCTGGCAGCCCAATCGCCACCATTACCCCACCAGTCTCCTGCCCAAGGAGCTACTTCCTTAACTCCCCATGTACATTGACCGACTGGATAAGTATTGCCATTTGTAGTTTGCTGTTGTTGTTGCTGCTCTTGTTCTGCTGCCGGCTGATTAGCAGGAGCTGCTTGCTGTTCTGCCGGAGTTCCATTAACTGTTAAAGTTTGACCTGGTAAAATAAGACTACTAACATCCTTTCCGTTAAGTGCTGCTAATTCATAAACATCCATATTATATTTTTGAGCAACGGTATAGAAGGAATCCCCTTCTTGAAGTGTGTAAGTGTCTGCATCGGCTAGCTTATTTCCCAAAACTACCGTTGCTGCTGTTGCTGCAACGGTAAAAGCCGCTTTTTCTAACAAATGTTTTTTCATAACTATTATTTCATTTACTCCTTCATAGTAGTAATACTATAATAACCTACTTTTATTTCAAAAATTTTAAGGAGAAATTAAAAAAAGTAACAAAATAATAGAAATAAGTCTTTTTTTAGATGAAAAGAGAGTAAACAGAACGCTTATAACTGGACTACAGTCATACTTATCTGTTTACTCTTTTTATTTGCGATATTTTATTTAATAAAGATCTAAGTAATTATCCACTTCCCATTGCGATACAAAAGCAGCATAACTTGACCATTCAATACGCTTAGCTTCAAGGAAGCTAGTATAAATATGATTGCCTAAGGCTGCTTTAACGACTTCATCTTCTTGCAAAGCCTTTAAAGCATTATGAAGTGTTGATGGAAGATCAGCAATGCCTGCTGCTTTACGTTCTTCAACGGTCATAGCATAAATATTTGATTCTACAGGTGCAGGTGCTTCGATTTTATTTTCAATACCATCAAGTCCAGATTCAAGAAGAACAGCCAAAGCTAAATAGGGGTTTGCAGTGGGATCAACAGAACGCAATTCCAGACGTGTACTAACACCGCGAGAAGCAGGAACACGAATCAACGGTGAACGATTACGTCCTGCCCAAGCAATATATACCGGTGCTTCATAACCAGGAACCAAACGCTTGTATGAATTAACCGTTGGATTCATAATCGCAGTATAGCTATAAGCATGTTTTATCAAACCGCCTAAAAACTGATAAGCAGTTTCAGATAGCTGCATCCCTTTTGGATCCTCTGGATCAAAGAAAACATTTTTTCCATCCGCATCAAACAAGGACATATTACAATGCATTCCTGAACCATTAATACCAAATTTAGGTTTTGCCATAAAAGTTGCATATAAACCATGTTTGCGAGCAATTGTTTTTACAACCAGCTTAAATAATTGAATCTTATCACAGGCAGTTAATACATCGGCATATTTAAAATCAATTTCATGCTGCCCCACAGCGACTTCATGATGGCTTGCTTCAACTTCAAACCCCATTTTTGTTAATACATTAACAATTTCACGGCGAGTATTGTCAGCCAAATCAGTCGGTGCTAAATCAAAATATCCACCCTTGTCATTGACTTCAGTAGTAGGATTTCCTAGCTCATCCATTTTGAAAAGGAAAAATTCTGGTTCTGGACCAAGGTTAAATGACTTATAACCAACATTTTCCATATGCCTAAGAGCTTTTTTCAGATTACCGCGCGGATCACCAGCAAAGGGTTCTCCTTCTGCCGTATAGACGTCACAGATAAGGCCGCCTACTGCTCCATTTTCATCACCCCAAGGGAAAACAGTCCAAGTATTGAGATCAGGATAAAGATACATATCAGATTCATTAATACGTACAAATCCTTCAATGGAAGAACCATCAAACATAGCTTTGTTGGAAAGAATTTTATTTAATTGTTCTTCAGTTGCTGGAATTTCAACATTTTTCATGATCCCTAAAATGTCTGTAAACATTAAACGAAGAAAGGTAACATTTTTTTCCTCAACTTCATGACGAATGTCTGCTGCTGTGATTGCCATATCGGCCTCCTTTTAAAAAATCAAATCAATTGCTGTAGTTACGCATTTTACATACGTAAACCACCAAGGTGCTGTGTTGGGCTGCTAAAACGTCCCTGGTTTCGGAGTTCATCATGTAAGATACGTCGAACGTCTGCATCTGTCAAAGTTTTTTGCTTTTTCAGCGCACGATCTCTACGATCAGCATATTCTTTTTTAATAGCAGCAATGTTGAGCCCTTCATCTAAGAAATCCTTGATTTCAAGCAAAACATCCATATCATTGAGTGAATATAAGCGCCGATTTCCTGAACTGCGATCCGGTGTCAACAAACCTTGATCTTCATAATAACGAATTTGGCGAGCTGTTAAATCCGTCAACTTCATTACAGTTCCAATAGGAAAGACTGCCATAGACCGTCTCAGTTCTTTTTCTTTCATGACTTCCTCCTTTCGTTCTCTATTATATTCTGAAAATTTTTCTCTGTCAACCTATATGTTATATTTTCTGACATAAAAATTAAAAGTTTTCCTTCTTTAAAAATTGCCGCAGTTTATCAATATCAGAATTTACAGAAATGGCAATAAAAACACCTATAAATGTTTCAAATATTCTAGCTAAAACATAAAAAATCGTTTCATCACTAGGAATAGAAAGAGTGATAATTAACAGTGCTGCAACACCGCCAATAATACCTGTTTTATTGTTTATAGCAACATTTGTCATAATGGTTAACATCGTAAATATAGGGACAAAAACAACTGTCGTCCAATAGTGATAATGAAATAGACTATTGATACAAAAAAATATAAGAGAATAAATACCTCCAATACTATTGCCTACAATCCGTGATGTCCCAAAATGTACACTTTTATCAAAATCTTCACGTAAACTAAATACAGCAGTTAGAGCTCCAATTTGCAGTCCTTTCCAGCCAAGCAGACCAAAAAGTAATAAGACTAAAAATACGGCTAAACCAGATTTAAAAGTTCTCATTCCTAACCTGAATTTTTTAAAATCAAATTTAAACTTACTAAACACTGTTCCTACCTTTTTCTTCTAATACTAATATTCTAACATGTTCTGTCAGAAAAAAGATAGTCTTAGTTATCATTATATAGAATTTATAGTTTTATCTCTACATAAAAAAACGAGCTTGGAACTTTTTTGTTCCAAGCTCGCCTCCTTATAAAATGTCATCACTTATCAGCAAGGGCTGCTAAATCTGGAAGTACTTTTCTTTACCTTCACTGATTTTCTAAGCTCACTTCTTTTCGCAGAAAATTTAGCGTATGCACTAGAAAAGAGCTGGAAGTCAGCTCTTTTCATCTACTTATAGCGCAGTAACTGCGTCAATGAAATCAAAGATTTCTAACTTACTGCCTATTTTTCAGTCAGTGCATCCAAGCCAGGTAATACTTTACCTTCAAGAAGTTCCATTGATGCGCCACCGCCTGTAGAAATCCATGAAAATTTATCAGCACGGCCAAGATTGATTGCAGCTGCAGCTGAATCACCGCCGCCAATGATTGATTTAACGCCTGGCTGTTTGACAATAGCATCCATCACACCGATTGTACCAGCTTGGAAGTCAGGATTTTCAAAGACACCCATAGGACCATTCCAAACAACTGTTTTCGCACCTGTTAATTCTTTATCAAATTCGGCAACTGATTTTGGACCGATATCAAGACCAAGGAAACCAGGATCAATGGCTTCACCTTCTGTATCTTTAACTTCAGTATAATCTGCAAAAGCATTAGCTTCTTTTGAGTCAACAGGTAAGATTAATTTACCATTTGATTTCTCAAGAAGTTCTCTTGCGACATCCAGTTTATCTTCTTCAACCAATGAATCACCGATTTCAATACCTTGAGCCTTATAAAAAGTATAAGTCATTCCGCCACCGATAAGGACTTTATCAGCTTTCTTCAGCAAGTTTTCAATAACACCAATTTTATCTGAAACTTTTGAACCACCTAGGATAGCGATAAATGGACGAACAGGGTTGTCAACAGCTTCTTGAATATAAGCAATTTCATTTTCCAAAAGGAAACCAGCAACTGCTTTTTCAACATTTGCAGAAATACCTACATTAGAAGCATGGGAACGGTGTGCAGTACCAAATGCATCATTAACGAAGATGCCATCACCAAGTGATGCCCAGTATTTCCCAAGTTCTGGGTCATTTTTAGATTCTTTCTTGCCATCAACATCTTCAAAACGTGTGTTTTCAACAAGAAGGACTTCTCCATCTTTCAAGCTATTGATAGCTGCTTCAAGTTCTGCTCCACGAGTTACTCCTGGAATGAAAACAACTTCTTGACCTAATTTTTTAGCTAAATCAGCAGCAACTGGTGCAAGTGACTTCCCTTCTTTATCAGCTTCTTCTTTCACACGTCCAAGGTGAGAGAAAAGAACGGCACGACCACCGTGTTCAATGATATACTTAATTGTGGGAAGAGCTGCAGTAATACGGTTATCATTTGTAATAACCCCATCTTTTACAGGTACGTTAAAGTCAACACGAACAAGGACTTTCTTCCCTTTCAAATCAACGTCTTTAACAGTCAATTTTGCCATGAATATAGACTCCTTTAATTTTTTATACATGCTAATTATATCACAAAATCAGCTAAAGAAGCAAAAAGAATTTCTCTTTTTGTGCAAGCAGAAGATGAATAACATAAGAAAAAGAGAGCCAAAGCTCTCTTTAACTGTAAATAAGTGGTTATTTAGCGATTTTTGCGAAGTACTCAAGAGTACGTACAAGTTGTGAAGTATAAGACATTTCGTTGTCATACCATGAAACAACTTTAACCAATTGTTTACCATCAACATCAAGCACTTTAGTTTGAGTTGCATCAAACAATGATCCGTAAGAAATACCAACGATATCTGAAGATACGATTGGATCTTCAGTGTAACCGTAAGATTCATTTGCAGCAGCTTTCATAGCAGCGTTAACTTCATCAGCAGTTACTTTCTTATCAAGAACTGCAACCAATTCAGTAACTGATCCTGTTGGAACTGGAACACGCTGTGCAGCACCGTCAAGTTTACCATTCAATTCAGGAATAACAAGTCCGATAGCTTTAGCAGCACCAGTTGAATTAGGAACAATATTTACAGCTGCAGCACGAGCACGGCGAAGATCTCCTTTACGGTGCGGTCCATCAAGAAGCATTTGGTCACCAGTGTAGGCATGAATAGTTGTCATCAAACCTTCTTGGATACCAAAATTATCATGCAAAGCTTTAGCCATTGGTGCAAGACAGTTTGTAGTACATGAAGCACCTGAAATAACTGTTTCAGTACCATCAAGAACATCGTGATTGGTATTAAAGACGATTGTCTTAATATCATTACCACCTGGTGCGGTAATAACAACTTTTTTAGCACCGCCGTTAGCATGCAAATGTTTTTCAGCAGCTTCTTTACTTGCAAAGAAACCAGTTGCTTCAAGAACGATTTCTACGCCATCAGCAGCCCAATCAATTTGCTCTGGATCACGTTCAGCTGAAACCTTAACGAATTTTCCATTAACTTCAAATCCGCCTTCTTTGACTTCAACGTTACCGTCAAAACGTCCTTGAGTTGAATCATATTTCAACAAGTGAGCAAGCATGTTTGGATCTGTAAGGTCATTGATACGTGTAACTTCAACACCTTCTACATTTTGGATACGACGGAAAGCAAGACGTCCAATACGACCGAAACCGTTAATACCAACTTTAACTACCATTAGTGATTTCCTCCTTATGAAAATCAAAAAAATTTATTTTAAAAGGCTCAGCCTTTTAGACAGCTGTGAAAAAATTAACTTACACAAGCATACAAGCACAAGCTAACCTTTCAACAGAATTATTATATAACTATTTTAGGAAAATTGCAAACGATTTTCTATCTCCAAAAAAGAAAAGGGCAAGCTAAGTTTCATTTTAAAGCTTAGCTTACCCTTTATAAACAACTGGTTATATACTTATTCTAATATTAAGCTTCTCCAGCATTTTTCTTAATGATTTCTTCTTGAACAGATTTAGGTACATCTTCATAATGATCAAATACCATCATAAAGGTACCGCGTCCTTGAGATGCAGAACGAAGAACAGTCGCATAGCCAAACATTTCAGCAAGTGGTACAAAAGCACGGACAATTTGACTATTACCATGTGCTTCCATACCATCAACACGTCCTCGGCGGGCTGTCACATGGCCCATAACATCACCAAGATTTTCTTCAGGAACAGTGATGGTAACCAACATCATAGGTTCAAGAATGACAGGCTGTGCTGACTTAGCAGCCTCTTTAAGAGCAAGGGATGCTGCGATCTTGAAAGCCGTTTCAGAAGAATCGACATCATGGTAGGAACCATCGTAAAGTTTAGCTTTGATATCAACCATTGGATAACCGGCAAGAACACCGTTGGCCATAGACTCTTGAAGTCCCTTTTCAACTGCCGGGATGAATTCACGAGGAACGACACCACCTACGATAGCATTTTCGAATTCGAATCCTTTACCTTCTTCATTTGGTGTAAATTCAATCCAAACATCACCAAACTGACCTTTACCGCCTGATTGACGTTTGAAGAATCCACGAGCCTGTGTCGGAGTGCGGAAAGTTTCACGATAAGAAACCTGAGGAGCACCTACATTAGCTTCAACTTTATGTTCACGTTTCAAGCGGTCAACAAGGACATCAAGATGGAGTTCCCCCATACCTGAGATAACTGTTTCTCCTGTTTCAGGGTTTGTTTCAACACGGAAAGTTGGATCTTCTTCAGCAAGTTTTTGGAGACCAATTGCCATCTTATCTTGGTCAGCTTTCGTTTTAGGCTCTACCATCAATTGAATAACAGGTTCTGGCACTTCAATGGACTCAAGAATAATTTTAGCCTTTTCATCTGTTAATGAATCACCAGTAGTTGTTTCTTTCAATCCGATAGCTGCAGCAATATCACCAGAATAAACTGTTTCAATTTCCTGACGGCTGTTGGCATGCATCTGCAAGATACGTCCGATACGTTCGCGTTTGCCTTTTGTTGTATTTAAAACATATGACCCAGAATTCATAACACCTGAATAAACACGGATGAAAGTCAAACGACCTACAAATGGGTCTGTCGCAATCTTGAAAGCAAGCGCCGCAAATGGCTCTTCATCAGAAGCCGGACGGCTTTCTTCTTCACCTGTATCAGGATTAATACCTTTAATAGCTGGTACATCAAGCGGGCTTGGCAGATAGTCAACAACTGCATCAAGCATCATTTGTACTCCCTTATTTTTAAAGGCAGAACCACAAAGAACTGGATAGAATTCAACATTGATAGTCGCTTTACGAATAGCTGCTTTTAATTCTTCTTCAGTGATTTCTTCACCTTCAAGATACTTCATCATCAAGTCTTCATCAGTTTCAGCTACAGCTTCTATCAACTTTTCTCGATATTCCTTAGCTTGATCTGCATATTCCTCCGGAATATCTTCTTCAAGAATATCCGTGCCAAGGTCATTTGTATAGATTTCTGCTTTCATAGTAATCAGGTCAATGATACCACGAAAATCATCTTCTGAACCAATTGGCAGCTGGATGGGATGAGCGTTTGCTTGCAAACGGTCATGAAGTGTGCTGACTGAATAAAGGAAATCAGCTCCAATTTTATCCATCTTATTGGCAAAAACAATACGAGGAACACCGTATTCTGTCGCCTGACGCCACACTGTTTCTGTCTGTGGTTCAACCCCTGATTGAGCATCAAGAACCGTTACAGCCCCGTCAAGGACACGAAGGGAACGCTGTACTTCGATAGTAAAGTCCACGTGTCCTGGGGTGTCGATGATATTTACACGGTGATTGTTCCATTGAGCAGTTGTCGCAGCAGATGTAATGGTGATACCGCGTTCTTGCTCTTGCTCCATCCAGTCCATTTGTGAAGCACCTTCATGTGTTTCACCAATTTTATGAATCTTACCGGTATAATAAAGAATACGCTCTGTTGTAGTTGTTTTACCAGCATCAACGTGAGCCATGATACCGATATTACGAGTTTTTTCAAGTGAAAATTCACGAGCCATGAGATTGTTTACTCCTATTTTTAGATTTTATTTTTTATTCATAAAAGCGGATAGGCAAGAACCTACCCGCTTATTGTTTCTTCTTCTGTCCCATTGACAAAAGTCAAAACGGGTATTTGTTTAATCAAACCGAACTGTAAGTCTTTCTACTCAAATCGAGCTCAAACTAAGAGTCTGGAGAAAAAGATCAATTTCATTGGTTGCAACCGCAGCCTGCTTCGATTTTCTATTTTTCCTTTGTACCTTTTTTCGTTCTTCGTATCATATTTAGTTGGACTCTTTTAAGGTTTTCGCACTTTAAAATTGAGTTCGGACTAAAACTTCTGGAAAAAAGATAAATCTTCCTAGAGCATAAATGCTCTTCGTCAGATTTCCTATTTTTCCTTGAAGTTTCTTAACGTCCTTACATCTTATCTTACCAGCGGAAGTGTGCAAAGGCACGGTTAGCTTCAGCCATACGATGAGTATCTTCGCGTTTTTTAACTGATGCACCCGTATTATTTGATGCATCTATAATTTCTTTAGCCAACCGTTCTTTCATAGTATGTTCACCACGAGCACGTGATGCAGTAACTAACCAACGAAGGCCAAGAGTTGTCCGGCGTTCTGGACGGACCTCAACTGGAACTTGATAGTTGGAACCACCAACACGGCGAGCACGAACTTCAAGAACAGGCATGATATTTTCCATTGCTGCTTCGAAAACTTCCAGTGCATCATTTTCTGTTGTTTTTGCGATTTGCTCGAAAGCTCCATAGACAATACTTGCCGCTGTACCTCGTTTCCCATCAAGCATAATACGGTTGATAAGACGTGTTACAAGCTTTGAATTGTATAATGGATCTGGTAATACTTCGCGTTTAGGCGCACGATTTTTACGACTCATTTGCTAATCTCTCCCTTCTTATGCTTTTGGTTTCTTAGTACCATATTTGGAACGGCCTTGTTTACGGTCAGTAACACCTGCTGTATCAAGTGCTCCGCGAACAATATGATAACGTACCCCTGGAAGGTCTTTTACACGGCCGCCGCGGATAAGAACAACACTGTGTTCTTGCAAATTGTGACCGATCCCTGGAATATAGGCAGTTACTTCAATAAGGTTACTCAAACGAACACGAGCAAATTTACGAAGCGCTGAGTTAGGCTTCTTAGGTGTCATTGTTCCAACACGAGTCGCAACGCCTCGTTTTTGAGGTGAAGCAAGTTTAGTATGGACTTTTTTATGACTGTTATAGCCAATATTCAATGCTGGTGAGTCAGATTTTTCTACTTTAGACTTACGTGGTTTACGTACCAACTGATTAATTGTAGGCATCTACATTCTCCTGTAATTTTTTTATTTTTGGTTGATTAAGCGCTTGGTGACAGCCTCAATCCGTATGTACTTTTGCAACATTTGTCAGCACGTCTCTGTACACTTTTGAGAGACCAAAAGTAAAAAAGTACCATGTATCATGGTAACATGGAAGCACTTCTTTGTCAATATTTTTTTAAATCTTATCAGTCTTCAAACAAATCGTTTTGATGAGTTAAAAATGGAATTTCCCTATCTCTTCTTGCTTGTCTATTTAATCAGCCATTCAACTATCAAAAATGTTTCCTAACTGCACTTCAATTTTGTTTGTCCTAACATCAATATTTGTGACCGTTAGCAGAGATTTATAAGATAGATGGTGGCGTCTTTCTTGAATATTATCTGCAAAAACAGCTACACCAACCAATTTACTGTCAAATTCTTTTAATAAACTAATCATGCCGCTGATAGTACCGCCGCCCTTTAGAAAATCATCAACAATCAAAACTTGACTGTTAGGCTTAAGACTTCGCTTAGACAAAAACATTTTTTCAATACGATCACTAGAGCCTGACGCATAATTAACAGAGACTGTAGAACCTTCTGTAATCTTTAAATCGCGGCGTACAATGACAAAAGGAACATTTAATATATTGGCTACTGCGTTTGCTAAAGGAACACCTTTAGTCGCTACCGTCATAACAGCATCAATTTTTTTATCTTTAAAAGCATTGGCTATAATACGGCCGACATTTTTTAAAATTGCCGGTGTACTCAATAAATCTGATAAATAAATATAGCCTCCCGGTAAGATACGGTCGTTTTCCGACAGTTTTTGGCAAAGCTCCTTAGCAATTTCTCTTGCTTCATCAGTCGAAATCGCCGGTGTAAAAACAACGCCTCCATTAGCTCCCGTCACTGTTTCAATGCAGCCAATATCTCCGTCATTAAAAGCTTTCTTTATAATAGCCACATCTTCAGAAATAGAAGATTTGGCTGCCTCATATTTCTCAGCGAATACATTTAAACTGATTAATTGATAGGGATTGTTAAGCAAATAATTTGAGATAACAACCATTCTTTCACTGCGTCTTAATTTCATGCTAACCTACTTAATATTTTTTTGCTATTATATCATATTCATAGAAAAAGACGAACATTAAAATATTAATATCCGTCTTTTTTCGTGTTTTAAAGTTTTTTGGTTGGTTTGTAAAAAGAACGATTTTCCATTGCAAAAATACGGCTGGTCATTTCTCCTTCTGCTACTCTGGATAAAGCCGTCGTCATCATCATCATTTCAGCATCAATATTATCAATCATATGGATGATTTCTGCTTCCATAATTTTAGGTCTGACAGGACTGCCGTATTCTAAAAGACCATGATGGCTAAGAACAACATGGCGAAGGACAATAACATCTTCTTTTGTATCATCAATATCCAGCTCCGATAATACCTTTGTTATTTCTTCATCAATCAAGGCAATATGGCCGATCAAATTGCCCCGCATAGTGTATTCAGTCTTGTCAGGGCCAGAAAGTTCAATAACTTTAGCCAAGTCATGAAGCATAATTCCTGCAAATAAAAGACTCTTGTCCAAATTAGTATAGATATCACTCATGGCATCTGCTAATCTTATCATGGTTGCAGTATGATAAGCTAGACCTGCTTCAAATGCATGGTGGTTTGTTTTCGCAGCTGGATAACTGAAAAATTCTTGATTGTATTTTCGATACAAGGCACGAACAATGCGCTGCCAAGTTGCATTTTCAATCTTAAAAAGTATCTGTTCCAGATATTCTCTGATTTCTTCAACATCAACAGGAGGTTTAGGTTTAAAATCTTTAGGATTATTTGGCTCTCCTTCTTGAGGGAGTCTGAGACTGATCTGATTAACCTGCGGAGTTCCATTATAAACTTCGCGCCGCCCCTTCATATGAACAACTTTTCCAGCCGTAAATTCTTCAACTTTATAAGACTGAGCATCCCAGAGATTTCCTGAAATTTCCCCTGTATCATCCTGAAAGGTGAAAGCAAGATAGTCTTTGCCTGCTCGTGTCTTTCGCAAGTCTGCTGATTTAATAAGATAGAAACCCTCAAAAAGTTCATCTTTTTTCATTTGATTAATTTTCATTTGCTTCCTCGCCTTCTAAACCTTCTAAAGCCGAAATATCTGGCAATGTTTTGGCTGTTTCATCTTGATAAGTTTCTACAGTATTCAAAGCTCTCACAATCGCATTAGTCCGTGTAGATAACAAGCTATCAATATTTTTGCTGGCATTGTTCAGCTGACGCTGTGTCTTGCTTAATAAACCGCCAAATTTATTAAACTCTGCTTTAACATTTCCTAAAACTTTACTGATATCATCAGCATTTTTCTGAATACTTAAGGTTTTAAAACCGACTGACAGTGAATTTAAAAGAGCTGATAAAGTTGAAGGTCCTGCAACAACGATATGTTCATCGCGACGAAGACTGTCAAAGAAACTAGCATTTCTCACTATTTCTGAATACAGTCCTTCAGTGGGTAAAAACATAATGCCAAAATTCGTTGTTTCTGGTGGATTCAGATATTTTTTTTGAATATCTTTGGCGAAACGCTTAAGGCTAGCCAGAAGTGCCTTTCTGCAGAGCTCAATCTGTTCTTTTTCGCCTAACTCGTAAGCATCCTCTAAGCGATAGTAATCCTCTAAAGGAAATTTAGAGTCAATCGGTAAATAAACATAATCATCTTTGTTGTTCCCTGGCAGCTTAATGGCATACTCCACTCGTTCGCTAGATCCTGCCACGGTTGGAAATTCTCGCTCATACTGAGCTTCAGTCATAATATCTTCGATAATTTGGCCTAATTGTAACTCACCTAAAATACCGCGTGTCTTTGTATTTGAAAGGACCTTATTCAGCGTACCGACATCACGTGCCACTGTTTTCATCTCTCCTAAACCTTGATTAACATTCTCTAGTTGCTGAGAAACAGTTTCAAATGAAGTTTTTAGGCGATTATGAAGTGTCTGATCAAGTTTTTCTTCGACTGTTTGCCGCATTTCTTCCAGGCGTTTTTCATTAGAGCTTTGCATTTCTTTTACAGATTGTGCCAATTGGGTGTTTATCTGCTCCAAGCGCTTGTCAGAACGATCGCGGCTATCACTTAGATTTTGATACAAGACTTCTCTTAAGTCATTGAATTGCTGATGGAGATCATTTCGCAAACCTGTCATTTCCTTACTCAGTTCAAGAAGCTGATTCTTATTAAACATTTCCAGCTGGTAAGACAGTTGATCAGAGAGATTATCTACATTGTTATCTAACTTTTTTTCTAATTCTAACTGTTTTTTATCCAACTTCAAATAGATAGCTATGCTGATGAAAATAACAGTTAAAACCAGTAAGATAATTAAAATAGTCATGATAAAATTAAATCCTATCTTTTGTTTGTATTACAATGGCATAGCCAGAATAAACCTTGAAATGAATAGGCTTTCCAACAAATTCATTACTGCTATAAATTTTTTTCAAAAAATAGTTCTTTTCTGACAATTCGTATTTAGCATCCATAATTTCTATTCTAGAAGCATCAGCTGTCATAAATGATATATAGCTCATGCCGCTTTTTTGTTCAACTTGATGTCTCCCTGCTGGAAAAAAGTGAAGCTCATTTTGACAATCCTGTATTTTGATATTTTGCATATAAGGATACAGTTCTGGATCACTAGGTAAAAATATATTCGCCAGAGTATGATCCACTCTTCCTCCAAAAGCTCCAAAGAGAGTAACCTGAGCTGTGTCTGAAAAACGATTAAAGATGGTCTTAAGTGCGAATTCGGTGTCTGTATCATTTTTTTCAGCTGGAGCAGTTATAAATTCTTTAGCCTTAGAACCTATAAGGTTCCTTTCATCAGCAGATACAGAATCAAAATCTCCTATGGCCAGATCTAAAGGCAGATGATTTTCAATCAAAACTAGAGAGCCACGGTCAACTCCAACAAAATAATCAAAATCATCTGTAAAATAATCCAGATCCCCGCCACAAAATAAAGCTATATTAATCATGCAGAGCTGCTTTCAGAGTATCAATCTGGGCCTTTAGATCTTTTTTAAAGAGATATGAACCAGCAACAAATACACTAGCTCCTGCTTTTTTAGCTAAAGCAATAGTCTTATTATCAATACCGCCATCAACTTCAATATCAAAAGAAAGGCCTTTTTCTTCACGAAGCTTAGCAACTTGTCTAACCTTTTCGAGTGTTTCTAAAATAAAAGCCTGCCCTCCAAAACCAGGATTGACGGTCATGATCAGGACTTGGTCAACTACATTCAAAACCGTTTCTAAAGAGGCAACTGGTGTCCCTGGGTTGATGGCAACGCCTGCCTTCATGCCTGCATCCTTAATCTTTTGAAGAGCTCCATGAATATGAGGAGTTGCTTCTGTATGGATGGTCATAATATCTGCACCAGCTTGTGCAAAATCATCAACATAACGCTCTGGATTTACTACCATAAGATGACAGTCAAAGACTAACTTACTGTACTTACGCATACTAGCTACAACACCTGCCCCAAAACTAATGTTTGGAACAAATTGGCCGTCCATAATGTCAATATGAACATAGGTCACACCTGTATCTTCAATGCGTTTTAATTCTTTTTCAAAATTAGCATAGTCAGCAGCTAGAATAGAAGGAGCGATTTTATTCATTGTAAAATAACCTACTTTCTTTTAATCGTTTTCTTGTAAGTTTCCCGGCGATTTTCAATTTCACTAAGAAATTGAAGATAATTATCATAACGGCTCTGCCAAATTTGACCGGCATGCAAAGCCTTTTTGACAGCACAATCTGGTTCATGCGTATGTGTGCAGGATCGAAATTTACAGGCAGAACTTCGCTTTAAAAATTCAGGGAAAGCTGCGTTTAAGTCTTCACTGCTTGTTATTTCATAATCTAGGGAACTAAATCCCGGAGTGTCTGCCATTTCACCGCCGCATACCTTATATAAACTAACAGCCCGCGTTGTATGCCGTCCGCGGCCCAAACTATCTGATATCTCAGCAGTCTCTAGTTTTAAATCAGGCGCTAATGTGTTGAGCAGGGTTGATTTTCCAACACCTGTCTGTCCCATAAAAACAGTTATTTTGTCTTTTAAAAGAGGCGTTAAATCCTCTAAATGATAAATAAAATGATAGCCGATTTCTTGATACTGTTTTTGAACAGTTTTCAGATCAGCTAAATCTTCTAATAAATCTGTCTTAGAAAGATAGATTATGGGATTAATTTTCTTATGTTCTAAGAGAATGAGGAAACGATCTAACAAATTAGGATTAAAGTCAGGTTCTCTTGCTGATATCATGACCACCACTTGGTCAACATTGACAATTGGCGGCCTTACTAAACTGTTTTTACGCTTATGAATAGCTAAAATATAGCCTTCTGAATGCTCTTTAGCCGAAAATTCAACCTCATCGCCAACGTAAGGCGTGTGCCCTTTTTTTCTAAAATTTCCACGTGCGCGGGTCTGATAAATATCTCCTTGCGACTCAACATAATAAAAACCGGCCAAAGCCTTAATAATTTTCCCTTGCAAACGTTCTCCTTTTTAATTATAATAGACTCATTATATCAAAAAAATAGCTTTTTTGCTGATTTCCTTCTTGGCAAATAAGAAAAAAAGGATATAATATTAGTATATAAATAATTGCGGAGATGGTGGAACGGCAGACACGCATGCTTCAGGCGCATGTGCCCTTTAGGGCGTGAGGGTTCAAATCCCTTTCTCCGCATATTTTTATCCTAGCTGCTGTCAGTTGACCTTAATGGATTTCAAATCAATCCTATCTGCAGCGGCTGTCTCTTCTAGATTCGGATAAAAAGCCACTTATACAGCCTCAATTACCTTAGCCGTTTTTGTGGCTTTTGTTTTCATTTGGAAAGGTGGCCCAGCCTGGTACGGCACCGGACTCGAAATCCGGCAAGTGGACTTTGTTCACGCGCGGGTTCAAATCCCGTCCTTTCCTTAACCATCAAAAGATAATGAACCAGCTTGTCTAAGTAAATAGCTTAATCTGTCAATTTCAATTGTAATTTCTCTCATTTAGGCGTGCTCCAAATGAGACTTTATCTTCAAACTGAAATCTCACTTATGTTAGTGGGATTTTTTTATCTTGCATATTATTTTCAAGTTTTAGAATAAGTATTTCTATGTTTTCTCAGTAAAAGATCTCCTATAATAGACTTAGTTAAGAAAGGAGGCTTAAGGATGGTTTACCTTATTTCAGTCCTATTAGCAGGGATACTTTCCTTCTTTTCTCCCTGTATTTTACCTTTATTGCCCGTCTACTTAGGTATTTTGCTAGACAACAATCAGTACTCCAGCAAAACAAAAAAGGCCTATTGGCAGGGAATTATCAAGACCTTATGTTTTATCTTAGGTTTATCTGCTGTCTTTGTCATTTTAGGCTACGGAGCTGGCTTTTTAGGAAATGTCCTCTATGAGGACTGGTTTCGCTATCTTTTAGGCGGAATTATCATTATACTTGGCATTCATCAGATGGAATGGATTACCATCAAAAAATTACAATTTCAAAAGGGTCTAACCTTTCATCATAAACCGTCAAGAAATGGTTTTCTAAACGCCTTTATCCTAGGTTTAACTTTTAGTTTTGGCTGGACACCTTGTGTTGGACCAGTCTTAAGTTCTGTTTTAGCTCTGGCAGCAGGAGGGGGAAATGGCGCTTTCCAAGGCGGACTCTTGATGATTGTTTATACTCTAGGACTGGGCATTCCTTTTATAGTCTTATCATTTGCTTCAGATTTCTTAATGAAGCATCTTGCAAAAATCAAACCTTATATGGGCCTTTTGAAAAAAATCGGCGGCTTTCTGATTATTCTGATGGGACTGCTCCTCATGTTTGGCAATCTGAATATTTTTGCATCACTTTTTGAATAAGGAGGATACGAATGAAAAAAATAAGCTTGATTTTAACGAGTCTATCTTGTTTGGCCTTACTGACCGCCTGCGCTCAAAAGGAAAGTATAATGCCCAAGAAAGATTCGATGACAGCAAAACAACAAATGACAACAAGATCATCCAGCAAAATTAAGAAAGGTGAACAAATGAAGGACAATCAGCATAAATTGACATCTGACCGCACAAAACTAAAAAATACAGGGAAAAGAGCTCCTGATTTTACCCTGATGGATGTCAAGGGGAAAACGCATAAGCTTTCAGATTATAAAGGAAAGAAAGTCTATCTTAAATTCTGGGCTTCTTGGTGCTCTATCTGCCTATCAACTTTGCCTGATACGAAAGAACTAGCTGCTATGAAAAATAAAGATTATGAGGTCTTAACTGTTGTTGCTCCAAAGCAGAATAACGAAAAATCTGAAAAAACTTTTAAAAAGTGGCTATCTGGTACAGAATATAAGAACTTACCTATTTTGTTAGATTCAAAAGGTGAACTTCTAAAGGCCTATGGTGTCCGATCTTACCCAACCTCAGCCTTTATAGGAAGCGATGGGGTCCTTGTAAAAAAACATATTGGCTATATGAGTAAGAAAAACATTGAAAAAACACTAAAAGATATTAAATAGAAGAGGGCATTTATGATGAAAAGCAAGATATTCTGGGTGTTGGCAGCCATCAGTTTAATTCTGATCTTTTTAACAGTCTATCATTTCAATAGATCGAATTCGTCAACTGCTCGTCTAAATTTTCAAAATCAAAAGGCCTTCAATCAACCAAATACGATTCAAAAAAACAAGTCAAAAGGAGACAAGATGACTAATACAAAGAAAAAAGAAATTTATCTAGCTGGCGGCTGTTTCTGGGGCGTTGAGGAGTACTTTTCCAGAGTTGATGGTGTTTTGAATGCTGTGTCAGGCTATGCTAACGGCAGGAGCGATACTACTAAATACGAGCTTCTGTCTCAGACCGGACATGCAGAAACTGTCCGTGTCACTTATGATGCTAATAAAATCAGTCTTAAAGAAATTCTGCTCCATTACTTTAGAATCATCGACCCAACAAGCTTGAATAAACAAGGAAATGATTACGGAAGCCAGTACCGTACAGGTGTTTATTATACCGATAAAGATGACAAAACCACTATCAAGGAAGTCTTTCAGGAAAAGGCCCGCGATTATGATAAGAAAATCGTCGTGGAAAAGGAACCTTTAAAACATTTTATTAAGGCAGAAGACTACCATCAGGACTATTTAAAGAAACATCCCAATGGTTATTGCCATATCAATGTTAATCAGGCAACCTATCCAGTTATTGATGCAGCCAAATATCCAAAGCCTAACAAGGAGGCTATCAAAACCAAATTATCTAAGGATGAATATCAGGTAACTCAGGAAAATAAGACTGAAACGGCCTTTTCCAATCGCTACTGGAAGCAATTTGAAGCAGGAATTTATGTAGATGTTGTCACAGGTGAGCCGCTCTTTTCATCAAAAGATAAATTTGACTCTGGCTGCGGCTGGCCAAGTTTTTCAAGG
Organism: Streptococcus macacae NCTC 11558; assembly: GCF_000187995.2. Lineage (GTDB taxonomy): Bacteria > Bacillota > Bacilli > Lactobacillales > Streptococcaceae > Streptococcus > Streptococcus macacae. The sequence continues at coordinate 1,855,803 of NZ_AEUW02000001.1, read as the reverse complement.
CCAATCAGCCCAGATGTCCTTCGCTACAAGGAAGATACGAGCTTTAATATGGTCAGAACGGAAGTAAGAAGCCGATCTGGCAATTCACACTTGGGACATGTCTTTACAGACGGCCCAAAAAAGCAAGGCGGTCTAAGATACTGTATCAATAGCTTATCCATTCGCTTCATTCCCAAAGCTGATATGGAAAAGAAAGGCTATGGCTATCTCCTCCCTTATATCAACTAACCATTTCTCAAAATTTTGATATAATCAAGATAAGGAAAATAAGGAGAAAATCGGTGTACTCATTACTAATCGTTGAAGACGAATACCTTGTCCGCCAGGGTATTCGTTCTTTGGTAGATTTTAAACAATTTGGTATTGAACAGGTTTGTGAAGCCGAAAACGGTCTCACAGCTTGGCAATTATACCAAGAAAAAGAATTTGATATCGTCTTAACAGATATCAATATGCCCAAAATGAATGGTATACAGCTGGCAGAACTCATTAAGGAAAGAAAATCTGATACGCATTTGGTCTTTTTGACTGGCTATGATGAGTTTGACTATGCCTTATCTGCTGTCAAATTAGGAGCAGATGATTACCTGCTCAAACCTTTTTCAAAGACTGATGTGGAAATTATCTTACTCAAAATAAAGGAAAAATTGGATTTAGCCAGAAGGCAGGAAACTATTCAGCAGCTGGCAGAACAAAGAGAAGGCTCGCATTTGAAGAAGGCTATTTTAAATCATCTTGACGACAGCAGCTTTAGCCTGAAAAGTCTGGCACAGGAATTAGGATTTAGTCCAAATTATCTCAGCGTCCTTATCAAAAAAGACTTAGGAATGTCTTTTCAGGACTATTTAATCCAAGAACGAATGAAGAAAGCTAAGCTTTTGCTGTTAACGACAGATCTGCGTGTATATGAAATCGCAGAACAGGTTGGTTTTGAGGATATCAATTACTTTTCACAGCGTTTTAAACAGGTCGTTGGAATGACGCCTAGACAATATAAAAAAGGAGAGACTTCATGAGACGCTATCCTCTGCTATTGCAATTGATTGTTACTGTCTTTCTTATTATTTTAGTCTTGATTATAACCTTAGGCGGCCTCTACTATCAAACCAGCTCAGCCAATATTCGTCAGCTCATTGAAAAAGATACCCGTCAAAGCATCGGACAAAGCGGACAAGCTATTAATACCTATTTAAAACATTTAAAGGATACCACAGATACTTTAGCAAAGGAACAAACTGTTCTGGCTTATGCTAAGAACAATCAGGAAAACGATCGCCGTTTTGTCCTAAGATTGATGAAGACCATTTTATCTAGCAATTCTGATCTGAAATCAGCAGTCTTAGTTACCAAATCAGGACAAGTGGTATCTACAGACCCCAAATTAACCATGAAAACCTCTAATCATATGATGGAGGAAAAATGGTATCAGAATGCCATTCATCAAGATGCTATGCCAGTAGTCACACCTGCCAGGCAGGCTTCTGCTTCTTCTGCAGACTGGGTTATTTCAGTGACACAAGAGGTCGTTGATGAGCAAGGCCGTAATTTAGGCGTACTGCGTCTAGACATTGGCTATACTAGCTTGAGAGCTTCTCTGGATCAGCTCAATCTGGGAAAATCAGGTTTTGCCTTTATTGTTAATAAACAACATGAATTTGTTTATCACCCTCAAAAGTCTGTCTATAGCTCTAGTCAGGAAATGGCTGCTATGAAACCCTATCTAAAAGTTAAAAATGGCTATAGCAAAACAAAACACCGCTTTGTCTATCAAAAGACGATCCCAAATAGCCAATGGACCTTGGTAGGAGTGGCTTCTTTGGACCAACTGCAAATGGTCCAGCAGCAAATTTTTTGGTCATTTATCGGAACTGGTATCTTAGCAGTCATCATCTGCGGGCTAGCAATCTTTTTTGCTACCAGACTGTGGTTAAAGCCAATCCGAGATTTACAAAAGACAATTTTAACCATCAAAAATAGAGATAGTAGCGTCAGGGCTAAAGTAACTGGCTCACCAGAATTAACGGTTCTAGCTAAGCAATTTAATGCCATGCTGGACGAAATCGATCAGCTGATGTCCTCTGTAGCTAAAAAAGAACAAGCCATTGGACAGTACCGCTTGCAGGCTTTGGCTAGCCAGATTAATCCGCATTTTTTATATAATACCTTGGATACTATTATATGGATGGCTGAATTCAATGATAACAAGCGTGTGGTAGAAGTGACGAAATCTTTAGCCAGCTATTTTCGCTTAGCTCTCAACCAAGGAAATGACCTTATTGCCTTGACAGATGAACTCCAACACGTTGAACAATACCTCTTTATTCAAAAACAGCGCTATGGCGATAAATTATCCTATAAGGTAAGCCATCTGCCAATGTTTGATAAAGTTCGCATTCCCAAGCTCATTTTACAGCCCTTGGCTGAAAATGCCATCTATCACGGCATTAAAGAAGTGGAAGGTCCAGGAAAAATTGAAATAGCAGTCAAACAGGACAGCACTTTTTTAATACTGAGTGTTAAGGATAATGGCATAGGTTATGATAAAGAAGGTAAAACCAGCAGTCAAAGTCCGCTTAAACGAGGAGGGATAGGTCTAAAAAATGTAGATCAGCGCCTGAAACTTCAATATGGTGATGACTATCATATGACCATCCAATCTAAAAAAAATTCCTTCACAGAAATTATGCTCTATTTACCTAAGAATCAGTTAAAAGAAGACTAACAAACCTCCAAAGGAAATCAGACTAAGCAAAATCTTAAAAAATCTGCTAACGATAAATCTTTCTGCATTACATTCTACAGTCCTTGACTAAAGCCCTTCCTAGCTTACCTGCCCAAAGTATCATCACCTTTTCAGCAGGCAGCACAAATCAGTAAACCTTTAATGGCACTACTAAAGGATCGCTTCCAATAAACCATCCCTTATAGCAGAAATTAATACTCTTTGAAAATCTCTTCAAACTAGGGCAGCGTCACCTTGCCGTACGTCAGTACCACTTGCAGCTAGCTTCCTCGTTTGCTTTTTGATTTTCATTGCGTATAAGACAGGCAATATCATCAAAAAAATCTCACTGAGTCAGTGAGATTTTTTGATAGGAATAAGAAGCAAAGACTGCTATAAAGGTCAAAAGAAAAGATTGGCTGGGCTCAGCTAAGGAGGAAAAGCAGCGTAAAATTTCCTAAAAAAAGTTACCTAAAGGCAGACTAGATAAAATTAGACAAGGCAGGAAAACCTATATAAAAAGAGTACCGCACAAAAGACAGCAAGTAACTTTATTTTTATCATTTCTACTCTTTTATTTAAATGAAAGAGTGCTGCTGATATCATCTGACAGAGAATGGGCATAGCAAATCGTTTCCAGATGATGCGCCGGCAAGTTTTGCCAAGTCTCTGTGAGAACCGGATTATCATAAAGCGGAACCTGTGCTATAGGATAAAGATCCCCAACCACCGCCTCGCCACTATCTAAAACCAAAGATACGCTGTCTTCACTATGACCAGGGGTTGAAATAACTTCGCCAGTAATCCCTAAATTCGCTGGAAAAGCTCGGCTAGCATCACAAGAAAGCAAAATAATCTTCTCATCACAAATAGATTTGAAGGCCTGATTGCCCTCCCCTCTTTTTCAAAAATGCTGTCTGACTGATGAATAAAATCCTTTTGTACATCCATAACCAGCAGCTGAATACCCAAGTTCATCAAATCCTGTGCCAACCCCATATGATCAGGGTGATAATGGGTAATTAAAAGATAGGCAATATCTTCAACCCTAATCCCCAATGGTTTGATAGCCTTGAAAAAGCGGGGCAGACTGCCCGCCCAGTCTGTGTCTACTAACTAATACTTCTTTGTACCCTTCACTAGAAAAGTACGGGTATTTCCCTAGATCGGTTCTTGAAGTATTTAGAATCCTGCTTCCTTCAAAGCATCAGCCAATTTGGCAAATTCTGAAATGGACAGGGCTTCGCCGCGAATAGATGGCTTGATGTCCGCTTTCTCAAGAGCCTGCTCCAATTTAGCCTTGACTTCTTCTGACTTACCAAAGCGGCTGGTGAGATTGTTCCACAGAGTCTTTCTGCGGTGAACAAAGGCTGTCTTTGCTAAATGAAAGAAGAAATCTTCGTCCTGAACTTGCACCAAGGACTGTTCTCTGCGGGTCATCTTGAGAATGGCCGAGTCTACATTGGGTGCGGGTACAAAAACAGTAGACGGTACGATAAAAGCAAGCTTAGCTGCCATATAATATTGCACTGCAATTGATAAACTGCCGTAAGCCTTGGTATTGGGCTCAGCCGAGATACGGTCTGCCACTTCTTTTTGCATCATGACTACAAACTCTGCAAATGGGATTTTACTTTCAATCAAGTGCATGAGAATAGGTGTTGTAATGTAGTAAGGCAGGTTGGCTACGACCTTAATAGGTAGAGCTGGATTACTAAATTCTTTGATACGCGTTTGCAAGTCTGATTTGAGAATGTCCTCATTGACTACCTTGATATTGTCAAAATCACGCAGCGTATCTGCCAAGATCGGCACTAATCGGTCATCAATCTCAAAAGCCATGACCTCAGCGGCATTCTCCGCCAAAAACTCAGTTAGAGCACCGATACCGGGACCAATCTCAATAACGTTAGTATTCTTGTCAATCTCTGCCGTGTCAACAATCTTCTGCAAAATATTAGTGTCAGTCAAAAAGTTCTGACCAAATATTTTTTTAAAGGTAAACCCGTGACGATCCAAGATAGCGCGGGTGACACTGTAATCTGCAATTCTCATGTATTCTCTTTTCTCATTTTTAGTTTTTTCTATTAGCTTCTGGAGAAGTGATGTGCCCCAGCAATTGATAGAGTCTATTTTGTGCATTTGCATCATAGGCAAAACGGTTGGCCTTGACCTCTTGACATTTTTCAGTATATAAAAAACCCTTGTACCCATCTTCTGTGGCAAGCGTAACATAAGTTTTCGCCATTTTGTCAGGTGAAATTGAAAAATAAGATTTCAGTTGATACAGCTTTTTCATGAAGTACGAGAGATTGCTGTAACGCTTTATATCTACCTTCACACTAGGTACCCTAATAGCCTGAATCTTCACATCTTTAACTTGCTTTCTCATGTAAAGTGACAGCATTAAGAGAGACAACTTATTTTGATAATAGGTCTTAGAAGGGCTGTAATATTTTTCCCCTTGTAGGTTATCAAAATCCAACTGAATAAAAGGATAGGCTTGTAAACCTTGTGATGAGATATTAAGAATGCGACCGCTATCTGATTCTTTCAACAAAGACATAAAATTCTGAGACAGTATAAAGGGTGCAACTACATTGGTCGCAAACTGCTTTTCCAATCCATCTTTTGTAAGAACAGGCTTTTTCACTGACAAATCAAAATCAGCTGCATTATTAATTAAGATATCCAGATTCTCCTGTTCCTTAATATAGGCTGCAGCTGCCTGCCGGGCACTGTCCATATCAGAAAGATCTGCCAAAAAAGAGGTTACATGGGGATTACCAGTCTCACGAATAATGGTTTCACAAGCATTCTTAGCTCTCTCTTCATTACGGCAAAAGAGAGTTACCTGACAGTGTTTCTCAGCTAGCTGCTTGGCAGCTTGATAACCAATCCCGCTGTTTCCGCCGGTAATGATTACTTTTTTCATGCTTTACTTTCTCCCTTGAACTGACTTATTTTAAAATTTGTTCGAAACCATCTGCATACTTTGTTGGTGAAAATTCAATAATCTCGTACTCTGCTATTTTGTTTTGATAAAAAGGATCTTCTGCAACTATCTGTCTCACATCCTCTTTATTCTCTGCTTTTAGTAAAATAATCCCGCCTGTTCGAGGATGCTTCCGTCCTGAACAAATAAATTTTCCGCTCTGATAATATTTATTTAAAAAGACAATGTGTGCTTCTAAGTGCTTTTCAACCTCTGCTAAGGGTTTCACATAAGTTAAATTGATAATAAACATATAATTTCTCCTTCATTGTAAACAAAGCAACTTTTCATCCCTTTCCAATGGCTAAACCTAGGATAAGCGAACTAACAAAGCGATTCTCTTTTTTTATGTTTCATACACTGCCATCACTCCCTCAACTTCCGCCAATGTCACACCAAACAGCTCCAAGCGTTTGAGGAGCTGCTTGCCGTTGGAATAGCCGATGCGCAGCTTTTCGCCCAGGTACTCGCGGCGTTTGCGACTGTCTGAACCCATGAGGAGACCAAGGCGCATAAGATCAGATTTAGTGATGTCAAAGCGATTGTCGTCATCATAGCTGCCCAGCACGCCAGACAGGGCTTTTTGCAAGTTTTCAAAGCTGGCATGTTCAACACCAAGGGATCGTCCCTTAGTTTTGGACTTGGGCACGGCTTCTCCGCGATTGAGAAAGGCATGCTTGGCAGTCGGCACTGCTTCCATGATGATTTTACGAATACGCTCACCATTGTAGTCGGGGTCAGTAAAGACAATGACCCCGCGCAGGTCATTCAGTTTTTCGATACGCTCAAGATCGTCATCAGTGATGGCAGAGCCTCTGGTTTCATATGTGTCCACATCGTAGAAACGGCGGAGATTGGCAGTGTCATCCTTGCCCTCGACGACAAGGACTTCTTGTATTTTAATTTTATTTTTCATAATTCTCTTTTTGACAGTTTCCTCAGGTGATGGGGACGTAAGCAACCGCCTACGGCGTTCCATACTTATTTTTGAGTCTAAAGTCTCAAAAATCCCTCGTAACAGCATGAATGCTGTTACTTTCATCACGACGGAAACTATCGGCTTAAGCGACCTATGGTCGCTATCTTCTAATCTACTCTTTCAATCCAAATACCCGCATGGCATTGTCATAGGTAGCTTGGGCGACTTCTTCGGTCGTAAGGCCGCGGAGCTCTGCGATTTTATCAACGACATAGCGGGTGTAAGCAGTGCGATTTTCACGGCCGCGTTTAGGCACAGGGGCAAGATAAGGGGCGTCTGTTTCAACTAGGATTTTATCCAATGGCAATTGCTGCGCTGCTTTTTGGACATCCAGAGCCTTTTTAAAAGTAACGACACCTGAAAATGAAATAGTCATGCCCAAATCAACAAAACGCTGAGCCATTTCCAGAGAGCCTGAATAAGAGTGCATAATGCCCCCGCGAGGGCCAAGGCCAGCTTCTTTGATAACTTGGTAGGTATCTTCTAAAGCATCACGAGTATGGACAACAAAAGGCAGATCATGATCCTTAGACAGTTGAATCTGACGCTTAAAAACGTCCATCTGTACTTCCTTGGGATCTTCCATCCAGTGGTAATCAAGCCCAATTTCGCCCAAAGCAATGACCTTAGGATCGTGCAGGTGACTGACAATCATATCCTCTGCTTCCTGCGTATAAGAGCCAGCCTCGGTCGGGTGCCAGCCAATAGTGCTGTAGAGCTCATTATACTGATTGGACAGCGCCAGTGATTTTTTAATAGTTTCCTGATCAAAACCAACAATGTTCATTTTAGTCACACCCAGCTCACGCGCAAAAGCAATTTCCTCTGCTTCTTTTCCTGTGAAGTTTTCCACGTTGAGATGAGTATGTGTATCGAAAATTTTTATCATATTAGCATTATACCATATGCTAAACTAAATATGATAATTTGCTGAGTTAGATGATAGAGTTTAGGTTCAGCAAACTATGATAATATTCTATCTAAAGCATTTGGTACATTTCTTTCCTAGACTAAAACGATAATTAAAATCCCAGCAAATTCTGAATGAATCTGCTGGGATTTTTTTCTGTTTGTGCTTTGAGCACAAACAATAGAACTGTCATCTATTTCAATGGCTTGTCCAACCTTACCAGCTCCTCTTCCAAAACTTTCTTAGTTGCTTCATACTGAGCCAAACCGTACTTGATAGTCATTTCCTGAGTGGAAGTCAGTCCGCCTTCATTTTTCCATACTTTAAAATTATCATTTAATCTCTTGATTTTTTCTTCTTTCCTCGCTATTTCTTCTGTCAGCATCTGTTTTAGAGCTGATTTATCTAAGGACGTTCCAAAAAAGAGTCTCATCAGAAAATCAGACTTGAAAGTTTCATCATCTATTTCTGACTGTAAATAAGCATCAAATTCTTCCTTGCCGGATTCTGTGATGGCATAAATATTTTTATTTGGCCTGCCCTCTTGAATAACGACTTCCTTTAAAATCTTTCCTTCTTTTTCAAGTCTTCTCAAGGTCGGATAAATCATGCCGTAAGTACCATCATAAAAATAAGAGAGCTGATTTTGCAATATATCATTAATTTCATAACCCGAACGCTTTTGTTTGCTTAAAATCCCAAGAATGATGTCTTTCCCTTGCATAGGATTACCTCACTTTATTTATATTATTTATCATAATATAAATAACATCAGTAATCAACTATTGACAATTATATTGATTTAATTTATATTATCATTGTTAATATAAAAAAGAGGTGTTTCTATGAAACGTTTATTTGCTATTATTGCCATGTGCATTGGTATCTTCCTATGTATGCTGGACACAACTGTTATGAATATTGCCCTGCCGGCTATTCAGGACAGCTTAAGCGTCAACCTGAATGACCTTCAATGGTCACTCAATGTCTACACTATTATTTTTGCTTCATTGACCATTCCCTTAAGCAAACTGGCTGAAAAGTTTGGCAAGCACAAATTTTATTTACTGGGACTGCTGATTTTTATGGGAGGCTCTCTTATTTCGGCAGTTAGCTCTGACCTTAAGCTACTAATTTTTGGGCGCGGGCTGCAGAGTATTGGAACAGCCATTGTCTTTCCTCTATCGATGACAATTGGGATTAATACGGTTAGCCTGACTGCACGTAAAGGTGTTATTGCAGCTCTGGGAGTTACGCAAGGATTGGCTGCTGCTTTGGGACCGACCATTGGAGGGGTTTTGACACAGTTTTTAGGATGGCGCTGGATTTTTCTTGTCAATATTCCATTAATGATTATTTCTCTGCTAATTTGTCTGGTATGTTTAGACTGGCATGAAGCAACAGAAAAAGCCAAGATTGATTATCTTGGCGCTCTGCTTAGCATGGCAACCTTATTTGCACTGACTCTGGGGCTTGTAAAAGGACGGGATTGGGGTTGGACGAGTCCTGGGATTCTGACTTTACTGATTAGTTCAGCCATCTTTCTTATCATTTTCATCCTGTGGGAGAAACGCTGTCAGGCACCCACGGTACCTTTGGAACTCTTTAAAAATAAGGAATTTACCGGCTCTGCTCTTGCTATCATTCTCAGTAATATCTTTCTAGTAGCCGTAACTGTTGTTTTACCAACCTACTTTACCCGTGTGCAAAGCAAGACCGAATTGGAAGCTGCTTTACTGGTAACTCCGATTACTGCCATGATTTTTATTTTTTCACCACTCGCTGCTTTCATTATTGATAAATTGGGACCTCGTCTTGTCATTGCCACTGGTTTCACTCTAATGGCAGCTGCCTATATCCTGTTTACAAAAATTGATATGGCAGACAGCACCCAAACCACCTTAACTTGTTTAATTTTAGGGACTGGTTATGGTATTATCGCTGGTCCTATCACGGTATTAGCTGCCTCAGACTTTACCGGAAATCTGCTAACAGCCTCCCAAAGTGTCGCCGGTGTCCTCAGACAGGTGGGAATTGTTCTAGCCGTCGCTGTCTATGTCACGGGACTCTATACAAATCTCAGCACAGCTAGAAAAGAGGCTGTCAGATACATCAAAACAGAAGTTAAAACTATTGATGTTTCAAAGACCAAACAGAAAACCATTCAGGAAACTGCTATTAAATCTCTAGGAAAAGGAAAAAGCCGTAATAAGCTTTCTGATCACTTTTCCAAAGCCGAACGCAAAGAAATTATCAATGAGGCTTATCAAAAAACACTGCAAAAATATCCACGCAGTCTTTCTCAAATTCAAAAACAGAAAATTTATAAAAAGGTCAAATCTGGCGTAGAGCAAAAATTAGCGCAGATTAATAGGCAGATCAATGCAGCTGTTAAGCATATTAAAGATTATTCTGTTGAAAGATACACCAAAGCTTTCACAAAACTTTACAGCTATTCGCTTTTAGTCATTATCTTAGCTATCTGCTCAAGTCTGCTGTTTCCTAGAAAGATACAAACTGTTAATAAGGGCTAAGATAAAATGACCAAAGGATAAAATTATATACAAAAAACCAACAGCCTCGAGTTTCTGTTGGTTTTTGCATTAATATTTCCTTTTATTAAGCTGATAAGACTTTGCGGCCCTTACGGCGACGCGCAGCTAAGACGCGACGGCCATTTTTAGTCGCCATACGATGACGGAAACCATGTTTGCGTTGGCGACGGATTTTACTTGGTTGAAAAGTGCGTTTCACTTTGAATACCTCCTCATAGATTTTCGTATTCGTTTAGCCGGCTATTATTTGATCAGTTACTAAACATACTAGACTATTTTATAACAAAGAAAGGACAGTGTCAAGATATATTCTCTTTGGGTATCATTCGAAAATGATAATATCTTAGTTTTGAAAGATCGGTTTGATATCAATATGGTAAAAGTCAAAAGACCAGCAGATTTTAGCTTAGTCCGCTGGCCTTCATGTCACAATAATGTCAACAAATGCATGCTTTACTTTTTGACCGCAATAACAACATAGCGATTAGGATCGTCTCCCTCAGAATAACTTTCAACACCTGCAATAGCTGAAATGGCTTTATGCACCACTTTTCTTTCATTATTGCTCATTGGATCCATAAAGAAGGGACGGCCTGATTCCAATACTCTAGCAGCTGTTTTATGGGCAAAGTCAATCAGCGTTTCTGTCCGATGTTCCATATAATCATGAACATTTAAGGAAACAGTGAAATATTTTGAATAGTGATCATGTAAAAAATTTTGCGCCAGTAACTGCAGCGATTTTAGAACTTTTCCATGATAGCCTATAACTCTTCCAGCATCTGGCGTTTCAATTTGCAGATTCATTTGACGGTGGGTATAAGTTGTCTCTATACTTGCCTCCAAATCCATTTCATAAATAATCGTTTGGACATATTTTGAGACGTCTTCACTTGCTAAAGCAATGTCTTTACCATCATCCACCGTATCAAATTCATTGGCAACAAATTCTTCAAAAGTCTGTTCAGCAGCCTCCTTATTGTTACCTGTGCTCTTTTCTGACTGCTCTTTAAGCTGTTTAGAGTCTTGATCCGACCCATCCTGAAGAGACGGATGCTGATCTGGCACTTGTTCCTTGGTTTCTTCTACCATAGAAGCAGCAGAATGATTTTGTTCATTGATAGTATCAGGGACTTCGTGTATTGCTTGCCTGTCCTCCTTATGAATCGTGTTATCGCTGATATTTTTTATTTCAACACGGGCTAGTTTTCTTCCAAACCCAAGAAACCCCTTTTTCCCACGAGAAATAACCTGGATATGAGCCTTCATACGAGAAAGCCCCATTTGTCTTAAACCATCGTCAATAGCCTCTTCAACCGTCTTTCCTGTGAACAACACCATATTTTGCTCTCCTTATCTCCTTTTTTTGCGTGCTTTTTTCATGGCACGTCTCTTTTTAGCTTCTAATTCACGAGCCTCAGCTTCCAATCGCTGGCGTTCTGCAATGATTTTAAATGGATTATTAAGCAGCAAAATCTGGAATACTTGATAGGCATTTGACAAAGCCCAATAAAGAGCGATCCCGCTTGCCATATTTATACCAATAACGAGGATAAAAATTGGCAAAACAATAGTCATAACAACCATCATTCCATTTCTTTCCTTAGCCGCTTTATTTGTCAGCCAAGAAGATAAGAAAGTAAATACTGCCGCTAAGATGGGAAGGATAAAATAAGGGTCTGGTTTAGCAATATCAACCCATAAAAAAGTTCCTTCCTTTAAAAAAGCCACTCTTGATAAAGCCTGATAAAGTGCCAGCAATACTGGCATTTGGATGGCAAGAGGCCATAAACTGGCATAAGGATTGACACCGTGTTTTTTATAGAGCTCCTGAGTCTCCTCTGTTAAGCGAAGGCGGCTTTCTCTGTCTTTTTTTCCAGAATATTTAGCCTGCAGAGCTTTTAACTCTGGCTGAAGCTCTTGCATCTTTTGGCCGGACTTCAACTGCATATTAAAAAGCGGTAAAAGTATGGTCCTGATAATAAGTGTAAACAATATAATACCAATACCAATTTGACCATTTATCGAAAGATAGCGGATGACCTCAGCAAAGAAATAAACAAATCTTTCCCACATACCGCTGGATTGTCCTGTAACCTGACCACGTCCGCAGGCCGATAAAAACACGAACGCTCCCAGAGCCAGTCCAACTAATTTATAATTCTTTTTCACCGATTCTTCCTTTCCTGATATATGTTTGCCAATTTTAAAACATGGATCATATTTTTCTTGATTTCACCATAGTTCAATTCTTCAACGCCTTTTCTGGCAATAACGACAAAGTCTTTTGCACTTAAATAAGGAATAAGCTCCATAAGCACATGACGCATCTTTCGTTTGACAGCATTTCTAGTAACAGCATTTCCTAATTTTTTGCCAACCGAGAAACCGACACGGAAATGTTCCTGCTTTCTTTCCAAACTGTAAACAACAAATTTCCGATTAGCAACATTATGACCGCTAGTAAAAATGGCTTGAAAATCTTTATCACTTTTGACGCGATAGCTTTTTTTCAAAACATAACTCCAAATTATCTAAATTCAACCTATTATATCATAAAATAAAAAAAAGCCAAAAAACATCTTGTTTTTTAGCTTTTTCCAATTCCTTATTTAAAGGTTTTTTTCGCTTCTTCAATTTGCCATTTCACCTGATCAAATCCAGTTCCTCCAAACGAATGCCGACGTTCAACAGCAGTATGCGATTTCAGTGTCTCATAGATATCTTTCTCAATAAGATTTGAAATTTCCTGATAACGCTCATAAGGAAGGTCTTGTAAATAATGGCCATTCTTAGTACATTCTAAGACCAACTTACCTACAATTTCATGTGCCTGACGAAAAGGAAGACCTTTATTAGCTAGATAGTCTGCTAGCTCAGTTGCATTTGAAAAATCTTCTTCTGTTGATTCTGCCATACGTTCTTTATTGACTGTCATCGTTTCCAGCATACCTGCTAAAATATCAATAGCAACTGTAATTGTTTCAGCCGTATCAAACATTCCTTCTTTGTCTTCTTGCAGATCTTTGTTATAAGCAAGCGGTAAAGACTTCATTACAGTCAATAGACCAAAAAGATTGCCAAAGACACGGCCTGATTTCCCACGAATCAGTTCAGCCATATCAGGATTCTTCTTTTGCGGCATAATAGAAGAGCCTGTTGAAAAAGTATCCGAAAGTACTATAAATTGGTACTCATGAGAACACCAATTAATAATTTCCTCACAAATACGCGACATATGCACCATCAACATACTAGCATTCGCTAAAAATTCTAAAATGAAATCGCGATCTGATACCGCATCCAGAGAATTGCTATAGGGCTGGGCAAATTCCATTAAATCAGCTGTCATTTCCCTATCAATAGGAAAAGTTGTTCCTGCAAGTGCAGCTGCCCCAAGCGGTGAAAGATCAGCATGCTTTTTATTAAAGGCAAAACGCTCACTGTCACGGGTAAACATATTATAATAAGCCATAAGATGATGGCCAAAAGATATGGGCTGGGCATGCTGAAGATGAGTATAGCCTGGCATAATCGTATCAACATGCTTTTCTGCTACATATACCAAAGTTTTTCTTAAATGGTCTAGTTTCTCAATAACTTCATCAAGCTTTGCTTTGAGGTAAAGATGCATATCCGTTGCAACCTGATCATTTCTGGAGCGCGCTGTATGTAATTTCCCTGCAACTGATCCAATTTTCTCTGTCAGGAGAGTCTCAATATTCATATGAATATCTTCATTACTAATGTCAAAGACCAGCTGCCCTTCCTGGTATTCTTTTAAAAGCTCTTCTAGGCCTGATTTGATAGCTGCAGCATCTGTTTGCGAAATAATTCCCTTTTGTCCCAGCATAGTTACATGAGCAATAGAGCCTTTCATATCATATTCTGCCATCTTTTGATCAAAAGAAATACTAGCTCCGAATTCTTCGACCCATTGTTCTAAACCAGTCTCAAATCTACCGCCCCATAATTTATGATTTTGTCCTGTCATAATGTCTCTCTTTTCTAATTCCTTAAAAGTTTAATAGAATAAACAATAAGTCTGGGACTCTGGTCTCAGACTTATTGAACTCCTCGCCGGAAGCCTTTTTCTCAGAAACGCCTTTTTCTGAGCCTGAAGTATCCTCACTGGAATACCTTTGTCAGATAGTATTAGAAAAGAGTCTCAGATGGGTATCTCTGTACCCTTTTATCTGAAATGTAGCAGTTTTTTAACATCTTTTATATGTCAAACGGCCCTAACTGTTCAAACAGTCAGTCTTGTAGCCTTGTGGTAATTGCTAAACTCTTTTCTTATAAAATTAACTTTATGGCCATTAATCTTTATTTGAATGCTCCTGTACTTGAGCGTTTACTTTTGTTGGCAAACCCCAAAGTTTGATAAAGCCTACAGCTGCTTCTTGATCAAAAGTATCAGCAGATGTATAAGTAGCTAAGTTTTCATCATAAAGAGAGTTAGGAGACTTACGAGCTACGACCTTCGCTAAACCTTTATAAAGTTTTACTTTAGCTGTACCATTCACAACTTTTTGACTTTCTTTTATATAAGCTAAAATAGCTTCAGTTGCCGGATTGAACCAAAGAGCATTATAAATAAGATTAGACAGCTCATTTTCAAGAATAGGTTTAAAGTGCGATACCTCACGTACCAAAGTCAAATCTTCAATTTCTTTATGCGCTGTTAAAAGGACCAAGGCACCTGGACATTCATAGATTTCACGTGATTTAATTCCTACTAACCGATTTTCCACATGATCAATACGGCCGATACCGTGCTTGCCAGCAAGATTATTGAGATTTTGAATAAGATCAGCTAATTTCATCTCAACACCATCAATAGCAACTGGTTTACCAGCCTTAAACTCTATCTCTACATATTCAGGTGTATCAGGTGCTTCTTCTACTGAATTGGTAATACCAAAAGCATCTTCTGGCGCTTCATTCCATGGATTTTCCAAGACCCCGCATTCATTGGCACGACCCCAAAGATTTTGATCGACTGAGTAAGGATTATCTAGATCAGCTGGAACAGGGACGCCATTTTCTTTAGCATAATTGATTTCTTCCTCGCGGGACCATTTCCATTCACGAACAGGAGCAATAACCTTTAATTTAGGATCTAAAGCAGCGATAGCAACTTCAAAACGAACTTGGTCATTCCCCTTACCAGTACAGCCGTGAGCAATTGTTGTCGCACCTGTTTTATGGGCAATTTCAACCAGCTTTTTAGAAATAATAGGACGGCTGAGCGCTGAAACCAAAGGATACTTTTGTTCATAGTAAGCATGAGCCTGAAGAGCGGGAAGGACATACTCTTCAGCAAATTCATCCTTAACATCAAGGACATAAGATTCGATAGCACCTACTGTGAGGGCTTTCTCATGAATAAATTCTAAATCTTTTCCTTCACCGACATCCATACAAACAGCTACTACATCATAATCTTTTTTTAACCAGGTAATAGCAACTGAGGTATCAAGTCCACCCGAATAGGCTAAAATCACTTTTTCTTTTGGCATAAATTAACTCTTTTCTATATAAATTTGCTGTATTATCAACGAACAACTTTATTATAATGTATATTTATTCAAAAATCAAGTGTAATTTTGAATTTTATTTATTTTTTTGAATAAAAATAATTCTATAATCTCTAAAATGGGTAAAACAGTCTGGGGAGAGACCGTTTTAGCTTGTCTCTTAAAAAATCAAAAGAGAGAACCAATCTGATTCTCTCTCGCGCTTCGTTATAAGTCATCCACTACAGTTGGCATTGAACCTTTTATTAGCCAGCTGAATCGTCAGATTATAGTCTCTATTTACACGACTAAATAGTGATTATAATTAGTTATTATCATTAATAAAAGTACTATATTGGATTATATCTTTTTTCCAATAACATAAGTTAATTCTAATGCTTGTTGTGCATTAAAAGTTCGATAAGAAATAACCCCTTCTCCAAGTGCATTGGATTCTGAGACTAAAATAGAGCCATCTTTTCTCACCTCTTCAACAATAGCAACATGGCCATAACTTGAATCTGCTCCAGCTTGCCCTGGTGCAAATGATATAGCATACCCAACCTTGGGGCTGTGGGTAAGTTCATAGCCCGACTTATACCGCCAATCACCCCCATTGCCCATGTAGGGATCAAAAAGATAACCTAACTCTCGGGCACGATTATATACATACCATGTACATTGCCCCCATGGATAAGACAATGCTATATAAGTTGCAGTATTGATGGGAGCTGTAAGTTTATAGCCAGTTGGAACTGTTGCAATACTGGTACTATTTAAATGTTTAAGATTTTCTGGTATCGCTGGAGTCCCTCCATGCCGATCAATCCAAGAATCAATTTCTTGCATAATCTGAGCACGACGCTTTCCAGTACCGGAAGTATCTGTAAAATAAACACCACCTTCCACCACTGTATTTAATTGCCTCATGCTATATTTTTTCGCCTTATCATCTTGAATTTTAAAGGTTATATTTTTATTTTGAATAATAGTTTCTGCTGTCAATTTTTTAACAGCCTCTTCATCAGAAAAATTAATCGCATTGGAAGTATTATAGTCAAACGCTCCATACCCAAACATGTTTGCTTTTGAAACAGTAGCGACACCTGCTGTACCAAGAGAACTTTCAGCCATAGCAATAGCTATGATAGCACGCACATCCAATCCGCTGACTTTTTCCCATTCTAATAATTTAGCTCCATTAATCCGATGTTTATCATAGGAAATATTAGTCGAAGCTAGGAAGCCATCAAGCTGTGCCGCAGTAATACCATAACGATGAGATAACAGGTTGTGATGATAAGCATCCGGACCTGACCAATGTTCTACATATGCAACTGAGATAACCGATGGTGAAAGTGATGGGGAACTTGAATCAAATAAATTTGAACTTTCTGTATTGTATGATCTAAACAAAGAGGCAGCCTTCTGGATTTGTGTTCTTGATTCAGATCGAGCAAGAAATGAGCCCTTTGAAGATATTTTAGAAGATAAACCAGCTCCTCTTTTTTTATCTTTTATAGATGGTTTGGAAACCTTAGTTCCATTATTTTCAGTCGATGTTTTAGAAGTTTTAGCTTGGGTGCTATTTTCATTCTGAGAAGCTTCAGAGGAAGACTCTGTTGAAGAAGGTTCAGATGTAGAAGAATTTTGAGTCTCAGTAGAAGTAGTGGCTGTAGAATCTGCAGAGGTTTTTGCTTCCGTTTGGCTAAGTTCATCAGATGAGTTTTCTTTTTTGGATACTGACGAACCATCGCTGCTTTCTTCTTCTGAAGACTCTGTCCTCCTTTCTTCAGTACTAGCAGTTACTGCCATTTCATCTGCAATAGCAGTAAGAGATAGTAACTGCGGACTAACTAAAATTAGTAATATTGATAAAGTTAAAATTTTACTCTTTTTCATTAATATTATTCCTTTTTAAACTTTCAAATAATAGTATACCATAATTAATAAAACTATATCCATACTAACGACTTTTAAATTACAGCATACGCATGAAAAATGTCTTCTTTTGCTTTTGTAATTTCGTTTCTTCTGAATAGAGAATTTCTAATAAACCTTCTACTAGTCTTAATCTCCAGATAGTCCACTAAATAAATAGCAATATACCATTATCTGACTCAAAAATTCTTACCTTTACACCTTACTTTTAGCCAGTAAAGCCGCATTTTGCATTTTGTAAGTAAGTTTTAAGTTAAAGGTTGTCCGTCTCTCTAAAATTGATTGTAATCTCCTCACCTCTTAGTACCTTATTGCACTCGAAACAGCAAAAGAGAGAGAACAAATCTGTCCTCTCCAGATGTTAAGTTAAGTCCCTGCGCTGCAGGTGGCTATGAGACGCTAAAACAGCTGCGGCAATCAATAGGCATAGCCCAGCAGGACCGTGACACTGCCAGGCTCTTCTGGGTTTAAAACATGATAAAAGGGGGTATACTGTTCCTGACCATTTTGATCTAAAGTCCACAATAAGCGAGCATAAGCTTCTTTGGTCAGCTCTTCATAATCATGATCCAGCGAAATCATAATCACGTTGTTAAGCTCAAAGTAAGAGGAAAAGCGCATCCCCTCAATTTCAATATAATCTTCTTCTAAAGGGAGGAAAAATTCAATCGCCATCTCCCCTTCATAAGGCACATTATTGAGACTATAGACGAGCGGGCCGGCTGGGTGCCCCCCTACCGCCTCAACCGCTGCCATAAAAGCATCTAGTTCTGCTCGCATCTGACTCACGTGAAAAGTCTTACGCTTTCTAATCACATAGCGAGCTTCAAAAATAGCTTCGTTAGTAACTCCTTCTGCTACAATATAATCCATTACACTTCCTCCCAACTGCTATAGGCGTCAACCCATATACCTTCTGCACTAGGGTGATACAGCACGTGATAGACAGCTAAGCTGCTTAAATCTCTGTCAGCGTACTTGGCTGCTAAATCGTCATAATAGTCCTGCAAATCAGCTGACCTAAAACTAGCAAAATCCTCACTCTCAATAAACAGTTTGTCTTCAAAATAAATCGGGTATACATCATCACTTGTCGGACGTATTTCATTGCCAAATGTCGTGAAGATAAGCCAATTTCCTGCTTGAGAAAAAGGATAGCTTTTAAAACAAACAGGCCCATCTGAATAGACTGTATCCAGCATATCCTCAATAAACTCCCAGCATAAAGGATAGACTTCTTGACAAAGCTGATCAATCGGGACAGCTGTTAACCCGCTTTCTTTATAGCCGAATAATTGATAAAGGCTTAATTTTTTAGATCTGATTTCCATAGATTTCCTCTTACATTCTTTCTAAACGAGATGGGGTCTTTCAAGCTAAACCGCCCTCCTACTGTTTTTAAACCATCCTTGGCAAGATCTGTAGCGGATTTATTGCCAAATTCCTTAACTTTGAAATTCATATACCTGCTCTACACCAATAACGGTATGATTAAAGAGAATCATCCTCTGGATGTTTTCTGATATAAACAGCTGCATAAAAGGCATCAACGATGACAGCGGATAAAGTGGAGGTTAGTAAAATTCCCAAGAAGACACCAAAAGCATTGGCAATATAGCCAGTTAATACAGCTGGCACAAACAAAACCACCCCAAAGGCTGCTCCAAAATTGGTCAGCCGCTCTTTTTTCTTACCTTTCGCTTTGCCACCATAAGTCTCCCACTGATTAATCTTCCAAACCTTTCCTTGGTTTTGAGGCAGGTAATGCCAAGCGTAAAAACCACAGGTAAGGAAAAAGAGCAGCAACATGGGAATGACATAAAATAAGGTCAATGGAGAGACATATAAATCTTCGATACTACCTGAATCTCCAGATGACACAAACATCATCAAACCAATAAAATCTATCCATAACAGTGTTGTCCAAGACACTAAAGCAATCAACACATAAGCCAGAGATTTAAAACGATTCACTAGAGAATGGAAAAAGGAAAAAAGGATACTGACTGCATTGATAATGATACAAGTTAAGAAGAGAATTTTAATAAGACCTAAGTGAGCAGCTGACTCGCCTAAAAGACCTAGATAAAAGAAGAAAATGGAAAAAGGCAGATTGAGCCAAGGGTAGAACTTAATATAGCCCAGACTGACCCCACCGGTTATCAAAGGCCCATGATAGCGATCTCTGGGAATAGTATTCTTAGGTACTTTGGTTTTCTTTTTTGTCTTTGTCATCAGCCAAACCACCTTCCTACTGTTTTTAAACCACCGCCAATGGCATCTGTGGCGCCTTTTAAACCATCCTTGGCAAGATCTGTAGCGGATTTATTGCCAAATTCCTTAACTTTGAAATTCATAAGCCAAGACATTCCCATACCTACCGCAGCGCCAGCAACCGTTCCAATTGGTCCGCCAATCATGGTGCCAACGGCAGCTCCGGCATAGGCAGCGCCAGCACCAGAACCTAAGTCAACCGCTGTATCCACTGAAAAGTTGCGAATCTTCTTCCCCATGGAAGATGTCTTATCATCAAAGAAATTCTCCTTGATATTGGAGCCCACATTGATAACGGTTCCCGCAGCTCCCAGTATCTTACTGCCCTTAGCCCATTTGCTGGCCGATTGAAAGTCCCTTAAATTCCAACGCAAAGGGTTGAGTCGTAATAACTTCGTATAGCATACATTATACGAAGTTATACGAAGGACAAAGGCTTGGGCTAAAGGTTTGACCACACTGCTGCCATAGTTCTTGATATTGCTGTAGGCCGAACCAGACAGCCTGTCTTCATTAGCCAGCTGGTCTATGGATTTGACCAGCTGTTCAAAACCAGCCTTATAATTATCAGCAAGCGTTCCCACTGAGCTGGCTTGGGTATCAGAGCTTCCTAATACCATTTTGACCATAAATCATTTTCCTTTTCTTATTTATTAAAATCTTAATTTTTATTATAACATAACTATAATCCTTGAAAAAGAACTGTTGATTAGCTGGTCGTAACCAAAACTTCCTAAATAAATACCAGATAATTCGAAACACACTAGCCAATACTAAACTAAGCAGCCAAAGAACATTAAGGCTAAAAATCTGCATCACTGGGAACAGCAAAAAAAGAGAAGACAAATTTGTCCTCTCTCGATATTAAGATAAGTCCTCCACTGGAGATAACTATAAGTCAAATTATCTTGGATATTTATTGATGAGTAAATAATCACCATTTCTTTGTTGCCTGAAATGCAAGGCTGCATAATCTAATTTAGACCGATCACTCCTATGATAATCACTATAGATAACCGTTAATAATTTGTCTAATTTATTCCCATAATTTGATAGTGTTATCCTTGCTTCTTTGGGGGCACCATATTTAGCAATAATATCTTTCAGATTAGTACCGCCAGCCCCTGTAGCAAGGCTGCCAACTTTCAAACTATTAATATCTGACCGTGTCAAATTAGCTTTATAGTTAGGATTTGTTTTTACGTCACTTGCGTTAAATATACAATTGCCGCTTTCAAGAATAAACTTACCATCAGAGCGTTCTTTAAAGGTTAAGAGCACACTATAAATAGTTTCTTTGGAATTTTCTTGTTTGTACTCTAATCTAAGTCTATCATCTAACATGTTAGCATTTTTAGCTTTTCCATATTTTTTAATAATAGATTTTAGAGTATCACCCTTATTAGAATCAGAACCATAGCCGGCAAACTTTAATTTTTTAAATTTAGATTTTGACCAATTAAATTTATAATCTGAAGAATCCGCTATATAATCCTTAGGATCTGTACTATCCACTTCATCGTCATCATCATCTTCATCTATATCTCTGTCATCAGATTCATCATCAGAGCTTTTACTGATCTTTTCTGTCTTATCATGGTTATCCGCCTGACGCACAAACAAAACAGCCCCGCTCGCTAAGAAAACAACTCCTGCAAGTACCAAAGCAATGATAGACAAGACCTTTTTACGATTAATATTAACAATCAAACTGACGACAGCATAAATAATCCCCAGAAAAGCAATAATAACATAAATAATCGGAATAGGTGCAAAACATGCTAAAAGGAATGTTATTACAGAAACAACTAAAGAAATAATAGGCAGCACAATGAGTTCCTTGCGTTTTACAGATACATTAGAAACCGCAGGTGCTACTGGTGGTGTCTGCTGAACCAGCTGCTCCGTAGGAGCCGCTGGTTCAACACTATTTTCTGAATCTGAAACAGACTGAACAGAATTGTCTTGATTAGCTGCCATATCTGCAGCAGCTTCTTTGGGCTGCTCTACCTGAGAGTCTTGTTTTTGATCTTCTAGCGCTGCCTGCTCAGTTGCATTAGGGATATCTTTCCCTTCTGGATTATTTCCATTATTAAAATCTTCTGACATCTTATCTCCTTAACTTAAAACTTTTTCTTAATTGTACTATAAAAAACAGGCCCTTTCAATAACCTTTTAATTTTCAATATTGACAAGTGCCGTGAGCTTGTTGTAAATAGAACCTTCGTTTCAACTTCCAAGTTTCCTTTCTTTCATGACTTTTACTTTTCTTATTACAAGAAAAATGATGAAAGCTTCGTCCGTCAACAAAGCTTTCATCATTTATTTTATTTGTTCTAACATATCAGAAAGATGCTGTATTGATTTTTCTTTTCCAAGCAAAAAGATAGTATCTGGTAATTCTGGTCCATGCATTTCTCCTGAGACGGCAATACGAATTGGCATAAAAAGATTTTTGCCTTTGATTCCCGTTTCCTTTTGAACGGCTTTGATTTGCGGAAAAATATTTTCTGATTTGAAATCTTCATCTGGCATAGCTTCCAGTTTTGCCTTAAAGGACTGGAGAACAATCGGCACCGTTTCTCCAGACATAAATTCTTTGGCCTTTGCAGTGAGTTGTGGAAAGTCTTCGAAAAAGAGATCTGTCAAAGGTATAATTTCATCAATAGACTTCATTTGCGGCTGATAAAGGGCAACTAATTTTTCAGCCTTATCTGTCAAACGGCCAGCTGATTCTAAATAGGGTCTTGCAAGTTCAAAAACCGTCTTAAAATCAGCATGTTTGATATAGTCATTATCCATCCAGTCTAATTTCTTTTGGTCAAAGGCAGCTGGTGATTTGCTGAGACGATTTTCATCAAAAAGGTTGATAAGTTCACAACGTGAAAAGATTTCATTTTCACCGCCAGGATTCCACCCCAAAAGTGCGATAAAGTTAAAGACTGCTTCTGGCAGATAGCCTTTTTTGCGGTAATCTTCAATAAACTGTAAAGTATCGGTATCACGTTTTGATAATTTTTTACCCGTGTCAGAATTGATGATAAGTGTCATATGTCCAAATTGAGGAGCTTTCCAACCCAGCGCTTCATAAACCATAAGTTGCTTTGGCGTATTGGCAATGTGATCATCTCCGCGGATAACATGAGAGATTGCCATATCATGATCATCAACAACAACGGCAAAGTTATAGGTTGGATAGCCATCTTTTTTCTGAATAACCCAATCACCGCCAATATTACTGCCTTCAAACTCAATATCACCTTTTACCATATCATGCCATTTATAAACACCAGCCTCATTAACTTTCAGCCGGACAGTCGGAATGATACCTGAAGCTTCCCGCTCTGCAATATAAGCTGTTTTTTCTGCTTCTGACATACCAAGGAATTCATTGATATAACGCGGTGTTTCTCCTGCAGCTTCTTGACGTTCGCGTTCGGCATTCAATTCTTCTTCGGTTATAT
The DNA here is from genome assembly GCF_000187995.2 of Streptococcus macacae NCTC 11558. GTDB lineage: Bacteria > Bacillota > Bacilli > Lactobacillales > Streptococcaceae > Streptococcus > Streptococcus macacae. Next base: position 1,832,444 of record NZ_AEUW02000001.1, on the reverse strand, counting down.
AAGACTTGTAGGCTTTTCCTTCTGCCAGTAATTGGTCAATATACTTTTGATAAAGTTCCAAACGTTCTGATTGCCGGTAATTGTCATGCGTTTCAGGGCTTTCATCCCAATCTATACCTAACCATTTCAAATTATCTAACTGCGAACGCTCCCCATCCTCAACATGGCGTTTACGATCCGTATCTTCAATACGAATAATAAAATCTCCACCATAATGGCGGGCATAAAGGTAATTAAAGAGCGCAGTCCGCGCATTTCCAATGTGTAAAAGCCCTGTTGGACTTGGTGCATAGCGTACACGAATTTTGTTTGTCATGATCTTCTCCTGTCATTTCGATATAACAGTTCCTAGAAAACTTCTAAAAGAGACGGTTTCCAGCCTGTTTTTCATAAAATTCAATCATTTTTATTATAGCATATCCTTGCTGCTTGGGCTAAGAAAAAAGGCTGGGACAAAAGTCCCAAGTCCCGTGCATTCATTTTTGTCGTTTTACTTGCATGAGGCAGTGGTTGGTTAGATAACCTTATCCCTTGCTGTACAAGTGACAGCGGCTATCCTAACCAACTGTGCGGAGGTGAAAGTCAAAACAGTCTACAGGACTGTTTTAGGTCAGCAACTAGAAATTGGGACTTGCTGAAAAATCAAATTCTTTAGATTATTGATTTTTCTGTCCCACTCTCGCTTTTTTAACTATAGTCACGATGTTCATTGCATCAGGAAGGTTAAATTTAACGATTGGCATTCGTCAGAAAATTCTGCAGAACACCAGCAAATTGTCGCAGATTAAGGCTTTGAACATAAACTTCACCTGTACCTCGGAAGGTATTAACAACGCCTTCACCTGTTCCGATTGATTGCATCAAACCATTTTCCAAATGGATATCATAGTTCAAATCTCTGCTCCAGGCCACAACATGGGCATTATCAATTGTGATTTCTTGATTTTGCAATTCTATTTTTTTGATAGAGCCAAAGCTATTGACAAGTAAGGTCCCCTGACCCTCTGTTGTCATCACAAAAAGACCGCCTTGACCTCCAAAAAGAGCTCGTCCAATACTCTGGCTCTTCATTTGATACCGGGCAGAACCATCCAAGGCAAGAAAGGCCCCATCATTAAGCCGGTATTGCTTTTCTCCCAATTTCAAAGCAATGACCTGACCCGGCATAGAAGGTGCCAAGGCTAATTTTCCATCATCAGCATTTGACACTGCCTGAGTAATAAAAAAACTTTCTCCTGAAGTTACAGAACGGCCAATAGCTCCCACTAGTTTTCCAACCCCTGAACCACGTCCGTTAACTTTGGTATTAAGAGTTACGCTTGGTGTATGATAGACCATACTCCCACGCTGAATATAGGCTGATTCTCCCGTTTCCAGCACAATCTCCACCAAAGGAAACTGCATATTACTATCAACAGTGTATTTCATACGATCATCAGACATGGCAAAGCCTCCTTAAATATTTTATGTATTATTGAAGTAGTACAATGAGATTATATAATTTCCAAAGCCCTTTGTCAATCAAAAAAAGAGAGCCTTTAGTATACTGGCCCTCAAAAAATATAAGGTCTGAGAGACAATTTAAGATCTCTAAAACTCTTTTTGATTAATGCACCTCGGTAATTCTCCCTGTATCAACATCATAAATAGCTCCTGAAATGGTAATATTTTCAGGAATAAGAGGAGAAGCTTTTAAAAGAGCAACATCTTCTCGTACACTCTCTTCAATATCTGTAAAAGGAAGGAAGTCCTGACCTTTGACGTCAACAGCTAAATCTCGTTTTAGCTGCGCAGCAAATTCCTCATTAGTAAAAGTCTGAGCTCCACAGTCTGTATGATGCAGCACTACAATTTCATGTGTCCCTAATTGCTGCTCAGAAATCACTAAAGAGCGAATGACATCATCTGTCACACGTCCGCCAGCATTGCGCAAAATATGAGCATCTCCTAAGGCCAAGCCCAAAGCAGGCGCCACATGTAAACGGGAATCCATACAAGTAACAATGGCAACATGCGTTTTGGGCTTAAGGGGTAAGTGAGCCGTTCCATGCAAGTCCACATAAGCTTGATTAGCTTTTATAAAATGATCAAAATAAGACATAGTATCCCTTTTCTATCTCAAGTTATGAACTAATATGAAATCAAAATAACTGATTCATAAACGTAGCTGTATCATATCATTTTTCTATCACTTTGTCACCTTGAAGCAAATACCCTTTCCAATACTTCATTGACTGTTGTTACTCCAATAATCTGAATAGTGTTTGAAACCGCTAATCCCGTCAACGAATTTTTAGGCACATAAATCTTTGTAAAACCTAATTTACCAGCTTCATTAATACGCTGTTCTATCCGATTGACACGCCGTATCTCTCCTGTTAAGCCAATCTCACCGATAAAACAGTCCTTAGGGCTTGTTGGCTTTTCTTTATAGCTAGAAGCAATCGCAACCGCAACGGCCAAGTCAATAGCTGGCTCATCAAGCCGTACACCTCCAGCTGATTTAAGATAAGCATCCTGATTTTGCAAAAGCAAACCGCAGCGTTTCTCCAAAACTGCCATAATCAGGCTGACACGATTGAAATCCAAACCAGTAGTCGTCCGTTTGGCATTGCCAAAAACTGTTGGCGTTACAAGGGCCTGCACCTCTGCTAAAATAGGCCTTGTCCCTTCCATAGTAACAACAATAGCTGATCCGGTCGCACCATCTAGGCGCTCTTCCAAAAAGACTTGACTAGGATTTAAAACCTCAACCAAACCACCCGATCGCATTTCAAAAATACCAATTTCATTCGTAGATCCAAAACGATTTTTAACAGCTCTTAAGATACGAAAAGTATGCTGACGTTCCCCTTCAAAGTAGAGTACAGTATCCACCATATGCTCGAGCATACGAGGTCCAGCCAGTGTTCCTTCCTTAGTGACATGACCAACGATGAAGGTAGCGATGTTATTGGTCTTAGCTAGCTGCATGAGCTCAGCGGTTACTTCGCGTACCTGGGAAACAGAACCTTGAACGCTGGAAATTTCTGGACTCATAACTGTTTGAATAGAATCAATAATTAAAAAATCAGGCTGAATTTTTTCAATCTCAGCGCGAATACTCTGCATATTCGTTTCCGCATAGAGATAAAACTCATTGTCAATATCACCTAAACGTTCGCTGCGCAGCTTGATTTGCTGAGCTGATTCTTCTCCAGAAACGTAAAGAACGATTCCCTGTTTGGCTAGCTGCGTTGAAACTTGTAGAAGCAAGGTCGATTTTCCAATACCAGGATCTCCGCCAATAAGAACTAAACTTCCCGGAACAACACCACCGCCCAGAACACGATTGAACTCCTCCATCTCGGTTTTAGTTCTGGAGACCTGACTGGAGGTTACCTGATTTAATTTGACTGGGCGCGTTTTTTCACCTGTCAGCGAAACACGCGCATTTTTAACTTCTGAAACTTCCACTTCTTCCACAAAAGAAGACCAGGAGGAACAATTAGGGCAGCGTCCTAAATATTTAGGCGAGTTGTAGCCGCATTCTTGACAAACAAAAGTTCTTTTTTTCTTAGCTATGATAATTCTCCTTTTATTTCAACTTCTCTCTTTTTCCATTTTTGCAAAGTTTTTGCAAACTTGGCCTTATTCAAAATACCGATACAGTCTAGATCACAGCTGACCTGATAGCCTAGTTTGATCGCTGATAAAACGGAGAAATGGACACAGCCATTGCCATCTACTCCGACAAACTCTAGAGACGAGGCAGTGCTCAACTGTTTTTTTAGGTCTGTATTTGAAAAGCAAGATGGAAGCCGTTTTTCATATACACAATGTGACACTTTCAGAAGATTCTTAGCGATCTGTTTATGGCTTTGCCATTCCCAAAGAAAGCGATTGGTTACATAGAAAACTCTCTGACTTGGATAAGATAGAATTTTTTCATTGACCGTCTGAACCAGAGTCGGATCGGGGTAAGGACAGCCCTCACCAATATAATCCTCCTGCATATCAATAACCAGTAAATAATCTGCCATCCTATACCCCTGTCGAACCAAATCCACCAGTGCGAACACCCTCGGCCTTATCGCTATCAGCAATTAAGAAGGGCATAAAAACTCCCTGAACAAGACGCTCTCCAGCTTCCAAAACAACTGTTTCATCTGTGATATTTTGCATCTGGGCAAAAATATGACCTTCATTATTAGGATTGTTATAATAGTCCCCATCAATAACACCGACTGAATTGATCAAGACCAAGCCTTTTTTACGAGGATTAGAAGAACGGTCAAAAAGGTATAGAACTTCGCCAGCCTGCATATAAGCTTTCACTCCCGTTGGAACCAAAACAATAGCTCCCGCAGGAATTTCTGTCCGCTCTGCCACTTTCAAATCATAGCCAGCAGCATGGGCAGTTTCCCGCTTAGGCAAGAGATTTTCATCTTCATACTTGGAAATGAGTTCAAAACCACGGATTGTCATATTTTTCCTCTTTCTTTTACTTCCTATGAATTCTTATCGAATCGTTTATCTTATTATAAAGTATTCGTATTTTAAAAGCAAAGTTCAAAATGACTTGCCAGTAAGAAACCAAAAATAATTTGAAAAAACAGCCAAACACTAATATTTCTTACAATAGGGTAAAGACAAATGAATTCTCTTTGTGATATAATTAAAAAAATGCTCTATAGTTATAGGAGAAAAAAATGTCAAGACAAAAGATTGCTGTTCTTGGTCCCGGTTCATGGGGAACTGCTCTATCTCAGGTCCTTAATGATAATGGTCATGAAGTGCGCATTTGGGGAAATATTCCAGAACAAGTTGATGAAATTAATGAATTCCATACGAATAAACAGTATTTTAAAGATATTATTTTAGATGATGACATAAAAGCTTATAAAGATTTAAGCGAAGCGCTTCAAGGTGTAGATGCTATCCTCTTTGTAGTTCCTACTAAAGTAACCCGTCTAGTAGCTAAACAAGTGGCAGAAATATTAGATCATAAAGTAGTTATCATGCATGCTTCCAAAGGATTGGAGCCTGGAACTCACGAACGTTTATCAGTCATTCTGGAAGAAGAAATTCCTGCTTCACTGCGAAGCGAAATTGTCGTCGTTTCCGGGCCCAGCCATGCTGAGGAAACGATTGTCCGTGATATTACACTGATTACAGCAGCTTCAAAAGATTTAGAAGCTGCTAAATACGTACAGAGAGTCTTTAGCAATCATTATTTCCGGCTCTATACCAATCCAGATGTTATTGGTGTGGAAACCGCCGGCGCCCTTAAAAATATTATTGCAGTTGGAGCAGGTGCTCTGCATGGAATGGGATATGGAGACAATGCGAAAGCTGCTGTTATTACACGCGGTTTGGCTGAAATTACACGCCTTGGTGTCAGTTTAGGAGCTGATCCTTTAACTTACAGCGGTCTTTCAGGTGTCGGGGACCTAATCGTTACCGGAACATCACCGTATTCGCGTAATTGGCGTGCTGGTGATGCTCTGGGACGCGGCGAAAAATTAGCAGATATTGAAAAAAATATGGGAATGGTCATTGAAGGCATTTCAACAACCAAAGTTGCTTATGAACTCGCTCAGGAACGCAATGTTTATATGCCAATTACTACTGCTATTTACCAGGCTATTTATGAAGGCAAAAATATCAAAGAAGCCATTATATCCATGATGACCAATGAATTTAGAGCAGAAAATGAATGGAGTAAATAAAAATGAAGCAAAAAGTTAAAAAAGCAATTATTCCCGCAGCAGGTTTAGGAACGCGCTTTCTTCCAGCTACCAAAGCGCTTGCCAAAGAAATGCTTCCTATTGTAGACAAGCCAACTATCCAATTCATTGTTGAGGAAGCCTTAAAATCGGGTATTGAAGATATCCTAGTCATTACTGGTAAATCAAAGCGTTCAATAGAAGATCACTTTGACTCAAACTTTGAACTCGAATATAATCTAGAACAAAAGGGAAAGACCGACCTTCTCAAATTAGTTAATGATACAACAGCTATTAATCTTCATTTTATTCGTCAAAGTCATCCCAGAGGTTTAGGAGATGCTGTTCTTCAAGCTAAAGCTTTTGTTGGCAATGAACCTTTTGTTGTCATGCTTGGTGATGATCTAATGGATATCACAGATGATAAGGCTGTTCCTTTAACCAAACAGCTCATGAATGATTACGAAGAAACCCATGCTTCGACAATAGCTGTTATGAAAGTTCCCCATGAAGAAGTCTCTGCTTACGGTGTCATCGCTCCTCAAGGCGAAGGTGTAAATGGTTTATACAGCGTTGATACTTTTGTTGAAAAACCTGCTCCAGAAGAAGCTCCTAGTGATTTGGCTATTATCGGCCGCTACTTATTAACACCTGAAATTTTTACAATTCTTGAAACGCAAGAACCAGGTGCTGGAAACGAGGTTCAGCTAACCGATGCTATTGATACACTCAATAAAACTCAGCGTGTCTTTGCACGGGAATTTAAAGGCAAACGTTATGATGTTGGAGATAAGTTTGGCTTTATGAAAACATCTATTGATTATGCACTTAAGCATCCGCAGATTAAAGAAGATCTAAAAGCTTACATTATCCAATTAGGCCATGAATTAGATAAATAGAAAAAACTCGGGTAAAATCCGAGTTTTTTCTATTTCAGCTATTATTAAAAAGCAAAAAACAGCATAGCCACTGCAAAAGCTAAATAAAGAAATGCTGCTAAGAAACGCTGTCTTTTTGAAAAAATATTTTTTTCAGCTGCACTTGGAAGCATAAACGCACAGCAAACTCCTCCAAATAAACCGCCCAAGTGTCCTGCTATACTAATACTTGGCATAAATAAATTAAAGACAAGATTAATAGCAATCAAAATTTGGTAGCTGCTGCCAATTTGCTTTAAATAAGGATTTTTTGTGAAATAACTAAGAGCAATAATAGCCGAAAAAAGACCAAATAAAGATGTAGAAGCTCCTGCTGCTACAACATCAGCTGTAAAATAAAGTGTAAAAATATTGCCCATTATACCGGATAAAATATAAAGAAGCAAAAATTTCCATGATCCCCAAATACTCTCAGCTAACTGACCAATGAAATATAAAATCAAAGTATTAAATAAGAAATGTTCCCAACCAATATGGACAAAGATTGGTGTTACTAATCGCCAAAGCTGATCTGGGGACTGAATAACTAAATTACCGTACATGCCGCCAAAATTAAGAATGGCAGCAGGCCTATCTGCCGCACCAAAATAAACAATTTGCATGGCCAAAAAAACAAGCGTCGTCAGCAAAACAAGAAAAGAAGTTACAGGATATTTTTTAAAGGTCTCCACTGACCAACACCTCCTTTACTGGAATGTCAAAAAAACTAGGCTCAAAAGTGAACTGTTGAAAAGAATAAATAGTGCTCACCGTCTCTCCCTGAAAATCCGATAAATAGCGGTCGTAATAACCACCGCCGTAACCAATTCGATAGCCTAACTCGTTAAATCCTAGACCAGGGACATGAATAAGGTCAATCAAAGATTTGGGAACAGCTTCCTCATTTTTAGGTTCCTTAAGTCCAAATGTCGTTTCTTGCAAATCATTTGCATCATAAATCACAAAAATCATCTGTCCTTTAGGATACGTTTTAGGGACAACAATCTGTTTACCATCTTTTTGCGCCTGTTCAATTAGTAAGGAAGTATCAAACTCAAAAGGAAAGGCTAAGTAAGTTGCAAGAAACTGAGCCTTTTTATAACTTTCCAATTGTAAAAACTGAGCTAATAATTTTTTATCTTCCAACTCCTTGGCAGATTTTTCTTGCTCTTTTAATTGCCTGATGATATTTGCACGGTTTTCTTTTTTATCCATTCTACTATAATAGCATGATTCTCCATTTTTTCCTATTTTTTAGTCATAAGTAACAATAGAATTTCAGAAGGTAAAATTGAACCTTTTTCACATATTTTGTTTTAAGTTTTCTTTAAGCTTTATGAAGTATAGTAGTAGTCTGAAAGACCACTTGTTAAGTGGTTGGAGAAATAATAATCTATTTTTTCTCCTTTTTCATAAATCTCCTAGAGGTTGGGGCCTTTGCCTCAGCCTCCTTTTTAATGAAAGTATAAATAAGGCTCAAACGCCTATGCGTTTGAGCCTTATTATTTTCAAAACATAACATATTATCTTTTGAATGCTATAAAATCCTTGTCTTTAAAAAACCACTAATAGCTGTAACTGCAAATGGCAGAGCTTCTTCTTTAGGACTCATTTTAGGATGATGAAGAGCATAAGGTGTATCAATCCCCAGCCAGAACATAACACCAGGAATTTTGTTGAGCAAATAGCCAAAGTCTTCTCCTGTCATAGCTGGTAGACAATCAATTAAATGAACATCACTCCTATTTTCAAAATAAGTCATTAGCTGCTGAGCAAGATTAGGATCATTTTCAACAGGAAGGTAACCACCTTGCTTAAGTTCAACATCTGCTTTTAAGCCAAAAGAAACTGCGATTCCTTGAGCCATCTCTTTTAAACGTTTTTGAATCAGTACATTCATATCCTGTGTTAAAGTCCGGATAGTCCCATGCAGTGTTGCTGTCTCAGCTATAACATTATTAGTTGTTCCTGCATGCATAGAACCAAAGGTTATGACTCCGCCTTCAATCGGATCAATATTACGACTAACAATAGATTGTACCTGTGTTATAAAATAGGAGGCCGCAACTAAAGCATCATTTGCATTATGGGGAAAAGCTGCATGCCCCCCTTTTCCTTTAAAAGTAATGAACACTTCACAAGTCCCAGCAAAAAGGGTTCCCTTGTTGGTAGCTATATCACCAACTTTTAAATCTGGACGCACATGCAACCCATAAAACTCATCAGGCAGCCAGCTGCCAAAGGCATCATCTTTATACATGAGCATACCGCCTGCTTCATTTTCTTCGGCAGGCTGAAAAAGAAAAAGGACATTGTTTTTTGGCTGAGTTTGCACTAATTCATTTAGCAAGCCAAGAGCAACTGTCATATGTATATCATGGCCGCAGGCGTGCATACAGCCTTCATGCTGGCTGGCAAAAGGCAGGTCCGTTTTTTCCACAACAGGAAGAGCATCAATATCTGTACGCCAGCCAATCGTTTTTTCAGCAGCTGATCCTTTTAGAAATACTAAAATACCTGTCCGCCAGGTTCTTTGTTCAACAAAATCTTTCCCTGCAGTTATATCCGCGATTTTTTCCAAAAGATAGGTCTGTGTTTTAAACTCTTTCAGACCAAGTTCTGGAATTTGATGCAAATTCCGTCGGATATTAATCAAATCAAGTGCCATAAAGTCTCCCTTAACTGTTAGAAAAACCTGTGAAATCACAAGCTTTCAGCTATAATAACCATTCATCAAACAAGCTGTTTGCTTTGCTTGATGAAACAGCCATGTCATTAACGAGATTGAAATATTACACACAAACAGCTATCTTACAGATTACGAAGAGCATCTTCAAGAGCTGTTTTTTGCTGTGTTTTAGCATCAATCTGCTTGATTACACGTGCAGGAACACCAGCTACCACAACATTTTCAGGGACGTCTTGAGTAACAATAGCACCTGCTGCTACAACTGAACCATCTCCTACTTGGACTCCCTCAATAATAACAGCATTGGCGCCAACCAAGACATTGTTTCCAATACGGACAGGATCTGCTGAAGCAGGTTCAATGACACCAGCAAGGACAGCACCAGCTCCAATATGACTATTCTTACCAACCGTTGCACGTCCGCCAAGAATAGCTCCCATATCAATCATAGTCCCTGCACCGATTTCAGCACCAATATTGATCACAGCTCCCATCATGACAACGGCATTATCTTCAATCGTTACTTGATCACGAATAATAGCACCTGGTTCAATACGAGCATTAAGATAGCGCTTATCAAGCAAAGGCACAGCTGAATTACGGCCGTCTTGCTCTACCACATAATCTTCATTTTCAGTTAAATTAGCCAAAAGCGGCTCAATAGTTTGCCAATCACCAAAAAGCACATTTCCAAGTTTAATAACAGAAGCAGGAATTTCTCCAGCTAAATCGCCTTCAAAAGTCACCTTAACATTGGTTTTCTTTTTAGCATTTCCAATAAAAGCGATAATTTCTTGAGCGGACATTTTTTGTACAGTCATATCATTGTTCTCCCATTAAAAGTTATTCGTTAATATTATAGCAAAAAATTATGGTTTGGCTAGTGATTTCTAAGCCTATCTGCAAATAGCTTTCTCAAAGTCAGAAGCCTTACTTTAAGAAAGCTTTTTTAGGAACCATTAAGTTGTCAGCTTTTCCAATGTTTGCCGGCATCAAAAGCTTCGCCAACAGTTGCAGCTGTACTTAATTCAATAATTCCACGCTTTTGCGGGGCATTAGGAAGAGCTAATTCACGAGGAGAACACATCATGCCAAAACTCTTCTCACCACGAAGATAACCTGAAAAAATAAGTCTACCATTTGGCAGCATAGCTCCTGGTAAAGCAACAATTGTTTTTAGTCCTACTCTAGCATTTGGAGCACCAGCTACAATTTGTACAGTTTGATCATCTGAAATCTTAACCTGGCAAATATTAAGATGATCACTGTCTGGATGTGCAGCCATTCTCTCAATCTCACCAACAATAAATTTAGGAGCTGTATCATTTTCAATTATCTCCTTAAAACCTTCTTTAGCAAGCTCAGTATTTAAAATTGTTACTTGCTCATCTGTCAGAAACACTTGTCCAGCACCTTCAAGATCAAATAAACTAGAGACGCCAAAGATATTCCAGGCGACAGTCTCATTGTTTTCATGCGTGAAAACACGGGCTATTTTACCTTTACGTTGACTGTTTTGTTTAGCTCCTTTACTGTCTTTCACGATAATCATCAAAACATCACCGACATATTTTTTATTATAAATAAAAATCATATTTCCTCAATCTAAATCAGTTAGAAAACTGATAATTTCTTCTTTTGTTTTTCTTTGTCTATTGACCAAACGGCCAAGTACTTTCCCATTTTCGACAACAACAAAGCTAGGAATACCAAAAATAGCCCATTTTTGTGCTAAAGCCATATACTCATCACGATCAACTTGGATAAAAGCCATCTCTGGAAATCTTTTCTCAATCTCTGGCAAAAATGGATAAATAAACTGACAATCGCCGCACCAATCTGCTTTAAAAAAGAAAACCTGCTTACCTGATTTTTCAGTATAAGCTGCTAGCTCTTCAAGATTTTTAGGTATAATCATTATTTATTTGTTACTTTCCTCCTGATAGAAAAGCTGTCCCTTCTCAAATTTAAAAGTAAAATTCCTGCCATTTTCAAGAACCAGTCCTCCAGTCATCAATTGGGCTGTTGATTCAAAGTCATTGATATAAACCACAGCAATATCACCATAAGGAGCAAACGTGGTACGGACAAGTTCTATTACTTCATTTTTTCTTTTTTGCCTGTAGCGTTTTTTCAAAACAAGACCTGCAACTGTAAAGCCTGTTAAAACCAAAGCTCCAGAAAGCCAAACTATTTTTTGTTTCTTCATATTTTTATTTTATCATAATTTATATTATTTCCCAAAATCTCCGGGCTTAAACATCTCTTTTTTGCTATACTATAAGATAGAAATAAATGGAGGTCTAAAATGACAGCTTTATTTAACAAAATCAAAGAAGTTACTGACTTAGACGGAATTGCTGGTTATGAATATAATATTCGTAACTTCTTACGTACTAAAATAACCCCCTTAGTTGACCAAGTAAGCACAGACGGCCTTGGAGGTATTTTTGGCCTTAAAAATAATCAAAATGAAAATGCCCCACGCATTATGACAGCCGCTCATATGGATGAAGTTGGTTTTATGGTGAGTGAAATAAAAGAAGATGGTACTTTTCGTGTCATCAGTATTGGAAGCTGGAACCCATTGGTTGTTAGCTCACAGCGCTTCACTCTCTATACACGTCATCAAACCTCTATCCCCATTATTTCCGGCTCTGTCCCGCCTCATTTTTTACATTCTAATAATAGCACTGGCTCCCTGCCTAAAATTGAAGATGTAGTCTTTGATGGTGGTTTTGCAAATAAGGAAGAGGCCATAAGCTATGGTGTTTCGCCTGGTGATATTATTGTTCCAAAATCCCAGGCCGTCTTAACTGCTAACCACAAAAATATCATTTCCAAAGCTTGGGATAATCGCTATGGAATTCTCATGATAACAGAACTTTTAGAAAACCTAAAAGACCAAGCATTGAACAACACGCTTATAGCTGGAGCTAACGTTCAAGAAGAGGTAGGATTGCGCGGCGCTCATATCTCAACAACAAAATTTAACCCCGAAATTTTTTTAGCAGTTGACTGTTCTCCTGCTGGTGATGTCTATGGCGGCCAAGGAAAAATTGGGGAAGGCCCTCTTATTCGCTTTTTTGACCCTGGTCATATCATGCTCAAAAATATGCGTGACTTTTTACTAACAACCGCCGAAGAAGCTGGAATTCCTTATCAATATTACGCTGCTAAAGGCGGAACTGATGCTGGTGCTGCCCACCTAAAACACGAAGGCATTCCATCAACAACTATCGGTGTCTGCGCGCGCTATATTCACTCCCACCAGACACTTTACGCTATGGATGATTTTGTACAAGCACAGACCTTTTTGCAAGCTATCATTAAAAAACTTGATCGCTCCACTGTTGATTTGATTAAAGAATATTAGAAAGGAAAATACAGCCTAAAGAAAAGTTTTTAGCATGAAAGCGACTTAACTTTTATTTTTCTGGCTGTAAGATATGATAATGAAAATTGGATTTATTGGCGTAGGAAAGATGGCCAGTGCTATTATCGCAGGACTTAAGCAAACAAACTTCGAGCTGATTATCTCAGACAGCAGCCTTCAAAAAAGTAAGGAAAAGGCTGACACACTGCACGTTAATTTTGCACAGTCCCACCAAGACTTGATTGAAAAGGCCGATCTAATCATTCTAGGCCTCAAACCTCAAATCTTACCTTCTGTTTTAAACAATTTAAATATTACCAAACCTCTTTTATCCATGGCTGCTGGTGTATCTCTGGCAGATCTAGCTCAACTGAGTAAAGCAGACCTGCCTATCATCCGTATTATGCCAAATCTTAATGCACAACTGCTACAAAGCAGTACGGCTATTTGTCGCAATAAAAATGTCACTGAAGCCCTTTTTAAAACTGCTAAGCAAATAACAGATGCATTTGGAACAACCTTTGAAATAGCTGAAAAAGATTTCCATACCTTTACTGCACTGGCAGGATCCAGCCCTGCCTATATTGCACTCTTTATTGAAGCCTTAACAAAAGCAGGAGTTAAACACGGATTTTCCAAAGAATTATCCTTTGATATTGTTAGTCAAACCATATTGGCAACCACTACTTATCTTGCTCAGGGGCAGGATAAGCCAAATGATCTTATTGATAAAGTTTCAAGTCCTGGAGGAACAACTATTTCTGGGCTGCTGGAGTTAGAAAAAACAGGATTTACAGCTAGTGTCATTTCAGCCATTGATGCTACTATAGATAAATCAGAAAAAATGTAAAAACTAAAACTGGTTACGTTGAATTAAACTCTATAAACTGACTTACAAAGTAAACAGTCAAGAGAAATTGAACCGCACCAGTTTTTTTATCTATTTTTTCAAAAATAATGCAAGTAAAATCTGAAAAAAAGAAAGACCGTTATTAAGTGCATGTACCCAAATACTATATTCCAAATGCTTAGTTCTATAGCAAATAACTGCTAAAACAGCCCCCATTCCAGCATAAATGACAAAACTGCCTATATCTGTTGGACTATGCGCTAAACTGAAAAGTAAAGTTCCCAATCCAAAACCAAGTCCTTCAAAGCGCTTTGAAAATAATTTGGGGATAAGACCTCTAAAAATAATCTCTTCTGTCAAAGGGGCCATAATGACAATCATAACAAACAGTAGCAAAAGCGGTGAAGAATCAAATAGTTTAAGAACATTTTCCTGATTGTTTGTTGTTGTTTTACCTTCAAGAATCAAAATCATCACTCCGATAAATCTTACAACAAACAAAGTCAAAATTCCTAAGACAGCAATTTTAACACTTTTCCAGCTCAACCAATATTGAGTTCCTGGACTAATTAACTCTTTCTTCCTAGCTAAAAAATAAAAGCCCACAATAACACAAAGCTGCATCATTAAGATGATCAGTGTTTGCCCTAGATCCAAATGGTTTGTCCTTTTTTCCAAAACCAGCATTACTATATCCGGTATTTGACTTAATAAAAACAAACCTATGATAGCAAAAACAGCTAGTAGCTTTTTTAAAATGCGTTTCATTACTTCTCCTATCTATAACTTCTTATTAAAACTGCTTTAGCCTTCATACAATTTCTATAATAACAATAACTATTATACTATACTTTTAAAAATTAAAGTAAGACTTATTATAACATGATTTTACAATTTTCAGAATACTTCTGATCAATAGCTGAACGTAAAAATAAAATAGAATATAAAAAAGAGACTGAGATATTAGCTGAATCTCAGTCTCTCGAACAAATTGCTATATCTTCTTTTTTAAACGCTCAACATCACGAGCAATCACTAATTCTTCATCCGTAGGAATGACCAATACTTTCACTTTCGAACGAGCAGAGGAAATTTCTCCTGTATACCCAAAAACATTTTTAGCAGGATCAAGCTCAATACCAAACCATGAGAGACCTTGAATAACATCATTACGCATATTAACAGCATTTTCACCTATACCCGCTGTAAAAATAATGGCATCGGCTCCATTTAGAACTGCAAAATATTGTCCAATAAATTTTTTAAGTCGATCAATAAACATATTATAGGCTAAAACAGCTTTAGGATCCTTAGCCTTAATCCCCGCTTCAATATCTCGCATATCACTAGAAGACTCTGAAACACCTGCTAAACCAGATTGTTTATTTAACATATTGATGACTGCCGCTGAATCCTTTAAATTGGGATCATGCTCTACAAGATAAGGAATGATAGCCGGGTCAATATCTCCAGAACGTGTCCCCATCATAGGTCCTGCTAAAGGTGTAAATCCCATAGAAGTATCTATTGATTTTCCGTGATAATTTGCAGTAATAGAAACACCATTTCCTATATGAGCTGTAATGAGTTTTAATTCATCTAAAGATCGTCCTAATATTTTAGCAGCTTCTTGAGCCACATAGCGATGGCTTGTACCATGTGCACCATATTTACGTATTTGATATTCTTCATAGTATTTAGGAGGAATAGGATACAAATACGTAGCAGGCTGCATAGTTGTGTGAAAAGCCGTATCAAATACTGCAACACTAGTAATGTCTGGCAAAATTTCTTTGAAAGCACGTATACCAGCTGCATTAGCTGGATTATGAAGAGGGGCTAGGGCTGATAATTTTTCAATTTTAGCTAAAACCTCATTATCAACAATGGTAGAATCTTCAAAATCTTCACCCCCAGCAACGATACGATGCCCGACACCTGTAATCTCTGCAAAATCTTTAATTATCCTTAACTTTATCAGATCATCTAAAAGAATCTTAACAGCTTGAATATGATCAGCAATATCAAGCACCTGTTCCTCTTTTTGATCCCCAAATCTTACAGTGGAAATAGAATTTTTTAAACCAATCCGCTCGATTAAACCTTTAGCTAAAACTTTTTCTTCTGGCATTTCATAAAGCTGCCATTTAAGGCTTGAACTTCCGGCATTGATTGAAACTGTTTTTGTCATATAGTCACCTCATAAAGCGTTTCCAAGATAAAGATATTATAGCAGATTTTTATATTAAATGGAATTATCCAATTTCCACTTTTTGAAGCTTTCCATAAAGGCTGTTATATTTTCATGAGCTTGCAAATCTGATAGAGGATAAACAAAAGTCTCTGGTATATTATCTATATGTTTCTTTAAAATAAAAATCGTTTTTGCATAAGCCTTATTTTCAAATAAATTTTCCGGCAAAGTAATAACTGCGATGAGGTTGGCGTAATCCTTTAACCATTTTTTTAAAAGATCGCTTTGAGGACTGGTTAATAAATTATTTGGTGCTAAAAATAAAGCAATTCCATCTTTTTTGAGATACTTAAGCGATTGTTCCATTAAAAGATGATGAGCATAAGTATGCTCGCTTAGGCTAGCTACTTGATATCGCTTTGCAATATTATCGTTAGGATAATAACCGATAGGCAGATCACTAATGATAACATCGCTTTCTTTTAAAATCTGTGGGCGAATGGCATCTTCCTGAACAAAAGAAATATCTGTCCCTATGACATCTGCAATACTCGCCGCTAGATCAATTAAGAGATCATCAACTTCAATCCCCATATAATCCAGCGTTTTCTGACTATTAATAACCAAAGTTTCTGCTAAATTTCCGGTACCCGAGCCAATTTCAAGAATGTCCAATTGAGGCGAGTGAGTTAATTCTTCTAATAAATAAAGAAGAATGAAAGCTATACTATCCGGTGTAAATTGGTGATTAGCCTGTAAAAACTGGTCTTTCATAGCCTTAATAAAAATAAATTGAAAACTTCTTCGCCACTCTTCTTCACTAAGATTAAGATAGCGCAATTTTTCATTATTTTCTTTAATTTTCTTATCTGTGATATCTTCAGAATTTATAAAACAAACATTTTGTTCAATCAAAGCTTCATAAAGATTTGTTGTTTGTAATTGTATCTCTAAGCGCTGGCAATTCTCTAAAATCAAGTTATAGGCAGTTTCTATATTTTCAAAGTTCATATCTACCTCCAGCAGTTATCATATCAAAAATAAAACAAAGTGGCAAAAATAGTTGATCTTATTTTATATCTTTTCTTTCCATTTCTCTTTTTATCTCTTTATTTTCTTTTATCTTGTTCTGATTGTCTTTTACTTTATAAGGAAAATGATAGTGATAAAAAACATCATCTTTCATTTTGATATCTATCTGCAGACGTCCATTAACAATATTATAATGAGATACTCCATCAGAAAACTCAAATTGCCCACTGTGCTCTTTAACCGAATCTCGTGTAATGAGAGCAATTAAATAAGATTTACTGGATAATAGCTGCATCTTATTCTGACGTTCTGTAGCAACAACACGATCTAGATAAAATTGTAACATTAGACTAAAAACTGCAGCCATTAGTAAAGCATAGAGAAGGATACCAGCTTTAATTTTCCTCAAAAGCATACATAAAGGTCCTCTCTAATCCATTTTCAAATACAATGTCAACTCTCACAATTTTAGCTGATTGACTGATAGTTGCCTCTTTTATCCCTAATAACATAGGTTGATACCCCCTTCCATCAGCATTTGTTTTCCTAAAATCTGTTGACCTTGACTTACCAAACGCCAGCTCCTTATTATCTTTTTTGACATATAGCTTTCCATCCTCTATTCTTTGAAAAGTTGTCTCTTCAAGTTCTGAACGAAATTGTTGGCAAAATAGCAGCCAATCACTTTCTTCATTATTAGATAGGTAATGTACATTACTGCTAACTATTTTTGTCAATCCATTATAAATACTAATACTTCCTGCTATTGTTAACAAAGCAACTAAGCATTCTAAAAGTGTGAAGGCTTTAAGGGATCTTTTTAACAACTTTCATAACCTCCTTTTGATTATGATAAATCTTAAGCCCATTCTCACTTCGAACAATTTGCACCTCATTATTATTTAAATTAAGTTTGTCTTGTTTCGTCTGAACAGCCATAATGGCTAAATTTAACATTTCTTGCTGCTGTATACTTTTGGCTAACCGCTTTTGATTTAATGTTAGTTGATGTAATATCAGAGATGTAACTGTTACAAGAATTGCTAAAGATACCAGAGCTTCAAGGAGAATATAAGCTCTTACTTTCCGCTTTTTTATATTTACCACTCCCTATATATAATTGATAAGTCACTATTTTTTCTGGTGTTTGAAACTTTATTTTTGTAAGTGAGGAGTTTCCACCTTTTTGATCAAATTCTAAGGCCATTTTTTTAACCGTTTTAATATTTTTAGGTACTTCAAGCACTTGACTTCCATTAGAAATTTCTTTATTACTGATTGTTAACACTTTCATCTGTCTGGTGCTTATACTTAACTTTTGTGTATCACGGTAAAGCTGCTCAAAGGATAGAAAAAAGAGCTGCTCTTCTACCTTAGCAAAAGATCGACTTATTCCTCCAGAAAAGCTTAAAAGAATAAAACTCGTTACTGCTAACGTTATAAGACTCTCTAATAATGTAAAGGCTTTAATTCGCCACATGACGTGCTTGCCCTGGATGCTTTGCATAGTAATCATTATAAGATTTTGCCTGTTCTTTTGTAATATCTCCACTTTCCACTAATTTTGAAAGGGTAGCTGAACCTGCTTTATTTAACTCATAAAGTTCAGCCTGACTTTCAACAACCTTTATGACAGCAGAACCACCAGTATCTTTTACCTTATCTTTTTGTTTAGTTAGATTAGGCACAAAGAGCAACAAAAGAATACTGATAATAAGAAGGACTACTAACATCTCAATTAAAGTGAAAGCTCTAACACTGATTTTTCTTAATTTCTTCATTATAAATGAACCTCCATGTTTTGATAAATGGGTAACAGCATAGCTGCATAAATCATGACAATCACAAAAGCGACTAAAATAAAAACGAGGGGCTGTATCAATTGTGTTACCCTTTGAATTTTTGAAAAAAAAGACTCCCACGTTTCTTCAGCATAAATATCTAATTCACTGCCTAACTTAGATTTTACTTCACCATACTCAATCATTAAGCTCAGTTCTTTAAGAAAAAAAGGATAATCCAAAACTTTTTGATGAAAGCCTTGTCCAGATAAAAGAGCCTGCTCCATATCAGCTCCAATTTCTTTAAATAGTTGGGATTTTTGACTCTGCATTAATTTTACAATATGACTCATTTCCACCCCTTGACCAATAAGATTGCCCCATTCTCGTGCATAATAGGCTGTTAAATAAAGTTGAAAATAGTTTCCAATAAAGGGCAGTCTGGCATAAAAAGCCATTAATTTTATTTTCTTTACTTTACGTGACAGCAAGTACAGGCTACTTAACAGGAACATAATAATGACTACACTAAGCAAAAAGAAAGTGGGAAACTGGGTAATCACCTGAGTTGCTGCATTTCCTTTTTCAAGTTGGGGAAATAAATAATTTTTCAATCCCAGCATAATAAGTACTAAAAAAACAAGTAAAATGATTGGATAGGTAGCCACTTCAACCAGCTTCTTTTTAACTGCCATAACATTTTCTAAATATGATTCTATCTTTAATAAACTTTTTTGAGTATTACCGTGAATTTCTGATAATGCTAATTGTGTAACAACATCATCTGAAAATCCCAAAGAACTCATGATTTCAGCTAAACCCATACCGCTTAAAAGTCCTCTTCTCATTTCCTTAATATAAATTTTAGATAATAGACGGCTTCTATCAAGAAAATTAATAATCTCTGGTAAATTAAAACCGCTTGTAAAAAGATTATTCAGCAGCTGAATCACTTTTTTCTGTCTTTTAGTTCTTAATTTTTTCGATTTCAGCTTCCTCTTCAGTAATATATCCTTCTGTAAAAAGCCTATTAATCTGAGCATTCCATTTTTGTGCTGAATGCTCTTGAAATTTATCTTTTGCAAAATCTAAAACACCTCCCCCACTTATTAAACGCTGATAAATGATTCCACCTAAAGTATTTTCTAATTCTTTTGGATTGACTCCTAATTCTAACAATCTAGCATAAACTCCAGGGATACTTTTAGCATGGACGGTTGACATGACAAGTACTCCTGTTAAACTAGCTCTGATAACGGCTCTAGCCGTTTCTCTATCGCGGATTTCTCCAATAATGAGAATATCAGGACGATGTCTTAAAGATAACTTTATTAAACTATCATAGGTCATACCGATATTTTCATTCAATTGCAGCTGCAGCATATTGGCTTCTTTTATTTCAACAGGGTCTTCAATAGTAATAATTTGTTTATTGAAGAATTTTTCCCTTGCTATTTGATACATAAGAGTTGTTTTACCACTGCCTACTGGACCTGAAAATAAGTACAGTCCTCTTCCTCTAATAGCATTTAAGACCTGATGGACACCATTAAACCAAAAATGTAAATCTTGACGTCCATCAAATAAAAGCCTAATGACAAGACTTTCATAGCCACGATAATCACCAACTGTAGAGAGTCTTAAAGATACCATGTTAGTCTCATTATAATAGTAATCACATGAACCTAGTTGACTTCTTCTTTTTTCACCAACATTCATTCCTGCAACAAATTTAAAGTGGCTAATAAGATTAACCATGAGATGATGGTCATAGACATCAATAAATTTTCTTTCATTTCCTATCCTCATGTACAATTCATACAAGTCTTTCTTAGGAACAATATAAATATCTTGGACTTTTTCCTTAACCGCCTTGCTAATAATTTCCTTTCCTAATTTTTGAACCATAAAACCTCCTACTTTAATTATTCGTAAAGATTTTAGCCATTCAAAATTATTTAAAAGGGTTTGACAACTCTTTTAAATAAAAAAACCACAAGATTAATCTTGCAGTTTTCTTCTAATTTTATGACGCTTTGGATGCGTACAAGTCTTATCATAGCGTCTGGAATAGCCGGGACGATACCATTTTTTGGGTATATTCCTCCAATTTTTCAAGAGAGCGATAGAATCATATTGCTGTAAAAAATCGCCGCATTCTTCACACCAACGCTGGTCTTTTTGATTCCAAAAAGCAGTCATTATCCTGCTTCGACTGTCATATTGAGGGTAACATTTATATAACGACAGCCATTCTTTTTTATAATATCTTAAAGCTTCATAATAATTCTCAAAGCTAGAAACCTTTACAATATCATCTTTCCAATCATCTAAAAACCACCATGGTTCTAGATCTCCATACATTCTTATTACTTGATACATAATACAATTTCCTTACAAAGCCATTATACAAAAATTTCAGTTATTTTTAAAAGAAATTGCTCATTAATTTCAAATATGTAACTCATAAGAAACTCATTTAATTTTAGTTATTCTCTTTTAATAAAAAAAGGCAGCAATAATCACTATTGCTGACCTTTAAATTATTCCATTTCTGCTTCTACGTTCTCTAAAACCGGAACGACTTCTTCAATTACTTCTACCTCATTGACAGCTTGTGGTTCAATGTTACGGTAACGTGCCATGCCAGTACCAGCTGGAATGATTTTACCAATAATCACATTTTCTTTAAGCCCTAAAAGATGATCTTTCTTACCTCGAATAGCAGCATCTGTAAGAACACGGGTTGTTTCTTGGAATGAAGCTGCTGATAAGAATGAATTTGTCTCCAGAGAAGCTTTTGTAATTCCCATAAGAACTGGTCTGCTAGTAGCAGGAATACCACCAGAAATGACAATATCTCTATTGGCATCTGTAAAATCAGAAATATCCATAAGTGTACCCGGAAGGAGATCCGTGTCGCCTGGATCCATAACACGTACTTTGCGAAGCATCTGACGAACCATAACCTCAATATGCTTATCACCAATTTCTACCCCTTGGCTGCGGTAAACTTTTTGGACTTCAGCAAGCAAATAAGTTTCTACAGAAAGCGTATCTCGAACCTCAAGGAGATGTTTAGGCTGAATGGATCCTTCAGTCAACGGTGCTCCGCGATGAATTTCATCACCAACTTCAACTTTCATACGAGCTGTAAACGGTACAATATATTCGCCTTCGCCGGTTTCACCCTTGACATAAACTTTTTTAGTACGAGTTGCTGCATCTTCTTCAATATCAGTAACTTGACCCTTAATTTCTGTGATAACAGCTTCCCCTTTAGGATTACGTGCTTCAAAAATTTCTTGAATACGCGGTAAACCTTGAGTAATATCTGCATTTGAAGCAACACCGCCGGTATGGAAGGTACGCATGGTTAGCTGCGTTCCAGGTTCACCGATAGATTGGGCTGCAATCGTGCCGACCGCTTCACCAACTTCAACCGCATCTCCAGTCGCAAGATTAATACCATAACAATGACGACAAACACCATGGCGTGTATTACAAGTAAAGACTGAACGGATAGTAACTTCTTCAACTCCTGCTTCAATAATTTGATGAGCCATATCCTCTGTAATTAAGGTGTTTGGTTCAACTATAACTTCACCAGTTTCAGGATGTCTAACGGATTTCTTCGTATAACGTCCTTGCAAACGCTCTTCTAATGTCTCAGTAACTTCTTTGCCATCTGTAATAGCAGCAATAGTGAGTCCACGGTCAGTGCCACAGTCGTCTTCTCGTATAATAACATCTTGAGCAACATCAACCAAGCGTCGTGTCAGATAACCAGAGTCGGCTGTTTTCAGAGCTGTGTCGGTCATACCTTTACGAGCTCCATGGGTAGAGAAAAACATTTCCAAAACAGAGAGACCTTCACGGAAATTAGACAGAATAGGTAATTCCATGATACGGCCGTTAGGAGCTGCCATCAAACCACGCATACCAGCAAGCTGGGAGAAGTTTGAAATATTACCGCGGGCACCTGAATCCATCATCATAACAATCGGATTTTTAGGATCCTGCGTTTCAACCAAACGTTTTTCCAGCTGTTCTTTAGCATCTCGCCAGGTTGAGGTAACTGCTTCATAACGATCCTCATCTGTCATGAGGCCTCGGCGGAAAGCTTTGGTGATGTCATCAACACGACGGTGTGCATTGTCTATAATCTCTTGTTTGTTATCAATAACTGGAATATCTGCAATTCCTACAGTTAAACCAGCAAGCGTTGAATGATAGTAACCAAGATCTTTCAAACGGTCAAGAAAAGCCGAAGTTTCAGTTGTACGAAAACGTTTGAAGGTTTCTGCTATAATACTTCCAAGATTCTTCTTCTTAAATGGAACATTAATCTCAAGATTTTTAATAGCTTCTTTAATATTAGATCCTGGTTCCAAGAAATATTTATCTGGAGTCTTATCTGTCAGGTTAGCATTGTTTGGTTCTTGAAGGTAGGGAAGGTCTGCCGGCATAATATCATTAAAGAGAATTTTACCAACAGTTGTAATCATAATTTTATGTTTTTGATTATCTGTCCATGGTTTATGAGGCATACTATCAACAGCAATGCCTACTCGACTATGAAGATGTACATGTCCATTGCGATAAGCCATAACAGCCTCATCACGGTCTTTGAAAACCATGCCTTCTCCTTCGCTGCCAGAAACTTCCATCGTAAGATAATAGTTCCCTAAAACCATATCCTGTGACGGCGTTACAACTGGTTTTCCATCTTTAGGATTCAAGATATGTTCTGCTGCCAGCATCAAGAGCCGAGCTTCTGCTTGCGCCTCTTCAGACAATGGAACATGAATAGCCATTTGGTCCCCATCAAAATCTGCATTATACGCTTCACATACAAGCGGATGCAGCCGAAGGGCTTTCCCATCAATCAAAACAGGTTCAAAAGCTTGGATACCCAGCCTATGCAGAGTAGGAGCACGGTTAAGAAGAACAGGATGTTCTTTAATAACTTCCTCAAGGATATCCCAAATGCGTTCATCGCCGCGTTCTATCAAACGCTTAGCAGCTTTTACATTTTGTGCGATATCTTTAGCCACTATTTCACGCATAACAAATGGTTTGAAAAGTTCAATAGCCATTTCACGCGGTACACCACATTGATACATTTTAAGCGTTGGACCAACAGCGATAACCGAACGTCCTGAAAAATCAACACGTTTACCAAGAAGGTTTTGACGAAATCGTCCTTGTTTCCCTTTAAGCATATGACTCAATGATTTGAGCGGACGGCTTCCTGGTCCAGTAATAGGACGGCCGCGGCGGCCATTATCAATAAGGGCATCAACTGCCTCTTGCAGCATACGCTTCTCATTTTGAACGATAATTCCTGGAGCATTAAGTTCCAAGAGACGTGCTAAACGATTATTACGGTTAATAACACGACGGTAAAGATCATTCAAATCCGATGATGCAAAGCGGCCACCATCTAACTGAAGCATAGGACGAAGATCTGGCGGAATAACTGGAAGAATATTAAGAACCATCCACTCAGGTTTATTGCCAGATTTTTGAAAAGCATCAAGCACATCTAAACGGCGAACTGCTTTAATACGTTTTTGACTTGACGCCGTTTTCAGCTCTTCTTTAAGTTCTGCAATCTCTGCTTCAATATCAACACGCTTTAGAAGGTCTTGAATAGCTTCTGCTCCCATTTTAGCAACAAAAGAACCTGGACCGTACTCTTGCAATTTTTCACGATATTCACGCTCTGTTAAGAGAGTTTTAGCCTCTAGGGGTGTCTCTTTAGGATCAATCACTACATAAGCTGCAAAATAAATAACTTCTTCTAAAGAACGAGGACTCATATCAAGAGTTAGGCCCATTCGGCTTGGAATTCCCTTAAAATACCAAATATGTGATACAGGAGCTTTCAACTCAATATGCCCCATGCGCTCACGACGGACTTTAGTACGCGTTACTTCAACACCGCAACGGTCACAAATAATTCCTTTATAACGAATACGTTTATACTTCCCACAAGCACATTCCCAATCTTTAGTAGGACCAAAGATCACCTCATCAAAGAGGCCTTCACGCTCAGGTTTTAACGTACGATAGTTGATTGTTTCAGGTTTTTTAACTTCACCATAAGACCATGAACGGACCTTACTTGGTGAAGCTAATGTAATCTGCATACTTTTAAAACGATTTACGTCAACCACTAATTTTGCCTTTCTTATTATTAATAACTCTCACTAAGGTTAAGAAGAAAATCCTAACCTTCACATAACTCTAGATCATTTTTATATCATAGCAAACAGTAAATAGATAATAACTTTTATTTTATCGTTGATATTAGTAAAGTACCATTCTATTTTACTGTCTTTTTATTTTTCATCTCTGCCTGCAAACTCAGCAGCTTCTAAGGCCTGTTTTTCACGTGCCTTTTCAAGGTCGTCAACATGCATAACATCATCATCTTCACCTTCATCAAGATCTCGAAGTTCTACCTCACCATCATCTTCATCTAAGACTCTCATATCAAGTCCAAGCGATTGCAATTCTTTAACAAGAACGCGGAAAGATTCTGGAACACCTGGTTTTGGAATTGGTTTACCTTTAGTAATAGCTTCATAGGCTTTAAGTCGGCCAGTGACATCATCTGATTTATAAGTCAAAATTTCCTGAAGCACATTTGATGCACCATAAGCTTCCAGTGCCCAAACTTCCATCTCTCCAAACCGCTGACCGCCAAACTGAGCTTTACCTCCAAGAGGCTGCTGAGTGACCGTCGCATAAGGTCCTACCGAACGTGCGTGAAGTTTATCATCAACCATATGGTGAAGTTTGATCATATACATAACACCAACTGATACACGGTTATCAAACGGTTCCCCAGTACGTCCATCGTAAAGGACCGTTTTGGCATCACTGTCCATACCAGCTTCACTGACTGTTTCCCATAAGTCTTCGGAAGTCGCTCCATCAAAGACCGGGGTTGCGATATGAATATCAAGCGTACGAGCAGCCATTCCAAGGTGAAGTTCCATAACCTGACCAATATTCATCCGCGATGGCACCCCAAGTGGATTTAGCATGATATCAACTGGTGTTCCATCTGGAAGATATGGCATATCTTCCACAGGAACAATCCGTGAAACAACACCTTTATTCCCATGCCGTCCAGCCATTTTATCCCCAACCTTGATCTTACGTTTTTGAGCAATATAAACTCGGACCAGCATGTTAACACCAGATTGCAGCTCATCTCCATTAGCACGTGTAAAGATTTTCACATCACGCACAACACCTTCACCACCGTGAGGGACACGAAGAGAGGTATCGCGAACTTCACGTGATTTATCTCCAAAAATAGCATGTAAAAGACGTTCTTCTGCAGAAAGGTCTTTTTCACCCTTAGGAGTGACCTTACCAACTAGAATATCTCCTTCTTTAACTTCGGCACCAATACGGATAATGCCCATTTCATCAAGATCTTTAAGAGCTTCTTCACCAACATTTGGAATTTCGCGTGTAATTTCTTCAGGTCCAAGCTTAGTATCACGCGTTTCTGACTCAAATTCTTCTAAGTGAACAGAAGTATAAACATCATCTTTTACAAGACGTTCACTCATAATAACCGCATCCTCAAAGTTGTAGCCTTCCCAAGTCATATAAGCAACAACTGGGTTCTGACCCAAAGCCATTTCCCCTTTTTCCATAGAAGGACCGTCAGCAATAAAGTCTCCCTTTTCAACACTATCTCCAACTTTAACTAATGTTCGTTGGTTGTAGGCTGTCCCTGAATTGGAACGGCGGAATTTTGTGACATGATAAACGTCTAGGGAACCATCTTCACGGCGAACTTCTACTTTATCTGCATCAGAATAAGTGACTTTACCATCATTTTTAGCGATAATCGCAGCTCCTGAATCATGAGCAGCTTGATATTCCATACCAGTTCCAACAAAAGGAGCCTTAGGATCAATCAACGGTACTGCCTGACGCTGCATATTAGCTCCCATAAGAGCACGGTTAGAGTCATCATTTTCCAAGAAAGGAATGCAGGCTGTTGCTACTGCAACAACTTGTTTTGGCGACACATCCATATACTCAACTGAACTTGCTGGAAATTCCTGGTTATTACCTTGGTGACGCCCCATGACAATCTCTTCAGCAAAGCTTCCATCTTCATTCAGTTTAGAATTGGCCTGAGCTACAGTAAACTCATCTTCCTCATCTGCAGTCAGCCATTCAATCTCATTTGTCACTTTGCCAGTAGCAGGATCAACTTTCCGATAAGGTGTTTGAATAAATCCATATTTGTTCAAATGTCCGTAAGACGATAAGTTATTAATGAGCCCAATATTAGGTCCCTCAGGGGTTTCAATTGGACACATGCGGCCGTAATGTGTATAGTGCACATCACGCACTTCATAACCAGCACGATCCCGTGTCAAACCACCTGGTCCTAAAGCTGAAAGACGGCGTTTGTGAGATAGTTCAGAAAGTGGATTATGCTGATCCATAAATTGAGACAACTGAGAGGAGCCAAAAAATTCTTTAATGGCAGCAGTAACAGGTCGAATATTGATAATTTGCTGCGGAGTCAAAACCTCATTATCCTGAACAGACATACGTTCACGTACATTGCGTTCCATACGGGCAAGCCCGATACGAAACTGATTTGCAAGGAGCTCACCAACCGCACGGATACGGCGATTACCTAAGTGGTCAATATCATCTACCTTCCCAAGCCCTTCAGACAGATTGAGGAAATATGACATTTCAGCTAAAATATCCGCCGGAGTCAAGTGACGAATTTTATCATCTGGATTGGCATTGCCGATGATAGTAACAATACGGTCTGGATCATTTGGGGAAAATACTTTAAATTTTTGCAGTACAACAGGTTCTGTCAACACAGCATATTCATTAGGTGTATAAACGATTTTATTGAGATCTCCGTCTAGATAATCAGCAATAGAATCAATAACACTGCGTGTCATTTTTGTACCAGCTTCAACCAGAATTTCACCCGTTTCTGAATCAACTAAATTTTCTGCTATAACTTGATTTAAAAGTCGCGTTTTAATATTTAATTTTTTATTGATTTTATAACGGCCAACAGCTGCCAAATCATAACGGTGCGCATCAAAAAAGCGTGCAATCAAAAGACTGCGGGAACTGTCTGCTGTCTTTGGTTCCCCTGGACGAAGGCGTTCATAAATTTCTTTCAGAGCCTCATCTGTACGGGAATCATTAGAATTTTTATGGATATCTTTCTCAATCGTATTAAGAACAAGTTCACCATCTCCAAAAATATCAATAATCTCATCATCACCTGAAAAGCCGAGAGCTCGCACTAAGGTTGTAAATGGGATTTTACGGGTACGATCAATACGAGTATAGGCGATATCTTTAGCATCTGTCTCAAGTTCAAGCCAAGCACCACGATTAGGAATAACCGTTGAACCATAGCCTACTTTACCATTTTTATCTACTTTATCATTAAAATAAACACCTGGTGAACGCACAAGCTGAGAAACAATAATACGTTCAGCTCCATTGATAACAAAAGTTCCCATTTCCGTCATCAAAGGGAAATCACCGAAAAAGACTTCTTGAGTTTTAATTTCACCTGTTTCCTTATTAATTAAACGAAAAGTGACAAAAATAGGTGCAGAATAATGGGCATCATGAGCACGCGCTTCTTCTAGAGTATACTTCGGTTCTTTTAACTCATAACCAACGAATTCTAATTCCATCGTGTCTGTAAAGTTTGATATTGGAAGTACATCTTCAAAAACTTCTTTTAAACCTGTATCTAAAAAATCTCGAAATGAATCCGTTTGGATTTCAATCAAATTTGGTAAATCAAGAACTTCCTTAATCCTTGAAAAACTACGACGAGTACGGTGTTTCCCGTATTGAACTTTATGTCCTGCCAAGTTTTAACTCCTTTTTCTTTCTAGACTCATCCATAAGTCATGCATTAACAACTTTGTCCTTAATGTAATTTTTAGAAATTTTAAATATTCTTTACAAAATATTTTTTTCCAAAAAATGGGCACAAAAAGAGCAGCTAAATCTGACTTTAGAAAGTTTGATTTAACTGCTGTAAGCTTTAATTGGACAATATTTCAACTAAAGCAGACGACAAATACTATAACATATTATACTTTATAATAGCTAATTTGTCAATATTTTAACGTCCCAAAATAGCATTCCATGCTTTTTGATAATCACTATCACTGCCACCAACAGCAAACTTATAAGTCGTATTTCCTGGTCCATTTTTAGCCCAATAACTTGTTGTTTGCTGTCCGCTCAATGTAATCTTTTTACCATTTACATTGACAGCTGCAGGTTTTAAGCCTGTTGATTTTAAAACATTAGTTTTGATGACATTGGCATCAAGGTTAAAACGCTGATTAGTTCCCAAGACTTGAGGATCTGCTTGATTAATAGTATTAACCAAATACGCCATATACTGTGCATTATTATGATAGCCTGCTGAAGATTCCAAGGATCTATTATCATCATGACCTGCCCAGCCACCAAGTGTCACTTTAGGAGTTGAAAGAAGCAGCCAAACATCTGAATAATCGTCGGTTGTCCCTGTTTTTCCCGTCCAATCAGCTCCAGCCAAGCCTGCATTCAGTTTTTTTAATTTATCTTTAAAAGTCGTTGTTCTCCCTGAACTAATAGGTCCCCTTAACAGTTCATTTAAAATACTTGCTGTCGCCTTTGAATAAATACGGACAGGGTCTGATTTATGCTGATAGATGATTTTTCCAGAACTATCTGTTATTTTCTCAACCATATATTGCTTTTGATAGACTCCGCCATTGGCAATTGTCTGATAGCCATTTGTTTGTTGCGCAACACTTGTTTCAATTCCTCCGCCCAAAGGCAGACTCTCAATATTATAATCAGCAATAGCATAGTTCATTTTTTCCATATAATCAGAAACATTAACCCCTTTTTTAAGCAAGTTTTGATAAGTCCAATAGGCTGGAATATTCCATGAAACATCAAGAGCCTCCTGAAGATCAACCATGGCCGTCCCTTCGTCTCTGCCATGCATGATTTTCTGTCCACCTGAAAAAGTTGTTGGATAATTGGACAGCATACTGGCACTTCCGATAAGACCTTGATCAATAGCAGGACCGTAAGCTAGCATTGGTTTGATACTAGAGCCAGGAGAACGAGCTGTATCAAAAGCATGATTATTCTGATTTTCTTTATAGTTACGTCCGCCAATAAAGCCAAGAACAGCTCCGCTGGAATTATCCATAAGAACATTTCCCACTTCCACTTTTCCAGATTTATCATCAAGTGCATTTCCATGCTGAGCAACTGCTGTCTGCATAGCATTATAAACTTTTTTATTGATGGTTGTTGTAATGTTGTAGCCGCCTAAACGAAGTTCTTGTGTTGCTTTATCTTTATAAGCCTCCTTAGTTTTATCATTCTTTAAATCTTTTGAAGAGACCTTGTCACGCTTAATCAAGTAATCGTACATAGCTTGTCTGGCTTCTCTAAAAACAGAATAATAAAGATAGTCATGTTCATTTACTTTTGCAATTTGAGGCTGTTTAAAATCTTTTGTCAAATCATAAGCCTTATAATTATTATAATCAGATTTAGACAATACTCCGGTTCGATACATATTATAAAGAACATTTTGAGCACGTTTCAGTCCTAGACGCATTTCTTTTTGATTTTTAAACTGACCTGCAGCTGTATAAGGTGAATAATTAATTGGACTTTGCGGTAATCCCGCTAAAAAAGCTGCTTGAGGTATCGTTAAATCTTTAGAAGAAACGCCAAAAATACCTTGAGCTGCCTCTTCAATGCCAGCAATATTTTGACCTCTATTATTGCGTCCAAAGGGTGAAACATTTAGATAATCAGTCAAAATAGTATCCTTATCGATATACCGTTCCAAAGCCAAGGCATAAATCATTTCTTTGGTTTTTCTTTTAAAAGTAGGATCATCTCCTAAAACTTGCTGTTTTAATAATTGCTGTGTTAGAGTGGAGCCGCCGCTTCCTTCCCCAAATCCCAATACAGAAGCGAACGTTGCTCGAAATACAGCCTTAGGAACAATCCCTTTATGCGTTTTAAAATTTTCATCCTCTGTTGCAATGATTGCTTTTTTCATGTTTTGAGAAATATCTTTGCTCTCAACAGGAGTCCTTAGTAAATCAGCATCAATGTTTGAAATTAAAGAATTATCAGAATAAGTCATTTTAGAAATACGAGTCAATGCATTGACTTTTGTCACTAAAGTACTTTTCTTAGGAATTTTAACGCTGTCAACTTGACTAGCGAAATAGCCTAAACCAACCCCTAGCCCCAGCAAAGCAAACAAAAGAATTAGAATATAGGTAAAATTAGACAGCAGTTTAAGAGTACGTAAAAAAACAGCTCCAAAATCAAGGTAATCTGAATGATACAACTGTTGCTTTTTTTGATTCTTAAAAAAATTTTTAACATTCTTCAATAATCTTTTAAAAGAAAAACTTGAAGAATGAACTCTTCTTCGACTAATCTTTTTTAACCTTACATGAATATTTTTTTTGATTGTCTTTAACTTATTCAATATGGACATGACAACACCTCAGCATATATTATACCAAATTTCTAGTCTTTGTTAACATATAGAAGCCCACTTTACTTTTGAATAAACAGCCACTCATCATAACTTGCATAGCTATCTATTTTTCTGGTATAATGACCTGTAGCGCTATAAGATATGGAGAAAGCTATGACTATTTTCGAAGAACTCAAAGCACGAGGTTTAATCTTTCAAACAACAGATGAGGAAGCTCTTAAAAAAGCTTTAAATGACGGACAAGTTTCTTTTTATTCAGGCTATGATCCAACAGCTGACAGCCTTCACCTAGGCCATTTAGTACCAATTTTGGTTATGAAACATCTTCAGCTAGCTGGGCATAAACCTTATCCATTAGTTGGCGGGGCTACAGGACTTATTGGAGACCCTTCTTTTAAAGACGATGAACGCAGCCTTCAGACCAAGGAAACAGTGGAAGGTTGGGTAAGAAATATCCGAAGGCAGCTTGAGCGTTTTATTGATTTTAACAATGGTGATAATCAAGCTCAAATGGTTAACAATTACGATTGGATGGAAAGAATGACTTTCATTGATTTCCTCCGTGATATTGGTAAATACTTTACTGTTAACTATATGATGAGTAAGGAATCCGTAAAAAAAAGGATTGAAACAGGGATCTCATATACAGAATTTGCTTATCAAATTATGCAAGGCTATGATTTTTACGTTCTCAATCAAAAATATCAAGTTACTCTGCAAATCGGCGGCTCTGACCAATGGGGTAATATGACAGCCGGTACTGAACTGCTCCGCCGTAAAGCTAATACACAAGGGCATGTTATAACAGTTCCTTTAATCACAGACTCCAGCGGCAAAAAATTTGGTAAGTCAGAAGGAAATGCTATTTGGCTTGATGCAGCTAAAACCTCTCCTTATGAAATGTATCAATTTTGGCTTAATGTCATGGATGATGATGCTATTCGTTTTCTTAAAATTTTTACTTTTTTAAGTCTGGATGAAATTGAAAATATTCGAGCAGCATTTGAAGCAGCACCTCAAGAACGTTTAGCTCAGAAAATATTAGCTAAAGAAGTGGTAACATTTGTTCACGGTGAAGAAGCTT
This sequence comes from Streptococcus macacae NCTC 11558, assembly GCF_000187995.2. Taxonomy (GTDB): domain Bacteria; phylum Bacillota; class Bacilli; order Lactobacillales; family Streptococcaceae; genus Streptococcus; species Streptococcus macacae. The sequence continues at coordinate 1,800,230 of NZ_AEUW02000001.1, read as the reverse complement.
ACAACCAAGCTATTAAAATTACAGAACAGCTTTTTACTGGAAATATCAAGAATCTATCTGCTAAAGAACTTGAGCAGGGACTAAGTAATGTACCCAATTATGCTGTACAAGCCAATGATAATCTTAATATAATTGAATTGTTAGTTACTTCTGGCATTGTGACCTCCAAACGTCAAGCACGTGAAGATGTTCAAAACGGAGCCATCTACCTTAACGGTGATCGTATTCAGGACTTAAATTATACTCTATCAGAGCAAGATAAAATCGAACAGAAATTAAGTGTTATTCGTCGCGGTAAAAAGAAATATTACCTTTTGACTTATTAATTCCCACCTCTTTTTAAGTTAAATGACTATTTGTTTTTATCGCACTTTCTATAGTTTGTCTTACTCTTAGTCCATAAAGGTAAAATAGGCAGACCAATCACTGTTCCATAAATAATCCCTTAAAAGAGGGTAGGACTTTTTTGTCCTACCCTCTTTTTAAATCGAAAATCAAATTAATCATCTTTTAATACTTTATCTAAAAGACTAACAAAAATAAAGATACAAATGAAAATCATAGTAATAGTTGCACTAGCCGGTGTTTCTGCCAAGTAAGAAATAAAGATACCAGATACCATCCCCATAAATCCGATTAGTACTCCTAACCAAATCACTGTTTTAAAACTCTTACCCAATCGCATTGCAATACTTGCTGGCAAAACCATAATGGTTGATACAAGTAGAGCCCCCGCAGCTGGGATCATCAAAGATACAGCAATACCTGTTACAATATTAAATGAAACAGACATTAAACGAGTAGGCAAGCCGTCTACAAAAGCAGTATTTTCATCAAAGGTTAAAATATACATGGGACGAATAAAGAAGATCGTTAAGAGCAATACAAGCACGGCAATAACGAAAAGAGCAATCACCTGTTCTAAACTTATTGTGATGATAGAGCCAAAAAGATATTGTTCCAGACTTACATTGCTAGCACTTCCAGACTTACTTACTACAATTAAAGAAATGGCCAAGCCCATTGACATCAAAATAGCCGTAGCAATTTCCATATAGTGGCGATAAACAGTGCGCAAATACTCAAGAACTACTGCAGCAATGGTAACAACAACAAGCGTTGTCCAAGTTGGTGAAATTCCTAATAAAATACCAAAAGCAACACCTGCTAACGAAACATGACTTAATGTATCACTCATCAAACTCTGCCTACGCAAAATTAAAAATAAACCAAGGATCGGTGCAAACATACTGATAGCAACAACAGCAAGAAGTGCACGCTGCATAAAATCATATGATAAAATATTAGCCAACATGTTTTTCCGCCTTTCCATCTTTTTCATGTACATTGAAGCAACGCCAAGGTAACTCTTGATTTCTAACTAAATGAATATTACGATCAGCATAATTTTTAACTTCTTCTGGATCATGAGTAATCATTAATACAGACTTTCCATGTTTGTGAGCATTATGATGCATCAGTTCATAAAAAGTCTGAGTAGTGCCAGAATCCATACCTGTAGTTGGCTCATCTAAAATAAAAATATCAGGATCAGATGCAAACATTCTAGCAATAACAACACGTTGCTTTTGACCTCCCGAAAGACTTCCTATAGGTTTATGACGATTTTCCCACATTCCAACAGATTCTAGGCTTGCTTTAATATGTTCTTCATCATGTTCAGTGAGTCTTCTAAACCAACCGTTTCTAGGATAACGTCCTGATTTTACAAATTCATAAACAGTACTTGGAAAACCAGCATTAAAACTAGCAATTTGCTGCGGTAAATAAGCTAAACGCAGTTTTTTTCCATCTTTGTTTTTTTTAGAAAAGACAACAGAACCAACTTTAGGTTTTAATATTCCCAAAGTAGCTTTAATTAAAGTTGACTTAGCGGCTCCATTTTCGCCAGTTAAAGTTACAAATTCACCGCTATCTAAATAATAATTGATATTTTCTAAAACAGGCTCTGCATCATATTGATAGGAAAGATTTGTTACTGTAATATATCTCACAATTAACCCTCTATTTCTTTTTCTAATCCACTCAGGAAACGACTGATAATTTCTTGCTCATCTTTCGTAAAATTTTCCAATAACCCATGATAAACAGCTAAGGTTAATTTATGATGGCGATCATGTTCTGCAGCAATCGGCTGAGCCCGATCCGTTAGACAAAAATTAGTAACTCTTGCATCATTTTCGTCTTTTATCGCCTGTAACATTTCTTTTTGCACTAATGATTTAACTGCTTTCGTAACAGCTGCTTGACTGATATTCAATTTTTTAGCTAATTCAGAATTTGTTAAATTCTCTTGAGACAGCAACATTAAAATATGCTCTTGGGTATTTGTCAACTGTACTTCACTCTGACAAGAACCAATTAGTAATTCATGCTGGTTCTCAGCTATTAGAAGAATACGATTAATCAGTTCATCAATTTTATATTCTAGCATTTTATTCCCCTTAATTAACCAGTTAAGTTTATCACTGTCTCATATTACCATAAACAAAAAAAAGAATCAAATGGAATTGATTCTATAGCATTCTTACCTTATAAACTTCTTTACAAAATCCCTTCATACTATTAACAACTCGATCAGCCCTCTTTTCTGTCGGGCAGAGCGCAAAAACTGTAGGTCCGCTTCCGGTCATTAAGGCGATATCAGCACCACACTTCACCATACGATCTTTAATTTTATTAATAATAGGTCTTTTTACGATAGTAATATCTTCAAGAGAATTACCCATATTATTTAGCATGCCTTCATAATCATCAGAGATAATAGCCTTCTTTAAAGCAGCAATATCAACACGAGTAATCGTTTCTGTATTAATTTCCTTAAATATTGTCCTAGTAGAGATTCCAAAATTCGGTTTTACTAAAACAACCCATAAAGAAAAACTATTTGTTAAACAATCTACAATTTCTCCTTTACCTGAGACCAAAGCGCAACCGCCTTCAAGACAATAAGGGACATCGCTGCCAATTTTAAAGCCAATAGCTATCAAGTCTTTCTTAGAAATATTGAGTTTCCAGAGGCGATTAAGTGCCCGCAATGTAGCAGCCGCATCACTAGAGCCTCCTCCAAGCCCAGCACAAATAGGAATTGATTTTTCTAATACAATACGAATGCCTCTTTTAATACCGTATCTCTCTTTAATCATTTTTGCAGCTTTATAAACATCATTTTTACTATTAAGAGGTAATTTATGGCTACTAGATTCAACAATCACTCTATCTTCTTCTAGTTCAGTAAATGTTAAATAATCATTTAAATCAACACTAATCATGACCATTGATAATTCATGAAAACCATCTATACGTTTACCAGCAATATCTAAACCAAGATTGATTTTAGCAGGAGCCTTCTCAATAATTTCCATTAACTTTACCTTTCCAAAAGTTATTAAAATCATTATAACAAAAAGTTCAAAGATAAGGTTAATTTATCATAATATAAACACTGAATTACTCCTCTTTGAAGTCATTCAAACTTATTCTTAGTTTTTTAAGCAATGCTTGTCTGCCAGCAAACTTTTCTCCCGCAATTAAACGTTCAAATTTCTCTTGTTCACTGTCATCCAGACTTTTTTTAAATTGATCTAAACATTCATGAAACATAACATATTCATCAAGCAACATACCTTTATCCGAAAGGCAGTGAGCAATATCCCCAACTTCTTCATAGGGCATTTTATTAAAACGCCTTTTCTTACTTTCCTGCTTTCTCAATACATCTTTAATATGATTTGAAAACTTCGTTTTAAAATAAATAAATAATTTAGTATCATCTGCTACCACTTCAGGTCTTTCCTTTAAAAGCTTATAGAGTATGAGCATCCCCTCTTGATACCAATCATCATGGGTCCAAAGCTTTATAAAATAATGCCTTTTTATCTTTAAAACTATTGGTTTTACCTTTTCAAAAATATCTTCAAAATCTTCATTCATATATTTCATAATCTCCTCCCATATGGATATTATATAGATAAATTCTCTAAAAGAACAGGACATAAATGTCCTGTTCTAAAAATAATATAAAATAAAGCAAAAATATAAAAGACTATATACCTTTATCTTCAATATAGCATAAGAATTGTTTTATATCTATTTTTCAAAGTAAAGGGATGCTTAAACTTCTAATTAAAAGACCAAATAAAAAAATAAGACTAGGATAACCCAATCTTATTTTAACTTGATAGAATAACTCCGGCAGTAGGACTCGAACCTACGACATCATGATTAACAGTCATGCGCTACTACCAACTGAGCTATGCCGGAATCTGGCTAAGCAACGCCCCTATCTCACAGGAGGCAGCCTCCCACTACTTCAGGCGCGCTAGGGCTTAACGGCTGTGTTCGGCATGGAAACAGGTGTATCCCCTAGGCTATCGTCACTTAACCTCTTCTTGAATGATCGCTCACTCACCATTGAACAGCTAAACCCTCTCCCTCAGCGCCTTGCGGTTAAGGCCTCGAGCGATTAGTATTGGTCCGCTTCACCTGTCACCAGGCTTACACTCCCAACCTATCTACCTGATCTTCTCTCAGGGCTCTTACTAACCTATCGTTAGGGGAAATCTCATCTTGAGGGGGGCTTCACACTTAGATGCTTTCAGCGTTTATCCCTTCCCTACATAGCTACCCAGCTCTGCCTCTGGCGAGACAACTGGTACACCAGCGGTAAGTCCACTCTGGTCCTCTCGTACTAGGAGCAGATCCTCTCAAATTTCCTACGCCCGCGACGGATAGGGACCGAACTGTCTCACGACGTTCTGAACCCAGCTCGCGTGCCGCTTTAATGGGCGAACAGCCCAACCCTTGGGACCGACTACAGCCCCAGGATGCGACGAGCCGACATCGAGGTGCCAAACCTCCCCGTCGATGTGAACTCTTGGGGGAGATAAGCCTGTTATCCCCAGGGTAGCTTTTATCCGTTGAGCGATGGCCCTTCCATACGGTACCACCGGATCACTAAGCCCGACTTTCGTCCCTGCTCGACCTGTCCGTCTCGCAGTCAAGCTCCCTTTTACCTTTACACTCTGCGACTGATTTCCAACCAGTCTGAGGGAACCTTTGGGCGCCTCCGTTACCTTTTAGGAGGCGACCGCCCCAGTCAAACTGCCCGTCAGACACTGTCTCCGTTGAGGTTCACTCAACCGGGTTAGAGTAGCCATCACACAAGGGTAGTATCCCAACAGCGCCTCCAAGTAAACTAGCGTCCACTCTTCCTTGGCTCCTACCTATCCTGTACATGTGTGACAGATACCCAATATCAAACTGCAGTAAAGCTCCATGGGGTCTTTCCGTCCTGTCGCGGGTAACCTGCATCTTCACAGGTACTAAAATTTCACCGAGTCTCTCGTTGAGACAGTGCCCAAATCATTACGCCTTTCGTGCGGGTCGGAACTTACCCGACAAGGAATTTCGCTACCTTAGGACCGTTATAGTTACGGCCGCCGTTTACTGGGGCTTCAATTCACACCTTCGACCTTAATCTAAGCGCTCCTCTTAACCTTCCAGCACCGGGCAGGCGTCACCCCCTATACTTCATCTTACGATTTCGCAGAGAGCTGTGTTTTTGATAAACAGTTGCTTGGGCCTCTTCACTGCGGCTCAGTTGCCTGAGCACCCCTTCTCCCTAAGTTACGGGGTCATTTTGCCGAGTTCCTTAACGAGAGTTCGCTCGCTCACCTGAGGCTACTCGCCTCGACTACCTGTGTCGGTTTGCGGTACGGGTAGAGTCTCTCTTCGATAGAAGCTTTTCTTGGCAGCCTGACATCGCTAACTTCGCTACTTAACTTCGCTCCCCTTCACAGCTCAATGTCTTAGCTAGAAGCATTTGACTCCTAACTCACCTCACTGCTTGGACAGACTCTTCCAATCGTCTGCTTTAGCTAGCCTTCTGCGTCCCTCCTTCTCTCCTGACTCTAGTACAGGAATATCAACCTGTTGGCCATCGGATACACCTTTCGGTCTCTCCTTAGGTCCCGACTAACCCAGGGCGGACGAACCTTCCCCTGGAAACCTTAGTCTTACGGTGGATGGGATTCTCACCCATCTTTCGCTACTCATACCGGCATTCTCACTTCTATGCGCTCCAGTCCTCCTTACGGTAAACCTTCTCTGCCCATAGAACGCTCTCCTACCATCCCTTACGGAATCCACAGCTTCGGTAAATTGTTTCAGCCCCGGTACATTTTCGGCGCAGGGTCACTCGACTAGTGAGCTATTACGCACTCTTTGAATGAATAGCTGCTTCTAAGCTAACATCCTAGTTGTCTGTGCAACCCCACATCCTTTTCCACTTAACAATTATTTGGGGACCTTAGCTGGTGGTCTGGGCTGTTTCCCTTTCGACTACGGATCTTAGCACTCGCAGTCTGACTGCCGACTATAACCGCTTGGCATTCGGAGTTTATCTGAGTTTGGTAATCCGGGATGGACCCCTCACCCAAACAGTGCTCTACCTCCAAGGGTCTCTGGTCGACGCTAGCCCTAAAGCTATTTCGGAGAGAACCAGCTATCTCCAAGTTCGTTTGGAATTTCTCCGCTACCCACAAGTCATCCAAACACTTTTCAACGTGTCCTGGTGCGGGCCTCCAGTAAGTCTTACCTTACCTTCACCCTGCTCATGGGTAGATCACCTGGTTTCGGGTCTATAACAAGATACTCTCGCCCTTTTCAGACTCGGTTTCCCTGCGGCTCCGTCTCTTCAACTTAACCTCGCATCTTATCATAACTCGCCGGTTCATTCTACAAAAGGCACGCTCTCACCCATTAACGGGCTCGAACTTCTTGTAGGCACACGGTTTCAGGTTCTCTTTCACTCCCCTCCCGGGGTGCTTTTCACCTTTCCCTCACGGTACTGGTTCACTATCGGTCACTAGGGAGTATTTAGGGTTGGGAGATGGGCCTCCCAGTTTCCGACGGGATTTCGCGTGTCCCGCCGTACTCAGGATACTGCTCGTTTATAAGGCTATGTCGAATACGAGGCTCTTACTCTCTCTGGCTGACTTTCCCAAGTCATTCTTCTATACCCTTATGCACTCCTGCAGTCCTACAACCCCAGAGTGTAAACACTCTGGTTTGCCCTCCTGCCCTTTCGCTCGCCGCTACTCAGGCAATCGCTTTTGCTTTCTCTTCCTGCAGCTACTGAGATGTTTCAGTTCACTGCGTCTTCCCCCGCAACTCCTTAACAGAGTTGGGTAACAGGCATTAACCTGTTGGGTTCCCCCATTCGGATATCTTTGGATCTCCGCTTACTTACAGCTCCCCAAAGCATTTCGTCGTTCGTCACGTCCTTCATCGGCTCCTAGTGCCTAGGCATCCACCGTGCGCCCTTTCTACCTTAACCTCTTCTTGGTTCTTGGCTTTTTTCGCTTCGGTTTCTTTTTGTTATCTCTCTTTCTATAGAGTAATCTATAGAAAGAGGGGTTTAGCTATTCAATTGTCAATGAACCATCTTATGATATTAAGATCCGGTGCGGTTTGCCGCAAAACTTGCGTAGAATAAGGAGACAACCAACGACGTGTCCCTTAGACACTAGGCGCTTGTGACTTATTCCTAGGAAGTTTAGGATCGTATTCTAATATCAACTAAAACAAGACCTTGAGTTGAACGCCAGACTAACTTCTTAGAAAAAGCGAATCGTCTGTTCGTATCCTGTTTTAATGGAGCCTAGCGGGATCGAACCGCTGACCTCCTGCGTGCAAAGCAGGCGCTCTCCCAGCTGAGCTAAGGCCCCACAACCCTCTCAAAACTAAACAAGACGGCAAGTGCTTCTGTAACGCATAACAGAATTTAAGTAATTGTACTCAGGCTAAAAGCTGGTGATTTAGATAAATCGTCTTGTGTTCATCGAACACAGCGTCGATTTCCTAAAATCAAGGCGCTTTTTACGCCCTCTGTTACTTGTTTTTCCTTAGAAAGGAGGTGATCCAGCCGCACCTTCCGATACGGCTACCTTGTTACGACTTCACCCCAATCATCCGTCCCACCTTAGGCGGCTGGCTCCTTTACGGTTACCTCACCGACTTTGGGTGTTACAAACTCTCGTGGTGTGACGGGCGGTGTGTACAAGGCCCGGGAACGTATTCACCGCGGCGTGCTGATCCGCGATTACTAGCGATTCCGACTTCATGGAGGCGAGTTGCAGCCTCCAATCCGAACTGAGATTGGCTTTCAGAGATTAGCTTGCCGTCACCGGCTTGCGACTCGTTGTACCAACCATTGTAGCACGTGTGTAGCCCAGGTCATAAGGGGCATGATGATTTGACGTCATCCCCACCTTCCTCCGGTTTATTACCGGCAGTCTGGCTAGAGTGCCCAACTCAATGATGGCAACTAACCATAAGGGTTGCGCTCGTTGCGGGACTTAACCCAACATCTCACGACACGAGCTGACGACAACCATGCACCACCTGTCTCCGGTGTACCGAAGTAACTTCCTATCTCTAGAAATGGCACCGGGATGTCAAGACCTGGTAAGGTTCTTCGCGTTGCTTCGAATTAAACCACATGCTCCACCGCTTGTGCGGGCCCCCGTCAATTCCTTTGAGTTTCAACCTTGCGGTCGTACTCCCCAGGCGGAGTGCTTATTGCGTTAGCTACGGCACTAAGCCCCTTAGGACCTAACACCTAGCACTCAGCGTTTACGGCGTGGACTACCAGGGTATCTAATCCTGTTCGCTACCCACGCTTTCGAGCCTCAGCGTCAGTCACAGACCAGAGAGCCGCTTTCGCCACTGGTGTTCCTCCATATATCTACGCATTTCACCGCTACACATGGAATTCCACTCTCCCCTTCTGTACTCAAGTCTGACAGTTTCAATAGCTGACATTGGTTAAGCCAATGCTTTTAACTACTGACTTTCCAGACCGCCTGCGCTCCCTTTACGCCCAATAAATCCGGACAACGCTCGGGACCTACGTATTACCGCGGCTGCTGGCACGTAGTTAGCCGTCCCTTTCTGGTTAAGTACCGTCAATTGGAGAACTTTCCACTCTCTCCAACTTGCTTCCTTAACAACAGAGCTTTACGATCCGAAAACCTTCTTCACTCACGCGGCGTTGCTCGGTCAGGGTTCCCCCCATTGCCGAAGATTCCCTACTGCTGCCTCCCGTAGGAGTCTGGGCCGTGTCTCAGTCCCAGTGTGGCCGGTCACCCTCTCAGGTCGGCTATGTATCGTCGCCTTGGTAAGCCTCTACCTTACCAACTAGCTAATACAACGCAGGTCCATCTCTTAGCGATACTGTTGTACCTTTCAATCCCTCTAAAGGCTTAGAGAGATATTATGCGGTATTACCTATCGTTTCCAATCCTTATCCCCCTCTAAGAGGCAGGTTACCTACGCGTTACTCACCCGTTCGCGACGCCGTCTCAGTTAGCAAGCTAACTCAGAAACAGCGTTCCACTTGCATGTATTAGGCACGCCGCCAGCGTTCGTCCTGAGCCAGGATCAAACTCTCTTGTCCAGTCTGATGTGACTCTTCTTTTCCTGTCGCTGACAGTTCTTTGTTTTGACGGGTACTAGTCCCCTAGCACCCTCACTTGGTCGTCTTGTTCAGTTTTCAAAGGACTCGTCTCGTCTTGAGACAACTATTATATTCTAGCAACTCTAAACAACTTTGTCAACCTCTTTTCTGGGCTTTTTTTACCTTTTTTCTAAAAGTCCTCTTATATAGGCCGATTCTTTAAGTTAATAAAAAAATATTTTTACAAATTTTTGGCTTCTTTTTCGGTTAATAAGGCAAAATGATCTGGCTCAATTTCTCTTAATCGCTGTTCTTTAGTGTTGCACTCAATAGCTTTAGCAGTATAGGCTTTATAGGTCCGATTTTTTTCAATTTCAGGATCAGGTATTGGTACAGCAGATAAAAGATTCTGGGTATAGGGGTGAATCGGACGCCGGCAAATAACTTGTGAAGGCCCTACTTCTACAATTTTTCCTTGATGCATAACACCTATACGATCTGAAAATTGACTAACTATTGATAAGTCATGCGCAATAAATAAATAAGTTAAGCCATTGTTTAGTTGTAACTTTTTTAGTAAATGAACTATTTGTGATCGAATAGACATATCTAACGCCGATATGGGTTCATCTGCAACGACAAAGGCGGGTTCAACAGCCAAGGCTCTTGCAATTCCTACACGTTGGCATTGACCTCCTGATAGTTCGTGGGGATAGCGATATAAATAATCTTCACTTAGACCTACTAATTGTAACAATGCCTTTGCTTGTACATCTCGTTCCCTAGATGAAATATTTTTTTTATGAGCTACCAATCCTTCAGTAACGATATCCTTTATTTTCATCCTTCCATCAAGACTAGCTCGTGGATTCTGAAAAATCATCTGTGCTAACTTTCTAAAACGAAACAGTTCTTTTTCTCTTAACTGTGAGATAGAGTTCCCAGCAAATTTTATTTTACCTTTATCTATATTCTGTAAGCCAAGAAGAGACATTCCTAAAGTTGTTTTTCCTGAACCCGATTCTCCTACAAGACCAAAAATTTCACCTTTGTAAATATCTAAATTGATATTATTCAGCGCTTTTATTTGATTAGGCTTTCCTTTATTGAAGGTTAGAGTGACATTTTTCAGCTCCACTAACTTCTCTTTTTTATAACTCATTTTCTTCGCCTTTCCTTTAATAGCGCCCATTTTTCCCAACGTCTCAAGATACTTTCTGGCGGTACAACTTTAGGAGCGCGGCTGTCAAGCAACCATGTTGCTGCATAATGTGTTTGACTCACTTGAAACAGCGGGGGAGCTTCTTCAAAATCAATATCAAGAGCGAACATATTTCTTGGAGCAAAAGCATCTCCTTCAATGATTTGTGTGAAAGCCACAGGAGTTTCTGAAATAAATTTCATCTTTTCCCAGGATTCACTGGCAGAGAGCAGAGAATCTAAAAGCTGCCATGTATAAGGATGCTGAGGATTATAAAAGATTTCATCAACTGTCCCAGACTCTACAATCTTACCTGCATACATAACGGCTACACGATCTGCTATGCCTGCCACAACACCTAGGTCATGTGTAATAAAAATCGTTGATGAGCCTTCATTTTTTTGCTTTTCTTTGATGAAATGAAGAATCTGCAATTGAGTCGTGGCATCAAGAGCTGTTGTAGGCTCATCAGCTATTAGAATTTCAGGCTTAGTTATAAGCGCCATGGCAAGGACAGCTCGCTGACGCATTCCGCCAGACCATTGGTAAGGATAATCGTTAATATGCTTTTCAGCATTTGCGAATCCCACCTTTTTCATCATTTCAAGAACGTATTTCAAGGCTTCTTTTCGCTTTATTTTTTGATGTCTTATAAGGGGTTCAGCAATCTGTAAGCCTATTTTCATAGTCGGGTCTAAACTGGTCAAGGGATCTTGAAAAACCATAGAGATCTCTTTTCCACGAATAGTGTTCCATTCTTCTTCTTTTAAGTCATTAAGAGCCCATTTTTTATAGCTTATATCTCCTTTTATCTGAAAATTCTTAGTTAATAAACCCATTAATGCCTGCGCAAGAACTGATTTTCCAGAACCTGATTCTCCTACAATCGCTAACGTTTCCCCTTTTTTTAAATCAAAATTAACACCGCGAATAATTTGAACTGTATCTTCCAGAGTGTGAAAACTAACATGAAGATTGCTGACTTGTAAGATTGTTTCTTTGTCCATTTTTTCTCCTAGTATCGATCTGACTTTGGATCAAATGCGTCACGCAAACCATCACCTAAAATAATAAAAGCAAGAGAAATAAGTACAAGAATCAGTGATGGTAAGATAACTTGATAGGGATAGTACTGTAAATTTTCCTGAGCATCTGCAATAAGACTTCCCAAAGACGAAGTTGGTGGTTTAATGCCTAAATTGATAGCTGATAAAACAGCTTCATACATTATTGCTGAAGGTATAGTCATCATAACCTGAACAATGATAACACCTGAAATATTCGGTAAAATATGTCTCAAGGCAATTTTTGGACCACTTACCCCCAATACTTTAGCCGCTAAGATAGAATCCCTTTCCTTATAGCTTAAGGTCATATTTCTAACCTGTCTTGCCATAGCTACCCAACCGGTTAAACCAATAGAAAAAATAATCGCAAAAATCCCCTTGCCAAATAATAACCCTAACATTGTCACGATAATTAAATTAGGAACTGCAGAGATAATTTCAATGATACGTTGCATAAAAGTATCTACTGCTCCTCCAATATAGCCTGAAATGAGACCATAAGTCACTCCCAGCAGTAAATCAAGACAAGTTGCAGCCAAAGCGACAAAAAGTGAAATACGAATACCAACAATAAGCCGCTTACCTAAACTGCGTCCTAAATTGTCTGTCCCAAATACATAAATTTTGTTATCTGGAACCGATTGTTCCTTATAAACATCAGAAGCTACATTTGAACCTGGTATTTTAAAAACACCATTCCAACCTGGTATTCCTAATCCGCTATTAGGTGGTAAATTTCTATAAGTAGATACTTTGTCAGGATTAAAGCTATTAGCTTCTTTTTGGCTTACCAGCAAAGGTGAGATCAAAGAAAAGACTATTAGAAGGGTGAGAAAAGCTAAAGCAATGATAGAGAGTTTATTTTTCTTTAACTCTTGCCATATCTGCTTAGAAAATGATAAAGGCCTTTCTTCAATCTTTTCTGGTGCTAAAATATCCTTCTTGCCAACAAGAATAAATTTTCTATTTTTATCTGCCATGATACGCTCCTTGCTGCAAACGAACTCGGGGGTCAAACAAACTTATGGCAATATCAGTTAATAAAATCATAACCATCAATATAATAGCATAAACAATGGTTGTTCCCATGATAACAGGGTAATCGTTTGATGAAATAGAATTGACAAATTGTTCTCCGATTCCAGGAATAGAAAAGATTCTTTCAACTAAAACAGAGCCTGTTAACAGGTTAGCTGCCATAGGACCAATTACGGTTAATACAGGTATTATTGAATTCCGATAGACATGCTGGTTGGTAATCTGATGTTTCGTTAAGCCTTTAGCCCGTGCTAATAGAATATAATCTGAATGTAAGGTTTCAAGCATTTCAGCTCTGACAAAGCGGCTTATTATAGCAAAGGGAGGGATTGCCAAAGCAATTGTTGGCAAAATCGTCTGCAGAAAAGAACCCCAGCCAGATACTGGTAAAAGCTGGAGCCTGTAGCCAAAACTATTTAATAAAAATACAGCGATAATAAAAGAAGGGATAGAATAAGCAAGAGTTGAAACAAAACTTAAGAGATGGTCTATTTTGGTACGATGATGCAAAGCAGCAAAAGAACCAGCCAACATTCCAAGGCCTATACCTAGAATAAGCGCTTGAAAACCTAATTGTATTGAAACTCCTAATCTTTGAAGCAGCAAAGTCGTTACTGATTGATTTGAATACTGAAAACTAACCCCTAAATCACCAGTAACAATATTTTTTAAATAAAGCAAATACTGCTGCCACTCAGGCTTATCTAAACCATACTGTTTTTTCAAAACAAGAAGATTTTCTAGACTTAATTTAGGATTATTGAAGGGGCTGCCCTTCATTGCTTTCATAAGAAAAAAGGTAAGCGTGACAATGATAAATAAAGTTATCAATAAAATGATGAAACGTTTGAAAAGATATTTCAGCATAAGCCTTCCTTTTTGTTTGATTACTATTGTCTTTTGGGAGATTTGGCGAGTTTGCTTTTAAGTATAGAACTAATTGTCTTTGAGATGCTGCTTTTTTTCTGCTTCTTTACTTCTTTATTTGTTAACATTCTATGCTTATTTTTTATAAGCATAGGTAAAGTCAACATTTAAACCTGTAGAATTACGAATCAACCCTTTGATATTAGGATTTTGCAGCGTTTTGGAAGCACTAAAATAGAGCGGATTAATATTGGCTTCATCCAGCAAAGCTTTTTCGGCTGTTTTATAATCATCTGCTCTTTTCAAAGGATTTAAAATATCAGTTGTCGTTGCTTTATTATAAGCTTGATTATAGGCAGAGTTTAAAAAGCGGCCATTATTTTGCGGCGAATCCTCTGTAAAAAGAGCATAAAAAGTTGAACCTTCAGGATAATCACCGCCCCAGGTGGTCATCATGATATCAAAGTTATGCATTTGTGAATCTTGAAGGCGCTGTTTAAAAGGAACATACTTTTCTTCCACAGTCAGACCTGAAAAAGACTTTTCCCAAGACCCCTTAATATAATCAAGACCAGATTTGGCGATTGGGGAGTCTGCATCGGATGTAATAGACAAGGTCACGTGGGTCTCATTAATTTCTTTCAAACCTTCCTTAAATAACTGTCTCGCTTTATTGATATTATACTCATAACCTGGTGCAACGTAATCCGATAAATCTTGGTTGCCTACTTTAGCTAATTTATATGGTACAATCCCTGTTGCCGGCCTGGAACCTGTGGGAACTGCTGTATTCACAAAGGCTTGGCGATTCGTCGCATAATTTAGAGCCTGACGGATTTTTTTATTGGCTAAAGCTTTATTAGAGCCAGTCTGATTGTATTCCATATAGGCAGTAGCTGCACTAAAAATGTTAATAGCGTCCTTGTTAGCCTTATTAGCCTTATAAAGAGCCGCTGTATTAGAAATATTAGCACTATCTAGATCCCCGCGTTTATACATTTGCACTGCTGTATCGGGCTTTTTAATCGTTTGAATATTGATAACTTTGGTCTTAACCTTGCCTGCGTTCCAATAATGTTTATTTTTTTTCAATTTAAAATTACCATTTGTCCCATTCCATCCTGAAAGGGTATAAGGCCCAGAATACAATTGACTGTCTGCATTGGTTCCGTATTTTTTACCGATCTTATTTATAAAAGTTTCTTTTTGCGGCATAAAACTTGTAAAAGCCAGAAAATAATGCATTTGCGGCGAAGGTGATTCTAAATTAAAAATAACTTTATTTCCTTGAGCTTTAACACCTAAAGCGTTCAGATCCTTTATTTGACCATTATTAATCGCTCTAGCATTTTTAACATGTGATTCAATTGCAAGTTTGGAATACTCAGAAGCTGTTTTAGGATTAACAATACGTTTCCATGAATACACAAAATCTTCAGCAGTGATCGCACTGCCATCTGACCATTTAATCCCTTTACGAAGTGTAGCGACATAAGTCAAGCCATCCTTTGACACTTCCACTTTAGAGGCTAAATCAGGCACTGGCTTTCCCTTATCATTAATACGAAGCAGATTGCTTTGTGAATTACCAATGGCTATTCCAGACTGAACATCTGTACTTTTTGAGATATCAAGAGTTGCAATCTCTTCTGGAAAATACCAGTTAATCTCATACTTTGACGAATTGATATTAAAACGGCCACAAGCTGATAGAATGAAAGCCAGTAATAATACAGCTCCACCCAAGCTAACGCATTTCCTCATTTTCTGTTTGTTTATCATATCGTTCCCCTTTATATGATTGTAAAATAGCCTGAAAATAGTTAATATTATCCTATCTTATTTTACATCTTTTAGCAAGTTTACAAAGAAAAATCTTTCGGCTTTTCTTTTTACAAGAACCAAAGTTAGCTCCATAAAATTATGCTATAATATTTCTTATGATGAAAAAGTTTCTATTTCTTTTATTGATAGCATTTTCTTTCATTAGCAGCAGTGTCAAAGCAGAAGAAACTTTTAATGCCGCTGCCAAACATGCTATTGCTGTTGAAGCTAATACTGGTAAAATACTTTATGAAAAAGATGCTAATAGTTCAGCCGCCATTGCTTCTATCACCAAAATTTTAACTGTTTATATGGTTTATAAAGAGATCCAGTCAGGTGACTTATCTTGGAACAGTAAAGTAAAAATATCAGACTATCCTTATCAATTAACTAGAGATTATGATGCCAGCAATGTTCCTATGGAAGCTAGAAGATACTCTGTAAAAGATTTGGTCGAAGCAGCAATGATTGCTAGTGCTAACAGTGCAGCTATCGCCTTAGCTGAAAAAGTCGGCGGTACAGAACCTAAATTTGTTGATATGATGACCAAACAGTTAAAAGAATGGGGAATCACTGATGCAAAACTTGTTAACGCTTCTGGTCTTAATAACAAAACTCTAGGCAAGAATATCTATCCTGGTTCTAAATCCGATGATGAAAACATGATGAGTGCCAAAGATGTTGCTATCATAGCAAGACATTTGATACAAGATTTTCCTGAGGTTCTCAAAATAAGTCAAAAAACAAGTGCTGATTTCTCAGGAACGAAAATGGAAACATATAACTATATGCTCCAGAACATGCCTTATGCACGCGAAGGAGTTGACGGACTTAAAACAGGAACCACTGAATTAGCCGGAGCATCATTTGTAGCGACTTCAAATGAAAACGGCATGCGCCTCATTTCTGTTATCCTAAATGCAGATAATTCTAACAATGATGAATCCGCTCGTTTTAAAGCTACCAATGATTTGCTTAACTACATCAATAAAACCTATGAATTAACAACTCTGATTCATAAAGGAGAAAGCTATAAGGGCAGTAAGCTTAAGGTTACTGATGGCAAAAAAGCATATGTTACTGCTGTTGCTCAAAAGGATTTTTCAGTTGTCCGCAATAAATCATCTGATAAACAAAATGTGCTAAAAATTATTCCTGCCCAAAAAGAAATTTCTGCAACTGTCAAAAAAGGACAAACTATTGCAAGAGCGTCCTTAGAAGATAAAAATACAATTGGTCAAGGTTATCTTGAATCTCCACCTCATGTTAAACTAATTGCTCAAAAAGAAGTGAAGCGCAGTTTCTTTTTAAAAGTATTGTGGAATCATTTCGTTAAATATGTCAATAAAAATTTATAAACGATAAACGGCTAAGACTAAAAACTATACTTGCTTACTGATGTATAGAGGATGTCTTAGCATTTTTTATGGCCTTCACGTTAAGATACCTTTTTACTGATCGCTAAACTTTACTTTTTTTCTGCTATACTGATATATAAATAAAAAAGTCTTAGAAAGATTGCTAAACCATTCTAAAACTTATATATTTCTATTAACCAACCGAGCCTTCCATCTCATAGGAAATCAGGCGATTAAGCTCAACCGCATATTCCATCGGAAGTTCCTTGGTGAAAGGCTCAACAAATCCCATAACAATCATTTCTGTAGCTTCTGCTTCTGTTAAGCCGCGGCTCATGAGGTAATAAAGCTGTTCTTCTGAAATCTTAGATACTTTAGCTTCATGTTCCAAAGCGACTTGTGAATTATGAATTTCATTAAAGGGAATCGTATCAGATGCTGATATATCATCCATAATAATAGTATCACATTCAATATGACTAACAGATTTTTGGGATGACTTATTAAAAGACACTTGTCCACGATAATCTACCTTGCCCCCACCCTTAGCAATGGATTTGGAAACAATAGAAGAACTGGTTCGCGGAGCATTGTGAATCATCTTAGCTCCTGTATCCTGATGCTGACCGCGATTGGCAAATGCAATAGATAACATCGTACCGCGCGCCCCTTCACCATCAAGATAGACAGATGGGTATTTCATGGTGGTATGCGCACCAAGATTGCCGTCAATCCACTCAACAGTTGCGTCTTTTGCTGCTTTGGCTCGTTTGGTAACCAAATTGTAAACATTATCTGACCAGTTTTGAATGGTTGAATAACGCATATAAGCACCATCAAGTGCAAAAATTTCAACAATAGCAGCATGTAGACTAGCCGTTGAATAAGTTGGGGCTGTACAGCCTTCCACATAATGTACGCTGGCCCCTTCATCAACAATAATCAGGGTTCGCTCAAACTGGCCCGTCCCCTCATTATTGATACGGAAATAGGTCTGCAAAGGAATGTCCACTTTAACACCTTTTGGCACATAAATGAAAGTTCCGCCTGACCAAAAGGCTGAATTTAAGGCAGCTAATTTATTATCAGTTGGCGGCACCAATTTAGCAAAATATTTTTTGAAAAGCTCTGGGTATTCTTTTAAAGCAGAATCGGTATCTGTAAAGATAATACCAAGTTTATCATATTCATCCTTCATATTATGATAAACAACTTCTGATTCATACTGAGCCGATGCACCGGCTAAGAAAGCACGTTCTGCTTCTGGTATTCCCAATTTTTCAAAAGTTTCCTTAATCTGCTCTGGTACTTCATCCCAAGAACGAGCAGGTTTATCAGTTGGTTTTTGGTAATAAATAATATCATTAAAATCAATGCCTGATAGATCTGGACCCCAGTCCTGCATAGGCATTTTATAAAATGCTTCCAATGATTTAAGGCGAAAATCCAGCATCCATTCTGGTTCACCTTTGATGCGAGACATTGCTTCAACAGCCTCTTTCGTTGGTCCCTTACCAGTTGAGGCAATTGGTTTAACATCATCATGGAAACCAAATTGATAATCACCTAAGTCAATAGGCTGCGGTTGTATTTTTTCGATTTCTGACATAAAAGCCTTTCTTTATTGTTTTTGTTCTTCTTGTTCAATCGCTTTTTTGAGGGCATTCCATGCCAGAGTTGAACATTTGATACGTTGCGGAAATTTAGAGACTCCCGCAAGAAATTCTGCATCTCCTAATGCTTTTTGACGTTCATCTTTTTCACCCTGAACCATTTTTGAAAAGATTTCTGCCAGTTCAAGGGCTTCTTCTTTAGTCTTGCCAATAACGGCATCTGTCATCATGCTTGAAGAAGCTGTAGAAATCGTACAGCCCTCCCCTGCAAAGGCAATATCTGATATTGTATCACCATCAAATTGAACCGATAAGCTGATGACATCCCCGCAGGTAGGATTATTTAAATTAATCTGTTTGACATCTTCTAAAAAACCATGATGATGCGGATTTTTAGAATGATCACTGACAACCGCCATATAAAGACTATCTAATTTAGAGAGTGCCATTAAAGAACTCCTTTGTTTTAAAAATTGCTTCTATTAATTTATCACAATCTTCTTTTGTGTTATATATGTAAAAGCTTGCACGTACTGCTGAATGAATACCTAAATAATTGATCAAGGGTTGCGCACAATGGTGGCCTGCACGTACAGCTACGCCTTCATAATCAAGGGCCGTAGCGACATCATGAGGGTGAAGGCCATCTAGATTAAAGGCAATAACGCCTGTATGCTTAGCAGTATCAGCCGGACCATAGACAGTTAATCCCCTTATTTCCTGTAATTTGGGTAAAACATAATCTACTAATTCCTGTTCATGAGCATGTACTTGTTCCATTCCCAATTTTATGAGATAATCAATAGCCTCTCCAAAGGCAATAGCTCCAGCAATATTAGGTGTTCCTGCTTCAAACTTCCAAGGCAGCTCCTTCCAACTAGCTTCATGCTCATACACAAAATCAATCATCTCACCGCCAAACTCAATAGGAGACATTTGCTCAAGTAATTTTTCCTTGCCATAAAGAACACCGATACCAGTAGGAGCTAGCATTTTATGACCTGAAAGGGCAAAAAAATCACAGTCTAAATCCTGAACATCAATAGGCATATGCGGTACTGACTGAGCCCCATCAACAACTACATACGCACCATAGCAATGCGCTAGCTCTGCAATCTCTTTGACAGGATTGATACAGCCTAACACATTAGATACATGCGCTAAACTAACAAATTTTGTTTTAGCAGTCAGCTTATTGTTAAAATCTTCTAGATCGAGCTGACCATCTTTGAGATAAACATAGACAAGTTTTGCTCTCTTCCTTCGACAAGCTTCCTGCCAGGGGATAAGATTAGAATGGTGCTCCATAATTGAAATCAGGACTTCATCTCCCGGTTGCAATACCTGTTCAGCAAATTTCGCTACCCAATTGAGAGCAGTCGTTGTTCCACGCGTAAAGAGGATTTCTTTGACTGATCCAGCGTTAAGAAAATCTCGGACCTTGCCTCGGCTAGCTTCATATTTGGCTGTTGCACGTTCAGCCAAAGTATGGACACCGCGATGAACATTGGCATTATCCTGCTGATAATAATCATTCAAACAAGCTAAAACTTGCTGTGGTTTTTGCGTAGTAGCAGCATTATCAAGATAAACTAAAGGTTCATCATTGATATCCTGTTTTAAAATAGGAAAGTCTTGTCTGATTTTTTCACTATCTAATATCATTATCTTATCTCTTATCCAATTTTTCATCCAAGACAGCAATCATCTCGTCACGCACAGCTTTAACAGGAATTTCAGTAATAACCGTTCCAAGAAAACCCCGGATAACTAAGCGTTCTGCTGTTTCTTGATCAATTCCTCTGCTCATCAGATAGTACATATCTTCTGGATCAACTTGACCAATAGAAGCGGCGTGTCCTGCTGTTACTTCATTTTCATCAATTAAAAGAATAGGATTAGCATCACTTCTGGCTTTATCCGATAGCATAAGTACGCGGCTCTCCTGCTGAGCATCTGCTCCTTTAGCTCCTTTGATAATATGGCCGATACCGTTAAAAGTTAAGGTCCCGCGTTCTAAAATCACCCCGTGCTGCAAAATATGGCCTACTGAATTATTTCCATAATTAGTCACACGAGTATCTACACCTTGTATTTGACGTCCGCTGGAAGCAGCGACGACTTTAAGCTCTGCATGGCTGGCATTTCCAATTAGGTCACTGTCAAAATCAGCAATGACATTTCCTTCATTCATAACCCCTAGAGCCCAGTCAATAGAAGCATCATCTTCAATACGCCCGCGGCGGCTAATGTAGGTAGTCACATTTGCACCTAAGCGATCAATAGCTGCAAATTTCACTTGACTTCCTGCCTGTGCAATGACTTCTACAGTGATATTAGCAGTCGCTTCAACAGAGGATTCTCCTAGGGTTTCAAAACGTTCCAAGTAATTAATTTTTGAATGACGTCCAGCTATAATTAGAATATGTTTATTGAAAGGAACATCGCTACTGCTGTCTTGGTAGAACATTCCCTCAATAGGAAAATCAACTTCAATATTATCGGGGACATAAAGTACTGCACCGCTGTTGAAATACGCTGTGTGATAGGCTGATAATTTATCTTCATCGGGCTTAACAGCTGTCGTAAAATATGTCTCCACGATTTCTGGAATTTCTGCCAAAGCTGAGTAAAAATCTGTAAAAACCACTCCCTGACGAGCAAGCTCTGCAGGTAAACTCTCTAATACTGTTTGCGTTCCTACTTGGATAAGTCTTGCTCCTTCTCCAAGCTCTGTAAAATCAGGAATATTGGCAGAAATTTCACTTTCTGCAATCGTCCCATCTCCCAAATTCCAACGCTGAAATTTAACACGTTCAATTTTAGGAAGAGGCAGCTCCTCTATTTTATCAAAACTATCCAAACGAAGACTTCTAAGCCATGCGGGCTCCGCTTTTTTTTGCGAAAAAGTTAAAATAGTTTCTTGTGTCATTTGTTACTCCTTTCAATTCTATCAGAAGTTACAAATCAGACTTCTTCATTATATTCAAGACCAAGTTCTTCAGCAATCTTAGCATAGCCTTCTTTTTCAAGACGAGCCGCTAACTCTGGTCCACCTGAAAGGACAACACGTCCTTCCATCATCACATGCACAACATCTGGTGTAATATAATTTAAAAGACGCTGATAGTGCGTAATAATCATAGCCCCAAAGCCTTCTCCGCGCATGGCGTTAACGCCCTTTGAAACTACTTTAAGAGCATCAATATCAAGTCCTGAATCAATTTCGTCAAGAAGAGCAAAAGTAGGTTCAAGCATCAGCAATTGTAAAATTTCATTGCGCTTTTTCTCTCCGCCTGAGAAGCCTTCATTAAGATAGCGTTCTGCCATTTCCTCCTTCATTCCTAGCAACTCCATTTTGTCATCTAATTTCGTAATGAAGTCTCGAACAGACACTTTCTCATCATCTTCTTTGCCGGCATTCATGGCTGCACGGATAAATTCAGCATTGGTAATACCCGGAATTTCAGATGGATACTGCATGGCAAGAAACAATCCCAAACGAGCTCGTTCATCAACTTCCATTTCAAGAATATTCTCACCATCAAACAAAACCTCTCCTTGAGTCACTTCAAAAATAGGGTTCCCCATAATGGCTGCTGATAGAGTAGATTTCCCAGTTCCATTTGGTCCCATAATGGCTGCAATTTCTCCCGTTTTCAAGGTGAGGTTAACACCCTTTAAAATTTCTTTATCTTCAATAGAAACATGAAGGTCTTTTATTTCTAGTACAGACATTGTACTCTCCTTTCCTCTTGTTAATAATCATTATAACAAAAAAAGTCCAAATGGACTTTCTTCTTGTTTTAAATATTATTTTTTATTCTTTTTACGATACTTAGTGATTACTTCCTGACGGTAATCACTGTTGCCAATAAAGGCTAGGAGCTTAAAAAGCGGTGTCCTTTTTGGTCCCCAAATTTCTAAACTTTCAATAAAAATTTCTAAGGCAAAAGCAACACCAGCCATCAGTAAAATACCTCCCAAACGACTAGATACATTCAACAATAAAGAAACTAAGGAGAAAAACATCGCAATGCCATAAACAACCAATACAGCTCCTCTATGTGTAAAGCCAAGTGCAAGAAGCCTATGGTGCAAATGCATATTATCAGGTTCATAGAATTTTTTACCCGACAAGGTCCGTCTAATAATAGCAACAGCTGTATCAACGATTGGAACACCTAAAACAATGATAGGTGTTACCACTGCTACAGCAGTAGCATTTTTTAACCCCTGCAGTGATAAAACTGCTATTAAAAAACCTATAAATAAAGCACCTGTATCCCCTAAATAAATAATTGCAGGATGATAATTGTAAGGAAAGAAACCGGCGATAGCAAATATCAGAACAAAAATGGTCATCGTCAAAAAAATATCTGTCCCAAATAGGAAAAAATAAGAAATCAAGCCCATTGTTGTCAGACTAATGATGGAAACACCACTGACAAGACCATCTAAACCATCAATAAGATTCACCGCATTAGTAATAGCGACAACCCATAAAATTGTTAAGAGAAAGCTAAGCCATGGATCAAAATGAAGCATAGGCCCGCCAAAGGGAATTTTAAAACTATCAAACCGAAAATCTGTCAAAAACCAAATTAGGACAGCTCCTATTAAAATACCTAATAGTTTTAATCTAGCAGACAGCTCATAAATATCATCAATAAACCCTGTAACAGCAATAACTAAGGATCCTAAAACAACAGGTAAAATATAGTCAAAGTAAGATTGCCCCCAAATATGGGTCTTTAGAATCATAGGCATAAAAACTAAGGTGGACAGGGTAAAAGAAATGACAATGGCCAAGCCCCCTGCACTTGGCATAGGAACTTTATTTATTCTTCTAGCATTAGGCTTATCCACTGCACCGATTCTAAAAGATAAAAATCTTACTAAAGGCGTTAAAACAAGAGACAGCAAAAAAGTTGCAATGAGTACAAGAACGTATTTCAGCGTAAGCGGCATTATTTACCTCATCCAATCATTTGTAATTCTTTTAAGGCATCTGACACCATGATTTGAACGCCATGCTCTAAGAGATAGGCACGTGTCTTTGTTCCCTTATCAGCATGTTCCAGCATCTTTGCAAAGATTAAATCGGCATAATAATCAGGTTTATTTTCAAGATTCAACAAAATAGTCATATGATAAGCATCTTGCGACTTAAAAAACTCAGAAGCTTCTACCTCATAATCTACTGTTTTGGCAAAATTTACTGCTGATTGGACATTAGGAAAATCAAGAACAAAATGGATATAATCCAAATTTTCTCTTTCTTCAGGCTGCTCCTTGTCAGCACTCTCTTCATCTTGCTTTTCAGCTTCCGCCAGCCTGTCAAGCGCTTCTGCATCCCCTTTTTCACGCATCGTCTCTTCTAAAGTTTTAAAAAAATCTTCCGGTGACATTTTTGAAATATCCTCAAAATCTGATAAATCTTCGAGATTGAGGTTTTTATTGATCTCTGATTTCGTCACAAAAACATCAATTCTATCATTTCTTGGTGTCACCCTAAAGCTCAGCATACCGCTGTCTTTAAAATTCTCCGGCAGCTCCAATTCATCCATAACAGCATAGAAAAATTCTTCTGTTTTTTCTTGCGGAACTAAAAAATCTTTTAATTCCATTCCTCTTTCTTCTAAATCTTCCATACTGATAGTGATTTTTAGTGTTGTCTCACTGATTTGTTTCATTTTCATTGTTATTACCTCTTTGCGAGTAGTCAATTCATTATACAGAAAAAGCCGTTATTTTTCAATTTTAAAGAAACAAAAGGAAGGAAAAATACCATTCTTTCAAAGAAATGAATTCTAACTTCTTTTTTCAGCCCAACAAGAAAAAAGCGGAATTAAGCTCTCATAAATATTATCTTTTAAGAAAAACTTAAAAAATGAAAGTTACTAACCAATAAGCAATCAAGAGCAGACCAAGACCGATACGATACTTTCCAAAGAAAGTAAAATCATGGTTTTTAACATAATCGGTTAAGAAACGAATAACATAAAGGCTGACAGCAAACGCCGTTACCATAGCGACTAATAAAATCAAAAATTGACTGCCCATTAAAATAGTTCCTGATTTCACAAATTTATAAATTTTATACAAACTAGCTCCAAACATAATAGGAATGCCAAGGAAAAATGTGAATTCTGTTGCTACTTCCCGACTGGTTCCTACTAAAATACCACCAAGAATCGTTGCTCCTGAACGGCTGGTTCCTGGAATTAAGGATAACACCTGAAAGAGGCCAATATAAAATGCTGTCTTATAGGGCATACGTTCAAGACTGGTTATTTGAGGTTCAATGTTTTTATGGCGCTTTTCAACATAGATAAAAGCAATACCATAAACAATGAGCATAATAGCCACAGGAACAAAATATTGAAAATGAGCATCCAACCAATCATTTAGCTTCAAACCTATTACTGCTGCTGGAAAGGCTGCAATAATAACCTTAGCCCACAGCTGCCAAGTGATTTGTACTTGGCGCGCTGTTTTTCCCCTTTTAAAGGGATTTAAGCGGTCAAAATAAGTCACAACCACCGCTAAAATGGCACCCAGCTGTATAACAACATTAAACATATTAGTAAAGGCTGCATTTGCATTCTTAAACTTGATAAATTCCTCAACTAAAATCAAATGTCCAGTGCTGGAAATTGGCAGCCACTCTGTGATACCTTCTACAACACCAAAGATAATAGCTTTTATAATTTCAATGATAAGCATTTTTTCTCCTTTATACCTGATTATCAAAACTTAAACTTTTATCAGCTGAATAAAGCAAGCGCAGGCAAGATTTTTTAGAAGGCACCGCCTCCGCCGCCTCCGCCGCCGCCAGAAAAGCCGCCGCTGCCTCCTGAACTGCCAGATGATACTGAAAAATTAGAAGCACTTGTGGCAGTCGATGTATAGGTTGATAAATAAGCAGTTGACAGTCCTATATAATAACTAGAATTAACATCAAGATAAGTCGTCATTTGTGGATTTTCAAGTTCAATACGATTCAGTTTGAGATAGTTCTGGATACGCTCTGCATAGCCATAGAGAGTAGCATAAACCAAAATACGGTTCCAAACGATAATCCCTTCCAGCTCAACTTTATCAAATTTTTTAATATCTCGGATCATATTCTCAAAAGAATCCCAACCCTGCTTTAAACTTAGGCCTTCTTCAGTAAGAATACCCGAAACCTTGTAATAGTCATCCTTTGTATAATAGGAAACACAGAAAATAAGAGACAAAAGAACTATTAAAGCATTGACTCCTAAGCCTAACCAGTAACCTTTGACCAAAGCAAAAATCCCTAGTCCAAGAGCTGAGAGAAAAGAAAGAACAACAAATAGATAAGCAAGGCCTAATAGTCTCTTTTCTTCTTTTGTCCTTTGCCTATGAACACTCACCAATCCCAATTCTTCAATCTTTTCTTCAATAGCCTTATCTAAACTGTCCATACGGCCTTTAAATAAGTCAAGAATTTTTTGGCCACGCTGGCGTACCTCAGTTTCACTGCCACCCTTAAAGATACTTTTATCCACTTTATAATCTGCAAAAGCACTGTCAATAGGCATATTTTCCTTACCGTAAACAAAGGTAAGAAAACTCTGTTCATAAGCTTCTAGCTTATTTGGATCCGAAACAACAAAGGAAGCTTGATCATCTGAGATTAAAATTTTTCCTTGATCAACTAAATCTAAAATACCAGCTTGTATTAGTTCTTTAAAGCCTAAGTCATAACGCTTATGTTTTGATGCTAAAGGAGACAATTCTTTGACTTCTAAACCATAGACATAACGCGCTAAAACAAGAGGAGGTAAGTCTTCTGGAGGTGCAAATAAATGCAGCCGCTTAGAAGTCTTCTTTTGTCCAAGGACACTCTTCCAAGTCAAATACAAAACAAGAGAAATCAGCAAAAGCATAAAAATAGCTAATGGCAGAATGCCTCCAACAAGCAGCGGATAGAATTTCTGCCTT
This sequence comes from Streptococcus macacae NCTC 11558, assembly GCF_000187995.2. GTDB lineage: Bacteria > Bacillota > Bacilli > Lactobacillales > Streptococcaceae > Streptococcus > Streptococcus macacae. Next base: position 1,773,807 of record NZ_AEUW02000001.1, on the reverse strand, counting down.
TGTGCAATTTTCTTTTCTAAAGCTTGAAATTTCTGAAGCTTCTTGCTTGAGGAGTCACTAGCAGCAGTAAAATCTGAACGCTGCCAATAAGCATGCAATTCTAAAGGTTTACCTTCGCCCAAATTATTCAGACTAATACGATACTGATTCCCTTTTCGGCTAACTTGAGGTTGTTTTTTAAAGTAGCCTGTATGAGCGTACAATTTACTGTTAGTCAAAGAATCTGTCGGTCCTTTCACTGTTAAAATAACTTTTTTTAAGGAAGTTTCCCAATCACTGACAGGCTTCCAGTTCAGCTCAGCAATATCAGAATAAAGCTTTGTCACATGGTGCAGCTTCCACTTTACAGATAAGACAACTCGATCACCGCTTTTGCCGCCATTATAGACTTTAACACGATAGCCTTTTGACACTTTCTCCACCTGCCTAGTAATAGAACGTGGTTTCAAATTGCCCTTTTGAACTCCATAGGCACTGACTTCAGGGTTTCTGTCTACCCTAAAACCCTTAGGAACATTGCCTGCTGTCCCTAGCGTTACATATTGACCATTGTAAGCAGAGTCAAAATCATAGACAATGTCCTGCTGAAATGTAGCTGTATTATCTTGATGCAAAGTCAATTTTCCTTTATAAAGACTGACGCTATACTCTATATCATCTGCCTGTACAAGGTTTGTTGCCAGTAAAGAAAAACAAAGTATTAAACAAGCTAGAATTTTTTTCATTCTTTTCCCTCAATTTTGAAAATTTCATACTTATTTTATCATAAATTCCCCCATTGAAGATACCTTTTTCTTATTAACGCAATAATATTGAAATACAGTTCTTTTTACTGTAAAATAATTAAGAAAAAATGAATACAGGAGTCTCTGATGAAAAAGACATTTTTTACCTGTTTTGCAGCTGTATTTATGCTTTTTATAGGCATATCAAGTGCTCAAGCAGATGATTATTTACGTATTGGGATGGAAGCAGCCTATGCTCCTTTTAACTGGACTCAAAATACCAACAAAAACGGAGCTGTTAAAATTGAAGGCACTTCCCAATTTGCCAACGGCTATGATGTACAGGTGGCTAAAAAAATTGCCAGCTCAATGAATAAAAAGCCATTAATTGTCAAAACAAAATGGGATGGGCTTGTACCTGCTCTGACCTCAGGTAAAATTGATATGATTATTGCCGGCATGAGCCCCACAAAAGAACGTAAACAGCAGATAGCCTTTTCAGACCGTTATTATACAAGCGAGCCTGTCTTAGTTGTGCGCAAGGACAGTAAATATGCTAAGGCCAAGAAATTGGCAGATTTCTCAGGTGCTAAAGTAACTTCCCAGCAAGGGGTTTACCTTTATAACCTCATCAGCCAAATTCCAAATGTTTCTCAAGAAACTGCTATGGGAGACTTTTCTCAAATGCGCCAAGCATTAGCTTCTAATGTTATTGATGCTTATATCTCAGAACGCCCTGAAGCTATTTCTTCAACCAAAGCCAATCCAGATTTCAAGGCAATTTCTTTAAAGAAAGGGTTCAAAGTTGCTGATTCTGATGTTGCTATCGCTGTTGGTATGCGTAAAGGTGATACACGCATCAGTCAAGTCAATGCCAGCCTTGCCCACTTTCCTTTAAAGGAGCAATTAGCTCTCATGAACAGGATGATTCCGCTCCAGCCTAGTCAAGATAAAAAGAACGATACAGAAAAGAAATCTGGATTTTTCGATCAAGTTCTTAAAATTCTGCAAAATAATTGGAAAGCTCTTGTACGCGGTACAGGTATCACCTTGCTTATTTCCATTATTGGTACAATCGTCGGTTTAATGATTGGCCTTCTCATTGGTGTTTATCGCACAGCACCTAAAGCTTCAAATATCGTTCTTGCTTGGCTGCAAAAAATCTTTGGCTGGATTTTGAATATTTACATTGAAGTCTTTCGCGGAACTCCTATGATAGTACAAGCCATGGTTATTTATTACGGTACAGCACAAGCTTTTGGAATTTCACTTGACCGCACACTGGCAGCTATCTTTATTGTTTCTATCAATACTGGTGCTTATATGAGTGAAATTGTCCGTGGCGGTATCTTCGCAGTCGATAAAGGACAGTTTGAAGCTGCAACAGCACTTGGTTTTACACATGGACAAACCATGCGCAAAATTGTCTTACCGCAAGTTATCCGCAATATTCTGCCAGCAACCGGCAATGAATTTGTTATTAATATCAAAGATACCTCTGTACTGAACGTTATCTCTGTTGTAGAACTCTACTTCTCAGGCAATACTGTCGCTACACAGACTTATCAGTATTTCCAAACATTCTTTATTATTGCTGTTATTTACTTTATTTTGACCTTTACAGTAACCCGCATTCTTCGTTTGGTTGAAAGAAAAATGGATCAAGACAACTATACTAAAATTGAAGGGGACGCAGATTAATGTCAGATACTATTTTAGAAATTAAGCATTTAAAAAAATCATTTGGAAAAAATGAAGTTCTTAAAGATATTTCTTTGACCGTCAAAAAAGGAGAAGTTATTTCCATTATTGGCTCTTCGGGATCAGGTAAGTCAACTCTCTTACGTTCTATAAACCTCCTTGAAGAACCAACGGACGGCCAAATCCTCTATCATAAACAAAATGTTTTAGAAAAAAATTATGATTTAACTAAATACCGGGAAAACCTAGGAATGGTTTTTCAGTCTTTCAATCTTTTCAATAACCTCAATGTTCTAGAGAATGCTATTGTCGCTCAAACAACTGTTCTCAAGCGCCATCATGCTGAAGCTGAAAAAATTGCTCAAGAAAATCTTAACAAAGTCGGTATGACCGAACAGTACTGGAAGGCTAAGCCTAATCAACTGTCAGGGGGACAAAAGCAACGCGTTGCTATCGCACGTGCCTTATCTGTTAATCCAGAAGCAATTCTCTTTGATGAGCCGACTTCTGCCCTTGATCCCGAAATGGTTAATGAAGTTTTAAAGACGATTAAAGATCTCTCTAAATCAGGATTAACCATGCTTATTGTTACTCATGAGATGGACTTTGCTCGTGATGTATCAGATCGCATTATTTTTATGGATCAAGGTCTTATTGCTGAAAGCGGAACACCTGAACAAATCTTTGAAGCTCCTAAGGAAGAGCGGACAAAAAGCTTTCTGCAGCGTTTTTTGAAATAAAGCAAGTCTCTTTCTCTTAACTGACAAGATTGAACAAGATCGCTTTTATTTGTCATAAATCTTTGCTGCCCTAACGGTCTTTTACCCTTTCCTTTTTACTGTATAAATAAGTCAAGATAAAATGAAATCACTAAGTTTACAGGCCTGTGGGAGTTGGAATGCTGCGCTCCCGCAGTTTTTTTAGTTGAGTTAAAAAAAGTATAAGTTTTCTTAGTTATAATATAACATCATCAATTAAAGGAGGGCTGGCCATGATTACTCATCAAAAATATGACACAAAAAACCTGTTAATTGTCTTTTTCTCCTTTATCCTTTCAAAATGGTTTTATGACCACTTTCTAATCAGTTACTCACACTACATCTCTAATTATGGTCTTAGTTTTGCTTTGGGGCTTAATATCATCATTACCTTCATCTTAACGTATTTTACCTATGTTTTTCTAAAATTTTGTCAGACACGGCAAATACAAAATACAACTATCATTAGCTGCTACATGGTTTATGGTTTAACGCTTATCTATCTTCTTTTCTTAAAAAACATTGGCAGTCAAGGACTAATACTTAATCCGCTTTCTTTTATTAGGGATATAAGTCACGGAAGCCGATTCGTTCCTTTCATGAATCTAGTTATGTTCATCCCCCTAGGCTTTCTTTTTTCACTCACAAAGTTAAACCTCAGTTTAACCTTGTTAGGGCTTGTACTAATAGAAAGCTGTCAATATGTTTTTCATTTAGGTGTTCTTGACTTAGGCGATATTACCCTCAATTTGCTCAGTATCATAATCGGCAGCTGTTTCCGCTATACCTATTTAAAAACCTGGATCCAAAATCACATTATCAACAAAGAAAACCAGATTGGCAAATAATAAGATTGCTTTAAACATAAAAGAGAGTGAATGCGCAGCAATCATGGCTGTCTGTCCCACTCTCTTTTATCACGGCGAAAAGTCTCGTTTGGAGCTCGCTTTGCTCGCATAAAAAGGGTAATTGATCAGCTAAATAGATCCTGCTTAAGCAACAGTTCATTGGCCTTAAAGCAACTTATGAACTGTGCAGAAGGGAAATTCTAGGCTGACTAATGTCAACAGAAATTCACCCAACTCCTTATGTCCTTCAAATAACTGAAAAAAATCAAAGAGGCCAAGAACTTTGGTTCCAGCCTCGTTTTGATAATTCACTTTATAAGGCTCAAATTTTTATGATTACAGACATAAAGTTTTATGTCTGTATTTTTTGTTGATATCAAAAATATTTAAAGAATTTTTCTTGACAAGTGAGTATCCACTCACTATAATATAATTTGTATGTAGGTGAGTAATTAATCACCTATCAAAGGAGGTCCTTATGGAAAAACTATTAGCTCTGCAAAATCTTCAAAAAAGCTTTAATCACCAAATTGTTCTCAAGAGTATTAATTTTAGTTTAATAGCTGGTGAAATTGTTGGCTTAATTGGCCCATCTGGTGCAGGTAAATCAACCCTGATTAAAACGATGCTTGGCATGGAAAAAGCAGATGAAGGAGAGGCTCTTGTTCTCAACCATCATATGCCAAACCGGCATATTTTAGGCGAAATTGGCTATATGGCACAATCTGACGCTCTCTACGAAACACTTTCTGGTTTCGAAAATATGGTATTTTTCGCTCAAATGAAAGGTTTAGCTAAAGCAGAAATATCTACAGCCATTGATCATGCTGCCCAACTTGTTGATTTATCTGAACACCTTAACAAAACAGTCGCAAGTTATTCTGGGGGAATGAAACGACGTCTGTCTTTAGCGATTGCACTTTTAGGAAATCCTCGCCTTCTTATCCTTGATGAACCAACTGTCGGCATAGATCCTGCTCTGCGGCGAAAAGTATGGCAGGAGTTGCGCCAACTAAAAAAAGAAGGAGTTGGACTGTTAGTGACGACACATGTCATGGACGAAGCTGAATTAACAGATAAAGTTGGCTTGCTGCTAGATGGTAACATCATAGCTTTTGACAGTCCTGCTAAGCTAAAAGCAAATTATGGCGCCCATTCTATTGAGGATGTTTTCCTAAAAGCAGAAGGAGAATTAGTATGAAAATTTTAGCCATATCAAAAAAAGTAATAACAGAACTATTGCGAGATAAGCGATCATTAGCCTTACTGTTTATCGCTCCTATTTTTATTATGTGGCTTTTAAATCTTACTTTCTCTGCTAGTACAGATACTAATGTGACACTAGCTTCTGTTAGAGTCCCAAGCAGCATTACAAAGTCATTAGATCATACTAAACACATTCAGATTAAAGTATACAAAAAAGAAAAACTTGCTAATAAAGCTTTGAAAAAAGAAAGGGTTGATGCAGTCCTCGTCTATAAAGATAGGAAAAATTATAGCATTACTTATGCTAACACAGATTCCAGCAAAACTAATCTAACCCGTCAGGTTATTAAAAATACTCTGAAACAAAACCAAATTCAAGAATTAATCCAAAACCTCAAAAAAGCCCAGCAAGAAAGCGCCAAAGCAGCTCAGAAGGCACAAGCTCAAATTGCTGGAAACACTGCTGTTCAAAATCAAACAGTTAATAACAGCCCTAAAAGCAATCAAACCAAACAGATTCCTACAAAACAAAGTCAGGCAAACCTTTTTGAAAATTATGTTTATGGCAACAAAAATACTACTTTCTTTATTAAAATGATACCAATCTTGATGGGATTCTTTGTTTTTTTCTTCGTCTTTCTTATTTCGGGCATGGCTCTACTGAAAGAACGCACAACAGGAACACTTGACCGTCTCTTAGCCACTCCAGTCAAACGCTCAGATATTGTCTTTGGTTATATGCTATCTTATGGCATGATTGCAGCACTTCAAACTGCCGTTATCGTTTTTTCAACAATTTGGCTTTTAAACATAGAAGTTCTTGGCTGCATTGGAGACGTCATTGCGGTCAATATCCTCTTTGCCCTTGTTGCTCTGTCATTTGGACTATTACTGTCAACCTTGGCACAGTCTGAATTTCAAATGATGCAATTTATCCCTCTTATTATTGTTCCGCAAATATTTTTCTCAGGCATTATTCCCTTAGGCTCTATGGCAGATTGGGTACAATCTTTTGGAAAAATTCTCCCTCTCTATTATGCTGGACATGCTTTATCTCAAATTATTCTGCATGGTACTAGCATTTTCGATCTAAAATCCGATTTATTTGTTCTCTTTCTTTTCTTAATCATCTTGACAGTTCTTAATATTATTGGACTTAAACGTTATCGCAAGGTATAATGATAGTAAAATAAATGTGAGGGGAAGTATGGAAGACAATAATATTTTACACAACTATCAAGACTGGTTAGAGCATCACAAAATGCCCGCTGGAAAAAAGAAGACATTGATTGCTGCTATTGAACTCTTTTCTCAGCAAGGCTATAGCGGAACTTCCACAGCTCAAATTGCAAAAAAAGCTGATATCAGTCAAGCTACTATTTTTAAATACTTTAAAACCAAAAGCGATCTGTTATCGGAAATTATGCAGCCCATGATCCCCGAATTAAAAAGGGCTTTTCTTCCCCAATTAAAAACGTATACCCATCTAAAAGAGGCTATCCATTTCATCGTTCAGGATCGTTTTCAGTTTTTAGCACAAAATGCTGATCTCATTAAGATTCTCATACAAGAAGCTCTCGTAAACAAAAAGTTGCGAAATACCCTTCTCGTTAATATTCAATTATCTATCACAAGTGATCTTGTAGATTATTGGCAGACACTGAAACAAAACAACCCTCAAATTAACCCTGATTTGACTGAAATGGAGGTCATTAGAACCAATGTTGGTTTGCTTTTTGCCTACTTTGCCCAACGCTTTATTTTAAATATAGCCAGTTCGTCTGAAGAACAGGATTTAAAATTAATTGAAAAACAAATCTTAACTTTTTTAACAACTTAAACATTAGCGCTGCACAAAAAGTTCCCAGCTTTTACGAATAAAAGCTGGGACTTTTATTATGGATTTATTTGATAGACAGTCCTACATTAAACCAATTCCTTAATTTGCCTTTAAAGCAGATAAGACCTGTGTGCGCATGTCCTCTGCTCCTTCTGGACTTGCCGGAAGAAAGATAGAACTATTGCCATGCTGAGCAAATGTATTGAGGGAATCCAAATATTGATTGGTCAAAAGAATAGACATTAATTGTTCTTCTGATAAAGACACATTCGCTCCCTTTAGTTCTAAAATTGACTCTGCTAAACCATCTACGATAGCTTTACGTTGCTGGGCAATACCTACACCATGAAGACGGTCTTTTTCTGCTTCAGCCTCAGCCGCTGTAACAATTTTAATCTTATCAGCATTAGCTAGTTCCTGAGCAGCCACACGTTTACGCTGAGCAGCATTGATCTCATTCATAGACTGCTTCACTTCAGCATCTGGTTCAACCTTTGTAATTAAAGTTTTAACAATAACATAACCATAGGTTGACATTTCTTCAGCCACTTGATGCTGAACTTCAAGAGCGATTTCATCTTTTTTCTCAAAAAGCTCATCAAGCGTTAATTTAGGAACAGATGAACGTAAAGCATCTTCAATATATGATTTAATCTGGGCTTCAGGTTTCATCAGCTTATAATAAGCATCCGTTACATTTTGCTCGCTAACACGATACTGAGTAGCTATATTAAGTGTTACAAAAACATTATCTTTGGTCTTTGTCTCTACAATAATCTCTGTTTGCAGCAAGCGCAGCTGGACACGTGCTGCAATTTTATCAATACCAAAAGGCAGCCGTAGATGGATACCACTGGTTGAGGTTATTTGATATCGGCCAAACCGTTCGATAATAGCAACGGTTTGTTGCCGCACAACATAAAGACCGCTTGAAATAAGAATAATGGCAAACAGTAAAACGAGGCATAAAAAAATAAAAATTCCCATAGCTAAAACTCCTTACTTTTATTATTTTTTCTACATTATAAACATAAACCTTCTGCTAACTGCTAACTGCTAACAAGCGCAATTTAGACCAACATATTATAGAGACTCTCATTGCCATGAAGATTAATATAGCTTGGATCAAAAGCCCCTAAGCGCTCAATCAAGCCTTGATAATCATTTTTATCTGATAAGGTAATACCAATCAAAACGGGGCCAGTCCCTTTATTAGCACGCTTAATATACTCAAAACGCGTAATATCATCATTTGGTCCCAAAATATCATTTACAAATTGGCGTAGAGCTCCTGGCCGTTGAGGAAAATTAACGACAAAATAATGTTTGACACCATCGTAAATAAGGGCTCGCTCCTCCATTTCCTGCATTCTGTTAATATCATTATTTCCTCCAGAAACAATACAAACGATTGTCTTACCCTTAATTTCTTCCTTCATTCCCTCTAATGCTGCAATACTGGCAGCTCCGGCAGGCTCAGCAATGATGCCTTGACGAGAATACATATCAATCAAAGTTTCTGATATTAAACCTTCATCAACACCAATAAGCTGATCTACTTTTTGACGGGCCACCTCATAAGTCTTTTCACCAACTCTTTGGACAGCAATACCATCTGCAAATTTATCAATTTTTTCCAGTTTTACAGGATGTCCCTTATCAAAAGCAGCTCGCATGCTTCGGGCTCCCATAGCCTCCACACCAATCACATTGATTTCAGGAGCAGCATCCTTGATGTAAGTTGCCACACCAGCGATAAGCCCTCCGCCGCCAACAGGAACAATAATACTATCAAAACTGACATTTTCTTCCTGTGCTTGTTCATAAATCTCATAAGCTACTGTCCCTTGGCCGGCTTGGACATTTGTATCGTTAAAAGGATCAATAAAAGTCATTCCTTCAGATTTAGTGAAATCCTGAGCAGCCTGAGCAGAAGCATCAAAAGTATCGCCCACTAACTTAATCGTCACAAATGAGCCACCAAAAAATTGAACTTGAGTAATCTTTTGGTGCGGTGTGGTAACTGGCATAAAAATGGTTGCGGGAATTTTCATTTCATTGCAGGTATAAGCAACGCCTTGTGCATGATTTCCAGCACTTGCACAAACCACACCTCTAATCTTTTCATCATCTTTTAATTGCGAGATAGCATAGTAAGCTCCGCGAATTTTAAATGAACGTACCTTTTGCATATTTTCACGCTTTAAATAGATCGTTGCCCCATATTTCTCCGACAGATAACGATCAAAATCAAGCGGTGTCCGAACAACAACATCTCTTAAAATGTTATTGGCAGCAACAACATCTTTAGCTGAAATCATAATGGCCCTCTTTTTCAAAATATTCTATCTATTATTGTAACAAAAAAAGCTCAAAAGTTTAATAGCAAAACAAAAAGAGAGAATCGCTTTCGCTTGATCCTCTCTTAGCTTGATTATAATCCTGCCTATATCGTTAAAACAAGCTATTGTAATGATTAATTATAAATTTTGAAGGCGTCGTCATCATTTTGATTAACAAATGGCATTGCTTTACGCAATTCTGCACCAATTTTTTCAATTTCAAGATTTTCAGCTTCTTTGCGGAAAGCTTTTAAGCGAGGGAAGCCTGCATCATGATCTTCAACAAATTCTTGTGCAAATTTACCAGATTGAATATCAGCAAGAGCTGCTTTCATATTTTCTTTAACTTCTGGACCAATGACACGCGGACCAGTTACAAAATCACCAAATTCAGCAGTATTTGAACATGACTGACGCATCTTTTTAAAGCCACCCTCATAAATAAGGTCAACGATCAATTTCATTTCATGCAAAACTTCAAAGTAAGCTAATTGGGGAGCATAACCGGCCTCTGTCAGCACTTCGAATCCAGCTTCAATAAGATGTGTCAAACCGCCCATAAGAACAGCTTGTTCGCCAAAAAGATCTTCTTCAGTTTCTTCTTTAAAGGTCGTTACCAAAAGTCCTACACGCGCAGAACCAATACCTTTAGCCCAATCTTTGGCAATATCTTCTGCATTGCCTGTCGCATTTTGATAAACAGCATAAAGTGCAGGCACCCCAAAACCTTCTTGATAAGTACGGCGCACAAGATGACCTGGTCCTTTAGGAGCAACCATAAAAACATCTACGTCTTCTGGAGCTTTAATATAACCAAAGTGAATATTAAAACCATGAGCAAAGCCGATAGCTTTACCAGCACTCAAGTTAGGCGCAATTTCAGCTTTATAAATATCTTTTTGAATTTCATCTGGTGCTAAAACCATAATGACATCTGCTAATTTTGTTGCTTCACCAACTTCATAGGTCTCAAAACCATCCTCTTTTGCTTTATCAAATGATTTTCCTGAGCGAACACCAATAATAACATCATGTCCTGAATCACGCAAATTTTGCGCATGAGCATGCCCTTGTGAACCATAGCCGATAACAGCAATTTTCTTACCATCAAGAGCTGGAACCTTTACATCTGCTTCATATAACATTTCTACTGCCATAATAAAAAGTCTCTTTTCTAAAAAATATTTTTATTTTGCCTATAAGGCAAGGGATAACAAAGTTAAAATTAAGATAAATCTCTTGTAAATCCTGTTGCTCCCGTACGGGCAACATTTTTTACACCATAAGGCTGAATAACTCGAATCAAAGCTTCAATCTTATCAGCATCACCTGTCATCTGGATAGTAATCGATTTAGGTGCTACATCAACAACACTGGCACGAAAGGGCTGAATAATAGCCAAAATTTCCGCACGCTTACTTGTAGGAGCAGCAACCTTTATCAAAATAACTTCACGCTCCAAATGAGGTTTATCAGTAATATCTCGAACACGAACAACATCAATTAAACGATTTAGCTGCTTAATGATTTGTTCAACCTCTTCAAGCGAATCTACATCAATGATAATAGTGATTCTTGAAATATTGGGGCTTTCTGTATGACCGACCGAGATAGACTCAATGTTGACTTGGCGTCTAGATAAAACACCCGTAAAACGATTTAGAACACCTGTGGAATTCTGAAGCTTGGCTGTTAACATTCTACGCATTAAAAGTCACCCCCAGCATTTCCGCATTGCTTTTACCCGATGGTACCATTGGATAAACGTGTTCACGATCAGAAATATTCACCTCAATTAACATGGGTTTATTTTCCAAAATAACTTCCAAATCCTTTTCTAAAGTTAGAGGATCTGAAAATTTATAATGGCTGATGCCATAAGCTTTAGCCAAATATTGGAAATTAGGCTCATCGTCAAAAGTCGACTCACTGCGGCGTTCGTCATAAAAAGACTCCTGCCACTGGCGAACCATGCCAAGTGAGTGGTTATTAATTAAGATCAGCTTAATAGGAACACCGTAGCCATTTAAGATAGCCAACTCTTGATTAGTCATCTGAAAGCCGCCATCACCAACAAATAAGATGACTTCTTTATCAGGATTAGCTAACTTAGCCCCGATGGCAGCTGGAATACCAAAGCCCATTGTTCCTAAACCGCCCGATGTGACAATTTGACGTTCATTCTGATAAGGATAAAACTGCGCAGCCCACATTTGATGCTGGCCAACATCTGTCACAACAATTGCCTCTCCCTTAGTTAGCCTGCCAACTATCTCAATAGCATGCTGAGGCTTAATAATTTGTTCATCAAATTTATAGCTAAAGGGAGCTTTTGCTTGATTTTCTAAAACTTTCTCCGTCCATTCTCTATGCCTTGTAGATACCTTATCAAACTCTAATAATTGTTTTAAAGCCTGCTTAGCATCTCCTACAACAGGAATATCTGTTTTTACAACTTTACCAATCTCAGCAGGATCAATATCGACATGGGCTACAACAGCATTTTTAGCAAAGGTCTTTGGATTGCCTGTTAAACGGTCTGCAAATCGTGAACCAAAATTGATTAAAAAATCACACTCAGTTAAAGCCATATTAGCAGCATAAGAACCGTGCATTCCGCCCATTCCTAATGACAAACGATGTGCCATTGGCATAACTCCCAAACTAAGGAGGGTAGAAACAACAGGAATATTATAACGCTCGGCAAAAGCAATCAACTCAGATGAGGCTCCAGCATAATTAACACCGCCACCCGCAAGAATCAAAGGCTTCTTAGCCTTTTTTAACTGGGCTAAAATTTTTTTAATTTGTAAATTATTGGGCTCAATCGTAGGCTGGTAGCCTGGAACTGCAACTGCTGTATCATAATAGAAATCTGTCTTTTGATCTGAAATGTCCTTAGGAAGATCAATCACTACAGGACCTGAACGCCCCGTTGTTGCAATATGAACTGCTTCTGTAATAATACGCGGAATATCTGCTACATTACGGATTTGGTAGTTATACTTAGTAATAGGCATTGTAATTCCAATAATATCTGCTTCCTGAAAAGCATCTTTACCAATCCCTGGTGTTGCAACTTGGCCAGTAAAGATCAGCATAGGAACACTGTCACTCATACCATCAGCAATCCCAGTAATAGCATTTGTTGCTCCCGGTCCGCTTGTTACCACAGATACTCCAATATTACCGGTAGATTTCGCAAAACCTTCTGCCTCATGCAAAGCACCTTGTTCGTGACGTGCTAAAATGTGACGAATACGATGATGCTTATAAATCGCATCATAGAGCGGCAGTACAGCACCGCCAGGATAGCCAAAAATGGTTGTGATTCCTAAATTTTCCAAAGTGTCAAGAAGCAAATCCGATCCCGACTTAGGATTTTCGAGTTGTATTTTTTCCACAGAACCCTCCTTTTCAGCTATTGTTCAAATTTTCAAAAAATTCAAATCACTTAGTTATTATCATAACACTTTTGAAAAATATTGCAAGCTAATTTGCTAATAATCTAACTTTATTTTCAAGATTTTTTCACAAAGAAAAAGCCATTCCCAAATGGCCTTTTCTTCCTATTCAACACTAAAAAGATAAGGATAAACAGGCTGATCACCCTGATGAATTTCAACTTCAAGGTCTAAAAACTTATCTTCAAGATAAGCAGCCAATTCCTGTGCCTCGTCCTGACTGCCCTCTTCACCAACATATATAGTAGCAATCTCACTTTCTTCAGTAATCATCTTTTCAAATGTCTGCTGAAGAGCCTTATTCATTTCTGGAGCAGAAACCAAAATGCGGCCATCCACCATCCCTATAACATCATTTTTATGAATATCAAGTCCATCAATACTTGTATCACGGACAGCCATTGTGACACTGCCGCTCATCACTTCTGCCAGACTTTCAGTCATAGCTGCTATGTTCGTTTCAAGTGTGTTAGCTTCATTAAAAGCCAATAAAGCCGTGAAACCTTGAGGGACTGTTTTTGTTTCAATAACTGCAGCTGGAACATCAACAACATCTGCTGCGCTTTGTGCTGCCATAAAAATGTTTTTATTATTCGGTAAGATAATAATATTCTTAGCATTAACAGACTTAATAGCCCGAACAATGTCTTCTGTTGAAGGATTCATTGTCTGTCCGCCAGAAATAATACAATCCACTCCTTGCGATTTAAATATTTCAGCTAAGCCTTCACCAGCAACTACAGCGATAAGTCCAAATTCTTTAACATCATTTGGCACCGCTTGTGCAGTCTCTTTTTGTATCTGCGCATCATGCTGGCTGCGCATATTATCAACTTTAACTTTAACCAGAGCGCCATATTTCAGGCCTTCTTGCATGACAAGGCCTGGATCTTCCGTATGAACATGCACTTTCACAATCTCATCATCATTGACAACCAAAAGCGAGTCGCCAAGATTGCTTAAATAATTCTGAAAAGCATTATAATCAAAATCTCGGACATAGGTAGGTCCTTGTTTAAGTGCTATCATGATTTCAGTACAGTAACCAAAAGTAATATCTTCTGTAGCCACATGGCCAGCTACAGACTTATGATGCTGCGCATTAATCATTTCTGTCATATTGGCAGGGGTTGCTTGAAAGTCTTCTGAAACAGTATACTCACCTGTCATGGCTGATAAAAAGCCTTCATAAATGAAAACAAGCCCTTGACCGCCTGAGTCTACGACACCAACTTCCTTTAAAACAGGCAGTAGATCTGGTGTTTTAGCCAAGGCTGCCTTTGCTCCATCTAAAGCAGCCTGCATCACTTCAGCAGCATCATTTGTACTTTCAGATTTCTTCAGCGCTGCTGTAGCGGCTCCTCGTGATACTGTTAGAATAGTACCTTCCACAGGTTTCATAACAGCCTTATAAGCTACTTCAACACCTGCTTGCAAAGCTTGGGCTAGATCTTTTCCGGTCAGCTCATCTTTATCCTTAATACTTTGGCCAAAGCCGCGAAACAGCTGAGAAGTAATGACACCTGAATTTCCGCGTGCCCCCATCAAGAGTCCTTTGGAAAGGATTTGTCCAACTTCACCCACCTTTGCAGCAGGCTTATCTGATACTTCTTTTGCTCCGTTATCCATTGTCATTCCCATATTGGTTCCGGTATCGCCGTCTGGAACAGGGAAAACATTAAGTGAATTAACATATTCTGCTTGTTTACCAAGTCTAGTCGCAGCTGCCTGCACCATCTGTTGGAATAAACTTGTTGTAATATTTGCCACTAGTCTTCTCCTACAACTTTAATATTTTGCACATAAATGTTAACCATATCAGCAGATATGCCCAGCTGATTTTCAAGATTAAATTTAACTCTTTCTTGAATATTTTTTGAGACTTCACTAATCTTGACGCCATAGCTCATCACAGTATAAACATCAATCGAGATGCCTTCCTCCGTTGACTTGATGACAACTCCTTTAGAATAATTTTCCCTGCGCAAAAGTGCCTGAAAATTATCCTTAATGGCGCTTTTGCTGGCCATACCTACAACACCAAAGATTTCATTGGCCGATCCGCCAACTACCGTTGCAATTACATCATCAGATAATTCAATTTGACCATCTTTTGTATTAATTTTTACTGTCATCTTGCTACCTCAAAAAAGTTTTTATCAGTTTATTTTACCATAATATAAAACCCTTGTAAAAATATAGAGATTTAACCCCTTTACAATTTACTCCATAGCATATAAAATGAATACTAATAATTGGAGGTTTATCAATGATTCATTACCAAACGACTATTCTTTATGGTTTACTGATTCTGTGGGGGTTGACAGAATGGTTTATTAAAAACAGGACTAAAACCAATGGTTCTGATAATTCCCAAGATAAGGGAACAAGATATGTTATTATTATTAGCATTGTGCTGTCCATAGCTATGTTAAATAATCCTTTTAAGATTACGATTCTTCTGCCAGAGTGGGGGATTTACTTAGGTATTATTTTGATGCTTTGCGGGATCATTCTTAGAGTTTATGCCATTAACTATCTGGGTAAGGCCTTTACTTTGAATGTTCAGACTACAGATGAACAGGAATTGGTAAGGAGCGGTCCCTATGCTCTTGTGCGCAATCCCGCTTATAGCGGAACTATCATTTCCATTTTGGGCTTAGCTTTTGTAACGTTAAATGTTTTTAGCATCCTTCTTGTTCTGATAGTTTTAAGTATAGGCTATGCCATTCGTATCCATACAGAAGAACAAGCTCTTCAGGAACATTTTGGCAATGCTTATCACATTTACTGCCAAAAAGTAAAGTACCGCCTCTTTCCATACATTTGGTAACGGCGATGAAAGCTCCTTAGGATTGATTTTCTTAATTGAACAAATTAAATGCCTGAAAAACATCAAATAAAAAACCAAACGCTCCAAATGGAGGTTTGGTTATGGCCTGAAACTTCAGGCTTTTTCTTTAAACACGTTCTACTTTACCAGACTTAAGTGCGCGAGCTGAAGCCCAAACTTTTTTAGGTTTTCCGTCAATAAGAACAGTTACCTTTTGGAGATTTGGTTTTACTGCACGCTTAGTCTTATTCATTGCGTGTGAACGGTTATTAGATGATACTGTTTTACGTCCTGTAAAATAACATACCTTAGCCATTTATCTATTTCCTCCTGTTTAGTTTAAGGTGTTTTCACCACATACCGTAACATTATAGCAAAATAAAGAACATTTGACAATACTTACTAAAAAGTCGTCTGTGCCTTAGTTTTTGAGGATAATGGAAATCTTCAAAATCGCTGCTTTCTATAAATGGTCATAATCAGCTTTGTGTTTCTTAATAGTTGACTCAATTGCCTTGCGGCCTTTTCCTCTAATACTGGTATCCAGCTGACCAATAATTGTCTCTACCGCTGTCTTTCCTTCACTGGCTGCTTCAGTGATTTGCGTATCGTATTTAGAAACAATCCCATGCCGGCTGTTCTTCATCAAGGGAGCATAGATGTTTTTAATCAGTGCTCTCTCCAGTTTCTTTTTGACTTCTTTGAGATCTGCTTTACCCGTTAAAACTTCTTCAACAGTTTCTACAACACTTCCCATTTGCACCTCCTTATGCCTAAAACGCTAAAAGCCTCTTCCTTTGTGCCAGGCAGTCATCTATAGCATCCTCAGTACCAATGCGCTCTTTCTGATAGGCCTGAAACAGCTCCTCTTGCTTATCATCTAGATGCTGGCGCTCTTTTTGATAACTGAGTTCTGTTGCATCCATATACTCAGCTATCAGGTTATTTAAAACCATAAAGGCTTCCGAAGTATCTTCTTCTTGCTGCCTTAAATCAGCCGCCACTTCTTCGTACGTTTCCTCATAATAATCATTGAGAGAGCGATTCAAATCATCTAAATCAAAGGCAGCTTCTTCAAGCTGACGACGCTGAAAGTTGTAATCATCTTCCAGCGTATCCAGTTCAGCCTTATATTTTTTGATAACAGCTTCAAGGTGATCGACTTTTCGACTTATTTCTCTGACCATTGTTTAAATTCTCCTGCTAATTTGGCATCTTCGGCAAAAGCTTCTTCGACTCCTGACTGAATCTTGCCCTGCAAATCTGTATAGGCTTGGGCAATCTTCTCAGCCTGCTTAACTTTTTTGCTAAAATGACGTTCGGTTTTCCCGACAATACTGTCATAGGTAACCCCTGCTTCCGCATAGGCTTCCTGGATCTCTTCAGGGCTGAGCTCGGTGACCATAAAAGGGGCTGTCTTGGTTGTATTGAACAATATTTCCGCCGCTTCAACGGCGCTCTTCTTAGCGGACGCCACCTCTTTTTCAACCCTTGCGGCTGCTTTAACCAGACCAGAGGCAACCACCGCTGCCTGTGTACTGTCTAAGAAAAACTCTTCTTTGCCAGATAAGCCGCCCTTCTCACGCTGGGCTTTGAGCTTTGGAAAATGGTACATCCCAAGAGCCACACTGTCCAAGGCAGAACGGTACTTCGATTCTCTAGCGGAGCTGTCTTTTTCGATTTTTAGCGAACCATCCGAGCGCCACTGATAGCCGCCCCACATATGCTGCTCAATCGGATTAAAAACAGTCTTACTGTCAACATGATAAACGATTCCCACAGCATTCTCACTGTTTAAATCAACTTTATAGTTAAGCGTATCTTTGACGTAGCCTAATGGAACAGAGTCTTTAGGATCAATATAATTATGGGTTCGGTACTTTAAGGCAGCCACTTTTGCTTTTTGTTTACCGGTTAAAACGGGATAGACATTTGGGCCTTCATAAACATAAGCGCCAGAGATCCGCTTAACATCAGAGACATTTGCCAGAGCATACTGCGCATTCATTGACCCCAGAGAGTGACCATAGACTGTTACCTTAGCTTTGGGGTATGTGGCTAGCACATGATTCAAAGCAGCCGCAGCCGACTTCAGCTGGGGTGTCGCTTCTTTTTTCTTCATTATAATGTTTTTAGCCATGGGGATATCATTGTCCAGCCAGTCAGCTTTTGAGCCTTTCCCCGGAGGGGAAACTGAGCCTTGATACAGCACTGAGACTTCCTTTTTATCCGGACTTTCCACCACATAGGCCTTTAAACCCGTTTTATTAGTGACAACCTCACGGACAGTGCCGATGGTTTCTTTCTTGCCTTTATCGTTCGTGATGCGTAATTTTTGTTTTCTTTTCAGATTCTTATATTCAGCTTGCGCTATTTTCTGCCTTTCATGTTCACTATATATATCACTACTCATGAGATTTTTCCCTTTCTATTAAGTCATCTAATTTAGGTGAGTAAGCTCCACTTGAATACTCTAACTTTCCTGTATTTGAATTTTTATCAATAGTATATTCTATTTCTAACTCTTGATTTTTATTAATGTGAATTGTAAAGTTTATCCCTCCCATTGGATTATGTTTGATGGATTTCTCATTAATTTGATAGGACTGAATCTTCCCTTTATCTGTCAAAGCAAATTGATCCATTTCTTTCAAATCATCCTCTATAATCTTTTTGACTTCCTCACTCTTAACAACCCTCACCATTTGGTCGTATTCCACTTTTTGCATGATTTTATATCCTCCTATAATGACTATTCCGACAGCTAAAATGCTAGCGATCACTATACCAACAATTTTAATTGTTTTGCTCATCTGCTCTCCTTTATGTTATTTTATAAATAAACGAGGACTAATTTACTTATAGTATAACATAAGTCTATCTGTCTTTGACTTAGTATGGGGTCTTTAAACCGATTTTAGCTCCTCTGTTAATTGTAACTTCTTTACCAACTTTTAGTTTTTTATTATATTCTTGCTTTGCAATTTGTTTTTTTCTAAATCTATGTAATTAGTCATTTACCTTTTTCCTTTACTAATTTCGATAACTTTTCTGATACACTGCAAAAAGAGGCAAGGGAACTCAATTGAGCTGCCTTGCCTCTTTTGATTTATATTACATTTTACATGCCGATTGCAGGACTTGAACCTGTGACCTACGCGTTACGAGTGCGTTGCTCTACCAGCTGAGCTAAATCGGCTAACAGTAGTATTTTACTATTTCTAAAAATTTTGTCAATAAGCACAAACTGATATAAGCCTATTTTTAATTCTTTTTCTGCCTGATTAATCTTCATCTTATAATAAAAAAATCCCGCTTAAGCGGGATTTTTTGACTGACCAGCTCAATAAAATTAAGCCTTGCCTTCTGAACCGAAAACATCAATACGTTCTTCAACCGCTTCTGTAATAGCTTCGAAACCTGGTTTCAAGAACTTACGCGGATCAAAGAGTTTTTTCTTATCGTATTCTGCTTCATTTGCTTCGTATTCAGCAGCAAATTGACGTGTTGCCTTAGCAAATGCAATTTGACATTCAGTGTTTACGTTTACTTTAGCAACACCGAGTTTGATTGCTGCGCGAATTTGATCATCAGGAATACCTGAACCGCCGTGAAGGACAATTGGGAAACCTGGAACAGCTTCTGTCAATTTCTTCAAGTGATCAAGGTCAAGGCCTTCCCAGTTTGCTGGGTATGGACCATGAATATTACCAATACCAGCTGCTAAGAAATCAATACCAGTTTCAACCATTGCTTTAGCATCTTCAATCGGTGCTAATTCACCGCGGCCAACAATACCATCTTCTTCACCGCCAATAGTACCAACTTCAGCTTCTACTGAAATACCTTTAGCATGTGCTTTTGCGACAACTTCTTTAGCTTTTTCAAGATTTTCTTCAACTGGAAGATGTGAACCATCAAACATAATTGAAGTGTAACCTACTTCGATACATTCAAGAGCATCTTCATAATGACCATGGTCAAGATGGATCGCAACAGGAACAGTAATTCCCATTGATTCTACAAGAGTTTCGATAAGAACCTTACAAAGTTTGTAGCCACCCATATATTTGGCAGCACCCATAGAAGTTTGAATGAGAACTGGAGCTTTTTTAGCTTCTGCCGCACGCAAGATAGCTTGAGTCCATTCAAGATTATTAGTGTTAAATCCACCAACAGCATAGCCATTATCACGAGCTGCTTGGACGAATTTTTCTGCTGAAACGATTGCCATTTTTAAAGGCCTCCTATTAATTTTTCGGGTCTGAACCCGTTTACAAAGTTAATTTTAGCACAAATTAGTATAAAAAACCAGCCTTAAAAGAATTTTAGATCATTTTCAGATAAAAGAAAGGATTGAAAATTCTAAAACAAAAAAGACACCTAGCCAAATAATGGGGCTCTATAATTTCTGCAGTGGGTAAAACCGCTGCGGAGATTATAGGGCTTTTTGAATACCCAAAAAGCCTCATAAGACATATAATGAAAAGCGTTCAAACAACTCATGAGAAAGTGACTTATGAGACATCTTTCAATACCACAGAATTACTTGGAATAAAAGACCAAAATATCAAAATTATCTTTGCTTCTCAACAGATCCATGAACTGCACTCGCATCCAAATCATGAATCAGTTTGACCGCAAAGATACTGCTAATCCGCTATTTCAGACGGTTTTTCAGACCTTTGAAAATACAAGCCATACATGGCAAACGCTTTAGAATGAGACTGCTCAAACGCCAAACTCGAAGCAATTAATAAATTTATCAAAGATATCAAGCTCCAAGGATTTGGCTATCGCAATTTCCCTAACTTCAAGAAACGGATTTTTTTAATCTTGAATATCAAAAAGAGAGAACCAAGCGGGTTCTCTCCAGGATATAGCTTTTCGTCACTTACAGTATAGTCCTTTTGGGCTTTTTCTTGTTGTCTTGAGTTTAATTAGCACCACGGAGACCTTTATCTATTTCTATATTTTTGATTTCTGAATGATGAGATTTTCCTGTGGAATCTTGAAATGATATTAGATAAGCCAATATTATGCATTTTTTGTTATATCAAGACTATTTGCATGCAATATACTGATGAATTTAGTTATAAATATAAAAACAAATAGTAAAACTGATACAAGTAAATCAATAGTAAAAACAGGGGTATAGTCTACCATCGAATAATTAAATAAATGGACACCAAACATAACCATCGCAAGAATAACAAGATTAAACAAAAGCGAAGTGAGAAAAACAATAAGGGAGTGAATCAAGCTATAGGATAGCAAGAGCCAGAGATGATTTTGCTTTGACACTCCTAAAATACTTAACTGTTTAACATCTTTTAAATCTTGATAAGAAGATAAAATAGTGACAGAAATAACGTTAGCTAATATAACAACTATAGGAGCCGCAAGAAAAGCTAAAAAGCTAACCTTGGTCTCTGTTACACTATCCGTTTGGAACCTAGCAGAGATGTTTTGAGCTAATAATAAAAAACCAGAAATTAAAGTAATCCCCATGGCTACTGAACTCTGTAAGGATTTTAAATAGGAAGGTTTATGCAAAATAGTCCATTTGGCTAGAATCATGGCGTAATTAGATTTCGCTAAAACTTTGGATAAGAATTTTAGTTGAAAAATTTGAAGGTAGGGAGTCAGCAAGTAAATAATGAGCAAATGTAGCAAAAGCATAAAGAAAATTGAACTGAGTCTGTCAAATCTAACATTGAGAGAACTAGTGAAGGAGGCTGAATATAAAAGATAGATACAATTTAGCCACAAACCCAGAACAAGAAGTGCAAAGCTCCCCTTAGTGATTAAATGAAGAGGACGCCTTTTATTGCTTATCTTTTCTCTATCAAGCGCTCCAATTTTCAAAAGTTTTCTCGAATAATAGTATCCGCTAGCCCCGGCAATCAAGGGTACTGTGAATAAACTAAGCAAGGCTGCCCGCCAATCAAAGGAAAAAGGAATACTAGGAAGGCTCTTTTCACCTACAAAGGACTGTATGAGGGAATAGTATCCGCCAGCTAAGTAAGTCGAAAGAATGGTTGTGGCGATGCTGAAGATAAAGGTCACTAAAAACAATTGCCCGCCAATCAATAATGAAAGCTGCGAACGATTGGCACCTAAAACAGTCCAGAGTTGATAATCTTCCTTAAAAATTGAAATCAAAAAATTTATTAATCCTGAAATCAGTAAAAATAATGTCAACCCACCAAAGAAAATGATCATTTCAAAAAGTGGCGTTGGATCTGCTAAATATTTAAAGATCTCAGTATGCTTCGTGATATTAAAAATCCCACTCATTGAAGTTCCAATAATCAGACTAGAAACCAATAAAACCGGCAAAGTCCCTAACCACTGCTTCTTGCTATAGTTGAATTGATAGTAAATGAGTTTTAACATCGTTAGTCTCCTCTCATTTTATTGTTTCTGCTTCAAGAGCTTGGTATAAGGATTGAGACGTGGGCTTTAAGAGTTCTTGATAAATGACACCATCCTTTAAAATCAGAGAGCGATCTGTCTGACTGGCCAATTCAATATCATGAGTCACCATTAAGATACACTTTCCCTGATTGGCTAACTGTCGTAATAAATCAAAAATAACTTGGCGAGATAAACTATCCAAAGCACCGGTTGGTTCATCCGCAAAAATAACCTTGCTATCAGATAAAATAGTTCTAGCAATAGCCACTTTTTGCTGTTCGCCACCTGATAAGGTAGATACAAAAGCATCTAGACCAGCTTCAAATCTCAACTGTTTCATCAGTTTACGAATAGCTTCTCTATCGACCTTTTTATGAGAGAGACGTAATGGGAGGGCAACATTTTCTAAAACGGGAAGAGCGGGAACCAAATTATAAGATTGAAAAATCACAGAAATATCCTGTCTTCTCAGCTTAGCGAGTTTTGTATCGCGTAATCTATAGGGATTAACACCATTAATACTCACTTGACCACTAGTAGGTTCTGATAAACTGGCGAGACACTTTAATAGCGTCGACTTTCCAGATCCACTGATACCTAAAATGGAGATAAATTCACCATAGTCAGCACTCAGGGAAATATCCTCTAAAACTGAGATATTCCTCTGAACATCCAGTCGAAAACTTTTTGAGAGATGAGTCGCAGTTAATGCTTTTTTTCTAACATATAGATTCCTTTCATTACTATTGTTTTTCTATTTCTTCAAAAAAATAATTCAGCACACCTATCAATGTATTATCTGCAATTGTTAATCCTCCGTGACCGGCTTTTTCATTCAAATAAACCAAACTATTAACATTGTAAGACTCCAACTTATTACTCCAATCAAACACATCACTATTATTAATATATGGATCCTTTCCCCCTAATAAACTAATCACAGTTGTCTGAGAGTTCTTTGCCTTGTTAACATTTTGTCTAGGGGAATATGTTTTAATATACTCACGAACTTTTTTATCGCCTATGTCTCCCCATTCTAAAACCTCCATTTTAGATAGAGGATCATCATCTCTTTGAAGTGCGTCATAAGGATTAATAAACGGAGAAAATAGGAGTATGCTTCGAAACAGTTGGGGGGTTTCGTTTAGAGCAGCTCCCGCCACTATTCCTCCAGCACTAGAAGCTATTAAACCAATATGATTATGATTAATTATATTTTTAGATACTAAATATTCAACTCCCTTAATCAAATCATTAGGAATAAAACTATTCTCAATAAAATAATGGTGTAAGATATTTAGTTGATATCTTACACCATTATTTTATCATCTCAGTTTACGATTTCTAGAAATTCGCAAATCTGATATTTTTTAAAAATTTTCGTATTTGCGAATATGCTGTTTTCCAAAAATTTCTTAGTAGAATAAAAATAAATATGAAGAAGGTTGAGGTTCCCTATGTTAAAAAGAATTATTTATCCCGCCATTTGCTTACCATTTTTGTAATTAGCTATATGGTAAAATACTTTACTTTCTTATTTTTAATTCTCCCAAAAATCAAAACCACCAGTGTGAACTGGTGGTTTTCGGAAGACAAAAAGAGCCGGCTTGAACAGCCAGCTCTTACACTGCGGAGAGAGGGACTTGAACCCTCACGACCAAAAGCGGTCACAAGATCCTTAGTCTTGCGCGTCTGCCAATTCCGCCATCCCCGCGACAGCAACTTTTTAAATTATATCAACTAAGCGAAGTAGTGTCAAGGATATTTTCTCATTTTTACAAAATTCTTCAGCCTTAGTCCATATCAATTCTAAACTCATTTAAGCTATCATAGCTATCGTTATGAAGTAAGTAAACCATCTAATACTTCTATGCGCAGTACAGCTTGTTCTAATTCCAAAGAAATCAATGCAATGACTGATATTTAAAGAATAATGGCATTTTCAATTATAATTATGATGGATTTTAATTAAAAGATTTTATAATGAAAATAAAATAAAAAAAACAGAAAAATAACTAAATAGTTTCCAAAAAATAAAAAAATGACAACAATATTAAAAATGTTCTTGAACTTTTCTTAAAAAAAACTAAACTATACATATATTCGTTTGTTGTTCCATTTTTTAGCACAACGAATATAAAAAATTATATTTATTTTTATTCTTTAAAGGAATTTAGCATGAATAGTTTAGCTTTTGAAGAGTTTGAATCTTTGGATGCTGATCACCTCACATAAATTCAAGGTGAAGGTTGGGTAGGAGCTGTCGCTGGCGGTGTTACTGGAGCTCTTGCTGGAGCCAAAGCCGGAGGTGCTGCGGCACTTCCTGTTATGTGTATCCCTGGCTTTGGCTGGGCTACTGAGGCTGGAGTCGTTGCTGTCAGTACTGTTGCCGGCGCTGTCCTTGGTGCTGGAGTTGGTTATAATACCCCATTATAAAAAAGTTGAGTTGAATATATGATGTTTATTATTTATTCGTTAATATTATTAAGTTTTGCAGTATTAGTCTTGATTTCTAAATATAGCCGAAGTGGCGCTGTTAAACTTATCTGTTTTGGAATTTTTATGCTGGAGTGTATCTTAGTAATAGTTAACATGATTCATCCCTTTTTGAAATGAGTACCATCACAGATAATGCTTTATATCAACCATAGTAGGTTGACATATCTTAATTTCTGGAGGCCGGGATCAAAATCCTTGGCCTCCTTTGATTTTTCTGAGCCATTGCAAGACACAGAGGTGAAAGTAAAAACAGTCCTGTGGACTGTTTTAGGTCAGCAAGTAGAAACTAGGACTTGCTGAAAAATCACATTCTTTAGATTATTGATTTTCTGTCCCACTCTCTTTTATCACGGCGGAAAGTCTCGTTTGGAGATTGCTTTCCTCGCCTAAATAAGAGAAATGACAATTGAAATTGATAAAAGCTAAAAATTTGACGCTGAAAAATAGATTGTCTATATTTTAAACTGGCGAAAACCAAAGGCCTGGCGCTAAAATAAAGTCTTCTTCTTGAAATCCAGTAAACGAGATCAAGAAGAAGGACTTAGCAAAGTCTATTGGTTAAAGCAAGGCTAGCTTAGGCAATCGTTTTATTATACCTTCTACTACTAAAAACTTAAAAGCAGTGGCAGGCACTGCTTTTTTCTTTGTTTTTATATCAGTTGGTCTTACTATTTTCAACTGCTGCAGTTATGAAAGCTGTATAAAGTTCTTCGGGATGATTAGGACGTGACTGAAGCTCTGGATGATACTGAGCCGCAACAAAGAATTTTTTATCTGTCAACTCAACAACTTCTACTAAGCGATTATCCGGAGATACTCCTGAAAAAACAAACCCTGCCTCTTCAAACTGCTGGCGAAAATCATTGTTAAATTCATAACGATGACGATGGCGGCGCTGAATCACTTCTTGGTTATGATAAGCAGCTGCTGTTTTGCTTCCTGATTTTAATTTACATGGATAAAGCCCCAAACGAAGGGTTCCGCCCATGTCTTCAATGTCAATTTGATCACGCATAATATCAATAACAGGATATTGAGTGTCTGGATCCAATTCTGCAGAATTAGCCCCTTCAAGATTAAGAACATGGCGAGCGTATTCGACACAGGTCAGCTGCATACCAAGACAGATCCCAAGCATAGGAACATCATTCTCACGCGCATAGCGAATTGCCTGAATCTTGCCTTCTGTCCCGCGATGACCAAAGCCACCTGGAACAATAATACCATCAGCATCGCCTAATAGTTGGGCAACAGTATCAGCTGTGACCTCATTAGCATTAATCCACTTGAGATCAATAGCTGTATCATTAACATAGCCTGAGTGTTTGAGAGCCTCAACAACTGACAGATAAGCATCTGGCAGTTCGACATATTTGCCGACTAAAGCAATCTTGGTCTTTTTCTTAAGGTTCATCACCTTATCAACCATAGCTGACCATTCTGCCATATCAGCAGCTGGTACATCAAGCTTCAGATGATCACAAACAATTTGATCCATATTTTGTGCCTGCAGGTTCAGTGGAATTTGATAAAGGTGATCAACATCAAGTGATTCAATGACAGCTTCTGGAGCAACATCACAAAATTGGGCTAGTTTATTTTTAATACCCTGACCAGCAGGCTGTTCAGTCCGAATGACAAGCATGTTTGGCTGAATCCCTAAACCACGCAATTCCTTAACAGAGTGCTGAGTTGGTTTGGTTTTCATCTCACCTGCAGCTTTAAGATAAGGAAGCAAAGTGGTATGAATATACATGACATTATCAGCACCTACATCGGCTTTCATTTGGCGGAGTGCTTCAAGGAAAGGCAGGCTTTCAATATCTCCAACAGTACCGCCAACCTCAGTAATGATAACATCTGAATCTGTTGTCGTTGCGGCACGCTTAATTTTTTCTTTTAAAGCATCTGTAATATGAGGAATAACCTGAACCGTTGCACCAAGATATTCACCTTTACGTTCCTTGCGCAAAACTTCACTATAGATCTTACCTGTTGTTACATTGGAATACTTATTAAGATTAATATCTATAAAACGTTCATAATGCCCAAGATCCAAATCTGTTTCAGCACCATCATCTGTTACATAGACTTCCCCGTGCTGGTAAGGACTCATGGTCCCTGGATCAATATTAATGTAAGGGTCAAATTTTTGAATTGTTACTTTAAGACCTCGATTTTTCAACAAACGGCCAAGACTTGCTGCAACAATTCCTTTACCAATTGACGAAACAACACCACCAGTAACAAAAATATACTTCGTCATTAACTATAAACTCCTCATAAATAAACTTACTCATTGTAAATCAGTCCATACCATGCTAGTAATCGATTTAAGACAATATTCAAATACCTTAAAAGTTAAAAACAGGCAAAACTGAAACACAATAGAGGGAAAAATAAAAATAGCTCCCTCATTCAGGGAGCTTATTCTGACCTCAAAGAGGTGCCCAATAGATAATATAAACTATCTTATGAGTTTTGTCAATGAAAAATTAGTCGCTATATTTTTAAAAAGAATAGTTACTGGCTTTATTGTTTAGGTAAAGATGAAATCCCTTATTCCTCGTCATCAGGATAGTCATCTTCATCTTCTTCATCCCCCTCATCAAGATCAACATTTTCATCAAGGTCTTCATCAGGAATGATCTCATTGATTTCAGAATCATAAGACTCCACTTCAGATTTTTCATCATCAGGATTGTCATCATCGTACTCTTCTTCTTGATGAGCTGCCTCAAATCCTTCATCTTCTGGATCATCATCGCTATAATCAATAGCATCCTCATCTCCGTCCATAAAGGCATTGACACGCTTTCTTTTCCGTTTAGGCGTACCGTCTTCTTCATCTTCTAGAGTGATAATCTCTTCATCAATCTCATCGATCCCATACCAAGAACGCAGTCCCCACTTATTATCACCAAGCGGAATAAAACTGCCATCCGTATTTAAGTCTGAATAAAAGTAAGGTAAGGCATGACGAATATCTGAATCCGATTTTTCCAAATAGTTTTGTATTTCATTGACCAGATCACTGAAATACATTTCATGATCACGGCCACGGGCATTTAAAATAGCACGGGCAACTTCAATCATTGATAGCTCATTTTTTTCTTGTCCGGCAAATACTTCTAATTCCAAACTGATTCTCCTTAACCGAATGTGAAACTAAGCTAGCAAAGCCAGCTCAAGACTTTCTCACTCTTTTTATTCTTTAAATTTATCACTGCTTATTATTTTACGCTAAAAGTATTAAATAGTCAAAAATCTTTTTTGTCTTCCAACAATAAAAAGAGTGAGAATCAAGCTGCCTTTAACAGCTGCTTTATTTTCTCACTCTGTACAGTTTAACCATAGCCTTAATTGTAAAAAAGTGGCTTCAACTAGCAATACTGCAACTTAAACGCCACTGATTTACAGCAAAAACAGGGCTAATCATTTCAATAAGGAAAAGATATTATTGACTAAATACCTTTTTATTTGACTTTAACAGAACTTGTTATGGCATCAATTGCTTTTTTCATAGCAATATCATGCTTTAGCATATCAGGTGAAAGAAGGGAGCGAACTTGATCAACATCCATACTGTACTCAACAGCTAAATCGTTGATTTCTTTTTCAATTTCTTCATCTGAAGCTTCAAATCCTTCTGCTTTAGCAATAGCTTCAATAACAAGATTCGTTTTCACGCGCTTGTCAGCATCTGCTTCATATTGTTTCTGAAGATCTTCTTCACTTGTTCCTGTCAATTGGAAATACATTTCTGGGGAAATCCCTTGGCGCTGCATATTTCCCATAAATTCCTGCATGGCACGATTCACTTCATCTTTAATCATTTCCTCAGGCAATTCAACAATTTCAGCATTTGCAACGGCTAAATCAATAACTGCTGATTCTACAGCATCATTATAGGCTGTTTCTTTAGCGTCTTCAAGCTCTTTACGGTACTTCGCTTTCAGCTCATCAAGAGTATCAATTTCCTCATCAATGTCTTTAGCTAATTCATCATCTAGCTCTGGTACTTCTTTTGTTTTAACTTCATGAATGGTTGTGACAAACTTAGCATCCTTGCCAGCCAGATCAGCCGCTTGGTAATCTTCTGGGAAAGTCACATTGACTTCAACGGTTTCTCCAGCTTTTTTACCAATTAACTGTTCTTCAAATCCTGGTATAAATTGGCCGCTGCCAAGTTCAAGTGAGAAGTTATCGCCTTTGCCGCCATCAAATTCGACACCGTCAACTGTACCGACAAAATCAATAACAACAGTATCTCCTTCAGCTGCTGCATCTTCTTTAAGAACAAGCTCAGCTAAATTATTGCGTTCCTGCTCAATTTTCTCATCTACTTCTGCATCAGTCACTTCTTTTGCAGCATCAACTGATACTTCAAGATCTTTATAAGCTCCTAGTTTTACCTCAGGCTTTGTTACAACTTCTGCAGTAAGTTCCCAATCTTGGCCTTTTTCCATTGATTTAATATCAATTTTTGGCTGTGCAACGACATCAAGTTCCAGCTCGGCAATAGCTCCTTCGTAAGCTGATGGTAAAATACTATTCAAAGCTTCTTCATAAAGCGCTTCTTCTCCATATTTTTGATTGAAAACTGCACGCGGCATATGCCCTTTGCGAAAACCTGGAGCAGTTAATTCTTTTTTTACTTTATTGAAAGCTTGATCAAGTGCAGGTTTAATATCATCTTGACCAATCGTAAATGTAACAACACCACGATTCGTTGCTTTAGTTTCAAATGATGTAGACATGAAGTCATTTCTCCTTAAAATTTATTTGCCTTTTCAGTGTATCATAATTGTTATTAATTTGAAAGTTTTACTGGCTATTTATTTAAGAATTTTTCTTAAGCTGCTAATAGAACAGCCCTTTTGTTTTCCCCTTATGAAATCCTTTTCATGAGCCAAGAAAATGATTTCATCTGTTTTTAAATTATCCTTTTTTTGTTACACTTACATTATGAAATTTATAAGCTCTTATTTTAACAGTCTTAATCTAGAAACACTGGCATTTGATCTTCTGTCTAAGTTATTATCTATTCTCCTTCTTCTTGTATTCTTTATTATCGGCAAAAGGGTGATCACTTTTTTATTTGAAAAAACCATTGTAAAATCTGTATCCTTAGCAAAGTATCAACCAGGAAGACAAAAAACACTGATCAAATTATTCCATAATATCATGGATTACTGTCTCTATTTCCTTCTCATTTACTGGGTTTTAGCCATTATTGGATTGCCTGTCTCCAGTCTTCTGGCTGGAGCAGGAATCGCAGGGATTGCGATTGGTCTCGGTGCTCAGGGCTTTCTAACAGATCTAGTTACCGGTTTTTTTATTCTTTTTGAACGTCAGTTTGATGTAGGAGATTCTGTTAAACTAAATGCTACAGCAGGAACGATTTCCGGAACAGTCTCTAGCGTTGGTATCCGAACGACACAGATTCGTGATTTTGACGGTACTTTGCATTTCATTCCAAATCGTAATATTACTATTGTCAGCAACTTGTCCCGCGGAGATATGCGAGCACAAATTGACCTTCCTATTTATGCCACTACTAACCTTGAAAAGGTAACAAGTATTATCAAACAAGTTAACGAGGATAATGTGAGCCATTTCTCTGAAATTGTCGGTGTTCCTAATATCTTAGGGGCTACAACTTCCCTTGCTACAGGACAGATCGTTTTTCGTGTCGATATTTTTGTCCAAAATGGCAAACAAAGCCATATCTACTATACTTTTTACCGCCTCTATCAAGAGGCTCTGCTGTCTAATGGGATTTCACTGCCAACTGCTAATACGATACCTATTACCAAAAAATAAGAAGATGACGATAATGATCAGCATCAACGATTAAAAGTACATTTAGCATAAATTCCCTGTCGTTGATAATGACTCAAAAATAATTATAAGTTCTAAAAGCCCCTCGTTAGCATTATATCTAACGAGGGGCTTAATACTAATAAACTCAAGTTTATCTTTAGGAGCTTAAAATTTACGAATGGGATCCGCCTGATAGTGGGCACGGCTCCCGCCAATAAGCTTAGGACGGCTGGCAAGAGCAGTAAGATGCGCCTTTCCTAATTCTTTGTGCAAAGGACGCAGCGGCACCTGAACATGCTTAACATGCATACCAATAGCCGTATCACCTATGTCTAAACCTGCAAAAGCTTCAATTTTTTCAACTTCTACAGGATCATTCATAAATTTAAAAGCTGCCAGCTGACCGCTCCCTCCTGCATGAAGAGTCGGCAGCACATTTACAACTTCTAAATCCTTTTTCTCAGCTAATTCACGCTCAACTGCAAGAGCGCGATTGAGGTGTTCACAGCCTTGAACGGCTAGGTAAACCCCTCTGTCATTAAGTTCAGTGAGAATTGTCTTGACAATGACTTCTCCTATTTCAAGATTGGACTTCTTTCCAATTACACCACCGGCAACTTCACTGCTAGATAGACCTAAAACAAAAATCTGTCCCTTCTTGATACCGCTCCGCTGAACTAGATCTGCTAAAATAAGTCTAACGTCTTCTGCTAATTTTTCTAAATCCATTTTCAACTCCTTTACTCTCGTTTGTCATTAGTAATTTGCAGATTTTTAAGGATTCACACGTTTGTAAGCAAGATTAAGCGTATAGCCAACAACCATGCCAAAAAAGTTTTGCAGGACATTTCCCCAAACACCTGCAATTGATGCTCCCAGTCCATACATAGGAATGGAGCAAATCAAGTAAATACCAATCATTGCCAGAGAAGCCAAAAGAAGACCTAAAATTTGCTTTTTCCCAGTCCAGCCAGCAAAATAGCCTTGAGAACCGTGAGCTACCAAACTAATAAACATCCAATTAGGATAGCCAGAAATCAAATCGATCAGAAAACCAGCTAAAGCACCAACAAAAGCAGCTTCTTTAGCTCCTAGATAGAAGGCCGTAAAATAAATACCTGCATCCAATAAAGTTAAAAATCCAGTCGGGGTAGGAATTTTAACAAACAAACCAAAAACAACACTTAAGGCTGCCAAAATAGCTAAAAGGGTGATTGTTTGTAAATTATTTCTTTTCATAATGTTGATGGACTCCATATTGATCTGAATGTTGAATAGCTTGATAGACAAAATCTTTCGAAATCACCACTGCTTCTGCTGCTGATTTGCCTAGAGCTAGCTGGCTGGCAATACTTGATGCAAAAGTACAGCCTGCACCGATATTATTTGTTGAGAGTACAGGCTTTTCTAAAACTTGCAGACGTTTGCCATCATAAAAAATATCAATCGCCATCTTCTCATCCAAACGATTGCCGCCCTTAATGGCTACATTTTTCGCACCTAAATCATAGAGCTTTTTCGCCGCCAACTTCATATCAGCCAGCGTTTTGATTGACCTTTGAGATAGGAGTTCAGCTTCAACCAGATTTGGTGTAATAATGCTAGCATAAGGAAAAAAGTTCAAGAGTTCTTCCCGCAAGGCTGATACTTCTACATCATGACTCTCTTTACAAACTAAGACAGGATCAAGCACTACCGGAATATCAGTGTGCAGCTTAACAAAATCCAAAGCCTGCTTCGCTATGTTTACATTAGGTAAAAGTCCAAGCTTAATTCCTGAAAATGGCACATCCTTGAGACTATTGAACTGATGGCCAAAGACGGTACTGTCTGTCGCAAATACTTCAAACCCCTTGTTAGTCATCGCTGTTAGGCAAGTTACTGCCACAAAACCATGCAAGTGATTGCTTGTAAAGGTTGCTAGATCAGCATGAAGGCCTCCTCCGCTAAAAATATCATTACCCGAAATTGCTAACATATACTTAGTCGTCATAAATAATCTCCTTAAGATAAAGTCCATTTCCCGCAGCTGTTGGACCGGCTAAATTGCGATCGCCAGATTCCAAAATTCTGTCAATTTGATCAATAGGCATGCGGCCATTGCCGATTTTTAATAAAGTCCCTACCATATTTCTGACTTGCTTGTAAAGAAAACCATTTCCCGTAAACGTAAAAATGAGAAAACCAATCTTGTCATCTTTTTCAACATCAGCACGGCTGATGGTTCTGACCTTATTTTCTACACTAGCACCAGCCGCTGTAAAACCTGTAAAATCATGAGTTCCTTGTAGTTTTTCAATAGCTGCCTCAATAGCTGAAAAATCTATTGGATAAGGAAAATGAGTAGCATAATGGCGCATCAAAGGATTTTTAGGGCGTCCCAAATCTACTAAAAATTCATAAGTTTTACTATGCTTTTGATAACGAGCATGAAAATCATCTGCTACTTGCTCTACCTTAATAACATCAATATCCTCA
Source organism: Streptococcus macacae NCTC 11558 (assembly GCF_000187995.2). Taxonomy (GTDB): domain Bacteria; phylum Bacillota; class Bacilli; order Lactobacillales; family Streptococcaceae; genus Streptococcus; species Streptococcus macacae. The sequence goes on along the minus strand of NZ_AEUW02000001.1, from coordinate 1,740,867 downwards.
GCTGTCTGAGTATCTAATCCAAAACGCAGCTTTTCTAAATCCCTTTCTTGAGGCAAATCAAAATGAATGACTTGACCATAGGCGTGCACACCTGCATCCGTTCTCCCAGCTCCGTGTATCTTAACTTCCTTACCACTATTCAAACGTAAAAGAGTTTTTTCAATTTCTTCTTGAACTGTTCTTACTTGTACTTGCTTTTGAAAACCCGAAAAATTACTACCATCATAAGAAACAATTGCTTTATATCGTACCATAGTAGAAATTATATCACCCTGAAAAGATGAGAGCAAGAATAATTAAACTCATCTGTCAGGGGACAGTTTTGAAACTAAAAAAACCTAAGACAACAAAAGAACAGGCAAAATTGTGTTCGGTCTTAGCTTTTCTCAGTCAAAAGGTTAAGATTGATAGAACGGTTAACTACTTTTTCTTTTATCACAAAATCAGTATAAAATCGTTATTGCCCTATCTAAATTTTTCGATACAGAGTAACAACATTTAGTTACTTAATTTCAGTTATTCAAATCTATTAAGTTAACACAACTATCTATAATTAATGAATTATTTTGTTTTCTCCAATTCTATACAAGATAAATTATAGAATATAATACTAAAAATAAGATTCACAACAATAAATATAATAAGTTCATCAAGCGAAAAATCTTGAATTGCTCGACTCCGTAGTGCTATCATTGGTTGAGAGTATGGATAAAATTGAACCAGCTTTTCATTGATAAAAAGCAACACAAATCCCCCCATTGAACCAATAGCAGAAAATCCAATTGACTGGCTAAAATTTCTTGTTTTTGCAAAGATATAACTTTGTATATAAAATATAGCAATAGAAGCAGCAACAGATAAAAAAATCCATTTAACATTTAACAATAAAGTTGGAGTTAATCTAATATGTGCAGCTTCCAATCCAAATATATATACTAAGAGAAGCAACATCTGGATAGGGATAGTAATGCCAATAAGTACAGTAATCTTACTGAAAAGCAATTTTTTATAGAAATAGCATTTGAGCGTAACATCTCTATGTTTTTTCGCTCAAATTCTTGATTTAAGGAGATAGCTAAAAAGATTCCTAGCATAGGGGGATATAAAATTTGACTATAGTAAAACGTCAGCTGCCCCCACATAACCTCATTTTGTGTTCCATTAATCAAAACAGATTGATTCGCAAAATATATACCTAAACCAATAAAACTTGCAAGTCCAACAAAGACCATTCCTATACAGAATAATTGAACTTTTCTCAACTTATACCATTCTGCTAATATATATTGTCTCACTCTAAACCCTCTCCTTCCTCTCTATTATAGCTCGTACAACAAAATATAATAGTACAGCGTAGAGTAAATATACAAGCATTTTAAACAATATCAACTGATCCAAAAAATAGTTATAGATTGTGCTATCAATTAAAGCAAATTTATATGGCGATAAATATGAGCATCCAATCCAGGGAATTAGAAAACTCCAAAATGAAGTGCTTTTTGAGGCTAAGACTAAACCTATAAAACCTCCTATAAACCCTAAAGATAATAGCACCCCTTGTTTTTTTATAATCATCGCAAGAGATAAATATATACATATTAAAGTAAAACTAGCCAAAAATTGGCCGAGAGTTTGCACTATAATTATTTGCATAGAGACATGAGTACCATTGATAAGCGCAAATATACTAGTAGCTCTTGTTTCTACTGCTGAAATAAACAAGAAAAATAGCGAAGCTAATATCAATTTTCTATTAAATATCTGAGTGGTTGTCGTTCCATTGGCATTTTGTAATTTAAATGTCTGTCCATTAATTTCATTACTCACAATTCTGCTAGTAAAAATACTAATTGCAATCGGTAAAAAGAAACTATTCATTGTCTGATTATTAAACAAAACTCCTACAGAATCAAATTTTATTGAGTGCAGCTCATCTCCTAAACTGACAATATTCCATAATAAAGCTACTATCATTAATACAACAGTAATAAAAAATGATTTTGTTCTGCGACTTTTTAAAAGTTCTATCCTTAACGCATTCAGCATTTTATATCTCCTTTGTTAATTGTAAAAAGATATCTTCCAGGCTTTCCTTTTTATACTCTATTCTAAAAATTGGAAAATCCATTTCTATCAACTCTCTCGCTACAAATGAAACTTCTTCATCATCAATATTATTCATTTTTAAAATATTGTGATCTACTTCAAACTCATTCAGTGTATAATGACTATTTAAAAAATGTCTCAGTTTATTAGGCTCAAATCTACCTCGAAACTCTATCCAATTGTTAGAGTTTATTTTTTCAATTTCTCCTTCGTAGACCAGTTGCCCGTGATTAATTATTCCTACTCTATCAGCAATTTGTTCAATTTCAGATAAAATATGACTGGAAATAAATACCGTCAATCCTTCACTTTTTGCTAAATGAATAATTAATTTTCTTATTTCGTGTATTCCGGCCGGATCTAGTCCATTTGTTGGTTCATCAAGCAAAAGAATTTTTGGTTTTTTGACTAAAGCAAAAGCTAATGCTAATCTCTGCTTCATTCCCAATGAGTAATCTTTTACTAGCTTTTTTTTATTTTTTTCCTCTGCTAATCCAACTAACTCTAGAGTTTCCCAAATATTCTCTTTATTAAATCCTAACATTTTTTGAAATACTAAAAGATTCTCATAACCAGTCAAATTAGGATAATAGGAAGGTTCTTCAATCATTGAACCAATTTCATTTAAATAGTCAATAGTATCCGTGATTGATTGACCTTTTATCCCAATATAGCCAGATGAAGGAGTTATTAAAGATAAGATCATTTTCATTGTTGTTGTTTTTCCAGCACCATTTGGACCTAGGAAACCATAAATTTCTCCTTCTCTTACAGTTAATTGATTCAAATCAACTGAATTATATCCTTTAAAATCTTTTCTCAAATTTTTAAGTTCAATTACGTTATTCATTTTATTTATACCTCTTTTATATTATTAATTGAAAAGGTAGCACCTTTTTCTGTACCATTTAATTTTATAAACAATAGTTAAAGACAAAGTAATGCCAACTTAAAGAAATCCTTAAGATTTGTTAGTTGCAAACCTGAGGTTGAGATTTTTGATATAATAAAATAAATTCAAACTGTTTCTGGAGGAATTATGGATATCAGAACACAATTTCCAAATAAACATATATTAATAGTCGATGATGATGTTGAATTAAATAGTTCTATAAAAGAAATCTTAATAATATCTGGTTTTAAAGAAATTAGCTGCGCCTATAATATCACTGAAGGAATCAATATTTTCACCACCCAAAATATTGATTTGATAATTTTAGATATTATGCTTCCTGATGGAGAAGGCTATTTACTTTCAGATTATATACGTAAATCTTCAGACATTCCTATCATTTTCTTAACAGCTAAAAACAATCCCGAAGATGAAATAAAAGGGCTAAAATCAGGTGGTGATGACTTTATTACAAAGCCTTTCCTACCTAAAGTTTTAATTTATAGAATTATTTCTCTGCTTAGGCGTTCTTACAAAGAAGATACCAATATTATTCAATTAAAAAACAGTATCATTAATTTAGGAAATGCTACTGTTTTAAATAATGAAACAGAATTTTCTTTAACACCAATCGAAATTCAAATTATTCGTAAGCTATACACTAATAAAAACTATATAGTATCTACCGAATCAATTTGTGACTCTGTTTGGGGAATTGACAGTTATGGTTATGAAAAATCATTAATGGTTCATATTAGAAATATTCGAGAAAAAATTGAATCTAATCCTTCAAAGCCAGAATATCTTATTACAGTAAAGGGACTAGGCTATAAACTTGTAATCTAGAGGGGGGGCATGTGTTGAAATTTAAGGCAATGACTCGGTTTATTAAAAAATTTATTATCTCTTTGATTTTCATGTCTATCATGAATCTATTTATTCTAGGAGGATTTATTTTTAGTCATGTTCAACAGACCAATTCTATAGATACAGTTAAGCAATTAGTTAAGCAAATTGATATTAAATCTGATTCTATTGAAATTTCCAAAAGCGGAAAAAGGCTAGCAAACACCAAGAAGGTGTGGATCATGATTCTAGATGCAAATACAGGACATGAAATTTATCAATATAGAAAACCTTCTGAAATTCCAAACAAATATAATCTAGCAGATGTTGTAAAATTTACACGCTATTATTTAAATGATTATCCTGTTTTCACACAAATAATTGGGGATAAAATAGAAGTTTTTGGCTTTTCAAAAACTGAGGTCTTTCGTTTTCCATTTGATTATTATGAAAAGTCAGATTTGCATAATGTTATTATTCTAGCTATACTACTTCTTATAATAAACTGTCTGTATTTATTGGCTATCTATACTTATAGCACCAAATTCATTTCACGTAAGCTCACGCCTCTAGCTCTAGCCATTAAAAATTTACCGCAGGGACTTCACAAAGCAGTCCCGTCTCAAGATGAACTGCAACAACTGACTGATGCTATAAATATAGTTGATAAAAAATTAAAAGATGAGGAACGTTTTAAAGAAAACTGGATTTCTGGTATTGCACATGATATAAAGACACCTCTTTCTGTTATTATTTCAAATGCTTCACTTATCAGTGATGATACAGATAATTCTGATCAAAAAAGACATCTCCGTTCAATCATTAATGAAAGTTACTACATACAAAACATCGTAAATGATTTAAATATATTTGCAAGACTCAAAAATACTAAATTTTTCTTAAATTTAGATTCTGTAAAAATAATTTCATTTTTCAAAGAAATCATTATTCAGATTATTAATCAAGGGATATGGGAGAATTCAAATTTTGAATTCAATTATGATCATTCCTTGATTGGACATACAATAACAGTCGAAAAAAATCTAATTTCTCGTGTCATCCACAATATAATCTACAATTCTGTTTTACATAACCAAAATGGTTGTAATATATCTATTTATTTAGAGAAAAAAGATTCTTTTTTAGTTGTAATTATTGAAGATAATGGTATTGGTGTTACTATTGATAAACTTAATAGATTATACGAAGAAGAAATTACTGAATTTGATATTTCAGGAATTCGTCGCCATGGGATAGGACTTAAAATCTCTAAACAAATAATTGAAGTACATAACGGAACTATGAAAATTCAAAGCAAAGAAAATCAATTTTTTAGAACAATCATCGAACTCCCCTTAGATACTAAATAAATATATACTTTTCAATTTAATTTTAGTCATACTTCTATTATCTCTAAATGAAGATTGAACCGACCAATAACACACGTCTATTTTCCAATACTGTGTTAGCTCCTTTTCGTAAAAAATACAGCTCAAGAGCTGTCCATAGCCATTGTGATTAACTAGTCAGGTTTTGTCAATGAAAGCCAGGCCTTAATCTCATTATTGATGAGGTCGAGTCAATGGAAAAATAAGATAAACCCCAAATGACTATTGATAACATCCGAGTCCAATTTGTTTTTTGACCATACAAAAAGGAACTGCCCTCTTGGACAGTTCCCAACTCTCTCAATTAGTTTAAATCATATCATCTCTATAGCATTAGTTGAGGAGGTGCATCATGAATCAGCTTGAGTTCTATAAAAACGAATTACAGATGGACTACTTCAGCGATAACTACCAAAAATTTTAAAACGACTTTTATCGCTACTCTGCACTAGATACGCTATTAATCTTTCTAACAGATGATATCATGTTGTCAATGAATAAATCATCTAAGAGCTACTTCAAACTCAACACTGAAATCTCATTCTCTTATTTCTCTTCAAAAGCATCTTTAACTTTGTCAAAAAAGCCTTTTTTCTTAGGATGAACAGGATTCATATTGCTTGCTTTAGCAAAAGCTTGAAGGGCCTCTTTTTGAGCTTCATTAAGCTTTGTCGGCGTCACAACATTCACTGTAACTCGCTGATCTCCCTGTCCATTGCCATTCAAACGAGGAGCACCTTTCCCCTTAATACGGATAACTTTACCCGCTTGTGTGCCTGCTGGAATTTTAAGATCAACTGCTCCATGAACTGTCGGAACTTCTACGGTATCCCCCAAGGCGGCTTGGACAAAATTAATATCTAAATTGTAATAAATAGTTGAACCATCTCGCTCAAACTTATCACTCGCCAAAACATTAATAATGACATAGAGGTCTCCATAAGGACCGCCGTTAAAACCTGCTTCCCCTTGACCAACGACACGCACTTGATGTCCCGTTTCAACACCTGCTGGAATTGTAACAGCCATTTTATGCCTTTGTTTTTCACGACCTGAACCATGGCAGGTTGGACAAGGTTCTTTAATTTCTTTACCGCTGCCATGACAAACATCACAGGTCATTTGCCGACGCATCATACCAAGCGGTGTTTGAGTATCCACATTGATAACACCTGAGCCATGACATTTACTACAAGTAACAGGGCTAGTACCAGGCTTAGCTCCTGAACCATCACAAGTATGACAGGTCACTTCACGATTATAGTGGACCTCTTTTTCAGTTCCAAAAATGGCTTCTTCAAATTTAAGATTGACACGATATTGGAGATCGTCTCCTTGACGCGGTGCATTAGGATTGCGCGAAGCTCCGCCGCCGCCAAAAAAGCTTGAAAAAATATCTTCAAAACCGCCAAAACCAGCACTGTCAAAACCGCTGAAGCCACCTGCTCCGCCGCCGAAACCGCCATTGGCTGCTCCTTCTGGACCAAACTGATCATAATTAGCACGTTTTTGCTCATCACCTAAAGTATCATAAGCTTCTTGAATTTCTTTATACTTTTCTTCAGCACCAGGCTCTTTATTAATGTCCGGGTGATACTTTTTGGACATTTTACGATAGGCTTTCTTGATTTCATCTTGAGAGGCATTTTTAGATACCCCCAGACGATCATAATACTCTGTATTGTTCATATAAGATACCAAGCCCGTAAAATGCAAAGTGAAAATAGGAAATTCTTGCCGTGAGCGATGCTCACAAAAGAATTTATCTTTTTCACACAGCATTTAGGGCGGGTTCGATTCCTTTCTATACTAAATTATAAGCTGCATTGAGCCCTTTTAGCCAAAAACAGAGGCTGGTTTGCAACCTCTGGATTTCTTCATCTATTTACGACGTGAGATTTTCGAAAATCGAGCTAGTAAGGCGTTTAGGCAAATCGCCATAGCGATTGCCGTAGAATGACAGTCACTTTAGTGATTAGTCATTCTTAACGTGTTATTTTTCTGTAAACTCACCGTCTACGACATCATCACCGCCACCGTTTGATGAATCAGATGAGTCTTGAGCACCTTCTTGGCCTGCTTGTGCTTGTTGAGCTGCTGCCGCTTGTTCATAAAGTTTCATCGCAAGAGCTTGAGCTTTTTCATTAAGCGCTTCAAGTTTAGTCTTCATATCATCAAGATTGCCAGCTTCTTGTGCTTTTTTCAAATCATCGAGAGCAGTTTGAGCAGCATCGCGCTCAGTATCAAAACCTTTTCCTTCAGTTTCTTTGATCGTCTTTTCAGTTGTAAAGATTGCTTGATCTACTTCATTTTTAAGGTCAACTTCTTCTTTACGTTTTGCATCTGCTTCAGCATTTGCTTCAGCATCCTTCATCATTTTATCAATCTCATCATCAGTCAAGCCTGAGTTAGATTGAATAACAATATGTTGTTCTTTTTGAGTGCCAAGGTCTTTAGCTTTAACAGATACAATACCATTTTTGTCAATATCAAAAGTTACTTCGATTTGTGGGACACCGCGAGGAGCAGCTGGAATATCTGTCAATTGGAAACGACCAAGCGTCTTATTGTCTGCTGCCATTGGACGTTCTCCTTGAAGAACATGGATATCAACAGCTGGTTGATTATCGGCTGCCGTTGAGAAGACTTGTGATTTAGAAGTTGGAATTGTTGTGTTACGTTCAATCAATTTAGTAAAGACACCACCCATAGTTTCAATACCAAGTGATAGCGGTGTAACATCAAGAAGGACAACGTCTTTGACATCACCAGTAATAACACCGCCTTGGATGGCAGCTCCCATTGCTACAACTTCATCAGGGTTAACGGATTTATTTGGCTCTTTGCCAGTTTCAGATTTAACAGCTTCAACAACAGCTGGAATACGTGTTGAACCTCCCACTAAAATAACTTCATCAATATCTGATAAGGATAAACCTGCATCTGAAAGGGCTTGACGAACAGGAGTCTTTGTGCGCTCAACCAAATCGCGCGTCAAATCATCAAATTTAGCACGAGAAAGACTTGTCTCCAAGTGAAGAGGTCCTGCTTCCCCTGCAGTAATGAAAGGCAAGCTGATTTGAGTAGAAGTAACACCAGAAAGATCCTTTTTCGCTTTTTCAGCCGCATCTTTCAAACGTTGAAGTGCCATTTTATCAGCTGACAGATCAATACCGTGTTCTTTCTTAAATTCTTCCACTAAGAAATCAATAATTTTTTGATCAAAGTCATCTCCGCCAAGTTTATTATCACCTGCAGTAGCCAGCACATCAAAGACACCATCTCCTAATTCGAGAATAGACACATCAAAAGTACCGCCGCCAAGGTCAAACACTAAGATCTTTTCATCTTTTTCCGTTTTGTCAAGTCCATAAGCAAGAGCAGCTGCAGTGGGTTCATTGACAATACGTTCTACTTCAAGGCCTGCAATTTTACCAGCATCTTTAGTCGCCTGACGTTGAGCATCATTAAAATAAGCAGGAACTGTGATAACAGCTTTTTCAACTTTTTCGCCAAGATAATCTTCAGCATAACCTTTAATATATTGAAGAATCATAGCTGAAATTTCCTGTGGAGTGTATTCCTTACCATTGGCAGAAACTTTTTCAGATGTTCCCATTTTAGATTTGATCGAAATAATCGTTTCTGGATTTGTTACTGCCTGACGTTTAGCCGCATCACCAACAATAATTTCACCATTTTTAAAGGAGACTACAGAAGGGGTTGTGCGGTTGCCTTCTGGATTTGCAATAATTTTACTTTCAGTTCCTTCAAGAACTGCAACTGCTGAGTTTGTTGTACCTAAGTCAATACCAATAATTTTAGACATAATGTTTTTTCCTCTTTTTACCATTTTTATTTTTGATATTTTCCTTATATGGTGGAAAATACAAGCAACTACTCTTGGAAATTCATTGCTAAATTTTGAACCTATGGCTGCAAAATTTCCCTGTCAGATAATAAGAATTGTTACCTGTTTCACACCTTGGCAGGAAATATCGGATTGAGCAAGCCATAGGCTTGCATCTATCGTTTTCATTATAGTTTTCTGTCATTTCGGACAAGCTAGATTGTTCCATCGCCCTTTGCATCTTAATTGTAAACAACTACCATTGCCGGGCGCAGGATACGATCATGAAGCTTGTATCCCTTTTGAAAAATCTGTGCAATAGTATCTGCTGGATGTTCGTCATCAGCCGGTAAAGTTTGAATAGCCATATGGAGATTATGGTCAAATTTTTCTTCGACTGGAATTTCCTCAATTCCTTCATTTTTAAGAGCTGCAACTAAGCTTTCCTGAACCATTTCAAGGCCCTTTTTAACATCCTCTGTCAATCCTTCTACAGCAAGAGCACGTTCGAGATTGTCAAGGCTTGGTAAAATAGCTTTAGCCAAATCCTGTGAACGATATTTCTGAAGATTTTGACGCTCTTCATTTGCTCGACGCTGGATGTTTTGCATTTCCGCATGAGCACGAAGATATTTATTTTCAAAGTCATCAGCACGTTCCTTCGCAAGCTCAAGCTCAGATTTTTCAGCAGGAGCTTCTTGAACTTCCTCAGTTCCCTCAACAGACTCCGTTATTTCTTCGGCTGTTTTAGCTTCTGCTGTGTTTTCTTCTTTTTTCTCTTTGTTATCTTCTTTTTTTGACAAAGTATGCACCTCTTTTCCTTTTAGTTTCTATATGATATGGATAGGCTATATCCAAAAATAACTAACTCAATAACCGACTGACTTAGCCTTAGTGAACTTCATAATGATTGCTGCTGAGATAGCGGTAGAAATCACCAAGTTTAATGGCCAAAACGCGACTGACGACATTAAGCAGACTAACTGTCCTTTGATAGTTTAAGTCTATCGGACCAATAATAGATAAAACTCCAAAACCTCTATAAGGAATGAGAAATCTCTGACTAATGATCGTTAGGCCCGAAAGGCTTGCTTCACTGCTTTCTGCAACCTGTACCCGATAGATTTCTTCTTCTGGAAGGCTTTGCCGAATTTCTAAAGCTACAGACTGTAGGTTTTCTAAGAATTGATAAGTTTTTAATCCTGCAAATTCTAAACTATTTACCTTACCAGAAATAAAGACTTTTTCTTGAAAAATTTGGTTAAAAATATGATCAAATAAATCTAACACATTATCTGTACGCAGAAAATATTTTTGAATGATCTGAGGCAGTTCTGTTCTCAAACGATAATGAATATCCAAGACAGTCTGATGTAAAAAACGTTCTCGAACGATTTGAATAACAGTCTCTAAATCACTATCCAAAAAATTTTTCGGAATCGCAAACTGAACGGTTATTGAACTGGCCTCATCTAAGGTTAAAACTGCTAAAGCATCATGGCTGCTGAGTTTAACAATATCAAAAGCTGTTAATTTTTGTCTTTTTGGTTCTACATCAAGAATGACGGCTGTATAATCTGTTAAATCTGCCAGTAGTTTGCTGGCCTTTTTTAAAAGATCATCCAAACGAAAAATTTCAAAATCAAAAGCTTTCATCACTTGATAAACATCTTGTTCATCCAAACTAGCTGGATTTAAAGAATGTTCAGCAAAGTATTTAAAGCCTTTAGGACTTGGAAGCCGTCCGCTTGATGTATGAGCTTTCTCAAGAAGACCTAACTTTTCCAAAACAGCCATATCATTTCTAATAGTAGCACTGCTTGAAGCAACAAACTTTTGAAGGCTTTTTGAACCAATAGGTTCATGAGTCTTAGTAAAAGTCTCAACAATCAAATCAAGAATGTCTTTTTGACGCTGTGTAATCATCTAAGCCATCCTCCAATCTTTAACAACAAAATTAGCACTCTTAAGCATAGACTGCTAAGTTCATGTTTTTATTATACTCCAATTTAAATTTCTGTCAAGAAAAAAATGCAAAATTTTAGCACTCTTTTTCTTAGAGTGCTAAAATCCTTCTATTTCTTTAAAAAATACTTTATCTTGCAATCTGAACTAATGAATCAACAAACCTTCTTTTTTACTGATCGTAATCTGTGAGTCCGTTTTCTTCAATAACAGCAATTAATTTCTCAGCATAATTTGGGTCATCACTGAAACCTGATGACTGAAGTGCTCTCGCTGTTGTCTTATAGCCATTTGAGGTAGCCATCGTTCTATAAAGGGCACTATCCCAAAGTTTACCTCCTCGCAAGAGAGCTAAATAATCATAGAGCGATTCTTTCCAGGAAGGATAAACAAGAAAACGATAGGATACCTTATGCCAAGCTCCTTTGCTATATTCACGATCTTGCAGACGGATGCCGCTTTGACCTGGAAGAGCTCGGAGAGCAAAAAGATTATGATATTTATTAGAGACAAAAGTATGTCCATAATGACTAGCGAGAGCTGCCTGTCCTATGATAATGGAACTTTTTATTCCATATAATTTGGATAATTTTTGGGCTGTAGGAGCCACCTCTTTTATAAACTCTTTATGGGTATAGGGGCTAGCTACTTCCTTTTGAGCATTTGCTAATCCCCCGCTAAATAAAATAGGCATAAAAATGATAAAGAAAAGAATGAAAACAACGGTAATAAAAGACCTAAATTTTAGTCTCGTTCTCACTATCTATTTCTCCTTTAATTCCCTTAAATAGTCTTCCAAAGTTAAATGATGCTTTGTCATATACTCAGCAGATTTTACACCGACATAGCGATAATGCCAGTCTTCATAATCAATCCCCGTAGAACTTTTTTTATCCTTCGGAAAGCGCAATACAAAACCATACTTAGGAGCAATCGAAGCCACTTTCGCCACTACACTGGGGTCACTTTCATTAAGACTGTCTACTGTACTCATATCAATAGCTAAACCGGTCTGATGTTCACTGGCTCCTGCAGGCTGCGAATAGGTTTGTACTTTTTTCTCAGCATCTTCCTGGCTTAAACTCGGATCCGCTGCCTTTTCTTGTTCAACATAGTTATTAAAAAGCTCCTGTTGATAGTTAACACTTCGATAACCTGATATTAAATGTTCACTAGCATCAATTTGTTGAGCTGCCGCCAAAAATTTCTTTGTATTTTCTGCAATTCGCGAATCTACCTTAATACCATTGATATCCGTTAGCTCAGGGTTCATTTCCGATTTTCTGTTATCACGATTAACGAGAACCAATTCCCAATCTTTAGATGATATCCCTCTATGTGGATGAGCTGCAGAAGATGTTTTACTTCGCTCCACTTTTTGATGAATGCTTTTATCAGTACCAGTCTGACGACTTTTTTGCAAAAAGAAGTAAAGTCCTAAAACAAAAATCAAAATAAATGTCAATAATACTAAAGTAGATAAGGGACTAATTTTCTTTCTCATTTTTTTCTAAAAATTCCCTTCCTCGAAGACGGTAAGACATATCACCAATGGTCTCAATGAAAAATTTTCCATTTTCATAAGTAACAACAGTCACACTGCCGTTAGCAATAGCCTTTTTTTCTTGTTTACGGTCAATTAGCCACATAAAAGTACCGATTGTCATGCCATGGCTGACGACAATTGCATTGCCTCCGCCTGAGGCTTCCACAGACTGAGCAATTGCTTCAAAACCATCATAAATACGTTTGCTTAAAATTTCCCAAGGCTCAGCCCAATTAGCTGTATCTACTTCAACAAGACTAGCAGCCAATTCAGGATAGGTAACTTCATCATAAGATCTCCCTGTATTAAAAGCAGCTGTCCGAGGAAGCACTCCTTGAAAAAGATCCCCGTCATAGCCTCCGTCTAAACTGCCAAAGCACCATTCCCGAATACGTTTGTCCCTTGAATAAGGAATAGTAGGATTACCCAGCTCTTCTAAAATAATCTCCATCGTTTGCATTGTTCGGCCGCTGTCACTGGAAGCAGCATATTTAAAGGGTATAGAGGCCTTATGCAGACCAATTCCCAGTTCATGAATTCCCCGTTCTCCTTCTGCTGTCAATGGCGTATCGCTCCACCCTTGAGCACGGCCAATAGTATTAAACATTGTTTTACCATGACGCGCAATATATAGTCTCGTTTTTGTCATAATTCCTCCTGATTTTGTCCGTTTATTATTATACCATTTTAAAAACAAAAGGGGGAGCGTATGCTGGAAGAACTTATCTTATCAGCTAAAAAGGATAGGAAGCAAGAGCAGCTTGGGCTTGACAGTAAAAATCACAATATCTAAGGCTTTTTTTCTGTTCACCCTTCTTTAGGCAGTCTTACCTAGGAAAGATGAAATACATTTTTGGCCTACTTTAATTTTTAAAAGAGTGGATAGGTGCAGGAATTTGGCCGCCGCGTGCTACAAAATCGGCTGAAGAGTTTTTATTAACAGGCATAACCGGGGCAGATCCGAGCAAACCACCAAATTCAATCCTATCTCCTTCTTTACCTTTAGGTATAATGCGAACAGCAGTCGTTTTCATATTAACAACCCCAATTGCTGCCTCATCAGCAATCATGGCTGCAATGGTTGAAGCTGGAGTATCTTCGGGAATAGCGATCATATCCAAACCAACAGAACAAATAGCCGTCATAGCCTCTAATTTTTCAAGATTCAAAGTTCCTTTTTCCACAGCTTCAATCATTCCTTCATCTTCTGAAACTGGGATAAAAGCCCCTGATAAACCGCCCACTTGATTGCAGGCCATGACACCGCCTTTTTTAACCTGATCATTTAAGAGAGCAAGGGCTGCAGTCGTCCCGTGCGTACCTACTGTTTCTAGCCCCATCTCTTCCAGTACACGCGCAACAGAATCTCCCACAGCTGGGGTTGGGGCTAACGACAAATCAACAATCCCAAATTTAACTCCTAAACGTTCACTGGCCATCTGACCAACAAGCTGCCCAATACGTGTAATTTTAAAAGCTGTTTTCTTGACCGTCTCAGCCACAACATCAAAACTTTGCCCGCTTACTTTTTCAAGGGCTCGTTTGACCACACCAGGGCCTGATACACCGACATTAATAACAACGTCTGCCTCACCAACACCATGAAATGCACCTGCCATAAATGGATTATCTTCAACAGCATTAGCAAAAACAACTAATTTTGCAGGACCCATTTCAGAAGCAGCTGCTGTTTTCTTAATAATATCCCCCATATCACGTACAGCTGTCATATTAATACCTGATTTCGTGGAACCAATATTAACAGAAGCACACACAAAATCAGTTTCAGCTAAGGCCTTAGGGATGGAGTGAATAAGGTTTTCGTCTCCTTTTTGATAGCCTTTTTGCACTAAGGCAGTGAAACCTCCAATAAAATTAACACCAATTTGTTTGGCAGCACGATCAAGCGCCTTAGCCAAGGGAGTATAATCAGTTGTTTTCGTTGCTGCCCCAATAATTGAAATAGGCGTAACCGAAACGCGCTTATTAACGATAGGAATTCCTAGTTCTGCTGCAATTTCATCACCTATTTTGACAAGGTTTCCAGCTTTTTCAACAATTTTGTGATATATCTTTTCAGCTGCCTTATTCATATCAGAGTCGATACAGTCAAGAAGTGAAATTCCCATAGTAATGGTACGAACATCAAAATTTTGTTCCTCAATCATTGCAATCGTTTCTGTAATCTGCTTAATATCCATAATTTACACAAACTCCTCTATTTTACAAATTGTGCATAGCATCAAAAATAGCAGCGCTTTGGATACTAATTTTGACGTTCAAACTAGCACCAAACTTTTCAAGTTCTGAACGCAATTGTGTAAAATCTTTTTTATCAGAAGCAGATACAAGAGCCATCATTGTAAAATATTCATCTAGGACAGTTTGCGTGATATCGTCAATATTGAGCCCCAGATCTGCAATTTTTGTTGATACCCCTGCAACAATACCAGCTCTATCCTTACCAACAACTGTAATAATCGCCTTCATAAAAGCCTCCTATGATTCTTTATTTTTAACATTTTAGCATAAAAAACCTGAAAATTCTATATCAAATACAGCTGTAATGTTCGGAAATTACTAGTATTTCCTGTTTTTTAAGTTTTGCACACTATCTTCGAAACCTTACTGATCAGATACTTGCTTTTATTGATCTTAAATGATAAACTATAATTAGTTTATAAACTAATAGAGGTTAAAGCTATGTTTGCAAATCAAA
Source organism: Streptococcus macacae NCTC 11558 (assembly GCF_000187995.2). GTDB lineage: Bacteria > Bacillota > Bacilli > Lactobacillales > Streptococcaceae > Streptococcus > Streptococcus macacae. The sequence continues at coordinate 1,725,555 of NZ_AEUW02000001.1, read as the reverse complement.
AATTGAAAAAGAGACGTCAAGAGCTTGGTCTTTCACAAGCTCAGCTGGCCGATCAAATGGGGATCAGCCGACCTTCCTACTTCAACTGGGAAGCTGGAAAAACAAAACCTAATCAAAAAAATTGGAAGAAACTGGCTCAATTATTAAAGGTAGACTCCGCCTATTTCTTATCCCAATACGACATCGTTGAAATTTATTCTCATTTGAATGAGGACAATAAAAATAAAACATTGCTATACTCACAAAAATTATTAGAGCAACAAAACAAGGTGGTAGATTTAATGAAAAAGAAATATTATCCTTATAAAGTTTACGAAAGATTATCGGCTGGTACAGGTTACTCCTATTTTGGAGACGGTAATTTTGATACTGTCTTTTATGATGAAGAAATTGACCATGATTTTGCTTCTTGGATTTTCGGAGATTCTATGGAGCCAACCTTCCTAAACGGTGAGGTTGCCCTTATCAAGCAAACAGGTTTTGATTATGACGGCGCTATTTATGCCGTAGACTGGAATGATCAGACTTATATCAAAAAAGTTTATCGTGAAAAAGACGGTTTGCGTCTTGTTTCTCTAAATAAAAAATACGCTGATATGTTTGCTCCCTACGCGGAAAATCCAAGAATTATCGGTCTCATCGTGGGAAATTTTAGACCTCTTGAAGCCTAATTGTTCCCTGCTAAGGCTAAGTAAGTCCTTAAAACAAGCTCTTTAAGCTTTCAAGCTCAAGATTAAACGATAAGTCATAAAAAGAGAGTAAAGCAGTATTTATCTAAGGAATGCTGCTTTACTCTCTTTTTGTTTGCTTTTTTAAACTTTTTAAGAAAAAATATTGCCTGCTAGCTTTTTTTCTTTTCGACATAAATCTGACTAGCAACTGCTGATGTTATTTGCAGCTGTTTGCCCTCTTTTTCAATCGTATAAGCATCTGCAAAATCATTATATTCTAAAAGAGTCAGCTCATCGCCAATGCTTAAATGGTGCTGCTCCATATATTTCAAAAGCTGGAAATTATCTTGAACGCGTTTTAACACATAAGTTCCTTCTTCTTTTGTATCTTTCAAAGTGGTATGATATTTTTCAACTAAGAGTTCACCATATTGAGGAATGGTTCCTCCGTGCGGACAGACCTTTGGATAGTGGAGTAACTTGTCCAAACGTTCAATAAAGATATTAGAAACAGTATGTTCTAGTACTTCAGCTTCTTCATGAATCTCATCTGCTGTGTAATTAAGATGATTCATTAAAAAAACTTCAATCAAACGATGCTTGCGATAGAGAAATGAAGCTAGGATCTGCCCTTTTTTCGTTAGTAAATAACCTGTCTGCTTATCTTTAAGAATTAATCCTTCTGACAAAAGTTTTTTGACCATTTCTGAAACAGCTGGAGCAGAGACAGACATTTTTTCTGCAATTTGCTTATTGCTGATTTTTTCTCCGTATTCTCCCAGCTCATAAATAATTTTTAAATAATCTTCTTTGTTAGGTGTCATATCTATCCTCTTCTTTGTCAGAAATATTATACCAAATTGCCCCCTTTTTGCGGATAAAACCTTTTAATGATTTTATAACTGCAATCAATCAGCCCAATGGGGTTTGTTGAGCTTCACATAAGACTGACAAAACGGTGCAAGCTGCATAAGCAAGTCTTAGAAAATCTAGGAAAAGTGATGCTGCTATTCTGAAATAAAGAGTAGCGGATTTGGGACTTTCTTAATTTGGGGACTAAGAGACAAGTTGGTTTAAAGGTCGCCCAAATACTGACACCAAACTTTTTCAGCACCATTTTTCACTAGAGCAGCTGAAACTTTTTTAGCACTTTCCTTATCTTTAGCTAAAGCAATCAGACAGCCTCCTAGCCCGCCGCCAGTTAGCTTAGCTCCTAAGGCGCCTGCCTGTCTAGCCACTTGAGTGAGCTCATCTAAAAGCTGATCAGAAACTGTTAAACTTGCTAAAAGCTGCTGAGCCCGATTCATCGCCTCTCCTAGTTCTAAAACTTGATTATTCAGTAAAGCTTCTTTAGCCAATCGGGTTAGTTTCCCCAGTTCTTGGATTGCTTGTCTAGAATCAGAACTAGTAGCTGGCTGGTCATCTCTTTTGTGCAAAAGTTCTTTAACCGATTGAATTGCTTTGAAAGTCTGACCTGTTTGGCCTGTATCAGCAACGACTAAATAAGCATCCATATGAATAGTTAGCTGTTCAATAGGCTGATCTTTGACAAAAAAAAGAGGGGATTTGCCACTAGTTGTAACAGTATCTATGCCTGAAGGATTACCATGGGCGATTTTTTCAGACGACTGGACAATTTCCCACAATTCCTTATCGGTTAGTACTTTACCATAAAAATTAAAGAGGCTTCTTGCAATAGCCACAGCTACCGCTGCACTTGACCCCATCCCTCTTTCTGCTGGTATTGTTGAACGAATATCAATATGAATGGCTGGATCTTGAGGGGCATTGATCCTATAAAGAGAAAAACGAATAGCATGTTTTAAACTTTCTAAAATCTCTGGCATTTCATGAACCAAACCATCATAGAAATCACAGGTTACTGTTAGTTTCTCTCCTTCTGTTTTAACTTCTGAAACTGTTTCTACAGCAGAAAAAGGTATCGCTATAGCCGGCTGGCCATAGACTACAGCATGCTCTCCCATTAAAATAATTTTACCTGAAGCCTTGCCTCTAGCTATCTTTTTTTCTAAAACTTTTTTTTCTTCAATCTGAGGATTTGTCATACCATTTATTATATCACTTTTCTGAAGGAATGCTGAAAGAAAAGAAAGCAAAACAAAGGTTTCCCCAGCAGCTTCCTTTTTTGCTGTCTCTATAAACTTCAAACACGCGCAGCCTTGTAAACTGAGAGGAAAAAACAAGGAAAGTTAAGGGATTACAGCTACCTGTGCAAAAAGAAAGCAGAAATAAACTAGTCATTTTGCTTTAGTCTAATTTTGAGGTTTCAGTTTCTTAGACTTATTATGCAAGATATTTTCTGAAATCAAATCTAAAACTTCTTTATTTTCAGGCAAGTCAGAATGTTCCGCTTCACTGCCTGTCACTGTTACCTGTGTATATTGGTCAACTGTTTTTTGAAAAATGTATTTCCCAGTTTCAACGCTGGTAACAGGGACAATATAATCACCATCATAATTATTTGTTCCTGCTACATTGTAGACGGTCAAGTCATCTGGTAAATTATCCTGTTCTTTAATCAGATCCTGCAGCATCTGTGTACGGTTAGAACTGTTGACAACTTCAAAATTATAAGGTGTTCCTATCGTCATCAAAGTTTGCATATTAAAATCTTCATCAGAGTAATACTGCTCCAGATAAACCGTCCAGTCCAATCCTCCATTTGAATGGCCAATCGCATTAAAGTCTCTGAAATGGTACTTTTTTTGCAACTCTGCCAGTGCATGATCCAACCATTTGGCCTGCCGCTTAATATTGGCATAGCTGTCACTGTTATCTTCAAAACCAATAACAATATAAGGGTTCACGTCATTAGCAGCTATTTGGCCGCTATAAGTGATATTATCATTTTTATGTACTGTTAATTTTAAAACACTGTGCTTCTTCCCCATTTTATTTAAAGAGTCAATAGTTCCATTGAACCTTTCTCGAGTTGCTTCAGAGCCTGGCAGCATAATCGTTGGGTTAATCCGTGAGTTGTAATTTCTTATTTTGGTTTTAGAGGAGGTATTCATATAACCTCTGCCCAAAATAAGCATACTTACTAGCAGCGCAAATAAAAAAATCATACCAGCAGTTTTTAAAAACTTATTCATCATGAGCCTCTCTTAATAAAACTATTTTGACAAAGGGAAGATAAATGATCACTGAAATAGACAGGATTAAAGCCACCATTACTAAATATCTCCAGTCTCCGTTAGAAGCTAAAAAGCCAAAAAGAATATTGGGCGTCCCCGTAGGGACTTCATAAACAGATGGATTAAGCATGCCTGTCATCAAAACAAAAGCACCAAGCAGCTCCGCTGCGAAAGTCGTCAGCAGCATAGGAATTAACAAAAGCGGCTGAAATAAGATAGGAAAACCTAATAATAAAGGCAGAGGCTGGTCAAATAATAAAGGAATGAAGGACCAGTAAACCATCTTAGAATAGGTTTTCTGTTGCACTAGCTTACTTCCAATGATAATCGCTATAGCTAAAGCAAGCAATAACCCTACACCTCCAAAAAGGGCGAAAGCATCCTGCAAGGTATACAAGGTAAATAAGTGCGGAATTTTTTGTGTCGAATGCTCTAAAATAGAATCTAAATTGTCACTAACCACATCTAAAGAGAAAGTTGGTGCATTCAAAATATCTGGTACAATTAACCCAACTGAAAAAAAGATGACCGCAAAAAAAGACAGCAAAATAACTTCCGCTAAATGGCTAGGGCCGCTCCCTAACAAATTTGAAAAGCCTTCCTGAAAGTAGAAATTCACATTTAACAAGGGGAGCTTATAAGCCGTTGCTCCCCAATAAAGCGCCAAATAAAGAGACACCGAAATCAAAAGCCATCTAAAGGTCACTAAATGAGAACCAAATTTTTGATTGAGCAAAATAAAACCGTAGAACAGTAAGATACCCAATATTAAAAAAAGCCAGATAGGCTGAGAAGGGGTACGCATATCCGCCTCAAAATTAATTTGACCAAACAAAAGCCAGGTCACTAAAAACACAATAATACTAGGCACAAAGGAGTCTATTTGATGTCTCTTCAAGAGGAGCTGTATAAACCGAGCCGTAAATAAGCAGGCAATCAGACAGATCACAATCCTATTAAAACGCATAGAATGTTCTATCAAGAAGGGCATCCAACTAATCTTAAAAAGTTTTAAACCTGCTGTCACTGAGAAAAAACTAGATGGCAGCAAAAAAAGATTTTGAATAATAACAACAACTGTATAAATAAGCGACAGCGGAAAGACCCAGTGCATGCTAGTATATAAGATACTGCGAATGGTCTTGAATAGTTCCATTTTTATCCTCCGTTTTTTCTATACAAGTCGTTTAATATCCTTCCATTATAGCAGTAATATAAGTAATTGAAAAGTTTAAATGATTTCTTCATAAAAAGACAAAAAGATAGTATATTAAAAATTTTCCTATTTTATTTTCAGTCATCAAATCATCATACCTTCTAGAAAACAGACGGCTTTTCCCATTTGAAAAAGTTAATATACTAACTTCTCACTAAGTCAAAAAATACCGCTTCCTTATCCCCATAATTTATCAAGTCTTTATAGGCTAGTTATTTAAGATAAATTTTTCAAAATCAAATTTTTTTGCAACATAAATAAAGGTTGCTGTCGTTAATAATAGTAAAACAACTACAAAAATCAACGTTTCGGTAAGGCCAAGTATCAAGACCCCAGTGGATTGAGAAATCAACATTCCAAGAATAGGAGCAATAATAATCATTGCAACTCCTTGTGCCGATTTGCTGCTTTTTAAATATTGTGAACTTCCAATCACTAGTAAAATGGATAACAAAACAAGCAATGGCGAAATAATGAAAATAACCAAAACCCAAGTAAGATTTGGCAAAATAATATGGCCAAAATATCTCCATCCCAATACATTAACAATCACAGCATACACGGTAACCGACATAATTGTTAGTAAAACTGCTGAAATAGCAGAAGCTAAAGCTTTACCTAGAATTAACACCTTAGGAGACAGCGGAGTATACAGCAAGCCTTCCAGCGTTTTTTTCTCCTTCTCACCAATAAAGCTGCTGCTGGCTAAAACCGTTGAAATCATTATTGGAATTAACATGAACAGCGGTAGAAAAAAATAAGTAAAAATAGCATATAATGGCAGTGTATCTGTGGTAATAAATTTGGGATAATCTAAGATTTTAAAATGTTCTAAGAACATCTGTAAGCCTGAAATGCTAGCTGAAATTTCCTTGTTAGTGCCCAGCAAAAATATTAATACTGGAAAAACGATACTAAAAATAATTGGTACAATTATCAAAGATAGTAGTAAACCTCTATCCTTAAGCAGTTCTATTTAATCTTTTTTTATCATCACTTTAATCCGGTACCAAAACATATCAATCAATCTCCTTCAATGATTCTAAAGTAAATTTCTTTTAGAGTTTCATTCTGCCTATGAATTTCATCAATATCATTTCCCTTAGAGGATAATTCTCTGACAATAGCCGGTACAATATCATAATTATCCAATAGAATACTAAACTCCGCTTTTGTATTTCCACTAACAGTCCCAAGATGGTTTAACCTAAGAACATCATCTTGATTAAATCTGCCATAAAAATGCACTATTTTGTCTGAATTTCTTAGCTTCCTTATCTCCCCGCTCGTTAACAGCTCCCCATCTTTTAACACACCTATGCTGTCAACAAGATCATCCAGACCATATAAATAATGTGTACACATAATGATGGTAACATTATCTTTTTTCAGTTGCTTAATGAAAGTATAAAATTCATCAACCGCTTCAGGATCTAAACCAGTGGTTGGTTCATCCAAAATTAAGATATCCGGATTATGAAACATAGCTCTAGCCAATAAAACTTTCTGCCTGTTTCCCTTACTTAAACTTCCTACAGGCATTTCTAAATACGCTTCCAAGCGAAACATTTTACTAACTTCCGTAATTCTATGGCTTATCCTTAACTGCTCTAAACTGTATATCTCGCCCCAAATAGCTAAATTTTCTTTAACTGTTAGATTTTCATAAAGATTGCCATCATTTTGAACCCCAATAGTTAGGAGTAAATCGGACCGTGTGGCTTCTGTTAGTTCTGTGCCTGATATTTTCACAGTCCCAAACTCCGGTTTAAGCAATCCTAACATAATACGAATTAAGCTTGTCTTTCCTGCTCCATTAGGACCCAGTAAAGCAAATACTTGCCCTCTATTTATTGTCAAAGATAAATTTTTAATAATTTCTTTGGTCCCAATTTTTTATTAATTCCATTTAGTTCAATCACCATTTCTCACTCTCCTAAAAAAATCTTGAACACCGTTTTTTCAAAGTAACATTAAAAATTCTTTGCTTTATTTTATTTTTCTAAATTTAACTATAATACTAAGAATGATTGTAGCTAAGATAAATATGATAGAATATGTTAGATATTTTAAAATATTTAATTCATTATTCCAGATACTGTCCATGATTTAATGATAATCCCTAAAGATGAACAATATCAGAATCTAAAAGAAGTGATTTACTGCTTAGAAAACTGTATTATTGCCAATATATTCAAATAAGAAAAGGTATCTTTCTGCCAAACAGTTTGGAGACCTATTTCATCTCTACACATTTCACAAATTACAGATAACTTTATCATAAATTCAGCAATTAGCAGCCTATAGCCAACTTATAGATTAAGCTAGCAATTTTGTTTAGCAGCAGCTGTTTTTTCATAACTGTATTTCTTTTTTATTTTAAATATAGAATTTGAAAATCAAATAAGTATCAATCAATTCTCAAATATCTCTAAAATTTTGGATCTTCTTAAACTTTTTTATAAATCTAAAAATAATGATCTGTACCCTCTACTTATAAAGACTACACCTTTATTGATCTAATGTATAGTAATAATTTTGATCTTGTTTACTAGTGCCATGCCATTCTATGATTTCCTTATCCAGAAGCTCTTCCAATAATCTACTTGCAAAATTTCGACTTTTTCCATTGATTTCTGAAGCTTATGAAATTATCATTTTTTCTCCTGCATTATACTTGAAATGCAAAATGACTTTTTCACCATCACTCAAATTTGGAAATTAATCCTATTTTTGTTCAATTTTATCACTAATTCTAAGATGACAGCTGACAATATTATTTTCAAGAATTGATACAACTTTATCGTCTGGCTCATAATACTTCGCTTCATGCAAAAAGTTTAGTGTATCGCGTTTAGCGTTTTTCGTATATAGCCTGCGTCGCGCAACCGCTAAAGAGGCGGTTTATTTATTTTACGCCTTCAGAGTAAAATAGTCTAAAAGTCGCATAATCATAACCACCGTCAAACGGGTGGTTTGAACAAGGGCTATAAGCCCACATCACCAGCCAGCGCCTAAAGACGCTGGCTTTCACTTTGTTCAAGCCTAACCGCTATTGACTCGTCACTAGCCTCTTAAAGAGGCGTTCGTACTACTTGCCACTATCCCTAAAGGGAACTTCATACTCTTTCACACTCAATTTATCAAGAGCTATATCATTCTTGTTCCTGAATATACTTCTTTATCGTGGCTTCAATTAAGACCTACCGTATACCACTCTACCCAAACCTTTATAACTGTACAAGCGTCGGAATATTTCTCCCAGACTACTTCGATATTGATTATAAATGATTTTTCGTCTATACTTAGGTGTGAAGACAATGTGCCTTTTGCGACATATTTTTCTCCTTTCACTTTACAATAGGCTTGAACACCTTTATTGTATCGTGTTTGGAGTTTTTTTGGTATAACCTTCATCGCGCACCTTACGGAGCGTGACGGACTTAAAGTCACATAATCAAATGATTTCTATCAGAGACAATTTTTATTTCAGTTAAACTTGGATATGCAACTCTCTTAATAGGTAAATAAACTTGCTGTTGATCTACTTCAATTTCCAAAGGCTCTAAATCAATGATGATGAACATTAAAATTAAAAAATTACAACCTTACTATCATTATTGGATTTCTATTTGAAATGGAACAATCAAAGTCAACTGCACTTTATTCTTAACGCCTATTAGTGTTGTAATATACTTAGAGTTGAGAAACATCATCCACTACATACATCATCTAACCCTTTGACTATTACTATTTGCCACTAATACCTAAAATATATTGCTATCAATTTTCCAAAAAATGCAGCAAAAAAACACCCCATGATGTGAACCATGAAGTGTTATGCTGCTGTATTGCAGTCGTTTCTTAGCGTTTTGAGACGCTAAAATTGTGTTTTTCTGTGCACACCTCCCTATCTGTAAGCGACTAAAGTCGCAACAGCTACCGTCAATTTAAATAAAAAACACTTCCCGAAATCGAGAAGTGTCTGAGCTGTAAGATAATCTGAACAAACAGATTAACGTTTACTAAACTGACTAGCTTTACGAGCTTTTTTAAGACCTGGTTTCTTACGTTCAACCATACGAGCATCACGTGTCAGAAGGCCAGCGCGTTTGAGTGAATCACGGAAATCAGGATCAACTTCAAGCAGTGCACGTGCAATACCATGACGGATTGCACCTGCCTGACCAGCGTAGCCGCCGCCAATGACATTAACAAAAACATCATAAGAACCTTCAGTAGATGTTGTTGCGAATGGCTGATTGATAACAAGGCGAAGATCTGCATGCGGAATGTATTCTTCAACGTCTTTTTTATTTACTGTAATTTTACCAGTACCTGGAACTAAGCGAACGCGTGCAACAGCATTCTTACGGCGTCCAGTTCCTGCATATTGTGCTTGTGCCATTTATTTTCTGCTCTCCTTTCCTCTTAGATAAGACCTGTGATATCAAGTACTTCTGGCTGTTGTGCTGCATGTGTGTGCTCAGAACCAACGAAGACTTTTAATTTCATGCCTTGTGCGCGTCCAAGAGTATTATGCGGAAGCATTCCTTTAACAGATTTTTCAATCAAGCGAACAGCATTTTTAGCACGCAGTTCACCTGCTGGAATCTGTTTCAAGCCACCTGGATACATTGAGTGTGTGTAGTAAATCTTGTCGGTTGCTTTTTTACCAGTCAATTTCACTTTTTCAGCATTGATAACGATAACAAAGTCACCCGTATCAGTATGCGGTGTGAAAGTAGGTTTATTTTTCCCGCGAAGAACGCTGGCAACAACTGCTGAAAGACGTCCAAGAGGGATATCTGTTGCATCAACAATGTACCATTTCCGTTCAACTTCACCTGGCTTAGCCATGTATGTTGTTTTGTTCATGATTTCTCCTATACGAATCTTTATGTTTACAAAGTGGATGTTCCGGTCCACAAGTTATTTGAAGGGTTCCGGGGCCTTTCAAATGGGGTAAACAATACCGCTTTATATAATATCAAAAAATAACCTTTGGGTCAAGACCTCTTTTGGCTTGTATGTGCCTTAGTTTTTAAGAATAAAGAAAAGCCAATAATAATCAAATAGAACAGTTTTTCTTATAGCTGTTATAACAATAACTGGCAAGCAATACTTACTCAGCCTCATGGAAACTTATTCACGTTCCAAGGGACAAGAGGCACACCTAAAAGCACCTTCCAACAGAGCATGCCAAGTGAAAGATAGCGGTAAAGGGGTAAAACCATGTTTTCTCAAATCCTCTTGCAGCTTTTTATGCCTCTTTTGAACAATAACCTTATTATGCCCCAAAACCAGAACATTGCCAGCCATTTCCTGTCTTACTTTTTTATCAATATTAATAAAGGTATAATCAGATAATTCCTTTGGCAAATCTTTTAAAACCTCACGGCAAATAATAGCTGTTTTAGGGCCAATAATGGTCATGCAGCAATCTAGATGCAAGATGCCATCGTCATTCAAATAAACAGGAACAATATTCCAGGAATCATCTAACTGCTTACGCAGCCACTCAATACCAGCTAAATTACTAGCATATTTGCCAATACCAACAAAAACATTTGGGTAATCAACAATAACATCGCCCCCTTCAAGATAGACTGGATCTGATTGTGACATCGTCACAACTTTATTATTTTCTTTAATATTCTGGACAATCCTTTGGTAACCCAAACGTTCTTTTTTACGCATCTCAATCTGAATATTGCCCTGAATAAATAAATCCCCTATAGACATAGCACTATCTCTGGCATACATTTGTCCCGTGCCTAATTCTGCAGGGTTCTTACTAGCTGGCGGTGTGATGGCGTCTACTTTCAAGACTGTTACCTGATTTTCTCGAAGTAACTGTTCAAAATCATCCAATTCTTTTTGAAAATGCTTTGTGAGGAAACGAGGCACTTCCTTACCTCTTAGCAAGGGGAAAATAATATTATTCCGCAGTTTTTCCCACCAGGGTTTGCTTTTTTCGTTTTCAATAGCATGACTGTCTGGAAAGAACAAGCGGCTAGCATCACCAATAATGACTGTTTTTAAAGGAGCGTATTCATTGTAAATAGTAATCTTCATTTGCATTTCTCCTAACTAATAAATGTAGTTCAAATCAATAAATTCATAAGATTGCTTAAGTTCATTAAGGATAATTTGTTTTTTAACTGAAAGCTCTTTTAAATCAAGAAATGCCGCTTCTTCGCTCAATAAAAGATGGATAGTAAAAGAAGTACCGATTTTATAAATAAAACAATGCTGAATCATTCCTCCCTTATCAAAATAGGAATAAATACACTTTTCAATATGTTTTTTTACCAAACCGTTTTTCAAAGTCCCACCCGCAATTTCAAAACTGGCACTGCGAATAATTGAAATTGGTCCTTTAATGGTAAAGATTACCAAGCTAACTGTTATGAAAAAATCCCCAGTATATTTGAGAAAACTTAAAGGTGAGTTTATATCAATCATAAGCACCAAAAGAGCAGCAAGTCCGATTCCTGCTGAAATCATACCGTCAATGAAAGAATTTTTGGTCTCAGACATTAACATGGTACTGATATTACCCATTCTTTTGCTTTGTTCTTTATAGTAAAAAGACAAGCCCAGACACAGACAGACCATAACAGCAGCATAGGGAACAATCGGCAAAGCATTGAGAATCTCTCCCTGTCCGGTAGTAAAATATTTATAAGCTCTTATCGAAACGGTAATAACAGATGAAGTCAAAAGCACTAATAACAGGCTTGATTTAAAGAAAGCATACAAAGGTTCCAAAATAAAGAAACCATTAGGAAATAGAGCAGTTCTTTTAGTACTATTTTTGGAGATAAAGATAGCTAATAAACCAGAAAACAAATCAATAAGGGTATAATAAGCATCAATAAAAAGAGATTCAATCATCGTAATACGATAAACAATTAGGCCAACAATTCCCATCAGCATATTGACAATGGTTCCTATGACTAAGGCCCTTTGCTCAATTTTCTTTTGTTCCATTAAGCATCAAACTCCTTATTCACTTTAGTAATCAGATAAGAAAGCTGGTCACGCTCTTCTTCTGTCAAAACCAATAGCATATCGCTAAAGATAGTATCTGCTAGCTGAAAATTTTTTCGACAATGCTCCTGTAAATCTGGAATGAGTTCCAAATAAAAGACACGTTTATCTGTCTGTGACGGTGTTTTCTCTAAATAGCCCTTCTTTAAAAAAGCATGAATAATACGTGTAGCAGCTGGTTTAGAAATTTTAGCTTTTTCTGAGAACTCTGTTAACGTTGTTTGTCCCAAACCATATAAAATATCAATATAATGTTCCTCATTAGCAGACATATCGGGGAAATCAGTGCTGCGAAGAGGACTGGTTTGGTAGCGAATTAAGGCCTTATCATAAAGATCCGAAAATTGTTTCCTAATAGAATTCATAGATTTCTCCTTTTAGTTAATAAAAGTAATTACTCTTGTTAACTAATTTTATGAAAATAAAAACCATCTGTCAAGGAAAGACTTTCATAAACAAAATGGTTAAAAATACTATTTAGGTATCTTACATAAAAGCACATATTATTAGGCTAGATGAGCAAGCCATTTGCTATCTGCAAAAAGGAAGGATTCTTTATACTCTTTGACAATCTCTCTAAACTAGGAGGTCAGGGCCACCTTGGTCCTGCCTTAGCACTGCCTGCGGTTAGCTTTCTTGTCTGCTTTTTGATGTTCATTGAGTATATTAAATTCCCTGCTTTAGTTGATATTGCCCCGAAATCTGAGAAAAACAAAAGACAGAAAGCTCATTTAGCTTCCTGTCAGGAAATAATTTAGGCTAAAAGCATTGATAAGACTTGATAAATAGTAGCAAAGGCCTTTTACTTCAGATAAAAGCTTATTTGCCAAGTCATTTTTAATGTAATACAGCAGAAATGAAGCCTTTTAAGATAAGCCCATAGCTGTGTTTTCATTAGCTAACGCTTCAGAGTTATGATAAAACATTGGAATTCATACTCTTTATAAAGAACTGTTCTTTTTATAGTGATAGATACCGACAGCACTGATCAACAATAGACCTAAAAGAGACAGATAAACAGAAGCATATTCTCCAGTTGATGGCAAGCCCCATTTATGGGACTTTTTAGTCTGGCTAGATGATGTTTTGGCAGCCGTTTTTTCTACAGCTGACCTTTTTGTACTAGAAGAGATTTTATCTACATTACTGCTAATAGTAGAGGCTGAACTTTGAGGAATAACTGTCGTTTGGTCAGTTGTTGAAGTTTCCCTTACGCTACTGGATGTAGATAGAGACTGACTTGTTGTATTGGTATTAGAAACTGTAGTTTCTGCACTGGTCGTACTAGTTGCTGTTGTCACATTTTCTACAGCTGTGGTGGTTGGATCAGTCGTTTCTGTCAATACTTCTGTTGTCGTCGTACTACCTTCTGTTACTGTTGTTGTAGAGTTTTCGGTAGTTGTGTCCTCTAGTGTTGTGCTTTCTGTTGTTGTGTTGGTCGTACTTGATGTTTCTGGTGTTGTTACTGTACTGCTTTCTGTCGTAGAAGTTTCTGTCGTTGTGGTAACCTCAGCTTTATTAGTAATTGTTTTTTGAGCTGTTTTACTTCCTGTATCAAAATCATCGGCTGAAACAGAAATGTCATCAGCTTTGACATAGCCTTTGGGTGCACTGGTTTCGCGCAGAATATAGGCGTCTTTTAAGAGTCCTCCAAGAGTCGCCTCACCACTGTTGTCAGTTGTTAGCTGACCAACTGTTTGACCTGTCTTGACACGGATCAGATCAAAAACAGCACTGGCTAATGGTTGCCCTTGTTCGTTAACCTTTTTAATCTTGACATTGTAAGTGTAGCCCTCAGCTTGACCGCCGGCTGCTAAAAAGTAATATTTACTGTCAACTGTCTGCGCACTCCTATTATTAGCAGTCAGGGTTGCACTGTTGCCAAAAGCTTCACCATCAACAGGGGTATAGGGAATATTAACTTGATAGGAGATAGCAAAGCCTGTATCAGCATCTAGATCTCCAAAATCTATGCTAAAGCTAGAGCCAGTAATCTTAGCCGGGTACTGGTCGGTCACTGTGCTGGCATTTTTTAAAGCCCAGTCACCATTTTCATAGACCCACTTTCCCTTTTCAATAATAAAAGAACCAGGAACATAATTCAAATAAGAACCTTGAAGTTTGTCAACAATCTTTGTGTTTTTCAAGTTGGTGTTAGCACGGTTGACAGCAATATAATATTGGCCAATCCTAGGATTGGAGGCATTTTGCCAACCAGACTTTTCAATAGGTTCTCCTTTAGGTACAGTAATCCCCTTAAAAGTAAAGCTGCCAGCAGGAAATACTTTATTATTGACAGTAATATTTAAAGGAACCTGCTGTTTCTCAGTTATCTGCGTATGGTCTGCTCGGATATAAAAGAAAAAAGTCCCTGAGATATCTGAATGATTTTCAACAAAATCTGTATAGGTCAAGGTGACCTTTTTAGTATCCTTATCTACCACTGCTTTTGCAACAACATTTCCAGAGCTATCCTGAACGTCAAATGAAGCACTGGTTGCAAAGGTAATTTCTTTGGGTAAACTAACAGTTGTCGTATCACCTGCTTTTACGGTGTTATTTGGAAGCTTAAAATCTGCATTTAAACGAAACTGTTCCCACTGATCAATTTCATCTGTTAGGGGGTTGCCTTCCCTATTTGTTACATACATCTTTGTGATGACATCTCCCTGCTCAGCAGCTGAGGCCTTGCCTGCCAGTAATCCACCTAAAATAGCAACAGTTCCTATCAAAAATAAGGACAGCCATTCCAATAATTTCTTCTTCATAAAAAAACCTTTCTTCACAAAACTCCTTTTATTTTACCCTAACTGTCTAAGATATTCAAACAAATCAACTTATCTATCTTTTTTTCCAATGGTAAAGACAGCTAAAGTATTGGGACCGACATGTGTTGAAATCACCGGACCTAGGGGCATGATAAGAACATTACGGATACCTTCAGAAGCTAAAAGCTGCTCTTTTAGGCTTTCAGCTGCCTCATTATCATTGGCATAGGCCACAACAGCTGTATCGTGTCCTATATCCTGACTAGCTGCTTTAAGCATCTCTTTCATTCCCTTTTTACGTCCGCGTACTTTCGCTATCGGAACGAGTTTACCCTTTGCATCTATCCAGAGTAAAGGTTTAATATTAACCAAACTACCGACAACCGCAGAAGTTTTAGACAATCGTCCGCCACGCATCAGATGGTAGAGATCATCAACCAGGAAATAGGTTCTCAAACGAGGGCTTATGTCAAAAATGATTTTTTGAGTCTCCTCAAGTGTTTTGCCTTCTTTTCTAGCCTTTGCAGCCAACATCACCAAATAACCCTCTCCGCCAGCCGCAGCCAAGGTGTCAATAATTTCAATTTTTGCATCTGGGTAATCTTCTAAAACAAGGTCACGTGCCATAACAGCAGACTGATAAGTCCCCGATAGGACGGAAGAAAAAGCAATATAAAGCACTGCTTGCTCTGCTTGGACAGCTTGACGAAAGGCCTCCTCAAATTGCCCTACATTAACCTGACTGGTAGTTGGCTGACTGCCAGCAGCCATTTTTTTTAATAAGACTTCGCTGGTCAGACGATGAGAGCCTACTGTATCATAAGTTACTCCATCTAGCTGGACAGTCAGTCCTAATATCTGCACATCATTTTCTCTCGCCCAATCTTCTGACAAATCAGCGGTCGAATCTGTTATTATTTTAAATGTCATTGTACTCTCCTACTTAGCTGCATGTAGACGGTTGCGAAAAACTTCATACATCAGAATAGCTGCAGCTACACTGGCATTTAAGCTTTGGACATGTCCGTTCATAGGAATAGTCAGCATTTCATCTACTTGTTTTTTAATATTTGCGGAAACGCCTCTGCCTTCATTGCCAATAATTAAGGCTAACTTGCCTGAAGTATTCCATTTTGTGGAAGGCGTCCCCTTTATGTCCGTACCAAAGATCCAAAAACCAGCTTCCTTAAGCTTCGTTAAGGTCTGACTAAGATTAGTTACTCTAGCAATTGGAATATGTTCAACTGCACCAGTTGACGTCTTAGCAACAACTGGTGTTACGCCGACAGAACGATGTTTAGGGATAATGATTCCGCATACATTGGTTGCATCTGCAGTGCGTAAGATGGAGCCAAAGTTATGAGGATCATTGAGCTCATCCAGAATCAGAAGCAAAGGATTATCTTCTTGTTCTGCTCTGCTTAAAATAACATCCAATTCTGTATAGGCAAAGGCTGACACCCGCAGAACAAAGCCTTGATGTACAGCTTTATTTGTCATCTCTGACAATCTTTTTTTAGCTACCCAAGAAATGGGAACTTTCTTTTGAGCAGCTAATCTTTTTATTTTTTCGACGGTTTTTCCACGTAAATCTTCCTGAATATAAAGTTTATTGCCAGTATTAGCAATGAGACTTTCACTTACAGCATGAGTGCCATAAACAATATCTTTCGTTTCCATAAGAAAATTATAGCATACTCCTTTAAGCCAAGTCTAACGCTTTTCTCTAAAAGTGATGAAAAATCTATTTTAAAATTGCGAGCTTATCCAAACTTAAATAGTTTGTCGCCACTTTCTTAAAATGCACTGCATCCGCTGATAAACAGCAGAAAAAATCAAGTGCTGCAAGTATAAGCCTTCCTATAAAGATCGATCAGAACGCTTAAATAAGGCAGTATAAAAGCCCTTCTAATCCACAATGAATAAAAATCAAACATTATAGACTAGAAGAGCTGCTTGGAAGTTCTTTGTTTGTCTCAACTATCATCAAAAACGCTTTACAGACTATCGTCTTCAACCTGTCGAATAGACCAATTAATTAATTCCTCCAAACGATCTATTCTGTCTAATAAGTGCAGATAGCCCATCACCGCCTCAAAGCCCGTTGACATCTTGTAGGTGACAATATCGGTATTTTTAGCTTTGGTATGACTGTGAGCATTGCGGCCGCGTTTATAAATCAATTCTTCTTCCTGCGTTAACAAGCCTGCTTGTAAGAGTTTATGAATTAATTTAGCCTGCGCTTTAGCTGAGACATACTTGGTTGTCTGCCTATGAAGATGATTGGGCTTTGTCAGCCCTTGAAAAATTAAATATCGGCGGATATAAAGGGAGTAAACAGCATCTCCTTCAAAAGCCAAAGCCATGCCATTAAGGAGTCTTATATCAGTCACGGCTCCACCTCACTCCATCCTTGGTGTCAAGAAGCTTAATGCCTTGCGCCGCTAAATCATCACGAATACGATCAGCTTTGGCAAAATCTTTCTTGGCACGCGCTTCTTGGCGTTCTTCAATCAACTTTTCAATCTCAGCCTCCAAAACTTCTTCAACAAAAATCACACCAAAAATTTGAAGAATTTCTGCCAATTTATCCTTTACAGCTTGATTATAATTGCCTGAATTAATCCATCTGGCCATTTCAAAAACAATCGTAATACCATTTGCTGTATTAAAATCTTCATCCATAACTTCTTGGAATTTTTCCAAAAGTGCAGCAAATTCAGCCTCATCTACAGTGCTTGTAAAGGGCTGTTCATAAGTATTTTTCAAATATTTAAGATTTGTTTCAGCGTCATGAAGTGCCTTATCCGTGAAATTAAGAGGCCTGCGATAGTGCTGAGTAGCCAGAAAGAAACGTAAAATTTGCCCGTCAACCGTTTTTAAAGCATCATGAACAGTTACAAAATTGCCCAGTGATTTAGACATTTTTTCATTATCCACATTAACAAAACCATTATGCATCCAGTAATTCACAAATTTCTGACCTGTCTTGGCCTCTGACTGAGCAATTTCATTGCTGTGATGCGGAAATTCTAAATCAGCACCGCCGCCATGGATATCAATAGTATGGCCTAAAATTTCAGTAGCCATGACAGAGCACTCAATATGCCAGCCCGGACGGCCATTCCCCCAGGGACTTTTCCAAGAGACTTCCCCAGTTTTAGCTGATTTCCAAAGGGCAAAGTCTACAGGATTTTCTTTGCGCGCTGTTTCTTCATCTGTACGCCCAGAAGCACCAACTTCTAAATCTGCAAGCGTTTTATTAGCTAATTTAGCATAATGAGAGGCCTTCTCAACACGAAAATAAACATCTCCTTCAGATTCGTAAGCAAAGCCTTTTTGAACGAGTGCTGCTATAAAAGCTATAATTTCATCCATGTAATCAATAACACGAGGATTTTCAGTTGCAGGTTTAACACCAAGTGCTGCGGTATCCTCCTTGAAAGCTGCAATGAATTTGTCTGATAATTCCTTAGGGGTCATACTTGCTTTAGCAGCTGCCTTGATGATTTTATCATCCACATCTGTAAAGTTAGAAATATAGGTTACCTCATAACCTCGATATTCTAAATAGCGGCGAATGGTATCAAAAGCCACTACTGACCGGCCGTTCCCGACATGAATATAATTATAAACTGTTGGTCCACAGACATACATCTTAACCTTACCTTCTTCAATCGGCCGAAAATCCCGCAAACTGCGCGTCATTGTATCATAAATTCTAATCATATCAAGTTATTAAAGGCCTTCAAACTAAAACCTGAATTAATAAAATAACCAGTTTCAAAGAAAAGCTAAGTCTAAAAAGCTTTTGCCTTAATACTGTTATAAATCCTATTTTGTTCTTCGCCTTTTATTCCTTTCATTCTTAGTTTTTCTCATCTCAGCTCCTGTAGCCGCTTATTAGCAGATCTAAAGCATTAGTAACTTAAAAGCTAAGTCATAATTTAGATGAATAGTAACTTGCCTCGCGGGCCTCTTCCAAAGTTTTAATCACTTGCTCATCTTTTTGACCATGAACACGGACAACTTTAGCAGGAACTCCTACAACAGTAACATCTTCTGGTACATCTGTTAAAACGACGGCTGCTGCACCAACTTTAGCATTGGCACCAATCTCAACCGGTCCAATAACCTGTGAATGGGCAGAAACAAGAGCTCCGCGGCGAACAGTTGGGTGCCGTTTCCCTGTTTCCTTTCCCGTTCCCCCCAAAGTTACACCATGATAAAGCATGGCACCTTTCTCAACAATAGCCGTTTCACCAATAACAAGGCCTGAGCCATGATCAATAAAAACCCCCTCAGCTATTTCAGCGCCTGGATGAATTTCAATCTGTGTCCAAAAACGCCAAAATTGACTATGCATTCGTGCCAGTAATTTAAAATGATGCTTCCACAAAAAATGGGAAAGCCGGTGGGCAGCGAGCGCTTTTACACCTGGATAAGTTAAAAAAACTTCAAGCGAGGTCCGTGCTGCCGGATCCTTCTCCTTTACAATATCAATGGTCTCTCTCCACCAACCCATAGTGCCTCCTTTGGTCTTTTAATTTAGGCCTGACCATTCGACAACAATTTGTTTGTCATCAAATGGATTAATGACAATCCCCAAAGTTGAATCTTTTGTTTCTGATTCTTGAATATCTTCAATTTTCCAGGTCATAATCACACCTTGCGCCTCTCTGAAAGGAAGGCCAAATTCTTGATCGTGATACCATTTGACAAAGCTAGGTAAATTTGAAAAGACTGGAATATAGCTCTCACCGTCTGGATTTGACATGGTCGGAAAACCCTTATCAAAATCACCGTTTTCCTTAGGGTTAATGAAAGCAGGTACCAGATAGTAGCGGTCTAAAATAGCTGCTTCCTGATTATCTTCATTAAAAACTTTATTCAAGATACTTGTATAGTTATTGATAAATTCAACCATTTCACTCGTCTTAAAAATAGTTGAATTTCCAAAATCACCCGTTCGTTTAATATTGTAAACAAGTCCGTTTAAACGGTTAGCAATAGCTTCTTGCAGCACTTCCAAGCTGGTGCGCTCAATCCAATTTTGGTTTCTAGCACTGGTTTGCTGTGCTCTAAAAAGCTTCAAGTCATCTGCATCGGTAAAGACCGGGGTCACTTTTTGTCCATCTAAAGCAATAGCATAAGGCTGATCGCTGGCTAAAACCGGAAAAGAATGGAGACTGTTGACAAGCGTCAAACTATTTAAAAAATTATCTGGTTCCTTGATGAAGCTTCTCAAAGCTATATCAAGTTCTTTATTAAATTTATTTATCATGTTTTTCTTCTTTATCTATATCTGTTATATTTTCAGGTTTTGGCGGACGAGGTAAAAGAGCCTTCATAGAAGCATCAACACGCCCTCTTTCATCAATTTTGATGACCTTAACGGTGACCGTATCGCCAATAGCCAAGGCATCTTCTACTTTATTAGTACGGGTCCAAGCAATCTCAGAAATATGGACAAGAGCATCTGTATTGTCAAAGAGATTAACAAAAGCACCAAATTTTTCAATACGGACAACTCTAGCCTCATAGACTTCACCAATTTTAGCTTCACGTACTAAGCTCTTAATGATTTCTTTAGCTCTCTTTATAGCTGCTTGATCGTTAGAGTAAATAGCAACATTGCCTTCTTCATCAATATCAATTTTAACACCTGTTTCTTCAATGATCTTATCGATGGTTTCACCGCCTTTGCCAATGACAATCTTGATTTTATCAACATCAATTTTAATCGTATCAATCTTAGGTGCTGTCGGTGCTAATTCTGGACGTGGTGCAGGAATGGTTGCTTCAATCAAATCAAGGATTTCAAAACGAGCTTTTTTAGCTTGTGCCAGAGCTTCTGCTAAAATTTGCGGGGTAATGCCTTCAATCTTGATATCCATTTGCAAGGCTGTGATACCTGCGCGGGTCCCTGCCACTTTAAAGTCCATATCACCAAAGTGATCTTCTAGACCTTGAATATCGGTTAGGACTGTATAGTTAGAACCATCCGAGATAAGTCCCATAGCAATTCCTACTACAGGAGCTTTGATAGGAACACCTCCGGCCATCAAAGCTAACGTTCCCGCACAAATTGAAGCTTGAGAAGATGAGCCGTTGGACTCGAGCACTTCAGCCACTAAACGAATGGCATAAGGGAACTCCTCCAAACTTGGAAGAACCTGAGCTAAAGCGCGTTCACCAAGAGCGCCGTGTCCGATTTCCCGACGTCCAGGTGCACCATAACGGCCTGTTTCACCTACAGAATATTGCGGAAAATTATAATGATGCAAAAAGCGTTTTTTATATTCTTCATCTAAACCGTCTACAATTTGTGTATCACCCATAGGTGCTAAAGTCAAAACTGAAAGTGCCTGAGTCTGCCCGCGTGTAAAAAGACCTGAACCGTGTACATTGGGTAAAAAGTCTACTTCAGCTTCAAGTGATCGAATCTCATCAAGACCACGGCCATCAGGGCGGACTTTCTCTTCTGTGATAAGACGGCGTACCTCAGCATGTTCCATCTGCTCAAGAATCTCGGCAACATCCCGCATGAGATGTTCCAGCTCTTGTGAATCAGTAAATTTCTCTTCGTATTCCGCCTTAACAGTTTCTTTGACTTCTTCTGTTGCAGCTTCACGCGCCAGTTTTTCCTCAATCTGAACGGCTTTTTGCAGTTCACTATTATACTTAGCGATAATTTCAGCTTGCAAATCTGCATCAACTTGAAGCAGTTCAACTTCAGTCTTTTCTTTACCAACAGCTGCAACAATCTTTTCTTGAAAAGCAATTAACTCTTTAACGGCTTGATGTCCCTTGAAAAGAGCTTCCAGCATAATGTCTTCTGATAATTCCTTAGCACCAGATTCCACCATGTTAATAGCTTCCTTAGTTCCTGCAACAGTTAATTCCAAAAGAGAAGCCTTTTTTTGCTCTGCTGTGGGATTAATAACATAATCTCCATCGATGTAAGCAACTTGGACGCCAGCAATCGGACCATTGAAAGGAATATCCGAAATAGATAAGGCTAATGAAGAGCCAAACATGGCCGCCATAGGTGCACTGGCATTCTCATCATAAGAAAGCACAGTATTGATCACCTGCACTTCATTGCGAAAACCCTCTGCAAACATGGGCCGAATGGGACGGTCAATTAGACGGGCTGTTAAAGTCGCATCTGTTGACGGCCGTCCTTCACGCTTATTGAAACCGCCTGGAAATTTACCGGCCGCATACATTTTTTCTTCATAATTGACCTGCAGCGGAAAGAAATCTCCGCCTGCCATTTTTTTCGACATAACCGCAGCACTTAAAACAGTCGAATTGCCATAGCGGACGATCGCAGATCCATTGGCTTGCTTGGCTACTTGACCGATTTCAACTGTTAATTTTTTACCTGCAAAAATTGTTTCAAACACTTGTTTTGACATGTTTTTCTCCTGAAAGTTTTCTTTTACGTATTTTCTACAAAATTAAAATAATTACATAAACAGCTGATCGCTAGATACAGAGCTTTATGACATAATAGCTCTGCTGTTATTTTCTTAATTTTGCATAAAACCACGTATTTTAATCATTTTAACATATTTTTAAGGAAAAGAAAAAGACAGACAAGCCCCTTTTTAAAGACTTTAATATCAGCTGCTTTTTCCTTGTAAACAGTCTAATTTCTTTAAAATGAGTCTTTTCTGCTTTTACAATAAAAAAACACTCCGAAAGCGAGATTTCCTCTGACTTTCGGAATGCCAGTGCCATACACCTTATATTTACGCCACATCCTAAATGCTGCATCCAAAATCTAAAACTTAGTTAGAGATAGCAGGGCATTTAGCAAAGTTTAAATCCGTTATGGCCTTGAACACTCACCCATAACAGCCTGCAAGGATCAGCGGCGAAGTCCAAGTGAGTTAATTAATTCGCGGTAACGGTTAACATCTGTACGGCGAAGGTAAGCTAAAAGATTGCGGCGGTGTCCAATTTTTTTCATCAAACCACGATAAGTCGCATGGTCTTTTTTGTGCTGTTTGATATGCTCATTTAAGTGGTTGATTTCCCATGTAAGCACAGCAACTTGAACTTCAACGCTTCCTGTATCACCTTCATGACGCGCATATTGAGCGATAATTTCATTTTTTTTCTCTTTTGAGATTGCCATAATTTTTCTCCTTTTTTATCCTTAATCCGAGTGATAGGACGGCATCTTCCTATAACCAAGAAAAAGTTGATATGTCTAACAGACATTAGCTATTGTACCAGTGTTTAAAATGTTTGTCAATGAGAACAGGTTCTTTTGTCCTGCTTTAAAAATGAGACTAAAACAGTTAATAGCATTTTTATTTTCTGCTTCCTATTACAGTCCTCATCATAAACGGCATAAATAACAGGAAACTAAGAAGAAAACTTAAGGCTGCAAAGATACCAAAGCTGTCTTTAGGTTCTGAGAACCCATAAGCGGCTAATAAGTGTAAGACAAAAGAAGCGCAGGCACCGCCTAAATTGCAGCCAATTAAAGCGACAGTTGTAGCTGTCGCCAACTGTTTTTTCAAAACCGTTTCAGAAAGCTTATGAAATACTAAAGTAACCCCCAAACTATAAACGAAACCAACTATTAGAGCTCCTGTGCTTAAAAGTAAGAAGCTAGCCGCCTGCCAAAGCACTAGCATCCCAAGACCTAAGGCTAGAGTAATCATGAGCATCAACCAATCTTTAAACCATTGAAGCAGCGGGCTAAAAAGTATGCCGGCTAAAATTCCCATTAACATCATTAAACTGAGGATAAAACTAGCCTGTCTGGCTGTCCCTAGGCTCAATTTTTCAACAAGGATCGGAATACGAAGCGTATTGGCAGAATTAATCAAGATCACAAAACCAGCATAAGAAGCTAAACCTAAAATATAAAGCCATTGACGAAAGGTAAAACCTTCTTTAAACTGAACGTTTATTTGTTTATCTTGCTCTTTTTCTCTTTTTTGAGTCTTAGGGATAATCCCAAAATAAACAATAAAAATTAAAAAACCAAATCCATAAATAAGAAAAGCAAAGGTCCAAGAAAAAACTAAAAACTGACCAGCTAGAAAAGTCAAAACAGCCGAACCTAGAACCTCAATTGAACTCCGGATTCCTAGCATCTGGATGCGTTCTTTTCCGAAGTAGCGCTCACTGATAATATTAATAGCATGAGCATTAATCAAACCTATCCCTACCCCCAGAAGAAGCCTAGACAAAAAGACCAAAGGATAGAGCTGGATAAAAACAGGCAAGATCCCTCCAGTCGACAGTAAGAGCAAACTAACAATAATAATCAAACGTTCTGGCAAGATCCGATTAACCCAAGGATTTAACAGGAGTACTGCTAGAATAGCAAAAGACGGCAGTGAGATGAGGCCTTCAACCTGAGAAGCTGTATAGCCATATGTTTGGTAATAAGCGATCATTTTAGGAAGCGCCGGGGATACTGAAAAAGTAGATACCAACATAAAAGATAAGGATAAGAGGCTCATTTTCTCCATTAATTTTTTCATAGCAACTCCTTAGACTTGTTTTTTAAACTAAATAGAGTATAATCAAACTTAAGAAAGAAAAATAGGACATATGTCCTAAATGGTGTGAGAAAATGAAATCTTTGCAAGATTGGATAGAAGACTATAAGCTAGAAAATATTTTTCCTGCCCACTACTTTGATAAACTTCAAGTCAAGTCCTTTTCACCTGGCCAGGCTATCTGCCAGCAAGGGGAAGACCTAAGGGCTCTGTCTTATTTTATCAAAGGGAAAATCAAGATCGTCCGTCGTCTTTTTAATGGAAAAGAGCATATTTTAGACATACAGGATAAACCGACTCTTATTGGAGATATTGAACTATTGACTAAGCAAAAAACCGTCTCTTCCGTCATGGCTCTTGAAAAAGCTTGGGTCATTCAGCTGCCGCTGCCAAAAAATAAAGAAGCTCTCTTAACAGATCCTAGCTTTCTCTTGAAACTTGGACAAGGATTAGCGCAAGCACTTTATGACCAAAATGTCCGAGCAGCTACCAACCTTTCCTATACAGTCAAAGAACGGCTTGCCACCCATATTTTGGCTGTGCAAAATCAGGGATTTTTTCGTCTGGAACTAGCTACTTTAGCTGATTCATTCGGTGTTAGTTACCGTCATCTTTTAAGAGTCATTCAAGAATTTATAAAACAGGGCCTTATCGGCAAACAAAAACCGTATTATCACATTAGGGATAAAAAGCAGTTAAGTAAGTGGCAAATCAAAGACTGAGCTGCTTGCTCTAACTTTATTTACAAACCATTTTATGCTATAGTTATCATATGATTAAAACAAGGAGAAGAGCATGTCTGCTATCAAAAAAATTACCAAGCCAAGTCATTTGATTGATATGAACGATATCATTCGTGAAGGGAATCCAACATTACGGGCAGTTGCTCAAGATGTCAGCTTCCCTTTATCAGATGAAAATATTCTTTTGGGTGAAAAAATGCTTCAGTTTCTTAAAAATTCTCAAGATCCTGACATTGCAGAAAAAATGGGGCTGCGCGGCGGTGTTGGTCTCGCTGCGCCTCAATTAGATATTTCCAAACGTATCATTGCTGTTTTAGTTCCCAACCCCGAAGACAAAGAAGGAAATCCTCCTAAAGAGGCCTATGCATTAGAAGAAGTCATGTATAATCCTAGGATTATTGCTCATTCTGTTCAAGATGCTGCACTGGCTGACGGTGAAGGCTGCCTTTCTGTTGATCGTACAGTAGAGGGTTATGTTATCCGTCATTCTCGTGTTACTGTTGAATACATCAATAAAGCAGGCGAAAAAAAGAAAATCAAGCTCAAAGGCTATAATGCCATCGTCGTTCAGCACGAAATTGATCATATCAATGGCATTATGTTCTATGATCGTATCAACGAAAAAAATCCTTTTGAGGTCAAGGAAGGATTGCTTTTGATTGAATAAGTACCGCCATAATCCAAAAAGAGGCCGGGACAAAAGTCCTTGGCCTCGTTTGATTTTTCTGAGCTATTCAGCAGGGCTCATGCGAATAATACGTTTAGCCATGCTGATCTCCATAGTATTCTAATAATTTAAAGGCATTCTCAACAAAATAATGAACTGCTGTCGGTAAGGCTTGGTCTTTAACAATGAAATCATCATGGTGCCAGTCCGGCGCATTCTCATCACCATTTGAACCAACAAAGGCAAAGACACCCGGAATTTTTTCCTGATAAGCAGCAAAATCTTCTCCGCCAGTTGATGGCAGGGTTTCAATTACTTGGGCAAATTTCTTGGAATTTTCAAAGACAATAGGTGTTAAAGCAGTATCATTATAAGTCACTTTAGGCGAATTTCCCCACTGGATAGAAACCCTCGCACCACATTGCTCTGCTGTCTGCTCAACAATCTTGCTAAACTTTTCAATAAGGGCTAATCGCACATCTGGATTAAAGGTGCGAATTGTGCCTTCAAAAAATCCTTTAGCCGGCAGAACATTCCAAGTAGTGCCCACATCAATATGCGTCACTGATAAAACAGCAGAATCAAAAGGAGAGACTGTGCGTGCAACAATACTTTGCAGGTTATTGACAATCATAGTGGTAGTTAAGACCGTATCAACTCCCAAATCGGGACGTGCTGCATGGGAGCTTATACCCTCAACTGTTACTTCAAATTGTTCCACTCCAGCCATGATAGCCCCTGATCTCAGGCCAATCTGTCCTGGTTTTAAATGAGGGTTATTATGATAGCCAATAATAGCAGAAACGCCGTCAATACCACCAGCTTCAATGACTTGTCGACCCCCTTGAAAATTTTCTTCAGCAGGCTGAAAAATCAAACGGACTGTTCCTTTGATTTCAGCTTCTCTTTCTTTAAGAATCTCAGCAGCTCCTAAAAGACTGGTTTGGTGGAAATCATGGCCGCAGGCATGCATAGCTCCATTATCACTGGCATAAGAAAGCCCTGTTTTTTCGATAATAGGCAGAGCATCAATATCAGCTCTTAGAGCAATGATGGGCTTACTTGAACCGATCTCTGCAATGACTCCCGTTTTCAAAGGATAGGACAAAGGCTCAATTCCTAGTTTTTTCAAATAATCCTTAATAAAAGCAGTGGTTTTAAATTCATTTTCTGAAACTTCAGGATTTTGGTGAAGATAATGACGAATTTCTGCTAATCTTTCATATAACTGCTCTGGCATATTTCCCTCCCGGTATTCCCTTTAAAACTATCTTATCACCTCTCTTTCAACTTGCCTAATTTATATTTTTTATAAGGCCTCATAAGAAAAATTTATAGCTTTGACCTTTATTGTTCATAGCATGCCAAAAGGAGCTTGGGACTGTTTTTTGTCCCAAGCTCCTTTTGTGCAGCCACAATCTGATAAGGTAGTAGATGAAAATAAGGATGACTGCTTATGCCATCTCTCATTCCTAGCCTTACTCTCTGCATTGTTCTTGAGGTGCTTTAGCACCATAGCTACTACTGCTTATCATTCTCACCTTTAATCGCTAAGCTGCAATAGCTTTAGCAACTTCCTGCCTTGTCATACGCGTAAAATAATGAGTGGTGTCAATGATGTCAAGCCTTGCTAGAATATCCTTATAGTCATAGCGGCAGCCAATTAGCAGTTCTTCAATGTCTGAAACATCACCGATACCAAAGAAATCACCGTAAATTTTAATGGATTTAATAACTGACTTTTCAACATCAGCATAGGTTGTGATCTTACCTGCAGGATAACGGACACTGCGCTTAACAGTATAGTCTGGAGCAGTTCCATAAATCCAATCCCAATTGCCAAACTGTTCTTTGGCTAATTGCTTGATGCGCTCCAATTCAGCTTCTGAAAAGACATACTCAGTCATGTCTGGATTTTCTTCTTTCACTTGTTTTAAGAGAGCGTCCCGAAATTCTAAAACAGACATTTTTTGGGGTAATTCTTCATTAATATTAGTCACACGCGCACGAACTGATTTGATTCCTTTAGACTCAATCTTATCCTTACTAACCTTAAGAGCATCAGCTAAAACAGACGTATCTACATCAAACATGAGGCAGCCATGGTGCATCATTCGGCCTTTGTAGTAGGCTTGGGCATTACCACAGAATTTTTTGCCATCAATTTCAAGGTCATTGCGGCCTGTGAACTCAGCCTTAACTCCTAATTTCGCCAAGGTATCAATAACAGGTTTTGAAAAGGTTTTAAAATCAAAAGCTCCTTCGTCTGCCTTGTTAGAAATGATAGTATAGTTCAGATTATTGAGATCATGATAAACGGCACCGCCGCCTGACAAACGGCGGACAACATGGATACCGTGACTATCCGTATACTCTTTATTAATTTCCTCAATAGCATTTTGATGTTTGCCAATAACAATTGTTGGCTCATTGATCCATAAGATAAAAATGTCCTCTTCATCAAGCATTTCTCTAAAAGCATAAGCTTCTTGGGCAATATTAAAAGCTGGATCATTGGAATGACTGATAATATATTTCATTTTCTCTCCACTTAGTCTAAAAACGAGGATAGCTTAAAATCGCTCTTTAATCTATCCTATCAAATAGGATTTTATCCGTATTAACGGTGTTTTGGCGGGTTATGGATAGCCTCACCGAGAACATCTGCAAAGGCTTCATACATAACTTCTGAGAAAGTAGGATGCCCATGAATAGAACGAAGCAATTCATCAACGGTTAATTCATTCTCCATGATGGTTGAAGCTTCATTTATGATCTCAGCTGCAGAGGGACCAATGATATGAACTCCTAAAATCTCATGATACTTTGTATCTGCGATAACTTTAACGAACCCTTGTGCTTCATTTGAGGCAATAGCCCGGCCATTGCCACTGAAACTATTTTTACCGACAAGTACATTGCCATACTGCTTACGTGCCTGCTCTTCTGTCAAACCACACATAGCAACTTCTGGATGGGTATAAACGGCAGCCGGCGTATATTTCAAATTAGCTTTGCGGACATTGCCCCAAATAGCATTTTCAGCAGCCACTTCTCCCATACGGTAGGCTGCATGCGCCAGCATTTTTGTTCCGTTAACGTCGCCTGGAGCGTAGATACCTGGGATAGAAGTCTCTTGATAATCATTTACTTTGATACGGTTACCATCCATTTCAAGATTAAGATTTTCAAGCCCCCTTAGCTGAGGTACACGCCCAATTGACAATAGCGCTTTTTGAGCAACTACTTCTGAACCATCATTGAGTTTCAGTGTCAATTGATCATGATGTTCAATAATTTCTGAAAC
Source organism: Streptococcus macacae NCTC 11558 (assembly GCF_000187995.2). Taxonomy (GTDB): domain Bacteria; phylum Bacillota; class Bacilli; order Lactobacillales; family Streptococcaceae; genus Streptococcus; species Streptococcus macacae. The sequence continues at coordinate 1,696,436 of NZ_AEUW02000001.1, read as the reverse complement.
GCCAACAGAAGTTTTAATCGTTATACCTTTTTTGACAAGGATTTTCTGCAGCTCAAGCGATACCTCTTTGTCCATAGCCGGAATAATGCGATCTGCCATTTCAATAACAGTCACTTCCGTTCCATAAGAAGCATAAACAAGTCCCAGTTCAATACCAACAACTCCCCCACCTATAACAGCCAGTGATTTTGGAATTTCACGAAGATCAAGAATGTCATCTGATGTTAAAACAAGAGGTGAATCAATACCTGGAATATTAATACGAGATACCTTTGAACCGGTGGCAAGAATAATATTACGCCCTTTAAGCGTTTCTGAACCAACAGTTACTGTCTTATCAGGATTAACTTGTCCTAAACCATTGAAAATGCTGACCTTATTTGCCTTGAGAAGCCCCTGAACCCCGCTTGTCAATGTTTTAACAACAGTATTCTTAAAGTCAACTGTCTTATCCATATCAATCGTATAATTAGTGGAAGCCAGATTAATACCGCGACCAGCCGCAATCTTAAGGCCGTCTAAAATCTCTGCATTTTTAAGATAGGTTTTAGTTGGAATGCAGCCCTTATTCAAGCAGGTCCCGCCAAATTCAGACTTTTCAACAATTGCAATCTTACCGCCAAGCTGCGCACCGCGAATAGCAGCATAGTAGCCAGCAGGACCGCCGCCAACAACAATGATATCATACTCATCAGCAGCTAAAGCTGCTGTTTGGGCTGCTGGAGCTTCTGTTTTAGCTGTTTCTAAAGGAACTTCAAGACCAGCCTTTTTAAGATCCTTAGCTAAAGCAGACGTATCATCTGTTTCAAGAACCTCACCTGCCTCACCAATATAAGCAATCACTTGCGTTACAGGAACAACTTCTCCATTTCCTTTGACAATTTTAAGCAGGACACCAGACTCTTCGGCTTCAATTTCCATATTTGTCTTATCAGACATAATCTCTAAGAGAATATCGCCTTCTTTGACCTCATCTCCCTCTTGTTTTTTCCACTCGATGATTTCACCTTCCTGCATATCCACACCGAGCTTAGGCATAATTACTTCTGCAGCCATTTGTCTCTCCTTTTTTTATTTATAACTTTAGTTTATATCAAGATAGAATGTGAAGTTCCTCTGTATAAAAAGGAACTTTTTGGGCTGTTAAATCAGCAATTCAAATGGATTTTCCAGCAATTTTTTCAAATCAAGCATGAATTTTGCACCATTCATTCCATCAACTATTCGATGATCAATAGTCAAACAAAGAGCCATGATGGGACGAATTTGAATATCACCGTCAATAACAACTGGGGTCTGAACTGTCGCGGCAACTCCCAAGATAGCCGAATTAGGCTGATTGATAATAGGATTAAATGTTTTTGTTCCAAACATACCTAAATTAGTTATGGAAAAGGTGGAGCCTGACATTTCAGCAGCCTTTAGTTTCCCTGACTGTGCCTTTTTAATAACATCTTTAGAGGCTGCAACAAAGTCAGACAGGCTCATCTTATCTGCTCTTTGGACAACAGGGACAATAAGCCCTTCATCAAGACCCACTGCAATACCTAGATTAACAAAACGGTGCAATTCAATCTCTTTAGCATCATTTATCAATGAGGCATTGAGGTATTCATGTTCGGGTTTCATCAGTGTTTTAACCACAGCCAGCCCAATCAAATCTGTGAAGGTTACTTTCAAACCCGTTTTTTCCATAATCGGATCCATTAACTTTTTACGAAGAGCTATTAGTTCTGTCATATCCACATCATAGTTAAGTGTAAAGGTAGGTGCCGTAAAGTAAGAATTTACCATTCCTTTAGCAATCGCTTTGCGCATAGCACTCATTTGGATAACTTCCACTCCTTTTGGTGACTCAGAAGTTTTAGCTTGATCTGGAGTGTTTTCTGGATCTTTATTTTGGGCTGATCGTTCTGTTTCTAGTACCGCAAGGATGTCCTCTTTCATAACTTTACCGCGAAAACCAGTCCCCTTAATCGCTGCAGTATCGATTTCTAAATCCCTAGCCATCTTTTGAGCTAAAGGAGACAGATGAACAGTATTGTTTCTAGAGTATGTTTCCACATCTTCTTTATGGATGCGCCCCCTTGCACCTGTCCCAGAGACCTGTTCCAATTCAATCTTTAAATCACGCGCTGCTTGGCGTGCTGCAGGTGTTGCCCGAACTTTTCCTTCTAAGTCTTGTACTGGAACAGCTCCTTGTGATGGTTGGGCTGCTGAAGCAGAAACTTCTTGCATTTCATTGCTGTTTAAAGAAACAGCCTCAAGTGAGGCTTTAGGAGCTGCTGTTTCAACAGATTCACCTGCTTGGCCTAAATAGCCAATAACCTCTGTAACAGGAACAAGCTCACCATTTCCATGAACAATTTTTAAAAGAAGGCCTGATTCTTCTGCTTCAACTTCCATATTTGTCTTATCAGACATAATTTCAAGGAGAATGTCGCCTTCTTTAACCTCATCGCCTTCTTGTTTTTTCCACTCGATGATTTCACCTTCCTGCATATCCACACCGAGTTTAGGCATGATAATTTCTATAGCCATTCCATTTCCTTTCCTTACTATTTGATATAACATGCAGTGACAGAACTATCTCATTAGTCCTCACTTTTTATTAGCCCTTATTGACCTGCTTATAGATAGCCGCTTTTATTTTTTCAACATTTGGTAAAATAGCATTTTCAAGAACATGAGAGTAAGGAACTGGTACATCTTCTGAAGCCAGACGGATAATTGGGGCATCCAAATAATCAAAGGCTTCGCTTTCTGTGATGACTGTTGCTATCTCTCCAATAAAACCGCCTGTTTTATAAGCATCATTAACTAAGATAAGCTTGCCAGTCTTTTTAACAGAATTGATAATTAATTCCTTATCCAGCGGAATAAGTGTCCGCGGATCAACCACTTCCACGCTGATCCCTTCTGCTGCCACTTCTTCAGCAGCTTTGAGAACACGTTCTAACATGCGGCCATAAGACACAATAGTGATATCCGTTCCCTCACGCTTAATGTCGCCTTTTCCAAGCGGGATGTAAAAATCTGGATCTAAATTGACCTCTTCTTTTTTACCATAAAGAGCCTTTGGCTCCATAAAAATAACCATGTTGTTATCACGAATAGATGATTTTAGCAATCCCTTAGCATCATTAACCGTACCAGGTGCCACCACCTTGATCCCCGGAATATGAGTCAGCCAAGCCTCTAGCGATTGTGAGTGCTGTGCTGCTGAACCAATTCCTGATCCAGACGCCACACGGAAAGTTACTGGCGTTTTAAGGCCGCCGCCAAACATATAGTTAGCTTTAGCACCTTGGTTTACAATAGCATCCATAGCAATGGTCACAAAATCCATAAAGGTTAAATCTACAATGGGACGAAGCCCAGTTTGAGCAGCGCCAACAGCCGATCCAGCAATCGCTGCCTCTGAAATAGGGGTATCTTTGACCCGTTTTTCGCCAAATTCGGCCAGCATACCCACAGAAGTTCCGAAGTCACCGCCGTAAATACCAACATCTTCCCCCATTAAAATAATGTTATCGTCCTTACGCATTTCCTCGCTCATAGCAAGGTTAATCGCTTCCCGTAAGGCTACTACTTTTGTTTCTGACATCTCTCTCTCCTAGTTTTTATTTGGTCGTGAAAGCTCAAAGGCGACTAGCTTTTCTTTAGCTCTTGCCTGTGATATAAATCTAATCACCTCAGAAGAAGCATGCCATGATGACATTTCACGTAAACTAATTAGAATTTTTTACCTTATTAATTAATCTACCCAAACATCCTCAAAGGCCACAGACAGGTCTGGATCAGGACTGTCTTGGGCAAATTTCACTGCATCCTCAATTTCCTCTGCCACTTCTTTCTCAATAGCATCAAGTTCTTCATTGCTTGCCAGGTTATTCTCAGTTAAATAAGTACGGTATTTCTTGAGAGGATCTTTAGCTTTCCAGCTATCGACTTCCTCCTTGCTTCGATAAACTCCCGCATCAGCAGTAGAATGTCCAAACCAACGATAAGATTCAACTTCAATAAGGGCGGGGCCATTTCCTGAACGAACATGGTCAATGACTTCCTGCATTTTGTCATAAACAGCAATGACATCATTCCCGTCTTCTACATAATACCCAGGAATCCCATAAGCATCTGATCGAGTATAGAGATGAGGAATCTTGGTTGAATAAGAAATATCTGTAGAAATTCCATAACGATTATTAATAATAAAGAAAATAACAGGTAAGTTCCAAACCGCTGCTAAATTGACCGATTCATGAAAAGATCCTTCATTAGTTGCCGAATCTCCTGAAAAAGCAACAACAATATTACCCGTATTATGATATTGCTGTGTCAAAGCAGCCCCAACTGCCAAAGCATAGCCGCCTCCAACAATACCATTAGTACCATAATTGCCCTTTTCAAGATTAGCTAAGTGCATAGAACCACCGCGTCCCTTTGAAGAACCTGTGGCTTTTCCGGCTAATTCAGCAAACATGGCTGGAATGTTAATCCCTTTTGCGACAGTTTGACCATGACCTCTGTGATTGGAAAAAATGATATCCTGATCTGTCAAACCTGCGATTGCCCCAACAGAAGCCGCTTCCTCACCTACTGAAAAATGAGTCATCCCCTGTACAAAGCCACGGCGTACAAGTTTGTTTAATTTCATATCTATATCGCGGATACGCTGCATTTTTAAAAACATATCCAAGTAATCTTCTTTAGCTAAGGTTACCATAACATCCTCCAAATAATCTTATCTCTTTATATGATAGCCCAAAATTTCACAAAGTGCAAATTTTTTAACCGCTTTATTTATTTATAATAAAGGATTTTTTAAATAAAAATTATTTTTTTCACAAACTTTTTATAGGACAAAAAAAAGCTAAAATAAGATAAATAAAAAGGGGTTGGGTTTTAATTTCCAGCCTCTTTTAAAATACATTAGAACAAACTGTTGATGCAGCAGTTGAAAACCAGACTGACTAGACCAGTTTGACCTTGTCTTTCATCTTTAGATACTTTGGTGCTGATGGATGACTGCCCTCAAGCGATAAAGCTCACTCGAATCAATCGTTACAAGGGTAAGAGTAACCATTTTAGTCCAGCCTAAAAATAAGAAGGTAAGGAAAAATCAATCCTATACCTCCTGATTTAGTCCCGCTTTCTTAGATGAGCTGCTTTTATTTCTCAACAGCAGCTAAAAGAGCATCTGCTTGAGCAGACAATTCTGCTAATTTATCATCCGAAACTTTAAGTATACCTGTTCCCCAAGCTTCTGGATTGATAGGAACACCGGTAAAGTGGTCCACCACATTCATACGAATAAAAGGCAGGAGATCTCGGTAATCTTTAAAAACTTCTTCTGGTGAAGTTCCATTGGCTACAGAAGAAACTGTTATAAGCTTATCTTGAAGAACAGAAGGCCCTCTTGGATCAGATAAATCAAGGGAGCGTGATAGCCAATCCAGGAGATTTTTTACAACTCCTGGAATAGCGTAATTATAAACTGGCGAGAATAGCCAAATAGCATCTGCTTCTTGAATTTCTTCACGCGTATGTGCTACTTCTGAATGCACTGGCATTTCTAAATCTTGATTAAAGAATGGCAGACGAGTGTAATCAAGATAAGAAACAGTTGCTTTATCAGCTAAGAGTTTCTCTGCTTTCTTTGCTAATTGACGATTAAATGATCCTTCACTAAAAAATCCAATAATAAATAGAATTCTTTTTGACATGATGTCTCCTTAAATTATTTTATTTAATAACGTAACACTAACTGATAGTAAAAAGTGGATTAACTCATTTTTGTCAAGTGTCTTATCTTTGTTTCGGTTTAAATTTTTTTAACAAGTTAATAAGAGTCAATTGTTCTTCTTCTGTCATAACAGAAAAAGACTCTTCTACCAAAGCGATATGTTCAGGTAAAGCTTTCTGAATCAATTGTTTACCAATCTCAGTTAAACCGACAACAGACGCACGCCTGTCATCTGGATTCGGAGTTCGATAGATCCAACCATTTCGCTCCATATTTCTAATAACAACTGTCATATTGCCCGACGTTGCTAATATTGAAGATATTAAACAGCTGATTGTCATCTCTCCTTTTGCATATAAAACATCTAAAACAGAAAACTGAGTCTGCGTTAGACCGTTATTTTTATAACTGGAAGCAACATGAGCATCAATCGTTCGCATAGCTTTACGGAAAACAACCATAGCTTTAACTGCAGGATTCTCGTCTAAACTACCCATACAATACCCCCTATGACCATTACCTCTTTTCATTTTAATACTAATTAGTGGTAAATGCAAGAAAAAAATTTATTAAAAAAATGAGACAAAAATAACTTTTTTATAATAAATTACTTATTGTCTCATCTTTTATCTATACTTTAAAAAATATCATCAAATAATGACAGCTGATTATCCTCTGGCATATTTCCTAAAATACCCATTTCACTCATTTTTTCAACTAAGGTAGAAGACAGCCCGCCGCGCTTGCGCAATTCTGTCTTCGAAAGAAACTCTCCTTCACTGCGTGCTTTAACCAATTGTTTGGCTACATTTTCCCCCAGCCCTTCTAAAGCAATAAAAGGAGGAATTAAAGTATCTCCATCAATTAAAAATTCAACAGCATCGCTGCGATAGAGATCCAGCTGACCAAATGTATAACCGCGCTCCAGCATTTCATTAACAAGCTCTAAAGTTGTAAAAAGATCAACTTCAACATTGCTAGCCTCATTATTTTTGCGCTTTTGTTTAATATCTTCCATCCGTGCTTTTACAGCGTTTAAACCAGCACTCATTGTCTTAAGTTCGAAGGCCTTAGCTCGAATCGAAAAATAAGCACAATAGTAATAAATAGGATAATGCACTTTGAAGTAAGCAACACGCAAAGCCATTAAAACATAGGCAGCAGCATGAGCCTTAGGAAACATATATTTAATCTTCCCGCAAGACTCAATATACCAATCGGGAACCTTATTATCCCGCATCGCTTGTATATAACCATTTCGTTCTTCTTCAGAAATTTTCAGCCAAGCTCCTTTACGCACACGCTCCATAATCGTGAAAGCCATCTTAGGATCCAGACCAGCATGCATGAGGTAAACCATAATATCATCACGGCAGCCAATGACAGTCGAGAGGGTAGCTATTCCTTGTTTAATTAAATCTTGCGCATTCCCCAGCCAAACATCTGTCCCATGGGACAGACCTGACAGCTGCAATAATTCGGCAAAAGTAGTAGGGTGCGTTTCTTCAACCATTCCACGGACAAAATTGGTTCCAAACTCAGGAATACCCAGCATACCAGTAGAAGCACCTATCTGCTCTTCTGTAACGCCTAAAACGTCTGTCCCTGAGAAAAGTTTCATCACTTCGCTGTCATCAACCGGTATGTTTTTTGGGTCAATCCCTGATAGATCCTGTAACTTTCGAATCATAGTGGGATCATCATGACCAAGTACATCCAATTTAAGGACATTCTCATCAATATCGTGGAAGTTAAAGTGGGTCGTCTGCCATTCAGCGGATAAATCATCTGCCGGATACTGAACGGGTGTAAAGTCATAAACATCCATATAATTAGGGATAACAACAATACCTCCTGGATGCTGACCAGTTGTTCGTTTAACACCAGCAGCTCCCTGAGCTAGGCGATCTACTTCTGCATCTCGGTAAAACTTGCCATAATCTCGTTCATAACCCTTAACAAATCCATAAGCTGTTCTATCAGCAACTGTACCCACTGTACCAGCACGAAAGGCATACTGTTCTCCAAAAATATCTCTAACATCCAAGTGAGCACTAGGCTGATCATCACCTGAGAAATTCAAATCAATATCAGGCACTTTATCCCCATCAAAACCTAAAAAGGTTTCAAAAGGAATATCCTGTCCATTTTTTTGATAGTCCCTACCGCATTTTGGACAGATTTTATCGGGTAAATCATAACCTGAACCAACAGAACCATCTGTAATAAATTCTGAATGCTGACAGTTAGGACAAACATAATGAGGCGGCATAGGATTAACCTCTGTAATACCAATCATGGTCGCTACAAAACTAGACCCAACAGACCCACGGGAACCTACTAGATAGCCCCGCTCATTTGACCGGTTAACCAACATTTGCGAAGCTAGGTAGATCACCGCAAAACCATTACCTAGTATAGAGGTTAATTCCTTTTCAATACGAAGGTCAATGATATCTGGTAAAGGATCACCATAAATTTCAAATGCTTTTTTATAAGTCATCTCAGCAACCTGTTCCTCAGAATTCTCAATAAAGGGAGTATAGAGATCTTCCTTGACAACTTCCACATCTTCAAAACGCTCTAACATAAGATTAGGGTTTTGAATAACAATTTCTTTTGCCAATTCATCACCTAAAAAAGCAAAATCATCCAGCATTTCATTGCTGGTCCTAAAATGAGCCTTAGGAAGCGGGGCTGGCTGTGCATTTTCACCTCTCCCAAGAGGACGATTGATCATAGCAGCTTGACCTAAACTCCTCACAATAATCTCACGATAGATTTCCTCTTCTGGTTCTAAATAATGAACATCACCAGTAGCTAAGACAGGTTTATCCAGACGCCGGCCGACTTCTATCAGATCTTTAATGACCTTTTGAACCCCTTTTTGATCCTTGATCAGTTCACGTGCGATAAGCGGCTCATATAATGCTGGCGGCATTACCTCAATAAAATCATAGTATTTTGCAACTTCAACGGCAGCTTCTATACCATTGGATAAAACAGCATCAAAAACCTCACCGTCTGAACAAGCCGTTCCTAATAACAGGCCGTCACGGTATTGATCCAGAACTGTCCTTGGAATTCTGGCAACACCTTCAAAATAACGGACATTTGATAAACTAACTAACTTGAAAAGATTTTTCAGTCCCTGCTGATTGCGGACGTAAATCGTAACATGCTTAACACGTGCTTTCTTATAAGAGTTATCATCCACAATATCTGTATTTAAATCTAAAAGATTTGTCACCCCGCGCTTTTCCTTAGCCTCTTTTAAGAAAATAAAAAGGAGACGGCCGGTAGCTTCAGCATCATAATTGGCCATATGGTGATGTTCTAGCGAAACTTGGAACCTTTTAGTCAATGGTCCTAAACCATGCCGCTTATATTCGGGATAAAGATTACGGGCAAATTCCAAGGTATCAATAACCGGCTGCGTAATTTTAGCCAGACCATTTCGCTCATAATTGGCATTCATAAAGCCAACATCAAAGGTAGCATTATGGGCAACAAGCACCGTATTGCGGCAAAATGCTTGAAATTCCTGCAAAACTTGGAGCAAGGGTTTTGAACCTTTGACATGCTGATCTGTTATACCCGTTAACTCTGTTGTAAATTGACTTAAGGGGTAGCCAGGATCAATAAACTCATCAAACTGCTCAATAATGTTCCCCTTATACATCTTAGAAGCCGCAATCTGAATCAAATCATTATTGACTGCTGAAAGTCCTGTCGTTTCCACGTCAAATACGACATAAGTAGCTTCATCCATCTCTAAATCAGCCGCATTATAAACAATCGGTACACGATCTTCGACTAGGTTAGCTTCTAAACCAAAAAGAACTTTAATGCCATGTTTGCGGCCAGCATGATAACCATGGGGAAAACTTTGAACATTCCCATGATCTGTAATGGCTACAGCTGGATGCCCAAACTGTGCAGCTTTAGCCACTAGCTCTTCAACTGTTGGCAGGGCATCCATTGTTGACATATTAGTATGGGCATGAAATTCAACACGCTTCTCACTATCAGGCATTAAATCTTTGCGTTCATGATGGACAATCGATTTGACATTTTGAACAGTCATTGTCAATGATTTGGTAAAAGGATTGTTCTCAATATTTCCCCTCACGCGCAGCCACGATCCTTTAGTAATCAAATCATATTTTTTTAGCTCTTCATCATCTTTAACCCATTTCTGCATAGGAAAGCTGGAAGTATAGTCTGTCATTTTAAAATTAATAATATGACGGCCCGTGCGTGTTGTCCGACGTTCAAGGTCAAAAACAAGACCTTCAAAAGTTATACGGTTTTCTTCAGATTCAACAGCAGCCATAGGAGTGATCTCAGCTTTTTCAAAAGCAGCCTGTCTCTCTTTGATCTTCTCCTTAAAATGAAACGATGGCTTGCTGCTTTCTTCTGCAGGCGGCATAGAAGACTCTAAAGACTTTTGGGCTTCTAAAGCTTTTTGACTAGCCTTTTGAATTTGCTGATCACGAGAGGCAGCGAAATTATTTTTTAATGTTTCCGTCATTTCCTGATCAGTCACAATATCGAAATCGAGTTTCCCAAATCCAAATGCCTCAAACTGTTCTGCCAGTTTAGGCATATAATTTTTACGGAAATGATCATTATTTACAAAATGCGGAGCCGAAATAAAAACCTTTTCATCTCGATGATAAACCGGTAAATGTGAAAAAGAGCTCTTAAAACTAGCGCCATTACAAAGCGGAAGATTAAAAGCCTCTTTATAATAGGCCTGTAAAAGCTCATCAGAAAAAATAGCAGTCCTTGTTTCAATAGAAAAAACAGCTTTAATATCAGCTTTTTGAAAACTAGAGGTCAATCTCCAAAATAATTCTTGATAAAGTTCAATGGGTAAGATGGTCTCAAAAGAAAAGTAAAAGTCCCAAATACGGCTCTCAGGATAAACCTTCACCTCCACAATATCAGCAGAAGAAAAAGCACTTGAAGACTTCATTTCAAGTGGCATTTCAATTTGATCCATTAATTTTCGAAATAACTCTGACATATCCAATCCTCGCAATTACTAACACTATTTTATCACAATTCAAAAGGAATGACGATTAAAAGTCAGAAAAAGAATATTCTTTCAAGTATAGCGTTATTTAGCGAACTATCTTTAGTGCCGAAGCCGCGTAAACTGAAAAGAGTCTGCTTGTTCCTTTGAAAAATTAGCTCATTTTGCAACAATTATTCCGGCTGCTTTTGGCGTAAATTGATAAAAATACGGCGTCAACTATCATTCAAAACAGACTTAAGAAGAACTATAATCTAACTTGTCAAAAAAATAATGACTGAGGATTTCACTTGAGTGTGTGCAGTTTTCAGTTACTAGAAATGAGGAATTCAATATGATATTAACAGCACAAGAAGCTTTTAATCAACTGAAACCAGAAGCTTGGACACAGGTTTCTATTGCAGAGCGTTTAGAAATTTTGGAAGCCATTAAGGCCAACATGCGCCTCTATGGCGAAGAGCTTGGACAAAAAGAGATGAAGATGAAAAATAATCTGGTCGGAGCTAATCTTTATACGCAAACAGACGGAATGCTGCAAACTCTTGTAGCAGTGGCCAACGTCATCAATGCGAGCAGCTTTATCTACCAAACTTTGGCAGAAACAGGAAAAATGCCGGAACCTGCAGCAATCCGTGATTTAGGAGATGGAACTTATGAGATCGAAGTCTTTCCTATCACACCAACAGACAAATACGCAGCAGCCAGCCAGCATGGTTACTTGCGTGTAGATGGTAAACCCAAACAAGTCAGTCCACTGGACAAACCGGCTGGCGTGATTGCAGTTTCTGGTGCTGGAAACTACAGTTCATCTATTGAAACGATTAAGGCTATTTTCTTTGACAATAAAACAGTCATCCACAAAGCCCATCGCTTAAATGAAGAAACAGACAAGGTTTGGGAGAAAATCTTTGCACCGCTGGTAGAGCGCCAAGCTCTCTCTTTTGCAGGCGTAGAATACAGCCGCGATTTAATTCAGCTAGAAGGTCTTGATGCCATCTACTTCACTGGTTCAACTGCTGTTGCCAAAAATATTATGGCTTCAACCGATACGCCTCTCATCTCAGAATGCGGCGGCAACAACCCAGCAATTATTGTTCCTGGTGACCGTAAATGGACAGCAGAAGAAATCAAAAATCAAGCTGAACTGATCGTATCTATTTCCAAAGGAAATGGCGGAGCAGCCTGCGGTCGTCCACAGACCTTTATCACGTCAAAACAGTGGGAACAGCGTGAGGAATTTTTAGAGGCTATTCGTGCAGCAGCTGCTAATACCTTTGCTGTTGGCACTTACTATCCAAAGAGCGCAGAGGTGCGTGAAGCTTTCCTGAACAACCATCCACAAGCAGAAATCATCACAGCAGAAGACGACCAATATCCACATTCAGATTTCATCTTCATTCCAGATATGGATAAAGACGCTTATGGGGTAAAGCATGAGGCCTTCTGTCAGATTATGGGTGAAGTAGCTTTGGATGTCCCTGCAACTGCAGAAGCTTTCTTGCCAGCAGCGACAGCTTTTGCCAACGAAGAATTACTGGGTACTCTTGGATGCATGATCTTAATAGATGATGAAACTAAGGCCAATCACGAAGTAAGCTTTCAAGCAGCTTTGAGTGAGCTCAACTACGGAGGGATCACTGTCAATACGACCCCTCCAATGGTTTGGTTTAATGCTTACTTGACATGGGGCGGATGTAAAGAAAGCCAAGATACATTCGTTTCAGGCTTTGGTAACTTCGGCAATGCACTTAACTTTGAAAATGTCGAAAAATCAATCTTAGTCGATCAATTTGCCGCAACAGGTTTCTTGTATAATGACCGTCAAGCAACTGATGCTATGAATCAGCAGATTGTCAACTTCTCAATTGGAAATATGGGATAAAGATAGGATCAACAGTTCAACAGCAGTGCTCTTAGAAATGAGGGGAAAGATAAAACTATCTAATGAGCGATCCCTGCTGCTGTAAACTGATAAGTTTGGACACTTAGCTATCAAGTATAAGGAGATAAGAAAAGAGACGGTGGTTTTTTACAATTCCTGCCGTTTCTTTTTTAATCAAAATCTTTTAAGTGTCATAAACTGCTATCACTCTGTCGTAAAATATTATGGTCTTATTCATAATATTCCGTTATAATAGACTTATCAATCAAATATAGAGGTATAGAAAATGTCAAACAAAAAAGTTATTTTAGTCACAGGTGCATCATCTGGCATGGGAAAACTATCGGCCCAAGATCTTATCAAAGCCGGACATATCGTTTACTGTGTAGCTCGCAGCGTAGATAAGATGAAAGATTTAGAGCAAATAGGCGGCCATGTCATGAAGATGGATGTGACCAATGAAGCAGATATTGAGGCAGTGGTTGCTAAGGTCATCAAGGAGCAGGGTCGCATCGATGTTCTCTGGAACAATGCCGGCTACGGGCTCTATGGACCAGTGGAAGATCTGTCTATGGAAAAAGTGCAGCAGCAGTTTGAAGTCAATGTCTACGGCGTAGCACGCCTGACCAAGGCTGTTCTTCCTTATATGCGGGAAAAACGTGAGGGCTTGATCCTCAATACTTCCTCAATGGGCGGAAAAATCTACACCCCACTTGGGGCTTGGTACCATGCGACTAAACATGCTATTGAAGGTTTCAGTGACTGTTTGCGAATTGAGCTTAAAGAATTTAACATCAAGGTTGTTGTCCTTGAGCCAGGTATGATCAATACAGGCTTTACTCAAGGGGTGCGTGATAACTTTTCTTTTGAATCACAAAATGGACCCTACAAGACAGTGGTCAATGCTTATATCAAAGCCATGGAAAACCCACCGATGAAAGGTTCTGATCCAAAGGTTATTTCAAACACCGTTTTGAAAATTATCAATGCCCGCCGTCCCAAGACCCGCTACTTGGTCGGCCAAGGTTCTCACTTCTTGGTAGGCCTTCGCCGTCTCTTTGGCGATCGTGTTTACGACGCCCTTATGTTACGCCAAATGCGCTAATTTAAATAGAATAGGTAAAGATAGCCATTTGGCCATTTTTTCCAAATCATTGGTAAAAGCAATTGATACAAAACCCTATCTCCCTCAAAAATAAAGGAGAATCTTATGAAATTAAGTATGAGCCCTCAATATCTTCAGTTTTTAAGCAGTATTGGTGTCGATTTTCAAACAGTCCTCGAAAAAGCTCAATTACCTGATAGCAGCTGGAAGGAAGAGATGAAGCTGTCAACTCTAAATTATTATCATTTATTACAGGCTTTTGATACTGTTTTGACAGATGAGCAGATCCTGGCCATGAGTCAGCTCCAAAATATCCAGATGTTTATGCCGCCTTTCTTTGCAGCTTTATCGTCTCAAAATGGCTTACTAGCTATAGAGCATTTTGCTAAGTATAAGAAAATCATCGGTCCTGTCATTGTAGAGATGACTGAGTTTGATGATTTAGTGCGCGTGAGCTTTCGCTACGATCACGCAGGATTAGACCTCCCTCGCTTTGCTGTGCTTAATGAACAGCACCTGCTCCTGGACATGATTCGTACAGGGACTGGGCAGGATATTAAGCCAGTCAGGCTAGGCACTCCTTACCAGTATGGTCCAGAAGTGCAGGCTGCCTTTGCTTGCCATATTGAGCTCATGGAAGGCAATGAACTAATCTTTACCAAAGCAGATTTGGACTTGCCCTTCCTCACGGCTAACAATATCATGCTGGACTACCTAGAGCCCCAGCTTAAGGAACGTCTGGCAGAAAATATAACTGGCGATAGCTTCACTGGTATCGTCCAGCAAAAGCTCTATCAAGCCATTCCAAGTGGGGAATTTTCCATTGAAGACATCGCTCAGATGCTGGGGATCAGCAGCCGGACCCTGCAGCGCAACCTCAGCAGTGAGGGCACCAAGTTTAACCAAGAGCTGCAAAATGTCCAGAAAATCCTAGCTCTTCATTATCTCAAAAAACCTGATCTCTCTACAGACGAAGTGGCTTATCTGATCGGCTATGCCGAGGTTTCCTCTTTTTCCCGAGCTTTTAAGAAATGGACAGGCCAGACTATCAGCCAGTATCGTCAAAAACTTTCAAAGAGATAAGAATAACTGCGTTTATTCTGACTGAAAATTCTTGTATAGTTATAGCTATAAAAACCAGCCTCTCCTCTATCGGCGGGACTGGTTTTTATATTTTTCGATTATTCTTATAGTCCTGAAACAAAATAATTGACATAGTGCAACTTAAAATTTAAACTAGGCTTATAAAATAAATTGCCTAGACATATTAAGGAGAAAACGAATGAAGACAGTATTTTATCCAAATGCGACTGGTCTGAAAATCGCTGCCAACCTTTTCCTGCCGGAAAACTTTAATGAAAACAAGGTTTAACCAGCCATTATCGTGGGACATCCTGCAGGTGGAGTCAAAGAACAAACAGCAGGCCTCCACGCAGAACGTTTGGCTAAGTATGGTTATGTCACCATTGCTTTTGATGCCAGCTACCAAGGCGAGAGCGACGGCGAACCTCATCATATGGAAGATCCAGACAGTCGGGTGGAAGACTTCCGGACGACAGTTGATTATCTGACCACTCTGCCTTATGTAGACAATGATCGTATTGGCGTCCTTGGGATTTGTGCCAGCGGTGGCTACTCCTTTAAGGCAGCTGCTACGGACAAACGGATCAAAGCTCTGGCAACCATTAGCGGAGCAGATATCGGCTTGATCTTCCGTCGTGGCTGGACAGGGGATCAGTCCTTAGCTGATACAGCATTCCCCCTCTTAGAGACCATTGCCCAAGTTCGGACAGCAGAAGCAAATGGAGCAGAAATCACCTACAGCACTTGGGTAGCAAATGAACTTCGTGATGATATGACCGAGGAAGCCAAGCAAGGTCACCTTTACTACCGTACACCGCGTGCAGGCCACCCACGATCAACCAACCAAGTACCTCTGGTCAACTTTGACCGAATCCTTGGTTTCTCAGCCTTTAACCTGACCGACCTGATCACACAGCCTGTGCTCTTTATCGCTGGCAGCAAAGCCCTTACCCTCTGGGAAAGCCAAGAAACCTTTGACGCTTTGAACCGTGACGATAAGGAACTCTTCCTCGTGGAAGGAGCTAATCACTTTGACATGTATGACTTAGAGCCCTATGTGACCCAAAGTGTTGAGAAAATGGCTGAATTCTTCGGAAAACATCTCTAAAAAGAAAAGCTGTTTTCTTTCTGCAAATCAATTAATAAACAAAACATTGTACAACGAATCACCTATGTAAACAAAAGGAGGAATATCTCATGCCGCAACAAACAAAAATCCGCATTCCGCGTAATATTATCGATCTTTCAGCTCATATCTACACACCAGACAACTTTGATGCAGAAGCAGCTTATCCTGCTTTGATCGTTGTCCATCCTGGCGGTGGTGTTAAAGAACAAACGGCTGGCCTCTATGCACAAAAATTGGCCAACTTTGGCTTTATCACCGTCGCCTACGATGCCAGTTACCAAGGAGAAAGCGGCGGCGTGCCCCACTTCCTTGAAAGTCCATCAGACCGTGTAGAGGACATTTCTTGGGTTTTGGATTACCTGGAGCGTCATGATAATGTTGACAGCAGCCGCATTGGTCTCATGGGAATCTGCGCAGGAGGAGGCTATGCCTTGAATGCTGTTCAGATTGACCGCCGCGTCAAAGCCGTTGCAACCGTATCAGGTATCGATATCGGCTGGCTCTTTCGTGATGCTTTTGGCCAAGATCCATTCCCAACAGTCATCGCGACCTTAGACCAAGTCGCAGAAGGGCGCCGTGCTGAAGCAAAAGGTGCAGATTTCCTGACAGCCAGCTATGTGCCAAACTCCCCAGAAGAGTTCACAGATGCAACGCCTGAGTATGCTAAGGAAGCCTATGAATACTACAATACCCCGCGTGCTCACTACCCAACAGCAGCCAACACTATCTTACTTCGCAGCTTCCCACGTGTTCTTTCTTATGATGCTTTTGAATTTGTTGATAAATTGTTAACGCAACCGCTTTTAATGATCATTGGCAGCCAAGCAGACACAGCATACCAATCAGAGTCAGTCATCAAGCGTGCCGCCTCTAAAGACAAAGAGCTCTTTACCATTGACGGAGCGACTCACGTATCCCTTTATGACAAAGGAGAACATGTTAATCCTGCTGTTGATAAGCTGGCAGCCTTTTTTAGTGAAAAATTAAACTGATAGTCAAAAAATCAAAGAACAAACAAGGAAACTAGCTGCAGTTTGTACTGAGTTACGGTAAGGCGGCACTAGCGAAATTTGAAGAGATTTTCACAGACTATAAAGCTTCGCCGCCTAGAGCAGCATACCTTATGTTAAAATTGAAAAGGAGAATTCTCATGAAAATTGCCATTATTGGAGCCAACAGTCAGATTGGTCTAGAAGCTATTGATCTTGCTTTAACCACTACTGATGCTGAACTCAATCTTTTCTTGCGCAATGCAAGTAAGTTGACCGATCTGAACCTACCAGCTGACCGTGTGACGGTCTTTGAAGGCAGTGCGGATCAAAAAGAAAACCTAATCCCAGCTATCAAAGGTGCGGACTATGTCTTTGCCAGCTTAGCTGGTGATATGGCAGCACACGCCAAGGCCATCATTGCAGCCATGGATCAAGTGGGCGTGAAGCGTATAAGCTTTGTGACAACCTTAGGCATCTTTGATGAAGTTCCAGGCACCTTTGGTAAATGGAATACAGCCAACATTGGCCCTTACATCCCGCCATACCGTGAGGCATCTGACCTCATTGAAGCATCTGACCTGGACTACACCATTTTGCGTCCAGCCTGGCTGACCAATAAAAAGGAAGTAGACTATGAAATCACTCTTCGTGATGAACCTTTCAAGGGAACAGAAATTTCCCGCCGCAGTGTCGCAGCAGTTGCCCTAGAGATTGCTAAAAATCCATCCCTTTACAGCCATGAGAACATAGGAATTGATAAACCAGGCAGTGATGGGGACAAACCAGCCTTTATGTAAACCAAAATAAATTAAAGAGCTAGACGAGAAGGTTGGGGACAAGCCCAATGCTATCAAGTTAAGAGATCTGATCATTCATTTAAATGATCAGATCTCTTTTTCTATATTAAACTAAGTTTTCTAGAAGCATTCCTATCCTTGTGCATTGACAGGCAGCCTTCAATCCATTCCTTCTAGTACATATGATTTTGTTCATCAGTCCTAGTAGAAATTTTACACACAACAAGATATTATTATCAAAAATGAGGCTCAGACTAGAAGACTAAAAAATTCCTCATTATCAGCACTTACTATTTCACTGAAAAACTAAAAACTCTCTACACCAACAAGCAGGCAGAGAAAGTTCTTTTTAGATCCTTAAATACAGTAGGCCTCATTCATTTTCACGCCAAAAAAGAAGACAGAAGGCTCGCAAGAAATTTTTACTGATAGTTGTCCTCAAAAAATTTCATGGCAAAAGAATAGACGAAATAACGATAAACTTGCTATTTTGAGGTGTCTGTTTTACAATAATAATATTGAAAAACAGGAGAAAGAAGGCGAAATTATGGGATTTTACCGAGCACGAACAAAGGAGCAAATCTCACAACGGCGGGAATTAATCTTAAAAGTAGCCCAAAACTTGTACCAAACCCAGGGTCATATGGCTGTCACTTTTACCAATATTTCTAAAGAAACCAGTTTTACCCGTCAGGCTATTTATAAATACTACCAAACCCGTGAAGAGGTTATGCTGGACTTACTTCAGCATTACTATCTCAAGTTTGTACGCCAAATAGAAGACCAATTAGCCAAACAGCAAAATATGACCAAAGAAAGCTTTGCACGTATCCTGACTGACGCCAGTCTTCAATACCCGCAAATGCTGAGCCTCTTTTCCATCCTCTATACTATCATCGAAGAAAAAGTTGCATTTGAACGCCTAGTAAATTTCAAAGCACTTATTTTTTCCTCCTTTAAGCTCTTTCATTCCGGCCTGAAAAAGATCAATCCTGCTCTTTCAGAGGAGGAAATGACACTTTTTGATTATTACTTGATAAGCTTGCTCTCCTCCCTTTATCCGATAACCCATCCGACAGCCAAACAAGCAGAAGCCATGGCAAGCATTAGTACAGACTTTAAAACAGTTACCCTTGATAAGCTTTGCTATACAGGGATCTTACATTTTCTGGGATAGATAAGCTAAAAAGCAGTTCAAAGCACAGCCTATTGCTTCCCTAAATATCTATTTTAATTGACCCTGCAATACCTGCAGTGAAAGTATTCACTTCGGAGATTATAGGGCTTTTTTTAGCAAGTGTTCTTTAAAAATAAACTAGAAATTTTTAGCAATTCCACACTTAATTTTTGAAAAGAAAAAAACAAGGTCTAAAAACCTTGTCAAATCAATACTACCGGCGGCCGGGGTCGAACCGGCACGTCCTTGCGGACACTGGATTTTGAGTCCAGCGCGTCTGCCAATTCCGCCACGCCGGCAAGCAATATAATATATTAACAACTGGGGTAGCTGGATTCGAACCAACGAATGAGGGAGTCAAAGTCCCTTGCCTTACCGCTTGGCTATACCCCAATAATAAAGGCGAGTGATGGGGATCGAACCCACGCATGCCAGAGCCACAATCTGGTGTGTTAACCACTTCACCACACTCGCCATTATAGTAATTATAACACGGGCAGTAGGAATTGAA
This sequence comes from Streptococcus macacae NCTC 11558, assembly GCF_000187995.2. GTDB lineage: Bacteria > Bacillota > Bacilli > Lactobacillales > Streptococcaceae > Streptococcus > Streptococcus macacae. The sequence continues at coordinate 1,676,973 of NZ_AEUW02000001.1, read as the reverse complement.
CCCACACTGAAGGTTTTGGAGACCTTAGTTCTACCTTTAAACTATGCCCGTAAAATATGGAAGGGGAGGGATTCGAACCCCCGAACCCGAAGGAGCGGATTTACAGTCCGCCGCGTTTAGCCTCTTCGCTACCCTTCCAAAGATTATTTTATATGGCGCGAGACGGAATCGAACCGCCGACACATGGAGCTTCAATCCATTGCTCTACCAACTGAGCTACCGAGCCCTCTTGCTATTGCGGGAGCAGGATTTGAACCTACGACCTTCGGGTTATGAGCCCGACGAGCTACCTAACTGCTCCATCCCGCGTTCTTCCTAAAGGAGGATGTGGGATTCGAACCCACGCACGCTTTGACACGCCTGACGGTTTTCAAGACCGTTCCCTTCAGCCGGACTTGGGTAATCCTCCAAAAATCAAATAGTCCGTACGGGATTCGAACCCGTGTTACCGCCGTGAAAAGGCGGTGTCTTAACCCCTTGACCAACGGACCATTATTTTATGGGCACGAGTGGACTTGAACCACCGACCTCACGCTTATCAGGCGTGCGCTCTAACCAGCTGAGCTACGCGCCCAAGCCAATGCTTGGTTTACATTTTATTAAAAGCGGGTGACGAGAATCGAACTCGCGACAACAGCTTGGAAGGCTGTAGTTTTACCACTAAACTACACCCGCAGTTTATGGGAGTTAACGGGATCGAACCGCTGACCCTCTGCTTGTAAGGCAGATGCTCTCCCAGCTGAGCTAAACTCCCTCTGGCTAAGCAACGCCCCTATCTCACAGGAGGCAGCCTCCCACTACTTCAGGCGCGCTAGGGCTTAACGGCTGTGTTCGGCATGGAAACAGGTGTATCCCCTAGGCTATCGTCACTTAACCTCTTCTTGAATGATCGCTCACTCACCATTGAACAGCTAAACCCTCTCCCTCAGCGCCTTGCGGTTAAGGCCTCGAGCGATTAGTATTGGTCCGCTTCACCTGTCACCAGGCTTACACTCCCAACCTATCTACCTGATCTTCTCTCAGGGCTCTTACTAACCTATCGTTAGGGGAAATCTCATCTTGAGGGGGGCTTCACACTTAGATGCTTTCAGCGTTTATCCCTTCCCTACATAGCTACCCAGCTCTGCCTCTGGCGAGACAACTGGTACACCAGCGGTAAGTCCACTCTGGTCCTCTCGTACTAGGAGCAGATCCTCTCAAATTTCCTACGCCCGCGACGGATAGGGACCGAACTGTCTCACGACGTTCTGAACCCAGCTCGCGTGCCGCTTTAATGGGCGAACAGCCCAACCCTTGGGACCGACTACAGCCCCAGGATGCGACGAGCCGACATCGAGGTGCCAAACCTCCCCGTCGATGTGAACTCTTGGGGGAGATAAGCCTGTTATCCCCAGGGTAGCTTTTATCCGTTGAGCGATGGCCCTTCCATACGGTACCACCGGATCACTAAGCCCGACTTTCGTCCCTGCTCGACCTGTCCGTCTCGCAGTCAAGCTCCCTTTTACCTTTACACTCTGCGACTGATTTCCAACCAGTCTGAGGGAACCTTTGGGCGCCTCCGTTACCTTTTAGGAGGCGACCGCCCCAGTCAAACTGCCCGTCAGACACTGTCTCCGTTGAGGTTCACTCAACCGGGTTAGAGTAGCCATCACACAAGGGTAGTATCCCAACAGCGCCTCCAAGTAAACTAGCGTCCACTCTTCCTTGGCTCCTACCTATCCTGTACATGTGTGACAGATACCCAATATCAAACTGCAGTAAAGCTCCATGGGGTCTTTCCGTCCTGTCGCGGGTAACCTGCATCTTCACAGGTACTAAAATTTCACCGAGTCTCTCGTTGAGACAGTGCCCAAATCATTACGCCTTTCGTGCGGGTCGGAACTTACCCGACAAGGAATTTCGCTACCTTAGGACCGTTATAGTTACGGCCGCCGTTTACTGGGGCTTCAATTCACACCTTCGACCTTAATCTAAGCGCTCCTCTTAACCTTCCAGCACCGGGCAGGCGTCACCCCCTATACTTCATCTTACGATTTCGCAGAGAGCTGTGTTTTTGATAAACAGTTGCTTGGGCCTCTTCACTGCGGCTCAGTTGCCTGAGCACCCCTTCTCCCTAAGTTACGGGGTCATTTTGCCGAGTTCCTTAACGAGAGTTCGCTCGCTCACCTGAGGCTACTCGCCTCGACTACCTGTGTCGGTTTGCGGTACGGGTAGAGTCTCTCTTCGATAGAAGCTTTTCTTGGCAGCCTGACATCGCTAACTTCGCTACTTAACTTCGCTCCCCTTCACAGCTCAATGTCTTAGCTAGAAGCATTTGACTCCTAACTCACCTCACTGCTTGGACAGACTCTTCCAATCGTCTGCTTTAGCTAGCCTTCTGCGTCCCTCCTTCTCTCCTGACTCTAGTACAGGAATATCAACCTGTTGGCCATCGGATACACCTTTCGGTCTCTCCTTAGGTCCCGACTAACCCAGGGCGGACGAACCTTCCCCTGGAAACCTTAGTCTTACGGTGGATGGGATTCTCACCCATCTTTCGCTACTCATACCGGCATTCTCACTTCTATGCGCTCCAGTCCTCCTTACGGTAAACCTTCTCTGCCCATAGAACGCTCTCCTACCATCCCTTACGGAATCCACAGCTTCGGTAAATTGTTTCAGCCCCGGTACATTTTCGGCGCAGGGTCACTCGACTAGTGAGCTATTACGCACTCTTTGAATGAATAGCTGCTTCTAAGCTAACATCCTAGTTGTCTGTGCAACCCCACATCCTTTTCCACTTAACAATTATTTGGGGACCTTAGCTGGTGGTCTGGGCTGTTTCCCTTTCGACTACGGATCTTAGCACTCGCAGTCTGACTGCCGACTATAACCGCTTGGCATTCGGAGTTTATCTGAGTTTGGTAATCCGGGATGGACCCCTCACCCAAACAGTGCTCTACCTCCAAGGGTCTCTGGTCGACGCTAGCCCTAAAGCTATTTCGGAGAGAACCAGCTATCTCCAAGTTCGTTTGGAATTTCTCCGCTACCCACAAGTCATCCAAACACTTTTCAACGTGTCCTGGTGCGGGCCTCCAGTAAGTCTTACCTTACCTTCACCCTGCTCATGGGTAGATCACCTGGTTTCGGGTCTATAACAAGATACTCTCGCCCTTTTCAGACTCGGTTTCCCTGCGGCTCCGTCTCTTCAACTTAACCTCGCATCTTATCATAACTCGCCGGTTCATTCTACAAAAGGCACGCTCTCACCCATTAACGGGCTCGAACTTCTTGTAGGCACACGGTTTCAGGTTCTCTTTCACTCCCCTCCCGGGGTGCTTTTCACCTTTCCCTCACGGTACTGGTTCACTATCGGTCACTAGGGAGTATTTAGGGTTGGGAGATGGGCCTCCCAGTTTCCGACGGGATTTCGCGTGTCCCGCCGTACTCAGGATACTGCTCGTTTATAAGGCTATGTCGAATACGAGGCTCTTACTCTCTCTGGCTGACTTTCCCAAGTCATTCTTCTATACCCTTATGCACTCCTGCAGTCCTACAACCCCAGAGTGTAAACACTCTGGTTTGCCCTCCTGCCCTTTCGCTCGCCGCTACTCAGGCAATCGCTTTTGCTTTCTCTTCCTGCAGCTACTGAGATGTTTCAGTTCACTGCGTCTTCCCCCGCAACTCCTTAACAGAGTTGGGTAACAGGCATTAACCTGTTGGGTTCCCCCATTCGGATATCTTTGGATCTCCGCTTACTTACAGCTCCCCAAAGCATTTCGTCGTTCGTCACGTCCTTCATCGGCTCCTAGTGCCTAGGCATCCACCGTGCGCCCTTTCTACCTTAACCTCTTCTTGGTTCTTGGCTTTTTCGCTTCGGTTTCTTTTTTGTTATCTCTCTTTCTATAGAGTAATCTATAGAAAGAGGGGTTTAGCTATTCAATTGTCAATGAACCATCTTATGATATTAAGATCCGGTGCGGTTTGCCGCAAAACTTGCGTAGAATAAGGAGACAACCAACGACGTGTCCCTTAGACACTAGGCGCTTGTGACTTATTCCTAGGAAGTTTAGGATCGTATTCTAATATCAACTAAAACAAGACCTTGAGTTGAACGCCAGACTAACTTCTTAGAAAAAGCGAATCGTCTGTTCGTATCCTGTTTTAATGGAGCCTAGCGGGATCGAACCGCTGACCTCCTGCGTGCAAAGCAGGCGCTCTCCCAGCTGAGCTAAGGCCCCACAACCCTCTCAAAACTAAACAAGACGGCAAGTGCTTCTGTAACGCATAACAGAATTTAAGTAATTGTACTCAGGCTAAAAGCTGGTGATTTAGATAAATCGTCTTGTGTTCATCGAACACAGCGTCGATTTCCTAAAATCAAGGCGCTTTTTACGCCCTCTGTTACTTGTTTTTCCTTAGAAAGGAGGTGATCCAGCCGCACCTTCCGATACGGCTACCTTGTTACGACTTCACCCCAATCATCCGTCCCACCTTAGGCGGCTGGCTCCTTTACGGTTACCTCACCGACTTTGGGTGTTACAAACTCTCGTGGTGTGACGGGCGGTGTGTACAAGGCCCGGGAACGTATTCACCGCGGCGTGCTGATCCGCGATTACTAGCGATTCCGACTTCATGGAGGCGAGTTGCAGCCTCCAATCCGAACTGAGATTGGCTTTCAGAGATTAGCTTGCCGTCACCGGCTTGCGACTCGTTGTACCAACCATTGTAGCACGTGTGTAGCCCAGGTCATAAGGGGCATGATGATTTGACGTCATCCCCACCTTCCTCCGGTTTATTACCGGCAGTCTGGCTAGAGTGCCCAACTCAATGATGGCAACTAACCATAAGGGTTGCGCTCGTTGCGGGACTTAACCCAACATCTCACGACACGAGCTGACGACAACCATGCACCACCTGTCTCCGGTGTACCGAAGTAACTTCCTATCTCTAGAAATGGCACCGGGATGTCAAGACCTGGTAAGGTTCTTCGCGTTGCTTCGAATTAAACCACATGCTCCACCGCTTGTGCGGGCCCCCGTCAATTCCTTTGAGTTTCAACCTTGCGGTCGTACTCCCCAGGCGGAGTGCTTATTGCGTTAGCTACGGCACTAAGCCCCTTAGGACCTAACACCTAGCACTCAGCGTTTACGGCGTGGACTACCAGGGTATCTAATCCTGTTCGCTACCCACGCTTTCGAGCCTCAGCGTCAGTCACAGACCAGAGAGCCGCTTTCGCCACTGGTGTTCCTCCATATATCTACGCATTTCACCGCTACACATGGAATTCCACTCTCCCCTTCTGTACTCAAGTCTGACAGTTTCAATAGCTGACATTGGTTAAGCCAATGCTTTTAACTACTGACTTTCCAGACCGCCTGCGCTCCCTTTACGCCCAATAAATCCGGACAACGCTCGGGACCTACGTATTACCGCGGCTGCTGGCACGTAGTTAGCCGTCCCTTTCTGGTTAAGTACCGTCAATTGGAGAACTTTCCACTCTCTCCAACTTGCTTCCTTAACAACAGAGCTTTACGATCCGAAAACCTTCTTCACTCACGCGGCGTTGCTCGGTCAGGGTTCCCCCCATTGCCGAAGATTCCCTACTGCTGCCTCCCGTAGGAGTCTGGGCCGTGTCTCAGTCCCAGTGTGGCCGGTCACCCTCTCAGGTCGGCTATGTATCGTCGCCTTGGTAAGCCTCTACCTTACCAACTAGCTAATACAACGCAGGTCCATCTCTTAGCGATACTGTTGTACCTTTCAATCCCTCTAAAGGCTTAGAGAGATATTATGCGGTATTACCTATCGTTTCCAATCCTTATCCCCCTCTAAGAGGCAGGTTACCTACGCGTTACTCACCCGTTCGCGACGCCGTCTCAGTTAGCAAGCTAACTCAGAAACAGCGTTCCACTTGCATGTATTAGGCACGCCGCCAGCGTTCGTCCTGAGCCAGGATCAAACTCTCTTGTCCAGTCTGATGTGACTCTTCTTTTCCTGTCGCTGACAGTTCTTTGTTTTGACGGGTACTAGTCCCCTAGCACCCTCACTTGGTCGTCTTGTTCAGTTTTCAAAGGACTCGTCTCGTCTTGAGACAACTATTATATTCTAGCAACTCTAAACAACTTTGTCAACCTCTTTTCTGGGCTTTTTTTACCTTTTTTCTAAAAATCCTCTTATATAGGCCGATTCTCCATAACCACGCATTTTTAAACCTACTATACTGCAGTTGATAATATCTTTAGCAAAGTCTGTTATTTCTGCAGTTTCTTCTGATGTCAAAACATTTTCCGAAAACTTTCTTCTTAAAAATTTATAATCATAATTGTAACGTTTTAGAAAGGCACTTTCTTTTAAAAGAACTTCAAGCTTATCCAAATTTTCTAAAAGACCTACATGAAAAGCTATAGGTGCAAAAGTTTTTCCAAGGGGCTGTGTACAAACACTTCTAAACTCTACTGTCCCACGTTTTGTTAAGTCTTGATATTGATAGCTCCTATGGTGCTGAATATCTTCCTCTCTAGGTTTTATAACTATCTTTTCACCATTTAATTTCCATCCCTGTATTTCTTTTTTTCCTAAATAATCTTTTACCTGTATGGGCTCAAAGTAATAAATTTCTTTGTCTCTTTCTACATAAAACATAGCAGAACGAGAAAGATAGTCAAAAAATTCATCTTCTGATTGAAATAAGCTTTTATTAACTCCTACATTTTCTTCAAAAACACCGTGCATAGAATTTTCCCAAAATATATCTCGAGATATATTAGTAGAGCTATTTTCAAATTCAAACGGCGAATTTGAAAACAAAAAAGCTTTCACTGCTTCTATTTGATTAAAGGCATTTATGACTCTTAAATAATTTTCTTTGCTGACATCCAATTGCACCTGATTTCCACAAATAAAACTTCCATATCTTGGAAAAGAATGAAAAAATATATCTTCCTTCTTTTTTGATAATTCCAAAAATTTAATTAACATCTGATAGCGCGGCAATTTAACCGCACTATTATCATTCAAATACCAATAAGGATGTATCCCTTTTCCTTGAATAGCATGGTGATAACGTTTTAAAAAAGATTGAATAGTATTCAAGTATTTCTTAAAACGTTCTTCAGCATCTTGTATTTTCTTCACCTTACCAAAAGCAAATTCTAGTGTATTATAGGAAACTTCAAACAGAATTTTATCACCAGTTAATTGATCACATAATTGAACTGGATTACCCTCTATATCATATTCTTCTATTTCAAATGATGGTAATTCTTTTGTAAGAGCAAACATCAACGATTTAGTCACTTTCGTATCTGTTGCTTTTTGTTCCAAATTTACAATGGGATATTCAAGTTCAATTCCTATAAAACTTTCTGGGTTTTCCTGAATATTACGTAAATAATAATGCTTTAGCAATTCAACAGCTTTTGTCATAATTTCCTCCGTATATTTGAATTATTATAACAAATTTACTGAAAAAAGCAAAAAGCGCTTACTTAGGAAAAGCCTCCAACGAAAAACATTTCCTAAATAAACGCTATCCAAACAATATGATGAGTGTTCCCACTAGGCAAAAGCCTAATGGGAGACCAGAGCTAGACTAAGAATAAAAATAATTCCATCATCATAACACTCAACAAAATTGATGATCTTATACTAATTCAATAATTGCCATTGAGGCAGCATCTCCACGACGTGGTTCTGTTTTAAGAATCCTTGTATATCCGCCATTGCGTTCTGCATAACGAGGAGCAATTTCTGAAAAAAGTTTTTGAAGAGCAGTTGTTGAAGTATATTTATCATTAGCTTCATCATAACTTTCAGTTGCAATTTCATTACGAACGAATGCAGCCGCTTGACGGCGGGCATGTAAATCCCCACGTTTACCAAGAGTAATCATTTTTTCAACTGTTTTACGGATTTCTTTCGCACGAGCTTCAGTCGTTACAATAGATTCATTGATTAATAAATCTGTGGTTAAATCGCGAAGCATTGCTTTGCGCTGCGAGCTAGTACGTCCTAGTTTACGGTAAGCCATTTTTTCCTCCTATTTCTATTTATCATTTTTCAATCCTAAACCAAGTTCAGCAAGTTTTACCTTAACTTCTTCTAGACTTTTACGTCCAAGGTTTCTAACTTTCATCATCTCAGGTTCGGTTTTTTCGGTTAAATCATAGACTGTATTAATACCAGCACGTTTCAAACAGTTATATGAACGCACTGATAAATCAAGTTCTTCAATCGTGCGGTCCAATACCTTCTCATCCGAAACTTGTTCTGTCTCTTTCATTACGTCAGTAGTTTTAGCTACCTCTGTCAAATCGGTAAAGAGATTTAAATGTTCAATCAAAACACGAGCAGACAATCCAAGAGCATCTTCAGGAATGATGGTTCCATTTGTCATAATTTCAATTGTCAATTTATCAAAGCTATCCTTACTGCCAACACGAGCTGGCTCCACTTGATAGTTAACTTTTTTAACCGGCGTATAGATTGAATCTATTGCTAAGGTTCCTACTGGCGCACCATCTTTTTTATTTTCTTCAGCTGGAATATAACCGCGATTTGTCTCTACGGTCATTGTCGCTTTTAAGCTAGCACCTTCCGCAATGGTAAAAAGATAATGGTCAGAATTAACAATTTCAATATCGCTGTCTGTTAAAATATCCCCAGCAGTAATTTCTGCAGGTCCTTCTACATCCAATTCGATAATTTTTTCTTCTTCAACGTAAGATTTTACAGCAAGTCCCTTGATATTAAGAATAATCTGCATGACATCTTCTCTAACACCTGGAATGGTATCAAATTCATGCAATACTCCATCAATCTTTACTGACGTTACAGCTGCACCCGGAAGTGAAGATAAGAGTACACGACGTAAAGAGTTTCCTAAAGTTGTACCATATCCACGTTCAAGCGGTTCAATGACAAATCTGCCGTAATCTTTATTTTCATCAATTTTTGTTATTATTGGTTTTTCGAACTCAATCATCTATTTTTACTCCTCTAAAACAATCTAGTGTAGTACCATTATTATGATTATACACGACGACGTTTTGGAGGACGAGCACCATTATGCGGTACAGGAGTCACATCGCGAATAGCAGTAACCTCAAGACCAGCAGCTGCAAGAGCACGAATAGCAGACTCACGACCTGAACCAGGACCTTTTACTGTTACTTCAACTGTCTTAAGTCCGTGTTCCTGAGCAGACTTAGCAGCAGCTTCAGCAGCCATTTGTGCCGCAAAAGGAGTTGATTTACGTGAACCTTTAAATCCAAGTGCGCCAGCCGATGACCATGCAAGAGCATTACCATGCACATCTGTAATCATAACAATAGTGTTATTGAAAGTTGCGTGAATATGAGCAATACCAGATTCAATATTCTTTTTCACGCGACGTTTGCGTGTCGGTTTAGCCAATTTATTTACCTCCTATTTTTTCTTACCGGCAATCGCTACAGCTTTACCTTTACGAGTGCGAGCGTTATTTTTCGTATTTTGTCCACGGACAGGAAGTCCACGACGATGACGAATTCCACGGTATGAACCGATTTCCATTAAACGTTTAATATTCAAATTAACTTCGCGGCGAAGATCACCTTCAACCTTAATAGCATCAACTTCACGACGGATAGCATCTTCTTGGTCAGATGTTAAATCTTTAACACGGATATCTTCTGAAACGCCTGCTGCTGCTAGTATCTTTTGAGCAGTTGGCAGACCAATACCATATACATAAGTTAATGAAACGACAACACGTTTATCATTTGGAATATCAACTCCAGCAATACGAGCCATTTTTTCTCCTTTCTATTTTATCCTTGACGTTGTTTGTGTTTTGGATTTGTTGGACAAATTACCATAACACGTCCATTGCGGCGAATAACTTTACAGTATTCGCAAATTGGTTTAACCGATGGTCTTACCTTCATTTTTATCCCTCCATTTATTTCGATTATTTAAAGCGGTATGTGATACGTCCTCTTGTTAAATCATATGGGCTCATTTCGACAGTAACTTTATCTCCAACTAAAATTCGAATGTAGTTCTTTCGAATTTTTCCAGATACGGTCGCTAAAATCTGATGTCCATTTTCTAATTCAACTGTAAACATAGCATTTGGCATAGTCTCTACAACTTTACCTTCTATCTCAATCACATCTTCTTTTGCCACGCAAAAGTACCCCCTAAATTTCGATTTGGCGTCCTCTAATAATAGAGGAAACAATATAAGTCAGACTATCTTAGTCTATCACTTTTTGCAATAAAAATCAATAAAGAAATAATGATTTTACTTTAATTTCAACAAAACCTCTGTTATATCTTCAAAAACAAACTCGATCTCTTGGTCTCCCTTAATATCGTAGACCAAACCTTTTGTACGGTAGTGATCAATAATGGGTTGGCTCTGCGCGATATTAACATCTAAACGGCGCTTAACTGTTTCTGGCTTATCATCTTCACGCTGATAATAATCTGTCTCGTTATAGTCTGTCGGCGGATTAAATATTTTATGATAACTTTCGCCTGTCTTACGATTGATAATTCGACCGCTTAAGCGTTCCACTAAATGAGCCGGGTCAACAATAATGTTGATCACACCATCTAATTTAATATGCAATGTAGATAAGGTAGTATCTAAAGCATGAGCCTGTTCGGCTGTACGAGGATAACCATCCAGTAAGAATCCTTTTTGCTTCACATCTTCTTGAGCTAAACGTTCTTTAACAATACCATTTGTTACTTCATCTGGGACTAATTCTCCTTTATCAATATAAGTCTTAGCTAAAAGTCCCATTTCAGTCTGGTTGGCTATTGCTGCTCGGAACATATCCCCTGTAGAGATATGAACAACTCCAAATTTTTCAACGATTCGTGCAGCCTGAGTTCCTTTGCCGGCCCCTGGCAGCCCCATAATTAAAAGATTCATATAAACTCCCTTTCAATATTATAGAAACTTTAAAAATGATACCTAAAAATTTTTTAAAGTAAAGTTATTTTGTTTCCGAATGGGCTTATTGTTAATGAACCCATTCGGAAACAAAATAGAAAGGAGTAGAAGCCACTTTTAGCATAGCTATTAAGATTAGCTTTCTACCCCTTAAAATGTTTGCATATAAACTTTCGCGTTAATAAAACAAACAACTGGGTTCTATTTTGTTAAAAAGTATTTCTTTATTTATTCAGTAATATTCATAAAGCCAACATATTTTCTCTTTAAGAGATAGCCTTCTAATTGTTTCATTCCCTCAATACCTGTTGCAATAACAATCAATAAACTTGTTCCTCCTAAAGCAACGCTTGACGACAGCCCAAATTGCTGCTGAGCAACAATCGGACTCAAAGCTACGAACGCTAAGAAAATCGAGCCAATTGTAGCTAGTTTCCTTAACAGCGAAGCAAGGTATTCTTCTGTCTCTCGTCCAGGTCGAACACTTGGAATATAAGAAGCGTTCTTTTGTAAATTCTCAGCTGTCTTTTCTGGATTTACCTGAACAAATGTATAAAAGAATGAGAAAAGGACAATAAGAACTGCATAAACAACCATACCTGTTGGATTTGTATAAGAAAGCCATTCTTGTAAAGTTGTCAGCCAAGGAATATCCCTTCCATTTTGAAAGAAAGGAATAATTGTACTTGGAATAGTTGTAATTGAACTTGAAAAGATTACAGGGATGACTCCAGCAGGGTTTATCTTTAAAGGAAGATAAGAATTTGTTGCAGCTCCTTGCGTCAATTTTGTATATTGGATTGGAATTTTATATTCCGCTTGTTCTACAAATGTTGTAAAAAATACAATGATTAAACTTGCTAAAATTAAAAGTCCCACAAAAATGATGGAATTAGTCAACTCACCAGAACGAACATTAACGAAATAATCTTCATAGATAGACTTAATCGTTGATGGAATTGATGAAATAATCCCTGCAAAGATAATCATTGAAACGCCATTACCAAAGCCTTTGTCTGAAATTTGATCTCCCAACCAAGTGACAACCACACTTCCAGCAGTCAAAATAGCACCGATCAACAAGTAAGTCTGAACATTAGGTGTTTTGACAAGCGAAACACTGGAAAGAGCACTGAAACCTGCTGTAATACCGACTGATTGCAGAAAAGCAAGAACCAATGAAATGTAGCGTGTGGCTTGATTAAGTTTACGCCGTCCGACTTCACCTTGCTTTCCCCATTCTACAAACTTAGGTAAAATGTCCATTTGTAAAAGCTGAACAACAATGGAAGCTGTAATATAGGGACTAACCCCCATAGAGAAAACCGAAAAATTACTCATTGCATTACCGCTCACAAGGTTAAGCATATTTAGAAAAGGTAAATCACTTAATTGTTCAAGACTTTTAGCATTGATCCCTGGCACAGTAATGTGTGTTCCAACACGGAATACAAAAATAATAAAAATAGTGAAAAAGATTTTCTTTCTAACACTTTTTACCTTCAGAGCGTCTTTTAAAAGCCTAAAGAACATTAGATCACCTCGATCGAACCACCTTTAGCAGTGATTGCTGTTTCAGCAGATTTTGAAAATTTCGCTGCTTTAACAGTTAATTTTTTTGTTAGTTCCCCATTGCCAAGAATTTTAACTCCTGATTTCTCATTACGAACAATTCTTTTTTCTTTAAGGATATCTGGAGTAACTTCTGTACCATCTTCAAAAATATTTAACTGGTCAAGATTGACAAGTGCATATTCTTTAGCATTAATATTTGTAAAACCACGTTTTGGAAGACGGCGGAATAAGGGAGTTTGACCACCTTCAAAACCTGGACGAGTTCCGCCGCCGCTGCGAGCTTTTTGGCCTTTTTGACCGCGTCCGGCTGTTTTACCATTTCCTGATGATGAGCCGCGACCTACACGGTTGCGAATCTTTCGAGATCCTTCAGCAGATTTTAATTCATGAAGTTTCATTTATTTTCTCCTTATTTGTAAAATGCTAACGCCTTTATAGGGGAAAAGGTGTTCCCTATAAAAACTCGCCTATACTAAAATTTAGCTGAAGTCGCAAAGTGTATACACAAAGCGACTTCAAAATTAAAATATGAACCTGATGAGCTAGTAGTCAACTTAACAAAAAACTAACCTAGCTCATCAACAACATAAAATACGGGCAATAAGAGTAAGCATATTAAAAATCGCATTGTCATTATTTATTAAAATGCCCTCTAATAGCTTTAACTTGTGCCCATTTGTCTTTTTTTATTTAACGTCCTCTACAGTTACCAAATGAGAGACTGTGTTAATCATACCGCGAATAGCTGCATTATCTTCTTTAACAACTGAGCTATTCATTTTACCAAGTCCAAGTGCAACAACTGTTTTACGTTGTGCTGGCTTACGGCCGATTGGAGACTTAGTCAAAGTAATTTTAATTTGTGCCATGACCTTCTCCTTTCTTAAGTTAAATCAGAAACTGAAACGCCACGCAATGCTGCCACTTCATCAGCACGTTTAAGCTGCTTTAAACCTTCAACTGTTGCACGGACAATATTGATTGGAGTATTTGAACCGAGTGATTTTGATGAAACATCGGCAACCCCAGCTAATTCAATGACTGCACGCACAGCTCCACCAGCAGCAACTCCGGCTCCTTCTACGGCAGGCTTCAGCAATACACGAGCTCCGCCAAATTCAGAACGAACTTCATGTGGAATTGTGGTCCCTACCATTGGTACTGCAATCATATTTTTCTTAGCAGACTCTACTGCTTTACGAATAGCTTCTGGCACTTCCTGTGCTTTACCTGTCCCAAAGCCAACGCGTCCATTACGATCTCCAACAACTACAAGAGCAGCAAAACGAAGACGACGGCCACCTTTAACAACCTTTGTAACACGGTTAATTGCAACCACACGTTCTTCAAGTTCTACTGCATTATCTTTAAATGCCATTATTAAGTGTTCCTCCCTATTAGAATTTCAATCCGTTTTCACGAGCTGCTTCAGCCAAAGCTTTAACACGTCCGTGATAGAGATATCCACCGCGGTCAAACACCACTTCTGAAATACCTTTAGCTACTGCGCGTTCAGCAACAAGTTTACCGACAACAACGGCTTGTTCAGTTTTAGTCCCTTTTGAAACTTCTTTGTCAAGAGTTGAAGCACTTGCGAGCGTTACACCCGCTACGTCATCAATCACTTGAGCGTAGATGCCTGTATTAGAACGAAAAACGTTCAAACGTGGGCGATCAGCAGTTCCAGAGAGTTTACCGCGAACGCGACGGTGGCGTTTTTGACGGACTTTATTTTTATCTGGTTTCGAAATCACAATTTTCACCTCTTAAATTTATGTTTTATCTATTGACAAAGATAATCTTTTCAATCCTGAGGATTGAAAAACAATCTTCCACACGATACTAAAACAGACTTTACTTACCTGTTTTACCTTCTTTGCGGCGAACATATTCGCCAACATAGCGAATCCCTTTACCTTTATATGGTTCAGGAATACGAAGACCGCGAATATAAGCAGCTGTTTGGCCGACAACTTCTTTATTGATACCATTAACAATAATAGTTGTAGCTGACGGAACTTCAAATGTTATTCCTTCTGGTGCTTCAACTTCATCTTGATGGGATTTACCAACTGAAAGAACAAGTTTATTTCCTTGAAGCTGAGCACGATAACCAACTCCGCGCATTTCAAGCTCTTTTTTAAAACCTTCAGAAACACCAACAACCATGTTATTTAAATTTGCACGAGCTGTACCATGAATTGTTTTCATTTCTTTTGAATCATTAGGACGGTGAAGAGTGACTTCAGCACCTTCAGTTTTAATTTCAATAGCTTTTGGAAACTCACGAGTAAGTTCGCCTTTAGGTCCTTTTACAGTAACAACATTGTTATTGTTAGTGATTTCAACACCAGTAGGCAATGTAATTACTTTATTACCAATACGTGACATAATATATTTTCTCCTGTTAAATTGTCAAATCACATTTCTGTGACAAGTTTTCACGGGGAACTAAGATACAGAGGGCGTTAAAAAGTCAAAGTGAAAATAGGAAACTTGGCGAGGAAACTTTAGTTTCTAGGAAAGGTTATCTTTTTCACACAGACTTTAGCCCGTGTTCAATTAGTTCTTCAACGAAATCAGATACCGATTTAGTTCAATAGTTGAACTGAACACGCTCTAAGAACTATGCAAAATAGATAAGGTGGTTTGTTTGTAAACAAACTACTCTAACTAATTTTGCTTTGTTCTTTACGAGCTTTGTATCTTAATCTTACCAAACGTAGGCAATTACTTCTCCACCAACATTCTTTTGGCGTGCTTCTTTATCGGTCAAAAGCCCTTCAGAAGTAGAAATGATTGCAATTCCAAGTCCATTTAAGACTTTAGGAACATCTTCGCGTTTTGAATAGATACGTAATCCAGGTTTTGAAATACGTTTCAAACCAGTGATAACCTTTTCGCCATTTTGACCGTATTTAAGGAATACACGAATAATCCCTTGTTTGTTATCTTCGATAACTTCAACATTTTTCACAAAACCTTCACGTTTAAGGATTTCAGCAATCCCTTTTTTAATATTTGATGCAGGCACTTCAAGTACTTCATGATTCGCTTGATTAGCATTGCGAATACGGGTCAAAAAGTCTGCAATTGGATCTGTCATAACCATTAATTTTTTTCTCCTCTTACTAGCAGTTTGAAGATTTCACTTGCTAGTTAATGATTGAGCTAAGCTCAGAAATATTATTTTTATAGCTTTCATTTCCTAAGTGAGTCTAGCTGATTAGAACACGGGCTACAAGCTGTACAAAAAGTTAGATTTCACATAGGAGCGATGCTCCGGCAACAAACTTCCTATTTTCACTGCGTTCTCTTAACGCTCTCACATCTTAAATTACCAAGAAGCCTTGGTAACACCAGGAATTTGTCCTTTATATGCTAACTCACGGAAGCAAACACGGCAAAGTTTAAATTTACGGTAAACTGAATGCGGACGGCCGCATCTTTCACAGCGTGTATAAGCTTGCGTAGAGTATTTTGCTCGGCGTTTGCTCTTAGCAATCATAGATTTTTTAGCCAATTTAAACCTCCTTATTATCTTGCAAACGGCATTCCAAGGCCTGCAAGTAATTCGCGTGACTCTTCATCAGTGTTAGCTGTTGTAACGATAACAATATCAAGTCCACGTACCTTATCTACATTATCAAAGTTGATTTCTGGAAAGATCAATTGTTCTTTTACTCCAAGCGTATAATTTCCGCGTCCATCAAATGAACGAGTTGGTACTCCATGAAAATCACGGACACGAGGGAGTGAAACAGAAATTAACTTATCTAAAAACTCATACATACGTTCACCACGAAGAGTAACTTTCGCACCGATAGCAACTCCTTCACGAAGACGGAAGCCGGCGATTGATTTTTTAGCTTTTGTAATAAGTGGTTTTTGTCCTGAAATTAGTGCTAATTCTTCAGCAGCCTTCTCAAGATTTTTAGCATTGGAAACAGCATCACCAACACCCATGTTAAGAACAATTTTCTCAACTTTTGGCACAGCCATTACGGATGAATAGTTAAATTTTTCTGTCAATGCAGGGACTACTTCATTAAGATATTTTTCTTTTAAGCGATTTGCCATTATACTTCTCCTTTCCTTCGTGATTAATCAAGCACTTCGCCTGATTTTTTGTTGTAGCGAACTTTCTTGCCATCTACAACTTTGTAACCTACACGCCCTGCAACGCCATTTTTATCAAGAACTTGAACGTTTGAAACATGGATCGGTGCTTCTTTTTCAACAATAGCACCTTGAGGGTTATCATTATTGGGTTTTTGGTGCTTCTTAATGATAGCAACACCTTCAACAACAACTTTATTTATTTTAGGAAGAGCCTTAAGAACAACTGCTTCAACACCTTTGTCCTTTCCAGCAATAACGCGAACTTTGTCGCCTTTTTTTACAAACATTTTGAGTTAACTCCTTTAAATTTCTTACGCCCTAAGGGCACCCTAATCTACATTAGGGGACTAAGTTTGTTTTGACAACAGATTAGTTTGACTTTCTAATATTAGTTTACTTATGAAAAGCAAAGCTAACTGTTATCAAGTTTTAAAGTACTTCTGGTGCCAATGACACAATTTTCATGAAGTTACCTTCACGCAATTCACGAGCAACAGGCCCAAAAATACGAGTTCCGCGAGGTGTTTTATCATCACGGATAATAACAGCCGCATTCTCATCAAACTTGATATAAGAACCATCTGCACGGCGAGCACCTGATTTGGTACGAACGATAACGGCTTTGACAACGTCACCCTTTTTCACCGCACCACCAGGAGTAGCTTGTTTAACTGAAGCAACGATGACATCACCGATGTTAGCGAATTTACGTCCAGAACCACCAAGAACTTTGATAGTTAAGATTTCGCGAGCACCACTGTTATCAGCGACTTTTAAACGACTTTCTGATTGAATCATTTAAGTTTTTTCCTCCTTTCAGGCTTAATTAAATAATAACAGCTTCTTCAACTATTTCAACAAGGCGGAAATGTTTTGTAGCTGAAAGCGGGCGAGTTTCCATGATGCGAACAATATCTCCTTCTTTAGCAGTATTATTTTCATCATGTGCCTTATATTTTTTAGAGTAGTTAATACGTTTACCATAGACTGGGTGGTTACGTTTTGTTTCAACTACAACTGTGATTGTTTTGTCCATTTTATCTGACACAACACGACCAACTAGTGTTCTACGTTGTTTACGTTCCATTTAGATTTCTCCTTTCCCAATCTATTCTTTAATTTCAGATTGCACTGTTTTAACACGTGCAATTTGCTTTTTGACTTCGTTTAAACGGGCAGTTTGATCAAGTTGGCCTGCTGCAGCTTGGAAACGAAGGTCAAAAAGTTCTTTCTTAAGTTCGTTTTCTTTCTTAGCAAGTTCTTCTTGAGAAAGACCACGAAGCTCTTTAACAAAATCTTTAATCTCTTGAAGTTTCATGTTTTCTCCTTATTCTGCTTCACGTCTTACGAATTTGGTCTTGACCGGTAATTTATGACTTGCAAGACGAAGAGCTTCACGGGCAACTTCTTCTGATACACCGGCAATTTCAAACATCACTTTGCCACGTTTGACAGGCGCAACCCAGCCTTCTGGAGCCCCTTTACCAGATCCCATACGTACACCGATAGCTTTTGCAGTGTATGACTTATGAGGGAAAATTTTAATCCAAACTTTACCTCCACGCTTCATATAACGCGTCATAGCAATACGAGCAGCTTCAATTTGACGGTTTGTGATCCAGTGACTAGTTGTAGCTTGAAGACCATACTCCCCAAATGCTACTTCTTTCCCACCTTTAGCTTCACCGCGCATCTTTCCACGAAATTCGCGACGGTGTTTAACACGTTTAGGTACTAACATCTGTTATTTGCCTCCTTTAGTGTTTTTACGAGCTGGAAGAATTTCTCCACGATAAATCCAAACTTTAACACCAAGCTTACCATAAGTTGTATCTGCTTCTTCCCAGGCATAATCAATATCAGCACGAAGTGTATGAAGCGGAACAGTTCCTTCTGAATAACCCTCACTACGTGCAATATCAGCACCATTCAGACGGCCCGATACTTGTGTCTTGATTCCTTTAGCTCCTGCGCGCATAGTCCGCTGAATCGCTTGTTTTTGAGCGCGGCGGAAAGCCACACGTTGCTCTAACTGACGAGCAATATTTTCGCCAACAAGATGCGCATCAAGGTCTGGAGACTTAATTTCAACAATATTAATGTGAACTTGTTTTCCAGTCAATTTATTAAGCTTAGCACGAAGTGCATCAACATTTGCTCCGCCTTTACCAATTACCATACCTGGTTTTGCTGTATGCAGCGAAACATTTACTTTATTTACTGCGCGCTCAATTTCAATAGTTGAAACGGCAGCATCAGCTAATTCTTTTTGAATGAATTTACGGATTCTAAGATCTTCATGAAGGTAATCCGCGTATTCTTTTTCAGCATACCATTTTGCATCCCAATCACGAATGATTCCGACACGCATACCAATTGGATGTACTTTTTGACCCACGATTTTACCTCCTTATTTTTCTGCTACAACTACAGTGACGTGAGTTGTTCGTTTATTAATTGGTGAAGCTGAACCTTTTGCACGCGGACGGAAACGTTTCATTGTTGGTCCTTCATTTGCAAATGTTTCAGATACTACCAGATTAGCTTTTTCCAAACCAAAGTTATTTTCTGCATTTGCAATTGCAGAATTAAGCGTTTTTTCAATAATACGCGCTGCTTTGTTTGGAGTAAATTTCAAAATTGCGATTGCATCAGCAACGTTCTTACCACGAATAAGATCAAGCACAAGACGTGTTTTACGAGGTGAAACACGGACTGTACGAGCCATTGCTTTAGCTGAAGTAATTTCTGCCATTGTGTCCTCCTCCTAATTAACGACGTGTTCTTTTATCGTCAGCTGCGTGACCTTTGTAAGTACGAGTTGGCGCAAATTCACCAAGTTTGTGACCTACCATGTCCTCTTGAATGTAAACAGGAACATGTTTGCGTCCATCATAAACTGCGATTGTGTATCCAATGAAACTTGGGAAAATCGTTGAACGACGTGACCAAGTTTTAATTACTTTTTTCTTTTCGTCATTAGCCTGAGCTTCAATTTTTTTCATTAAATGCTCATCGACGAAAGGCCCTTTTTTAAGACTGCGTCCCATTTTATAGTTTTCTCCTTTAAATGTGTACCACAGCGGCTTGGGAAAAAGATAAATCCTAACGTATTTTAGCCTTTCAGCCTTACATAGCTCCTTAAAAACACATTAATGAGCCTATAAGGCAATAATAAGCTGTTAAACAAGCTGGATTCTCCTGTGCTCCCTACCGAGCTGGCGGATAAATTATTTTCATTAAATTTTCAATAGCCTAACTAACCATAGAGATCAGAAAAAACACGCTCCATTACAGATAATTGGCAATTGTATCCAACCTATCTATGGCAGAAATCTGACAGCAAAATCTATTAGTTAGCTGACAGACTTTGCTGCTTGGCTGCTATTTTTCATTACGGCGGCGAACAATAAGCTTATTAGATTTAGCTTTCTTGCTGCGGGTTTTAAGGCCAAGAGCTGGTTTGCCCCAAGGTGTAGATGGCGCTTTACGACCAACTGGTGCTTTACCTTCACCACCACCATGCGGGTGATCGTTAGGGTTCATTACAGAACCGCGAACTGTAGGACGGATACCCCTCCAGCGGTTACGCCCAGCTTTACCATAATTAACAAGCGAATGTTCAGCGTTACCTACTGTACCAACCGTAGCACGGCAAGTAGCAAGAATCATCCGGACTTCACCTGATTGAAGGCGGACAAGAACATACTTTCCTTCTTGACCAAGTACTTGTGCAGAAGTTCCTGCCGCACGGACTAATTCAGCACCCTTTCCAGGCTTAAGCTCAATGTTATGAATAATAGTACCAACCGGGATATTAGCAAGCGGTAATGCATTGCCGACTTTAATATCTGCTTCTGGACCTGAAACAATGCGCTGTCCTACTTCAATTCCTTTTGGAGCAATGATATAAGATTTTACACCATCCGTATAATGTACAAGTGCAATATTGGCTGAACGATTTGGATCGTATTCAATTGTTTTAACAACTGCTTCAACGCCATCTTTATTGCGTTTAAAATCAATCAAGCGGTAATGGCGCTTATGGCCTCCGCCTTGATGACGAACAGTAATACGGCCATTGTTATTGCGGCCTGCCCTATTCTTCAAAGAAACAAGCAATGATTTCTCAGGAGTAGTTGCAGTGATTTCGGCAAAATCCAAAGAAGTCATGTTACGACGGCCATTTGTCGTTGGTTTATAAATTTTAATACCCACCTTGATTTCCTCCTTAGATTACTCTGCTTCAGCAGCTGCAAACAACTCGATTTCTTTGGAATCAGCTGTAAGAGTGATGATAGCTTTTTTTGTTTTGCTTGTAAAACCTGTATAACGTCCAACACGTTTTTGTTTTGGTTTAACATTTACTGTGCGAACACTTGCCACTTTGACTCCCTCAAATGCAGCTTCAACAGCTTGCTTGATTAAAAGTTTATGTGCACGAGTATCAACTTCAAAAGTATATTTTCCTTCTTCAAGTGCGTGCATTGATTTTTCAGTAACAACAGGTTTTTTGATTACATCGTACAAATTCATTAGGCAAGAACCTCCTCAATATTAGAGATCGCTTCTTTGGTAACAAGAAGTTTGTCGCTGTTTACGATATCAAGAACACTTGCAGTCACTGCAGTTGCAACTTTTACATTTGGAAGGTTGCGCGCTGCCAATTCAGCAGCTTTGTTGCCCTCTTCAAGAATAACAAGTACTTTTGAGTCAATATCAAGGGCAGCAAGTGTTTTTGCAAATTCTTTCGTTTTAGGTGTTTCAAAAGAAAGAGCATCTACAGCTACAAATTTTTCGTCAGCAACTTTTTCTGAATAAACAGATTTCAACGCAAGACGGCGTATTTTTTGAGGCAGTTTGTAGCCATATGAACGCGGAGTTGGTCCAAAGACTACACCGCCGCCGCGCCATTGCGGTGAACGAATAGAACCTTGACGTGCACGTCCCGTTCCTTTTTGACGCCATGGTTTGCGTCCGCCGCCAGATACAGCTGAACGGTTTTTAACAGCATGAGTTCCTTGACGAAGGCTAGCACGCTGACTGATGATGACATCAAATACTACTGATTCATTTGGTTCAACACCAAAGACAGCATCATTAAGTTCAACCGAGCTCACTTCTTTACCGGCTTGGTCGAATAGTTTTACGTTTGCCATGTTAACTGATTTCCCCTTTCTTTATTATTTAGCAGATTTCACTGCTGATTTAATGGTGATAAGAGATTTCTTAGCACCTGGGACATTGCCTTTAATAAGAATGACATTTTTTTCTGGAACAACCTGAACCACTTCAAGGTTTTGAACAGTGACACGATTGCCGCCCATACGTCCAGCTAAATGTTTATTTTTAAACACACGGTTTGGAGCAACTGGTCCCATAGAACCTGGACGACGGTGATAGCGAGAACCATGCGCCATAGGTCCGCGTGATTGTCCGTGGCGTTTAATAGCACCTTGGAAACCTTTACCTTTAGTCGTACCAGTTACATCAACAACATCGCCAGCTTCAAAAGTATCAACAGTAATTTCTGAACCAACTTCTAAGCCTTCAATGTTTTTGAATTCACGAATGAAGCGCTTAGGAGCTGTGTTAGCTTTTGCTACATGGCCTTTGGCAGGTTTGTTACTCAAAATTTCACGTTTGTCATCAAAACCAACCTGAACCGCTTCATAACCATCTGTTTCGACAGTCTTAACCTGAAGCACAACGTTTGGAGTCGCTTCAATGACAGTAACAGGGATAAACTCACCTGATTCGGTGAAAACTTGAGTCATTCCCACTTTTTTCCCTAAGATTCCTTTTGTCATGAGAAAATATTTCCTTTTCTGAATATATTAAAAAGTTTTTTACGAGCGTTTTTTATGCTCAAATCAAGATACAAAGGGCATCAAACTCAAGGTGAAAACAGGAGAATCAGCGAAAACTCGATGAGCCAAGATAATTTTATACCTAAAGGCAGCAACACCCGTAATTCAGCTAACACTGAAACGGTTGCGTCTCTTTTTCACACAGAAGTTTCAGCCCGTGTTCAATTTCTATCGAACACCAGCTTCTCAGCTTTTGTTTCCTTTGTGATTAAAGTTTAATCTCTACGTTTACACCGCTTGGCAGATCCAGCTTCATCAGTGCATCAACAGTTTTTTGCGTCGGGTTTACAATATCAATGAGACGCTTGTGCGTACGCATTTCAAATTGCTCGCGAGAATCTTTATATTTATGCGTCGCGCGAATAACGGTGTAAAGACTACGCTCAGTAGGAAGCGGTATCGGACCAGCTACACTTGCACCTGTACGGGTTGCTGTCTCTACAATTTTTTCTGCCGCTGTATCAAGTGTACGATGTTCGTAAGCTTTCAAACGGATGCGGATTTTTTTATTTGCCATCTTTTCTCCTCTCGTCTATTTCAAATAATAGGCTAGCTCCACAAGAAAACCGATAGCCCCCTGCGTGGCAATGCAGCCGAGCGTGTCGCAACCTCTTGCATCAAAGCTAAAGCTGTTTAAAACAGCACTAGAATATGATATCAGATTTCACAAGGCTTTGCAAGGCCTTGTGTCATTATTTTTAAAAGTTTTTTGTTTTTTAATCTAGAATACGCCCTCAGTAAGTTTAACACTTTGCTTTTATGGATTAATTTAAGCACAAAAAAGAAAGGCAAAAAGTTATCTGATAGCTGTTAACCTTTTGCCTTTCTTCTATATTCTAAGCTGGACTGATGTCGTTTTCAATAATTACTTTAAGTGCTTGATTGGCTTCAGCATTTTTGAAAACGTGATAAGCTTGATCAATGTCAGATAAATGAAAGTGATGTGTGATTAGCTTTGTGGCATCTATTTTGCCAGTTTCTAAAACACTTAGCAACATTTCTGTAGTATTGGCATTAACTAAGCCGGTTGATAGCGTAATATTTTTAATCCATAAATTTTGGAGAGCAAACAGCACAGGTTTTCCATGAACACCTACATTAGCCACATGGCCCCCGATCGATATAATTTTCTGAGCAACGTCAAAGGTTTCTGGGTATCCGACACACTCCATCGCAATATCAACTCCTAGACCAGAAGTTACATGATTGATCTCTTTTTGAATCTTTTCAATATCAGAAGAGCAGATAGTATCTGTTGCTCCCAATTTCTTAGCAGCTGCCAAACGTGATTCAGATAAGTCAACCACAATAATTTTGCTTGGCGAATAGAACTGAACCGTCAACAAAGCTGCCAGACCAACCGGTCCAGCCCCAATAATACAGACCGTATCTCCCGGTTTTACATTAGAAGATTGGACACCGATTTCATAGGACGTCGGAAAAATATCAGACAGCATAACCAGAGCATCGTCACTAACTGTCTCTGGCGCATGATAAAGACTCCCGTCAGCTTGAGGTATACGGACATATTCAGCCTGTGTTCCGTTGATTAAATGGCCTAAAATCCAGCCGCCATTTAAACAATGGGAAGGCAGCTGACGTTTACAGTAATAACAAGTATTACATGCCGTTACACATGAAATAATAACCTTGTCACCTACTTTAAAATTACTAACTGCTGAGCCAACTTCTTCTACAATACCAATTCCTTCATGCCCTAAAATAGTTCCTGGTTTTGTTTCTGGGACATCTCCGCCTAATATATGCAGATCTGTTCCACAGATTGTCGTTTTTAATATTCGAACAATAGCATCTGTTGAATCAATAATAGTTGGTTTAGCCTGGTCAATCAGCTTCAGCTGATTCGCCGCCGTATAAGTTGCTGCTTTCATAAAAAACACTTCCCTTCTATATTATAAGATTCGCCGTTATTATATTATAAATGAGAGCTGTTTTCAATTTTTTTCATCTTCTCGGCTGCTTGCTGTACTAAATAAATCGTTAAGGTACCTTTTATATAAACTATACAAAAATAGGTGTCTAAAGGCATTATCAGCCAAGGTAGCTAGCCAGACACCAGCTAAACTTAGGTGAAAATGAACTGCTAAAAAATAACCCAGAACAATTCGAATCAGCCACATGCCGATTGTTGTAGCATAAAAAGGCAGTCTGGCTTTACCCAAGCCTTGCCAAGCTGCTGTATAAATCAGTGTCCCAGCAGATACCGGAGTTCCAAGAAATGAAAACAATAAAACCGTTTGACTGGCTGCTAATACATTCTTATCAGCAGTGAACAAGCTGCCTAAGGGATGTCCTAAAAGAAAGGCGCTGCAAGAGACAAGACCCATTAACAAAACAGATATATAATAAGTACTTTGTACACTCTTTTTTATTTCTGCCGGATTTCCCTGTCCAAAGTAATAGGCCGTTAACATGACGCTGGCTGTGGCCACACCAAATCCCGGCATATAATTAAACTGGGTTAAAACTTCGCCAATAGCATTTCCTGCCACAATCTTAGTGCCAAATTTTACGATGATAGCAATGATAACAATATCACCTGCCCGCATCATTAAACGCTCTAAAGCTGCAGGAAAAGCGATCTGAATTAAATCTTTGTCTATTTGAAACTGAGGAAGGAAATGGTGTGGTTTTAATTCTAAGCGCTTCATTAGTATCACTGTTCCTAGCAAACGTGATATGACCGTTGCACTGGCAACACCAAGAACACCCCAGCCTAAAACAAAAACAGCAAGAGCAGACAAAACAGCGTTTAAAAAATTACTCAATAAACTGACATACATCGGAAAACGTACTTTCCCTATAGCCCGTAAAAGGCTTCCCAGTGTGGTCATTAAGCCAAGAGATACAATACCTCCTCCAACAATTGCCAGATAAAGCCCTCCTATAGCACTCACTTTTGTTTCTGTTCCTAACAAGGTCAGTATCTTATTGCCGCAAATAAGAGAAAAGAGGCCTAAAACAAGGCTCAAGATGATCGTTACAGAGATAGCCTGTCTGGCATGGTTTTTTAATGCAGAAGCATCTTTTTCTCCAAAACTTTTTGAGACAACGCTTGTTACCGCGGCCCCTAAAGCAATAAAAATAGCCTGATAAACAGTAATAATATTATTAGCAACAGATACACCTGAAATAGCTAGTATACCTAGTTGCGCAACTAAATAGTTATCTACGATGCCCATCAGCATCTGTAAAAAATTTTCTGCCATAGCAGGCAGAGCAATATTAAGAATTTCTTTAATTTGTTTCATAGGTATGGAGAAAGAGAGGGCAGAAACAAAAGTCCTGCCCTCATTCATTGTGTTAAATAGTCCTGCAGATGCAGTTGATTGGCTGCTAACTCTTTTTTAAAAGCAAATGATAGCGCAGACAGCCCCAAAGATTGTTTGAATTAGCGGATAAAGACCTAAAGATCTGCAAGCGATTATTATAAAATCACAGCTTTGTCTCATTTAAAGTCCTAAATAAGCTTCAACAGCCTTTTGCATATCTGCTGCAGCCACCACATTCTTATGAAGTACCGGTGCTGTCTTTAATCCAGCAACAGCTTTAGGAACAGCTGTCCCAGATATTTTTTGCAAATCAGCTATTGCTGTAAAATCATCTTGGCTATCTTCTTCTGTAACCGCTGCTACAGTTACACGGGGAAACTTATAAGGACTGGCTGTAGATACGATAACTCCTGGATTTTTATCATCGGTTGCCAGTTTATAGTTATGATAAACCGCTGAAGCAACAGCTGTATGAGGATCTTCAATATAGTGTGTGCTATCATAAATGCGCTTTATTTCAGCTGCAGTCTCTTTTTCAGTTGCAAAATCAGCTGCAAATAGTTCTAAAATAGCTGCATCTGCATTTTCTAAACGATATTCACCTTTTTCCAGCAAAGCTTCCATCAGCTCTTTTGTCTTAGCAGAGTTATTGCCCAAAAGATGAAAGATTAAGCGTTCAAGATTTGATGACACTAAAATATCCATAGAAGGGCTAGTTGTTACATGAAATTCACGTTTTTTATCATAAATACCGCTTTTAAAAAAGTCTGTTAAAACGTTATTTTCATTTGAAGCACAAACCAGCCGGCCAACTGGCAGGCCAATTTGACGGGCATAATAAGCAGCTAAGATATTACCAAAATTTCCTGTCGGAACAGCGAAGTTTATGTGATCGCCATTTTGAATAGCCCCTGTCTTAAGCAGCTGTGCATAAGCATAGACATAGTAAACAACCTGAGGAATTAAACGTCCTATATTCATGGAATTCGCCGATGAAAACTGGGCATGATTGGCCAGCAGCTTTGCACCAAGCTCTTTATCATTAAACATTTGCTTAACATGTGTCTGGGCATCATCAAAATTGCCATCAATGGCAACAACATGCGTATTGGCACCTATCTGTGTGGTCATTTGCAGCTCTTGAATCTTACTGACACCATCTTTAGGATAAAAAACGATGATTTCTGTTCCAGGGACATCTGCAAAGCCAGCCATAGCTGCTTTTCCTGTATCCCCTGATGTTGCTGTTAAAATCACAATTTTATTGTCAACCCCTTGCTTTTTGGCAGAAGTTGTTAAAAGATAAGGCAAGATTGATAAAGCCATGTCTTTAAAGGCAATTGTAGAACCATGAAAAAGTTCAAGATTATACTGATCATTCAGCTTAATAAGCGGTGCAATAACTGCTGTATCAAATTTTCCATCATAAGCATTGTCAATACAATAATCTAGTTCTTCTTCTGTAAAATCATCCAAAAAAGCTGCTAAGACTAACTTAGCGACTTCTTGATAAGAAGCATCCTTTAAACTTTCAAAATCAAGCTCTAGCTCTGGAAAAGCGATTGGCGTAAATAAGCCGCCGTCAGCTGCTAAACCCTGCAAGATAGCTTGACTAGCTGTCACAGTATTTTGGGCATCCCGCGTTGATTGATAAACTAATGTCATAATTATCCTCTTGTAAAATAGATCGTTTTCATCTATCATATCATAATTTTAGTCAAAATTGGGAGAACTTTGACAAACAATTTTTCTTTATAACAAAGACTGCTAACCGCTTGCCTTGCTTGAATAGCTGAGAAAAATCAAAGGAGGACAAGGACTTTTGTCCCTGCCTCCTTTGATTTTTCTATTTAAGACGCCCTGGACGTTCTTCATAACCATAATAAGCATCTTCAATAATTTCTTGCATATGATCAACCATCGGCAGACGAGGGTTAGCCGGTGAACATTGATCTTCATAAGCGAGAAAGGCAAGCTCACGAGAGTGTTTCTTCCATTCTTTTTCATCAATACCTTGATCTCTAAAGTTCATCTTAATGCCTAAACGACAGCCAAGATCATAAACAGCCTTAGCGTAGGATTGCACTCCTTCTTCTGGTGTTGATGCTGGCAGACCTAAAAGTTTAGCAATATCCTGGTATTTTTCATCTGCACGGTAATAATTATATTTTGGCCAAGTCGCTGTCTTAGCTGGCCGAGTCCCATTATAACGGATAACATAAGGCAAAAGAATAGCATTTGTCCGTCCGTGAATGGTGTGGAACTGTGCACCAATTTTATGAGCCATGGAGTGAGACATACCTAAGAATGCATTAGCAAATGCCATACCTGCCATTGTTGAGGCATTATGCATTTTTTCACGAGATTCAAAGTCTGCTTCTTTAACAGATCTTTCAAGGTATTCAAAGACAATTTTAATCGCCTGTAAAGCCAAACCATCTGTAAAGTCATTAGCCATTTGTGAAACATAAGCTTCTGTAGCATGTGTTAAAACATCCATACCCGTATCAGCTGCAATAAAGTCTGGGACTGTCAGCACCAGTGCTGGATCCACAATGGCCACAGTAGGAGTCAAAGAATAATCTGCAATCGGATATTTACGATTGTTTGCCTTATCAGAGATGACAGCAAACGGGGTTACTTCTGAACCTGTACCTGATGTTGTTGGAATACCAATAAATTTAGTCTTTTTACCAAGTTCTGGGAACTTGAAAGCGCGTTTACGGATATCCATAAATTTTTGGACAAGATCATGAAAATCAACTTCTGGCTGTTCATAGAAGAGCCACATAACCTTAGCAGCATCCATTGGTGAGCCGCCTCCAAGCGCTATAATAGTATCAGGTTTAAAGGTACGCATTAATTCTGTACCTTTATAAACAGTAGTAATATCTGGATCTGGTTCTACTTCTGCAAAAATCTGGTAAGTTACCTTATTGCGACGAAGATCTAATTGTTCTATAACTCGGTCTAAAAAGCCAAGTTCAACCATTGCATGATCAGTCACTATCATCACACGTTCAACATCACGGCACTTTTGAAGGTATTGAATCGAATCGCGTTCAAAGTATGTTTTTGAAGGAACCTTAAACCATTGCATATTATTTCTCCGTCTTCCTACTTTTTTGATATTTAATAAATTAACGGCACTGACATTATCCCCTACAGAGTTACGGCCATAAGAACCACAGCCTAAAGTCAATGACGGCAGGAAGGCATTGTAAACATCACCGATACCACCAAATGTTGACGGTGAATTCCAAATAACACGAATAGCACGGATTTGAGTTCCAAATTCTTTTGCCAATTCAGCATCTTTGGTATGAATGGCTGCTGAATGCCCTAAACCGTTAAATTCTACCATTTGACGGGCTTTGTTAACTCCGTCTTCACGAGAATCTGCTTTCAAAACGGCAATCACTGGAGATAATTTTTCACGTGTCAGCGGTTCTTTTTCTCCTACTTCTGAGACTTCTGCAGCTAAAATATTAGTATCTTCCGGTACTTCAAAACCAGCCTGCTCTGCAATCCAAACCGCTGATTTACCGACAATATCAGGATTCAATTTCGCTCCTGCACAATTTTTACTGTTGGCTTTTGTGCCAAAGCAGAATTCTTCAAGCAGAGCCTTCTCTTTTTTATTAACAAAATAAGTATGATAAGACTTGAATTCTTTTATAAAATCATCATAAATTTCCTTATCAATAATAGCAGCTTGTTCTGAAGCACAAACCATACCATTATCAAAAGATTTAGACATGACAATATCATGTACTGCCTGGCGGATATTAGCTGATTTCTCAACATAAGCAGGAACATTGCCGGCACCTACACCAAGAGCCGGTTTGCCGCATGAATAAGCTGCTTTAACCATGGCATTGCCGCCTGTAGCTAAAATTGTTGCAATACCATCATGATTCATTAACTCAGATGTTGCTTCCATAGACGGTTTGGTAATCCATTGGATACAATTTTCAGGAGCTCCGGCCGCTACTGCTGCATCACGGACAATTTGTGCTGCATGAGCTGACGATTCCTGAGCAGAAGGATGGAAGGCAAAAATGATTGGATTGCGTGTCTTAAGAGAAATCAAAGATTTGAAAATAGCTGTAGAAGTAGGATTTGTTGTCGGTGTAATACCGCAAATAACCCCTACCGGTTCAGCGATTAAAGTAAGTCCTGTGACCTCATCTTCTTCAATAATACCGACTGTTTTTGTATGCCGCATATTATTGACAACATGCTCACAGGCAAACAAATTCTTTGTTGCCTTATCTTCAAAAACACCGCGGCCAGTCTCTTCAGCGGCATGCTGTGCTAAAATGCCGTGAGCATCAAGAGCAGCAACAGAAGCTTTAGCTACAATGTAATCAACCTGTTCTTGATCTAGCTTACGAAACTCCTTTAAAGCAGCCAAACCTTTTTGTACAAGTTCATCTACATGTTCTTGTGCTTCTTGTACTTTCTGTTCTGGTTTTCCTTTTTTTTCAGCCATATTTTTCCTCCAGTGACGTAAATAGTTTATTTGTTAAAAATTTCACAATTTTTACGTTTTTTATTATATCCTATTTTTAATTATTTGTAAACGATTTCTTTCTATTTATCCAAAAATTTTTTCAAAAATAGTATTCCTCCTCCATTCTCGCATAAAAGGCTAACTAAATTCATATTTTAGAAATAAAAAGAGCAGGACTTTAATATCCCGCTCCTATATAGTTACTCTGCTGCTTCGCCCTTGGCAGGATTTTTCGCTGACCTGGCAATAGCTTTCTTGATTGTATCTACGTAAAGATTAGCACCTTCACTATTGCTGCTGTCACTGTAGTGAACACCGTCTGATCCTGCCCAAATATCAGGATGGCTGACTGCTGTTTCATACCAGTCGGCTACAGTAACATAGTTATATTGTTTAGCTAATTCAAGTTCATAATCACGAACACTAGGGATACGGTCATCTTTGGCATTGTAAGGTGTTACAAAAATCAGACGATGTCCCTTAGGCAGTGCATCAACAAATTGTTTAATCTTATTTTTATAATCTTCAAGCGAATTGACACCTACAGCTATGATAACTGTCTTTGACAGGCTATTGTTAGTAATATGGTTTTGGTAGATTTCATAAGCATTTTCAAAATTACGACTGACAGCCGCATCTACCTGAGCTTCTGGTAAAAGTTCTGAAAAAGCACTGCTTGATCTCAAAGCCACTGAATCTCCAATTACAGTGATATCGCTAATAGCCGATGCATCACCAGCAGCAAGTGTATGAGTTCTGTTTAGTGAATTCTCTGCTTGATTGAGTGAATCCACTAAAAGACTTGTTTCAAAATTACCTACTTTTGGAGCTGTTGCAAGAATACCAAAAACAATAGCTGCTAGTACCCCTAAGCAAGCATAAAGCCATTTTTTATAGGCATTAAGGTTTATTTCAAGACCCAAAAATGCCGGCTGTTTTCCTGCAATATAAGGTTCAAGCACATAATAAGAAAGGCTGGCGAAAATAAAAGAGAATAAAAGTGTAAAAACCACAGCCAGCCAATTAGGCATTAACTGACCAAAGATAATATAAAGAGGCCAGTGAAAGAGGTAAACACCATAACTGGTGTCGGCTAAATAGGTGATCAGAACAGGTTCTTTTATATTAGGAGTTTTATCATTCAAAACTCGGCTAGAATAGACCATTACAGCTGTAAATAGACTGGCCAGAACAAAACCAAACAAATAAGTGATAATGCTATTAAAGTCCAGTATAAAGCCTAGCAATAACAATAAAGCAGCACTAAGCGCTATATAGATAATGACACGTCTGGTATCCCAAAGCATAACATTTTTCTTAAAGCGGCCTGTTGTCTCTGAAATACCTGATATTGTCGCAAAGATGGCACCTAAGAAAAAGGGATAGATATGCGACAGGGTCGAAAAATAAATGACTGAAAAATTGCTAACAAAGAAAGCCCGTATAAACATTGTCAAAAAGCTGGTAAAAAACAAACCCAATGATATAAGAAAGATGATACCGCGGAACTGCTTGGGCTGTTTAATTTTTCTTGATAAAAGCCAAATCAGAATACCCCAGAACAAGTAAAAATGGACTTCAATCGCCAAGCTCCATGTATGGACAAACAGATGCGGAATAAACTGGCTTTCATAACTGCTGCCTGTTAAAATTTCATATAGATTTGTTGTAAAGCCGATCACAGAAGCCACCTGATGCCCAATATCAGCAACAAAGTCTTTACGAATCAGCAAGGTAAAAGGCAGGGTTACTAAAACCATGATAACTAAGGGAGGAACGATCCGATAAAAACGTCTTTTTAGAAAGCCTAGAAGGTCAATCGTTTTATGACGGGCATGCTCATCAATTAACAGCGCTGTAATCAAATAACCTGAGAAAGTGAAAAAGACATCTACACCAATAAATCCGCCCGGAAAAGCTTGTTTAAAGAAATGATAAAATAGGACTAAAAACAGCCCTGTTACCCTAACAAAAGAAAACCATTTTATTCTCATTTTTGATAAATCCCTTGTTTAAACCTTCCCTTATAGACTTTTTTATCTTTTGCAGTCAATTTCCCTTGACCGTCTGCCTGGCCTTTTTTAAAATCACCTTCATAAGACCAGCCCATGTGAGATTTAAAAGTACCATGGCCGTTGAAAACACCGTTGACAAAACGGCCTTCATAAGTATCTCCATTAGGATAGGTCAGCTTCCCCTGACCATTCATGCGATGATTAACCACATATCCAGTATAATTAAGCCTGCCTCCTTCATAAGTTAAAGTAGCATTACCGCCTAGCTTTACTGTAAAGACAGATAATCCGCACACAATAATGATAATAACCGCCAATAATTCTAAACGTTCTCTTGTTATCTGTATTTTTTTCATGATACCCATTCAGTCAATTCTTCTTAATATATATGTCATTTTACTATAAATTTCAGATATAACAAGCGATATCAGTTAATTTTTTCTAACCAATTTTGGCATCCTTTTTTAACCAAAGTATAGGTTTCTTCAAAATCACCGGTATAGTAAGGATCTGGCACACCATCATCATTAAATAAGAAAATTTTTTGATTAAATTGTCCCATAGACAGTTGCTTCAAATCATCAACATTAGTCTTATCCATCCCAATAATATAATCAAAATAAGCAAAATCTTCCAAACTGATCTGCTGGGAATACTTAGAAGAATTGTAAGCAATCTTATATTTTTTTAAAATCTTTTGGGTTCCATGGTGAATAGGATTTCCATGTTCCCAGCCTGATGTTGCCCGACTGGCAATCTCTAACTCTTTATCTGAGGCTAGTTCTCTCATCATAAATTCAGCCATTGGACTGCGGCAAATATTGCCAAGACAGACAAAGCATATTTTTCTCATTTTAAAATCCTTTCTACTATTATATATCTACAGCATGCCATAAAAGTTAAACGAGATATACCAAAAGGATTAAGTGTTTTTCAGTTTACTTTTATTGATTGCCTTCTAGAAACACGGGTACTTATGGTTTAGCTATCATGCTGGTTTTTAGGAGCTTTCTCATCGTAATGATATCCTAAATGAGTATAAGCTTTGGCAGTTGCTATGCGGCCGCTTCGTGTTCGTATGACAAATCCCTTTTGAATGAGATAAGGTTCATACATATCTTCAACAGTTTCCCTTTCTTCAGCGATATTGACAGACAAAGTAGCAAGCCCAACAGGACCTCCTTGATACATTTCGATCATTGTTTTGAGAATTTTCTGATCAACATAATCAAGTCCTTCTTTATCGACATCTAATACCGTTAAGGCTTTATCAGTAATATTAGCATCAACAGTCCCATCTCCCATAATCTGGGCGTAATCACGCACACGCTTAAGCAGGCGATTGGCAACACGGGGCGTTCCGCGTGAACGTCTTGCTAACTCAAGAGCAGCCTCAGAAGTAATGCTCATATCAAAAATATCTGAAGTGCGTTCAATAATTTCAGTTAAGTCAGCTTGCGTGTAGTATTCCATATGCCCTGTAATGCCAAAACGAGCACGCAAAGGATTGGACAGCATACCAGCACGTGTCGTTGCTCCAATTAAGGTAAAAGGCGGCAAATCTAAATGCACACTGCGGGAATTCTCGCCAGCTCCAATCATAATGTCAATATAAAAATCCTCCATCGCGCTGTACAAGACTTCTTCAACCGACATTGGCAAACGATGAATCTCATCAATAAAAAGAACATCACCAGGTTCTAAATCATTTAAAATAGCAACTAAATCCCCCGCTTTTTCAATGGCAGGACCTGCTGTCTGCTTGAGGTTTACTCCTAGTTCATTTGCTATCACAAAGGCTAAGGTTGTTTTCCCTAAGCCCGGAGGGCCAAATAAAAGAACGTGATCCAAGGCTTCATCACGCTGTTTAGCAGCTTCTATAAAAATCTTTAATTGGGTTTTGACCTTATCCTGACCAATATATTCCTGTAAATATTGCGGACGAAGCGTGCGTTCAGCAAATTCTTCGTCTCCCATCAAATGATTATCTAAAATTCTAGTCATAAGACTATTATAGCAAAAACGAAGTAAGCAGAGTAGTACAAACCTTTTTGCTTATATCTTGTGAATTTTCTGAATTTTGGTATAATAGTTAAGACAGTAAAAAAAAGTATGATAGCTTCAAACGTTTATCATACTTTTTTATATTTTATTTAGGTTGAATAAGTTTTTAACAAAACTTATATTCCTACTGTTTTAGAAAGGCTAGAAACTGAAATGAACAAGAACTATCTTTTTAATCGCTCGGTCTTTTCAAAAGCGAAAGGACATGGCATCAAACGCAAATCCTCTAAAGGATTAGTCGCAGGAATTATTTTAGCAGGAGCTATAGCTTTACTGGGAGGCAGCCAAGTTGCCACAGCTGATGACTTGACCGCTCCAGAAAGCCATACCACATCCCAAGCTAACACTGATAAAGACTCCGCAGCAGACTCTCAAACGGTGGATAGCAGTCAAGCTAATACTGAGACTCCTTCATCAGAAAACAGTACTGCTGCTAGCAGCGAGGCGGCATCTAAAGCCAATGACGCTGAGACAAGCAGCAAAGCAGCAACTTCTGAGCAGACTGAACAGTCCAATGAAGGTCTTTCTAGTCAGGAAACAAACAGCAAGGCTACATCCGAGCACGCGCAGCCAAACAGCCTCACAACATCAGCAGCAAAATATGATAAAGAGGACGACGATGATGAGGATGAAGACCATGAAGATCATGAAGATCGTGAAGATAAGAAGTCAGATATCACATTTGATAATACAGGAGTCAAAACATCATCATCTCGTGTAAACGTTAATGGGACAAATATCACCATTACAGCTGCAGGGACTTACACCCTTAAGGGGGCTGCCAGCGGTTATAACATCTCAGTAGCAGATAATGTAGCTGATACCGTTAAACTTAAACTGGATTCTGCCAATTTATCTAATTCAACGATTTATTCACCAAAGAACTTGGATATCAACATCCTGTCAAATAGTTCTATCTCATCTTCCTTAAAAAATACCATTGAAGCAGGGGGAGCACTCTACATTTCAAGCAAAAGGAAAAGCGGCTTAAAGGTGACAAGCACAGCTGGCCATGCTATCAAAGCAAACAGCTTAGAAGCTGATAAAGTGACCTTGGAGCTGTCTTCTGCTAAAGATGGGATTAATGCTACATCAAACGTCTCTATTACAAAATCAAATATTACCATTTCAGCAGAAGACGATGGGATTCAAGCTGACGATAATACCGATGTTAATTCAGGAGATATCCAGATCAAAGATTCTACTGTCAAAATCACCTCTACAAGTAAAGGCATCACAGCTAACGACGAGATAGACGTCAAAGGTTCAACAGCCATCACTATTACATCTGGTTCTGAAGGAATCGAAGGGCGCTATGTGAATTTGAAAAAGGGTCAGATCACAATTAACGCCGGTGATGATGCTATCAACGCGACTGAGTGGACAAGCAAAGATGATGCTGACCTATCGCATTTGAAAAACAGTAAGAATGATATCGAAAATGAGGTTGCTATTGTTATTTCCGGTGCTAATGTCAGTGGTATTGGTAAAGACGACGGTGTGGATTCAAATGGGAATCTCTACATTACTGATGGCAGTCTCAAAATTCAATCAACCACTGATTACAGTTCAGCCATTGATTATGATGGTAAAGGCTTTGCTTCTGGAGGAACAACTTGGGCAATAGGGCATATGGGATTTGCTCAAGGTTTCTCAACGGGTACTAAACAGCCTTACGTCGCTGCAATTGTTTCCGGATTAGCTGGTGATACTATTACTATAACGGACGAAAGAGGCTGTGTTGTCGCAGAGACAAAATCAGATGTTGATTTTGACCATATTGTCTTTTCAAGTAAGGCTATCAGAGCAGGTAAAACTTATACGGTTAAGACATCTGATGGTCATAAAACGACTGTTACAGCAACAAAGGAAACAACTTCTCATCCTTCAGGCAGACATGTCTCAAAAGATACGGTGCCTCTCCTTCCAAATGGGCATCATCCTGCCTTCCCTGGAAACGGAACTCCTCCAAGTGAGGATAGCAAGTCATAACTTTTATAAGTTTGCTTGAGCCAGCAGATGAGCTCCTTATCAACTGCAGTAAAATCTAAAATGCTGATGGAGTTCCATCTCTCTTATACCTTTAACGCTTAAGCACAAGAAAATGGCTGATCTTAGGATTTCATCTGCTTCATTATACAGTATTTATAAGCTGTTCCATATGGCTTCTTCTTTAAGGTGAGTATCACTTTTTATAAGAGGCCATATGGTTTTTTGTATTTAAAAAACCCTATAATCTCCGCAATGGGATCACCCACTGCAGATATTATAGAGCCCTTTTACTGGGGGACTAAAATAAGAGGGTTATTTTTAAAGACTCCACCAAGGCAAAGCTCTTAAAAGTACCATTAATCTTTTCTCCTTTCTCTTTGATAACTTTATTATAAAAAAGTTCTATCAAAAAGAACAGGACATCTATGTCCTCTTTTGAAAATCATCTTGCCACTGCGCATTTAGCCTTTCTTCTAAAAAATGGTTTCCCGTCAGCTGGGCATATAAAACAGCTGTATTGTAAATTTCTTCTGCCTTATCTTGATCCTGCTCAGCAATCAGACTGTATTTCCACTCTAAAATATTAACAATGGGTTTCTTTTGAAAGTTCTGGGTCCGCGCCATAATATGATTAGCTAAAGTAATCACTTTCCTAATCGTATCATACTGCTGTATCTTAAAAAGAATTTCAAAATTATTCAGTAAAACATTATTTAGTATGGGTAAATCTTCTAAAGAAAGATAGCTTTCTTGCATGAGCAGAACCGTCATCAGCTGGTTGTATTTTTCTAAATCAAAAATAGAAAGATCAAAATCGCTGACAATGATACAGGAGAAATAAAGATCAATAATGACCAAGTCATTGACATCATAGGTAGTCTTTAATAATATTTGATCAAAGCAATCGTTTAATAAGCCAACTCCAAAATCAATATTTTCTGTATAATGAATATCCAGCTTTGACTGTAACACTTCAATAACCAACTGCTCCTCATCAGGCAAGGACTCATAAAAATAAGTGAAAATTTCATCAAAATAGTTTTCTCTTTCCATCAGTCTCTTATGACTGCCAAATGTTGAGGTACGCAGTAACAGGTATTTGAGTTCTTTATAACGCTGAGGAAGAGATAGCTTTTCTCCATCTGTCAAATAATCAAGTGTTACGCCTAAGCGCTGGGCAATATATTTTGCTTTGGGAAGGGTAGGAAAGGACTGACCTGACTCAATCCGTGTCAGTTGACGAATAGATAATTCAGCACCGTCACAGCAAAAGTCTTCCTTCGTGATTTTTCTTTCTAACCTTAGTTTTTTGACTCTTTTTCCAAAATCTTTCACTCTAACTAAAATGTCTTTCTACTTTACTTATTCCAAAAACTTCGTATGAATTTTATCATAAAACCAGTAAAGGCGTCTACTGAAAGGAACCGAAAGAGAATTGGGAGCAAGCCTTTCAAAAACTAGCAAACAAACTTTTGAATCCATTTATCAATAGATTGGACATTTCGCTGCAGCAGCATAAGATTTCCTATCAATAAAAGAAAAACTAAAGGGATGAGACACAGCAGCAAAATAATGTTTAAAGGCTGTTTGACAAGAAAGACAGTCAGAAAAAATAAGAGAAGAGGAAAAGTGACAACAGCGGTAAA
Source organism: Streptococcus macacae NCTC 11558 (assembly GCF_000187995.2). GTDB lineage: Bacteria > Bacillota > Bacilli > Lactobacillales > Streptococcaceae > Streptococcus > Streptococcus macacae. The sequence goes on along the minus strand of NZ_AEUW02000001.1, from coordinate 1,638,956 downwards.
ACTTCCCGGTACAAAGCGGTGAAACTGAAGAGCTTCTTTGATATGGCTCAGCAAATGCAGCAGATGCCCAATTAAAATTGCCGCTGCTAATTCCGGCAGAGAAAAATAAGAAGCCAAAGCTAAAAGGAGACTAGCCAAAAGAAATTCTTCACCAATCATTACAGCAATACTTTCTGTGGAGGGGTAGCGTTTTTTCCCCATAATGAATAATTCCTTTTGATAGTTTGGATTCTCACTTTGTTTGGCAATCCATGGTTTTACCAAAATCAGTTCATCAAATTCATGAATCATAAACAAAGACAGACCAAGTAAAGAAAATAGGGCAATTGACATAATGGACTCCTTTCTATCTTATCCCTAATCGTTTAAAGCAACTTAGCTATCTCCTTATTCGATAAATGCTAGTGATAGTATAGCGACAGCCATCTGTATTGCAAATCCTTCTTAAACTTTCTGCCACTATTTTAAATATTTGCTTGCTTCTTTTATCGAAAGTTTTGCCATATTTTCTTTATGGCTCTTAATAAACGTTTTAACCCAAGCAGGATTGGTTTTAGAGTAATCCCGCAAAATCCAGCCGATAGCTTTATTGATAAAAAATTCGGTCTGGTTAAGATTATTCACAATGATTTTACTCAGCAAGTCTGTATTCATTTGTTCTTTGCGTAAGAGCTGATGGTTGATAGCAATACGGCGAAGCCAGATATTATCAGCTACTGACAACTCCAGCATTTCTTGATCTACTATGGGGCTAGGATAGTTGATACTGCCAATCGTTCTGGCTAAGCTGTCCACAGTATCCCACCACGACTTTGTGATCACCAGTTGCTTTAAATGCGGAAGATCATCTTCTATCAAAAACGATTGTAGGGCACGTAAATAATCACAAGCTAAATATTGAAATTCACGTTCTGGCAAGGACCAGCACTGATCTACAAAATCCCAGTCTATTATTTTTCGTTTTTTAGCCTCTTTAAACCATTCTTTGGCTAGTGCTCTTCGTTTAGGCTGCGCTAGGCCAAGAAAAGAAAAACGATTTTGCATATAAGCAGCCATAGCTCTTGCTTGCTCCTTGTCTGCCTGATGATAAAAAATGTGGATAAGTTCTTCCGTCTTCATAAATTGATTATAGCATAAAAAAACAGCTGAATGCTGTTTTTATGTTATAACAAATATAAGTCAAAAAGGAGACAAGGCAAAGCGAAAGCACAATTTTCAAGACAGCCGTCTTATTCCTCTAGCCCAACACGCTTGAAAATTTCATCCACGCGCTTGGTATAGTAGGTCGGATTGAAAATCTTATCAATCTCATCCTGAGTCAGTCGGGAAGTCACTTCCGGATCAGCTTCAAGGAGCGGTTTGAAGTCCACTTGATTGTCCCAAGACTGAGCCGTCTTAGGCTGCACAAGATCGTAAGCCTCTTCACGCGTCATGCCTTTTTCAATCAAGGTCAGCATGGCACGCTGGCTGAAAATGAGACCAAAAGTAGAAGCCATATTGCGCTTCATATTATCAGGGAAGACGGTTAAATTCTTAACGATATTGCCAAAGCGGTTGAGCATGTAGTCAATGAGGATAGTCGTATCCGGAGCAATGATGCGCTCAGCTGAAGAATGGGAAATATCACGTTCGTGCCAGAGAGACACATTTTCATAAGCTGTCACCATGTGACCGCGGATCACACGGGCAAGCCCTGTCATATTTTCAGAACCGATTGGGTTGCGTTTGTGAGGCATGGCAGAGCTGCCCTTTTGCCCTTTAGCAAAGAATTCTTCCACTTCGCGCTGTTCGGATTTTTGCAGTCCGCGGATTTCGGTCGCCATACGCTCAATAGACGTAGCAATGCTAGCAAGTACTGCAAAATACTCAGCATGTAAGTCACGCGGAAGCACTTGCGTTGAAATTTCCTGCGCGCGGATGCCCAACCTGTCACAGACATATTTTTCCACAAATGGCGGAATGTTGGCAAAGTTTCCAACCGCACCAGAGATTTTCCCTGCTTCTACACCGCTTGCGGCATGTTCAAAACGCTCAATATTGCGCTTCATCTCACTGTACCAAGTGGCGAGCTTCAGACCGAAAGTCGTAGGTTCTGCATGGACTCCGTGGGTGCGTCCCATCATGATGGTAAACTTGTGCTCACGCGCCTTCTCAGCTATGATATTAAGAAAATGCTCCAAGTCCTTGCGAATGATATCGTTAGCTTGCTTATAGAGATAACCATAAGCTGTGTCCACCACATCAGTAGACGTCAAGCCATAGTGAACCCACTTACGTTCCTCCCCAAGCGTTTCAGATACTGCACGGGTAAAGGCCACCACATCGTGGCGGGTTTCCTGCTCAATTTCCAAAATGCGGTCAATGTCAAAGTCAGCATTAGCACGGATTTTAGCCACATCAGCCTTGGGAATCTCACCCAGCTCAGCCCAGGCTTCATCTGCTAAAATTTCCACCTCAAGCCAAGCACGGTACTTGTTTTCCTCACTCCAAATGTTCGCCATCTCAGGGCGTGAATAACGGTTGATCATGTTTAAGATATTAAGGGCGTTAAGCGGACACAGCCAAAATAGGAGTTTTGACGAAGAACCTCAAGGTTCTAGGAAAAACTATCTTTTTGGCCAAGTCCGTAGCCCGTATTCAGTTCAGAATACGAGACCCTTGTTCCTTTCTTTATTTTTATTTTTTAGGAGATTGGGCAAGTCTGAGTTCTCTACTTGAATTTGCCCTCTACTCCTTTCTATTCTTAAAATTATAGTATCAAATTTGTAGGAATGGTGCTAGATGTTTCCGAGCTTTCTGCCCGGGTTCAGTTCTGCAAACTAGCTGCCCATTTCCTTTCTTTATTTACAATTAGGAAATACGCAGCCCGTATCCTCTAAACTGAATACAGTATCCCTTGTTCCTTTCGATTCTTTTTTTATAATTTATTTCCGATTTAATCACTTTTTAGACTGTGCAACTCATTATTCAGATTACTCAAAGATAAATTGATATCATCAAATTTTATTTCTATCTCTTCCCTTATTGATTCGTTGAAATTATAAATATCCTTTTCTAATTTCATTAATTTTAAATCAATTTCTTGAGCATGCCGTTTCAATTCTTCCTCAAAGCATAAAATAGCGATTGCTTCTTTTATACTGTCCGCCCTCCAATCTTCCAAATAAGTTATTATTTTTTTTACGGAATTACTGCTTATAAATTTTTGAGGCAATAGTTTTTTACCGCTAATTTGATTTTTAAGATTTTCAATTTTTAAATGTAACTCATTATCTTCTGCATTCAAAACTGATAACTTTTGACTAAAATCTATTTCTGCCTCTTGTTTAATTTTACTTCTTTGATCAGCAAAATCTATATAGTATCGTTTAGTTACTTTCTTTTGAGCCTCATTATATTTTTGAAGTTCAGAACTTTTTTTATCTGCAAATGGTTTAATAAACTTCATCGGATTATATAAAGCAAAATCTTTTGGCCTATCACCAATTTTATCTTTTATATATTTCGATAAATATTCCTTATCGAATGCTTCAAGTGAACTACTTTTAGATATATTTAATTCTTCAATAGCATTATTTATTTCTTTTTGCCGACTAATTGCATTTTCGTAATCTCTTATTACTTGTAAAAGCAACTCTAACTCACTAATAAGGTTTTCATTTTTCATGATTTTACCTATCTTCAACTTAATCTATTTTTCTAATCAGAGACGAATTATTTGGTTCTTTTTTATTCTTTCTTTGATTATTTTTTTCTATAAAATTTTTTAATTGAATAATTTTATCATCCAGCTCAAACTTATCATCAGACCCTGAATTATTCAGAACAATATCTATACTTCGTAGTAAGTTCGTATCAACTTTATTTTTAAATAGTTTTGTATTATCAATATATTCTTGAATGGCTAACTTTAAATCTAACTTTGTTGATGGTTGTACAGTATTTTCGCTAACTTCTAGAATATATAATGATAAGCTACTAATCAAATTATTATTTATTCTATTTACCTTATTTTGTCGGGCCTTTAAACCTTTATAGATAAGATTCCCTACACCCACAGTCACAACTCCAATTGCAATACCACCACTTAATATTGATGTAGTTTTTAAATGCTTGCTATCTTCAGGACTAGTAAGATAGAATTTCCCCCATTCAACAATGCCAGTATTCCCTGAACCTGGATTCCATATTACATTTGCACCCTCTATACGAGCCTGACCATTACCAATTAATTCTTGAGCATAATCTGTTATTTCAAGAACTCCTTTATATTCAGTCATAAGTTTACCTCACGTTTCTATAGAGAATTTACAGCATCCTCTATTGATAAAGACAAGCCTCAATAACTTTTCAAAACTCCTGCACCTCATCTGACTTATCGCTAGACACCAGCCATATATCCTATTGTAATTACACTCCTATTTTACCACAACAAATTCCCATTTATCACTAATTGTGTCGCTTTTTAGTCCGTGTTCATTTCAAAGAACACACTATCCTGCTTTTTCTTTGCCCCAACAGGCAGTTTTGTTTTTCACTATTTAACCTGCAGCGCTTTTTCCAAATCTCGAAAATATTGTCTTTGTTGTTTTCTCAAATAAAACCAGACCAAGGGCTTCATGAAAGTCTTTTTGACTGTAACATCTTCTGTAAAATCCAAAACGGTATTATTTTCATGAGCCTCAAAACGGCCTATCCAAGTCCCTCGGATATTTTTATTTTCAAACTCAAGCTCCCAAAGCTTGTGTAAATCTGCCTTCGTCACTTTAAAATCCGTTTGAATACCATCTTTCGTGTATTCAATAAAATGATGATCATCTATTTTTTCAAAGCGGCCAAGATCGCTTCTCCAAGTTTGGTTTGATAAATCAGTGACAAGTTCCCATACCTTATCAACAGGATAGGGAAAACTGGCTTTTCTATTAGATTTTACCATAGTTTCTCCTATTTTAAAGCAGACAGTGACTCAATACCTTAGAATCAACACTATAAAGTTGATAAGTTGATAAGCTGATGAGCTTCCCATTTAAGATAATTCACCAATAAAACTTAATATTCAAACCTTATTCCTCTATATTTTTATTGAACACCAATATCAGCTCTAATTATCTGTTCTAATTTCCAAAGAATGCCATCCAGCTTATTACACCTTCCATCATTATACTCCAATTTACGACCAGCTATAAAGGAGTTATTCAGGAGCACCTCAAATTCTATTAAACAATTTTTTACTTCTTGACTTGAATATAATTTAATAGTTTTATCCTGATTTCTAAACTGTTCATACTCTTGTTTCGCAGCAAAATATTGATTTTTAATTTCTGCTATTTCCTCTATATAATACTCCCTATTGCTAATTTCCGTTTTTATATCTTCCTCATCTTGATAAGTCAATCCAGGCTTTTCTAGTCTTCTTTTATAATCCTCTTTAATCTGAATTTCTAAAATTCTGTTTACCGTATCAAAGTTTTCTGAACGAAAGGTAGGTCCATATGGTAATAGAGTCATGACATCATATGGAGTTCTATTTGGAAATAAAGATATTATCCTAAGTAACTCATTGTAGGTCTTTGCTAATTTTTCTTGATTATTTCTTTTTTCCTCTATAAATAGCTCGTACTCCTTATCTTTTTTATCAAGAAAATATTTAACAACTTTTCCAATTACAGCAAATGCAGGCACAATACTTCCAAGAATTATAGCAATATAATACCAGTTCTCTAATTGATTTACTTGCAGCATAAAATCTACCAATCCACTTCTACTCCAAACTCTTCTACTTCATCCGGCTTATCACTAAACACGGTTACATGTCCCATTTTGCGGTTATGCTTGGCTTCTTCCTTGCCGTAAAGGTGGAGGTGGGCGCTAGGGTTGGCCTGAACGTAATCTTGTGCTTTTTCAACATGCTGGCCCAGAACATTGAGCATGACAGCTGGGGCGTGAAGCTTGATATCTGGGAGAGGCTGACCCAGCACTCCTAGGATATGAGTATCAAACTGCGAGAAGTCACAGGCCTCAATAGAATAGTGGCCCGAGTTGTGAGGGCGCGGTGCGATTTCGTTGACAATGATGTCATCACCTGCCGCAAACATTTCCACACAGAGTGTCCCCGAGAGCTCCAGCTGAACAGCGATTTTGACTGCCATCTCCTGTGCCTTGCGGGCAAGCTCTGCAGAAATGCGGGCTGGAACAATGGTTTTAGACAGGATATTATTGCGGTGAATATTTTCCTGAACTGAGAAAATCGTCACATCCTCACCATTGCCTGAGACGATAACCGATATTTCAAGGTCGAAGTCTACAAATTCTTCTAAGACACACTCAGTTGAATTGGCCAATTGATTGGCTCTTTCTAAATCTTCTTTTAGTTTAATGACAACTTGGCCATGACCGTCATAGCCGCCTGTGGCAGTTTTAAGAACATAATTCTTAGCAAAATCAAGGTTTTCTAAATCAAGACTGGATGTGACCACCTTATACGGAGCAACAGTCACACCAGCTTTATTAGCTAAAAAGTCCTTTTCAAAAATGCGGTTTTGCGAGATTCTGAGGAGATCAGTCCCCTGCGGCAGCTGATTTTCCTTGATGACGGTGTCCAATCCGTCGGCATCGACATTTTCAAACTCGTAGGTGAGCACATCACAGCGCTCTGCTAATTGCCGCAAAGCATCTACATCGTCGTAAGGCGCCACAATCATATCAGATACACGTGAAGCTGGGCAGTTGGCGGCTGGATCCAGCGTCACTACCTTGTGTCCCATATAAATAGCAGAAATAGCCATCATCTGTCCCAGCTGGCCGCCGCCGATAATACCAATTGTTTTAGTTGAGTTCATTGCTTGAGGCCTCCGCGATTTTTCCTTGTTCTTGAGCAAAATCAGAAAGCTGCTTCGCCAAGTCTTGGTCTTCAATAGCCAAGATACGAAGAGCCGTCAAGGCAGCGTTGGTAGCTCCCGCTTCGCCAATAGCCATTGTTGCTACAGGCACACCGCCCGGCATTTGCACAATAGAGTAGAGGGAGTCAAGCCCGCTAAGAGCGCGCGATTTGACAGGCACACCGATAACGGGCAGTGTTGTTTTGGCTGCCACCATGCCTGGCAGATGAGCTGCACCGCCAGCCCCTGCAATGATGACTTTGATACCGCGTGCGCGTGCTTCTTCTGCGTGTTTGAACATGAGGTCTGGTGTGCGGTGAGCAGAGATAACTTTTTTCTCATAAGCCACACCGAACTTCTCTAAGACTTGGGCGGTTTTTTGCATGGTTGCCCAGTCGGACTTGGAGCCCATGATGATGGATACGATTGATTTCATAATTAAGATACAAAGGGACGTTTCGGTTTACCGAAAATTTCCGTAGAAAAATAGGAAAACTAACGACGACGCTTGCGTCTAGGCAGTTTTATCTTTTTTCCTAGGAAATTAGTCCCGTGTTCAGTTCCTTTCGTTTTTTTATGTTATAGCGACTTTTTATTATTTGCGAAAATCCCTTAGAAAAGAATAAGTAAACTAAGGGAATGTTCCTTTACCCTTTGAATAATTGAAATCTTTTACTCAAATATTTTTTAGGGCAGCTGCTTCCACACTGTAATCTTTAACAGTATTATTGACCAGTTTTGTGACACTTTTAGGATTTATCAATAATCGGATTGTAATAGTGGCAAGAGGGATAAAACTTAGGAAATCTTTCCAAACTGGAGTTAAAACCTCCTCGCTGTCACTTTTAAAAAGCCACTGCCCTATTGTCTGCAATATCTTTTTTCTGCTCTTGGTTCTTTCAGCAGTGCCAATTATCAATGCCAACAGACTGTGTGTTTTTACTCCAGCCTTTCCTATACCGATATCAGGCTGAGAGTAACTGCCATTGCTTAATGCTATCATCATTTTCGGGAAATTAACCCCCGCTTTATAAGCATTAGCAGGCTCCACCATTCTGGGATTGCACTCTATATAATAAAACTGATGATGAACACGTATAAAATCCAAGGTTAGACTACCGTGCCATTTTAAATAACTTCCTAACTTTTCAACATGTTTTTTGGTTATTTCAGATTCTATACTTAATCTAGCAGCAGCTGAACCGCCAGCACCAGATGCAATCTTTATACTAGAATGAACCGCCAGTAATTTCCCTTGATTAAATATGGCTTGAACTTGCCCATATTCTCCTTTTATATCTTGCTGAACCATCCATTTTTCATCATTAGCTAATAAAACGTCCGCAGCTCTCGCCAAATCTTCCTTACTTGTAATTTTATAAACCGAACGTCCGGCAGTGCCATAGTCTGCCTTTAGCCAATAAGGATAAGGAAGCGAAATAGATTCTAGTTTTTCCACACGCTCCCATTTAGGAATCGGCAGATTTAACTGATCTGACATTTCAGCAAAAGCGATCTTCCCAGCTAGCTTTTCAAATTGTTCCTTATCAGCAAGCGCTATTGGCAAACGAGTTGGTAAAAACTTCTTCCCATTTGCCAATAACCAGCCTTCTTCATGTGTTGGCAGAATAGCCGCATAATTTTCTTGACGGCATAGCTGATCAACCTGTTTCAGATAGTCTATAGGAAAACGATTCACATCTACTGTCGGAATTCTGTGAGTGAGCCGGCTGAATGCTGCAATGGAAAGCTTACTAGGGGACAGAACATCAACTTTATAGCCCTCTTTCAGCAACACTGTTAGAGTCTCTCTTGAAGTTAAGCTAGAACCTTCTAAAAATAGCAGTCTGTTTTTCATGTTTCAAACACCAAAATTCTATATGCAAGCCTCATGTTTCAATATTTCATGCGCCTGATTTATAAAGCTTTGCTTCCGATATCAGTTCTGTAAAACAGTCCAGCCGTGGCTTGTTTATCCAGCTGGTCATAGATTCTTTCCTGCGCCGCCTGGACACTGTCGGCTGTGGTGACCAGCATATAGACCCGGCCGCCGTTGGACAGCAAAGCTTTGCCATTTTCAGCAAACTTAGCCCCGGCGTAGTAGGTGATGATGTCGCCCTCGGTCTTTTCTGGAAGAAGCACACCTTTTTCATAGGCCAGCGGATAGCCGTTTGAAGCGACCACCACGCCAAGAGTCACGCCCCCATCTGTCCACGTAATATCAGGCTCCTTGCCCTCCAAGATATCCGCGATGTTCTGTGCAAAATCAGAAGTCAGCCGCGGCAGGATAATCTGGGTCTCAGGATCACCAAAGCGCGAATTGAACTCGATAACCTTAGGACCGTCAGCCGTCAGGATAAGACCAGCGTAAAGTACACCGAGGTAGGGACGGCCTTCTTTAAGCATGCCTTCAAGGACTGGCTTGACAATGGTGTCAACCGACTTGTCAACCACGCTTTGCGACAGCTGAGGCACTGGCGCATAAGCCCCCATACCGCCTGTATTAGGACCCTTATCACCGTCATAGGCCCGCTTGTGGTCTTGAGCTGTCGGCATCATGTAAAACTTATCGCCGTTAACAAAGGCAAAGAGAGAAAATTCTTCACCGTCCAGAAATTCCTCGATAACCACACGTGCACCGGAATCGCCAAACTTATTATCCAGCAGCATCTCCTGTGCTGCTTCAACCGCCTGCTCCATGGTTTCAGCCACAACCACGCCCTTACCCAGTGCCAAGCCATCTGCCTTGATCACGATGGGAGCGCCCTGCTCTTCAATGTAAACTTTGGCTTTTTCAAAGTTGGAAAATGTAGCATAGGCTGCCGTTGGAATACCGTATTTGGCCATGATTCCCTTGGCAAAGTCTTTAGACCATTCCAGCTCCGCAGCTAACCGAGTCGGACCAAAGGCCTTGAGCCCAGCTTTGTTAAAATCATCAACGATACCAGCCGCTAGCGCATCATCAGGACCAATAAAGGCCCAAGCGATATCATTTGCTTTCGCAAAGTCAATCAGTTTGGAATGTTCGGAAATTCCGATATCAACCAAGTCCAGACCATCAAGGATCATACCATCATTTCCAGGCGCTACAAAGACCTGCTCTACCTGCGGAGACGCCAGCAGCTTCTTAGCAATCGCATGCTCACGCCCCCCAGAACCAACAACCAAAAGTTTCATTTTATCTACCTCTCCAACCAAAACTTACGAAACAATTGACCTTAAGAGCTTTCTACTCACTTTCACATTTTCAGGCTCGTCTAGAAATCATCTCCCGGATAATTTCTACAAGTTCAATTCCTTTCATTTTGCGAATTATATAGGACTATTATAACATATTTGTTCGGTAAAATCTTACCCGCATTGATATTTATAATATAATAAAGTACAATAGCAACATTATATTATTTTAGATAACGGAGATATAATATGAAAGCACTGGCAAAAGTTATTGAGAAAAAGAATTTACTCCCTAGTATTCCTATATTACTACTAATTGACACAATATCAATAATCGTACACAGTTTTATAGTTCATTTTGTAAAAACTAATCTAATATTCACTTACTCATTAATTACATGCATAGCTCTTATTAAAATTATAATCACATTTTATTTTTGTCAAGAATTAAGTAATTCAAAATGTCAATCTAAGCTTGGATCCTCTTTATTTTTCTTTTTATACTTTTGGCCTTTAACCTTTACCACTTTAAATCGACTTACTGATCATTTTTCTAAAACAATTGATCTATCTCATTCACTAAACTATTTATTGTTCTTTTTACTTAATCTATTGGGAATCTTTTTTACAAAATGGCTCATAAGTAACAAACCTTGGGTACATATTCTAACGGATTTTCTCACGATATTAATTCTAACTCCTATATTCTATTGGAATCCATCACCATTTCCTACTACTATTTTTGTTATTATTTTAATTCTCTTTAGATATCTATTCATCATAAAACTACTAGCTGGAAAGCTGTCGTTTTTCTTTAACCAAAAGTGCATGATTATTGGAGAATTATTATCTTTCTATCTATTGTTAGCGGTAATAGTCACAGTATCCAAGCCAGACTATTTGAAAATATCATTTATTCCAGCTATCATATTGATATATATTTTAACTTTATACGCTAGAATACTATTTTTTACAAAATATTCTTTTAAACAAAAAGATGCAAAAGTACTTTTTATTGCTATCATAATCTTTATTAGTACAACTTCTTTAGTGGGCTTTCTTATGTCACTGTTTCCCAATGAAAAAGGTAATAATATCATTACATTGACTTTACCAGCCATTATCCCTATAGTTTTTCAAAACCTTTCTACAACAGGAAATACAATTAAAAAACAATTTATTTTTTTCAAAAGTTTCCAATTCATTAAAAATTTTCTAACTATTTTACTCTTTTACACTACAATATCTATTAACATATTAGCTAATTTAATAAGTACAAAAAAGTTACCTTTTCTTCTAAGTACATTGAATAAGTTTTCAGATTATTACACTTTAACCGTTTATAGCATCCTCAGTGGAGTATTCTTATCCATAATAAGCTGGTTATTGTTCCAAACTATTTTTTATAAACCTCAAAATGGTCTTGTAAAAGTAATTATTAATAATAGAAAATTTCGCAAAAGATTACATAAAAGATGATCACTTAAAAACATAAAAAGACTAGCTGATAAAAAATCAGCTAGTCTTTTTATAAATTAGAATTCCCTTACTTACGCACGCATAAGTTATAGGGCGCTGAACTTAATCAGTCTTACACGTTTTTATCATTGTATCACGAATGGTAAATAAACGTCAAGCCATAACCTTCAAATAATTTTTTGAATTTTCTCAAAAACGGTTATCATTTTAGTGAGCTCCAGATTTTTTCTATAATAATCCTTGTTACGATAATATCGCTCTAAAAAGTTATCTAAATCTTTTCTTTGATACTCTAAAACAGGTTTTGAACAATAAGCTTTTGATAAAGCACACAACGATAACAAGTCATTTACCTTTTTATAATTCTTGAATTTATATACACCTATCTGCTTCGCTAAGGTCGTTACATTTGCATTAACATTGTTTAATTTACTGTTTTCTTCAAAAACATTGATGATAAATACACTATTGTGAGCACAAGCATTTCTAATATAACGTGCATTATCACCTAATTCAACTGCTTTTTTTAATGATTTTGATTTATTTTTATATTTAGAATAGTAAAACTTAACAAATTTTATTAAACAGCCATAATCCATATGTTCCAACAAAGCCCAATAAGGATAATCTTTTTTCCTCTTTTCATACATATCATGTTGATAACGAGATTGTTTGAATTTTTTCTTTGTTAAATTATAATATCTTTTGTATTCTTTAGAGTTTTGAAACTCCTTTATGATATTGTAACCATTTTCTTTAGAATTATTATTTATAAGCCTTGAGATCTCTGTTTTTATAAAATGTTCAGTATTAATCGAAATAGAGAATAACAAATTTCTAATCTGCATATCTATAGAAGCTAAATCTTTTAAATATTCAAAATCTAAGTCAATATACTTGCCATCTCTTTTTTTAAAATTCTTCCGAAAAGCTGCAATTTTGTAATAATAATTAGTCTTATCAATAAAAGTAATCGCTTGACCTTTAGAAATATTTCTAAAGGTTATCCCTTTTGCCTCTAAATGATTGACTAATTCAACGTTATTTAATTTCTTCTGTTTAGACATATTCCTAACTTCTTAACATAGTTATTCTCTATTTATTATACCAAAAAAGCAAGCCTACCAGCTCACTTCTTGTATCTTTATTTCTTCAAAACAACTTCCCAATCATTGGTGAAGCCTAAGTGGTATAAACGGATACTGGATTGGTATTTCGTAAATAGTGCTCTTAAACGCAAAATAAAATCTTTATTCCATTTTTCATTGTCACCATATAGCTGTTTAATGGCATACAATTGAGCCATGAGGCGATTTTTAATTTTGATATTTTCAGTCATAAAAGATGGAAGTTGCCGGGGAATTTTTGTAAAACTTCTATAATACAATCTACCATAATGGGCACAATAATTTCTGAGGACAACTGCGACTTCAAGGTAGGTACGAACTTGAGTTGTTTTTAATTTTAAATCCTGAGCAATAATACTTTGAATGTCATTTAGACTGTCAGCATAAAATTTAGAAGTCATACCAAATGAGAAAAATTCAACCAAGACCCAGAGAGGAAATTCGCCATCATACTTAAGTTGATGATGTTTATAAACAGGATCTTTTCTTCGATAGCTTAACTCTTTTTCGAGATTCTCCATAAACTCTTCGTGTTTATGAAACTTATTAAAGTTTTGGCTGTTTTTATAAGCTAATGCACCATATTGGTTGGCATGATGATAGGCTATTTGTGTCCTAAAATATAATTCAATATCTTCAAGATACTCCATTAACAGTAGTCTGAGTTCTGAATCAAACTGATAGAGGCTATAAACCTTTTCTAGGGATATTTTATTATTATTATATTTTTGAGTCTTTTCATCTCTGAAAGGTAAAAAATAAGCAGTTAGCCGATAATAATTGATACGTTTCAGAATATTGATAGCATATTCCTCGGAGGTTATATTCTCGCATCCGTGTTCAACTAGTTTGGCTACCTGCTCTTCAAAAGTCTTAAATTCTTTAATTTCCATCCCATCATCCATATAAAAAAATGTCCGCCTTGTCACATCAGAGAGAGAGGTGGGCGGTCCTATTGATTTCATTTTACTAAAGTTATCCGTAATTTGTCAAGGATTAAGAAATAATCCTTCTCTATTCTTCTTCAGGATAAGTCATGCCCCATTCTCTGCGCAGCTGGCTCATGATCGTCATGACATCCTGGGTGTAGTCTAGGTGCATGGTGTTTTCGATGCCAGCAACAGCTTTTTCCATATCTGCTACTTCATAGGCAAGGGCCTGTGCGGTGTCTCCTGCTTCGATTATTTCTTGATGACCGTCATCAGTATAGGTAATAACTGCCTTTTGACCGCGGGGATACTCGTAAAGTTCAATATAGCCCTTGTCGTAAGCGATAGTGCCACGTTTTGGCTGCTTAGCATGAAGACTGAGAGCAACCGTTGCCATCTGCCCTTCCTCATTGGTTAGGAGAATTCCCACCTGCTCATCCACACCGGTTGGTGCTAGCTTAACCTGCGAAGCTATTTGATTGGGGCTTGACGTCATAAACCAGCGGACAAAAGAGAGAGCATAAACGCCAATATCCAGCAAGGCACCTCCTGCTAAATCGCGATTAAAGAAACGATTTGTCATGTCATAATCCTTATAGCTGCCAAAATTCATCTGAATGAGCTTTAGTTCCCCTAGTCTGCCAGCATTCACAATCTCTGAGAGTTTGCGGTAAATGGGCATATGAAAAATGGTCATGGCTTCTGCTAAGATAACATGATTTTTCTCAGCTAGCTGGACAGCCTCGGCTAATTCTTCTGAATTTAGAGTGATAGACTTTTCGCAAAGAACATGTTTCCCATGAGCTAAGGCCTTGCGTAAAAAATGGATATGGGTGTTATGCGGAGTCGAAATATAAATAATATCAACCTCTGGATCCTCAAAGACCTCATCAATAGTTTCATAGACTTTGGCAATGCCATATTTTTGGGCAAAAGCTAAGCCCTTATCATAACTGCGATTAGCTACCGAGTAAAGTTTTCGGCCTTGATCTTCTAAGGCTTGCGCCAGTTGATTAGCGATAACGCCTGTTCCTAAAGTTGCCCAATTATAGTGTTTGATTTGTGCCATGATTTCCCTTTTTTTTTATTTTATGCTTATCCTGTTCTTTTATTATAACAGAAATCAGATAAAAATACCCTTTAGATGAAACAACAAAAGCACCAGCTCAAAAGAGTTGGTGCTTTCTAGGAGATTTATGAAAAAGAAAAGTTTTAGGATATCCTATTGCTAGGATGACTATAGTATAGTCGGACTAGCTTAACTTGTCCTTAAACTTTTCTTTCAGAAAACTTAAAGTTCTTTTTTCTTTTTCTTAATGTCTAAAATGTCTCACACCGGTAAAGATCATAGTAATACCGTGTTTGTCAGCCATGTCAATAGACTCTTGGTCGCGGATAGAGCCGCCTGGCTGAATAATGGCCTTGATCCCTGCGGCTGCGATTTCTTCTACATTATCAGCAAATGGAAAGAAGGCATCAGAAGCAAGGACAGCACCATCAAGATGATCTTTAGCTTGGTCGATAGCAATACGGACAGAAGCCACACGGTTGGTTTGCCCCGGACCAACACCAAGAGTCATGTGGTCGTTTGTTATGATAATACCGTTAGACTTGACATACTTAATCGCCTTCCAAGCAAACTCAAGGGCTGTTTTTTCAGTTTCACTTGGCTGGCGTTTGGTAACAACCTTCCAGTCAGCCGGATTCTCTTCAATAACATCTTGATTTTGCACAAGGAGCCCTCCGACAACACCTGTCAATTCTTTTTCAGTCTCACTAGCTTCCTGAGATTCAAATGGCAGCTCAAGGATACGCAAGTTTTTCTTTTTAGTAGTAAGAATGGTTAGTGCTTCATCAGTGTAGCTTGGTGCAATGATAATTTCAAGGAAAATACTATGCATTTTCTTTGCTGTTGCTGCGTCAACTTGGCGGTTAAGAACTACGATACCACCAAAAATAGAGACTGGATCGGCTTCATAGGCATAGTCCCAAGCTGTCTCAATGTCGTCAGCTTGGCCAATACCGCATGGGTTCATGTGCTTAAGCGCCACAACGGTTGGACGCTCTCTGAAGTCACGAATGATGCGAATGGCCGCATCAGCATCACGGATATTGTTAAAGGACAGCTCTTTACCGTTGAGCTGTTTAGCAGAGGCGATAGAATAGTCTGTTGGCAGGGCTTTTTGGTAGAAATCCGCATCCTGCTGTGGATTTTCACCGTAGCGCATTGGCTGTTTAAGGTCGTAAGTAAGGGTTAGTTTTTCAGGCTTGCTTTCGCCGACTTGGGCGGTGAAATACTCAGCAATCAAGGCATCATAAGCTGCGGTATGGCGGTAAACCTTGGCTGCCAAGCGCTGGCGCATTTCAAATGTCGTCTGACCTGCGTCAGCCAGTTCTTCTAAAACAAGAGCATAGTCGGCTGGATCAACCACAACTGTCACACTGGCGTGGTTTTTTGCTGCCGAGCGCAGCATGGAAGGACCGCCAATGTCAATATTTTCTACAGCATCCGCATAGGTTACATCTGGTTTGAGGATGGTTTCCTTGAATGGGTAGAGGTTAACTACGACCAAATCAATAAGTTCGATATTGTTGTCCTTAGCCGCCTGCAAATGGCTGTCAAGGTCTCGGCGAGCCAAGAGCCCGCCGTGGATATTTGGATGAAGGGTCTTGACACGGCCGTCCATCATTTCAGGAAAACCAGTCACATCATCGATAGCAATGGTTGCAACCCCAGCATTATCAAGGGCAACCTTGGTTCCACCAGTTGAGATGATGTCCCAACCTAAGTTTTTAAGTTCTTGGGCAAATTCAACAATGCCCGTTTTATCTGAGACGCTGATAAGTGCGCGTTTAGTCATAATGAAGATACCAAGTCCGACTAGAAGGCGACTGAAAAATAGGAAACTAGACATAAACGCTTGTGTCTAGGAGATGTTTCTCTTTTTTCCGAGCTTTCTGGACGGCTTCAATTCCTTTCTTTTTAAAGTGTCTTCCTTTGAAATTTAATACTTAAAATAAGCCTAAGATCTTTTAATTATTGAGTAAGTCATAAAAAGTAAATTCATCTATAACTTCTATATCCTGACCTTTAAGTTTTAACCGTTCTGCTTTCTTCTGTTTTGAAGACTTTTCTCCCTTAAGAATAGCATTATAATCATTATTACCTAATATTAAATAATTAGTTTGTTTAGTTACATTCTTATCTAAAACCCCACCAAGATTTACCACTATTTGCATAGCATCTCGTCTAATCATTTTTTCCAGTTTCCCAGTGAACACAACATGTCGACCGTAGAAAAAATTGTCCTCATCTATATCAACAGTTGTTGGGGCTATTGATTTAATATCAATACTCTTCCCACCATTATACTTACTGTTTACCCATAGGTTTTCTATTTTTAGACCTTTCTTACCCATCGTTGATTTTATGTCATCATATAATTCCTTTGTCGCAATACAATCAGCAATGGCACGATGCTCATTATTATAAAGCCCCAAATATTTAGTTAAGTCAGAAAGCCGATAATGTTTTAATTCTGGATATAATTTACGTGCAAACTGAATAGTATCCATATATCTATTATCAAGTAATTCTTTAAATCCTTCATTAAGAAACCTAATATCAAATGAGGTGTTATGACCAATAATGATATCATCTCCAATAAATGCTAACACCTCTTCTTTAACATCCAATATGGATGGCATATTTGCAACCATCTCATTTGTGATACCTGTTAATGAAGTTATAAAAGGATCAATTTCATACTTCGGCTGAATTAGTTGAGAATATCGTCCTACAATTTTATTATCTCTAATTCTTAGAATACCAATTTCAATTACTTCATCATAATAAGCTGACAATCCTGTTGTTTCAGTATCTAAAACACAATAATCAGAGATAATTTGTTTGGTGTAGTTTGTGCTTTTCATTATTCAATTCCTTCGTAATTGTATAGTTAACCTATAATTTTAGTTCTTGTTTATCAATTCTTTAATAACTCTTGGATAGAGTTGATACTCATGTTTATGAATCCGCTCTTCAAAACTTTCAATGGTGTCGTCTGGCAGGCGCGGCACGCGTACTTGCTTGATAATTTTCCCTGTGTCAACGCCACTGTCTACCCAGTGGATAGTGACACCGGATTGGTTAACACCGGCATTCCAAGCATCTTCTATTGCGTGAGCACCGGGAAATTCTGGCAGGTAGGCTGGGTGGATATTGATGATACGGCCTTGATAGGCTGCCAGTAAGGTCGAACCTACGATTTTCATGTAGCCTGCTAGGCAAATCAGGTCAATCTGATGCCGATCCAGCAAGTCAACGATAGCCTGTTCATAAGCAGCCTTGCTGGCAAATTCTTTGAGCTCAAAGGCGTAGCTTTTAACATCTAGATTTTTAGCACGCTCCAAGACATAGACACCGCGGTGGTCAGAGAAAACAAATGCAACTGGGAATTGTTCTGCGATAACTTGGAAATTCGAACCGTTACCACTTGCAAAAACAGCAATTTTTTTGCTCATTATTTCATCACCACACTTGCATCAGCCTTCTTCACGATACGGCCCAGCTCATAAACGGGTTCATCAAGCAAGTCTTTGACACGGTCAACCTTTTGGGGGCTGACAGCCAGCATGAGACCAATACCCATATTGAAGATTTCAAACATTTCTTCGTGTTTCAGCTCGCCGTATTTTTCAAGGGCCTTAAAGATTGGCAGCACTGGCAGCTTATCTTCTTCAATTTCTGCTGCCAGATCGTCCGCAAACATACGCGGGACATTTTCGATAAAACCGCCGCCTGTGATGTGGGCGATTCCATTTACCAATTCTTCTTTGATAAGCGGCAGAGCTGCTTTAACGTAGATACGTGTCGGTTCAAGCAGAACTTCTTTTAGCTTTTTGCCTTCTAACTCTGGAAGCTCCTCTTCGCCCGTATAATCTGCAAAAACCCGGCGGACAAGCGAATAGCCGTTTGAGTGAATCCCACTGGAAGCAAGGCCAAGGAGAACATCGCCTTCTTTGACTTTGGAGCCGTCAATCATCTGTGATTTTTCAGCTACACCGACTGCAAAACCAGCCAGGTCATAATCCTCCTCGCCATACATACCAGGCATTTCAGCGGTTTCACCGCCGATAAGGGCAGCGCCGGATTGCACACAGCCTTCAGCAACGCCAGCTACGACTTGCTCCAGCTTAGCCGGATCATTCTTCCCGGTCGCGATATAGTCAAGGAAGTAGAGGGGCTCAGCACCAGCAGCGATAATGTCATTGACACACATGGCCACACAGTCTTGACCGATAGTATCGTGCTTGTCGTACTTGATGGCTAACATAAGCTTGGTGCCAACACCGTCAGTACCTGAAATGAGGACTGGCTCCTTGACAGCAACCTTGGACAAATCAAACATACCGCCAAAACCACCAAGCGCTCCCATAGCACCAAGACGCTCGGTACGCGCCACATGTTTCTTAATACGTTCAACCACTTCATAGCCCGCTTCAACATCAACACCAGATTGGGCGTATGCATTTTTATTTTCAGACATAATAGTCCCTTTCTATTTTTAGAAACTCTATTGTACTGCGATGTTTTGGTAAACACCCTTGTTATCGAGAAGAAAGTGGAGCCTAGACCTCATGGAGATATTTAACTCCCTTACTTCCACTAACCAGGCAAACTTATTGCCACCATTTTTTACGTTGGGATTTCCAATTTTTAGAGACTGCTATCACAGCTGCTGCTCCAAAACTCACAGCCACAAGACCCAACAAGATCTTATCGGAAATTGCAAATTCATAGTGGAAATCCTTGTTTTTACTATGATCGCTTGCACGAATATCTAATTTCATGGCTCTTTCCTTTCATTCTATACTCACTGATAATCAAGGATTGACAAAGGCAGACCGATGCAGATTGGTATAGAGTGCATCAAAGAGATCTACTGCTGCCAAGGTTGATTGCCAAAGAGTCTTAGTAAAAACTCGTTTTCTCTTCCAAACTCTTACGATAGTCTTCTTCGTAATCATAGAGCGGAGTTGGATACTTCCCATCAAAGTAAGCTACACAAAGACCGCCATTGGGTGCATCTGTCTCAAGGCCTATAGAGGCTATCAAGCCATCAAGAGATAAATAAGTCAAACTATCTGCCCCAATGATCTCGCAGGTTTCCTCGACAGTATGATTAGCGGCAATCAATTCCTTACGTGTCTGAATATCAATCCC
This sequence comes from Streptococcus macacae NCTC 11558, assembly GCF_000187995.2. Taxonomy (GTDB): domain Bacteria; phylum Bacillota; class Bacilli; order Lactobacillales; family Streptococcaceae; genus Streptococcus; species Streptococcus macacae. The sequence continues at coordinate 1,619,140 of NZ_AEUW02000001.1, read as the reverse complement.
ATAAAAACAAGGATAAGCCAGCGGCGGACTGGCAATAGCGACATGAACCTCTGCCGCACCTGCTTCACGCAGGAGCTGGACAATACGGCGGCTGGTTGTTCCTCTCACAATAGAGTCATCTACCATAACCACGCGCTTGCCTTTGACAATGCTAGACACCGCAGATAGTTTCATACGAACCCCTTGTTCCCGCAATTCACGTGTCGGCTGAATAAAAGTACGCTGTGTGTACTGGTTTTTAATCAAGCCCATTTCATTAGGCAGTCCTGATTCTTCGGAAAAACCGCTGGCTGCTGAAAGTGATGAATTAGGCACCCCGACTACAATATCGGCCTTATGTTTAAATTCCTGTGCCAAACGGCGACCCGTATTCTTACGAGCCGTATGAACATTAACACCGTGAATCACACTGTCCGGCCGTGAAAAGTAAATGTATTCCATTGAGCAGATAGCTAATTGCGTCTCATCTGTATAGCGATCATAGTGGATCCCCTCTTTATCAATGACCACTAATTCTCCAGGCTTAACATCGCGAATCCACTTGGCACCGACTACTTCAAAGGCACAGGTTTCAGAGGAAACGACAATGGCACCGTTCGCCATTTTCCCGATAGAAAGAGGACGAAAACCATTTGGGTCAAGGGCCGCTATCAGCTTATCTTCCAACATGACAAGATAAGCAAAACCGCCTTTAACTGTATTGAGAGCTTCCTTGACCTTACCGATAAAACTAGGATTATGGCTGCGCCGAATGAGATGAGCTAAGATTTCCGTATCTGATGATGATGAAAAAATAGCACCACTATGTTCTAATTCTTTCTTTAAGGTCTGTGTATTTGTTAAATTTCCATTGTGAGCCAAACCAAACTCCATATCATAGAATTTGAAATGGAAGGGCTGAATATTATCAATAGAAGCCTCACCAGCTGTTGCATAACGAACATGCCCAATAGCTGCCTGACCTGTTAACTTCTCCAGATTAGCTGGATTTTTAAAAACTTCTGAAACCAGACCTGTATCACGATGACGCAAAAGTTTTCCTTGATCATTGGATAAGATACCAGCTCCTTCTTGCCCGCGGTGCTGGAGGCTGTGAAGGCCAAAATAAGTCACCTGCGCAGCTTGGGGATGTCCCCAAATACCAAACAAACCGCATTCTTCATTAAGAGATTTTACTTCGTATGTCATTATGTTTTTCCTAATTATCTTTTTGTAGCTCTCCTTAGGCAGCGGGGAGGCTCTTAGCTTTCTTCGCTGACTTTCTCCCAAATATCACTGCGGCGGAGAGATACGGTTAGAGCTCGCTTCACTCACAATTTTCTCTAATAGTCATTACAATTAAATTTTGAGGAAGCTCTGTGCTGTTCAATCTATCTATTTCCCAGTAAAGTAGGCTACTGCACTGCGGAAAAGATGCTGATCTTTATTTCCCGGAATATTTTGGAAAAGACCGTCTTCGTAGCGTTCTGAATGTCCCATTTTACCGATGATTTGACCGTTCTTGCTTGTGATACCTTCAATAGCATTAACAGATCCATTTGGATTATATTTGGAATCCATAGAAGGCTTGCCGTTAAAGTCCACATATTGGCTAAAGATTTGACCATTGTCACGAAGCTCAGCAAATTCTTCTGCTGTCACGACAAACTTCCCTTCACCATGAGAAACGGGAATAGTGTGAATATCACCGACTTTAACGCCTGCCAACCATGGTGAATTGGTGTTGGTAATACGGGTTTCTACCATTTTAGCCACGTGCTGATTGGCATCATTGCAGAAAAGGGTAGGACTGGTTTCGGAAACTTTTTCAAAGTCACCATAAGGCAGAAGACCTGATTTGACAAGAGCTTGGAAACCATTACAAATACCAATCATTAAGCCGCCTTTTGCAATGAAGCTGTCAATAGCTGTGCGAACTTTTTCATTGAGTAAGATATTAACGATAAACTTAGCCGATCCATCTGGCTCATCTGCTGCTGAGAAACCACCTGCAAAGAAGATGATGTTAGCCTTGACAATGTTGTCAACCATAGTGTCAACCGAAGCAGCAATAGTTTCTTCACTGAGGGTCACAAATGGTATCATGCTGACAGCAGCTCCTTCTTTCTCAAAAGCCTTGGCTGAATCATATTCTGAATTAGTGCCAGGAAAAACAGGAATATAAACAAGCGGCTGCTCAATTTTTTCTTTAGCTTGGATAACAGCATTTGAAGCAAGAGCTGGCAGATCTTGCAAATCCTCACTTTGTTCAAATTCAGTTGGATAAACTTCTGCTAAGGTCCCTTCAAAGGCATTGAGTAATTTAAGACCGGATAAGTTGACATCATTGACAGTTACTGTAAAGTCTGCGACTGTCTGACCAATTTTAACCACATCAGCAATAGCTTCTGTTGATGTAAAGATAAATCCGCCAAGCTGTGCTGTCAAGCAAGCAGAAAGCTCTGCCAATTCTACTTTAGCTCCAATGTGATTACCAAAAGCAGCCAGTGCCAAACTTTCAATGACACCGCCATATTTAACAGCAGACGCTGAAGTGATATGATGGGCTTTTTGAATGGCTTCAAATTTAGCAAAATTAGCTTTTATAAGATCAAAGTCAATATCTTGAGAGATGGCTTGACCTGGAATATAGTAAATATTTTGACCGGCTGCTTTGAATTCTGGAGATAGAACCTGATGGCTGTCAGCTGTTGTGACACCAAAGGCAACCAAAGTAGGCGGTACATTTAATTCTTCAAAAGTACCTGACATCGAATCTTTACCGCCAATGGACGGCAAACCAAGCTGCATTTGTGCTTCGATAGAACCTAATAAAGCTGCGACTGGCTGTCCAAAGCGTTCAGCTTCTTTATCCATACGCTTAAAATATTCTTGATATGAAAAACGAGCTTTAGACCAGTTTGCTCCTGTCGCAACAAGACGAGCTGTTGCTTCAATAACGGCATAGGCTGCACCGTGGTATGGCGACCACTCAGCAAGATAAGGATTGAAACCTTGTGCCATTACAGAAGCTGTCCTTGTCTCACCATCTTGAACCGGCAGTTTTTGCACTGAACTTTCCGCTGGGGTGATTTGGTAACGGCCGCCAATGGGATGATTGACAGTTGAGCGGCCAACGGAAGAGTCAAAGATGGTTTGAAGACCCTTTTGACTGGCATGGTTAAGGTCAGATAAGACCTTGATGGTATCTGCTTCAAGGGTTGCAGCTGAGGTGGTGCCTTGTTCTGGCATATCAGCTGGACTATCAACAACATTGGCATCAACCACCACACGCACCCCATTTGTATCAAGGAAAGCGCGTTCCAAGTCAACTATAGTATCGCCATTCCAAGTCATGACAAGATTGGGCTTTTCAGTTACGGTTGCCACCGCAACAGCATCAATATTTTCCTTATGGCATTCAGCAATAAAAGCATCAACATCTTTTGGACGAACGACCACTGCCATACGTTCTTGCGATTCTGAAATGGCAATTTCTGTTCCGTTAAGGCCTTGATATTTAAGCGGTACCTTATCTAGATTAATGTTAAGGCCATCTGCTAATTCACCGATAGCCACACAAACACCGCCAGCACCAAAGTCGTTGGATTTCTTAATCAGACGCGTCACATCGCCATTGCGGAAAAGACGTTGAATCTTTCGCTCTTCAATAGCATTTCCTTTTTGAACTTCAGCGCCAGCTGTTTCTACAGATGCAGCGGTTTGAACTTTAGAGGAACCTGTAGCACCGCCGACACCGTCACGCCCAGTTTTACCGCCAAGTAAGATGACCACATCACCAGCTTCAGGTTTTTCACGGACAACATTTTCTTTTGGCGCTGCCCCAACAACCGCACCAAGTTCCATACGTTTAGCAACAAATCCTGGATGGAAGTACTCTTTGACATAAGTTGTCGCCAGACCAATCTGATTCCCATAGGAAGAGTAGCCATGTGCTGCCGTCTTAGAGATAACTTGCTGCGGTAATTTCCCTTTGCGTGTTTCAGCGATTGGAGCTGTAATATCCCCTGCACCAGAGATACGCATGGCCTGATAAACATAAGAACGGCCTGACAAAGGATCGCGAATCGCACCGCCAATACAGGTCGCAGCACCCCCAAATGGCTCAATCTCAGTTGGATGATTGTGGGTCTCATTTTTAAACATAAGAAGCCAAGGCTCTTTTCGACCTGCAACATCCACTTCAATCTCAACCGAGCAGGCATTAATCTCATCAGACACTTCCATGTCATCCAAACGACCATTAGCACGTTCGTAACGACCAAAAATGGTTGCCATATCCATCAAGGTCTGTGGTTTTTCAGAACGTCCTAATTCATCACGCATAGCCACATATTTATCATAAGTAGCTTGCAGCTGTGCCTCAAATTTTGAAGCTGAAAAGTCAATATTCTTCAGCTCTGTCTCAAAAGTCGTGTGACGGCAGTGGTCTGACCAGTAAGTATCCAAAACCTTGAGCTCAGTTTCAGTTGGCACGCGCCCGATTGACTTGAAATAATCTTGAATGAAGACCAGATCAGCCACTTCCATAGCTAAACCTTGCTCGGCCTTATACTGAGCAAAGTCCTCAGCCGTATAAGTCTCAAAAAAATCGAGCTGAGGAATGGTCTTATCTGACTCAGAAAAATCTTGCCGGGCGATAGGAGCAGTAATATCTTTAAAACGCGAATCAACTGGATTCAATAAGTATTTCTTCACCGCATCCAGCTCAGCAGCAGCAATATCTTGATTAACAAGATAAAGCTGTGACGTATTTACTGTCACCTGGCTGTTGCTGCCAAGCAAAAGCAAGGCTTCTTGAGAAGAGGCTGCCCGCTGGTCAAACTGACCCGGCAAACTTTCAATAGCAAAGAAAGCCGAATCTTTCAGTGCTTTTGTCACTTGTTCCTCATTTAAAATATGATCTGTTACTTGTTCTGAAAAAATATGTTTTTCCGCACGCGCAAATAAGTTTTCTTCTAGATTAAAGACATCATAAACCTGCACAATACGCAAAGTTTTTAATGAGCTTAATTGTAAATGATGCGTCAGCTCTTTAACCAGCGACTCTGATTTAATGCCAAAGTTTGTTTTTTTCTCAACGAAAATACGTTTATCCATCAACAAGCTACCAAGTCCGACAAGAAAGCGAAAGAAAATAGGAGGCCATCTGAAATCAGAATTTCAGAAACAGGCTGTCTTTTTTCCAAGCTTTCCGGACGGCTTCAATCCTTCCTTTATTCTTTTTGAATGTGATGGAAAGGCAAAACTGCTTTCGCCTTTCCCTAACTCAATTTCAATTAACATCTCAATTCCCATAACCGTTTACCGGCCTAGGTCTTTTGACCCTTAGGATAATATCACCCAGCAGTCTTCTATTGCCCCTCAGAATCAGTCTAGCTCTTTTCTTTCAGTTCCCCAGTACAATAAAAAGACCTCAGGTTTAGCTTAGGTACTCTTAGACTTGAAGAGCTGCTACTAGTCTTAATTTAATAATTGCAATTTTTCCCAAACGACTTCATAAACATCTGTCAGCTCACCAAGACTTCTTCGAAAGACATCCTTATCCATATGGTTTCCTTTTGCGTCCCAAAGCCGGCAGTTGTCTGGTGAAAATTCATCTGCTAAGATAATCTTACCCTCTTGATCAAAACCAAATTCTAATTTAAAATCAATTAATTTGAGACCAATTTGATCGAACCAAGCTGACAAAAGTCCATTGATGCGACGCGTCTCCTCTTTCAGGAAAGCAATCTCTTTCTCATTAGCAAGTTTTAAAAATGTTACATGTTCATCATTGATAAAAGGATCATCCAAGTCATCATTTTTATAATAAAACTCAACAATTGGCTGTTCCAGCTCAATACCTTCTGCAAGACCAAAACGTTTTGAAAACGAACCGGCGGTCACATTACGCAGAACAACTTCCAGAGGAATAATACGGACTTTTTTATTCAGCTGTTCTGTTTCTGAGATCTTTTCAATAAAATGTGTTGCAACACCTGCTGAATTTAATTTTTCAAAAATAAAAGACGAAATCTGATTATTGAGCTGCCCCTTACCTGCAATCTGTTCCTTTTTCACACCATTGAAGGCGGTTGCCTGGTCCTTATATTGAGCAATAATCACATTTTCGTCTTCCGTCGCAAAGATATCCTTTGCTTTACCTGAATAAATAAGTTGTCTGGTCATCAAAATGTTCGCCTTTCCTAAAGTATTCATCTTATTTTAACATACATCAAGCTTAAATTCAACATGACACAAACTTTATAATTAAATTTCAAAAGAACATTCGTTTTTTACGAATGTTCTTTTGAAAAGTTATTCCCTTACAGCCCATCTTTTTTCTTTTCTTTCTTTAATTCTAGCTCCAATACAGAATCACCTAATATGGAAGCATAAATCGCAAAATCAAGGTAGATATGTTTAAGATAAGTTACTAGATTGACTTCACTATAATGATAACCATACTTGTAGATGGCCAGTTCCGCAAGTAAAAAACTAGCAGAAAGAAGTGCTAAAAAAATGAAATCAAGTAATTTTCGCACAAGCACTTCAAATCCCGATAAATGACTAATACGAATCATATTAATGGTACGGTACTGAAATTCCTTGCCAAAGCTAGAAACACCTAGGAAAACAAACATAATATCAGCTACAAAGGAATAGCTGCTAATAAGACTGCCCGCTCCAAAGTGTGTACGGCAGTAGCCATCAGCAACAATGATAAGAGCTCCCATAAGTAATGTCAGTACCATGAAGACAACAACACTTTTTGAGAGAAGCCCTTGCTTTAAAAATACACTTCTTTGCTTAGTTTTCATCGAAAAATACCTCACTTAATCCTGCCTTTTCATATTGGATAACAATCCCTTCTTTAGTTAGCTTATCTTTAACTGCTTGAAGATCATTAACAACAATAGTGTGATTTTTTCTCTCAAAGGTGATACCATAGCGCGTCAAGATAGCGATGAGATCTTTAAGGCTCCTATCTTCGCTGTAAATCTTATATTTAGCATGTGCTTCATCATCAAGACAGGTTAGCTGATGATGACGAAGCAAAAAGTTCTTGTTACACACCTGATCTAAATTGGCTAAGATATGGCTTGAAATGATAAATGTAATGCCGTATTGCTTTGCTAATTTGTTGATAAGATTCAGCAAACTGTTAATGCCTTTAGGATCCAGTCCATTTGTTGGTTCATCCAGCAAAATGAATTCATTTGAAGCAATTAAAGCAATAAAAAGTCCCACACGCTGTCTCATACCAAGAGAGAGCTTAGAAGCTTTTCGATTGAGATAAACTGTTACATCAAGAGCTTCTTTAAACTGATCAATAATAGCATAGTCCTTGCCATATAATTTACAATAAAACTTAAGATTTTCTTGAACACTAAGATAAGGATAAAGAGCAGGTTCTTCAATGAGGGCTCCCACACTGTCTGTATACAAATCACACTTTCCAACAGCACCAGGCAAAATACCAGAAATAATCTTCATCAGGGTTGTTTTCCCTGCACCATTATCCCCGATCAATCCAGCAATATCTCCCTTGTCTAAAGCAAAAGAAACATTATCCAATACCGTTTGTTTGCCAAATTGAAAATGAAGCTGCTTAACTTCTAAAACTGACATTGTCTCTTCCTTTCATAATGAGAACATCTTGATGGCCATCCATCTAGCAGCTGATCAGGCTGTGTAATAGCAAATAGTTTGATTAACCGCCATAGTCCAAAATTTAATCCTATCAATAATAAAAGACCAAAATCATTTTTCCTTCATCATATAAATCTTTAACATCCAAGCAAGAGTTTTTGCTTGGACGGTAAAGACTTATATTATTTGCTGCTATTTCCAGCACCAATATGCCCATTCACAGCTAGTTTCAAAGCAAGCATAATAATAATGAACAAGCCCAATAAGCCGCCAATATCTGCTGTTTGGCTAGTGAGCCATTTAATAACTAATAAAAGCGACGCTATGATAACAATAAACCATGCAAATAATTTTTTAGTCATATTCTTCTACCTTATAAAGCAGCAAAAGTAGCTGCAACTGCTGCAATAGCAATAGCACGTCCAGTAGCGTAGCCAGCTTGATAAGCTGAGAAGCCGCCGATAAGCTCTGACAGTTCATTCACTGTCAATGTTTGATATGAAACTTCCATTTGTTACCTCCGATAAATTCAAGTAAGAAACTGCTCTCATGTTTTGACTTACCATCCGCGATGGAAACCTTTTGCAAAATCATGAGCGGCATCGCCAATCGCTTTAAGAGGGTTAAAACCGCCTTCAATAGCAGCTAACTCGTCATCCGACAATGTCACAAAATCCATTTTGTTTTCAACCATATGTCTTCTCCCCTTTCTTCACCATTTAATTCTAGAATTATCAGCTATCAGATTACTCTATCAAGCTATGCCCTTATTATAAAAAGGGAGGAAACTAAAAAGTAGTGACAAAAATGTCACCTGAGCAATAATTAAAAAGGATTTAGCCTTCGTGTCGCTAAATCCTTTCATTCGCTATTTTTGATTTCATTTTTGAGGACAGGTAAAGCCAGACTCACTTGCTGCCAAGATAAGTCTCTTTGCTGTAAGTTGACCATGAGCCTTAAACAGTCCCAAAAATGATTCTTTTATTCTTTCAATCTATGAGAAAGATAAGTTGTCATCTCTCCCATGGATTGTATGGCTTCAACATCTTCATCAGGAATAGTCAGGTTAAACTCATCTTCTAATGAAATAACAAATTCCATTAATGCGATTGAATCGACATTTAAATCATCCTGAATATTAGTGTCCTTTGTAATCACTAAATCCTTGTTATTTAATTGCTCCTTGATAGTAGTTGAAATTTTTGTAAAGATTTCGTCTTCAGTCATCAGCATCCCCTTTCTTTGAAAACTCATCTACAAGCTGACCGACAACATTGGTTTCCAGCATAGTACGCACTTGTTTTATCGTATAATAAACAGATTTGGCATCACTAGAACCATGGCATTTTACCACAGGAGCCTTCAGCCCAAAAAGAACTGCTCCGCCTGCTCCTGAATAATCCAAAGAGTTCTTCATATCATAAAGGCTGTTTTTAAGCAGCAAGGCCCCTAACTTAGCTCTTAAGCCGCCTGCTTGGATAGAGCTTTTAAGTTGGCGCATAATGCCCAAAGCCGTTCCCTCGATAGATTTCAAAACAGCGTTTCCCGTGAAACCATCTGCTACAACAACATCTGCCACACCATCCATCAAATCGCGTGCTTCAACATTTCCTATAAAATGAAGAGAATCATCAGCTGCTAACAGTTCAAAGGTCTCCTTACGCAAAGGATCCCCTTTTGTCGTTTCAGTTCCATTATTTAGTAAACCAATCCTTGGATTAGCAATCCCGTTGACATTTTTGGCATAAAAAGAACCCAAAATAGCATATTGGTGCAGATGATGAGCCGTATTTTCCGCATTGGCTCCTAAATCAAGCATATTAAAGCCCTTACCGTCAACTGTCGGCAAAGAAGACATCAAACCGGGACGGTCAATATTTTTGATTCTTCCAACAACAAATAAACCCGCAGCCAGCAAAGCCCCTGTATTACCAGCTGAAATAACAGCATTTGCCTTGCCGTCTTTAACAGCTTGAGCACCTAAAACCATGGAAGCCTGCTTTTTCTTTCGGACTGCCTTAACAGGCTCATCATCAGAAGCAATCTTTTCAGCCGTATGGATGATGCTAACCCTTTTTTCTGCTTTTAAATATTTTGTGATAGCCTCTTTATCACCATAAAGCTGAATTTCTATATCTGAAAATTCTGCCAGAGCCTGATTAACACCTTCGACAATAGCCTTAGGTGCATTATCGCCTCCCATAGCATCAATTGCAATTTTTTTCATTTCAATTTCCTTTTTGACAATTATGTTTAATTATACCACGAACAAAAGAGTCCTAAATGTTACAAACAGATAACAAATACGATTAAAATAGACGCCAAACACTTGAAAACTGCTCAATAATACCAGCCCCTTCACAAAAGAAAAGTCTCTAGCAGCAGACAAACTACAGTTTTTTAGCCCTTTGATTTCTCAGCTTTCCAATAGCCTAAGAATCTGGAGGATCGTTTCTTTATCAGCTTTTCTGGGCAGGATATGATTTTGATGATGCCCCAGCCGATCCACTGCTGTTATAGTAGATGCTCTGGTAACACCATAGGTTTTTACCAGCTTTTTCCCTACTGGATTGTCAACATTGACCCAATAAAAGGGTGTCTGGCTTTTATAATGCGTTATAGCTGATCTTTCTGCCTGATAATTGGATTGGCAGGTTGAGCAGCCCACCTTATAAAAACAATAAATAACAGGCTTTTGGAAGCTTTCTTTTTGGAGAATAAGATCTCTATCCAGCGTAGGGGTATTTTGCTTTTCACCTTTAAGAATCGGTCTGTCTCTATACCTTTTAAAGATCAGCTCAATAGGAGAGCCCACTTTTTGAACAAAAGAGAAACGCTTATAAACATCATAAGCTCCATACATCAATAGAAGCAAGATGATCACAATAGCAAAACGCTGTTTTGATTTTCCCTTTAAAAGATTTTGCTTAACGGCCATAGATATCCTTTTTCTATTTTTGTCCATTATATACTTAATTTACCCTATTGTCTATTGATACTCTCCCAAACTCTTCAAACCAAGCCAGTTTTACCTGGCCCTGCTAGCAGAAAGGGCAGTATCATCTTCAAACTCAAAATCTCTGCTGGAGCCTGCTTCCTCCTTTGCTCTGCATGAGTAGAGTATGGACTGCAGCTTTCAGACCAAGTTTATACCAATCTCTTCTTAGGTGTCAATAACAGTTCTTTTTATTTCATTATTTGTCCCCATTTGTCTAAATCATCAATAAATTTTTTACTCTTCAAACGCAGCCCAACATAATTGTCATAGATATCATCTATAAACAGTCTTAATTTTTTTTTCATATCGGCTTTAATCGTAATCGTTTTTAAATCATCAAAATGAAGTGACTGAAAGCGATCCAAAAGATAAAAAATATTGGGGTCCAAATGGCTGCGGCGTTCATCTTTGTCATAATGTTTAGGGCACAGAAGTCCTGTATAACGGTAAGAAAAATCGAAAGCTAAGCCAACGCGATGGCAAAGAGCGCATTCATGAAAGTTAAGCCAAACACCAAAGCGCTCTAAAATCTGTACTTCAAAGATATTGGTTAAAATTTCATAATCAAGGCCTTCATCCATCAATTCTAAGGTCTTTACCAAAAAGGAAAAGAGATGAGCATCATAAAAACCATCTGAAATGGCAGCATCAGCCAGAGCTACTATATAAGAAGCATAAGCTAATTTATAAATATCTGCATTAATTTCTTTAAAAATAGTAACTTCCTGATAATCTTCAATATAAGAAAGCCCAGACTCATTAATCTTTAAGATAAAATCAGCTACTGTTAGGGGCTGAATAACTGATGATAACCTTGATTTCCCAGCCTTCCTAACAAAAAACATGTGTTTTCCTGAACTCTCCGTAAAAATTTTGACCAACTTATCATCCTCTCGAAAGGGACGATTATAAAGTATCAAACCGCGGCTTTTCTTAGTCTGCATATTGCTCCATAAATTCTTGCAGGCGTTTCATCGCCTCTTTAATTGTTGTCATACTTGCCGCATAAGAAATTCTCAAATAGCCTTCTCCATACTGCCCAAAAGCCACACCTGGAATAAAAGCAACGGCTTTTTCTTTAGCAAATTTTTGTAAAAATCGAAAAGAATCCTGCCCTTGCGCAAGAGGAATTTTAGCAAAAATATAAAAAGCGCCGTTAGGTCTAATAATTTTAAAGCCTATTTTCTCCATTTGTTCTATAATATAATCCCGACGTTTAATATATTCCGCTTTCATAGGCAGGGCATCATCTTTACCCTTGGTTAAAGCCTCAATAGCAGCATATTGAACACTGGTAGCAGCTGCCGTAACCAGATACTGATGGCTTTTAATAAGCTGAGCTGTAAAAGCAGCGGGTGCAAAAATAAAGCCTAAACGCCATCCTGTCATAGCATGAGATTTTGATAATCCTGAAATTAGGATTGTCTGATCAGGCAGATATTCTGCAATAGATACATGGGGCTCATCCGTATAAGTTAACTCTGCATAAACTTCGTCACTAATCACAAAAATATCATATTTCTTAAGAACATCTGCCAAAGCTTTTATTTCTTGGCGAGAATAAGTGACACCTGTAGGATTTGCTGGATAGTTCAAAATGACTGCTTTCAAGGAGCTTCCTTCTGCCAAGATAGCCTTCTCTAACATTTGAGGAGTCAAAACGAAGTCATTGCCCCTTGTATCAATCTCTACCACTTCAGCACCAACTAGATTAACAATCGGTTCATAACCAGGATAGGCAGGTGCTGGAAGCAAAACCTTATCACCAGCTTCTAAAATAGCAATCAAAGTAGCCGACAGGGCTTCTGTCGCTCCAATAGTGACTAAAATTTCATTTTCTGCTTGGTAAGAGAGATGGTATTTTTCCTTGACAAAAGCACTGGCTGCCTGACGTAATTCCAATAAACCTGCCATGCCAGTATAGTGACTTTTATCTGCATCAATCGCTTTTTTAGCAGCTTCCTTAATATGATCCGGCGTTGGAAAATCCGGTTCTCCTAGAGTAAGTTTTAGAATTCCAGGAATATCTGAAATTGATTGATCAAACTGACGAATCATAGAAACTTCAATCTGATCTAAATTTTTATTAAAATGCTTTGTTAAATCCATAGTAGAGCTCCCTTGCAACGCTATTAACACTATTATACAAAAAAATAAATCGTTTTTCACCTAGATCTAAAATAAATAAGGATAAGACTTCTTGTCCTATCCTCTTGATGGATGCTAACTAACAATTAACTTATCTGCAGCCCAGGCAAAACAGCCAATTGAGCTTATCTTCTAAAATGATCAATGTCATGCCACTTTATCATCATTCTATTTTTAACTAGGATTAGTAAATTCAAATAATGGTGAAAGCGGACGTTTTTCATGGATACGGATAATAGCTTCTGAGATCAAATCAACAATAGAAATTTGCTCAATTTTATCAATTAAACGATTTTCTGGCAGATAAATCGTATCTAATACCACTAGTTTTTTGATAGCTGAATTCTGAATATTATCTAAAGCAGAGCCAGACAAAACAGGATGAGTACAGGAAGCATAAACAGCAGTAGCTCCTGCTTCTGCTAAAGCATCAGCTGCATGAGCAATTGTTCCTGCCGTATCAATCATATCATCTATTAAAATGCAGGTTTTACCAGCAACATTACCAATAATATGCATCACTTCACTCGTATTCATTTTATTAACACTGCGGCGTTTATCAATAATGGCAATAGGGGTCCTTAGAAATTGCGCTAATTTTCGAGCTCGCGTCACACCACCATGATCAGGACTAACAACAACATAATCACTGCCACACATACCGCGGCGCTCAAAATAATCTGCAATCAAGGGAGCCCCCATTAAATGATCCACAGGTATATCAAAGAAACCTTGAATCTGAGCGGCATGAAGATCTACCGTTAATAAACGATCAACACCAGCCACAGCCAGCATATTAGCAACAAGTTTAGAGGTAATGGGTTCACGAGAACGCGCCTTACGATCTTGGCGAGCATAGCCGTAATAAGGCATAACCACACTGACTGTTTCCGCACTAGCACGCTTAAGAGCATCAACCATAATTAAAATTTCCATTAAATGATCATTCACTGGTAAGCTGGTTGATTGTAAAATGAAAACATGTTGCCCTCGAATAGATTCTTCAATATTCACTTGGATCTCACCATCAGAAAACTGACGAACTGTTGATTTGCCAAGATCAATTCCTATTGTTTTAGCCACTTTTTCCGCTAATTCCCTATTTGAAGAAAGTGCAAACAATTTTAAATTAGAATAAGACATGATACCTCCAAAGATTTCCTTCCTTATCATTTTAACATTTTTTGATGTTTTTTCAATTATCATCAATAATAAAAATAAGGGAAGTAAAAAAGATGAGCGATCTCAAAATAATATCTTTCATTTTTTTAAATAGCTCATTTTCAAGCAACCTTTATTAGCCATTAAAACTAGCTCTGTTGGCTTATGATTTACAAACAAAAATCAATCTTCCCTAATTATTAAAAACTTCCACAACTGTCTCTTGCTAAATTAGATTTTCAACAAATAAAAAAGAGACCTAAAGACTTTTGTCTTCGATCTCTAAAATCATTTCTTAATTTGGATAAATATAGCTTACGCTACCTGGATTGAACCAGCCACGATAGTTACCAATTGATTGGTTTCCAGCATAGTTAGCTTCTTGAACTTGGATTTGGCCACCATTAACACCAGTTACATAAGCAACGTGACCGTAACCTCCATCGTTCCATACTGCTACAGCACCAGCTGATGGTGTAGAACCAACTCTATAACCTGCCGCTGCTGCACTTGCAGCCCATTGACCACCATTTCCCCAGTAGTTACCAACCCAAGGAGCTAATGATTTAACTCCCCAAGTACATTGACCTGCTGGATAAGTATTAGCTGATGAAGTATTGGCAGCTGGAGTACTTGTTTGACTTGCTGCGGCTTGCGCTGCTGGAGCAGCTTGTTGCGTATTTTGTTGATTGGTTGAAGCTGAAGCAGATGAAGAAGACTGTTGTGCAGAATCCTGTGCTGCTTGCTGTGTATTAGCATTATTTTGTTCAGCTGCAGGTGCTGCGGCTTGTGCCTGTTGTCCTTCTGATGTTTGTGCTTGTTCAGAAGCTTGCGCTGCTTGCTGTGCTTTTTGTTGAGCTGCGGCTTGTTGTTCTTGAAGGGCTTTAGCCTCTTGTGCCGCTTTTGCTTGGGCTGCTGCCTGAGCCGCTGCGGCTTGGCGAGCTGCTTCTTCTGCTGCAGCTTTCTTAGCAACTAAAGTAGCTTTTTGATCTTTAGCTGTTGTCAACTCAGATTGCAGGTTCAACTTAGCTGCTTCTAATTGTGCTTTTTGAGTTGTTAAAGCATCCTTATTTTGAGCGATAGTAGCTTGGTTGGCTGCAACTGTATTAATAGCTGATTGATTTTCTTGTTGTTTTTGCTCAATAGCTGCTTTATCATTTTCTTGTTGCTTAAGCATTGTTTGATTAGCAGAAACAACTTTACGGATAGCAGAAACACGATTAATAGCATCAGAAACTGATTTTGAGTTTACAATTGCATTAATATAGCTTGAAGCTGTGCTGCTCTTTTGTGCACTACGAGCTTGTTCTTTCAATGAATTGTTACGTGCAACAATTTTTGATGAAAGATTTTGAATTTGTTGGCCTAAAGCAGCTGACTGTGCTTCTAACTTTTGATTTTCAGCTTGTAATTCAGCCTGTTGTGATTCTAATGTGCTAACTTGACCTTGGATCGTATTAACTTGACTTTGCGCTTCTTGTTGCTGCGCAGTTAAATTATTGATTTTTGTATCTTGCGAAGCAATCTGCGAGTCAAAATCGTCAGCACTAACTGTTGATAATGTTGATGCAGAACTAAGGGTTACACCACTTAAAAGGACTGCGGATAAGATTCTTTTTTTCATTCTAAAATAACTCCTTTTCGATAAGACCCTATAATTATAACAGAAAAAGGAAGGTGTTTTGTTACAGAAGTGTTACAATATCGTTTAAAATGCTTTAACGGTGCGTTTCACAAATAGATTTTCTTCAGCTGTTTCTGTAATAAAAGAAAAAGAAGCATATTAAAAATAAGAGAAGGTGCTAAATTGTAAGTAATAAAGTCACTTAAAGGGTAGCTTGTTAATCGATATAAATAAGCTAAGCCAATACTTGTCAAATCCAGCATCGACACCGATACAAAATAAATTAGAAAGCATTGGAGCCTTTTAGGGGCAACATGTTTCCAAGCTTTTATAGTTAACACGATAAAAGAAGGAAAAAGGATTGTTGCTATAGCTAAATTATAAATGCCTAAATAATAAAAATCATAAATAATACCTAATGAGACTGAAAGGAAGAAAACATAATAGGGATTAAAGAAAATAGTGTAATATAATAGGAAAATAATCATTATATGGCTGGTTATGACAAAATCACCATGGAATAAAAATCTAAAAAACAAAGAAATTTGACCATCTAATAATAAAAGGATTAAAGCAAGCAACGATGCAAGCATTTTATTCTTAAAAAAGACCATATCATTCACCCACTAATGTTACATACGATATATTAGATAAATCAACCGCCGGTTTAACAAATACTTTTCGCGAAAGGGTATTCGAATTGTTTTCTTCAGAATCAACTTTTCCAACAGTTAAACCTTCTGGACTTTTCCCATCTAAACCACTTGTGCTAACTTTATCTCCCTTTTTAATTTTTAAAGAAGAAGTTAGCTGCGTGATTTCATAGTTTCCAGATTTTTTATCATAATTTGTTAAAATACCAAACACTTCTTTTTGCCCAGAAGTAATTTTAACAGGAACCTCATCTGTTGATTTTGTATTTGATAATAATTTGATGCTTGTAGAAGCTAGAGTAATTTGATTGACTTTCCCAATTAAATTGCCGTTTGATAAAGCCAGCATATTTCTCTTAACGCCACTAGATTTCCCAATATTAACCGTTAAAATATCAAACCAGGAAATAGGTGAGCGAACGATAACTTTTGAAGTTAAAACTGTATTTCCTGAAAAACTCTCTTTAACTTTTAAAGTATCCCGAAGCGCACTATTTTCTTCTTTTAATTTTTTAAAGTCTCTGTTTTTAACTTGATAATTCGTTAGTTGCTTTTTAAGAGTTTTGTTCTCAGATTCAGATTTAAAAAGATTATTAACATTTTCAACCAATTGTACTGGTAAATGAACAGCCTTATCAACACTTGATACAACCAAATTAACAGGATTTGAAACAGACTTTATAACTAATTTATCATTTAGAATAAAAAAAATACCTATTGAAATTGCTATCACTAAAGTGGTAACAAAAACAATAAAACGAGAAAACCGAACCCTTTTCATCACGCACTAACTCCCAAAGCTAAACAAAATAAAAACGAGTTTATCGTTAGATAACTCGTTTAACTACGGAGAATGGGGGATTCGAACCCCCGCGCCGGTTTCCCGACCTAACGATTTAGCAAACCGTCCTCTTCAGCCTCTTGAGTAATTCTCCAATATATGGGCACGAGTGGACTTGAACCACCGACCTCACGCTTATCAGGCGTGCGCTCTAACCAGCTGAGCTACGCGCCCAAGCCAATGCTTGGTTTACATTTTATGAAAAGCGGGTGACGAGAATCGAACTCGCGACAACAGCTTGGAAGGCTGTAGTTTTACCACTAAACTACACCCGCTTATTATAAGTAATGGCGCGAGACGGAATCGAACCGCCGACACATGGAGCTTCAATCCATTGCTCTACCAACTGAGCTACCGAGCCCTCTTGCTATTGCGGGAGCAGGATTTGAACCTACGACCTTCGGGTTATGAGCCCGACGAGCTACCTAACTGCTCCATCCCGCGTTCTTCCTAAAGGAGGATGTGGGATTCGAACCCACGCACGCTTTGACACGCCTGACGGTTTTCAAGACCGTTCCCTTCAGCCGGACTTGGGTAATCCTCCAAAAATGCAGTGATTAAACATGGACCTTGTAGGACTCGAACCTACGACCGCTCGGTTATGAGCCGAGTGCTCTAACCAGCTGAGCTAAAGGTCCAAAACATCCATATTCAAAAATAGCGGCGAAGGGGATCGAACCCCCGACCTCCCGGGTATGAACCGGACGCTCTAGCCAGCTGAGCTACACCGCCAATAATCGGGAAGACAGGATTCGAACCTGCGACCCCTTGGTCCCAAACCAAGTGCTCTACCAAGCTGAGCTACTTCCCGTCACTATCTGATCTCCCTTTCTTCCATCCCTATGCACCCTAGAGGATTCGAACCTCTAACCGCCTGATTCGTAGTCAGGTACTCTATCCAGTTGAGCCAAGGGTGCTCTTTCTATCTTATGCCGAGGACCGGAATCGAACCGGTACGAAGGTATCCTTCCCAGGATTTTAAGTCCTGTGCGTCTGCCAGTTCCGCCACCCCGGCCTCTTAAAGCGAACGACGGGATTCGAACCCGCGACCCCCACCTTGGCAAGGTGATGTTCTACCACTGAACTACGTTCGCATAAATGCCGGCTACATGACTTGAACACGCGACCCTCTGATTACAAATCAGATGCTCTACCAACTGAGCTAAGCCGGCCTCTCTCTTGCTTTCTCTTAAGCATGCGGGTGAAGGGACTTGAACCCCCACGCCCTTAAGCGCCAGATCCTAAATCTGGTGCGTCTGCCAATTCCGCCACACCCGCTTCTTATGACCCGTACTGGGCTCGAACCAGTGACCCTTTGATTAAAAGTCAAATGCTCTACCAACTGAGCTAACGAGTCCCTCCTCTTATCTTTGAAAGCGCTTCTTGCCTCTTTCAACGGTCCCGACGGGAATTGAACCCGCGATCTTCGCCGTGACAGGGCGACGTGATAACAGCTACACCACGGGACCTATTCGTACTCGGACTAAAGTCCTTAGTAACCTAACGGATGGGAGTTAACGGGATCGAACCGCTGACCCTCTGCTTGTAAGGCAGATGCTCTCCCAGCTGAGCTAAACTCCCTCTGGCTAAGCAACGCCCCTATCTCACAGGAGGCAGCCTCCCACTACTTCAGGCGCGCTAGGGCTTAACGGCTGTGTTCGGCATGGAAACAGGTGTATCCCCTAGGCTATCGTCACTTAACCTCTTCTTGAATGATCGCTCACTCACCATTGAACAGCTAAACCCTCTCCCTCAGCGCCTTGCGGTTAAGGCCTCGAGCGATTAGTATTGGTCCGCTTCACCTGTCACCAGGCTTACACTCCCAACCTATCTACCTGATCTTCTCTCAGGGCTCTTACTAACCTATCGTTAGGGGAAATCTCATCTTGAGGGGGGCTTCACACTTAGATGCTTTCAGCGTTTATCCCTTCCCTACATAGCTACCCAGCTCTGCCTCTGGCGAGACAACTGGTACACCAGCGGTAAGTCCACTCTGGTCCTCTCGTACTAGGAGCAGATCCTCTCAAATTTCCTACGCCCGCGACGGATAGGGACCGAACTGTCTCACGACGTTCTGAACCCAGCTCGCGTGCCGCTTTAATGGGCGAACAGCCCAACCCTTGGGACCGACTACAGCCCCAGGATGCGACGAGCCGACATCGAGGTGCCAAACCTCCCCGTCGATGTGAACTCTTGGGGGAGATAAGCCTGTTATCCCCAGGGTAGCTTTTATCCGTTGAGCGATGGCCCTTCCATACGGTACCACCGGATCACTAAGCCCGACTTTCGTCCCTGCTCGACCTGTCCGTCTCGCAGTCAAGCTCCCTTTTACCTTTACACTCTGCGACTGATTTCCAACCAGTCTGAGGGAACCTTTGGGCGCCTCCGTTACCTTTTAGGAGGCGACCGCCCCAGTCAAACTGCCCGTCAGACACTGTCTCCGTTGAGGTTCACTCAACCGGGTTAGAGTAGCCATCACACAAGGGTAGTATCCCAACAGCGCCTCCAAGTAAACTAGCGTCCACTCTTCCTTGGCTCCTACCTATCCTGTACATGTGTGACAGATACCCAATATCAAACTGCAGTAAAGCTCCATGGGGTCTTTCCGTCCTGTCGCGGGTAACCTGCATCTTCACAGGTACTAAAATTTCACCGAGTCTCTCGTTGAGACAGTGCCCAAATCATTACGCCTTTCGTGCGGGTCGGAACTTACCCGACAAGGAATTTCGCTACCTTAGGACCGTTATAGTTACGGCCGCCGTTTACTGGGGCTTCAATTCACACCTTCGACCTTAATCTAAGCGCTCCTCTTAACCTTCCAGCACCGGGCAGGCGTCACCCCCTATACTTCATCTTACGATTTCGCAGAGAGCTGTGTTTTTGATAAACAGTTGCTTGGGCCTCTTCACTGCGGCTCAGTTGCCTGAGCACCCCTTCTCCCTAAGTTACGGGGTCATTTTGCCGAGTTCCTTAACGAGAGTTCGCTCGCTCACCTGAGGCTACTCGCCTCGACTACCTGTGTCGGTTTGCGGTACGGGTAGAGTCTCTCTTCGATAGAAGCTTTTCTTGGCAGCCTGACATCGCTAACTTCGCTACTTAACTTCGCTCCCCTTCACAGCTCAATGTCTTAGCTAGAAGCATTTGACTCCTAACTCACCTCACTGCTTGGACAGACTCTTCCAATCGTCTGCTTTAGCTAGCCTTCTGCGTCCCTCCTTCTCTCCTGACTCTAGTACAGGAATATCAACCTGTTGGCCATCGGATACACCTTTCGGTCTCTCCTTAGGTCCCGACTAACCCAGGGCGGACGAACCTTCCCCTGGAAACCTTAGTCTTACGGTGGATGGGATTCTCACCCATCTTTCGCTACTCATACCGGCATTCTCACTTCTATGCGCTCCAGTCCTCCTTACGGTAAACCTTCTCTGCCCATAGAACGCTCTCCTACCATCCCTTACGGAATCCACAGCTTCGGTAAATTGTTTCAGCCCCGGTACATTTTCGGCGCAGGGTCACTCGACTAGTGAGCTATTACGCACTCTTTGAATGAATAGCTGCTTCTAAGCTAACATCCTAGTTGTCTGTGCAACCCCACATCCTTTTCCACTTAACAATTATTTGGGGACCTTAGCTGGTGGTCTGGGCTGTTTCCCTTTCGACTACGGATCTTAGCACTCGCAGTCTGACTGCCGACTATAACCGCTTGGCATTCGGAGTTTATCTGAGTTTGGTAATCCGGGATGGACCCCTCACCCAAACAGTGCTCTACCTCCAAGGGTCTCTGGTCGACGCTAGCCCTAAAGCTATTTCGGAGAGAACCAGCTATCTCCAAGTTCGTTTGGAATTTCTCCGCTACCCACAAGTCATCCAAACACTTTTCAACGTGTCCTGGTGCGGGCCTCCAGTAAGTCTTACCTTACCTTCACCCTGCTCATGGGTAGATCACCTGGTTTCGGGTCTATAACAAGATACTCTCGCCCTTTTCAGACTCGGTTTCCCTGCGGCTCCGTCTCTTCAACTTAACCTCGCATCTTATCATAACTCGCCGGTTCATTCTACAAAAGGCACGCTCTCACCCATTAACGGGCTCGAACTTCTTGTAGGCACACGGTTTCAGGTTCTCTTTCACTCCCCTCCCGGGGTGCTTTTCACCTTTCCCTCACGGTACTGGTTCACTATCGGTCACTAGGGAGTATTTAGGGTTGGGAGATGGGCCTCCCAGTTTCCGACGGGATTTCGCGTGTCCCGCCGTACTCAGGATACTGCTCGTTTATAAGGCTATGTCGAATACGAGGCTCTTACTCTCTCTGGCTGACTTTCCCAAGTCATTCTTCTATACCCTTATGCACTCCTGCAGTCCTACAACCCCAGAGTGTAAACACTCTGGTTTGCCCTCCTGCCCTTTCGCTCGCCGCTACTCAGGCAATCGCTTTTGCTTTCTCTTCCTGCAGCTACTGAGATGTTTCAGTTCACTGCGTCTTCCCCCGCAACTCCTTAACAGAGTTGGGTAACAGGCATTAACCTGTTGGGTTCCCCCATTCGGATATCTTTGGATCTCCGCTTACTTACAGCTCCCCAAAGCATTTCGTCGTTCGTCACGTCCTTCATCGGCTCCTAGTGCCTAGGCATCCACCGTGCGCCCTTTCTACCTTAACCTCTTCTTGGTTCTTGGCTTTTTCGCTTCGGTTTCTTTTTTGTTATCTCTCTTTCTATAGAGTAATCTATAGAAAGAGGGGTTTAGCTATTCAATTGTCAATGAACCATCTTATGATATTAAGATCCGGTGCGGTTTGCCGCAAAACTTGCGTAGAATAAGGAGACAACCAACGACGTGTCCCTTAGACACTAGGCGCTTGTGACTTATTCCTAGGAAGTTTAGGATCGTATTCTAATATCAACTAAAACAAGACCTTGAGTTGAACGCCAGACTAACTTCTTAGAAAAAGCGAATCGTCTGTTCGTATCCTGTTTTAATGGAGCCTAGCGGGATCGAACCGCTGACCTCCTGCGTGCAAAGCAGGCGCTCTCCCAGCTGAGCTAAGGCCCCACAACCCTCTCAAAACTAAACAAGACGGCAAGTGCTTCTGTAACGCATAACAGAATTTAAGTAATTGTACTCAGGCTAAAAGCTGGTGATTTAGATAAATCGTCTTGTGTTCATCGAACACAGCGTCGATTTCCTAAAATCAAGGCGCTTTTTACGCCCTCTGTTACTTGTTTTTCCTTAGAAAGGAGGTGATCCAGCCGCACCTTCCGATACGGCTACCTTGTTACGACTTCACCCCAATCATCCGTCCCACCTTAGGCGGCTGGCTCCTTTACGGTTACCTCACCGACTTTGGGTGTTACAAACTCTCGTGGTGTGACGGGCGGTGTGTACAAGGCCCGGGAACGTATTCACCGCGGCGTGCTGATCCGCGATTACTAGCGATTCCGACTTCATGGAGGCGAGTTGCAGCCTCCAATCCGAACTGAGATTGGCTTTCAGAGATTAGCTTGCCGTCACCGGCTTGCGACTCGTTGTACCAACCATTGTAGCACGTGTGTAGCCCAGGTCATAAGGGGCATGATGATTTGACGTCATCCCCACCTTCCTCCGGTTTATTACCGGCAGTCTGGCTAGAGTGCCCAACTCAATGATGGCAACTAACCATAAGGGTTGCGCTCGTTGCGGGACTTAACCCAACATCTCACGACACGAGCTGACGACAACCATGCACCACCTGTCTCCGGTGTACCGAAGTAACTTCCTATCTCTAGAAATGGCACCGGGATGTCAAGACCTGGTAAGGTTCTTCGCGTTGCTTCGAATTAAACCACATGCTCCACCGCTTGTGCGGGCCCCCGTCAATTCCTTTGAGTTTCAACCTTGCGGTCGTACTCCCCAGGCGGAGTGCTTATTGCGTTAGCTACGGCACTAAGCCCCTTAGGACCTAACACCTAGCACTCAGCGTTTACGGCGTGGACTACCAGGGTATCTAATCCTGTTCGCTACCCACGCTTTCGAGCCTCAGCGTCAGTCACAGACCAGAGAGCCGCTTTCGCCACTGGTGTTCCTCCATATATCTACGCATTTCACCGCTACACATGGAATTCCACTCTCCCCTTCTGTACTCAAGTCTGACAGTTTCAATAGCTGACATTGGTTAAGCCAATGCTTTTAACTACTGACTTTCCAGACCGCCTGCGCTCCCTTTACGCCCAATAAATCCGGACAACGCTCGGGACCTACGTATTACCGCGGCTGCTGGCACGTAGTTAGCCGTCCCTTTCTGGTTAAGTACCGTCAATTGGAGAACTTTCCACTCTCTCCAACTTGCTTCCTTAACAACAGAGCTTTACGATCCGAAAACCTTCTTCACTCACGCGGCGTTGCTCGGTCAGGGTTCCCCCCATTGCCGAAGATTCCCTACTGCTGCCTCCCGTAGGAGTCTGGGCCGTGTCTCAGTCCCAGTGTGGCCGGTCACCCTCTCAGGTCGGCTATGTATCGTCGCCTTGGTAAGCCTCTACCTTACCAACTAGCTAATACAACGCAGGTCCATCTCTTAGCGATACTGTTGTACCTTTCAATCCCTCTAAAGGCTTAGAGAGATATTATGCGGTATTACCTATCGTTTCCAATCCTTATCCCCCTCTAAGAGGCAGGTTACCTACGCGTTACTCACCCGTTCGCGACGCCGTCTCAGTTAGCAAGCTAACTCAGAAACAGCGTTCCACTTGCATGTATTAGGCACGCCGCCAGCGTTCGTCCTGAGCCAGGATCAAACTCTCTTGTCCAGTCTGATGTGACTCTTCTTTTCCTGTCGCTGACAGTTCTTTGTTTTGACGGGTACTAGTCCCCTAGCACCCTCACTTGGTCGTCTTGTTCAGTTTTCAAAGGACTCGTCTCGTCTTGAGACAACTATTATATTCTAGCAACTCTAAACAACTTTGTCAACCTCTTTTCTGGGCTTTTTTATTTTTGATTAATAGTCGAATTTTTATAACCATAAAATAAGTAGGTAAGTATGCCTATAATCGTACTGATTCCAAAAGCAACCCAAATAATTATTTTATACTGACTCATAAGCGAAAAACAAATTATGATTGAAATAATTGGTAATAGAGGTACCAATGGGGTATTAAATTCCCCTTCTTTTGCTTTTCCTTCATTTTTCCTTAATTTTATAATACCAATAGCAAGCAGAATAAGATAGGCGAGCGTACATATATTTAAAAATTCAGCAATACTTGACAAAGGAAAAACGCCGGCACAAACCATTGATACGAATCCTACAAGTAGAGTAGCGTTTTTAGGTACCTTACTATGCTTTGTTACAACACTGAATTGCTTAGGAAGCAAACCATCGCGACTTATACTATAAACTGTTCTTGCTAAAGCATACGTCATTGAAATGCATACTGTAATCAAAGTTAATGTTGCAATGACTGAAATATAATTAGCAGCCCAATTTAAACCAATACTTCTCAACGAAAAAGCTACAGCATCAGCAACATTTAGCTTTTTATAGGGTATAATACCAGTTAGAACTAAAGTAACACTAATATATAACACTGTTACAATTGATAAAGAGGCAATAATTCCTCTTGGAATATTTTTTTGAGGTTCTTTTACTTCATCTACTGCCATCGAAATAGATTCAAATCCTAAAAAAGCAAAAAACATAAGTGAAGCACCTGACATAATGCCAGTTTTTCCACCATAAAGTTGGCCAAAGCCAAATGGGGAAAAATTAGACCAATTTTCAGGTTTAATGTAAAAAAGCCCAACAGTAATAAAAAGTATTAAAGCAGAAAATTTCATAATAACCAAGCTGCTGTTAAAACGAAGAGCAATTTTTGAATTTAATAGTACAATACCTGTCACTAAAAAAATGACCAAAACAGGAAAAAGATCAATATATGTTCCCTCAGAGGGGTTAAAAGTTCCATTCAAAGCTTTTGGCAATTGTATATTATAATTTGATAATAGTCCCTTTAGATAACTCCCCCATCCTGAAGCTACCCCAGATACTGCAGTTAAAAACTCCATGATAATATACCATCCAGTTAACCATGCAGGAAATTCTCCCAATGTTGCATAAAGGTAACTATAAGCTCCGCCATTAGCTGGTATTCTGGAAGCAAACTCTGCATAAAAAAGTGCTGAAATACCAACCGCTATAGCCGATATAGCAATCGAAATAACCAAAGCAGGACCTGCATAATTCGCAGCTCCAATTCCTGTTATTGTAAAAATTCCTGTACCAACCATTGAACCTAAGCCAAGAAATACCAAATCAATAATTTTAAGATGGCGTTTCATTTCAGTTCTATCTAAAGTTGTATTCTTTTTTCTAAAAATATTCATTATGTCTCCTAATTTTGTAACAACTTAATTAGTTTAGCACAGTAGCAAGAACTTGTAAATTTAATGGCATGAAAAAAGACTGGCTAAAAATCATTGTTTCAGAAGAAATTGATTTTAACAACCAGCCTCTATTCTATATATGATTTAGTCAAGTTATTCTGACTTATACCATAAAAAGTAAGAAAGATTGATTAACTTATATTTCTATTATTTTGTATTTTGCTCACTTATCAATAAAAATGAAATGAAAGCTTTCCAATTTTTAAAACTGTTATTAATTATCTTCAGAATCTTTCTCTTCTTCAGTCATCTTTTCTTTAATTTCATCATAAGACAAAGCATGTGCTTCTTCTGAAGCTTCATCAGATTCTTCCGGAATCTTTCCTGTCTCATAAATAGACTTAATTTGCGCTGCATCAAGAGTTTCAAACTTAAGAAGAGCTTCTGCAATTAATTTATGAGCTTCACGATTACCATTAATAATATCTGCCGCTTTATTACGAGCTTCATTGAGCAATTCCCGAACTTCCTCATCAATTAACAAAGCTGTTTGTGATGAATAAGTCTTTTCAGGTGCAAACTGTCCTGGCGCCATAGAATGGTTTCCTTCATATTGAACAGGACCAAGCTTATCACTCATTCCATATTCTGTTACCATTGCCCGCGCCATTTGAGTTGCTTGTTCAAAGTCATTAGAAGCTCCTGTTGTTTGGGCATTAAAAATAATTTCTTCAGCAACACGTCCACCCATCAGACCAGCTAATTGTTCTTTCATATCACTTTTTGATAAAAGATTCTGATCTTCTTTTGGTAAAGCAATCATGTATCCACCTGCACGTCCACGCGGAACAATGGTTACCTTATGAACAACACGCGCATTAGACAGAACAAGGCCGACAATGGTATGACCCGCCTCATGGTAGGCAACCATTTGACGCTCATGTTCAGAAATTGTTTTATCTTTTTTAGATGGCCCTGCAATAACACGATCTTCGGCTTCATCAATATCACTGGCATCAATGACTTTTTTGCTGCGACGAGCTGCAACAAGAGCTGCTTCATTTAAAACATTCTCTAAGTCTGCACCAACAAAACCTGGGGTTTGTTGCGCAACAACTTTTAAATCAACATCGTTAGCTAAAGGTTTATTTTTAGCATGAACTCGTAAAATTGCTTCACGTCCTTTAACATCAGGCTGACCAACAAGAACCTTACGATCAAAACGACCTGGACGCAAAAGAGCCGGATCAAGTACATCGCTGCGATTTGTGGCTGCAATAACAATGATACTTTCATTTCCTTCAAAACCATCCATCTCAATTAAAAGTTGGTTAAGTGTTTGTTCGCGTTCATCATTTCCGCCGCCCATACCAGCACCACGACGGCGGCCAACAGCATCAATTTCATCAATAAAGATTATGGCACGTTCTGCTTTTTTAGCATCTTCAAAAAGTGAGCGTACACGACTAGCACCAACACCAACAAACATTTCCACAAAAT
The DNA here is from genome assembly GCF_000187995.2 of Streptococcus macacae NCTC 11558. GTDB lineage: Bacteria > Bacillota > Bacilli > Lactobacillales > Streptococcaceae > Streptococcus > Streptococcus macacae. The sequence goes on along the minus strand of NZ_AEUW02000001.1, from coordinate 1,592,230 downwards.
CAGAACCAGAGATGCTAAAAAATGGTACCCCAGCTTCACCTGCTACAGCTTTAGCTAACAAAGTTTTACCTGTCCCGGGAGGACCTTCAAGAAGAACCCCTGTTGGAATACGAGCACCAAGGGCTTTGTATCGTTTTGGATCTTTCAAGAAATCAACAACTTCGATAAGTTCTTGTTTTTCTTCTTCAGCACCAGCAACATCTGAAAACCGAACTTTAACATCACTCTTAGAAGTAGAGCGTGCTCTGTTTTTGCCAAAACTCATAGCACCACGAGCACCGCCACCACCTTGATTCATCATCATCACAAAGAAGAAAATCATGATGACAATAGGCAGGAAACTCATTAGGTAAGATATCCAAGTCCCGCTTGAGCTCTCCTGTTTTACAGAAATTTTGGTTCCCTTATTATCAGCTAATCTTTCAATTTTTTCAATGGAAGAGCTATTAGGAAGAACTATTGAATTAAATTTATTCACTTTTGTAGTTGTTCCACTAAAAAATGCTAAATCATTATTTACTTTAGTTTCTTTTGGCTTTTTATATTCGCCAGTTACTTGGACAATACTCCCACTTGGCTGATAAGTAAGTGATTTCACATCACCTGATTGGATACGTTTAGTCAGAGTAGTGTAGCTTATTTTTTCACTTTGTGAGCTTGTACCTTTGAAAAAATACTGAATTCCTGTCACAATGGCTAGAATCAATATAATATAAACAAAGGAATTTCTCATAAAACCATTATTACGATTATTTTTCATCTACTTAATTAACGACCTTCTTTTTTATTTTGAATATACTTTTTCTTTTAAAATCCCAACATAAGGAAGATTACGATAGTTTTCTGCATAATCTAAGCCAAACCCAACAATAAATTCATTAGGGACATCATAACAAACATAATCTGCAGCAATTTCGACAACACGTCCTTCTGGTTTGTCAAATAAAGTAGCAATTTTAACAGAATTTGCTTGCCGATATTTAAACATATCACGTAGATATTTTAAAGTACGCCCTGTATCAATGATATCCTCAATAAAAATAACATCGCGTCCTTCAACATTAGTATCAACATCCTTTAAAATCTTTACTTCACCGCTGCTTGTTGTTCCACCAAGATAACTTGAAACGACCATAAAATCAATTTCAATAGGTGTATCAATATGTTTCATTAACTCAGCCATAAAAGGAACAGAACCCTTTAAAACACCGACTAATAAGGGATTTTTCCCTGCATAATCATTTGTTAACTGAGCTCCCAATTCTTTTGTTTTAATAATGATATCCTCTTCAGAATAAAGGATCCTTTCAATATCTTGTTCGAGCATCTTTCACCATTTTTCTATTTTTGAATATACAGTTTACCTTTCATTATATCATCTTTAAAATCTTTTCTCAAATAGGTAACATTATCTAAAAGAATTAAAAGAATCTCTTTATCCTGCTCCAATATTATAGCATCTAAGCGTTTTGAAGCTGGTATTTTATCATCAATAAACAAACGGCGAATTTTTTTTGAATAATTTCCTAATTGAATTTTATCCCCAGGTTTTCTTTTACGTATTATGATGGGAGAATCAGATTTTATAGGAATTCCTCCTTCTGAATCCAACATTTTTTGAAATGAAAAAGTATACTGACCATATTTGACCATACTGTCATATTCTAGCACTTTTTCTGATTTAAACCTATCCGTCTTGGGACCTATTTTACAAAATTCAAACCTTACAGCATCTTTTTTTAAGTAATAGCCATTTTTCACATATTGGTAGTAATCTGTTCTTGTTTTGATAATATGTAAAATTTCATCAAATTGAGCCTTTGTTAATTCTAATTCGGGAAATTTTTTTATATAATTTTGAAGCAAGAAATATTGTACTGCTTCACTTTGCTCATGAAAAACAGAACAGTTTTGAAAATCCAAATGGTATGTTAAATCTTCAAAGGCCTGAAAAATAAGATGTGTTTCTTCACCCAATTGAATAAGATGCTGAGAAATTTTTGAATTCTCTTTTTCTAAAATGGGTAAATAGTTGTTTCGAATTCTATTTCTTAGATAAGTGTCTTTAGCATTAGTAACATCATAAAAATGAAAAATATCTGGAAATTCTTTTTTTGAAAAAGTTAAAAAAGGACGAATTAATTGACCAGGACCAAAATGTTGAATTTCTTTAATACCTGATAAATAGCGAAGTCTGACCCCTCTTATGAAACGAGAAAAGACAGTTTCTGCCTGATCATCTGCATGATGGGCTGTTACTAATGCTGTATAGCCTTTTTCAAACATTATATTTTTAAAATAGTTATAGCGAAACTGACGAGCCGTGTTTTCAGAAAATTTTCCTGTAAAACTTTTAGTGTAAAAAGGGACATTATGCTGTTTGGCCCAATTGTTAAGATAAGCCTCTTCCTTGTCCGCCTCAATCCTTTGTTTGTGATTGATATGTGCTATCGCAATTTTAATCCCAAGCTGTTGTTGATAACGATGTAAAAAATGCAGTAAATTCATCGAATCTACTCCACCTGAAACTGCTATTAAAACATATTTATGATCTGCAAAATATCCTTTGCTTTGAATATAACTAAATATTTTTTTATAAGTCATTTTAAAACACCATAGACATCATTTGCAATTGTTGTAATGTTCTCATAAGAAGCCTTATCCGTAAAAATGGATAAAATAAATGGTTCACCAGCATAAACAACAGCCACATCATGTTTATAATCATAGGCATCCCCAATTTTATGAGCAACTGGAACCGTTATATCACGAGAAATACGTGTATTGTCAAAATCTGTTGATGACAAATACTTCAATATCAAGTCTTTTTGTGAATAAAGAGATTCCATTATAGTAGCCGCTGTTTTGGAAGATACATCTCGTTTTTCCATATTCCAATTAGTTTTTACTGCTTTTGTAATTGTCGTTTGATAAGCTTCATCATATTTATGAGCAATATAATAACCAAGTATATTACTTGCTACATTATCAGAATGCTGTGCAACTGCCTTTAATAAATAGTCAACAGTATAATTTTTATTATCTGCCTTTTTGGGCATTTCTCCACTGCCTTCTACTTTATACGCTCCTTTAAAGTGATTAACTTGTTCAACATACTTTAATTTGTCCGAAAGTTTAAATTTTCCCTCTTGAATTTGTCTTTCTGTAAAATACAAAATAGGTAATTTTGTAACACTGGCAGAATACATGACTTTATTAGAGTTAATGCCTGCTGATTTTTGAGTTCTTAATTGCTTAACATAAATGGAATAATTAGCTTTATTATACTTTTTATTTAATAAATTTTGGACTTTTTCCATACGATTATCTTGTAATGATAATTTTTTTTCAGCGACCCAACCTTGATTATCTACTTTCATGTAGACACCATGTTTTGTGACAGCTCTTTGGGAAACGTGTACCTTGGAAAAGCTGGTTAATTTTGTATTTATTTTTTCTGCACTTACCGTATATGGGGTGTTATAAATTGAAAAATTAGCTTTCAGCCAATAATTCCTGTCATAATTCATTTTTTTAAGAACAACATCTTCGTAAATGTTACTACGGCTTGCTTTAATAAAACGGCCGTTTGATAGTTTGAAGATGGGAATTTTTTTCTTATTTATGGTAAGTTCTTTAATTTTAAAACTAGAATTTGGTGCTAATTTTTGAGTTTTTCCAGTTAAATTTTGTGTAGGAAAAGTAGAAATTGTTTGTGAAAAATTAGGATTTACAGGAATCTTATCAAAATATTTACTTTGTTTTCTTTCTGTACTAATAACAGTAAAAGGAGCTAAAAAAACTGATATTAACATAAAAGCTAATAGTTTTTTCATGTTACTCCTCCTTTTCTTTTACTAGATCTTTCCGTAAACTTTGATTTATTTTGGCTAATTCATCTAATTTTTCATCCGAATGGGCTAAAAATTTTTCAATTGTTTGAATTAATTCTTCCATAATCATTTTACTTAGGCAATAAATTTGGTGCCGGATAAATAGTCTCTCCATCAATTGAGTAATAGTATTTGGCACGTGCATACTTCTCAACAAAAGTATCATTTTTTAAACGCTCTGCAAACCTTTTTTCAGATTCTGTTTTAGCATCCAGCCGTTTTTGCTGTTTATGTAATCTTACAATTTGTGCCTGTTTATTTTGAAGACTTATATAACTTGCAACTAGATTATAGGCAGGTAAAATAAACAGTAAAATAATGAATACTAATATCCAGCCAATAAAACGGTGACGCCTTCTTGTTTCTTCCTCTTCATAGCGTTTTTTCATATTTTCATCATTAATATACTGATTATTTAGCTGTACAATATTAGGCTTCTCCATCTGACTCAACCCTCAACTCATTTATAATGTCATACATCTTTACAGCATCTTCTTTTTTTGTGCTATCTTTCATTTCCAGAACACGAACAGTTAATATTTTATTGCCAAAACGTATCTCTACTTCATCGTTTATTTTTAAATCAGTTGAACTTTTTGCTAGGATACCATTTACTTTAACACGTCCTTTATCAGCAATTTCTTTGGCAATTGGACGGCGTTTGATAATACGTGATACTTTTAAGTATTTATCTAATCTCATTTTTTCCTCACTATTCTTTCTATTTTAGCATTTTTTTTTTAAAATAGCAGTTCTAAACTATATCAAGCAAAAAAGAGCTGAAAGCCCTTAATTGTGACATTTAATTTGGTTAACCTATCTTTTGTAACTCCAATCAACTTTTTATCAGGATATTTTACTTTCTTTCCTTAATATTAACAAAGGCTTCTCCAAATTTGATAAGTTCTTCTAGAATTTCATAATCCTTCTTATTATGAATATTAAAAATAATTTCTATTTTTCCTTTATTCTCACTAATACGTGCCTTAAGATTAGTTTTAGATAAAGCTTCAAAATGGTCTTGTGTTGAATAAAAAGAAAGAGATGATGTCTCAAATGTGACAATAAGATTATCTTTCTTTCGCTCCAATGAAGCTACAAAAGCTTTATCCATATAAGATTTAACAAGTCCTATTTCAAGTAAGTAAGCAACCTGATCTGGGTATTCACCAAAGCGATCAATCAACTCATCTTGTAATTCTTCATAATCTTTACGGTTATTAATTTCTCGTATTTTCTTATAAATATTAATTTTTTGACGCTCATCACTAATATAATTATTTGGCAGATAAGCATCAATTTGTAAATTTAATTCTGCATTACCTTTAGAACGAATCTGTTTTTTCCCCTGTTTTGCTACTATGGCTTCTTCTAATAATTGTGAATACATTTCAAAACCAACTGAATCAATGAAACCACTTTGAGAAGAACCAAGGATATTGCCAGCCCCACGTATAGATAAATCCCTCATAGCAATTTTAAAGCCTGATCCAAGTTCTGTAAAACCTTTAATAGCTTCTAAACGCTTTTCTGAAACTTCTGTTAAAACCTTATCAGGACGATACATAAGATAAGCGTAAGCAATCCGATTACTTCGCCCTATGCGTCCCCTAAGTTGATACAAGGTTGACAGCCCCATATGATCAGCATCCTCAATAAATAGAGTATTAACATTAGAGATATCAACTCCAGTTTCAATGATTGTTGTTGTCACTAAAACATCATATTCACCATTGATAAAGTCCAATAAGGTATTCTCCAATTGAATTTCACTCATTTGACCATGAACAAAGCCAATATTAGCTTCTGGAATTAGCTCTCGTAGTTTAGAAACTTTCTTGTCAATTGTGTCAACTCTATTGTAAACATAAAAAATTTGTCCAGATCTTTCCATTTCACGGATAATAGCTTCACGGATTATCTCATCATTAGTTTCCATAATATAAGTTTGAACAGGGTAACGATTTGACGGAGGTGTTTCAATAATCGATAAATCACGTATTCCTAGCATAGACATATGTAAAGTGCGTGGAATAGGGGTTGCTGTTAATGTTAAAACATCAATTTTCTTTCTTAATTCTTTTAAAGTTTCTTTATGTTTAACCCCAAAACGCTGTTCTTCGTCAATAATAAGTAATCCTAAATCCTTAAAATTAATATCTTTAGAAAGCAAACGATGTGTTCCAATAATAATATCAATTTGACCTTTAGACAGTTTTGTTAAAGTCTCCATCTGTTCAGCCCTTGTTTTAAAACGACTCATTACATCAATATTAATTGGAAAATTCTCAAAACGCTCCCTAAAATTATTATAATGCTGCTGAGCAAGAACAGTTGTTGGCACTAACACAGCAACTTGTTTACCATCATTAACTGCTTTAAAAGCAGCTCTCATAGCAACTTCTGTTTTTCCAAAACCAACATCTCCAACAAGAAGCCTATCCATTGGCTGATCTTTCTGCATGTCTTTTTTGATTTCTTTAATAGACCTCAATTGATCTTCAGTTTCAACATACGAAAACTCATTATCAAATTCTTCTTGATTGGTATCATCAGGAGAAAATGCAAAACCTTTTAACTGACTGCGTTCAGCATAGAGTTTTAACAAATCTTCTGCAATATCTTCCACCTGCTTGGATACTTTTTGTTTGGTTCTTTGAAATCGACCATCATTGAGTTTATTGATCTTTGGTTCTTTTCCATTACTGGCAACATACTTAGAAAGTAACTCAATTTGTTCAACAGGAATCGATATACGATCTGCATTTTGATACTGAATTGTCAAATAATCACGATGAATACCAGATACTTCAATCGTTTCAATTCCTAAGAAACGACCAATACCATGTACATTATGTACAACATAATCCCCTTTTTCTAATTCATTGTAATCTTTAAGACGTTCAGCATTGTTTATATTAGTTCGCCGAAACTTGTGTTTTACTTTTTTATGAAAAATTTCTTTCTCAGTAATTAAAGCAATTTTTTCATCAGCAAAATAAAATCCTGCAGAAAGTTTACCAATTACCAGCTGCGCTTGATGTTTTAAAAGTTGATTAGATTGACTTATAGGTAAATCTAAATTGTATTCTTGTAAAGTTTTTTGTAAACGTTCTTGACCTTGCTGTGAATCGGTCTGTACAAGAACTGTTGCTTCAGATTTTTGATATCGTTTAATTTCATCAACTAGTAAGGGAAGTTGATTGAAAAATTCTTGCATTGGATATTGTGTAAAGTTATATAGATGATCGAACTTAAGATTTCCCAATCCTTTATGAAAATTAGAAAAAAAAGTTGTTGATTGATATTGTCTCAAGTCTTGATATGTATCTGAATAATAAGAAATATTTGAAGTAGCCTTACTATTATATAAATCTTCTGTTAAAAGATTAGCTATATCCAAATTAAAACGACTATTATGTTCCATTATTTTTTGAAAATCATCAAAAAATAGCAACGTATGCTTTGGAAAATAGTCTAAAAGTGTACATTTTTTTTGATAAAAAAATGATAAAAATTTCCTAATATCCTGATGGCGATAATGAGCTTTTGTTGCCGACAAGATTTCTTTTAGATAAATTTGTAAATTTTCATCTGCAGTAATAAGAGCTTTTTCAAAATGTTGGCAAGCCCGTTCAAAATCACTATCTGTTAAAATAATATCATCAGATGGACTCAATATAAAAGAATCAAGATTATTGAGAGATTTTTGAGTAATTATATCAAACTGACGAATACCATCAAGCTCATCACCAAAAAATTCAAGACGGTATGGTAACTTCTGATTTATTTCATAAATATCTAAAATATCTCCTCTTTTACTAAACTCTCCAGGATTGTAAACTTGTGAAACTTTTTGATAGCCAAAACTTGACAAATTCTTTACAAAATTATCCAAATCATATTCTCCACCAACTTCTATTTTTAATCTGGCAGATTGATAATTTTGAGGATTAGGAAGTAAGATTCTTGTTCCTACAATACTAGTGACTAATATCCCTGTTTGCTCTTTATCTAAGAGAAAATTCAGACTTTCTACACGAGAATTTGTTTTATTTTGTGAAGCAAATAAAAATTCTGCTGCTGCCATATCATCCGCAAAAAAATTAAAAACTTTTTTATCGCCAATCAAACTAGCTAAATCTTCTGCTAATCTTTCAGCTTCATTTTGTGTTGAAGTGACAATAACAATCTTTCCCTTTTGGCTATCATGTGCTGCTGCCATTGCTAGTGCTTTACTAGAGTTTGTCAATCCCATTACTAATTGTCTATTAGAAGCAGTAAGATGATCCAGCCACTCTGTTAGTTTTGGGTTTTGCTTAAATAAATCTACTAAGTTCATTTTATCCATTAAATTTTTGCATTGTTTTTTCAAAATCTTTAGTCTGTAAATAATAGTTTACAGCTTTGTCAACTTTATCAAGTGTATCAGAGATAATTATCTGACTGTCTTTATCAAATTTCCCTAAGACATAATTGATAATTGTCATATCAGATTTTGGTCGTCCAATTCCAATCTTGACACGATCAAAATCCTGAGAGCCAATCTCCCTTATAATACTTTTAATACCATTATGGCCACCAGCAGAGCCCTTTTGACGAAATCGAATTTTTCCTATTTCCATGTCAAGATCATCATAAATGACAATCAGATCTTTTACAGTTAAGTTATAATAAGCTAAAAAAGCTCTGACAGCTACACCGCTCCTATTCATAAATGTAGTTGGCTTAATAAAATAAATTTTTTCTCCACTGATGAAAGTAGAGGCTGTTTCTGCTTTAAATGTTTGATTCATTGTAAATTTAAGATTTAAAGGCTTGACAATTTTATCAAGAGCCATAAAACCAATATTATGTTTTGTTTCATGATATTTACTTCCTGGGTTACCAAGACCAACAATTAATTTAGCCATAATTTCCTCTCTAAGACTAAAAGGGCTGGAAAGTTCTTCCAACCTTTTAATTATAATGGACAATTCTTTTAAACATTAAATCGGAATTCCATAATATCCCCATCTTGAACGATATAATCTTTACCTTCTTCACGTAGGCGACCAGCTTCTCTTACAGCTTTTTCAGAACCATACTTTATAAGATCATCATAGGACATTGTTACTGCTCGAATAAATCCCTTTTCAAAATCTGAATGAATAATTCCAGCTGCCTGTGGAGCCTTAATACCACGTTTAAAAGTCCAAGCACGAACTTCTTTTTCGCCTGCTGTAAAGTATGTTCCAAGTCCAAGCAAATGATAGGCAGCACGTGTCAATTTATCAACACCTGATTCATTCAAACCCATTACTTCTAAAAAATCGGTTTTATCTTCATCATCAAGTTCAGAAATTTCTTCCTCAGCACGTGCTGAAATGACAACTACTTCAGCATTCTCTGTTGCTGCAAAATCACGGATTTGCTGAACATAAGCAATAGAATCTGGATCAGCTACCTTATCTTCGTCAACATTAGCCACATAAAGAACAGGCTTAGTTGTTAGTAAAAATAAACCTTTAACAATCTTCTTTTCATCTTTTGTAAATTCAATTGTACGAGCTGATTTTCCATCCTCTAAAACCGGTTTTATTTTTTCCAAAACCTTAAATTCAGCTATAGAATCCTTATCTTTTTGTGTACGAGCAATTTTTTCAACACGCGCATAGCGTTTATTGATGGACTCAAGATCTGATAAAATTAATTCTAAATTAATGGTCTCAATATCTGCAATTGGATCTATAAATTTTGATTCACGTCCTTGCTCGCGCATTACATTTTCATCATCAAAAGCTCGAACTACATGGATGATGGCATCAACTTCGCGGATATTGGCCAAAAATTTATTTCCAAGCCCTTCACCTTTTGAGGCTCCTTTGACAATACCTGCAATATCTGTAAATTCAAAGGTTGTAGGAACAGTCTTCTTAGGAACAATAAGTTCTGTCAACTTTTGTAAACGTATATCTGGTACTTCAACAATACCAACATTTGGGTCAATAGTAGCAAAAGGGTAATTAGCAGCTTCTGCCCCTGCTTTTGTAATTGCATTAAAAAGAGTTGATTTACCAACATTAGGTAAACCAACAATACCTGCTGTTAAAGCCATCTTTAATCTCCAATATTTTATTCAATCATTATTATTATAGCAGAAAATGTAAAAAAAGCTCAAATACTTTCGAACTTAATTAAAAATAATCATCAAAATAATAACTTGTTCAAAAGAAAATTTAGTTATTCGCCATCATTACTTTAGTTAAAAATTATTGATTGAATTTCTTTGCTTCCAATACTTTCTTCATTTTCCGCTCAAAATCATGACGGCTCATCATAACGATATGGTTACAATTACTACAACGAATTTTGATATCAGCACCCAATCGAATAATTTCCCAACAGTTAGCCTTTTTTCCTGTCTCCTTAATAAGACAAGCATGGGGTTTTTTCATTTCAACAAAAGATCCTAAATTATACATATACTGTCCTTTACATTAATGTCATTTTATTTAGAATTAATTATAACATAATAAAAACTCCACAGATGGAGCTTCTATTAGTTTGTACGTACCGGAGTAATAAGTTGGATAAAGTTTTCACTGTTATCGCCTGGTGTCAATGTAAAGGGGCGGATAGGAGAAACAAAACGAATCTTCACAGTTTCACTTTTTAAAGCTTTTAAAGATTCAATAAGATAGGTTGGATTAAAACTGATTGTTAAATCATTTCCTGATAAGCTTTCTGTGTCTAATTCTTCATTTACTTTTCCAACTTCTGGAGAATTAACATGTGCTGTTATTTGATTGTTACTAATTTCTAATTTAACAGTGCCGTTTTGACTAGCATTAGAAATTAAATAAGCACGTTCCATAGCATAACGAAGAGCATTGGTATTAAAGACAGCTTCTGTTTCAAAATTATTAACTAATAAACGATCGGTATCAGGATAATTTCCTTCTAATAACCGTGCATAAAAGCTGATATTTTCACTTCTGAAAAGAATTTGACTATTTGAGAAAAATACTTCAACCGTTTTAATTTCATCTGTAAATACAGCTGAAAATTCCCGCAAAGAACGACTTGGAATAACAACATCAAAATTATCCGTAGCACTATCCAACGTTAGTTTGCGTTGACTCATACGATGTGAATCGGTAGCTACCGATTTAAATTCTTTATGTTCTGTTAAAGTAAGATGCACACCAGTCAAGATAGGACGGCTTTCTTGGGTACTAGCTGCAAAGGCTGTTTCTGAAATGATCGTTTTTAGCAATTTTGTATCCAGAACTAAAGGTTTTGTCGTTGTTACATCCTGTAAACGAGGATATTGTTCAACATCCTTCCCTTTTAAAGTAATCTCTGATTTTCCACTTTTTAAAACAATTTGATGTTGTTCAATTTCTTCAAAATCCAAACTGATATCAGGAAGGCTTGAAACAATATTAATAAAAAAGTTTGCTTCTAATAGAATAGAACCTGAATTAGTAATTAGAAGTCCTGCATCATTTTCTTCTGTTGATATAGTATTTTCAATAGATATTTGTCCATTTGATCCTGTTAAAGTGAGCGATTGAGAGTTAACTTCAATTTTCAAACTTGAAAGAATAGGAATAGCATTTTTAGAACTAATAGCTCGTTTAGTCGCATTCAAAGCTTGTAAGAAAAATGTTTTGTTGATTGAGAATTTTATCATTATTTCTCCTTTATTTTATAAGTATTAGGTTAGTAGTAGTAATAGGTCTTGTGTATACTGGGAAAAACATAGCTTATCCCAGAAACTGTAAGCTTTAAAAACTGTTCACAAGTTGTGGAAAATTTGAGAACTTTTTTAAACTTATACACAATTTATTTTATCTTATTTTTTATGGTATCTACTTCAATTCTTAGACTGTCATCTTGAGATAAGATATTTTTGATTTTATTATAAGCATGTAAAACTGTAGAATGATCGCGTCCACCGAATTCTTTACCGATCTTTGGAAGGCTATTATCTGTCATTTCACGCGCTAGGTACATACCTACTTGACGAGCAAGAACGATATTTTGTGTTCTTTTAGTTGATTTGATTTCTTTGACAGTAACTCCGTAAAACTTCCCGACTTGTTTTTGAATTTCTTCAATGGGAATAACAATCATTTTAGGACTGCTGTCTTGTTTTCGGGCACGTATAGCTTCTGCTGCAACTTCAACAGTAATGACATCAAGATTTTTAAAATTGGCCACTAAGTTAATATCTTTCAGAGCTCCCTCTAAATCACGGACATTTGAATCAAATTGTCCCGCCAAATATTCGATTGTTTCTGTTCGAAATTTGTAATTGTACTCTTGGATTTTATTATTCAAAATAGCAACGCGTGTTTCGAAATCAGGAGGGGTTATATTTACTGTTAGTCCCCAATTGAAGCGTGTGACCAAACGTTGTTCCAAATCGTTTAAGTCATCAGGAGTTCTGTCACTTGTCAGTACAATTTGTTTATTATTTTCATGGAGTGCGTTAAATGTGTTAAAAAATTCTTCTTGAGTTGCTGCTAAGCTTTTTTTAGCTAAAGATTGGATATCATCAATGAGAAGTATATCTAATTTACGAAATTTTTGTTTAAGTTCATCCATTTTCTGCAGTCGAATGTGAACAACAAATTCATTGATGAAATTTTCAGCAGAAATATATTTCACACGCGCATTTGGATTATTGGCCACAACAGCATTTCCAATTGCATTTAAAAGGTGTGTTTTTCCTAAACCAGGTCCACCATAGATAAATAAAGGGTTGTAGGTTGTACCGGGTAAATCAGCGACAGAAACAGAAGCTGTAAAAGCCCAGCGATTTTCATCACCAATTACAAAATTTTCAAAACTATACTTTGGATTAAGATCATTTTGCACGATTGGAAGATTTTCAATACTTGTATCTGTATTAGTAGCAGCGGCTTCTCTATTATCATGTATTGGTATATCTTCAAAAACATAATTAATTGAAATTTCTGTATTAAAAACTTCAAATCCAGCTGTTAAAATAACAGGCTGTAAATTTTTTTCCCAAAAAAGTTTTTTCATATCATCAAGAAGAATTGTTGCTACGTTTCCTTCTATTTTGATGAGCTTTGCATCTGAAACAAAGAAGTCAAAAGTAGCCTGTTTTAATTGACTTTGTGCAAGTTCTAAGACCCTATCCCAAAAAATTTTTTCATTTTCTGTCATAGTGTGCTCCTAGAGAAATTGTGATTAAAGAAATTTTATCATAAATGTTTAAAGTTTTCCACCAAAAGAACTAAGTTTTCCACAGGCAAAAAAAGAAAATCCACAATGTGGATAAGAGTTTTCCACACGTTGTGGAAAACTCTTGTTTGCTTGTTAATACAATAAACTTATAAAATTTTAGATGTGGAAAAATTGGGGATAAAAAAAGAAAAATAAACAAGCTAATTCAGCTTGTTTATTAAATTGTTAAATTCGTCTTCTGAAGAAAAGCTAATTTTTACAGCCCCTTTTCCTTTTTTGTTATAAGAAATAGATACAGTTAAACCTAATGATTTGCTAAGCTCTTTTTCTTTTTCAGATATAAAAATATCCTTTATGATTTTGGGAGATTTTTTTACCTTCTTTAGAGCTTTTTCCATTTGTCTTACACTTAAATTTTCATTAATAATTTTTTGAAACCATTTTTCTTGTTCATTTTTCTCTTCAATACCTAAAAGTAATCGTGCGTGGCCTTGTGAGATTATTCCTTTTTCAAGTGCTTGGCTAATGTTAGAAGGCAAATTTAATAATCTGATACTATTTGTGATATAGGGTCTGGATTTTCCTATGACATTGGCAATTTCATCGTGGGTCATCTGATTTTTGATAACCAGATTCTGATAAGCTCTGGCTTCTTCAATAGGAGTAAGATCTGAACGTTGTAAATTTTCAATAATAGCCTGTTTCATACTGTCGTTATCAGATAATTCTTTTATAATAGCAGGTACTTTATTAATACCTGCCATTTTAAGCGCTTTTAGCCGTCTTTCTCCTGCGATTAATTCATATCCAAAAACAGATGATTTTCTGACTATAATGGGTTGAATTAAACCATTTTCTTTAATAGATTGTGCAAGTTCTTTTAGTTCATTTTCTTCAAAATGAAGTCTTGGTTGATAAGGGTTGGAATTAATATCTTTGTAATTTATATATTGGAGTTCTTCAGACATCTTAATCTCCTGTCTATAAGAATGAACAAATAAAATACTAAAACAATATTTTATAGAGACCAAATTAATTTTTATTATTGTCTTAAGTTCTCTAAAAAGTTGTTTGAGATAAGATTTGTTAGTCTGTTTCTAGATCTTATAATACTAAATTTGAGAGAATGTTAATAAGGCTGGAACAAAAGTCCCAGCCTCATTTTTTAGTATTTATTAAACTCAATGATTGAGATCTTTACTTGTTTTTGTTAACTCGATTTCAATGTTTTTCTTATCATTACCGCGATAGAAAGTAATTTTCACTTTATCACCTTTTTTATGTTTGTAAAGGGCACTTTGTAAGTCACTAATAGAAGCCACTTTTTTACCATCAATTTCCGTAATGACATCATATTTCTTCAGTTTGTTATCGGCTGGCATGCCAGATTCTGTCGAAAGAACGACAATACCGCTTGTAACGTTTTCTGGGATTTTAAGTGTATCTCTATCACTTGTTGAAGCTTCACTTAAATTAGCCATTGAAATACCGAGGGCAGGGCGAATTACTTCACCATTTTCTTCTAATTGATTGATAATGGAACGAACGTCATTAGCGGGAATGGCAAATCCCATTCCTTCCACAGCAACGCCATTTTTAGAGCCAGTACTTGATGCAATTTTACTTGAATTAATTCCAATGACTTGTCCTTTGATATTGACTAAAGCACCTCCTGAGTTACCAGGATTGATTGCAGCATCTGTTTGGATAGCATTGGTTGAAATAGTTTCGCCTTCTTCATTTTGCGAGGTTACGGTACGGCTGAGGCTGGACACAATACCTTCTGTAACAGAATTAGCATAATCACTACCCAATGGACTACCAATTGCAATGGCTGGTTCTCCTACTTTTAGTTTATCAGAATCAGCAAATTCTGCTACTGTAGTAACTTGTTTTGAAGAAATTTTAATAACAGCTAAATCTGAGTATGTATCTGAACCCACAAGTTTACCAACAACTTTTTTTCCATTAGCCAACATAATTTCTAATTTTTTGGCATCTTTAATAACATGATTATTGGTGACTACGTAAGCATCATTTCCACTTTTTCTATAAATAACGCCAGACCCTTCGCCGTATACACCTAACCCATCTTCTGATTTATTTTTTCCTTCAGAAGCATTATCGTAATTATAGTAGCGATTATCTATTTTTTGATAATTAATAACTGAGACTACAGAATTTTTAACATTTTTGACAGCTTTAGTTGTTTCAGTATTAATATCATAAACGACACTGCTGACAGTTGTTTTTTGGTTTGTTTTTCCACCATTACCGGATACCCAGTTAAAAATAAGTATTGCAGAAATTCCGAGTATAAAACTAAGGAATACTGCTAAAAATGGCAAAAACCATTTTAAAAAAGGATTTGATTTCATATTATTCACTCAAAATGACCTCCGAAAATTTATAATAAAACTCTAAATAATTTGACTTAATTATACCTTAAAAAGGGAAAAAAAGAAAGAATCCACAGGCTGTGGAAAACTTTTGAAAAGCATTTCAGTAAAAGAAAAGATATAGTTTTGCTGCCTTGAGCATGATATAATAAAAATATGAAAATAAAAGTTATTACAGTAGGTAAACTAAAAGAAAAGTATCTGGAGAAGGGTATTGCCGAATATACAAAGCGCCTCAGACCTTTTACAAAATGTGAGATTATAGAATTGACTGATGAAAAAACGCCAGCAGCTGCTAGTCAAGCAGAAAATCAGCAAATTCTTGAAAAAGAGGGGAAGAGAATTTTAAATAAAATCTCAAATCGAGATTTTACCATTGCTTTAGCTATCGAAGGAAAACAATTTCCTTCTAAAGAATTTAGTCAACTTCTTGCTGATACAGTTTTAAAAGGATATTCAAGTTTTGTTTTTATCATTGGAGGAAGTTTAGGATTATCACAGGAGATTAAAGAAAGAGCTGATCTTTTAATGAGTTTTGGTTTATTGACACTCCCTCATCAGATGATGCGACTTGTCTTAATGGAACAAATATATCGTGCTTTTATGATTCAAGAAGGCAGTCCTTATCATAAGTAAATTAAAATTTAAGGCATAATTACTGTACGGAAAAAAGTTTCACGTGAAACGAAAAGGAGACAAAATGAGTAAAAACTACCAAAATTTTGAAGGTTTAAGAGTAGCCACTCTTTTAACTTTTATAAGTGGTTTTATTGATGCTTATACTTTTATAACTCAGAAGGGTCGCTTTGCAAGTATGCAAACTGGTAATTTGCTTTATATGATGATTAAATTTTCAAATGGTCATTTTAAAGAAGCTTTAAGTTTTTTGATACCAATTCTTTTCTTTATAGTTGGTCAATTTTTTTACTATTTTCTTAGAAAATGGGTTACTCATAAAAATTTGCGGTGGCATAAATTAAGTGCTTATGTATTATTTGTATTATTGGTTATCATCGCAATTTTAAGTCCGATCGTACCTTCAATCTTTACGATATCTGCTTTAGCATTTTTTGCTTCTCTTCAGCTTGCAACTTTTAAAAGGGTTAGAGGGTACACATACACCAATACAATGATGACAGGAAATATAAAAAATGCTTCTTATCTTTTACTGAAAGGAAAAATAGAAGCCAATAAATCAATTATAAGACAAGGTGTGTATATTGTACTCGTTATTATTGCTTTTATGTTAGGGGTAATGTCATCAACTATTTTATGCCGATATTTAAATGAAAGCAGTCTTTATTTTTTACTTGCACCAATGGCGATATTAATCTATTTTTTAAATATAGAAAAACCCCCTAGAAAAACTTGATATATATTCCTTTCTAGTGAATTTTTGTTTTTTCACTGTCCACTAAAAGGGAGATATCAGAGTTTAAAGGGGGGTGTTGATGATCTCAGCAGGATTCGAACCTGCGACCGTTCGCTTAGAAGGCGAATGCTCTATCCAGCTGAGCTATGAGACCTAGCAACTCTTCTATTCTAACAAAAATAGCATGTTACTGTCAATTGACTAGAAATATTATTATATTTTTTTCAAAAAAAGGTAGACAAATAGAAGATATCTGATATAATAGTAAAAGTGTTGAACAAACATTGATGGTCCGTTGGTCAAGGGGTTAAGACACCGCCTTTTCACGGCGGTAACACGGGTTCGAATCCCGTACGGACTATTTATTCCGGCATAGCTCAGTTGGTAGTAGCGCATGACTGTTAATCATGATGTCGTAGGTTCGAGTCCTACTGCCGGAGTGATAAGACACTAACCCTATATCTAATATTAGATATAGGGTTTTTTATTATGTGACTTTAAGTCCGTCACGCTCCGTAAGGTGCGCGATGAAGGTTATACCAAAAAACTCCAAACGCAATACAATAAAGGTGTTCAAGCCTACTGTAAAGCGAAAGGAGAAAAATATGGCGCAAAAGGCACATAGTTTATCACATACAAAGTGGCTGTGCAAATACCACATTGTCTTCACACCTAAGTATAGACGAAAAATCATCTATAATCAATATCGAAGTAGTTTGGGAGCCATATTTCGACGATTGTGCAGCTATAAAGGAGTAGAAATCATCGAAGGTCATCTGATGTCAGACCATATTCATCTGTTAGTAAGTATTCCTCCGAAACTCAGTGTTGCTAGTTTTATGGGTTATTTAAAAAGTAAGAGCAGTCTCATAATTATCGATAAATACGCCAATCTAAAATATAGGTATGGTAATCGGAAATTTTGGTGTAAAGGCTATTATGTAGATACTTGTGGGACGAAACTAAAAGAGGAAATTCATTCAGCAGATCATTATCCCTAGTTGTAGTTGAATGAGCGACTTATAACCGTAGAACAAATCACCAGTATGAACTTATTGATAAAACTTTGAGTATCTATTTCCTTTTTGTTAGTTATTTGATTTGAAAATTATCAAGATAGTGTAAACTTCTTTTTTACATTATATTGATGACATAATTAAATAATACTATATTATATGGATTTTATGTGTAAATAACGTTGTCAATTTATACTCTGTTGTGTCAAGTTAATAAAAGAAAAATTTAATTTTTGTTCCAAAGTTCTGCCACTTTTCTTTGAACTTCTTCATTTTCTAAAAATTCGTCATATGTTTCATCAATACGATCAATAACACCGTTTTTTGAGATAACAATAATATGATTTGCTAATGTTTGAATAAATTCATGATCATGACTTGCAAAGATAACAGATTCTTTAAATTCTTTTAAACCATCATTTAAGCTAGAAATTGATTCCAAATCTAAATGGTTAGTGGGATCATCAAGTATTAAAACATTTGACTTAAGAAGCATAAGTTTAGACAACATTACACGTACCTTTTCTCCACCAGAAAGTACGTTGACAGATTTGTTAACTTCATTACCAGTAAAAAGCATACGGCCTAAAAAGCCGCGAAGAAATGTGTTATCATTTTCTTCTTTACTTGCAAATTGTCTAAGCCATTCTAAAATAGATTCGGAATTCATAAATTCATTGCTATTATCTTTAGGAAGATAGGAACGGCTGGTTGTCACACCCCATTTTATTGTTCCTTCATAGTCTATATCTCCCATAAGAGCACGAATAAGTGCAGTTGTTTGTATATCATTTTGCCCAATAATTGCTGTTTTATCACCAGGAGATAAAGTAAAATTAATGTTTTCTAAAATTATTTCGCCTTCAACCTTAACAGATAAATTTTCTACTGTTAAAAGATCGTTTCCAATTTCACGTTCAGCTTGAAAGTGAATAAATGGATACTTACGACTTGAAGGGATAATTTCTTCTAGTTCAATTTTATCTAACATTTTTTTACGGGAAGTTGCTTGTTTCGATTTAGAAGCATTGGCTGAGAATCGGGCAACAAATTCTTGGAGCTCTTTAATTTTTTCTTCTGCTTTGGTATTTCGATCAGCCTGAAGTTTTGCTGCTAATTCAGAGGATTCCTTCCAAAAATCGTAATTTCCAACAAAAAGTTTAATTTTTCCAAAGTCTAAGTCAGCCATATGAGTACAAACTTTATTAAGGAAGTGACGATCGTGAGAAACAACGATTACAGTATTTTCAAAATCAATCAAAAAGTTTTCTAACCAATTAATGGATTGAATATCAAGACCGTTAGTAGGTTCATCCAGTAAAAGAACATCTGGTTTACCAAAAAGTGCTTTTGCTAGAAGGACTTTAACTTTATCACCATTCGTAAGTTCACTCATATTTTGGTAGTGAAGGTTTTCTGAAATATTGAGATTTTGCAGTAGTTGGGAAGCCTCACTTTCAGCTTCCCAACCACCTAGTTCAGCAAATTGTCCTTCAAGTTCGGCAGCGCGAACACCATCTTCATCAGAGAAATCTGCTTTCATGTAAATGGCATCTTTTTCTTTCATGATATTGTAAAGCTCTTGATTACCCATGATGACAACATCAATAACACGTTCTTCTTCATAATCAAAATGATTTTGTCTTAGAACAGATAAACGTTCTTCAGGACCAAGAGAGACATGTCCTGTGGTTGCTTCAATATCACCTGCTAAAATTTTTAAAAAAGTTGATTTACCTGCACCATTGGCACCAATTAAACCATAGGTATTTCCAGCTGTAAACTTAATGTTTACATCGTCGAAAAGTTTGCGATCACTAAAACGCAATGATATATCAGATACGGTTAACAATTTTTCACCTCAACAAGATTAATATTCTTCCATTTTACAAGAAAAGCAGTATTTTTTCAATTTTGCAGAAAGAAAACAGTATGAGGATAAAATGATTTTATTCCTATTCGTCAAATTGTTTCTAAGAATTATGTTATAATTTAGATAATTGTATTTTAGGAGAGTAAAAATGACTAGACCTATTATTTTAACAGGCGATCGACCAACGGGAAATCTGCACTTAGGACATTATGTTGGCAGCCTTAAAAAACGTGTACTTTTACAAAATGAAGATAAATATGATATGTTTGTTTTTTTGGCTGATCAGCAAGCTCTGACGGATCACGCCAAAGAATCGGAAATGATTAAAGATTCAATTGCTAATGTAGCTCTTGATTATCTAGCTGTTGGCTTAGATCCTAAAAAGGTTACGATTTTTATACAAAGTCAAATTCCTGAGTTGGCTGAACTGACTATGTATTATATGAATTTAGTTTCTCTTGCACGTTTAGAGCGTAATCCAACTGTAAAAACAGAAATATCTCAAAAAAGTTTTGGAGAAAGCATTCCTACAGGCTTTTTAGTTTATCCTATTTCTCAAGCTGCTGATATAACCGCTTTTAAAGCTAATTTAGTACCAGTTGGTAATGATCAAAAACCAATGATTGAACAGACTCGTGAAATTGTTCGCTCTTTTAATCATACTTATAAAACTGATATTTTAATTGAGCCAGAAGGAATTTTTCCAGAAAATGAAGCTGCTGGCCGTTTACCTGGTTTAGATGGCAATGCAAAAATGTCTAAATCTCTTGGGAATGGTATTTACCTATCAGATGATGCTGATACTGTTCATAAAAAAGTTATGAGCATGTATACAGATCCTAATCATATACGTGTTGAAGATCCGGGACAAATTGAAGGTAATATGGTTTTTCATTATCTTGATATTTTTGGTCATAAAGAAGAACAAGAAGAAATCGCAAATATGAAAAAGCATTACCAAAAAGGAGGCTTAGGAGATGTTAAAACAAAACGTTATCTTATTGATATTTTAGAACGTGAATTAGCACCTATCCGCAAACGCCGTTTAGAATATGCTCAAAATATGGACTATGTTTTTGATATTTTGAAAAAGGGTAGCGAACAAGCTAGCAGTAAGGCTTCAGAAACACTTGATGAAGTAAAGAAAGCTATGGGGATTAATTATTTTTAGATTGAATAACAATGAAAGCCAGAGCTTAATTTTATATAGATGCCTCTGGCTTTTCTTTATCATGATTATGCAATTCCTTAAATTTTATTGACAAATGATTTTAGCGTGTTATTATAATAACAATAGTTAGCTGATAAGCGAAAATGTATAGAAAAGAGGATTATTTTAATGTCAAATTGGGACACTAAATTTTTAAAAAAAGGTTATACTTTTGATGATGTATTACTTATTCCGGCTGAAAGCCATGTTCTTCCAAACGAAGTTGATATGCAGACAAAATTGGCAAAAAATTTGACATTGAATATTCCAATTATTACTGCAGCTATGGATACTGTTACTGATAGTAGAATGGCTATTGCCATTGCACGTGCCGGTGGTTTAGGTGTTGTGCATAAAAATATGTCCATTAAAGAGCAGGCAGAAGAGGTGCGTAAAGTAAAACGTTCAGAAAACGGTGTTATTATTGATCCTTTCTTTTTAACACCAGAACATAAAATTTCTGAGGCAGAAGAGCTGATGCAGCGTTATCGTATTAGCGGTGTTCCTGTAGTTGAAACTCTTAACAATCGAAAATTAGTTGGTATTATAACAAATCGTGATATGCGTTTTATTTCTGATTATAATACGCCTATTTCCGAACACATGACGAGTGAGAAATTAGTAACAGCTCCTGTAGGGACAGACCTTGCAACGGCAGAGCGTATCTTACATGAACATCGTATTGAAAAACTACCGCTGGTTGATGAAGCAGGTCGTCTTTCAGGACTTATTACTATTAAGGATATTGAAAAAGTTATTGAATTTCCTAATGCGGCAAAGGATGAATTTGGCCGCCTTCTTGTTGCAGGTGCTGTTGGTGTAACGTCAGATACTTTTGAGCGTGCTGAAGCTCTTTTTGAAGCTGGAGCTGATGCCATTGTTATTGATACAGCACATGGCCATTCTGCTGGTGTACTTCGTAAAATTGCTGAGATTCGTCAATATTTCCCAGACAAAACTTTAATTGCAGGAAATATTGCAACGGCTGCAGGAGCGCGTGCACTTTATGATGCTGGTGTAGATGTTGTTAAGGTGGGTATTGGTCCAGGATCAATTTGTACAACACGTGTTGTTGCAGGTGTTGGTGTTCCTCAAATTACAGCCATATATGATGCTGCAAATGTTGCTCGTGAATATAATAAAACCATTATTGCTGATGGAGGCATTAAGTATTCAGGTGATATTGTAAAAGCTTTAGCGGCAGGGGGAAATGCTGTTATGCTTGGTTCAATGTTTGCAGGTACTGATGAAGCACCTGGTGAAACGGAGATTTTTCAAGGCCGTAAATTTAAGACTTATCGCGGTATGGGTTCAATTGCAGCTATGAAAAAAGGTTCAAGTGACCGTTACTTCCAAGGTTCTGTTAATGAAGCAAATAAACTTGTTCCTGAAGGTATTGAAGGACGTGTGGCTTATAAAGGTGCTGCTGCTGATATTGTTTTTCAAATGCTTGGCGGTATTCGCTCAGGCATGGGGTATGTGGGAGCAGCAACTCTTCAAGAATTACATGATAATGCTCAATTTATAGAAATGTCAGGTGCAGGATTGATTGAAAGTCATCCACATGATGTACAAATTACCAATGAAGCGCCAAATTACTCTGTTCAATAATAATTTAATAAATAAAAGAGGGGTGGGACAAAGTGAATTGAACCGCACCCTCTTCTTTTATTTACATAAGATTAGTCTAGATCACTCTTAAGATGATAGTTTAAACAATTTGAGTGATGATTAAAATAACAATAAGATTTACTTTATAGTTTTGGTTTTAGTCACTTATTTTGAAATAGGAAAATTAGAATTGGTATTTATGAAACTACATCTTTTACTCTATTTTTTATTATATTTACAACTCTGGAAAAGTACTATTTACAAATTAAAACTATATTTCTTGTTATAATAAATGAAAGTTGACAGATTGTTTACGTTTTAGTGAACTATATTGACAATAATGTTAACTGGTGTCAATTTTATACTATTTGCCCCTGTTTAATTGTGAATAGCTGAAATTCTTTGGGAAGACTTGTAAGATGTTCAAGGCTGGTTGTTGTTATAAAGGCTTGAACATTTTCACTTATACTTTCTAAAAGTTTCGTTTGTCTAAAATGATCTAGTTCACTCATGACATCATCTAATAAGAGAATAGGATAGTCACCAGAAGCTGATTTAATAAGTTCAAGTTCTGCTAGCTTTAGTGATAAGATAAGACTGCGATGCTGTCCTTGACTTCCAAAACTAGCATTTATTTCATTGATAAAAAATTCTAAATCATCACGATGAGGACCAATTCCTGTACTTTTTTTAAAAATATCACGCTGATGGTTTTTTTGTAATTGAGATAAAAAATTCTCTTGAATATTTTTTTGATCATCATATTTGATGGAAGGAAGATAAGAAACTCTTAATGTTTCTGTTTGATTTGAAATTTTTAAGTGGTGCTTTTTGGCTTCTGTTGATAAGTCATTGATAAAATTCAAACGATGTTCAATAACTCTGCTGCCATAATTAACTAATTGTTCATCTAGGACAGAAAGAAAATTAAAATCTATTTTCTTATGTGTTTTTAAATAAGTATTCCTTTGTTTAAGAGTATGATTATAATTTGAAAGATCAGATAAATATATTGATTTAATTTGCCCTAAATCGATATCAATAAATTTTCTTCTTAGACTAGGAGCTCCCTTTACAAGTTGTAAATCTTCGGGAGCGAAAAGGACAACAGTCATTGTCCCAATGTAATCAGATAATTTGGATTGTTTAAGGTGATTTACCTTGGTTGTCCTACCTTTATCAGATAAATTAATTTCTAGTGGTATCTTTCCATTAACGCGGTTAATAACTCCTGAAACCATTAGTTCTTTTTCTCCAAATTTTATTAACTCTTTATCAGATCTTGTCCGGTGACTGCGTGTTAAAGAAAGAAAATAAATAGCTTCTAAAAAATTTGTTTTGCCTTGTGCATTTTGGCCAACAAAAATATTTAATTTGGGAGAGAAATTCGTTTCAATTGAATTGTAATTACGGTAATTCTTTAAGTTAATTTCTTTAATCCACATAATTAAGTGCCAGGAAATTTTATAGGTTTTTTTGCAATATTATTTTTTTGGTTCTTTTTGTTAGCCTTATTCATTTTTTTCACAATAGTCTTAACCTTTTCTTTTTCAGCAATAGCTATAAGATGTTTCTCTTTTTCTTCAGGAGTAGGTGAGCTGATAGAAATAGCAACGTTTGCTTCTGGAATTGTAATGTTATCTCCAATACGTAATTTTTTACCGCGCCTTGTTTCAATTTGTCCGTTTAAAAAGACCTCAGTATGAGCTAAATAAGATTTTACAGCACCACCGCTGGAAATCAGACTTAAACTTTTCAGCAATGCTTGTAAAGTAATATAGTCATCAAAAAGTTTATATTCCATATTTTTCCTCATTCTTTTTTGTTAGTTTATTATAGCATAAAAAGGGACTTGTGCCTAAGAGATAAAAAATATAGAAAATTGGATTGTTAAGAGTAAAGTTGCAGTGGTGTTCTTTTTTTAAGCATTATAAAATGATATAATGAACAGAAATAATCATGTAAAGGAAAGACTATGAAATTAGCACAAGATGTCTATTTACATTTGAATAAAATGATTAAATTTAAAACAAATCATATTACTTTTCGCTTTTCTGGAGTATTTAATAGTAAGACGGTTGCCCGTCGAGTTTTAGTCGCACAGATGTTAGCAACATCTAATAATACTTACCCAAGTTTTCAGCTTTTTAAAAAAAAATTAGCTGATTTATACGGTGTTCAACTGTCAACAAACATTTCAACTAAAGGACTTGTTCACATTATAGATATTGATATTTCGTTTCTTTCAGATTCCTTTCTGCCAGAAGGTAGCTCTCTTTTAGAAGAAACAGTTGCTTTTTTAAGAGAAGTACTGTTTAACCCTCTTGTTGCTGTAGAACATTATCAGACTAAAACTTTTGAAACTGAAAAAACAAATTTAATGAGATATCTAGATTCAGATAAGGAAGATCCTTTTTACTATAGTTATTTAGAGCTACAAAAGCTATTTTTTAAAGAAAAAACGATACCGTTTTCAAAATATGCCTCTGCTGATTTAGTTGAAGCTGAGAATTCTTATACAGCCTATCAAGAATTTCAAAAAATGTTAAGAGAAGATAGGATTGATATATTTGTATTGGGCGATTTTGATAAATACCATGCTTTACAACTATTTGAAGAATTTCCTTTAGTGGATCGTCAAACGAATCTTCAGTTTAATTATAGACAAGGTTATTCAAATATTGCAAATGAAAAAATTGAACGAAAAGAAAATCAGCAGTCTATTTTACAGCTGGGCTACTATTCGCCTATAGCTTATGGAGAAGAGGATTATTATCCATTATTAATTTTAAATGGTATTTTAGGGGGATATCCGCATTCAAAGTTGTTTACAGAAATTAGAGAATCAGCAGGCCTTTCTTATAATATTGGCAGTCGTTTAGATGTTTACAGAGGTTTACTACATATTTACGCCGGAATTGACAGCAAGCAGCGTCCACAGACATTGCAGTTGGTTAATAAGCAAATGAGTGATTTAAAATTGGGTCGAATTTCGAGTCATTTAGTCAGTCAGACAAAAAGAATGTTGCTAAGCTCTGCCCATTTATCTAAAGATAATCCTAAAAGTCTTATTGAAGTAATGTATAATCAACAGATTTTTGGAGCAAAATCATTAACTCTTAGTCAATGGATTGATAAGATTGACAAAGTTAGTAAAGATGATATTAGTAGAGTTGCTAGCTTGATTAAATTACAATCAATTTATTTTTTAGAAGGAGAATAGATTGGCATCGACAAGATTAAAAAGACGAAAATTTCCAGAAATTGAAGAAGAATTTTATTATAATCAATTGGCCAGTGGTATAAAGGTTTATCTTTTGCCAAAGACAGATTTTAAAGAGACGTATGCACTTGTCAGCAGCAATTTTGGTTCAATTGACACAAAGTTTACAGTAAATGGTAAAACTGAAACTTATCCTGCTGGTATTGCTCATTTTTTGGAACATCAATTATTTGAAATGGAAAAAAACAAGGATGCTTCTTATGAGTTTACAAAACTAGGTGCTGATAGCAATGCTTATACGAGTTTTGAAAGAACTGTTTACTATTTCTCCAGTGTAAATCATATAAGTGCTAATCTGGAACTATTGCAGCATTTTACGAGTAAACCATCCTTTACAGATATGTCAATACAAAAGGAAAAGGCTATTATAGCTCAAGAGATTGACATGTATCAAGATGATCCTGACGATTATCTTTATCAAGGAATTTTGGCTAAACTTTATCCTAAGTCTCCTTTAAGCATTGATATTACTGGTACCAAAGAAAGTATTAATCATATTACTATTGATGATTTAAGAAGAAATTTTCAATGTTTTTATCATCCTACTAATCTGACTTTGTTAGTTGCGGGGAATTTTGAAGTTAAAAAAGTATATAAAGATATTGTAGCTTTTCAAAAACAAAACCTACAAGAAGAAAAATTAAGTGTTGAACGTTTGCCTTTAGACTTATTTCCTGTAGAATCGGCAAGTTCTATACAAAAAGAAGTTACGATTCCTAAGTTGGCGATAGGTTTTCGTTTTGATTTTACTAGAAAAAAAAATAAAGATTCTTTGTTGAAAAGAAAGTTATTAGTAAAAATATTTTTCTCACTGTTATTTGGCTGGACTTCAGAAAATTATCAAAAATGGTACGAAGATGGTAGGATTGATGATTCTTTTGATATAAAAACTGAAGTATCCATATTTTCTCAATTTGCGGTTATTCTTTTGGATACAAAAGAGCCGATTGCAATGTCTAATCAAATTAGACAAAGTTTTAAAAATTTTGAAAAAAGTTTAGACTTTTCAGAAGAATCTTTACAGACAGTTAAAAATGAGTTATACGGTGATTTTATTAGGAGTTTAGATTCGATTGATGAACTATCTAATCGTTTTATAGAATACTTAACAGAAAAAGAAACTTATTTTGATTATTTAAGAATTTTACAAGATATTAAGTTAGAGGATATTCAAAAATTTGGAATAGAGATTTTAAAAGAAGCACAAATAACTGATTTTACACTATTTCCAAAATAGTCAGAAAAACTATTTAAAATTTGTTATAATGTTATAATATATTAAAAATATAGATTGACAAGAGACTGAGGTAGGTAGTATGAATAATAAAATAGGTGAACTTTTACGTGATGCGCGTATTGAGAAAAGGCTAAGTTTTGATGATGTTGTCGAAAAGACAGGAATTGCTCCTCATTACATCTTAGCAATGGAATTAGATCAGCTAAAATTACTGCCAGAAGGCAAAACAAATGAATATCTGGAACAATATGCCAGAGCTGTTGATTTGGATCCCGTTAGTATTATTCATGGGTATAGAAATCAAGAATTAAGCGATGATCTAATTGTCCCGGCTCCTAATGACAATGCTGCTCCAGAACCACAAACTGATGATAAAGATGATAATACCGAGGAAATAGAAGTTAAGGTTGCAGATAAATATTTTAATGTCACTCAAGAATTGCCTATTGACATAGATGTTACTCAGGAAATCACATCGAATAAATCTGAAAAGAATAGTGATAAAGAATCTAAAAGAAAGAAATCAGATGCAGATATTGCTCCTGAAGAATCTGAAAAGCTTCCTTCTCGTTTAAGCAGACACAGTTATGGCAAAGAACCGCAAAAGGGATTCCCTTGGACTTTACTTGTGCTTATTCTTTTGGCTTTGGGAATAGTTAGCTATGTTGGTTATGTTGTCTATAATCAATTACAAACAGATTCTCATAAGACAGAAAGAAGTTCAAGCCAAAAGTCATCATCCAATAGCAATGATAACAAAACAAGTACTGCTCAAAATCAAACAAAATTAGAAACAGATTTTGCAAATGGGGGGAATAATGTTACCGTTTCAAATGCTAATGGAAAAGTAGAAATTACAGTTACTTTAACTGGTTCTGAAGATAATTGGCTTTCAGTGACTAATACAAATGAGGGGGAAGCCCAAACAACTTTAACAGCAGATAATAAATCTTACACAGCAACTTTGGCAGAAGGTGCCACTAATTCGACGTTGACTATTAATTCACTGAGCAATGCAGAAATCGCAATTAATGGGCAAAAATTAGATACGTCGAATCTTGTTAATGCTGGTCTAAATAGCATTAATTTGACTATTCAATAAGGAGATTGGATTAATGCTTAAAAAAGAAAATATTCCTAATTTATTAACAGTTATTAGAATTTTAATGATCCCACTTTTTCTGCTTTTGACTTCTTTAACAAACAGTATCTCTTGGCATATAGCAGCAGCTGTTATTTTTGCAGTTGCTAGCTTTACTGATTATTTAGATGGTTATTTAGCACGTAAATGGAAAGTTGTGACAAATTTTGGTAAGTTTGCAGACCCTTTGGCTGATAAGATGTTGGTTATGAGTGCTTTTATAATGCTTGTCGGCATAAATTTAGTTCCAGCTTGGGTTTCTGCTATTATTATTTGTCGTGAACTTGCAGTAACTGGATTACGTTTGCTCTTAGTCGAAACGGGTGGAGAAGTTTTGGCTGCTGCAATGCCTGGCAAAATAAAGACTGTTACACAAATGTTTTCTATTATTTTATTACTGTGCCATTTTGAATTAATAGGAACTATCTTACTTTATATTGCTCTGTTCTTCACCATTTATTCAGGTTATATTTATTTTAAGGGAGCTAGTTTCCTTTTTAAGGATACTTTTAAATAAAAAATGGCAGATAGAATTATCGAATTAAGAAACATTGTTTTTCGCTATGAAGAAAATCAGGAAATACCAACGCTGAATGACATCACGTTTCACGTGAAACGTGGAGAGTGGCTATCTATTATAGGACATAATGGTAGTGGAAAATCCACAGCTGTCCGTTTAATGGATGGGCTTTTAGAGGCTGAATCAGGGCAAATTCTCATAGATGGCCAAATATTAACAGACAATAATGTTTGGGATATCCGCCGTAAAATTGGAATGGTTTTTCAAAATCCTGACAATCAGTTTGTTGGGGCAACAGTAGAAGATGATGTTGCCTTTAGTTTAGAAAATATAGGCCTCCCACTTCCTGAAATGAAAGCTCGTGTCAATGAAGCTTTACAGCATGTTGACATGTTTGAATTTAAAACAAGGGAACCTGCTAGACTATCTGGAGGTCAAAAACAAAGAGTGGCAATTGCTGGTGCCATAGCTATGCGCCCTAAGATTATTATATTAGATGAAGCTACCAGTATGCTGGATCCTGAAGGACGTTTTGAACTTATTGCTACCATTCAAAAGATAAGAGAGCAATATGGAATGACTGTTATTTCTATTACTCATGATCTTGATGAAGTTTCTCTCAGTGATCGTGTTGTTGTTATGAAAAAGGGTCAGGTTGAATCCATTTCAAATCCACAGGAATTATTTTCCAGAGGGGATGAATTGCTAAGTTTAGGTTTAGATATTCCATTTACTTCAGCAGTTATAAAAGAATTGAAGAAAGCTCATTTTATATTTGATGAAAATTATTTGTTAGAAAAGGAATTAGAAAATCGATTATGGACATTGCTCTCCAAAAAGTAAGCTATACTTACCAAGCGGGAACTCCTTTTGAGGGACGTGCCCTTTTTGATATTGATTTGGAGATCAAAGATAAGAGCTTTACAGCTTTTATTGGACATACAGGTAGTGGAAAATCCACAATTATGCAACTGTTAAATGGTCTTAATATTCCTAGTGAAGGAACAGTTCATATTGGTGATGTGCTTATACAGTCCAATTCTAAAAGCAAAGATATTAAAAGTATTCGTAAGAATGTAGGGTTAGTTTTTCAATTTCCGGAGAGTCAGCTTTTTGAGGAAACCGTATTAAAGGATGTTTCATTTGGCCCTCAAAACTTTGGTGTTTCAAAAGCAGAATCTGAAAAATTAGCTCGGGAAAAGTTAGAATTAGTAGGTATTTCAGATACATTGTTTGAAAAAAATCCTTTTGAATTATCAGGTGGACAGATGCGGCGCGTGGCTATTGCAGGAATACTGGCTATGGAACCTAATACTTTGGTTTTAGATGAACCAACTGCAGGACTTGATCCTAAAGGACGTCAAGAGTTGATGGCGCTATTTAAGAAATTGCATCAAAAAGGTATGACAATTGTCTTAGTGACTCACTTAATGGATGATGTTGCAAATTATGCTGATTGGGTATACGTTTTAGAAAAAGGGCGTATTATTCAATCGGGCAGTCCTAAAAAAATTTTCCAAAATATTGAATTTCTTAGAAGTAAACATTTAGGTGTTCCTAAAATAACAGAATTTGCTGCGCAACTAAGAAAAAGAGGCATTGCTTTTAAATCTTTACCAATTACTTTAAAGGAATTTGTGGAGGAAGTAAGAGATGACTAATCTTATTCTCGGACGTTTTATTCCTGGAAATTCTTTTATCCATCAATTAGACCCCAGAAGTAAACTTTTGTCGATGTTTCTCTTTATTATAATTATTTTTTGGGCTAATAATGTCATAACAAATTTTTTGACGTTTCTTTTTACTCTGTCTTTAATTTTTTTGTCAGGTATTAAAATTTCCTTTTTTATAAAAGGATTGAGGCCGATGATAGGCTTAATTTTGTTTACGACCCTTTTCCAAATTCTTTTTACACAAAGCGGGCAGACTGTTTTTCAATTATGGATGATTAGGATAACCAATGGTGGCTTAAATCAGGCAGCTTTAATTTTTATGCGTTTTGTTTTAATCATTATTTTTTC
Source organism: Streptococcus macacae NCTC 11558 (assembly GCF_000187995.2). GTDB lineage: Bacteria > Bacillota > Bacilli > Lactobacillales > Streptococcaceae > Streptococcus > Streptococcus macacae. Next base: position 1,561,450 of record NZ_AEUW02000001.1, on the reverse strand, counting down.
AACACTTTTAACTTTGACTACGACACCGCTGAGTTTGGCAGATGCAGTTGAATCACTGTTACGTCCTCTAAAGCCATTGAAAGTCCCTGTTCATGAAATCGGATTAATGCTATCGTTGAGTTTACGTTTTGTTCCGACATTGATGGATGATACAACTCGAATAATGAATGCTCAAAAAGCACGTGGAGTTGATTTTGGTGAAGGTAGTTTAATACAAAAAATAAAATCAGTTATTCCCATTCTTATCCCTTTATTTGCTTCTAGTTTTAAACGGGCAGACGCTTTGGCGACTGCAATGGAAGCTCGTGGCTATCAAGGAGGTGAGGGGCGCAGTAAATATCGTAAATTACAATGGACATATAAGGATAGTTTATCATTAATAGTCATTTGCATACTTGGACTGCTCTTATTCTTTTTAAAAAATCGTTAAAACCATCTATTTAGATAGATGGTTTTTAAATTTAAATCTAAATGTAATATTTTTAATAGGTAAACAAAACTTTAGTAATATAAGTTCAGTATGATAGATAAAGCACTAATTAAAAGGAGTTAAAATAATGTTAATTAAAGATATGTTAGAAAATAAAACAAAAACTGTAAAAGCAGGAGTTGCTGGAATAGCAACAGCTGCCTCTCTTATTTTACCATTAGTTGCAAATGCTGATACTTATACTGTAAAATCAGGTGACACCTTATCAGAAATTGCGGCAACACATGGAACAACAGTTGAAAAACTTTCGCAATTGAACAAAATTGATAATAAGCATATGATTTATGAAAATCAAGTTTTAGAACTTGATAATTCTAAAACGGCACAGCCCACAGCAGTAGAAAAGGAAACAACTTCAACTACATCTGCAGAAAATGCAGTAAATTCAGAAGAAGCTTCAGCTGCAAATCAAACAGCTCCAGCCGTTTCAGAAGAAGTTCCGGCTACAACCGATGCAACTACAGTGGCACAAGAAAGTACTTCAACTACAACTGAAGCAAGTACATCTGCTGTGGCAACGACTAAAGCAAGTGCGGCTACTTCAACTGTAGAACCTTCAGCAACTACAACTAAAGCAAAAGCAGCCCCAGCAGCAACGGCTTCAGCTGCTAATGTAACTTCTAAAACTAAATCTGTTGCAGAAACAAAACAAACAACTACAAATGGCTTAAGTGCTTCCGATGCTGCTGCCAAAGAATTTATTTCTCAGAAAGAATCTGGAGGGAACTATAACGCTCAAAATGGTCAGTATTATGGACGTTATCAGTTAACAGATGCCTATTTAAATGGAGATCATTCAGCTGAAAATCAGGAACGTGTCGCAAATGCTTATGTGGCCAAGCGTTATGGTTCATGGACAGCAGCCCAAGCATTTTGGAATGCTAATGGTTGGTACTAAAATATTATCCATATTGTTTAAAAACACTTAAAAGCTAGTATTTTTAAGTGTTTTTATGTACTTAAAATAATTTTGTAATATTTTTAATATAAAAATAAAGTTGCAGTAATGTTTTCTGGTTATCATAGAAAAGGTATTATGAAAGGAAACAGTTTTTATGTATAGTAGAGTTAATAGAACAAAAATGAAAAAGAAAAAAATGATGAAAGGCCAGGTGCTGGTTTTACCTTTTTTAGTAGGAGCAGTAAGCCTATTTACGGGAGAATCTGTTAATACAGAGGCTCATATAAAAAAATCAGAATCTGTACTTGCTAAAAAGAACGCTGCTCAAGCACAAGAAGTCAATTCTCCTGCAACGACTGCAGCACCTTCTGAAGCCGAATCTACAATATCTGTTGCAGAAGTTACTCAAGCGCAAACAGAAAATCAAGGACAGGCGAATTATCAAACTGCTTATGCTTCGCAGACAGCCCAAGCTGCTAATGCTAATGGAAACTTAACTAACGGAAATTCTGCAGGAGCTACAGGTTCTGCCGCTGCAGCTCAAATGGCAGCAGCTACTGGAGTTTCGCAATCAACATGGGAATATATTATTGCACGTGAATCTAATGGCCAATCAAATGTTAGAAATGCTTCAGGAGCTGCAGGTCTTTTTCAAACTATGCCAGGATGGGGCTCAACAGCTACAGTGCAAGATCAAGTTAATTCAGCAATCAATGCTTATAAATCTCAAGGTTTATCTGCTTGGGGGATGTAAAAACACTTTTTATAGGTGTTTTTTTATTTTTTAAAACTGATAAATTAAAGTTTGAGTATTGCTTCATATTTGTGTTATAATACTTTTTGCGCATTTGGTGCGTTTCAAAATCGACCTTCAAATCGTTTTTTGAAATCAAATTTGATTGAAATACGACCTTCAAATCGTTATTTCTACGAAAAGATGGGAGAGAAAGTTATGTGTAATAACGCTAAAACACGTGTAGTTGTTGGTATGAGCGGAGGCGTTGATTCATCTGTAACGGCTCTTTTATTAAAGAATCAAGGCTATGATGTTGTTGGAGTGTTTATGAAGAACTGGGATGATACAGATGAATTTGGTGTTTGTACGGCAACTGAAGATTATAAAGATGTTGCTGCAGTAGCTGACCAGATTGATATCCCTTATTACTCTGTTAACTTTGAAAAAGAATACTGGGATCGTGTGTTTGAATATTTTCTGTCAGAATATCGTGCAGGGCGTACCCCTAATCCTGATGTTATGTGTAATAAAGAAATTAAGTTTAAAGCTTTTCTTGACTATGCTATGACTTTAGGAGCTGATTATGTAGCGACTGGGCATTATGCTCAGGTGATGCGTGATCAAAATGGAGTAGTTCACATGTTACGCGGTGTTGACACTAATAAAGATCAAACTTATTTTTTAAGTCAATTATCCCAAGAGCAGTTAAAAAGAGTTATGTTCCCTTTGGGACATCTGGAAAAATCAGTAGTTCGGGAAATAGCTGAAAAAGCAGGACTTGTCACTGCAAAGAAAAAAGATTCTACAGGTATTTGTTTTATTGGAGAAAAGAACTTTAAGAATTTTCTTAGCCAATATTTACCAGCTCAACCAGGGCGTATGCTGACAATAGATGGTAAAGATATGGGACCGCATTCTGGTTTGATGTATTATACTATTGGTCAGCGCGGAGGACTTGGTATTGGTGGTCAACACGGTGGCGACAATCAACCTTGGTTTGTGGTTGGAAAAGATTTATCACAAAATATTTTATATGTTGGTCAAGGTTTCTATCATAAGTCTCTTATGTCAACTAGATTGACAGCAAGTATGATACACTTTACACGAGATGTACCAAAATCTTTTACACTTGAATGTACGGCTAAGTTTCGTTATCGCCAACCAGATTCAAAAGTGACTGTATATGTTAATGGAAACAATGCCGAGGTCGTTTTTGCTGAACCTCAAAGGGCTATAACTCCTGGACAAGCAGTTGTTTTCTATGATGGAGATGAATGTTTAGGTGGTGGATTGATTGACAATGCTTACCAAGGAAAGAAGGTTTGTCAATATATATAAGTTTACAATTCTGTCAAGTTTACTGCTAAACTATGATTCTTGACATATTGATTTAATTTGTTAAAATATTTAATGATACTAACTATGATGGTCAAAGCTCATAGAAGGTGGTAGGTTTTTGCCATACCCTTTCTAAAGCTTTGACCATTTTTGTTTTTTGGGGGAAACAAGATGACACACAAATTTACTGAAAACTATGATGTTATTGTAATTGGCGCAGGACATGCTGGTGTTGAAGCTAGTCTTGCAACTAGCCGGATGGGTTGTAAGACTTTACTGGCTACTATTAATCTTGAAATGCTGGCTTTTATGCCTTGCAATCCATCTATTGGTGGTTCTGCTAAAGGAATTGTCGTTCGTGAGATTGATGCTTTAGGTGGTGAAATGGGTAAAAATATTGATAAATCCTATATCCAAATGAGAATGCTTAATACAGGAAAGGGCCCTGCTGTACGTGCTCTTCGAGCTCAGGCTGATAAAAGCCTTTATGCTCGAAATATGAAACATACTGTTGAACGTCAAAAGAATTTAACTTTACGGCAAACCATGATTGATGAAATTCTAGTTGAAAAAGGTAAAGTTATTGGAGTTAGAACGGCAACTAATCAAAAATACAGTGCCAAAGTTGTTATTGTTACAACAGGTACAGCTTTGCGCGGTGAAATTATTTTAGGTGAATTGAAATATTCTTCAGGCCCTAATAATAGTCTGGCTTCAGTGACACTAGCAGATAATTTACGTGATCTTGGACTTGAAATGGGGCGCTTTAAGACGGGAACTCCTCCACGTGTTAAAGCGAATTCTATTAGCTATGATGAAACGGAAATTCAGCCAGGAGATGAAAAACCTAATCTTTTTTCATTTTCTTCAAAAGAAGAGGACTATCTTAAAGATCAAATCCCGTGCTGGTTAACTTATACAAACCAAAATAGTCATGATATTATTAATAAAAATCTTTATAGAGCACCTATGTTTTCAGGTATTGTTCAAGGGGTTGGCCCGAGATATTGTCCTTCTATTGAAGACAAAATTGTTCGTTTTGCAGATAAAGAACGTCATCAGTTGTTTTTAGAACCTGAAGGGCGGGATACTGAGGAAGTTTACATTCAAGGTTTGTCTACAAGTCTGCCTGAGGATGTCCAAAAGGACTTAGTTCATTCTATTAAAGGGCTCGAGAAGGCTGAAATGATGCGTACTGGATACGCTATTGAGTATGATATTGTTTTACCGCATCAGCTGAGAGCAACTTTAGAAACAAAGAAAATATCTGGACTTTTCACAGCAGGCCAAACTAATGGAACATCAGGTTATGAGGAAGCTGCAGGTCAAGGGATCATTGCAGGCATTAATGCAGCTCTGAAAATTCAGGGTAAGCCAGAGTTGATTCTTAAACGCAGTGATGCTTATATTGGTGTTATGATTGATGATTTGGTAACAAAAGGGACCCTTGAACCTTATAGGCTGTTAACTTCCCGTGCAGAATATCGGCTCATTTTACGTCACGATAATGCAGATAGACGCCTAACTGAATTAGGTTATCAAATTGGTTTGGTAGATGATGAACGCTATTGTCAATTTAAAGCAAAAAAAGCTCAGTTTGAAAATGAATTAAACCGCTTAAATTCTTTAAAATTAAAACCAGTGAAAGAAACCAACGAGAAAGTGAAAAAGCTGGGTTTTAAGCCTTTAACAGATGCTGTTACTGCAAAAGAATTTATGCGCCGCCCAGAAGTCACTTATGCTGATGTTATTCAATTTATTGGTCCTGCTGCTGAAACTTTAGATGCTAAAGTCATTGAACTTTTGGAAACTGAAATTAAATACGAGGGTTATATCAAAAAAGCGCTGGATCAGGTGGCGAAAATGAAACGAATGGAGGAAAAGCGAATTCCTAAAAATATCAACTGGGATAACATTGATTCGATTGCGACTGAGGCGCGCCAAAAATTTAAAAAGATCAATCCTGAGACAATTGGTCAGGCTAGTCGTATTTCTGGAGTTAATCCAGCAGATATTTCAATTTTAATGGTCTACTTAGAAGGACGAAATAAATCTCATAATGCTAGATAAACATTAAAGTTAAACATAGTTCCGCCTCTATATTTTATAAAGTATTTGTGTTATAATTAGGGCTTAAGAGGTTTAGATAATGAAAAGATTTCGTTTTGCAACTAGCCATCTCATCATGATTGGTATGATTTTATTTGGAGTTTTGGCTATCAGTACTCGCGTTTTTCCAGATTCGCCCTTATTAATGCTGATTATTTTTTTAGTCTGTGTAGTGGTTGTTCTTATTCTATGTTATCAAAAAAGTGTTTATGAAATTTCTGAGTTAGAACAAATAGAGCTTTTGAACAGCCAAACTGAAAATAAATTGATTACAATGCTTGATCAAATGCCAGTAGGTGTCATTCAATTTGATCCTGAAACAAATAAAATTGAATGGTTTAATCCTTTTGCTGAACTTATTTTCACTAAAGAAGATGGAGAATTTGATCATGAATTTATCGGTGAAGTTATCCAAAACCGAAAAGAGGGTTCGGCTGACCAAACAATGGAAGTGGGAGAGAACAAATATTCTGTTTATTTAGATTTAATCAATGGTATCTTTTACTTCTTTAATTTAGTGAGAGAAAATGAAGATCAAAAACAGATCTCAGATTTACAAGCTGTTATTGGTGTTATTTCTATTGATAATTATGATGATATCATTGAAACTTTAGCTGACGCTGATGTCTCACAAATTAACGGTTTTATTGCAGGGTTCATTTCTGAATTTGCGCAAAATCGAGAAATTTTCTATCGTCGTGTTAGTATGGACCGCTTTTATTTCTTTACAGACTATAGTATTTTGAATCAACTGATAGAAGATAAATTTGATGTTTTGGAACAGTTTAGAAAAGAAGCACAGGAACGTCAGCTGCCTTTAACATTAAGCATGGGAATTTCTTATGGAATTGCTAATCATGACCAAATTGGTCAGGTTGCTTTGAAAAATCTTAATATTGCTCTTGTTCGTGGTGGAGATCAAGCCGTTATTCGTGAAAATGGAGAGCATAAAAAACTCCTATATTTTGGCGGTGGAACTGTTTCAACGATTAAACGATCTAGGACTAGAACACGTGCAATGATGACTGCTTTTTCAGATAAAATCAAAACTGCTGACTGTGTCTTTGTTGTTGGCCATAAAAATCTGGATATGGATGCTTTAGGAGCTTCTGTTGGTATGCAGACTTTTGCCAGAAATATCATTGATGAAGCTTATGTAGTTTACGATGAGCATAGCATGAGCCATGATGTTAAGCGCGCTATTCAACGATTAAAAGATGATGGAAAGACCCAGCTTTTGACAGTTGAAGAAGCACTGGAGAAAGTTACTGAAAATTCTCTTCTTGTTATGGTTGACCACTCTAAATTACAATTAACACTGTCAAGGGATCTTTACAGTAAGTTTACAGAAGTAATTGTTATTGATCATCATCGAAGAGAAGAAGATTTTCCAGATAATGCTGTTTTATCCTTTATTGAAAGTGGTGCTAGCAGTGCAAGTGAATTGGTTACAGAGCTATTGCAATTTCAAAATGGAAAAATCCGCTTGAGTAAAATTCAAGCTAGTATCGTCATGGCAGGAATTATGTTGGATACTAAAAACTTTTCTGCACGTGTTACCAGCCGTACATTTGATGTTGCTAGCTATTTACGTACTCTCGGAAGTGATAATGTCGAAATACAAAGTATATCCGCTCTTGATTTTGATGAATACCGTAAGATAAATGAACTTATTTTACATGGAGAGAAAGTTTTTCCAAATCTTATTATTGCTACAGGAGAAGATGATATAAGCTATACAAATGTTATTGCTAGTAAAGCTGCTGATACTATGTTAAATATGGCGGGTATTGAAGCAACATTTGTAATCACTAAAAATAGTTCAGGACAAGTTTGTATATCAGCTAGAAGCCATGATAAAATTAATGTCCAACGTATCATGGAAGAAATGGGTGGCGGAGGCCACTTTAATTTGGCGGCTTGTCAATTACAGGATATTAGCATTAAAGAGGCTCGTCAGCAGTTGATAGAAAAAATTGAAGAAGAATTTAAAGAGGAAGAGGGTTCTTAAGATGAAAGTTATTTTTTTAGCAGATGTTAAAGGCAAAGGCAAAAAAGGTGAGATCAAAGAGGTTCCTACTGGCTATGCTCAAAACTTTTTACTTAAAAAGAATTTAGCTAAAGAAGCTACTAATCAAGCCATTAATGAGCTGAAAGGAAAACAAAAGTCAGAAGAAAAGGCTCAAGCAGAACTTTTAGCTGAGGCACAGAACATTAAATCACAGTTAGAAAATGAAAAAACATTGCTTAAATTTAGTGAAAAGGTAGGTCCAGATGGCAGAACATTTGGTTCTATCACAGCTAAAAAAATTTCAGAGGAATTAACAAAGCAGTTTGGGATAACTATTAACAAACGCAGTATTAAGCTTGAACATCCCATTCGTGCTATTGGTTTGATTGAAGTTCCTGTAAAACTTCATAAAAATGTGGCTAGTGTTATTAAGCTTCAAATTAATGAGGCATAAGAATAATAAGTTATTAATGAATATCGGAGTTAGGAGGTGGCCTTTTGCCGGATACATCTGAATTGCGTGTACAGCCTCAAGATTTAGTTGCGGAACAGTCTGTATTAGGATCAATTTTTATATCTCCAGATAAATTGATTGCTGTTCGAGAGTTTATTGAACCAGAGGACTTTTATAAATATGCTCATCGTGTGATTTTTAAAGCTATGATTAGCCTTAGTGATCAAAATGATGCTATTGATGCAACGACTGTCAGAGCAATGCTTGATAATCAGGGTGATCTTCAAAATATTGGAGGTATTTCTTATTTAGCAGAGTTGGTTAATAGTGTACCAACAAGTGCAAATGCTGAATATTATGCCAAAATAGTATCAGAAAAAGCCATGCTGCGCCGTATTATTTCAAAGTTGACAGAAACAGTTAACCAGGCTTATGAAGGAGCAACGGATTCTGAGGATATCATTGCAAATGCTGAAAAAGCGCTGATTGATGTTAACGAACATAGCAATCGAAGCGGTTTTCGAAAAATTTCAGATGTTCTGGCTGTTAATTATGAAAATCTGGAAGTACGTTCAAAGCAAACGTCAGATGTCACTGGTTTAGCAACAGGCTTCAGAGATCTAGATAAGATTACAACAGGTTTACACCCTGATCAACTAGTTATTTTAGCTGCCAGACCGGCTGTCGGAAAAACTGCTTTTGTTCTCAACATTGCTCAAAATATTGGAACTAAAATGAAACAACCTGTGGCTATTTTTTCTCTAGAAATGGGGGCAGAAAGTTTAGTTGATCGGATGCTTGCCTCAGAAGGTATGGTAGATGCCCATAATTTACGTACCGGTCAGTTAACTGAACAGGATTGGCAAAATATAACCCTTGCTCAAGGGACTCTTGCTGATGCACCTATTTATATCGATGACACTCCAGGAATTAAAGTTACAGAAATTAGAGCGCGTGCGCGCAAGCTGGATAAAGAGCTTGAAGATGGTTTAGGTTTGATTGTTATTGATTATTTGCAATTGATTACTGGTACGCGGCCAGAAAATCGTCAGCAGGAGGTTTCTGACATTTCTCGTCAGTTAAAAATTTTAGCTAAAGAACTTAGAGTCCCAGTCATTGCACTGAGCCAATTATCGCGTGGAGTTGAGCAGCGGCAAGATAAAAGGCCTGTCTTGTCTGATATTCGTGAATCAGGCTCTATTGAACAGGATGCAGATATTGTTGCTTTCTTGTATCGTGATGATTACTATGAGCGCAGTGACAAAGATGGAGAAGATCAGTTAGTAGATAATACGATAGAAGTTATTTTGGAAAAAAATCGTGCAGGAGCTAGAGGAACGGTGAAGTTGATGTTTCAGAAAGAATATAATAAGTTTTCTAGTATTGCCCAATTTGAAGAAAGATAAGAGAGGTTAAACAATGAGTGATGCATTTACAGATGTTGCAAAAATGAAAAAAATTAAAGAAGCTATTAAAGCTCATGAAGGTCAAGAAGTTGAGTTAACACTCGAAAACGGACGTAAACGTGAGAAAAATAAAGTTGGCCGTTTAATTGAGGTTTACTCCTCTCTTTTTATTGTAGAATACAAAGATAAAGCTAGTGTTCCAGGTGAAATTGATAATACCTATGTAGAATCTTACACATATTCTGATATTCTTACAGAAAAAACATTAATTCGTTATTTTGATTAATTTTAACTTTTAGGATACCGATTCTTTAAAATTTCCGTAGTTTCAATAGGCTAATGATATTTTGCATAGGGTTAAGATAGATTTAAAAATTTTGACCATCAATTAAAAGTTGAAAAGAGATCGTTTCATTGTAAGACAGCACTATGGGATGTGATCACTTTCGAATGATACAGTGCTGTTTCTTAGTGATAATTCTCTTTACAAGACTCTTATTCTATGGTATACTTTTCTTCGTGTGAAATAACAGCAGGAAAATATGAAGCTCGTCAACAGTTAGTTCTTCTAGCAGATTTTCTGGTTTTATGGCATAGCTTATTAAATAGAAATTCTGCAGAGGTCAGTAGTCTTGGCTGTTTAGATGAAAATTAACTGCACGAATCAGGATTTTCTAAATCGTTATTTCCTCAAAATTTACTTTTTAGAGGAGGACTTTATAACATGTCACGTTATACAGGACCATCATGGAAACAATCACGTCGCCTTGGACTGTCTTTGACAGGAACAGGCAAGGAATTAGCACGTCGCAATTACGTGCCGGGACAGCACGGTCCTAACAATCGTGGGAAACTTTCAGAATATGGATTGCAATTGGCTGAAAAACAAAAACTTCGCTTTACTTATGGTGTTGGCGAAAAACAATTTCGTAATCTTTTTGTTCAAGCTACTAAGATTAAAGGTGGCATTCTTGGTTACAACTTTATGCTTTTGTTAGAACGTCGCCTTGATAATGTTGTTTATCGTCTTGGTTTAGCAACCACTCGCCGTCAGGCGCGTCAATTTGTTAACCATGGGCACATTCTTGTTGATGGTAAACGTGTTGATATTCCATCCTACCGTGTTGAAGTTGGTCAAGTGATTTCGGTTCGTGAAAAATCAGTGAAGGTTCCTGCTATCCTTGAAGCTGTTGAAGCGACTCTTGGACGTCCAGCTTTTGTGTCATTTGATGCTGATAAACTGGAAGGTTCATTAACTCGCCTTCCTGAACGCGATGAAATTAATCCAGAAATTAATGAAGCACTTATCGTTGAATTCTATAACAAAATGCTTTAGTATTTATTCAAAAACCTTATTTATGGCTAAATTTTACCTTTTACTTAATGTTGAGTCATTCAATTATTGAAAGGTAAGCCTAATAAGGTTTTTTCTTATATCCTAAAATACTAGTGCATCATTTTAATGATAAAACTAGTCATTTGTTCTGGGCTTTCAATTTTTCCGCGAGCTATCCACATTTGACAAACACCAAATAAGGCATTAATAATGTACATAATCCCATATTCAGTTTCTACATGAGATAGTTTTTTATGTTTAAAAGATATAGAATCTCCAATTTGTAAATTGTGCTTAATTAAAATCTTAAATTTATTTTTTAAAAAGTCTTGTATCTCTTTAGTTCCATTTTCAGATAAAAGCGCAGCAAACAAAGGTTCACGATTGAGAAACTGAAAAATTTCTAGAATTGTCTTGTCCTGCTTGGTTGAGTTTTTATCAAAAATGTATTCTAGTTTATTAAAAAGCGATTGCTGGTATTTATCAATCATCTCATATTTATCTTTATAATGTGTATAAAAACTACTGCGGCTGAGATGAGCAGCATGTGTTAGCTGAGTGATAGTGATAGTGTTAAAACTTTCTTCTTTTAATAAATTTGCCATTGCCTCTTCAAGGGCTTTTTTAGTTTTTTCTTTTTTAGTATTCTTCATCTTAGAAGTCTCCTTTTGAACAAAATTATACATCATGTCTAAAAATAAAAATTTTAACTTGTTTAATTAGTATATATGAGTATAATTTATTATATCAAATATTTAGACATAATGTACAAAGAGAGGAAAAAATGTTTAAAGAATTGAAGTCGGTTATTAAAAAACCAATGCTTTGGATTACAATGATTGGAGTTGCCTTAGTTCCTGCCTTGTATAATATCATATTTTTGAGTTCAATGTGGAATCCTTATGGTAAGGTTTCTCAATTACCAGTTGCCGTTGTCAATGAAGATAAACCTGCAGCTTATAATGGGAAAAGTATGACTGTAGGTAAGGATGTTATTTCTGGCATGTCTAAAAATAAAAATTTGGATTATCATTTTGTTGATAGCAAAAAAGCTCAGACTGGGCTTCATAAAGGCGACTATTACATGATAGTCACTCTTCCTAAAGATCTATCAAAAAATGCTGCTAGTATTCTCACCCACAATCCCAAACAATTGACCATTCCTTATCAAACTTCTAAGGGCCATAGCTTTGTTGCTTCTAAAATGAGTGAAACTGCTGCAAAAACTTTAAAGGAATCCGTTTCTAAAGATTTGACCAGTTCATATAGCATAGCTCTTTTTAGCAATATAGCAAAATTGCAAACAGGTTTAGGAGCTGCTTCAGACGCTAGTCAAAAATTAGCCGATGGTTCTACGCAATTATTTAACGGTGGACAATTGTTGGCTAATAATTTAGGTAGCTTATCGGATGCTAGTGGTACTTTAGCTCAAGGGGCAGATAGTCTGTATTCAGGTTTATCACGTTATACAGGAGGAGTAGATCAACTTTCTACAGGCTTATCAAGTTTATCAACAGGAGTGACCTCTTATACAGGAGGTGTTAATCAATTAGCAACTGGTACAGAACTGCTCAATGGACAATCACAGAGATTGCTAGGAGGACTTGCACAATTAAGTAATAGTTCTGGTCAGATCAATCAATTAGTATCAGCAGTCAATCAATTAAATCAAGGTCTTTCAACCTTATCAGCAAAGTTGCCAAATGGAGAACAACTTAAGCAAATCCAAGGTTTGGAAGCTTCGCTAACAAGCTTGAATAAAGCTATTCAAAGTTATAGTGAAAATAATTCTTCAGCAGCATCTTCTTCAGGAAATTCAAATATCAGTGCTTATTTGACTTCTATTACAACAGCAGCACAGGCTATTGCGAATTCGTCAGGAACGACAACTACAACAAATCAACAGCCTACAAATTCACTTGCAGCTGTTCAAGCTACTAATGCTTATAAGAAATTATCTTCTGAAGATCAGGCAGAAATTGCTGCAGCTTTAGCCAATACGAATAGCTCTTCAGCAACATCTACGACAACGGCTAACCCAGATATTGCTAATCAAGCACAAGCTATTATAAATAATGTTCAGAGTATCCAAAATTTATTACCAACTTTACAGACTGCAACTTCAAAACAGCAAACTGCAGATTCTCAAAGCCTGACACAATTAAAAGAAACAGCAAACACTGTACTTCCTGCAGCTGCATCTCAGTTGACAAGTATGTCAAGTGCTTTAATGCAGATTAATACAAGCTTGACCAACCAATTCATTCCAGTAAGCAAAGCAATTGTAAACAATACTAGTTTGATGGGAAATCGTTTAAGTGCTGGAGCTAATACATTGTCAATTGGTTTCAATCGTTATGCTGGTGCTGTAAATACTCTTAATACAGGGGCAAATACTTTAGCGGCTAATAATAATCAATTATTAGGTGGTGTCAATCAGCTTGTCAACGGTGCTAATACTTTGTCTAATAATTCAAGTAACTTGACAAGCGGCAGCAACCAACTGGCAAGCGGAATAAACAAATTGTCAACTGGTTCAAGTCAATTATCAGATGGCAGTCAAACGCTAGTTAGTGGCTTGTCAATATTGTCAAGCGGTAATGATAAACTGCATAAATCTTTATCTACAGCTAAAAATAAATTATCTTTTGTATCTGTTGATAAAACAAACGCTAAAACTTTAGCAAGTCCAGTTTCTGTTAAACATAGTGACAAGGATAATGTTGCTACAAATGGGGTTGGTATGGCTCCTTATATGATGTCAGCAGCTCTTATGGTAATGGCCTTGTCAACCAATACTATTTTTAGAACAGCTTTATCTGGCAAAAAGGCAACTTCTTTAGGTATGTGGGTAAATCAAAAATTAGCTGTTAATGGCTTAATTGCTGTTTTAGGAGCCATTATACTTTATTTAGGCGTTCATATGATAGGCTTATCTGCCAATTTTGAATTTAAAACATTAGGATTGACTATTTTAACAAGTATTACTTTTATGACTTTAGTTACGACTCTTGTTACTTGGAATGATAGGTTTGGGGCATTCGCTGCTTTAGTATTGCTTTTGCTTCAACTAGGTTCCAGTGCAGGAACCTATCCTTTAGCTTTAAGCGATTCCTTTTTCCAAACGGTTAATCCTTATCTGCCTATGAGTTATTCTGTTTCAGGGCTGCGAGAAACCATTTCAATGACAGGTAATATCGGCAGTCAAATCAGATTTTTGAGTTTATTCTTTCTTATTTTTGCTGTTTTAGGGTTAGTTATTGCTCGAAAAAAAGTTTTGAAAGATGCCAACCATTAAAACTCGAATAAAATGAGATAAATGATAATCATTCTCTATCTCATTTTATGCTTTGATTCAACAATATTAATATTGAAAAAAATGTCTATTTATGGGAAAATATAGCCAAGTTACTTTATCAAAGGAGCAAATGGATGAGAGATGATATTAAAATAAATGATCGAGCTGCAGCTATTAGCGAACAACTAATTGAAAAACTTGAAAAAATTTATGATCCTGAAATAGAGTTGGATATCTATAATCTCGGTTTGATTTATGAAATCCATTTAGATGAAACAGGTTTTTGTAAATTAGTGATTACTTTTACTGAAGTTAATTGTGGCTGTATTGACACACTTCCGGCAGAGATTATTGATTCTCTTTCAGAAATTGAAGGAATTAATAAGGTGGGAGTTGAGGTGGTCTGGTCACCTGCTTGGAAAATAACACGTATCAGCCGTTTTGGCAGAATAGCACTTGGTATTAGTCCCAAATAATGATACTAAAAGAAAGGGCAGCCAGATTTCCTTTTATGCATGCCATTAAAAGTTATCAAAAGAATAACCTCTCATAAGCTACTGACATACCTATAGCTTATGAGAGGTTATTTGTTTATAAATAAGAATGGTGTTAGATACTTATTTTTTACCAGTCTCTTCTGGTTTCCAAAAGTCTGTTACAGCTCCTTTGGATGCTGATGATACAATATGAGCGTATTTACCAAGTACTCCACGTGAATAAAGCGGTGGTAGCTGGGTTGTTTCCTGACGGTGTTTCAACTCTTCTTCTGTGATATCAAAGTGTAATTCTTTTGTATCCTGATCAATCGTCACGATATCACCTGTTTGTAGGTAAGCAATAGGACCGCCATCTTGAGCTTCAGGAGCAATATGGCCGACAACTAATCCATAAGTACCGCCAGAAAACCGTCCGTCTGTGAGCAGAGCCACTTTTTCACCTTGTCCTTTACCGACAATCATAGATGATAGTGACAGCATTTCTGGCATACCAGGACCGCCTTTAGGTCCCACAAACCGAACGACAACGACATCTCCATCAACAATATCATCATTCAATACGGCTTCAATGGCTTCTTCTTCTGAATTAAAAACTTTAGCAGGTCCGACATGGCGGCGAACTTTAACACCAGAGACTTTAGCAACAGCACCATCTGGGGCTAAGTTGCCGTGTAAAATGATAAGGGGACCATCAGCTCGTTTAGGATGATCAAGTGGCATGATAACTTTTTGGCCGGGAGCTAAGTCTGAGAAGTTTTCCAAATTTTCAGCAACTGTTTTACCAGTGCAAGTTATACGATCTCCATGGAGAAAGCCATTAGCTAAAAGGTATTTCATAACTGCTGGAACACCGCCAGCTTCATAAAGATCTTGGAAAACATATTGTCCTGATGGTTTTAAATCAGCTAAATGAGGAACTTTCTCTTGGAAGGTATTAAAATCATCAAGAGTTAGATCAACATTAGCAGCATGAGCAATAGCCAAAAGATGAAGCGTCGAGTTAGTGGAGCCTCCTAATGCCATAGTCACAGTGATAGCATCTTCAAAAGCTTCACGCGTTAGAATATCTGATGGTTTAATTCCTAACTCAAGCATTTTAACAACAGCGCGGCCAGCTTCTTCAATGTCAGCTTTTTTATCTGCCGATTCAGCAGGATGAGATGATGAGCCTGGAAGACTGAGTCCTAGTACTTCGATAGCTGTTGCCATAGTATTTGCAGTATACATTCCCCCACAGCCACCAGGTCCAGGACAGGCATTGCATTCTAAAGCTTTAACTTCTTCTTCAGTCATATCTCCATGATTCCAATGACCGACTCCTTCAAATACAGATACCAAATCAATATCTTTACCATCTAAACTGCCAGGAGCAATGGTACCGCCATAGGCAAAGATAGCTGGGATATCCATATTAGCCATAGCAATGACAGATCCGGGCATGTTTTTATCACAGCCGCCAATAGCAACAAAAGCATCAGCGTTATGTCCTCCCATAGCCGCTTCAATTGAGTCAGCGATAATATCGCGTGAAGTTAAGGAGAAACGCATGCCTTGGGTTCCCATAGCAATACCATCTGCAACTGTGATTGTACCAAATTGTACGGGCCATGCTCCTGCATCTTTAATACCAACTTTTGCTAGTTTTCCGAAATCATGTAAATGTATGTTACATGGTGTATTTTCAGCCCAGGTAGAAATCACACCAACAATAGGTGTTTCGAAATCTTTGTCAGTCATGCCAGTTGCACGCAACATAGCACGATTGGGTGACTTGACCATTGAATCGTACACAGAGCTACGATTTCTTAAATTTTTCAGCTTCTCTTTATCAGTCATTTGACCGCTTCCTTTCGACATAATATGATATATGTAGGATATTAACACCCTCATTATAGCACAAATAAATAAGCTAATCATCCTATTATTGGAAAATGTCATTATTTTCTGAAAAATATTTAGTAATTGGGTGCTAGCAATGAACTAAATAGTATGATAGAGATTATGTATTAATTTTGGACTTAGAATAATTAAAATTTACAAGCCCCTACTGTCCTAAACGGCTGTTATAGCCATAATAGTGATAAAGGAAGTAAAAATTGGCTACCTTCTTTTATTATAAGTTCTGCAAAAGCTTTAATCGTGTTACAATAATATTATGCTATCAAAAAAATTTTATGATTTAATGAGAACAGATACCATTGCAACAGCCAAGGCTTTATTGGGGATGGACTTGCTTTTAGATGGAAAAAGGTTAGGCAGGATTGTTGAAACAGAAGCTTATTTGGGCAGTAAGGACAGTGCTTGTCATAGTGCTAACAATCGTCGGACGCCTAAAAATGAGTCTATGTATTTAGCAGCTGGTCATTGGTATATCTATCAGATTTATGGCCATCAAATGCTTAATTTAGTGACTAAACCCCAAGATATAGCAGAAGCTGTGTTAATTCGAGCGCTTGAAACAGCTGATGGAAATGTAGTAGCTAATGGTCCTGGAAAGTTAACAAAGTTTGCTGGTATTGATAAAGCTTTTGATGGAAAATCTATTGAATCTTCAAAGCTTCAGTTAAAAGAAAACTTGCAGCCGCTTCGGATTGCTGTTCGTCCTCGAATTGGAGTGACTTGTACAGATGATTGGCGAAATGAACCGCTTTGTTTTTATGTTTCTGGTAACCGGCATGTCTCAAGAATTTCAAAAAAGTCTCTGTTACCAGATCAAAAAACATGGAATAATAAAAAGCTTTACTAAACTGTAAAGCTTTTTTTATACGGATTCTCTAAAAATATCAGCTGTTCATAGTATCTAGTCCCTTATAAATAATTTACACTAACTTGATAAGGCCGTAAAGTTTTATATTAGGCATATAAAAAGCAAGATTAGTGATTTGATGCAATGCCTTTAGGCTCTAAATAACGCTGAACTATTCCCAGTATAATATCAGACATTACAGCCATTAAAGCCGTTGGCAGGGAACCCGCTAAAATGATTGCTCCTCCATTAGTAGCATTTGTTCCGCGAATAATAATATCTCCTAATCCGCCGCCGCCAACAAAGGCTCCTATAGCTGTTATCCCAATTGCAACAACTAAGGCATTGCGTATTCCAGCCATAATAACGGCTAGTGAAAGGGGGAGTTCTACCATTAGCAATTGCTGTTGGCTAGTCATTCCCATACCTTTTGCAGCATCAACCAAGTCAGAGTTGACATTTGTGATACCAGCATAGGTATTGCTGATAATTGGTAAGAGAGAATACAAAAATACTGTTGTTATAACGGTTTTTGTACCTAGTCCCAATCCTAACATAATAATGGAAATCATTGCTAATGAAGGAATCGTTTGGATAACGTTAGCCATACCGATGACAAAACCTTTGAGTTTTCCTTTTTTAGCAATTAATATACCTAATGGAATACCAAGAATTGCAGCAAGGAGAACTCCATATATAGAAATTAAAAAATGCCGTAAGAATTGCGTTAAAACATAACTGCCATTATGATTAAAGTAATAAACCAGTTGCTGTATAAGTCCCATATGACTCATTGTTTATCGCCTCCTCGAAAATAGTGATGTTCTTTCAAAAATTGTTGAGCAACCAGTGATGGTTCTAATAGTTGGTCGTCTACTTTGTAGTTAAGTTTTTGCATTGTTTTGAGACTGATTTTGCCATCTAAACGATGAAGCAGCTTTTTTAATTTAGGGTATTTTCTGAGAATACTATTGTTAACTACCATTGAAGTATCATAAGGAGGGAAGAAGTGTTTATTGTCTTTTAGGATCTTAAGTTTATAGCTTTGAATACGGCCATCTGTTGAATATCCAAGAACAACCTGCATTTTATTGTTTTCAACAGCATCATAGACAAGGCCTATTTGCATAGGATAAATCTTTTTAAAAGAGAATTTATAGGCTCGGCTAAAATCTTTATAGCCATCTCCTTTTCGGTTCATCCAGGTACTGTCAACTCCTGTACGTGCTGTTGCAGATAGCTTTTTTAAATCTGAGACAGATTTCAGTTGATTTTCCTGAGCAAATTTTTCTGTCACCATGAAAGCATAAGTATCTGCAAAGCCATAGGTTGGGAACCAAGTTTGATCATACCTTTTGGTAAACTCTTTTTTAACGATTTTGGCTGCCTTACTAGGATCTTTTTCAGCAGGTAAGTTCAGTGTTCCGGTTAAGTCTGTTCCTGTGTAACGTGTAGCTGCAATATCAGCATCTTTTCGCAGGAGTGCTTGGTGTCCTACATTTGCAGAACCAAGATTAGATATTAAAGTAGTGTTATATCCCAACTCATGATGGATTAGTTCGCTAATCATATTGGCCATAATACTAGATTCTGTAGTGCTCATGGCTGCAATTTTAATGTTAGCAGAATTGTTGCTTTTAGAGGCGCCGTTAGAGTGACAGCCTGTTAAAACAGTTATCAAAATAGCGGTAAGGCTGAGTAGAAAATAAGTCCGTTTTTTCATATCATAAATTCCCCTTTTGCTTTGGTGTTAAATAATATTCCAAACGTCCGAGTAGGTAATCAACAATCAGAGAAAGTAAAATAACAGGAATAGTTCCTCCAATAATTAAAGAGGGCTGGAATAAGCTTAAGCCGCTAAAAATAAGATCGCCTAAGCCGCCTGCTCCAATATAGGATGCTAACGTTGCCCAAGCAATAACATAAACGGCAGATAATCGAATTCCTGTCATAATGACGGGAACTGCCAGCGGCAGCTCAACCTGAAGGATTGATTGAATAGGTGTCATTCCCATACCCTTTGCACTGTCTTTTAAGGTAGGGTCAACATTATTGACACCAATATAAGTGTTTCTCATGATTGGGAGAAGGGAATAAACGAACAAGGCAAAAATAGCAGGTGTTTTTCCAATACCAAAAAACGGAATCATAATAGCTAAAAGAGCGAGACTAGGGATAGTTTGTAGGATGCTGGCAAGTCCGATGAAAATTTTTGCTAATTTAGGAAAGCGTGTCAAAGCGATACCTATTGGAACGGCAACAATGATTCCCAGTAGGAGAGCCAAGGCAGAAATGTAAATTTGTTCCCAAGTTTTAATAACGAGTTCACTGCCGTGCTGTGCTAAAAATTCAGTCATCATGATTCCTCCGTATCTTGATTACCCCAAATAATATCATAGAGCATATCTACTAGGGAAGAACGCGTTACAATCCCTTTTAGGTGGTTTTCTTCATCAATGACGGGCACATATTTAACACCGCGCTTTAAGATACGGTGGGCAGTGTCTCTTAAAAGCTGTTCTTCTTTTAAATAAAAATTAACTTTGTTTAGAATGTTAGAGACTAAAAGGTCTTGTTTATAATTATTATTTAAAGTTTCAATATCAATAAAGCCTAGTAGTTTGTTATCCTCATCTGTTACTAAGAGTGAATCAACACGACGTTGTCTCATTAGAGAGATTGCGTCTTGTAAGGTTTTATCTGGAGAGATAGAAACAGGATTTGTAAGCATGATTGTCTTAACAGGGGTGATATCAGCGCGTGCTTGAATTAAACGATCTTCGCCAATCATTTTTTGAACAAATGGTGTCGCAGGGTGACGAAGCAAATTGGTAGGGCTGTCTTGCTGAATCATATGGCCTTTATCCATAACAACAACTTTAGTAGCTAATTTTAAAGCTTCATCCATATCATGAGTAACCAATACAATGGTCTTCCCAGTTTTTTCCTGCAAAGATTTCACCAAATCTTGCAGGCCTTCGCGAGTAATGGGATCTAAGGCACCAAAAGGTTCGTCCATCAAAATAATATCTTGATCAGCCGCTAAAGCCCGAATAACACCGATACGTTGTTGCTGGCCTCCTGATAATTCATAAGGATAGCGATCCAAGAAATCCTCAGGCAGCTCAACAAGTTTTATAAGTTCTTTGGCTTTAGCTTTTTTCTTTTCTTCTGGCCATTTTAATAGCTTAGGAACGAGTGTGATATTTTCATAAATCGTCATATGCGGCATAAGACCAATATTTTGGATAACATAACCTGTTTTACGTCTCAGTTGGACGGGATTAAGATTAGAAATATCTTCTCCCTTTATTAAAATTTGGCCTGATGTTGGTCTTAGCATTCTGTTGACCATTCTCATAATGGTCGTTTTACCAGAGCCGCTTGTACCGATAAAACAGACAAATTCTCCTGGCATAATTTTGAGATTGATATGCTCAACAGCAACATTATCACCATAAATTTTGTTAATACTTTTAAATTCAATAACTGGTTCTTGATCCATAGTTTTCTCCTTAACAAGCGTTTACGCCTAGCTTAAACTAAGCGATATCTAAAATGTTAAAAGTTCTCTATTACTTAATAGTATATCAAGCTTATGTTACAAAAATAAGACAATCGTAACTTAAGGTAAATCTCATCTTGCTGTCTTTTTGGCTTTTTGTTAAAAAAAGACGGGCTAAGGTTATTGCTTTAATTAATTTAAAAGCTTTTATTTTCATTTGAAATGGAAGAGGAATCAGTGATTAAAAAGCGGATCGCTCAGCTTAAACTCAAAATTGCTGACATCTACCAATCCTACCGTCTGATCACTCTGATAGAGTTCAATGAGAAAGTCGGCCATTTCTTTGCTGGTATGATAGGTTGTAAAATGATCATCGTAATTGTAAGCAGGTGAATCAGTGGCAATTTGCCCAAATTCACTTTTAGTGGCAGCAGGAGCTAAAACCTTTGCTTTTAAAGGACAATGATTGGCTTTTAATTCGAGTGCCAGTCCTTCTGTAAAAGCGCTGACATAGAATTTGCTGGCACAGTAGGTCACCGCATTTGGAACGATCATATAACCGCCTCTGGAAGAAAGGTTGATAAGCTGAGCACCTTCTGTATTTTTGTAGTCTTTGACATAAAGACTTGACAAAATTGTTAAAGTTTCAATATTGAGATGAATCATTTGTCTAATTTTATCCAGATCTTGATGATAGACACTGTCATAATTGCCAAAACCAGCATTGTTAATCCAAGTTATAATGGGATAAGCTTTTAATTTCTGATAAAGTTTAAAAGCATTTTCTGCCAGAGAAAGATCCGTTGATTCAATAACGACATCGATTTGCGGAAAACAAGAAAGGATCTCTTTCTTGAGTTTTTCTAATCGGTGCTGACGCCTGGCAACTAAAATAAGATTATTCCCCAGCTTTGCAAAGGCTTTTGCGCTTTCTAGTCCAATACCAGAGCTGGCTCCAGTGATGCAAACATAATTTTTTGAATTTATCATATATTCAATACCTCCTTTTAAGTTATAATAAGGATAACACCTAGAGTAAACTAGAGGTCAAGCCAAAAAAGGAGATAAAATGCACTATTCAATCGGAAAATTTTCAACATTAACACATCTTAGTATCCACACATTGAGGTACTATGAAAAAGAAGGGCTGTTAAAACCGAAAAGGGACAGCAGCAACAGGCGGTATTATGATGAGCGGGATTATCAATGGCTTCTTTTTATTCTGCGTTTGAAAGCTGTCGGTATGCCCATAAAGGAAATCAAGCATTACTCCCAACTGCGAGAAGCAGGGGAGGAGACTTACTTGGAGAGGCTAAAGCTCTTGGAAGAACATTTGCAGGTTTTAGATCAAAATATAGCGGTTCTGTTGCATAATAGAGAAAAGCTTGTTGAAAAGATAAATTTTTATAAAGAAAAGCTATCTTTGTAAACCCCTTGTTTTCTCCAAATAATAGCCGTTTGAATATAATGGAAATAGCAAGGCATAAACAGAATCATTAACAGCTTTTTTATGTTGACGCTATTAAAAGAGCTGAAAAGAAGGGGATTTAAAATAAAGCGCCAAGCTTTCCATTTTGACAATTTACAAGTGATAGAGGCTGAAAAATGATTGTCTATCTATTGGTTGAACGGAACATTATCAAGGAGTTTACTTAATGCCAGAATAGGTTCGCGTGTATAGGTTTACTGGTCTAATGTAAAAATCTTTAAAATAGCGTTTACATTATTTTTTAAAAATGCTATAGTGACAGTGTGTTGCTAATGCTTTTAATTTAAGGAGGAAAATGATGAAAGAAAAAGTACGTTTTAAACTACATAAAGTTAAAAAACATTGGATAACAATTGCCGGAACGGTTATTGTAGGCTTTGCACTAGCCGGTACAGGTCTTGTACAGGCTGATGAACAAACAACTCGTTCAGAAGTACAGACAAATGATGTCACCCAAACACAGTCCGCCCAAACGACGGACAGCACTGTAAAAAGCAACACAGATAGCACAGCCCCAGCGGATGCTGCTATCAACAACGAAATGACTACTGAAAGCAGTCAAGTTACTTCACAAGCGACAAAAGCCAATAATGATACTACGCCAGCTGAGACTGTAAAGAAAGATAAGCAAGACAGCCAAGAACCATCAGAGTCCGAGCCAATTACAAGTAAGGCAGTCACTTCTGACAGTGATAAGGAAAATCAAGCGGTATCAGCAGCTCTTTCAGAAAGCAAAACTCAAGATAGTGATAAGAGAGCCAATAGTTTCTACGAGGAAAATGGGAATTGGTACTATCTTAACGCTGCTAAAGAAAAAGTAACCGGCTGGCAGACTATTGATGGCGTTCGACTTTATTTTGATCCAGACGGCCGGCAAGCTAAAGGAAAATTTCTAGATATTGATGGAGGGACCTATTACTTTGATCCTGATTCAGGTGCTGTAAGCAAGGGACTTAAAGGTGTTGGTCAAGATCTTTACTATTTTAATTCAGACGGTCATCTTATAAAAAATCAGTATATAACAGTTGATGGTGCTGAATACTACTTTACGCCTGAGACAGGAGCTGCTTTAAAAGGCGCAGCCACTAATGCACCGCAAGGCAT
This sequence comes from Streptococcus macacae NCTC 11558, assembly GCF_000187995.2. GTDB lineage: Bacteria > Bacillota > Bacilli > Lactobacillales > Streptococcaceae > Streptococcus > Streptococcus macacae. Next base: position 1,538,030 of record NZ_AEUW02000001.1, on the reverse strand, counting down.
CCAAGGAGGCTATCTCTATGATTTAGAAGGTAAGCGGGTTCTTAAAGAAGGTTATTACACCTTTAATAACAAATTGTATTATGTTAATCACTATTCAGCTGTTTATTCTTCGAGGACTGATGTTGTATTCAAAAAGGACGAAACAGTCTACCATTATTATTTAAAAGATTTCAGCCTGCTTACTTCTGCTTGGAATCCTCAACATAATATGTATTTCGGAAAAGATGGTAAAGCTCTTACAGGCTGGGCTAATATTGATGGACAGACTTATCATTTTACGCCCGATGGCTTTAACTTTGAAATGGCTAAAGGGATCAAAAAAATTGACGATAAATCTTATTACTTCAACGATGAGACAGGAGCCCTTTACAAAGATCAATTTATCATCCGCTCTAATCAAGCAAATGGCTCTTTAGAATTCTACTTTGCTGGTAAGGATGGTGTTTTAGCGCAGGGCTATCAAACGATAGATGGCTTGAATTATTACTTTGATCCAGACGGCCGACAATTAAAAGGGGCTGGCTACGATACTGCAGGAAAACTCGTTGTTACTGATAAGGATACTGGTATTATTCAAAACAGTGAAAAAGCTAAGGGGCACTTTGTCCAAGACGCCAATCATCATTGGAAATATATTACAGATCAAGGAGAATTTGCCGTCGGCCATGCCACTATTGATGGGCATAAGACCTACTTTGATCAAGATGGCAATCAATATCGCGATAAGGTCCTTAGAGAATTTGTTCAAGGAAATGCGACTATCACCTATTTTGATGAAAATGGACATACTGTCAGCAATCGTTTTGCCTTTGATAAAGACTACCCAACAAATATTAACAGAATCTCCCATCAAACCGGCTGGCTTTACATTGGAGCGGATGGGACAGCTGTCAAAGGAGATCAAATAATTAATGGGGTACTTTATCACTTTGATAAAAAGTACGGCGGTCAGTACAAAGATACTATCTATCATCAGCAGGAACAAGGATTAGATGGCAGTCTTCCTGGTTTTTATTACTTGGATAGCAATGGCCGTTCCGTTAAAAATGCTTTTATCCCTATTCATTTCACGATAGACGATCACGATTATCTAATCTTTTATCACACCGATCAAAACGGACAGTTGGCCGAAGGCTGGCAGACTATTGATGGTAAGACTTATTATTTTGCTAAATTAGACGATACGGGTTCTCATCGTGTGAGATTCGGACAAATCAAGGGAGAAATGCTAATAATTGATGGGGCTAAATATTATTTTGATCCCAATAGTGGTGAACTTCTGCGAAACCAAACAGTAACTGTTGATGGCAAAGACTATACTTTGGGTCAAGATGGCAAGGTTCAGGAAAACTACGGTTTTATCACTAAAGAAGATGGTCAAACTTACTATCAGTTAGAAAACGGTGAATATGCTAAAGGTTTGACTGTTATTGATCATAAAAATTATTATTTTGATAAAGAGACAGGGCAAATGGTCAGAGATAAAATTATCGTAGATAAGGACAATCTCCTTTATGGCGTAAAAGGGAGCCGTTACTATAACAGCTACTATTTTGGAAAGGATGGTTATGGTGTCAGCGGACTTCAGACAATTGATGGAAAACTCTACTACTTTGGAGCTAATGGTGCTTCTGTCTCTAGCAATGTTTCACATGCCTTATCATATGATGACGATTATTATTATGTCAGCAAAGACGAGATTATTAAAGATCAACTAGTGACCTACGGACTGTTTACTTTTGGTTACAATCCCTATTATGAAAATACAGTCGGTTATTACGGTCCTGACGGGAAACTCTTACAGGGTTGGTACAAAAAGGATGGACAGACCTATTATACCATTGAACCTGAAAACGCTATGTCTTTTGCTTATCGGTTAGCCTATACACGAGCTAAAGGACTCAATCTTATTGATGGTGAGGTTTATCTATTTGATACAGAGACAGGGCAAATGAAATCAAATGGTTTCTACCAATCGTATGATAACTGGTATTATTTGAATGCTGATGGTGTTGCTGTAACAGGCTGGCAGACTATTGATGGAAAAGTCTATTATTTCAGTCCCGGCCGTCTAGGTGAGGATACTTCTGAGCGTAAGAAATATACTTTAATGACCACTCGGGGGGTTCAAGTCAAAGGAAAATTAGTGGAAATTAATCACAGTAAATATTACTTTGATCCAAATTCCGGTGAACTCTGGACCAACCGAACACTAGAGTATGAAGGACATACCTATCAGCTAGATGATAAAGGAAAAGCAAGACTCATTCATTAAAAAGAAGCATCAATAATCTTCTAGTTCGTGCAAAAGTATTATTTAAAAAAAGGGTTTCAGCTGATTTATTCTGAAACCCTTTGTTTATTATGCGACTTTAGCCCATCTTGCTCTGCACGATACGAACGAGAAAATACATCTCCCGTTTGATGGATGGTTATTTTTATGATTTTATTATCTTTCAGTGGTCAGAGATTCTAAAAATCCTGGTAAAAAGCTTTGGAATGATTCCTTGTTTAATTGAACAAATTTATTTTGTCCGGCTTTCCGTGTGGACGTTAGCCCAGCTTCACGTAATGTTTTAAAATGATAAGAGGCTGCAGATTTACTCATATTTAACAGCTGTCCCATTTCACCACAGCTTAATTCTTCCTTTTTATCATTTAGGATACGAATAATCTGTAGGCGGATAGGGTCAGCTAGTGCCTTGAAAATTTTAATTCTTATCTCATCTTGGCTGTCAAAAAATTGGTTAATAGTCATAAAATTATTTTACTCTTGAATTTTTAATTCGTCAATGCTATACTTTTAAACAAAGTTAAAAAGTTTTTGAACTATTAAATTATTTTCAAGGAGTACTTATCAATGAAAAAATATTCTATTTTATTTTTCTTAACAATGTTTATCATTGGAACAGATACATTCTTAATTTCTCCCTTACTTCCAACTTTAACGCGATTATACGGAATAGACTCTTCGGTTTCAGGGTGGATGGTTAGTGCTTATGCGATTGGCTACGCGTTTTTTGCTCTTGTCTCTGGCCCTATTTCTGATGGCCGAGATAGAAAAAAAGTAATGAGTTATGGACTAGCTGCTTTCGCCTTTTCGACATTTTTATGTGGATTGGCGACAAGTTTCCCTTTAATGCTGCTGTTCCGCCTATTTGCGGGAATTAGTGCTTCATTTGTAACCCCTCAAGTTTGGGCATCCATTCCTATTATAGTTGAAAGAAAACATATTGTACAGGTTATGGGATACGCTACTGCAGGATTATCTGCTTCCCAAATGGCTGGGGTTCCTATAGGTGGTTATCTAGCTAGTGTTTCCTGGCAGACTCCATTTTATTCAATTGCTATAGCCTCTCTTATATTACTTATCTTGATTCATATTTATTTACCTAAATTAGAAGTTGGAAAAGCCGTCAAAATTTCAGTTACAGAAGCCTATAAAGATATTCTGGCTAATAGAAAATCAATCAGTTATCTTATTGCTTATTTCGTTTTTCAAACAGGGTCTTTTACGGCAATCACCTTTATTTCCACATGGTTTACCCATGACTTTAATATGAGCTTGACTAATATTAGTACGGCTATTATTGCGGTTGGTGCGGGAAACTTATTTGGTTCCCTATTTGGCAGTCGAATTGTTAAGAAGTTTGGCTTGCAGCAAACCTTTAAGGCTGAGCTGATTACACTTGTTATTCTTTATCTTATTTTACCATTTGCTTCCAATTTTTGGCTTGCAGAAATTTTGTTAATTATTATTTATATAAACAATGGTTTTATCTTCCCATTGTTTATGACGACTTTACAAGGTACAGTTGAAAAGGTACGCAGTACCATTTCCTCATTATCAAATGCAGCCATGTATTTAGGAGAGGCGATTGCGGGTGTTGTCGGAGGCATTCTCTTTGTGAAATTTACAGGTTTCTCGGGAATTGCTGTTTTTGCAGCTATTATGATTGCTTTAGCTTGGCTTCTTTATGCACAGGCAGGGGCATTTAGAAAAAGAAAATCTAAATGATAGAGTTTGTTTAGATTATACATTTTTGAGAATGAACAATGGAAAATATCAAAATAAGATCTATTATTAAAGTCAGTTTTGCATCTAGAATAGTAAGCAAACTTTTATTTGATAAACTCGTAATCATTGATTTTAAAGCTAAAGATTATCGGTATGTAAAGGATATTTGGACATTGATTTAAGAAGCCCCCTATTAGTTTGTCTTCGCCTATGTAAAAGTATTATTTAAAATAGTCACCCTTGACAAATCAGTTAAAAGGCTTATAATATGAATTAAATTTATATAAATTTAATTCATATTATAAAGCGAGGGATTATTTTGACTAAGAAACATAAACTGACTATTTTTGCAATGTGTTTAGGTACATTTATTGTTATGTTAGATACGACTATTATGAATATTGCCTTACCAAGTATTCAAAAGAGTCTTTCTATTACGCTTTCAGATTTATCTTGGGCTTTAAATGCTTACACAATACTTTTTGCTTCACTTACTATTCCTTTAGGGAAATTCGCCAATATCTTTGGAAAGAAGGGTTTTTATCTCTGTGCTTTAATTTTATTTGCTTTTGGTTCACTTATTAGTGGTTGGTCTCAAACCCTTTTGTTACTGACTTTAGGCAGGATATTACAAAGTATTGGGGCAGGTGCTATCTTTCCGTTAAGCATGGATATGGCTATCTCTTCTCAGAGAAAAGTGAATCGCGGCAAAGCTACTTTGATTGTTGGTATTACTCAAGGTTCAGCTTCTGCCTTTGGTCCAATTATTGGCGGTATTATTATCCATTTCTTAGGGTGGCGATGGATTTTTCTTATGAATCTTCCGATTGCTGCAGTTTCGCTGCTGCTGACTATTTTTTACTTAACCTTGCCTGAAGAAAAGGTAGAAAAAACAAAAATAGATTGGTTTGGAACAATATGTATGGTCGCTGGTCTTTTCTCATTAACGCTATTTCTTATAAATCTCAGAAGTGAAGGCCTATCTTTATTTATGTTAGCCTTGTTGTGTATTTCGATACTGGCTTTGTTTATCTTTATCTGCTATGAAAAGAAAATGGCTTATCCAATTATAGATTTTGGCTTATTTAAGAGTTCTCATTTTAATATGGCGGCTATTGGGACTATTTTAGGACAGCTTTTACTTGTTGGGTTTATGGTGTTAATGCCAACCTTTTTTGAAACTATTTTTCATAAGACTGCTTTACAAGCCGCTTTACTTATTAGCCCTTCTACTTTTATGATTTTCTTGCTGTCTCCTTTTGCAGGAAAGTTAATGAGGAAAATACGCCCCTACTATCTACTGGCTTTAGGCTTTTTCATCATTAGCCTTGGTTATCTGAGTCTATCTTTTCTTAAATTACCTTTTAACTATATTTTTTACAGTATTTGTAGTATATTTATAGGAGCGGGATACGGAGTAATTGTTGGGCCAATCAGTGTTTTATCAACTTCTGATTTTAAGGGAAGCCGTTTAACAGTCTCACAGAGTGTTATAGGTGTCTTGCGGCAGTTAGGAACCGTTTTGGCCACAACTCTTTTTATTAGCGGATTAACTTATAATCTCTCATTAGCAAAGGGATTGCAGGATTATATCTCTTCATTTACCAGTCTTTATTTTTATACAGCACCTGCTGCACTGATATTGGCGCTGCTGTTTTTACTCCTTCCAAGTCAGTTCAAAAAGTAAGGAAAGATACTAAATATGCGAAGTGATGATGTTGTCTTGGGGATTCTGTTTGAATCTTCTTCAACGGGATATGAAATTAAACAAAAATTTGAAACTGTTTTTCGTAATTTTTATAATGCCTCTTTTGGAAGTATTTATCCAATTCTACATAAGCTTGAGCAGCAAGGAAAGATTGAATCTTCAGTTGTTCATCAAGATGGTAAGCCTGACAAAAAAGTATATACGATTACTGAAAAGGGGACGGAAGCCTTTCATCAATACCTGCAAACAGAAATTGAGCCCAGAAAAAATAAGTGGGATTTTATGGTAAGGATGTATTTTGCAGATAACTTATCTATTCAAAAGCAAAGAGAAATGATTGATGTTGAATTGATGAGACAAGAAGACAGTATGGAGCAATTACTGGAACTTCAAAAGTTAATCGAAAAGCGGGTAAATCAATTTCAAAAATTTAGCCTAGAAATTGGCTTAAAACAAAAAGAAGTTTTAATTGAGGAATTAAAACGATTAAGAGAAAAACTAAAGTAGAAAGCCACAACTTTCCAACTGCTTTAAAACATATAAATGATAACCAAAAGAAAAAACGCTTGTTTCAAGCGTTTTTTAATATTTATTGAAGTGCAGTGTCTTCTTATTTAACTTCAGTAAAGATCACGTGCTTACGCAGTTTTGGTGAATATTTCTTCAATTGAAGACGGTCTGGGGTATTACGTTTGTTTTTTGAAGTAAGGTACAAGCGTTCACCAGATTCTTTGTGTTCAAGTGTAATATTTACGCGCATGGTATCTCCCTTCTATTTATTCCGCAGCTTTAGCTTTAGCGATTTTGCGTCCTTTGTAGTATCCTTTGAGGGATACACGGTGAGAACGTGAGTAATCTCCAGTAGTTTCGTCAAATTTCACAGTTGGTGCTGTCAAATTATAGTGCGTACGGCGTTTATTTTTCTTCGCTTTTGAAGTGCGACGTGCAGGTACTGCCATTTTTTCTTTCCTCCATAAAATATGATGAGCTTTTGAGCTCCAATTGTTTTTGATTACTATGACTTACGTCAACTTTAACAGTATAGCAAAAGATTTTTGTAAAGTAAAGTTACTTGACAAAAATTTTAGGAAAAATCAATAAATTTCTTCATTTTTAATAAATGTGGCTGAATGCTGCTACTGTTGATATGGCTATATTTAGTGTGATGTGCATTAGAAAGTGAGCAGACAGCAGCTGAAAGAATTTCAGCTGTCTGACCTGCTATTTTTATGGTAAAATAGAAAAGAATAAGCTTAAAGAAGATGGAATGGAAAGGAATCAAACACAGGCTTAAGATCTGCTCTATGCAATAAATCGCAGTGTCTGGTATTAAAGGCATGCAGGTGATTATTTGCTTTGGCTTTGATCTGCAGTGCACTTTGTATATTATTATGACATTACAAAAACCAAAAGGAACGCAGGATATTTTACCTCAGGAAACGGCTAAGTGGCAATATGTAGAAGATTTTGCACGTAAAATCTTTAAAAAGTACCATTATGGAGAAATCAGAACACCTATGTTTGAGCACTATGAAGTGATTAGCCGTTCTGTAGGCGATACGACGGATATTGTCACTAAAGAAATGTATGATTTTTACGATAAAGGAGATCGTCATGTGACTCTTCGGCCTGAAGGCACTGCTCCAGTTGTACGATCATATGTGGAGAATAAGCTTTTTGCTCCTGAGGTGCAAAAACCGGTTAAGGTTTTCTATATTGGCTCAATGTTTCGCTATGAACGCCCGCAAGCTGGGCGGCTACGAGAATTTCACCAGCTGGGAGTGGAATGTTTCGGATCTTCTAATCCGGCTACTGATGCCGAAACGATAGCCATGGCTTATCAACTTTTCAATGAATTGGGAATCAAAGATGTCGTTTTGCACCTTAATAGTTTAGGAAATACAGAGAGCCGTAAAGCTTATCGGCAAGCATTAATAGATTATTTGCTGCCAATGAAAGATAAACTTTCTAAGGATTCACAGCGCCGTTTGGAAGAAAATCCCTTGCGCGTATTAGATTCTAAAGAAAAAGAGGATAAAGCTGCGGTGGAGGGTGCCCCGTCTATTCTTGATTATTTAGATGAGAAATCGCAGGCTCATTTTGATGCTGTGCGTGATATGCTGGAGGCCCTTAGTATTCCTTATGTGATAGATACTAATATGGTTCGTGGCCTTGATTACTATCATCATACCATTTTTGAGTTTGTTACTAAGGTTGATAATAGTGAACTAACTATTTGTGCCGGCGGCCGTTATGATAGCTTGGTAGAGTACTTTGGCGGCCCTGCAACAGCTGGTTTTGGTTTTGGACTCGGCTTGGAACGTCTTTTGCTGGTTTTAGATAAGCAAAATATTGCACTGCCGCTTGATGAGAGTTTGGATGTTTATATAGCTGTATTGGATAACAGCGTAAATAGTAAAGCTTTAGAGCTTATACAAGCTATTCGCCATCAGGGATTTACAGCAGAGCGTGATTATCTTAATCGTAAAATCAAGGCGCAATTTAAAGCAGCTGATAGCTTTAAAGCTAAAACGATTATTACTCTTGGTGAGAATGAAGTTGAAGCAAATCAAGCTGTCGTTAAAAATAATACAACGCGCCAAGAAGTGCTAGCTGATTTTGATGATATCAGATCTAATTTTGCAAGTATACTAGAAGAGTTGTGCTAACAAAAATAATTGGAAAAGAGCAGGTCATGTCAATTTTTTAGATAGGATCTGTTTTTTTAATATCTTAATGGCTGAAATTAAGGAAAAACTTTAGGCTATTGTAAGCTTTAGATAGTATGATGATTTTTTGATAAAGTTGCTTTTAATTCATCTTTTTTGTGTTAAAATAGATAGAGAAAAAGACACAAGAGAAGGAACTTGATGGGATATGAAACGTTCTATGTATGCTGGTGCTGTTCGCTCAAAACATATTGGTCAAAAAATAACGCTAAAAGGCTGGGTTTCCCGCCGTCGTGATTTGGGAGGCCTTATTTTTATTGATTTACGTGATCGTGAAGGCATTGTTCAATTGGTTATCAATCCGAAAGAAGCTTTGCCAGAGGTTGTTGAAAAAGCTGAGACACTTCGTACAGAGTTTGTTATTGAAGTGACAGGTACCGTTGTTGAACGGAGTCAAGTTAATGACAAATTACCGACTGGACAAGTCGAAATGCAGGTGGAAGAGCTAATTATTTTAAATACTTCTCAGACGACACCATTTGAAATAAAAAATGGTATTGATGTGAATGATGACTTGCGTCTGCGCTATCGTTATCTAGATCTCCGCCGTCCTGAAATGTTGAAAAATTTTAAGTTACGTGCTAAAGTGACACATGTTATTCGCAACTATCTGGATGAGCTGGGGTTTCTTGATGTTGAGACCCCAATGCTGAGCAAATCAACACCAGAAGGTGCTCGTGATTACTTAGTGCCAAGCCGTATTAGTCAAGGCCATTTTTATGCGCTTCCTCAAAGTCCGCAAATTACTAAACAGCTTTTGATGAATGCAGGTTTTGATCGTTATTACCAAATTGTAAAATGCTTTCGTGATGAAGATTTACGCGGAGATCGCCAGCCTGAATTTACGCAGGTTGATTTAGAAACTTCCTTTTTATCTGATCAGGAGATTCAAGATATTACGGAAGGTTTAATTGCCTGTGTCATGAAAGAGACGATGGGAATTGAGCTTCAATTACCTCTTCCTCGAATGTCTTATGATACAGCCATGAATCTTTATGGTTCTGACAAACCAGATACACGTTTTGAAATGACTTTACAGGACTTGACAGATATTGTAAAGGATGTTGAGTTTAAGGTATTCTCACAAGCCCCAGCTGTAAAGGCCATTGTTGCTAAAAATGCCGCTGATAACTATTCTCGTAAAGATATTGACAAGTTAACAGACTTTGCCAAGCAATTTGGAGCCAAAGGCCTTGCTTGGATTAAGTATAGCAATGGAGAAATAGCTGGACCGGTTGCCAAATTTTTGACCAGTATTGCAAAGGACTTGACAGAGCGTTTACAGCTTGAAGACAATGATTTAGTGCTTTTTGTGGCAGATGAACTTGAAGTGGTCAATAATAGTCTTGGTGCTCTGCGCAATCATTTGGCTAAAGAACTCCATCTCATAGATAAATCTAAATTCAACTTTTTATGGATTGTGGATTGGCCAATGTTTGAGTGGTCAGAAGAAGAAAGACGCTATGTCAGTGCTCATCATCCCTTTACATTGCCTCAAGCTGATACTGCTCATGAATTGGAAGGAGACTTGTCCAAGGTTCGTGCTCTTGCTTATGACATTGTTCTCAATGGCTATGAGCTTGGTGGCGGCAGTCTTCGTATCAATCAAAAGGAAATGCAGGAGCGAATGTTTCAGGCTCTTGGCTTTAGTAATGAAAGTGCTAAAGAACAGTTTGGGTTTTTACTTGAAGCTATGGATTATGGTTTTCCACCACATGGCGGTTTAGCTCTTGGCCTTGATCGTTTTGTGATGCTATTGGCAGAAGAAGACAATATCCGCGAAGTGATCGCTTTTCCTAAAAATAATAAAGCTTCAGATCCAATGACTCAGGCACCAAGTCTTGTTTCTGCTAAACAGCTGGATGAACTCTATTTGGAAGTTTTAAAACAAAATCACTCAGAAAAAAATGAACACAGATAAATTTGAGATTATTTTTAAACGATACCTAAAAAAACTGGCGAAACGTTATCAGTTATTCCATGTCCTATCTTCTATATCTCGAGAAAAATATGGAGAGCGTATTTCAGGTTCTATTATTTATGCTCTTTTATCCTCGATTGCTGTTAATTTCTTTTTTCAGCCTGGACATGTCTATGCGAGCGGTGCTACAGGATTGGCTCAGATTGTATCAGCTTTGTCCATTAAGTATTTGAATCTTGTCATTCCTGTTTCAGTAACTTTTTATGCTGTTAATATACCGCTTTTGATCATAGCTTGGTATATGATTGGCCGTAAATTCACTGTTTTTACATTTATCACAGTAACCTTAAGCTCTCTTTTTATCCAAGTCATCCCTCAAATGACCTTGACACCTGACCCGATGATGAATGCTATTTTTGGCGGCTTAGTGATGGGGGTAGGCATTGGCTTTGCTCTGCGCAATAATGTCTCTAGCGGCGGTACCGATATAGTCAGCCTCCTGATTCGTAAAAAAACGGGCCGCAATGTAGGAAGGGTATCTTTAATTGTTAATATTTTGATTATGACAATAGCAGGTATGATCTTTGGCTGGCGTTATGCTCTTTATTCGATGGTGACCATTTTTGTCTCTAGTCAAATGACGGATGCTGTATTTGTAAAACAAAAGAAAATGCAGGCAATGATTATTACCAGTAAACCTCGTCGCGTTATCCGGATGATTCATCATAAATTACACCGAGGTGTTACTATTATTAATGATGCCGAAGGGACTTATAATCATGAGCATAAAGCTATTTTGATTGCCATCATCACACGTGCTGAATTTAATGATTTTAAATATATTATGAAAAAAACAGATAAAAATGCTTTCGTATCCGTGGCAGATAATGTCAATATTATTGGCCGTTTTATAGAAGATGACTAGTTTGCATTTTTCCGCTGTATTTCAATAAAATAAGAACTCAAAAGTAAGATCGCATCAATCTAACTTTTGGGTTTTTTGTATTTTGCACTGGGCTGCCACTATAAAATATAAGACCAACAAGGCTGACCTCATGATAGTGCTGGGAGACAAAAGAAGCTTGGACCTATTTTGTTCCAAGCTTTTAACTGTTGATTTTTTAGCTCTCATTATAATTCATAATAGTTTATGCCTTCAAAAGAGAATAAGGGTCAATTCTCTTAATTTTCCTAGCTAGAATCATACTGATAATAAAGCTAATAGCAACAACTATAAAGGCGAGCAGTAAAAATATATGTAATGAGACCTTAAAATGATTTTTCATAGCTCCTAACAGCCTAAACATATTATTCGTTATAATGGGAATAAGAGAAAGGTCTATTAATGCTGAAAATACAGCAGAAATAAAAATAATCGGTGTAAAACTTAAAGACAATTGCAAGGTGAGCTGACTGTTTGACCAACCCAAAGCTTTATAAATACCAAATTCTTGTTTTTGAGTCATAATGAGTGAGTTGATAATCATAAACATCACTAATAATATAATAAGCATAGCTATTATAAAAATAATGACTATTACTGATGAAACGAGACTAGCATAAAATAGCCGATTATTTTTCATTAATTGTTCATAATTGACAGCACTGACTTTTACATGTGTTAATTTTCTTTTGTATGCTTTGATAAATCTGTTTGCAGCAGAAGCCCCTTTTTTCTTTAAATACACATTGAGACTAGTTGCTGCTGTTGGGCTGATTTTTTGATAGCCTTTATTAGTTAATTCACAGACTTTACCTTGATAGTTTATGCTTTGGATATAGCCGGTTACAGTGTATTTGTAGCTTGTATTGCCTTCTCGTATTTTTATTTTGCTTCCTATTTTATGCTTTTTAGCTAAGGTGCTTCCAATCGCTATTTCATTGCTCTTAAGGGGATTTTTGCCTTTATAGACAATATTATTTGTAAGACGTGAAAAGTCTTCAGCTACAAAGCCTGTAACGGCTTCATCTTCATTATTTAGTGGTACTGAAGCATATTCTAATACTTTTTGGACTCTCTTATCCTTTTTAAGAGTGGTTTTTAACCTTTGTAAATTGTCAGTCGTATTGACTGTAAAGATCGCAGATGGATTTTCTTCTGAAATTGTCTTAAAAAAATGATCAGGCTTAATGTTCACATTATAAAGTAAACTTCCTGAAAAGGCTAATAGGGTCATGATGCCAAAAGTAAGGATAGACAGTAAAATATTTTGGCTTGGAGAAGTAAACGTTTGTTTTAAAATCAGTGAAGGCTTTACTCCTAATTTAGAGGTCGCGAGTGGGAAATAATGATGATAGGAATGGTGTCCGCCCCCTCTAATGGCGCTAATAGCTTCAAGTGTCCAAATTCTCCTTGAACAACCATAAGTATAAATAGCGAAGATACCTATTGTAGTGGCAATGATGCTAAAAATGCTCACTAAATCAAAGGTTGGTGTAAAAGAAAATCCTGATTGGATAGCTAAAAAATTAGCAATTGTAGGTAAGACGGTATAAGAAAACAAAGACCCGGTTAAGGTAGCTAGTGCTGATATGAGTAAGTAAGGAATCATTTCAGATAAGATAATATTAGAGCTGGTGTACCCGATTGCTTTTAATACGCCCATATCAATGATTCCTTCTTCAATATGGCTGTGTATGTGAAAGCTGCTTAAAAATAGGCTAATAAGGAAAATGATAAGAGCTACAGCGATAAAAATAGCGATTAAAAGATTGGAAATCATCATTCGCGCTTGTTTGGTGGTTTTGTAATCGTTGATATGCAGTAATGAGATTCCTTTGTTAGAAATCAATGAGCTAATTTGATCTTTTATGGTATTACTATTTGCGTGCTTTCTTGTTTTTATGGAATATTCCGCAACTGACTTTTCCTTATTTTCCGAGCTTATCGTTTGATAGGCCTTTTGAGGCAAATAAGCACCAATTAAACTTGTTCCATAGTTACCATACTGCATTTCATTGACTGCTCCTGCAATGGTAAAAGAGTATTTCTTTTGGCCTAAGGAATACGTTATTTTATCACCTGTATGAAATTTTCCTAATTTTGCAATAAAGTTTGGAATATAGATCTCATTTTTAGAATTTTTTGTATTAGTTAAGATATCTAAGTGGTTTAGTGTCCTCCTTTCTTCCTTATTATAAAAAACAGTATTCATTTCGAAATCTGTTCCTGCAAAATGGTGAATGGTTGCTTTTGAGTAGAGCCCCTTGTGTTTTTCTGTAGCAGCAACACCTTTTATATTGTTGATTTGTTTTAATAGGTTCTTCTGATCCTGAGAAAGTGGAATGAGAACATTTATAGCTGCAGTATTTAACTTTTTAAATTGTTTATCGTATGCCCTTGATGTTTGAAAGGCGAGGACAAGTGCAATATTAATTGTAAATGCTGCAATGAAAAGCATGACTCCAAAAGAAGTGTACTGTTTTTTATTTTTTTTAAGATTCTGAATAGCAAGCCTCATATTACCACCCCATCTCTATAAGAAAGCTTTCAAATTTAGCTTTACGTTCAGCGGACTGACTATAGTTGCCCAGATTACATTCTCCAAATATTTGCCCATCTTTGATATAAACAATACGATTGCCGCGAAGGGCAGACTCTTTATCATGTGTTACCATAACAATGCTTTGACCTTTCTTATGCAATGAAGAGAAAATATCAAGTACAGCTTTAGAATTTGCTGAATTTAATGCTCCTGTAGGTTCATCTGCAAATAAAATATTTGGATCATTAATAATGGCACGAATAACCCCTGCCCGCTGGGCCTCACCGCCAGAAATGGCTGATGGCAGCTTTTCCTGAGTTTGCTCAGGAAGATTGACTAGTGAGAAGAGCTCTTTGGCTCTGGATACGATTTCTTTTTGCTTTCTATTTGTTAGTATTGCAGCTGTTATCACATTATCCATCACACTGAGACGCTTCATGAAATAGATTTGCTGAAAGATAAATCCACATTGTTTTCTGCGAAATTTGGCTAATTGATCACTTGTTAAGTGGCTTATATCTGTATTGTCAAAAATAATTTGACCAGCATCAGGCTTATCCATTCCTGAAAGAGAGTACATTAGTGTAGATTTTCCAGAACCAGAAGGGCCCATAATAACAGTAAAATCTCCTTTATAAATATCTATATTTAAATCCGAATAAACAGTTTGTATGCTGCTGCCTGTACCGAAACTCTTTTTTAAATGCCGCGCTGAAATAATTGTTTTTTTAGTCATATGATTACCTGCCTTTGTTTTAATAATGCCTTTTTACTATAGCATCTCAAAAACATTTAAAAGAGAAACAAAGGCTGACATTCCTAAATTTTTGCGCTACTTATAATGTCTCTGCAAAGTTTGGAAAATAGATTATAGGGTAAAAAAAGAGAACCGAGCTGACAAGCTTGGCCAAAAAGCCTTGCTAGAGGTGTTTTAGAGAGAAATGCTACAAAGAGTAGCTGTCTTTTTGGGAAATGTCATGCCTGCTTTCTTTCTCTTTTCAATGCTTTATCTTAAACTGTGAACAGACGAATCGTTTTAGAACGATAATTTATTTTAGAAGGCGGCTAATGACAGATGGCATTTGGCAAAACATTACGAACTTATCGAAAACAATTAGGCTTATCACAAGAAAAAATGGCTGAAAACCTTCATGTCTCTCGACAAGCTATTACAAAATGGGAAACAGGCGGGGGTATGCCGGATATTGCTAATTTGAAGGCTATTGCTGACTTATGTCAGGTTTCCGTAGATGATCTGCTTTCCTCAAGAGAAGCAGGCAGCCCTCAAAAGGATTTTCTTTATGATAGCTGGACAGAATATGATCTGGATGCTCAGAAGCATTTTGATTTAAAACTAGGAGGTCTTCATCATCTTGTTCTGCGATCTAGCGACAGTGAAAAAATCAAAGTGCGCTTAGCCAGCAATTCTATTAAGGATTTGGCCAAGGATCTCAAAGTTAAAATCGATGAGACGAAAGGCAAGATGGATGTGGGCTTAAAAAAATTAGCCGGGCTGACAGAGACAATGGCCAAAGAAGGACTCGTTGTTTTTGTGGATCTGCCTCAGCATTATCTTTTAGATGTTGAACTTTCTGTGAATTGCGAGAAGGTGGACTTAATCCAGATTTGCAGTGAGAACTTTGAGTTAGACGGTCGGGTGTCAGAAGTAATCATTGATGGCGGTCAGGGGGAGAAGGAGCTCAATAGCAAGCTTGATATGGTGATAAAGGTCACTGATCATAAAGGAAACATTGCTGTTAACCAAGTTTTGGCAGCTTCCAAAATCTATCTGCCTGCGGCTTACGCCTTTAGAGCGCTTAAAAGAGGGCTGGGGACCAGTCTGACTTTTGAGGATAATGGGCATAAGACAGCTGATTTTTCTTCTCAAGACTCAGAGAATTCTATTGAGTTAAATGGTTTTCGAACCGAGCTGACTATTATCAGAAATAGTTAAAAGCAGTCATTAGCCAGAAACGGCGATAGAGATTGAGCGAAGAGCAATTCACACTTTGATATACTTTCCCAGGCAAGGATAAACCTAATGCTGGACATATGTATTTGGAAAAGTATACAGAGGAAGTGGCTGCTAGAATAACAGCATTTTTAAACTTGAATTTGGAGGCAAAAAATTGATTCATCAAAGTAGATTTAAATATTTTCTAGTCCTATGGGGAGGACAATTAATTTCCAGTATAGGAAGCGGCTTAACTTCTTTTGGCTTAAATGTTTATGTTTTTGAAAAAACAGGCAGCGCCTTGGCATGTTCGCTAGTTACTCTGTGTGCTTTTTTTCCGCTGGTTTTCTTTACGCCCATCTCTGGTGCAATCGCAGACAAATTTAGCAGAGGGAAATTGATGCTGATTGGTGATTTTTTCTCTGCTGTCTGTTTAGGCGGCATGTTTGTCATGATTAGTATGGGAATCAACAATATTCCTGCGATTTGTATCTGGGTATTTCTTAGTTCATGTTTTGCGGCGATACTTGATCCGGCCTACAAAGCAACAGTGACGGATTTACTGACCTCCGAAGAATTCTCCAAAGCTGGAGGTCTTGTTCAGCTAGCGTCTTCTGCCAAATATTTACTATCACCCATATTTGCCGGTTTAATTTATCAAATTTCTGGCATCTATCTCATATTAGTCATTGATATGTGTACGTTCTTTACAACCTTCTTTACAGTAACTTATTCAAGAAAGGTAATGAATGAGTGCCAGCAAATTAAAGATTCTAAGGTGCATATTGTAAAGGATATTGCTGAAGGCTATAAAGAGCTGACCCAAACAAAGGGTGTGAAAATACTGCTGCTACTGTCCATCATCATTACATTTTATGTGGGCATCATAGAAACTCTCATAAAACCAATGCTATTGGAATTAACGGATTCTTCTACACTTGGAATGATATTGTCTCTTAGTGCTGTCGGAATGCTCATTTCAAGTTTGATTTTAGGTGTGAAAGGTATACAGAAAGGCTATCTCAAGTCACTGTCATTGTCCTTTTTAGTCATGGGAATAACTATAATGATTATTGGGTGTTTAACAAATCTCATGTGGCTTTCTGTGGTTGCCTTCTTGTTCTTTCTAACTATTCCGGTTTCAAATGTGTGTTTAGATGTCCTAATGAGATGTAATATTAGTAAGGATACTCAGGGGAGAGCGTGGGGATTAATTTCATTTATTTCTCAGCTTGGCTATATTGTCGCCTATGCTGTTTCTGGTGCTCTTGCAGATTATGTTTTTAATCCCTTGTTGTCTAAAAATGGAGCCTTAGCCAACTCAGTTGGAAAAATTGTGGGGACAGGCTCTGAAAGAGGCATTGCCTTGATGCTTATCATTTGCGGCATTTCGATGATTGTTTTAAGTCCATTTCTGAAGAGCGGTAAAAGTTTGAAGCAGATGGAAGCCAATTGCTTGAACTATGATTTGGAGGATTAAAAGAGATATGAAAAAAAGAATAATCTGCAAGGAGCTGCAAAAAGGTAAAATTATCTGCATCACGCTGATTGTTTTCATTACAATGGCTTCTGCTTTATTTGCATCAGCCACAGATCTTTTATATTCACTCAATAGCTCACTCAATACCTTTAGCAAAACGGCGAAGACGTCTCACCTTTTGCAAATGCATTCTGGGCATTTGAATTCAGATGCTATCAGTCATTTTGCAGAAAACAATAAATCTGTGAAAGACTATCAGATTGTTAAAATGTTAAATATCGCTGCTGAAGACTTATATATGAATCGTAAGGGGAGCAGTGAGAGTGGCAGTGTTATAGATTGTTCTTTGGTTGTGCAAAACAGCAAATTTGATTTTTTATTAAATTCGAAAAATAAGATTGCTTCTGTCAAAGAAGGACAAGCCCTTGTTCCTGTCTATTATAAGATTAAATATCATCTTAAAGCAGGAGATTCCATAAAAATAAAAGCGGGAAGTCAGTATAAGACATTTAAAATTGCAGATTTCGTTAAGGATTCTGAGATGAATTCTTCGTTTGTTTCCTCTAAACGTATTTTAGTCAATCAAAAAGACTGGGATAAGGTTGCAAACAAAACAGGAACATTAGAATACCTCATAGAGTTTCGGATGAAGGATATAAAGGACACCAATGCTGTTGAAACAGCCTATCAGGATAAAAAACTGCCATCGAATGGAGCAGCTATTACTTATTCCGAAATGCAGTTGCTGAATGGCTTAACGGATATACTGACAGCAGCAATGCTTATGATCGTTGTGGTATTCCTTGTCATTATTTCAGTGCTTTGTGTCAGATTTGCTATGTTGTCAAGTATTAATCAAGATTATATGGATATCGCTGTTATGCGGGGTTTAGGTATTCCTAATAAGTACATCGAAAGTATTTACCAGATCAAATACTCTTTACTAACGATAGCTGGCTGTACGATTGGTTATTTGCTTTCTTTTAGACTAACGCCATTAGTCCAGCAGAATATTGAGCTTTATATGGGCTTAGCTGATAAAGATCTCATCAATTATGGCATCCAAATATTAGCTGTTATGATGATAGGTGCTTCTATTATTCTTCTATGCAGAAAAAGCATTAAAAGAATTGAAAAGGTAAATACCGTCAATGCATTGCAAGATAATAATGAAATTTCCAGTGACAGGGTTATTAAGCGTCCTTCCTTATTTGGAAAAGGTGGGGCTTGGGCTAATTTTAAACTAGGCATTAAATACTTACTAAGTTATAAAAAGCCATACCGCATTCTTGTCCTTATCTTTATAGCCTTATCTTTTTTGGTTTTACTGCCAATACAGATGACTAGCACTCTTAAATCAAGTCAGTTTACCTCGTATATGGGAGTTGCTTCATCTGACCTTCGAATTGATTTTCAGCAGGGCGGAGTTAATGAAAGCAAGGCTTCATCAACTCTTGCAAAGTATCATGATATAAAAAATTATCAGATATTTAATACTTATTCAGCCAAAACTGAAAATGCAAAGGGTGAATCTGTTACAGTAAATTTTGAAAGGGGCAATTATTCAGTATTTTCTTTATCTTGTCTAACTGGTAATCTTCCAAAGCATTCTAATGAAGTTGCTGTTTCTTACTTGTTAGCAAACGATTTAGGGATTAAAGTCGGGGATAAGGTGACCTTTACGCTGTCTGGCACTAAATACAGTTATAAAGTGAGTGGAATCTATCAAGATATCACAAATGGCGGCAAGAGTGCTAAGGTCATTAAGAGCGTTCCAAATGCGAAAGTTATCAGAAGTGTTATTAATATTAATCTTTCATCTGAAAAGAAGAAACAGACTGTAAAAGAAAACTTGGGATCTGATTTCCGAGACGGAAAGGTAACGGATATTGCTGATTACGTGAGACAGAGCCTGGGAGATATTATTTCACAATTTAATATCATTACACTGATAACCCTGCTTATTGCCATTTTAGTGACAATACTGACGATTACTGTCTTCATGAGAACTTTAATCATCAGATACAAAGATGATATTGCTGTTATGAAAGCTTTGGGGTATAAAAATAGCGATATCAGATCTCAATATAGAACGAGAATCATCATTCCACTAATTGTTGGCATCATCGTTGGTTCTGTTTTAGTACTGATAGCGGGACAGCCTTTGGTAAGCATGTTCGCAGCCTCCTTTGGAGCCCCTAAAATAGTATTGATAAGCAATCCATTTATTGTCTACGGTTTGTTTCCGCTAAGTATCTTGATGGTTGCAACAATTATGATATATGTATCCAGTTATATGCTCAATCGTATAAGTCTCATTCAAAAATAAGGTAAAGGAAGGTAATGATGACAACAATATTAAGTGTTAAAAATTTAAAGAAAGATTTTAATGATAGCGGTCAAAAGGCGGTAAACGTTCTTAATGGCATCAGTTTTGATGTTGAGGAAGCCGATTTTATAGCAATCATGGGACCTTCTGGTTCAGGGAAATCAACCTTGCTTTATAATATCAGTGGCATGGATCAGCCTTCAAGCGGTGAAGTTGTTCTTGAAGGACAGAATATAGGTGGCTTGAACCAAGTCGAACTGGCAGATGTAAGACTGCATAAATTTGGTTATGTATTTCAGCAGCCGCATTTAATTCCTTCCTTAACGGTCAAGGAAAATATTATATTAGCAGCCTCTATACGCAATAAAAAAGTAGATAGTGTTATTGATGAAAAAGCAAAAAACTTAATGGAGCTGACTGGGATTAATGAACTGGCCGATCGCGATACCATGTCTTTATCTGGCGGACAAGCACAGAGAGTCAGTATATGCCGCAGTTTTATGAATGATCCGAAGCTTGTATTTGCTGATGAGCCTACTGGTTCGCTGAATTCAAAATCTTCAGAAGCAATTATGAATTTATTTGTTGATATCAATCAGAAGGGCAGTACTATTATGATAGTTACCCACGATCCGTTAGTAGCAGCAAAAGCCAATCAAGTATGGTTCTTATTAGATGGAGTCCTGTATCAAAAGGAGCGGCTTGGACCGTGGGATAAATCACAGGCATCTGTTATGGCTAGAAAAAACAAGATTAATGACATCATGTCTGAAATAGAAGTTTGAGCTAGGAGGTGAGAACGAAAAAACCAGAACAGTATCATCGAAGTTCATTTTATGATTTTCAATTCGCTTTAACAGTATAAAAAAACTAGTGAAGATTATTTCAGCTGAATTTTTTTCACTAGTTTTCTTATTTTAGTATATTTGTCATTGCTTACATTTCATTTGGTGCTTCAACACCGAGTAAACGAAGGGCTTCTTTTAAGACTGTAGCTGTCGCATAGATTAATGCTAGACGGCTGTCGCGTTCGGGTGTTTCCGAAAGAATACGAGTGTGGGCATAATATTTATTAAAACTTTGGGCTAGGTTAATAGCAAATTTAGCGATAACAGAAGGTTCTAAATTTTCGAAAGACTTGGCTATCACATTAGGGAAGTCTTGGATGTATTTAATAATCTCCCAGCTTTCAGCATCATTTAGTTGGTAAGTTGCATCTGCATCAGGAGTAAATTCTGCCTTTTTAAGAATAGACTGAATCCGTGCATGAGCATATTGTACATAAGGACCTGTTTCCCCTTCAAATGACACCATAGCTTCTAAATCAAAATCATAGCCATGTGTTCGCTCAGTTTTTAAATCATAAAATTTGATAGCTCCTACTCCAACAGCATGAGCAACAGCAGCTTTATCTGCTAAATGAGGATTTTTAGCTTCAATTTGTGCTAATGAACGTCCGACAGCTTCGGCGATAGTCGGCTCCAGTAAGATAACATTTCCCTTACGCGTTGATAGCTTCTTGCCATTTTTTGTCACAAGTCCAAAAGCAACATGCTGGATATCATCACTCCATTGATAGCCCATTTCTTTTAAAACAGCCTTTAATTGTTGAAAGTGAGCTGCTTGTTCTTGCCCGACAACATAAACAGATTTAGCAAAATCATATTGACGTTTACGGTAAAGAGCAGCTGCTAAGTCACGTGTAATATAGAGAGTTGTTCCATCGGATTTTTTGATTAAGGCTGGATTTTCAATACCATATTTTTCAAGATTGACAACCTGGGCTCCTTCTGAAGTTTCCAGCAAGCCTTTTTCTGCTAATAGATCAACGATCTCAGCCATTTTATCATTGTAAAAGGCTTCGCCATTATAACTATCAAAGTCAATGTCAAGTTCTGCATAGAGACGGTTAAATTCAATCAAGCTTTCATCACGAAACCATTGCCATAAAGTAAGGGCTTCTTCATCGCCCTTTTCAAGTTTGCGGAACCAATCTCGTGCTTCTTCATCCAGTTCTGGATGCTTCTCAGCTTCAGCGTTAATACGGATATAGAGCTGTAAAAGCTCATCAATTGGGTGGGCTTTTACGGCTTCTTCATTTCCCCACTTTTTATAAG
Source organism: Streptococcus macacae NCTC 11558 (assembly GCF_000187995.2). Classification (GTDB taxonomy): domain Bacteria; phylum Bacillota; class Bacilli; order Lactobacillales; family Streptococcaceae; genus Streptococcus; species Streptococcus macacae. The sequence goes on along the minus strand of NZ_AEUW02000001.1, from coordinate 1,516,289 downwards.
CGACAATTAACATGCCAAATTGCTTGCCCCAATCGCCCAAATGATTAATCTTTATTGTCTTATAGCCCATTTTTTTAAAGATATTTGAAAGAGAGTCCCCAATTACTGTTGAGCGTAAGTGTCCGATTGAAAAGGGTTTTGCAATGTTTGGACTAGACATATCAATGGTAATATTTCGCCCTTGTCCGACTGTTTGCTGCGCATAATCTTCCTTCTTTTCAATGACTTCTTTTAAAACAGCCGCGGAAATCGTTGCTCTATCTAAGAAAAAGTTAATATAAGGGCCTACAGCCTGGACCTTTTCAAAATGACTGCTATCAATTTTTTCGACGATATCATTAGCAATATTTTGCGGAGCTTTACGCAGTGTCTTAGCGAGGCTGAAAGTTGGAAAAGCAATGTCTCCCATATCAGATTTTTTAGGTCTTTCAAGCAGGCTTATAATAGTATCCTTATCTAAATCTGTTACTGCTTTAGCAATTTGTTCTGCAACTAACTGTCTGTTATTCATGTACTTCTCCTAAATCGTAATCATTTTATTTTAACATAAATATGAAGCTTGTGCCGAAAATAATAAAAAACAGTCATTTAATAGGCTCTCTTAAATGTTGCGAAAATGAAAAAAGATTGAATTTTTGATATAATGAAGCAAATTGCTATTCGAGGGGAAAAATGAACAAAAAGGAACGTCAGAAGCAAATCAAAAGAATTATTCAATCACAGCATATTGGGACTCAAGAAGAGATAAAAAATTCTCTTCTTAATGAAGGTGTTGTCGTTACACAGGCGACGCTTTCACGTGATCTGCGAGAGATCGGACTGCTAAAATTGCGAGATGAGTCAGGCAAGCTTTACTATAGTCTTTCAGAGGGAGATTCTTCCTTTTTTAGTTCGGCAGTCTTGACCTATATTCTCAAGGTGTCTCGAGCTGGTTTCATGCTTGTTTTGCACACCAATTTAGGAGAGGCAGATGTTTTAGCTAACTTAATTGATGATAATGAAAGTCCTGAAATTCTTGGTACAATTGCTGGTGCAGATACCCTCCTTGTTGTCTGTAAAGATGAGGCGTCAGCCAATCGTTTAGAAAATGATATTCTTTCCCATTTATGACTTTATTTGAAGAAAAATTAAAAATATTAAAGACCCTTTTGCAAGAAGACGAAAATATTCAAGCTTATCAAGCGATAGAGGAAAAAATAAGACAAGTACCTGAACTAACTCAAATGGTTCATGATATGAAAGCCTATCAGCAAGATGCGGTGCTTTTTCAGAAGATTGAAAAACCACAAGCTCAAAAGCAGGCAGACCAAAATGCTAAACAGATGAGTGAAGTATTAAATGAACTGCCAATTGTTCAGGATTATCGCAGTAAAATGCAGGATGCTAGTGATCTTTTGCAGTATGTTACAAAAACGTTAGAAGAGCGAATTAATGAGGAGTTGAATAATGACAAATGATAAACTCTCTCCAGGAATGAAACAGTATTTGGATATCAAAAAAGACTATCCAGATGCTTTTTTGCTTTTTCGTATGGGAGATTTCTATGAATTGTTTTATGAAGACGCGGTTAAAGCGGCGCAGCTTTTAGAAATTAGCCTAACCAGCCGTAATAAAAATGCAGACAATCCGGTACCTATGGCTGGTGTTCCCTATCATTCTGCTCAGCAGTATATTGATATATTAGTTGATTTAGGATATAAGGTGGCTATCGCTGAACAAATGGAAGATCCTAAAACAGCAGTCGGAGTGGTTAAACGTGAGGTAATTCAGGTTGTTACACCAGGAACTGTTGTAGATTCAGCAAAACCAGATAATGCTAATAATTTCTTAATAGCTCTTGATCGAGATGATTCTCATTTTGGCTTGTCTTATATGGATGTGTCAACTGGGGAATTTTATGCTACCAGCCTAACAGATTTAGCAGCTGTTAGGAGTGAAGTGCTTAATCTTAAAGCACGGGAGTTAGTCATTGGTTTTGATCTCACAGCAGAAGAAGAACAGCTTTTTCAAAAACAAATGAATTTGTTACTATCATTTGAAAGAGAAACCTATAAAGACAGTCAATTAATTGACCAAAATTTAGATGCTTTAGAGATAACCGCAGCAGAAAAGTTATTGCAGTATGTTCATATGACTCAAAAACGTGAACTAAGCCATTTGCAAAAACTCGTTCACTATGAAATTAAAGACTATCTGCAAATGACCTATGCAACAAAATCAAGTCTGGATTTGTTAGAAAATGCTAGAAGCGGGAAAAAACATGGAAGCCTCTATTGGCTTTTAGATGAAACTAAAACAGCTATGGGAACCCGGCTGTTAAGAGTTTGGATTGATAGACCCTTAGTTAATCGTGATCTCATTATAAATCGTCAAAATATCGTTCAGGTTTTTTTGGAACATTTTTTTGAGCGCAGTGATTTAAGTGACAGTCTAAAGGGAGTTTATGACATTGAACGCTTAGCCAGCCGTGTATCATTTGGGAAAGCCAATCCCAAGGATCTTTTACAATTAAGTCATACCTTGGCTCAAGTTCCAGCTATTAAGGCCATCTTAGAAAGTTTTGACAGTCCTTATCTGAAAGCTCTAGTTGATCAAATAGATCCTTTACCAGAGTTGGAAAGTATTATCCGTACAGCTATTGATCCTGATGCACAGATAACAGTTACTGAAGGAAATATCATTCGAAGCGGTTTTGATGAGACTTTAGATAAATATCGTAAAGTAATGCGCGAAGGAGCCAGTTGGATTGCTGATATTGAAGCAAAGGAAAAAGAAGCCAGCGGGATTAATACGTTAAAAATTGATTATAATAAAAAAGATGGCTACTATTTTCATGTCACCAATTCCAACTTATCCTTAGTTCCTGATTATTTTTTTAGGAAGGCAACGCTAAAAAATTCAGAACGATTTGGAACGGCGGAACTAGCTAAGATAGAAGGTGAAATGTTAGAAGCACGTGAAGAATCAGCAAATTTAGAATATATGATCTTTATGCGCGTGCGCAAACAAGTGGAATTGTATATCGGACGGCTGCAGCAACTCGCTAAGCACTTGGCTACTGTTGATGTCCTCCAGAGTCTAGCTGTCGTTGCTGAAAATAATCATTATATTAAACCTGTTTTTAATGATCAGGAAGAAATAAGAATTGAAAATGGCCGACATGCTGTTGTGGAAAAAGTCATGGGCATTCAAGAGTATATTCCTAATAGCATTTATTTTGATTCTAAAACTAGTATTCAGCTCATTACTGGACCAAATATGAGCGGGAAATCCACTTATATGCGCCAGCTTGCTTTGGCAGTTATTATGGCGCAGATAGGGTCCTTTGTTTCAGCTGATTTAGCAAGTTTACCAATTTTTGACGCTATCTTTACACGTATAGGAGCAGCAGATGATCTGATTTCTGGTCAATCAACTTTCATGGTAGAAATGATGGAGGCTAATCAGGCTATTAAGAAAGCTAGTAGACAGTCACTCATTCTTTTTGATGAATTAGGCCGTGGAACTGCTACTTATGATGGTATGGCTTTGGCGCAAGCGATTATTGAGCATATTCATGATAGGATAGGAGCTAAAACTATGTTTGCGACACATTATCATGAATTGACAGATCTGTCAACTAAGTTGACAAACCTTGTAAATGTTCATGTGGCTACTCTTGAAAAAGATGGAGAAGTTACTTTTTTACATAAAATAACAGATGGTCCTGCAGATAAGTCATATGGTATTCATGTTGCTAAAATTGCAGGCTTACCAGATGAATTACTTTCTCATGCAGACCATATTCTTTTTGATTTAGAGAGCAGTAGTCAAGCTGTTTCTGTCCAGACAAAGGCAAAAGCAGAACAAAACCACTCTGTTGATGAGCAATTATCCTTGTTTAATGTTGATGATGATCACAGTGAATTGATTGCAAAATTAAAACATTTAGATGTAGCTAATTTGACGCCAAGAGAGGCAATGAATACTCTTTTTGATCTAAAAGATCTGCTTTAATAACTATTTTCAAATAAATTTGCTTTTTACTTGTGATATCATATAAATTCGTCTAGTGAGGAAATCTTATGTCTAAAATTATTGAATTACCAGAAATATTAGCAAACCAGATAGCGGCTGGGGAGGTTATTGAACGTCCTGCCAGTGTTGTCAAAGAATTAGTTGAAAATGCTATCGATGCTAAAAGCAGCCAAATAACGATTGAAGTGGAAGAATCTGGTCTAAAAACGATCCAAGTAACAGATAATGGGCAAGGAATAGAAAAAGAAGAAGTTGCTATGAGTTTACGCCGCCATGCTACTAGTAAGATTAAAAATCAATCAGATCTTTTTCGTATACGAACTTTAGGATTTCGTGGTGAAGCCCTACCTTCAATAGCTTCTGTAAGCAAAATGACTATCAAGACGGCTGTTGCTAAAGAAAGTCATGGGACTCTGTTGCTATCTATTGGTGGAAAAATTGAGCAAGAAGAGCCCTATAGTACACCAATTGGAACTAAGGTTACAGTAGAAGATCTTTTTTTCAATACACCAGCTCGTTTAAAATACATGAAGAGCTTACAGGTTGAATTAGGGCATATTATTGATACTGTCAATCGTATGAGCCTAGCACATCCTGAAATTGCGTTTACTCTGATAAATGATGGGAAAGAGTTGACCAAGACTTCAGGAAATGGAGATCTTAGACAAGCTATTGCTGGTATATATGGGCTTAATACGGCTAAAAAAATGATTGAAATTACAGGTTCTGATCTTGATTTTGATCTTACAGGCTATGTCAGTCTGCCAGAATTAACACGCGCTAATCGAAATTATATTACTATTCTTATTAATGGACGTTATATAAAAAATTTTTTACTTAATCGTGCTATTTTAGATGGCTATAAGTCCAAGCTTATGGTGGGGCGCTTTCCCATAGCAGTTATAGCCATTCAAATTGACCCTTATCTTGCAGATGTTAATGTTCATCCGACAAAGCAGGAAGTCCGCATATCGAAGGAAAAGGAATTAATGCAGCTGATTAGTACAGCTATTTCAGAAGGATTGCGAAAGCAGGATCTTATTCCTGATGCTTTAGAAAATTTGGCTAAATCTAGCACACGCAGTGCTCAAAAAGCAACCCAGACAACTCTTCCATTAAAGCAGACTAATCTTTATTATGATACTGATAAAAACGATTTTTTCCTTCATGAAACAACAGTAAATGAAAAAGAAGCTGACTTTACACCTCTTGACAAAGATGTAAAGGAGACAAAAAAATCGAACTCTGTCAAATATGCTGAACGCTTAGAAAATGAGAAACTTTATGGAGAACATCCAAATTTTAATTTTACAGATAAGTCAAAAAGACGTCAATTGGATAAGGCAGTAGTTGATTTGGAAAATGAGGGAAATGCTGCTTTCCCAGAATTGGATTATTTTGGGCAGATGCATGGAACTTATCTTTTTGCACAAGGAGAAGAAGGCCTTTATATTATTGATCAGCATGCTGCGCAAGAACGCGTTAAATATGAGTATTATCGTGAAAAAATTGGGGAAGTCAACAACAGCCTGCAGCAGCTATTAGTCCCTTATTTATTTGAGTTTCCAGCCAACGATTTTATGACTTTGCAAGAGAGAATGCCTTTTTTAAATCAGTTGGGTATTCATTTAGAAGCTTATGGGGAAAATACTTTTATTCTGCGCGAACATCCTATTTGGCTAGAAGAAGATGAAATAGAGTCTGCTATTTATGAAATGTGTGATATGCTGCTCTTAACAAATAAAGTCTCTGTTAAAAAATATCGAGCAGAACTGGCTATTATGATGTCTTGCAAACGCTCCATTAAAGCCAATCATGTGTTAGATGATCATTCCGCAAGGAATCTTTTAGTGCAGTTAGCCCAATGTAAAAATCCATATAATTGCCCACACGGTCGACCGGTTCTCGTTCATTTTACGAAAGCAGATATGGAAAAAATGTTCCGTCGTATTCAGGAAAATCATACGAGCTTAAGAGAATTAGGCAAATACTGATTTATTGGGGCTGTCTTTCATAACAATAGCATTCATAAAAAGCCTGCTTGTTGTAAGAAATAAGAAGATAAAACATCAAGAACTGCTATTTCTTAGTAGAAAATAGAATCTTTCTCTATAATCTTTTCCAAAGTCAATATCGCCATAGAAAAGGAAGCTTATTTCTAAATTAATTGTGCTATACTAGAAAAGGAAAAAGGAGAAGATATGTACGATTATTTAAAAGGTATTTTAAGTCAAGTTACAGCAAATTATATTGTTGTTGAAGTGGCAGGTATTGGATATAGGATCAATGTGGCTAATCCTTATAGTTTTTCAGAACAGCTGCATCAGGAACTACAGGTTTACCTGTATCATCTTGTTCGGGAAGATGCACAGCTGCTTTATGGCTTTCATACAGAAGCAGAAAAAGCTGTCTTTCTTAATCTTATTTCAGTTTCTGGCATAGGTCCTACTTCAGCCTTAGCTATTATTGCAGTTGATGACAATGAAGGCTTGGTCCGCGCTATTGATAATAATGATGTTACCTACTTAACTAAATTTCCCAAAATTGGGAAAAAAACAGCTCAGCAAATGGTTCTTGATCTTGCTGGAAAATTTACGGATTCCAAGGAAATAGCGGTTAAAAAGACCCAAATTAGTATTAAGGAGAATACAGCATTAGAAGAAGCTATGGAAGCTATGTTAGCTTTAGGATATAAAGCTGCTGAACTTCGAAAAATTAAGAAATTTTTCGAAGGAACGACCGATACAGCTGAAAACTACATTAAATCTAGCCTTAAAATGCTAATGAAATAAAACTGTTTTATCTCTAAATGCTATGCAAAGCTAATTTAACCTCTTCTATTGGTTTATTTTATAGATATTCAAAGGGTTTCCATGTAGTGTTAGATAAAGGAGAAGCATATGCAACGTTGTAGCTGGGTAAAGGAAAGCAATCCCTTGTATGTGGCTTACCATGATAAAGAGTGGGGAAAGCCGCTTCATGATGACCAAAAATTATTTGAATTATTATGTTTGGAAAGTTATCAATCAGGTCTTTCCTGGGAAGTCGTCTTAAACAAGCGGGCCGCTTTTAAAGAAGCCTTTTATAATTATAATATAGAAAAAGTATCTCAAATGACGGATGCTGATCTAGAGGAACTTTTGCAAAATGAGCATATTATTAGGAATAAACGGAAAATTTATGCCACTAGAACTAATGCGCAAGCTTTTTTAATATTACAAAGAAAGTTTGGCTCTTTTGATAGTTACCTTTGGTCTTGGGTAAATTTTTCGCCAATTATCAATGCTGTTAAGGATTATAAAGAAGTGGCGTCTAAGACCAAGTTATCAGAGGAGATAACAAAAGATTTAAAAAATTATGGTTTTAAGTTTATAGGACCTGTTTGTATTTATTCTTATTTGCAAGCTGTTGGCCTAGTTAATGACCATGAGGAAAACTGTGCCTTCAAATAAAACAAAAGGAGTTGGATTAAAGTATTTTCCAACTCCTCATTTTTTGTATTTAGGTGTAAGTTAACAGTGGCAGAAAGCCCTGTTTTTAATTATCAAAAATTATTCAGATGCCAAAGCTTCAATTGGATTAAGTCTAGCTGCTTTTCCTGCTGGAGCAATGCTTGCTAACAGAGCGATGATAATTCCTATAAGGACTGTAACTAGGGTGGCTGTCGCAGAAACTTGGATAATATCAAACTTAATAGTGTTATAGACTAATTTATTGACACCATATTGCACCAAGAAAACGGTCATTATAGCTAAGAGATTAGCAGATATCCCTAATAGCAGACTTTCGTTGACAAATAACCGTCGGATATCCTTACGGCGTGCTCCCATAGCTCTTAAAATTCCAATTTCTTTGGTTCTTTCAGCGACACTCATATAAGTGGTTGCTATAATCATTAAAATGCTAACTAATAGTGAAATTCCAGCCACTAATGCTAAAACAAAGCTGACGATATAAACAATTTGAACGATATTATCTAAGATTCCTCCGATTCCTTCAATAGAATAGAGTGTTTTGTGGTTTGATTTTAGCGCTTTTACCTTATTTTGAACTTGTTTTGTATTATTAAGATCATCAATAGTTAAAGTGACAAAGTTAGGTTTTAGTTTAGCATTAGCTGCTTTAGCAGCAGATGTTAACCCTGTGTAAGAAACGATGTTTGAACCTTCTGTTGTTCCAACAACAGTATAAGTTTTGGAGACTAAAGTAGGGGCTTGCTGACCATTGGCAATGCTAAGAGCCAGTGTCACTTTTTGGCCAATAATTTTTTTGGTTTTTTTACCAACAAAACTCTTGGCATTAGCCTTTGATAAAATAATTTCATTATCTTTAGGAAATTTTTTGTTGGAAAGTGACTTCTTCAAAATAGTATCATTGCTGGTTTGCAAAATTTGAGATTGGATGCGTTTGTTCTTATAACTAAGATTAAATATAGGAGCATAGTAACCATAGTTAACTTTTTGAACATGTTTGATATTTTTTAATTGCTTGTAATTGTCTGCTGTTATACCTTGGCTGGCTGCTTTTGCTGTGTCTTTTAGACTGACCTGAATAGCTTTAGGATTAGCAATACCATCAATAAAATGGTTCATATACTTGTTGGCGCCATTTCCAAGACCTAAGAAGAACATTACCGAAAAAAGTCCAATAGCAGTCCCTATCGTGATAATAAGATTTTGTTTCCAAGCACTCTTGAAATGAGAGAAAGCCATTTTCCAGCTAGACATGTAGCTTAGTGATCTAGACTTGTAGCCCTTTTCAGGCTCTTTATCTGAGAAAGCTGGGCGAATGCGTTTATCTTCGGTTATTTTACCATCTACTAAACGTACAATTCGGCTGCCGCTGTCAGCTACATCTTGTGAATGCGTCACTACTATGACAGTTTTTCCAGATGCTGCGATATCTTGCAGAATGGCCAATACTTCTTTCGTATTTTGGCTATCTAAGGCTCCTGTAGGCTCATCAGCGATAATAATATCTGGATCGTTAGCTAAAGCGCGTGCAATAGCAACTCTTTGCTTTTGACCGCCTGATAATTGAGCAGGCTTTTTCTTACGATGATCATAGAGGCCAACTTGACGTAAGAGTTCTTCAGCACGTTTTTTGCGATCGTGCTGAGATAACTGAGTCATTTTAAGACTGAGTAAAACATTATCTAAAACGGTAAGGTAGTTAACAAGGTTGAAGGATTGGAAAATAAAGCCAATGGTATCTCTGCGATAAGTATCCATAGCCTTTTCTTTCTTATCCTTCTGCTTTTTTCCATTTAAAATGACGTCACCTTGATAATCACGGTCAAGCCCCCCAATAATATTCATCAGGGTTGATTTACCGCCTCCGGATTCTCCTAAAATACTAGTGAAATCTCCGTTGTCAAAAGATAAATCAATACCCTTTAATACAGGAAATGTTTCTCGCCCAAGTTTATAGGCTTTTTTAATATGTCTTAGTTCTAACCTTGTCATAATGTCTCCTTAATTAGATTAATTTTTGTATTATTATAGCAATACAAAATTCATTGTATCATTTTATTAAAATATCAGCAACGTTTAAAATAATTTCTCAAAAATTTTTTAGTATAATAATATGATAAAATAAATACGAATAATTAAAGAGGAGGAGAAATGAAAGCAGAAATAATTGCAGTTGGAACAGAAATTCTAACTGGCCAGATAGTTAATACGAATGCCCAATTTTTATCAGAAAAGTTTGCAGAGCTGGGAATTGATGTTTATTTCCAAACAACTGTTGGTGACAATGAAATGCGTCTTCTGTCTATTTTACAAATTGCTAGAAGCCGTAGTGATTTAGTCGTCCTTTGCGGCGGTTTGGGACCTACTGAAGATGATTTAACAAAACAGACTTTAGCAAAATTTTTAAATCGAGATTTGGTATTTGATACTAAAGCAAATCAGCGTTTAGATGATTTTTTTGCAAGCCGGCCGCAGTATGCCAGAACACCAAATAATGAACGTCAGGCACAAATAATAGCAGGTTCCTATCCCCTTCAAAATACGACTGGTCTTGCTGTTGGAGGGATGCTGAAAGCAGATGGAGTAACTTATGTGGTTTTGCCTGGTCCGCCTAGTGAACTTAAACCGATGGTTTTAAAATCTCTTGTGCCGTTGTTATTGCAAAGCAATCAAAGATTATATTCGCGCGTGCTTCGTTTTTTTGGTATTGGTGAAAGCCAGTTAGTAACAATTTTGTCTGATTTAATTACAGGACAGACAGACCCTACAATAGCACCTTATGCTAAAACAGGAGAAGTTACACTTCGCCTGTCAACTAAAGCTCAAACCCAAGTGCAAGCAGATGCTAAGTTAGATCAATTAGAAGAACAGATTTTAACAGTTCAGACACTTGAAAAAAATAGATTAAGAGACTTGCTTTATGGCTATGGAGATGATAATAGCCTGCCCAAAGTAGTATTTCAATTGCTTAAGAAAAAAAGTCAAACACTTACAGCTGCAGAGAGTTTGACAGCGGGTTTGTTTCAGGCCAACTTAGCTGATTTTCCGGGTTCCTCTCAGGTTTTCAACGGTGGTTATGTCACTTACAGCATAAAAGAGAAAGCAAGAATGCTGCAGATCCCTTTAGAGGATTTACAGGAACATGGCGTAGTCAGCAGTTTTACTGCTGAAAAAATGGCAGAGCAAGCACGTATTTTAACGGAGTCTGATTTGGCCGTTAGCCTGACGGGGGTTGCTGGTCCAGATGAGTTGGAGAACCAGCCAGCAGGAACTGTTTTTATCGGTCTTGCTACTAGAAAAAATGTTAAGTCTATAAAGGTCGTTATTGGAGGACGAAGTCGTTCTGATGTACGGAAAATAGCGGTTTTACACGCTTTTAACCTGATACGCCAAACTTTATTATCTGAAGAAAATTTAGTATAATAATGGATGTTTTTGAAATATAAGTTAGGAGAATAATATTGGCAAAACGAACAAAAAAAACAGAAGAAGTTACAAAAAAATTTGGCGATGATCGCCGTAAAGCTTTGGACGATGCTTTAAAAAATATTGAAAAAGATTTTGGCAAGGGCGCTGTTATGCGCTTAGGCGAACGTGCTGAGCAAAAAGTTCAAGTAATGAGCTCGGGCAGTCTAGCCTTAGATATTGCTTTAGGTGCAGGTGGCTATCCTAAAGGCCGGATTATCGAAATTTATGGCCCAGAATCATCCGGGAAGACAACTGTTGCTCTTCATGCTGTAGCGCAAGCTCAAAAGGACGGAGGAATAGCTGCTTTTATTGATGCAGAGCATGCTTTAGATCCTGCCTATGCAGCAGCTTTAGGAGTAAATATTGACGAATTGCTTTTATCGCAACCTGATTCAGGAGAGCAAGGCTTAGAAATTGCAGGGAAATTGATTGATTCAGGTGCAGTTGACTTAGTTGTCGTTGACTCTGTAGCAGCTTTGGTTCCGCGTGCTGAAATTGATGGTGATATTGGTGATAGTCATGTTGGTTTGCAAGCGCGTATGATGAGTCAAGCCATGCGTAAGCTATCAGCTTCTATTAATAAAACAAAGACAATTGCTATTTTTATCAATCAATTACGTGAAAAAGTTGGTATTATGTTTGGAAATCCTGAGACAACTCCAGGGGGACGCGCTTTAAAATTTTACTCATCAGTGCGGCTTGATGTCCGTGGAAATACGCAGATTAAGGGTTCTGGTGATACTAAGGATGCTAATATTGGTAAGGAAACTAAAATTAAAGTTGTTAAAAATAAAGTTGCACCGCCATTTAAAGAAGCATTCGTAGAAATTATGTATGGAGAAGGTATTTCTCGTACAGGTGAACTAGTCAAGATTGCCAGTGACTTAGGAATTATCCAAAAGGCTGGTGCATGGTATTCTTATGAAGGGGAAAAAATTGGACAGGGTTCCGAAAATGCTAAAAAATTTTTAGCCGAACATCCCCAAATTTTTGATGCTATTGATCGCAAAGTACGTATTCACTATGGCCTTATTGAAGAGGATGAGGAAGAAAAACAAACGACTGATTCTCAAAGACAGGAAAGTCCAGAAAAAGATAAGAAGGATCTCATCTTAGAGCTCGATGACGCTATTGAGCTTGAGGACTAAATAAAAATAGGTCCTAAGACCGACTCTTTATAAGGTAAATTATGCTAAGATGATAGTATCATGTAAGGAAAGAGAGAATTAAACATGATTAAGATATATACAATTTCAAGTTGTACAAGCTGTAGAAAAGCAAAAACATGGCTTAACGCTCATAAACTCCCTTATAAAGAACAAAACTTAGCAAAGGATCCTTTAACAAAAGAAGAAATACTAGATATTCTTTCAAAAACAGAAAACGGAATTGAAAGTATTGTTTCCTCAAAAAATCGTTATGCTAAAGCTCTAAATTGCAATATCGAAGAATTAAGTGTTAGTGAGGTTATTGATTTAATTCAAGAGAATCCGCGTATTTTGAAAAGTCCGATTTTAATAGATGATAAACGTCTGCAAGTCGGCTATAAAGAAGATGACATACGTGCTTTCTTACCACGAGCAATTCGAAATGTTGAAAATACGGAAGCGCGTTTGCGTGCAGCTTTGTAGGATTATTAGAAAAGACAGCAAATCGTTTTATTATTAAAAAATGTAGGCATGCCTCCCAATTGTTGAATTCGTTGTTCAATATGAGGGAGCATGTCATTTTTGTTTCAGCCAGTTTTTTTGAGAGTGCTATATGATCATTATGATCTATCCTATGCTTTTCTTTTTTGCCTATCGGAAAAGAAAATAAGTTATTCTATAAGAACTCCATGAAAAGTTCTTAAGTTTGTTTTATAGTTTAATATGCTTTTAGATAGTTGTGTATTGTTGCAGTTGCTGCCTTCTTTTTATTAGAAAAGTTGGAAAATTAAGCAAAGGTTATTTAAAAAAAAGCTCTGAAACAGTATAGTTTTGGATAATAGCGCTTAATTTAAGATAAGTGGGTCTTATCCTTGTGAAAATGCTTAAAATAAGATATAATGTAACATGGTATTCCCTATGAGAAAGAAGGTGTTATTGTGGGATTTACAGATGAAACGGTTCGTTTTAACCTTGACGATGGTAACAAAAAAGAGATTAGCGAAACATTGACACATGTTTATCGGTCATTGGAGGAAAAAGGCTACAATCCAATCAATCAGATTGTAGGTTATGTCTTAAGCGGAGATCCGGCATATGTTCCCCGCTATAACGATGCTCGGAACCAAATCCGTAAATATGAACGTGATGAAATTGTGGAAGAGCTTGTGCGTTACTATTTGCAAGGAAATGGAATTGATTTTTAATGAGGATAATGGGGCTAGATGTTGGATCAAAAACAGTCGGCGTAGCTGTCAGTGATCCTCTTGGTTTTACTGCACAAGGTGTAGAGATTATTAAAATTGATGAAGTCAAAGAAAAATTTGGCTTTCAGCGTTTGTCTGAATTAGTTGAAAAATATCAAGTTGAAAAATTTGTTGTTGGCTTACCAAAAAATATGAATAATTCTAGCGGGCCAAGAGTTGAAGCTAGTCAGGCTTATGCTGAAAAATTAAAAGAATATTTTGATATTCCAGTTGACTATCAAGATGAGCGCTTAACAACAGTTCAGGCTGAACGCATGCTTGTAGAGCAGGCCGATATCAGCCGTGGGAAGCGCAAAAAGGTTATTGATAAATTAGCTGCTCAGTTGATTTTGCAGAATTATTTAGATCGTATGTTCTAACGCAGTATTAGAGCTGTTTTAAAAAGAGAAAAACAATAGGAGGCTGTATGTCACATAATCATGAACATGACCATAATCAAGAGCATGAGCTCATTACTCTTGTTGATGAACAGGGGAATGAAACCTTGTTTGAAATTCTTTTGACCATTGATGGTAAAGAAGAGTTTGGAAAGAATTATATACTTTTAGTACCATCAGGTGCTCAAGAAGATGAAAATGGTCAAATTGAAATTCAGGCTTATTCTTATCTCGAAAATGAAGATGGTACAGAAGGAAACCTCCAGCCAATTCCTGAGGATTCAGATGCTGAATGGGATATGATTGAAGAAGTCTTTAATAGTTTTTTAGATGAAAATTAATATGGAAAAGGGAGTGAGACAAACGGTCAGACGAAGTCTTCGATTTTGTCGTTTCACCCCTGCCCTGCACTTTGTAAATGGCTCAGAAAAATCAAACGAGGCAAGGACTTTTGTCCTTGCTTTTTTATTCTCTTTATTTACGAATAGTAAAATGGGGGTGAACATTTGAAGCAGTTAAAAAAAGTTAATTTAGAGGAAAAATTATTTTTAGAGACTTATAAAAAGAAATCCTTACATTATTTTAGGGAGATTTTAACCTATTGTTTAATAATAACTAAATTGACTAATAAATAGATTTTGTTATACTTTTAAATAGGAAAAATCAAGGAGAATAGGTTTGGACAAAAGACAAGGGAATTATCCTAACAAAGATTCGCAGGAATCTGATTTGCGCAGTCAAAATCATAAAGCGAAAAATAGTGTTGAAATAAGTTCTTTACATCGATTTTATATCATTATATTTAGTGTAATTGCTAGTTTTTTTTGTGTTGCTATGCCTTTTTTTACGGACTTTGGCAACGCTGTTCAATCGCAAAATCTTTATACTGGTTTGATGATGTCGCAAAATCATTTGCCTTATAGTGAAATTTTTGCGACAGGAGGTCTTCTTTATTATGCTGTGATTGCCTTAAGTTACTTTATGGGAAGCAGTATTTGGTTAGTTTTTGTTCAATTTGCTAGCTTTTATTTTTCGGGTATTTATCTTTATAAGATTATCTATCATATGACCTCTAAAGAAGAGGTAACTATTAATGCTATCTTACTTTTTTATTTGGCAAATTTTGCTCTTGGTTTTGGCGGCCTTTATCCTATCCAATTTGCGACACCTTTTATTTTACTCGCGCTTTGGTTTCTAACTAAATATTTTGCTGGTTTGACAAGGGATGAAGGCTTTATTATTTATGGTTTAACAGGAGCCTTAGCTTATTTGATAGAGCCTAGGACGCTTTTCTTTTGGTTGGTTTCATTAGCTGTTATTTGTGTTAATAATATGAAAAAGCGCCGTTTTGCTCATGGATTTTACCAGTTTCTTTGCTTCGTTTTTGGTAGTTTACTGATCTTTTATACACTTGGTTATTTTGTTCTCAATATGCAGATACTATCGTCGTATATTGATCAGGCAGGTGCTTATTATTTTACTTATTTTGCTTTAGGAAAAGAAGATATTTTATTAAGTATTCTCTTTCAGCTTATTATTCTTTTTGCTTCAGGTTTGTTAATGGGAGCTTTGACTTTCTTTAATCATCTTAAACAAGCAGGTGACCGTGATGATTTAGTGAAGTCTATTGTATTTTTGAGTTTTGTTTTCAGTCTTATTTTTATCATTTTATCGCAAAGTTTTGTAACCTATCAATTTTTAATTCTTTTGCCGTTTGGTTTAATTTTAACAAGTCTTTTTCTTGATGATAAATACAGCGACTCACTTAAACGGCGATCGCGCCGTCGGCAAAATAGGCGTTTATCCCGTAGAGTTTTTGATCTTTTTTTGTTAAGCCATTTTTATCTGCCCTGCTTATTGCTGTTATATGGTTTAGCTCAGCCTATTGTTCACTATATTGGCTCTTATAGTATGAATCAAGAGAGAGCCCATATTGTAAATTATATTAGGGAAAATACCAAAGAAAATGCTGTTATTTATACTTGGGATACGAGTGCAAAGATTTATATGGATTCTGATAGGCGATCGAGTGCTTTATTTCCTTTACCAATGGTTAATACAGTTAAAGCATCAAATCAAAAAGCATTGGAGGATGAACTGCTGCAAAATGAAGCTTCTTATGTTGTTGTTAATGAAGATTCAGAGCATTTGTCACCGACTTTAAAAAAAGATATTGTAAAAAAATATAAGAAAGTTTCCTTGAAGAACAGTCCCCACTTTGCCGTTTATAAGCTAAATTAAAATAAAAAATCAATATGTTGTGTTTGCTAAAAAAGTTAGACACAACATATTGATTTTTCCCTTTCTTGTGCTATAATATTTTCTGTAAGGAGATGGACACATGATTGCACTTGAAAAAAATATTTTTGCAAAGCCGGGGGTTGTGGTTATAAAGCGTGATGGCCGTCAGGTTGCTTTTGACAAAAGTAAAATTTATCAGGCTATTGTTAGAGCTAGTAACCAAATAGCTCCATTAACACCTTTTATTGAGACAAAATTAACAGGTATTGCTGATAAGGTGGTTGCTGAAATTTATGATCGGTTTAGTGAAAATATTAAAATTTATGAAATTCAAAATATTGTAGAGCATGAGCTTTTGCAAGCTGGTGAATATGCTATTGCTCAGGAATATATTAATTACCGTACACAACGCGACTTCAAACGCTCTCAGGCAACAGATATTAATTTTACAATTGATAAATTGATTAATAAGGATCAGACAGTTGTTAATGAAAATGCTAATAAAGACAGTGATGTTTTTAACACACAGCGTGATTTAACAGCTGGCATTGTTGGTAAATCTATTGGACTTAAAATGCTGCCGGATCATGTTGCCAATGCACACCTTAAGGGAGATATTCATTTTCATGATTTGGATTACAGTCCCTACACGCCCATGACCAATTGCTGTTTGATTGACTTTAAAGGCATGCTTGAATCTGGCTTTAAAATTGGGAATGCTGATGTTGAAAGCCCCAAATCTATTCAGACGGCAACGGCTCAGATTTCTCAAATCATTGCGAACGTTGCTTCAAGTCAATATGGAGGCTGTTCGGCGGACCGAATTGATGAGACTTTAGCGCCTTATGCTGAATTAAATTATCGAAAGCATTTACAGGATGCAAAGAAATGGGTGACCAAAGATAAACAAGAAGACTATGCGCGCGAAAAAACCAAGAAAGATATCTATGATGCAATGCAAAGTCTTGAATATGAAATTAATACACTGTTTACTTCAAATGGGCAGACTCCTTTTACATCTTTGGGCTTTGGATTAGGAAAAGATTGGTTTGAACGTGAAATTCAAAAAGCGATACTTAATATTCGCATTAAGGGACTTGGCAGTGAACATCGTACCGCCATTTTCCCTAAACTGATTTTTACTTTGAAACGTGGTCTTAATCTGGAACCAGGCAGTCCTAATTATGATATTAAGGAATTGGCATTGGAATGTGCTACCAAACGGATGTACCCAGATATTTTATCTTATGAAAAGATTATTCAGTTAACTGGTTCTTTTAAAGTTCCTATGGGCTGTCGTTCTTTCCTTCAAGGCTGGAAAGATGAAAATGGCAGGGAAGTTAATTCAGGCCGGATGAATCTTGGTGTTGTGACAGTGAATTTACCGCGCATTGCTCTTGAGTCAAACGGGGATATTGAGAAGTTTTGGGATATTTTCCGTGAAAAAATGGCTGTTGCCAAAGATGCTTTGGTTTATCGTATTAACCGTGTTAAGGAAGCTACGCCAGCCAATGCTCCTATTCTTTATCAATATGGTGCTTTTGGAAAGCGTCTGAGTAAAGAGGACCCTGTTGATGACTTGTTTAAAGAACGCCGTGCAACTGTATCACTTGGTTATATAGGACTTTATGAAGTTGCCACAGTCTTTTATGGTGGGGAATGGGAATCTAATCCTGTTGCTAAAGACTTTACGATTGATATTGTTCGGCAAATGAAAGACCTTTGTGGGAAATGGTCTAATGAATATGATTATCATTTTTCAGTTTACTCAACGCCATCTGAAAGTTTAACGGATCGTTTCTGCCGTTTGGACACGGAAAAATACGGTGTTATTAAAGACATTACTGATAAAGAATATTATACAAATTCATTTCATTATGATGTTCGAAAGAACCCAACCCCATTTGAAAAACTAGATTTTGAAAAGGACTATCCTGATGCGGGTGCTACAGGTGGATTTATTCATTATTGTGAGTATCCGGTGTTGCAGCAGAATCCAAAGGCTCTTGAAGCTGTTTGGGATTATGCATATGATCGTGTTGGTTATCTTGGAACCAATACTCCGATTGATCATTGCTATAAATGTGATTTTGAGGGTGATTTTGAGCCAACAGAACGGGGATTTAAATGTCCAAACTGCGGCAATACCGATCCTAAAACGGTAGATGTTGTCAAAAGAACCTGTGGTTATCTTGGCAATCCGCAGGCACGTCCTATGGTCAATGGCCGTCATAAAGAGATATCCTCTCGAGTGAAACATATGAATGGTTCCACTATCAAAAATCCTGGTCACCATGTCCCAGCATAAATTTTATTTTTATCGCCAGAGTGATTAAATTAAAAAGACATAAAAAGTTCAGCTTCATATTGAAAAAGGCCAGTCTGGCTTATGTGGGATAGATCACATTGCTGATTAAAAGAAGGGAGCAGTGAGAGTCGGAAATCTTTGAATTTCGGAGATTATCCTGCTCTTTTTTTCTCACTCGTCATTTCATAAAGAAGAGTGTGAACTAAAAATTTTAGCCCATTAGAATAAAAAGAAAGATACATTCACTGCGTACAAAGGCACATGCCATTTTTAGAGAAGGTGAAAAGCCAATGAAATTAAGAAGACCAGGACCTGAGGATAAACAGGCTGTTTTAGAGATGCTAACTGAATTTAGCATTAGCGGTTCAGAACATGATGGTGGTATTTGGAAGGAAAATGAGGATTTTCATTATGAAGACTGGCTGCAAATGAATTTGGATTATGAAATAGGGCTTCATCTTCCGGATAATTTTGTTCCTGCTATTCAGTTTGTTTCTTTTGATGATAAAGGACGGGCTCTAGGATTTTTACAGATTCGTCTGCGGCTCAATGACTTGTTACGCCATCAGGGAGGACATATTGGTTATTCTATCCGCCCATCTAAACGGAATAAGGGATACGCAAAAGAACAACTGCGTTTAGGATTGTTAGAGATTAAGAACAAAAATATTAAAAAGGCTCTTATTACCTGTCAGGCGGATAATGCTGCCAGTCGAGCGGTTATTATAGCCAATGGTGGTGTTTTGGAAGATGTTAGAGATCATATAGAGCGTTATTGGATAGATTTGGAGGAAGAAGGATGACTTGGAATACCCCAAAACCAGGAGAATGGAAGAGTGAAGAATTAAGCCAAGGGCGTATTATTGATTACAAGGCTTTTAATTTTGTGGATGGGGAGGGCGTTCGTAACTCTCTTTATGTAGCTGGCTGTATGTTTCATTGCGAAGGCTGCTATAATGTAGCGACTTGGTCCTTTAGTGCTGGTATCCCTTATACACAAGAATTAGAGGAACAGATCATGGAGGATTTGGCTCAGCCCTATGTTCAAGGTTTAACACTTCTAGGAGGGGAACCCTTTTTGAATACTGGTATACTTTTGCCCCTATTAAAGCGTATCCGTAAAGAATTGCCTGAGAAAGATATTTGGTCTTGGACAGGTTATACTTGGGAAGAATTAATGTTAGAAACGCCTGATAAATTGGAAATGTTAAATTTGATTGATATTTTGGTTGATGGCCGTTTTGATAAAGCTAAAAAGAATCTGATGCTGCAGTTTCGCGGCTCTTCTAATCAACGGATCATTGATGTTCCTAAATCGCTGACATCGGGTGAAATTGTGATTTGGGATAGACTAAATGATGGGCAGCAAAATTATGAACAAATAGATAGAGATGGTTTGATTTAGCGAGTGAAGAGACTATAAAAGAGCCTTTTGCTGCAATATTTATTTTATGATGGAAGAAAAAAGCGGTCTAAAAGTCGTCATTCATATAAATCGACTTTTAGACCATTCTTTCTTGTGTCTTAGATTAGTTTTTTCCAAAATCTATGGTAAATGAATAGCTGAATTGGAGCAAGAAGAGCTAAAATCAGAAGTGTTAAAATAAAACTAATAATTAAAGCAGAGGTTTGAAGAGCTAAAATGATACTGAGAGCAGTAAGCATGCTTCCTCCAATAATCACTGCCATTAGGGTTATAAAACTAAACCATTGTCCTATTCCTCTGGAGAATAACTGAGTAACATTTTGCCAAGTTAAATTAAGGAGTCGGTAATCCCTCCAGTACAGTATTTGGCCAGTGATGAGAGCTGCTAAGGCCGTTCCAATGCTAAAGCTTACTATTAGAATGATTGGGGTCTTTAATAAGAAAAGGCCGACCAATAGGTAAATGATAATGGGAATTGACAACTGAATGGTAGAAAGAGTTAAAAATTTGCTGATTAAGAATTTTTTGAAAGAAATAGGAAGTGTTTTTAAAAAGATATAGTTGTCCTTTTCCAAAGAAATACCAACGGCAAGGAAAGTATTAGCAGAAGCAGAAATAAGATTTCCAAACATGACTCCTAATAAAAGCGCAACTCCAAAAAAGCTATTGCTAATTCCAGAAAGTGTCAGACCTCCTCTTGATAAACTTGGAGCAAGAAAAGCAAAGACAAATATTAAGGGCATCAGATAAGTCTGCAGAATCAAAGTACCATCTTTAATCGTCGATAAATGGTGCCTGCGCAGTGTTTGTGAAAGTGTTTGGTTTTTAGTATTTCTTACTTTCTTTCTTTTATGAGCTTTCGTTGCTTGTATAGAAAGAAACTGCTTAAAGTAATTTTTGATAATCACTCGTTTGATTAAAAGAAGAAGGCCAGCTAATACTAATAAGCCCAACCAGAAATTTAAAAGACTGGCTGTTGATAAAGGATTGATTATGACATCTATAAAGCCTCTAAAATAAGGCAGTAATGGCATTTGTATGCTGGTATTGCCTTGAATACTGTTATTGTTGCTTTGGGAGGATAGGTAGAACACAACCCCAACTGCTAAAAGCGTTGATACAACCATTAAGACAGTGGAGATGGTTTTTTTATAAGGACTTTTAACAAGCATCTGTCCAATAAAATAGACCAGAAGAATGCTAATAGCATTAGATAATAACAGAGCTATCAAAAAATTAATGAGCGTTCCAAAAACAGCTAAAATAGGATTGGACAGCTGCAAATAAGCAATCATTGACAGCGGTATAATAGGCATGAGAAAGGGCAAGCTCCCGCCTTGAGAGGACATTACTTTAGCAATATAAACTTCGCTTTCTTTAACAGGAAGTGGTAAATATAATTTTGTATCGTTACTATCGTAAAAAACAGCAAATAAGGTGGTAAATCCTGAAACAATTGCAATAAGGATAAACATGGCAATTTGAAAAGAAAAATAACCTTTAGAGTGGCGATAATCAATATTTAAGAACATGTAGGCATAAATAAAGATGAAAAGAACGGCGACACTTACTTGCTGTCTGATGACGGATTTATAGGAAGATAAATTTTTATTAGGTTTTCTAGCCTGTCTTCTTTGAATATTCGTCAGTGCTTGTGGATTGGAATACAGGATATTAATTTTAATGAGTTCCCAAATATTTTTCCAATTCATACCTCCTCACCTGCCTTTTGAGGTTCTTTGCGCCCTGCTAATTCTAGATAGATCGCTTCTAGATCTTTTTCTGGGTATTGTGCTTTTAGCTCATCTAAGCTGCCTACAAAAATAAGTTCTCCGCGGCGTAAGATACCAATTCGGTCACATAACTGTTCAGCTACAGATAAGACATGGGTCGAAAAAAGAACCGTGTTGCCTGCTTTAGCATGCTGACGCATCATTTCCTTTAAATCAAAAGAAGCTTGAGGATCAAGACCTGTCAAGGGTTCATCTAAAATCCAAATATCTGGATTGGGAATCAAAGCTCCGATGACAATGGTTTTTTGGCGCATACCATGGGAAAAACTATCAATCGTTTCATATTGGCGATCTTTGATATCAAAAAGTTGAGTTAGTTCATCAATACGTTTATCTCTCTCAGAAGGCTGGACCCCATAAATTGTTGCTAAGAATTCCCAATATTCTCTTGCTGTTAGATTGAGAAAAATATCAGGAGAATCTGGGACATAGGCGATTCGTTTTTTGATGGTTTCGCGATTTTGACTAAGTTCTTGCTGATCAACTAAGATATTGCCGCTTGTGGCTTCGATAATCGAAGTGAGCAGACTGATAGTAGTCGTTTTTCCTGCCCCATTATGGCCAATGAGGCCAAATATTTCGCCGTTTTCAATTGTTACATTAAGATCTTTTAATGCCGCATTGTCACCGTACATTTTTGTAACATGTTCGAAAGTTATCATAAGGGTTGGTCCTCCTTGTTAGTTATTGTATCATTGTCTCTCTTTTATATTGATATCTTAAGAAGTATCAGCTGATTTAAATAGCTTTTTTTCCATCACTCTCTGGATTCTTTTTAGTCTTTTAATTTTTTTCCCAAAAAAGAGCATTAAGATCTGTATTTAATGCTTTTGCTATTTTAATGCAGATTTCCAAAGAGGGATTATATTTATTATTTTCAATAAGATTGATAGTTTGTCTAGAGACTCCTGCTTTTTGAGAAAGCGTTAATTGAGAAATCCCTAAGATTTTACGAAATTCTTTTACTTTATTCACATGTATTCCTTCCCCTTTTCCTTATAATATTGTCTTATATATAGGACAATATTATAACATACTATTAAAATATGTCAATTATAGATGACATATTTTTGATTTGTTGATAATAAGCTTATAAGAAACCTTGGGAGTTGCTGTATTTGACAAAAACGAGCAATTTCTTAGTTGATAATTGTTCTTCATAAGCAAAGCCTTGAAAGTGAATTTCTTTTAGCTCATTAACGGATTGACACTGCTTTTTTAGTGCCTGAGTTAAAAAGGCCCCGCGCGCTTTCTTAGAGATAGTAGAGTGGGATTTGAGTTGGCCGTTTTTTTCTTCTAAAAATTTAAGCTTAAGAAAATGTGCTCTGACTTTTGGTGAAAAAACATCTTCAAATTCACTGGAAAGTAATGAAATGACCTTATCATCTTTTTTAACAAAATTATCGTATTCTTGTCGCCAGTAACTTTTTAATGGCTGCTTTTTAATATCTAGTTTGACATTAAAATCAAGACGGTGCGGCGCAATGTGATCAAAAACGGAAATGATACCGTATAAGGCAGAAGTAATAAAGGCTCTGTCTTTTAGATAAGAATATTCTTTTTCTGATAAATCCTGTCGTTTGATATGGCGATACATTAAGCCGTTAAATAAATCAAGTGCTGGATAGGTCAGGGCTGTTTGATTTTTTATAGCCTGTATGTGCTGCCATTCTGTTTTAGCCATTTTAGGGTTGACTTTATATAATCTTTCTAACTGTTCACTAGTCAATACACTTAATGTGTCAATAATAGGCTGATATTTTTGCGCAGGCTGTGAAAGAAAAGAAGAAGGCTGAGCAGTAAACTTCATTTCTTTGGCGCTTGGAATTAAAAATTTTATCATGCTGTTTATTATAATATAAAACGATAGGAATTAAAATCAGTAATTACTCAAAAAAGAATGGGCTGGCTGAGATGAAAGAAATATTTAATATAAAATAGGAACAAAGAAATTATTAATCTTCTTTTTGAATCCTAAGCGAAGGCTTCAATAAGCACAATCATTGTATTCTTTAAAGCTAAAGCCTCTTGCTTTTTTACTTGTATGTGTAAATTTCATGTCAGTTTTAAAAAATAGTCGAAAACTATTGTGAAATATGGTAAAATACAGCTGGTATTATGCTATTTTAAAGTACTTAGATGAGCTAAATCAAGTCAATTAAGAAGGAAAAAGTATGAAATTATCAATCGTCGTCGCTTTCTATAATGAAGAAAAAATGATAGAAAAGACGCATAGTGAAATTTCGGCACAATTACAGACAATGCTAACCAGTAGTACTATTGATGCTTATGAGCTGGTATATATCAATGATGGCAGCAGAGATAGGACTTTAGATCTTATGAAAGAGATTGCCAAAACTGATAATCATGTCAGGTTTATCAGCTTTAGTCGTAATTTTGGCCGTGAAGGGGCTATTTTATCTGGTCTAAAATATGCGACTGGAGATGCTGTCATGTTAATGGATGGTGATTTGCAGCACCCGCCAGCCTTGATACCTAAGTTTGTAGCAGCTTTTAAAGAAGGCTATGATGTGGTCAGTGGTCAGCGCAATAGAGAAGGAGAATCTAAGCAGAGTACCTTTTTTGCGAAACTGTTTTACCGTTTTTCTAATCGCTTAATGGATGTTCGGCTGACAGATGGAATATCCGAATTTAAACTTTTTAGCCGAAAAGCTGTTGATACGATTTTAGCGCTTCCTGAATATAATCGCTTTTCGAAAGGTATTTTTTCCTGGATTGGTTTTAATGAAAAGGTCATCCCTTATAAGAATCACGTTCGAGAAGCTGGTGAAAGTAAATTTGGCTTTAAACGGTCTATGAATTATGCTTTTCAAGGGATTATTTCCTTTAATGATAAACCTTTGCGGATTTGTATCCAGTTTGGTTTGGTTTGTATTGGTTTTGCTCTTTTATATTTATTGGCCATGTTTGTCGCTTATTTTGTAAAGCCAGAGATACTTGTCAGTGGTTACTTTACAACTTTAGCCGCTATTATTTTATTTAGCGGTGTACAGCTTATTTCCATTGGTGTTTTGGGAGAATACATCGGTAAGATTTATTATGAAGTTAAACGTCGTCCGCACTATATTGTGGATGAAACAAATATTGAGAAAGCAAAAGAGGATTTGGTTGGATGAGTCGTTCAAGAACAACACATAAACAAAAAAAAGATTTTTCTTTAACTAAAAAAAGTCAGGTTCTTTGGGCCAGTGCACTGTTGCCTATGCTGATCATGCTGGTTGTATGGCTTTTTATGGGAGTTTTCCCTTTTGGCCGCAATAGTTTAATGGCTGTTGATTTTGGTCAGCAGTATATTGGACTTTATGGTTTCTTAAAAGAGACTGTACTGACTGGAGATTGGTCGGGCTTGTTTTATTCCTTTTCAAAATCCATTGGCGGAGCTATGATTGGTGTTTGGGGATTTAATTTGATCAGTCCTTTTAACCTCTTTTATATTTTACTGCCGCTGTCGCAATTTAAGTGGGCTGTCTTTTTAACGATTTGGCTGCGTTATGGAGCTATGGGATTAAGCTTTGCTTACTTATTAATAAAACGTTATAAGGCTCTTTCTTATAATCATCTGTTAATTCCAGTAATGGCAACGGCTTATGCTTTGTCAGGGATGATTGTTTCTTATCAGATGAATCCTATTTTCTATGATGCTATGATCATGCTGCCGCTTGTGATTTTGTGTTTAGAGGAGCTGATTGATGGAGGGAAACCTTTTAAATATATACTTGTTTTAGCTCTGACCATGCTCTTTCATTTTTACATGGGATATATGATCTGTCTCTTTATTGCTCTTTATTCATGCTATTATGCAGCGCCTAAATTAGCAGGTGAAAAGGCTTGGAAGACAAAACTGCTAGATTTTCTAAAACCTCTTTGGCGTGTCATTTGCTATTCTGTTTTAGCCATTACTTCTGTTTTCTTTCTTCTTTATCCCATCTTCTTAAATCTTCTGCGAAGCAAGGGAGCTTATGACAGTCCGATGACCTTTAGTTTTGCTTTGCAGATTAATCCTTTGGACATCTTATCTAAACTGATGATTGGTGGTTTTGATAATGACTCTTCTTGGTCAGCAGGCCCTAATCTGCCTAATGTTTATATTGGGGCACTGGCTCTGATTGGCTTTTTCCTATATTTTACACAAGCAAAAGCCCACAAGTTTAGAAAAGCAGCAGCAGCTCTTATAGGTTTGATTTTCTTTGTTTCTTTTGTTAATGA
Organism: Streptococcus macacae NCTC 11558; assembly: GCF_000187995.2. Classification (GTDB taxonomy): domain Bacteria; phylum Bacillota; class Bacilli; order Lactobacillales; family Streptococcaceae; genus Streptococcus; species Streptococcus macacae. Next base: position 1,490,546 of record NZ_AEUW02000001.1, on the reverse strand, counting down.
ATTTGTTAATAAGATTTGGCATATGGGACAAAACCCTGCTGGTTTCTTTTTCCGTTTTTCATGGCTTCTTTCTTTCTTTATGGTTCTTTTGGCTTATTTGGCTATAAGAGAAGGAAAATATTTGAGCTGGAAGGGTTTGGTCGCTGGAATTATTTTTAGTTTTGCTGCGGTTTATTATGTATCGGGACAAAACTATACTTATTTGCCTAAATATCAGCCAACAGCTGTTACAAACTATGTTAACTCCCATCAGCTGATCGTTTTGATCATTGCTTTGCTTATTTTTGGTGCTCTAGCTTATTATGCTTGGACGCATTTAAAACAGTATAGGGAAACTCGTATATGTACAGTTGCTGCTTGTTTGCTTGCCATTCCTGTTTTTCTGTATCTTTTAAACAAGGGCTTCTTACTGACACAGGTCTCTTTGACCCTTATGACCTGGCTGTTTGTTCTTGTTTATTTGGCTCTGCGGCCTAAAAACAAGTGGGTTGGTTTGGCCCTGTTAGCAATGACTGTTTTTGAACTTGGTTATAATGCTTATCTCTCTCAGGTGACTTTAGCTTATACAGATGCTTACAAGTTTACTGATATTTCCAAAAATATGAAAGAATTATCAGATGTCATTAAGAAAAAGAATAAGGCTGGTTTTTATCGTGTTGGCTCAAGCTTTCTTTATGCTAAGAATGACCCTTTCCTTGTTTCTTATCCAGGTTTGAGCAGTTTTAGTTCCAATATGGAAAAATCAACGATTAATCTCTTTAATTCTATGGGGGATGTTGGCGGAAATGCGGCAACTTTCTACGCTAATGGAACACCTCTGACAGATGCTCTTTATGGTGTTCGTTACTATATGGATGCTAAAAATTATACAACGTCTGATATCGAAAAGCATCCTAATTGGTATCTCTTTAACCGCAATGCGACACGTTCGGATTTAAAAGATTACTACCATCCGATTTACCATAACAATCGTTTTACTATTTATGAAAATCCAAATGTCTTCTCAGCAGCCTTTGGCACCAACACTTTAACGCGTAATATCAAATTTGGACTTAACAACCCTGTTTCTAATCAGAATATTATCTTATCTTCAATGTCTGGGGCCAATCGCAAATATTTTGAATATATCGGTATTCCTCGAATTGAGCTGATTAATATGCAGGAAGTAAATGAAAACGGCCATCGTATTTTTAAACGCATTGATAAAAAACAAGCAGGTACAGTGCGTATCATCTTCACTCCTCAGACAAACCATACTTATTATTTCCAAGCACCTTATAGTTTGCGCAAATCAATGGGAAATGTCTCTATTATGCTGAATAACCAGTGGTACCATTACTCTCAAAGCTACGATCAGGTTCAGCTGTGGAATTTGGCCAATAAAGCCAAGGGTCAAACAATGACCTTCCAGCTGCAAACTTCCAAAGAAGATCAGCTGGATCTAACGAACATGGCCTTAGTGCGAGCAGACCAGACGGCCATTAAGAAGGTCCTGCAGGAGAGACGCAAACAAAATATGACTGTCACCAAATGGACAAACACTCTTGTCAAAGGACATGTTAATATAACAGACCAAAGTAATGTGATGATGACAAGTATTCCGTATAACCCTGGCTGGACTGTTAAAGTGGATGGTAAAAAGGTTAAAACGAGTGAAGCTTGGGGAAGCCTTCTCTCCTTCCCGATTACAAGCGGCAAACACCGTATTGAAATGTCCTTTAGACCGCAAGGTTTACTGATAGGGCTAGCCGTTTCCTTTATTTCTCTCCTTATCATTGTCTTTTTGAAATGGCGCGATCATAGTCAAAAAGTGTGATCTTGTCTATAATTAATATGCGATGCGGCAAAGGAAGGTAATGTGATTAAAAAAATTTTAGTGACTGGTGGGGCTGGTTTCATTGGCTCTCATACTTGTGTAGAACTATTAAATCAAGGTTATGAACTTGTTGTTGTTGATAATCTGCAGCATTCAAGTTTTAAAAGTCTGGAGGTTATACAAAGCTTAACCTCTCGTTCGATTTGTTTTTATCAAATAGACATTCGGGATCAAGACCAGCTGGAAGCCATTTTTGAACATGAACATATTGATGCTGTTATCCATTTTGCTGGGCTTAAGGTAGTTAGTGAATCTATTTATGCTCCTTTAGAATATTATGAAAATAATGTCTCTGGGACAATCACCTTATTGGAGGTGATGAAAAAGTTTGCCTGCAAAAATATTATTTTTTCATCTTCAGCCAGTGTCTATGGTGATTTAGCGGCTGTCCCTATTTTGGAGAGTGCTCCTCGCTCAACGACGGTTCCTTATGCTAGAACGAAACTGATTATTGAAGATTTGCTGATTGATTTAGCTCGTTCAGATGCAAAATGGAATATTGTTATTTTACGTTATTTCAATCCTATTGGAGCCCATCCGTCAGGTGATTTAGGAGAAGATCCTAAAGGACTTCCGACAAATCTTCTTCCTTATGTGACGCAGGTTGCTAGCGGCCAATTGAAAGAAGTCCAAGTGTTTGGCGCTGACTACAAGACCAAAGATGGAACAGGTGTGCGTGATTATATTCATGTCGTTGACCTTGCGCGTGGGCATGTAGCTGCTATTCAAAAATTAGCCAAAGGATCAAGGCTCTCTATCTATAATTTGGGAACGGGCAAAGGGAGCTCTGTTTTAGATATTATCACTGAAATGGAAGCCGTTGTTGGCCATCCTATTGCTTATCAGCTTGTAGAGAGAAGAGCAGGTGATATTGCAGTATCCTATGCTGATGTATCAAAGGCCAAAGCAGAATTGCATTGGCAGGCAAATTTTGATTTAAGACGTATGTGTGAAGATTCTTGGCGCTGGCAGTGCCGGCATCCTTTAGGCTTTGAAGAATAATCAGACTTGAAAGGATACAGTTAGTATTGTGGAGAAATTAACTGGATCTTCTGGTTAGCGGATTCAAACAATTTTTTTACTTAGTGTCAGACTGTTTTCTAGTCTATCCTTTAGGCTTCCTATAAAAAAGCACTTTGTCAACTGTAGTGTTGCCATAATCTAACATGGTGAGAGGACGATCTTCGTCCTCTCTTTTTTGATATCCAAAGCAATGAGAATGCGTTTTTTAAAGCTGTCATCCTCCGAAAGCCAAAAGTGCTGCGTTTCATGTTCTTGATTAGTTTGCTAGCTTTTCATGTAATATTTAGCATCAGGTATTCTAATATTCAATGAAAATCAAAAAGCAGACTAGGGAGCTAGCCGCAGGCAGTACTAAGCTAGGGCAAGGTGACGCTGACCTAGTTTGAAGAAATATCAATCATTGCTGATGAACTTTTTATACTTGCAAAAGAGAGCATTCTAAGGGGTTTAACAAAGCTTGTAATTTATGATACAATGGGAAAAGTTTATAAAAAATGACTGGAGATATGATGGAAACTCAGGAAACAGGCAAACAAGCAATCGGACAGTTTAGCAGAGTAAATCGAAAACGCTTAGGAGGACAAGCAGAAAAAAAGGCTTTGCAAGATGATGATAAGCAGCCTGTTAAGTCCCGCCTTAAAGATACTTTAGGCTTTTTAGCAGCATTTAGTTTTCCTATTTTAGTTATGATAGCTGTTTTTGCTGTATTGCGGCTGTATCCTTTTGGCAAAAATACATTGATGAGTGGAGACTATACTTTGCAGTATGTCCCTCTTTATCGAGCTTTGGGACAGGCTTTCAAACATTTAGATTTTGGTGCTCTTTTTTGGTCCTGGCATAAAGGTTTGGGTGGCGTTATGCCTTCTGTCTGGGGCTTTAACAGTCTCAGCCCTTTTAGCTTAGCTCTTGGTTTGACGCCAGCAGCTTATCTGAACATTGCAATTTTTAGTCTTAGTCTTTTACGTCAAGGTTTTGCTGGGCTTACTTTTTACTATTTCTTGCATAAACGCTATCAAGCTAGTCAAAATAGAATTTTAGCAGTTTGTATTGCCAGTATTTATGGTCTGAGCGGTTTTTTGATTGCCAATCAGATGAATCCAAACTTTTTGGATAATATGATCTTTTTACCGCTGTTAATGGTGGGGATTGAAAAGATTTTAGATGGTAAGGTCAGTATCAAATATTCATTGGTTTTAGCTGCCATGTTTATTGTGCAGTTTTATACAGCTTACATGGCTTGTCTTTTTATCGTTTTGTATAGCTGTTATTATTTATTGATTAAAGAAGCTGCATTTTCATTTAAAGTGAAACAATTGCTGCGTCTGTTTCTTTATTCTTTGCTAGGTGTCGGACTAAGTGCTATTTGGCTGTTGCCGGTTTTTTATGCTTTATTGGATACCAAAGCTGCTTCAGGGGATCATTTCCCTTGGTCATTTTCCTTTCTTTACAATCCTTTGCGTTTACTGATCAAATTTGTTCCTGGGGCTGCTAGCGGACAAGAATGGGGAGATTTTAACACACTGCCAAATTTTTATGCTGGTGTTCTTAGTTTTATTGGCTTGTTCAATTACTTCTTTACAAAAACAATTACAGCTCGTAAGAAGATTGGCAGCTTTCTCTTTCTGGCAGTACTGATTCTTGCCTTTTCAAATGCAGCAGTTACACGTTTTTGGCACATGGGGCAAATGCCGGTTGGTTTTTACTATAGAAATGCTTGGTTACTGAGTGCTGTTCTTTTATTATTGACTTATCAAGCTTTCCAAAAGGTTAAATCCTGGCACTATACCCAACTGATTTGTACCTTTGCTTTTGCCTTGTTAGCCAATGCCTATGTTTATTTTGCTGTTAAAGAAAAAAGTTATTTGCTGGTAACCGCAGGACAGCAATTTATCATGCTGTCAGCAGTTCTTGTGCTTTTGCTATTAATTTCCAAGGGCCTCTCTAAAAAATGGCAGCTCACTCTTGCCTTATTTATTACACTCATTGATATGGGAGTTAATGCTAAGTTTACTATTGAAAGAGATCTATGGCATTCACCGGCTGCGGTTTTAGATGCTGAAAAAAACAATGAAGCTTTTTATAAACAGTTAAAACTTTCGCAGTCTGATTTATCGCGCCTGGAAAAAAGCAGCGGCAATACTTGGAATGATTCACTAACTTACAACTATTATGGAGTGAACCACTTTACTTCCAGTGTCGAATATGGCAACCTTGAGTTTCTAGGAAGATTAGGTTTGCCTTCTTCAACAGCTATTTCTATGTATGTGGGAGGGACGCCGCTGACAGATGCTTTAGTCAATCTGCGTTATTATGTCACAAATGGGACTTGGTCTTATACAGCTAGAAAGGATCTGCTGAAATATTATAAACCTGTTCAAACAGTTAAAAATGGACAGCTCTTAGAAAACAATCAAGTGCTTGGACTTGGTTTCTCTGGGGATGCTGCCATGCTAAAGGAAAGGCTCACTAAGCAAGACCCAGCAGCTAATCAAAATAAAATTTACCATGGTTTAACAGACAGTTTAGAAAATGTCTTGGAGCCTGATAAACAAGCTGCAGTTTCTTTGGAAAATGTCACTGTAGATAGCACAAATGGTAAACAAGTATATAAACGGCAATCTTCTGACCGTCCTGGTATAATTCGCTACCAATTTACGCCTGATGATAATTCTTATTATTTATCTGCTTCTCATATAATGCCAACAGATTTAAGCCGTCTTAAGCTGAGTCTGAATGGGGAAAAATATACTGTTTTTGATCGTTATCGCCATCCTCAGCTTTGGAGTCTAGCTTCTAACAGTAAATCGCAAAAACAAACATTTGAGCTTACTTTGTCAGATGATAAGCCGCTTGATTTAACAGGCCTGCAAATTTATCGTTTTAATGATGAGCGTTTCCAAGAATTCATGAAAAATGGAAAAATAGCGAAATGGCATCCGAGCCGAGTAACTTCTTTGTCTGTTTCAGGTCAAATAAATCAAGTCCAAGGTAAAGATTACCTGTTGACCTCTATACCGTATAATAAAGGTTGGCATGTTAGGGTTGATGGAAAATCGGTTAAAACACAAAAAGTTTGGCAATCTATGCTAGCTTTCAAACTTACTTCCGGTAAGCATAGGATTGACCTGTATTATATTCCTCAAGGATTTGTTTATGGCAGTCTGTTGAGCTTCTTCTCTCTTTTGTTATTGATTAGTATAACAATCAAGCATAGAAGACATGCGAAACTAGAAGATGATGAAGATGATTTTGAGTGGGATTAAAAGATAGAAAGCGCTCTAGTCCATCATAAAGACTAGAGCGCTTTCTCATCTTCTTTAGATGCTGCAAACTGTTTGGTTGCTATATGATAAGGTGTCACAAAATTAAGGGGGAATTATGGCTTTATTTTTCTAACACTTAAAAAAGAATTTTTATCTGTTAAGTCTATTATATTTAGTATCTTCTTTATTTCTAAGTGAATTAGTTGCAAAGTATGCTGTCTTGGAATTTTATAAGAAGAAACGAACCTTGATTGAATCTGTATACGAAAGACAGGAGTAAGTTAATTCATATCAAAGCGGCTATTGTTAACCTACTACAGTTAACAATAGCCGCTTTGTGTATTATGTTATGACGGAAGGGCTCGTGGTATTACAAGTGCTTTTTTATGTTCACTTTTAAAGATAAGGCCTTCGTTTTTAAAAAATTCTTATTTTCTATATCAAATATGGCGATAGCTTTATTACAGCTTTCCCAAGATTCGGTATATAATTCTTGGGAATATAAAATTTCTGATTCTTGTAGGAAAAGTTCTCCTAACTTAAATAAATCCTCTGCTGTTATTAATAAATCAATAGCTTGAGAAATATAATGATGTGCTGTTTGATTATCGTTTAAAGAACGATGGATTTCTGCCAGATAAAATAAGCTGCTGACTTTAAATTTCAGGCTTATTGAGGCATTAATGCGATAAGCAATGGTTTTAAATAATTCTAAGGCTTTTTGTTCGTCTCCTTGTATATGGTACATTATAGCTAAGGACTGTACTATACGGTCATAAAGCTTTAGGCTATTTAACGAATGATTTTCTATGATCTTTGTGATGGCAGCGATAGCTTCTTCTTGATTGTTTCTGCAATAAAAGTCTAAGGTTGCATTAAGCCATTCGTAATAAACTTTTTCTTCATCATTGAGACTGTCAAATGAAATAAATTTTTCTATAAATTTATTAATTGCCTCAAAATCTTGTTTATAATAAATCGTTTGAAATTCTTCGCTGAAGAAAAATTCCTCATGCTTTTCTTCAGGTTTAAATTCTAAGATTTTAAGTATTTCTGAAGTTGGAATTTCTAATTTTTTACATAAGGCTACAAAGTTATCTGTAGAAGGAGAAACTTCAGAGTTTTCTAGTTTACTGATAATAGCTTGTGTGCAAATACCTTTTGCTAATTCGGACTGAGTGAGCCCTCTTTTTTTCCTGTATACTTTTATTAGACTGGTAATATTTTGTTTCATTTGATACTTCCTCTATTAGAAAGCTTCTCTCTGCTTTAAATGTGAAAAAGGTCAGCTTATTTAAGAACTAAACTATCATTTTTGTAGGATTATTAGGATTATCCTATAGAAATGATAAGGATTTTTATTAAGATGAAAAAATGCCCAATCTAAGGGCTTTTTCTTTTATATATCTATGCCCCCTACAGGGCTCGAACCTGTGACCCATGGATTAAGAGTCCACTGCTCTACCAACTGAGCTAAGGAGGCAAGAAGCTGTATTGGTACCGGTGATCCACGATTTGTATTGAACCCGCACGGTAAAAGCAGGTGGGCAACTCGCTCTAACTTAGTCGCTTCCGTGTGAGACGGCTTGCATACTGTTAGAAGACTTTTGTTTCCCTAATCATACAAATTTAGTCGGTCAACACTTAGATGTGGATTCGTATACCACAGCAATTCTTCTTTATTTATCATACCATAATGCTTAAAAAATTCAAGATAAAAATTGAAAATTTTGAAAAGGCTTCAATGAGAAAGTTTGTCAATTCTTTCTTTATTGGCTTTAAGAGCCCGCTCGTATTTACCGGTTTCATTAGCCTCAAAATAGTTGGTATGTAATAATTTGTCTGGTAAATACTGCTGTTTAACCCATTTTTCTGGATAGGCATGAGGATACTTATAGTCTTTTGAGTTGCCAAGTTCTTTACTGCCTGTGTAATGTCCGTCTCGAAGGTGACGCGGGATAGGCAGACTCCCCTTTTTGCGTAAATCTGTCAGCGCAGCATCCATGGCTTCATAGGCAGAATTGGATTTGGGTGAAAGAGCAAGGTCAATGACGGCATTAGCAATGGGAATCCGTGCTTCTGGGAATCCGATTTTCTGAGCAGCTTCCATAGCTGTCACGGTGTGAATTTGGGCGTCAGGATTGGCAAGCCCAATGTCCTCATAGGCAATAACAGTTAAGCGTCTAGCCAGACTTGGCAAATCGCCTGCTTCAATGAGACGAGCAGCATAGTGAAGACTAGCATTAACATCTGATCCGCGAATAGACTTTTGCAAGGCAGAGAGGACATCATAGTGGCCGTCACCGTCCTTATCAATGCTAATGTAGCTTTTTTGCAGACTGTTTTCCATAATCTCCAGCGTAATGTGCCGTTTGCCTTTTTTATCCTCAGGAGTTGATAGAACAGCTAAATCAAGAGAGTTATAAGCAGAACGTAGGTCACCATTAGTGGATGTAACGATAAAATCTAATGCATCATCATCCAGCTCTACCGGAAAGTCAAAGCCTCGTTCGCTGTCGCTCAAGGCTGTCTGAATGGCTGAGCGGATATCATCATTGCTGAGAGGCTCTAGTTCGAAAATCTGAACGCGGCTTCTAATAGCAGGGGTCACAGAGAAAAAAGGATTTTCTGTTGTGGCGCCAATCATAGTAATGAAGCCGTTTTCTAAGAGTGGTAAGAGGAAGTCCTGTTTGGTCTTGTCCAATCGGTGGATTTCATCCAGCAGGAGAACCAGGCCTCCTGAAAATTTTGCTTCCTCGGCGATTTCCTGCAGGCGTTTTTTACTGTCCACAGTCGCATTAAAAGTCCGAAAGGCGTATTTGGTAGTCCCAGCGATGGCTGAGGCGATGGAAGTCTTGCCAATACCTGGCGGTCCGTAGAGAATCATGGAAGACAGACGATTGGCTTCGACCATGCGGCGGATGATTTTTCCAGGGCCGACCAGGTGCTGCTGACCGATAATCTGGTCAATACTGGTCGGCCGCATCCGAATAGCGAGATTTTCTGACATAGTTCACCTCATTTCTAACAGCTTTGTTTCTCTTCTTAAATATGATACTATGGTGATATCTATTTTAACATATTTCATAGTCTTCGAAAATCAATGGCAGTTCGTTAGCTTACTGTGCTTAACTCTGGCTATTGTCTGAAGTGTCTGCGCGCTCTGCTGTTGATTTTCATAGCGTATCAGATGATTAGAAAGAGTATAGAATGGCTAAGTACGGTTTTTTAGATGTACTGGATGAGGAACTGGGTAAGTCCTTCCCTTTTGATTATGAGATCAATTGGAACAAGAAAAATCACGCAGTAGAAGTGGCCTTTCTGCTGGAGGCAGAAAACCAGTCGGGTATCGAGCTGCTGGATGAGGCAGGGGAGACGATGGATCAGGATATTTTCTTTGAGGAGGCAGTGATCTTTTACAATCCTGCCAAGTCCAGAATCGCAGCAGGAGATTATCTGGCCGCCCTGCCTTATGAGCCCAAGAAGGGCCTGTCCCGCGAGTTTTTGGCTTATTTCGTAGATTTCCTGAGCCAGACAGCTGAGGAAGGCCTGGATGCCCTGCTGGACTTTTTGGCAGATCCTGAGGCTGCTGAGTTTGAGATTAGCTGGAATAGCCAGGCTTTTGATGAGGGTCGAGCAAAACTGACAGAAACGGAATTTTATCCTTATCCCAGGTATTAGAGGCTTGAGCCATTTTCCGAAAAGAAAGGGAATCAGCCCTTGGCAATTCTGCGTGTATCTCAACCTTCCCTGTCTTATTATATAGCAGAAAAAGGCTGATACTGAAATAGGATAAAAAAACAGTCTCTTCTTTGAGACTGTTACATATGGTGATGAATAAAAATGGTTAGCTGGAAATATGTAAGATTTCAAAACACCGGCAGAGCGTTTGGGGCTTTTTTTCATAAAAAGTAAAAATCGTTTTTTTCCATTTATCCGGATTATAGATAACAACTTTTCCAGTTTCATTAGTTGCAAGGATTTCTTTTGCCATCGTACCCTTCAAAGAATGATGCGATGGTAAAATATTAAAAGTTTCTTCTGTTACATATCTGCTTTGTTTAAAGTTTTTAGCTAACTCAACGCTTGATGTAATACCAATTTCAATGTTTTGCCATCCAAAAGATTGTATAATATTATCAAAGTAGCCATCAAAGACAAATTGGTTCATTCCTTTTGTATCTTTCCAAATATAGAGGGGGCTGTAGCTATTACAAAATGCACCTTCTTGTTTTTCATTGATCAGATAAACTTTAAAGAATAAGCCTGGGAAATGATCCATTAAGTATCCTGTGTTTTGAACCCTTTTACGAATAATGGCCATGTCATAATCAGATGGAAGTGTGATATCATATCGCATTGCTTGCATAAGAACTTCTCCTTTATTTTTTCTTTTATTGTACTTTATCCCTTTTCTTTTGGATAATACCAAAATATGATATATTTATCACAAAAAATGATAGGGTGCCAACTATGAATTTAAATGACTTGACTATTTTTTTAAAAATATATGAAACGGGTTCTCTGAATAAAAGTTCTAAAATATTAGGCTGTGCCCAATCTAACATTAGTGCTAGATTAAAAAGTATGGAAGAAGAGTTAGGGACCATTTTGTTTTTCAGGAGATATAATGGAATCTTACCGACGGAGCAAGGAAGGAAATTTTACTCGTTTGCTCAGCAGACAATCAGTGAACTGAATCGTTTTAAAAATGGGATAAATTCAGGAGTACAGCACATTCTTACATCTGAAATGCTTTTGAATATTGATATTCAGACAGAGCAAAAGATTGATATTGCTAAGGATGAAATTGATATCAAACGAACTTCTGAAATCCCTTCTCAAATTGGCAGCAAAGTGTATGACTTGATTTATTGCTTTCAGCGCTTAAAAAATCTTTCAAGTTATCAAATGCTTCAAAAAAAGCTGGAAGCTGCATATTTTTATCAAGCTCTGGATTTACCTCGTCAAAATCTTCCTTTGCTAGTAAATAAAGACCCAGCCTGTCCTTTTAGGAAGCAATCACTGCATGATTTTGCAAATAGCAGAAAAATCATTCATCTGGATTCTTTTGAAAATATTCTCCGTTTAGTTGAACTTGGAAAAGGCCTTACGTTACTACCGTTTGAAATCGGAAGAGCAAGAGAGCTTGAACACTATTCTCATCACAAGAAAGAAATTATATTTTACTCTTATCAGCTCATTAGATAGTTTGACAAGAAATATGAAAAGACGAAGGAGAGAAAAACATGGATAAATGGCAAGAATTAACCGTCACAGTTAATCGTGAAGCGGAGGAAGCGGCTTCTAACATTTTGATTGAGTCGGGCAGTCAGGGGGTGGCGATTGATGATAGCGCGGACTACTTAGGCAGTATTGGTAAGTACGGGGAACTTTTTCCGGAAGTAGAGCAGGTTGAGATGGTTCGCATCACAGCTTATTATCCTGAAACAGCTGATATGGCGATTGTCACTGCGCAGGTCAATAAACGTTTGGCTGAGCTGGCTGATTTTGGCCTGCAGACAGGTGATGTGCAGCTGTCCATTCAGGAACTGGCAGAGGAAGACTGGGCGGACAACTGGAAGCAGTATTTTGAGCCAGCCCGTATTACGCATGACTTGACCATTGTGCCCTCCTGGACCGACTATGAGCCAGATCCGGGTGAGAAAATCATCAAGCTGGATCCCGGCATGGCCTTTGGTACGGGAACTCATCCGACCACTAAGATGAGCCTCTTTGCACTGGAACAGGTGCTGCGCGGCGGTGAGAGGGTTATTGATGTCGGAACTGGTTCAGGTGTGCTCTCCATTGCCAGTTCCCTCTTGGGAGCAAAAGCAATCTATGCTTATGATTTGGATGATGTAGCGGTGCGCGTGGCCCGGGAAAATATTGAACTCAACCCCGGTATGGACAATGTTCAGGTGGCTGCAGGAGATTTACTGCGGGGGGTGGAGACAGAAGCGGATGTCATCGTGGCCAATATCCTGGCGGATATTCTGGTCGATCTGACCGAGGATGCCTATCGCCTGCTCAAGGACGAAGGCTATCTGATCATGAGCGGTATCATCTCTGAAAAGTGGGAACTGGTGAAGGAGGCGGCCGAAGCCGCAGGCTTTGTCCTTGAAACCCACATGGTTCAAGGAGAATGGAATACTTGTGTTTTCAAAAAAACAAATAATCTAGCAGGTGTGATTGGAGGCTAGTATGCAGCAGTATTTCGTAAATGGTAAAGCTGAAAATCCTGTCACCATCACAGATAAGGATACGGTCAAGCACATGTTTAACGTTATGCGTTTAACTGAGGGAGATGAGGTGATTCTGGTTTTTGAGGATGGAATCAAACGCTTGGCTCGGGTCTTGGATCCGGCCCAGAAGTCCTTGGAAATCTTGGAGAAGCTAGATGAGAATACAGAATTACCGGTTGATGTCACCATTGCTGCAGGCTTTCCCAAAGGGGATAAACTGGATTTTCTTGCCCAAAAAGCAACTGAGCTTGGGGCCAGTCATATTTGGGCTTTCCCGGCAGACTGGTCCGTCGTTAAGTGGGATCTTAAAAAATTAGGAAAGAAAACAGACAAATTAGCTAAAATTATTCGAGGTGCTGCAGAACAGAGTAAACGTAATGTGATTCCTGAGCTTAAGCTGTTTGAGCAAAAAGCAGCATTTCTAAAAGAGCTTGTGTCCTTTGATCAGATTTTTATCGCCTATGAAGAATCAGCTAAAGCAGGCGAGAACACTGTCTTGGCAAGGAGGCTGGCAGAGATTAATCCTGGTGAAAAACTGCTCTTTATCTTTGGGCCTGAGGGAGGTATCTCGCCAGAAGAAGCGGCTGCTTTTGAACAAGCAGGAGGGATGAAAGTAGGTTTGGGACCACGTATTATGAGGGCTGAAACAGCTCCCTTGTATGCTTTAGCGAGTGTTAGCTACGCTTTAGAGTTAAATGCAGCAAAGGGGACTTCTTAATATTCTATTTTTGCACTTGATACCTTTATTTGGTCAAGTGTTTTTTTAGCTGCCTTCTTTTGATTTTTGAGCTTGCTGTCTTTTTGCAGTAAAGCAGCAGTTAGATTTGAGCCATTTTCATATTTTAGCTGCTTCCTCTCATTGTAGAGGCTTGGAACTTTTTGACTGTTATAATTTTTTCATGTTTTTTAAAAAGGGGCTTTACAAAAATAAAATTAGTGCTATAATAAAATTATCGATTTGCAAACGCTTGCATAAATCATTTGTAATAGGAGGATGTAATGAAAAATTATAAACAGCTTTTTAGTTTCGAATTTTGGCAAAAATTCGGAAAGTGTTTAATGGTTGTTATTGCTGTTATGCCTGCGGCAGGTTTGATGGTTTCTATTGGAAACTCTTTGGCTTTAATTGATCCAAAGTCAACGCTTCTGGTAACTGTCGCTAACATTATCGCCCAAATAGGTTGGGGTGTTATTAACAACCTGCATATTTTGTTTGCTATCGCTATCGGCGGCAGCTGGGCTAAGGAGCGGGCTGGAGGTGCTTTTGCAGCTGCGCTGGCCTTTATCTTGATTAACCTGATCACTGGTAATTTTTATGGTATTACAGTCGACATGCTGGCTGATAAATCAAGCTACGTACATAATATCTTTGGCGGCAGAATGCATGTTGCCGATTACTTTATCAATGTACTTGGACAGCCTGCCTTGAATATGGGTGTGTTTGTCGGTATTATTTCAGGTTTTGTCGGTGCAACAACTTACAATAAATATTACAATTTCCGAAAACTTCCAGATGTTTTGTCATTCTTTAATGGAAAACGGTTTGTACCTTTTGTTGTTATTGTACGTTCAACAATTGTTGCTTTGATTCTTTCTGTATTTTGGCCAATTGTCCAATCTGGTATTAATGGCTTTGGTATGTGGATTGCATCCTCTCAAGATACGGCACCATTTTTAGCACCTTTCCTTTACGGAACTTTAGAACGTCTTCTTTTGCCGTTTGGATTGCACCATATGCTGACGATTCCAATGAACTATACGCAGCTTGGCGGTACTTATCACATTTTGACAGGTGCTCAAGCAGGGCATACTGTTTTAGGACAAGATCCTCTGTGGTTAGCTTGGGTAACAGACCTTATTAACTTAAAAGGTTCAGGCCATATGAGTCAGTATCATCATTTGCTGACAACTGTGACTCCTGCCCGTTTCAAAGTGGGTCAAATGATAGGTTCTTCAGGAATTCTTATGGGACTTACACTTGCTATGTACCGTAATGTTGATCCTGATAAAAAAGAAAAATATAAAGGGATGTTCCTTTCAGCTGCTGTTGCGGTCTTCTTGACTGGTGTAACAGAACCCTTGGAATACATGTTTATGTTTGCAGCCCTTCCGCTTTATATTGTATATGCTTTCATTCAAGGTTTAGCCTTTGCAACTGCTGATTTAATCCATCTTCGTGTTCACTCATTTGGTAATATTGAATTTCTAACAAGGACACCAATGGCTTTTAAAGCAGGACTGGCTATGGATGTTGTTAACTTTGTGATTGTATCTGTGGTCTTTGGAGTAGCAATGTACTTTATTGCTAACTTCATGATTAAGAAATTTAACTTAGCTACTTCTGGACGTAATGGAAACTATGATACAGGTGATGATTTATCTGAAGAGTCTTCTGCAAACAAAGGAACAGCAGATGCCAATTCACAAATCGTTAAAATTATCAACCTCTTAGGCGGTAAAGAAAATATTTCAGATGTTGATGCTTGTATGACACGTCTTCGTATAACAGTAGCTGATATCTCTAAAGTCGGCGATGAAGAACACTGGAAAAAAGCAGGAGCTATGGGTCTTATTGTTAAAGGCAATGGTGTTCAGGCTGTTTATGGACCTAAAGCAGATGTGCTTAAATCCGATATCCAAGATTTACTGGATTCAGGAGCAGAAATTCCTAAAACAGATGTTGAGGCTGTAGAAGAACAATCTTCAACAGAAGTTGATTTCAAGGGAGTAACAGAAGAAGTTGCGACTGTAGCTGATGGTGAGGTCATTCCTATCACAGATGTTCAGGATCCTGTTTTCTCACAAAAAATGATGGGTGATGGCTTTGCAGTTGAACCTGAGAACGGTAATATTTATTCTCCTGTATCAGGTTTAGTCACCAGTGTTTTCCCAACGAAGCATGCTCTTGGTCTATTGACTGACGACGGCCTGGAAGTTTTAGTGCATGTTGGTTTGGATACAGTAGCTCTAAATGGCGCTCCATTCTCAGCGAAGGTAAAAGACGGTCAGCGTGTAGAGTTAGGTGATTTGCTTTTGGTAGCAGACTTAGATGCTATTAAATCTGCCGACCGTGAAACAACGACTATCGTAGCCTTTACAAATACTGCTGAGCTTAAATCTGTAGCTCTTGAAAAAACTGGCCAGCAAGCTGCTAAAACAATTGTTGCTAAAGTTGAACTTTAACTAATAAAAAGGAAGTGGAACAGAAAATCTAAAAAAACTTTGAGTGTGATTTCTGTGTTCCACTCCTTTTCTTGATTGATAAAGGAGGGCCTATGGTCGCATTATTAACAATTAACAGTCACAGCTGGATGGAAGCTGAGCCGCAGCGAAATTTAGAGATTTTAGGAAAAACGATCCTTGCCAACGATTATGATATTATCTGTGTTCAGGAAGTGAACCAGCTGCTGCACTCAAAAGCAGCCAAGGACCTGCCTAACTATTGCCAGGCTGCAGGGACACCGGCTATTCATGAGGATAATTACGCCTTAAAATTGGTTACTTTTTTACTGGAAAATGGGAAGACATATTATTGGTCTTGGGCTTATAACCATATTGGCTATGATCGTTTTCAGGAAGGTGTAGCGATTTTATCTAAACAGCCCTTGATAAGTGAAGGTCTTTTGATCTCAGAAGCTGATGATGAACACGACTATCATACCAGACGGGTTCTTTTAGGAAAAACAAAGTTAGATCACACAGAGATAACTGTTGCCAGCCTTCATATGTCTTGGTGGGACAAAGGCTTTCAAGGAGAATGGGCTAAGTTGGAGAAGGCCTTGCTGAGAGTAGAGACTCCTATCATCTTGATGGGAGACTTCAATAATCCTTATGATAAAGAAGGCTATCAACTAATCCTTAATAGCCGCTTGCAATTGCAAGACAGCCATCAAACGGCTGTCACTTCTTATGGTGAGGCGACTATTCAGGCTGAAATAGATGGCTGGCAAGGAAATCAACAGGCTCTCAAGGTGGATTATATTTTTATGAGTCAGGATTTTCAGGCAGAGAAGTCAGAAGTCATTTTTGATGGAGAAAACTATCCTGTTATCAGTGATCATTTTGGACTGGCCTGCCAAGCAGATTTAAGGAATAATGAAAGATGAGATTGGGATCAAAGTCCCGGTTTCTTTTTCTTTTTCACCTAAAGTGTTAGAATAAGAATAAGATATTTTTAAAGAGGAAAATTATGGCAAAAGATGCAAATTTGACGGGACAAGAAGTTGTTGATATCTGCTCTATCTATATGAATGCTTCAGATGTTGCTTTTGTTGAAAAAGCTTTAGATTATGCTCAGCAGTGTCATAGCGGACAGCTTCGTAAATCAGGGGAGCCTTATATTATTCATCCCATTCAGGTTGCAGGTATTTTAGCAGATCTCCATTTAGATGCTATTACAGTTTCCTGCGGCTTTTTGCATGATGTTGTTGAAGATACAGAAGCGACTTTAGATGATCTAGAGGAAAAATTCGGGACTGATGTTCGCAATATTGTAGACGGTGTGACGAAATTAGGAAAAGTAGAATATAAATCGCATCAAGAACAGCTGGCAGAAAATCACCGCAAGATGCTGATGGCCATGTCTAGAGATATTCGTGTGATTTTAGTCAAGCTGGCAGACCGTCTGCATAATATGCGTACATTGAGGCATTTGCGCAAAGATAAGCAGGAGCGCATTTCGCGGGAAACTATGGAAATCTATGCTCCTTTAGCACATCGTTTAGGGATCAGCCGTATTAAATGGGAGCTAGAAGATTTAGCTTTTCGCTATCTTAATGAGGTCGAATTTTATAAGATTTCACGTCTTATGAAGGAAAAACGTAGGGAACGCGAAGCTCTTGTTGATGAGATTGTTAAAAAAATTAAAGAGTATACAGAAGAGCAGTCTTTGTATGGAGAAATCTACGGACGGCCTAAACACATTTATTCTATTTACCGTAAAATGCGGGATAAGAAGAAACGTTTTGACCAAATTTATGATTTAATTGCTATTCGCTGTATTTTGGACACACCAAGCGATGTTTATGCTATGCTGGGCTACATTCATGAACTTTGGCGGCCTATGCCTGGGCGTTTTAAGGATTATATTGCCAATCCAAAAGCTAATGGCTATCAGTCTATCCATACGACGGTTTATGGTCCTAAAGGTCCGATTGAAGTACAGATTCGCACCAAAGAAATGCATCAAGTGGCTGAGTATGGGGTAGCAGCTCATTGGGCTTATAAAAAAGGTATTAAGGGAAAGGTTGACAATAAAGAGTCAGCACTCGGCATGAACTGGATTCAAGAGCTCATTGAACTGCAAGATGCTTCTAATGGGGATGCTATTGACTTTGTGGACTCCGTTAAAGAGGATATTTTTTCAGAGCGGATTTATGTTTTTACACCCAATGGTGCTGTTCAGGAACTTCCTAGAGAATCTGGACCAATTGACTTTGCCTATGCTATTCATACCCAGGTTGGGGAGAAAGCAACTGGTGCTAAAGTGAATGGCCGTATGGTTCCCTTAACAGCTAAACTAAAAACTGGTGATGTTGTTGAGATTATCACTAATCCTAATCCTTTTGGTCCTAGCCGCGACTGGATTAAAATCGTTAAGACCAATAAGGCGCGCAATAAGATTCGTCAGTTTTTTAAGAATCAAGATAAAGAACTCTCGATTACAAAAGGACATGACCTCCTAGTCAATTATTTTCAAGAGCAAGGGTTTGTAGCCAATAAATATTTGGACAAAAAGCATCTTGAAGCTGTCCTTGGCCGCCTTAATTACCGCAATGAGGAAGCTTTGTATGCTGCTATAGGTTTTGGTGAGATTTCACCAGGGGCTGTTTTCAACCGATTGACAGAAAAAGAGCGGCGTGAACAGGAACGGGCCAAAGCAAAAGCCGAAGCAGAAGAGCTTATGAAGGGCGGCGAAGTAAAGCACGATAACAAAAAGGAAGTGCTGAAGGTTAAAAGTGAAGGCGGCGTTATTGTTCAAGGCTCTTCAGGACTGCTTATGCGGATTGCCAAGTGCTGCAATCCTGTTCCTGGTGATCCTATCGAGGGCTATATTACCAAAGGGCGCGGTGTAGCTATTCATCGGGCAGACTGCCATAATATCAAGAGTCAAGAAGGGTATGAGGAGCGTTTGATTGATGTTGAGTGGGAAGAAAGCCCGTCAACGAAAGAATACTTGGCAGAAATTGATATTTATGGCCTTAACCGACCAGGTCTATTAAATGATGTTTTGCAAATCTTGTCCAATCAGACCAAGAATATTTCTTCTGTCAATGCACAGCCAACTCGAGATATGAAGTTTGCAAATATTCATGTTACTTTTGGAATTCCTAACTTGACAGTTTTGACAGCGGTTGTTGATAAAATTAAGATTATTCCAGACGTTTACTCCGTCAAAAGAACAAATGGGTGATGTTATGAAGATTGTAATACAGCGTGTTTCTAAAGCCAGTCTGTCCATTAATGGGGAGCAAAGGGCGAGTATTCAGCAAGGCCTTCTCTTACTTGTAGGAATTGCTCCTGATGACTTTTTAGAAGATCTGGACTATGCTGTCCGAAAAATTGTTCACATGCGGATTTTTTCTGATCAAGAAGGTAAGATGAACCTATCTATTCAAGATATTAAAGGAGAAATTCTTTCAGTCTCACAGTTTACTCTCTTTGCCAATACTAAAAAAGGAAACCGTCCAGCTTTCACAGGAGCTGCCAAACCTGATAGGGCTCGTTATTTGTATGATCAGTTTAATCAAAGACTAGGTCAGTTTCTTCCTGTCCAAACAGGTCTTTTTGGCGCAGATATGCAAGTCAGTCTGCTTAATGATGGGCCGGTGACCATCATTTTAGATACGAAGAATGGCTGAGTAAAATGTTAAACGGGCTGAAAAATTTGTCTAAGCTGCTATATTTTAATATCTGAGAGTCGCTTGACTCTTTTTTAATTTTAAGTGCTAAGAGTACCTGTCTGAAAATAGTCAGCTCTATAAGAAGCTATTTCTGAAAAGATTCTTGAAATTTACATTGAAATTTCATTGCATTTTTGATAAAATCGGATTTATCGGTTAGTATCAAATTTTTACTTACTAGGAGTAGTTGAAAAGATGAAAAAGAATGAACAAACAATAGCAAGGATGTTCCTATTATCTGTCGTAACAATCCTGCTGTTTACCAATGGCCTTGCAGTTTATGCTGATGATATTCAGCCAGATACTGCCAATGTCAGTCAGGAAAGTCCTGCGGGTGATTTAAACCAGCCTGCTTCTGATCAGTCACAGGCTGAGGCTCAGATTCAGGAACCCCAAGCTTCTCAAACAACCGCCGAACCTAATATGGAACAAAATAATGATAAGCAGGCGGTGGCAAATGATACAGAGTCTGCAGCAAATCCAAGTCAGAATACAAATGGAGAAAGCCAAGCGGCTGTTTCTGCGTCTGCTAAACCTAAGGAAGAAACTTCTCCTGCTTCAAAACAGGAAAACAAAGAGGATCAAGCCTCTGTAGCTAAAAGCCAGAAAGCTCCTGCGTCCTCCTTTGGAGTACAGGCTCAGCAAACAGCCGCAGCCCAGACCAGTACAAGTGCTGTCAAGCAAGTAGCAATGGATAAGGCGGTCTATCAGCCCCAGGAAGCTGTTCATTTAAACCTAACTTTTCAAAATACAACAGCTCAAGCTCAAAATATCACAGCCTCAGCCAATGTCTATTCTCTTGAAAATAAATTAGATAGTTATCATTATACAAAATACCTCCTGCCTGGTGAAAGTTACACGACTAAAAATGGTGAGCTGACAATACCAGCCGGTTCTCTGGCCAATAATCGCGGCTATCTGGTAACGGTCCTTGTAACAGATCAAAACAAAAATGAACTAGGCCGCAGCAATAAAGCTATTGCTGTTGAGACAGACTGGCGTACTTTTCCGCGTTATGGTGTGATTGGCGGTTCTAGCAAGCATAATAACAGCATTTTAAAAGAAGATTTACCTGATTATCAGATAGCTTTGGAACAAATGAAGCATATGAATATTAATTCTTACTTCTTTTATGATGCCTATAAATCTGCGACGGATCCCTTTCCAGATGTTTCGCAATTTAACCAAAAATGGAACTGGTGGAGCCATTCAAAGGTAGAAACAGATGCTGTTAAAGCTTTAGTCAATCGTGTTCATGATTCAGGAGCTGTTGCCATGCTCTATAATATGATTTTGGCGCAGAATCCCGATGAAAAAGCTGTCCTGCCAGAATCTGAATATGCTTATAATTATGACAGCAGTGATTTTGGTCAAAGCGGACATGTCATGACTTATTCCATTGATGGCAAACCTTTGCAGCATTATTACAATCCATTGAGTACTAAGTGGCAGGATTACATTGCCAATGCTATGAAAGAAGCTATGAAAAATGGTGGTTTTGATGGCTGGCAAGGCGATACTATCGGTGATAACCGAGTGCTTGATTATAAAAATAAGGATAATAAAGAAAATCCTTTCATGCTTTCAGATGCTTATGCCAGCTTTGTGAATGCTATTAAAGAAAAACTGCCAGATTATTATTTCACACTTAACGATATTAACGGTGAAAATATTGAAAAACTCAGTTCTAGTAAACAAGATATTATCTATAATGAGCTATGGCCTTTTGGCTCATCTGCTTTAAGCGGCCGTTCTCAAAATACTTACGGGGACTTAAAAGCACGTATTGATCAAGTTCGTCAGGCAACAGGAAAATCTTTAGTTGTTGGTGCTTACATGGAAGAGCCTAAATTTGATGAGCAAAGAAATCCACTGAATGGAGCTGCACGTGATAGTTTAGCTGCAGGCTACTATCAAAAAGATGCTGTTCTTTTAACAACCGCTGCCATTGCAGCAGCCGGCGGCTATCATATGTCTTTGGCTGCTTTGGCCAATCCTAACGACGGTCAAAATGTCGGCGTTTTAGAAACAGCCTATTATCCGACACAAAGCCTTAAAGTTTCTGATGAACTGAATCGTAAAAATTATGACTATCAGCAGTTTATTACGGCTTATGAGAATCTTTTAAGAGACAAGGTCGAAAATGATACTGTTTCAGTTAAAACTTTTAATGCTAATGGTCAGCAAGTTTCTTTGAATGATACAGGGGTTGAAGGAAATCAAGTATGGACCTATGCTAAAAAAGGTTCGGATTTCAGAACGATTCAATTACTTAATCTGATGGGAATTACACCGGATTGGAAAAATGAAGAAGGCAGCGAGAATAATAAAACACCTAAAGAACAAACTGATTTAGTTGTAGATTATCCCTTAAGCGGCGTTTCTTTGGCAGAAGCGAACCGTTTGGCCAACCAAGTCTATATTACTTCGCCAGATGACTGGTTAAAATCCAGCATGATGAAAGTCAGTGCGAAAGTAGATACGGATGCTGCCGGCAATCCTGTCCTTCATATTCAAGTTCCAAGACTGACACTATGGGATATGATCTATATTGCCGAAAAAGTCAAACCAGAAGAGCCCAAAACACCAGAAACACCTGATCAGCCGCAAAATCCTGAAAAACCGGCTGACCCAGCTAATCCTTCTCTTCCAACACCGAAAACACCAGAAGTCCCTGTTCAGCCTGAAAGGCCACATCCTACAGAGGAAAAAAAGGATCCTGAAAAGGTTAATAAGATAAGCGAAGAAAGACCAATTCCTCAGCCAGTTTTTGAAAAAGCAGATCACAGTTCTGCAAAACCGCTTGTATCAAATCCCAAACAAGAAAATGAGCTGCCTCAGACAGGAGACAAAAAGCGCTCAAGCCTTTTAACCGCTGTCGGAGCAGGTGTTATCTTGATAGGACTAGCAGGTTTCTTAAGCTTAAGACACAAACGAAAATAAAAGTGTGCAAAAGATCATATAATACAAGAAAGAATCGCTTTTCTAAAATACAAGGTCATTAAAAAACGAGCCTCTCTTTATTTGGACAACGAATAAAGAGAGGCTCGTTTTTCTTAGCTCTTCATATGATTTACTGATCATTATAACCAGCCTTTTCAATAGTCAGTTGCTGATAAGCTAACAAAAAACAACCTGCTTCTTATGGTATGGGGAGGCAGGCTGTTGTTTAAATAGTTTATGATGGTGTCGTCTATCGATAGTAAGTCTATTATATCTTTAATCATGCTGCCGTCTGGCAAAATCAACAAAGCGGAATTTTTCGAGTTTGTGCCGGCTTTCTGTAAATTGAAATTGCTGCTGATTACTGAGATAAACTTTGGATTTAACAGAGACAACATGGTTTTCAGAGTCTAAATCAAGTAAAATTTTGTCCCTGTCGGTAATCTGATCAATGGTAATTTCCTTTTGGGCATAGGCAATTTCAAGGTGAAGCTGATTTTCTAAATAAGCATAAATTGAGGTCTTTGCAACCTCCCGGCTTATCTCTGGGACAAAATCTTTTAGCAGGTAATCAATATCAAGGACTGAAGCAAGTCCTTCAACAATACGCTGCCGAGTTATGCGCCAGACTAAACTTTGGATGGGAAAACCGGTTAATTGACTAACTTTGGCATCAACGATGAGTTTATCGATAGCAATGACATTGGTCTGTGAATCGATCTTTAAATTTTCCGTGACTTCCTTATAGCTGGTTAATTCGGAGACAGGAAAGTTAATATGCTCATGCTTAATAACCTTTGAGCCAATCCCTTGCATTTTTCTTATCAGACCTGCCTTGTTTAAAAGCTTGAGAGCTTTTCTGACGGTATCTCGGCTCACTTGGTAAGTCTGGGCGAGTTCAGCTTCGGTTGGTAAGTACTCTTCAATGGCATAGTCGCCTTTATTGATTTTATTTTCTAGATCTTTATAAATAAGCTCATATTTTTTCATTTTTTTACCTTGTCTAATAAAAAGCATACAACTGACTTTAGTTTAACAAAAAGTTTATTTTTTTACCATGAAGGACTTGCTTACAAGCTTGCAATCGTTTACAATTAAAGTAAATAAATCTTAAGGAGGTCTAGGGGGACCTAGAAAGAGCTTATGGGAAAATTTGAAAAAGACGCCAAAGTACTGTTAGATGCTATTGGCGGAAAGGAAAATGTCTCTGCGGTTACGCATTGTGCAACACGTATGCGTTTTGTTTTAAATGACGAAAAAAAAGCAGATGTTAAAACAATTGAAGCGATTCCTGCTGTTAAGGGAACCTTTACCAATGCAGGTCAGTTTCAAGTTATTATCGGCAATGATGTGCCTATTTTTTACAATGATTTTACAGCAGTTTCAGGTATTGAAGGCGTTTCAAAAGAAGCAGCTAAATCTGCTGCTAAAAATAATCAGAACCCTGTACAGCGCGTGATGACTTTATTAGCAGAAATATTTACACCGATTATTCCTGCTATCATCGTTGGGGGTCTTATTCTTGGTTTCCGTAATATTATTGATCAAGTGCAGTGGGGCTTTTGGGGCGGTCAGACGATAGCTCAGCATTCTCAATTTTGGAGTGGGATCAGTGCTTTTTTGTGGCTGCCAGGTGAAGCTATTTTCCAATTCTTACCGGTCGGTATCGTCTGGTCTGTCAGCCGTAAAATGGGAACCAGCCAAATTTTAGGGATTGTTCTTGGGATTTGTTTGGTATCGCCGCAGCTGCTGAATGCTTATGACGTTGCTTCGACTCCAGCAGCTGAAATTGCTAAAAAATGGGTTTGGGATTTTGGTTTCTTTACAGTTAGGCGTATTGGCTATCAAGGTCAGGTCATCCCAGCTTTGCTTGCCGGACTTTCTCTTTCCTATCTTGAAATTTTCTGGCGCAAAAGGATTCCTGAAGTGGTCTCCATGATTTTTGTTCCTTTCCTATCTCTTATTCCAGCCTTGATTTTGGCACACACAGTACTTGGTCCGATTGGCTGGACTATTGGACAGTGGATTTCAACGATTGTCTATGCAGGTTTGACGGGTCCTGTTAAATGGCTCTTTGGTGCTATCTTTGGAGCCGTCTATGCACCATTTGTTATTACAGGTCTCCACCATATGACCAATGCTATTGATACCCAGCTGGTAACAGATACAGGGGGAACAGGCTTATGGCCGATGATTGCTCTGTCCAATATTGCTCAAGGTTCAGCTGTCTTTGCCTACTATCTGATGAACCGTCATAAAGAAAGAGAAGCTCAAGTCTCACTCCCAGCGACGATCTCTGCTTACTTAGGTGTAACAGAACCGGCTCTCTTTGGGGTTAACGTCAAGTATGTTTATCCTTTGGTAGCTGGAATGATTGGCTCTTCTATTGCCGGCTTTTTATCTGTTACCTTTAATGTAACAGCCAATGCTATAGGTATTGGAGGCCTTCCAGGCATATTGTCTATCAAAGTGAAATATATGCTGCCCTTTTTCTTTATCATGTTAATCGCTATTGCTGTTCCGATAGCCTTGACCTTCTTCTTCCGCAAGGTTGGTTTTCTGACTAAGGCAGAAGATGAACTGATGGTTGATTCTCAGGACGAAGCACTTGCTGTGGCTGAAGAAAAAGCTACTGTACAAGTAGGAACAGTGGCTGAGGTTAAAAGTCCTTTGACTGGACGGGTAAAAGCTTTGTCTGAAGCAACAGATCCTGTTTTTGCCCAAGGTGTTATGGGACAAGGTGTCGTTATTGAGCCAAGTGAAGGACTTCTGACGGCTCCTGTTGATGGTGTTGTCTCTGTCCTTTTTCCGACAAAGCATGCTGTTGGTTTGATCACTGATCAAGGATTAGAATTGTTGATGCATATTGGGATGGACACAGTCAATCTTGAAGGCAAAGGGTTTGAAGCCCACATTAAGCAAGGAGACAAGGTAGCAGTAGGGGATAAGCTGATTAGCTTTGATCGTGATGTCATTAAAGAAGCTGGCTATATTACTGAAACCCCTGTTATTGTAACCAATCAAGAAGATTATCAAGTGGATACCGCTGAGCAGCTCCCACATGAGATCAAACGCGGCGATGCTCTTTTAAAAGCCAGCAAAATTTAAAAGCAAAAACAAATTGTAAGAGGCTAAGACAAAAGTCCCAAGCCTCGTGTATTTTTAACGTTTTACTTGCAAGACGCAGTGGTTGGTTGGATATTACTGTACAAGTGATAGCGGCTATCCTAACCAACTGTGCGGAGATGGGACAGAAAAATCAAATTCTTCGAATGGTTGATTTACTGTCCCATTCTCTTTCTTACTTATTATTCAGCAAGGAGTGTAGTATATGACACTAGATAAGACAAAAGTGGTTTACCAGATTTATCCTAAATCTTATAAAGATACGACAGGCAATGGTGTTGGAGATCTTCAGGGTATTATCGAAAAACTGCCTTATTTACAAGATTTAGGCGTGGATGTCATTTGGCTTAATCCTTTTTATCCAAGTCCTCAGCGTGATAACGGCTATGATGTTTCTGATTATACAGCAGTAAATCCTTTGTTTGGGACGATGGCCGATTTTGAAGCTCTTGTCCATGCGGGGAAAGCATACGGCATTGAGCTTATGCTGGATATGGTGCTTAATCACTGTTCAACAGAGCATGAATGGTTCCAAAAAGCACTAGCAGGAGATAAATTTTATCAAGATTTCTTTATTTTAAGAGATCAGCCGACAGATTGGGTTTCTAAATTTGGCGGCAGCGCTTGGGCACCTTTTGGAGATACAGGCAAGTACTATTTACATCTTTTTGATAAAACACAGGCCGATCTAAACTGGCGCAACCCTCATGTGCGCGAAGAACTATTTAAAGTTGTTAATTTTTGGCGTGATAAAGGGGTTAAGGGCTTTCGCTTTGATGTCATTAATCTGATTGGCAAAGATGAAGAGCTTAAAGACAATCCTAACTTTGATGGTAAACCAGAGTATACGGATAAACCGATTAATCATGACTATCTTAAAATGCTAAATAAGGAAACGTTTGGCCGTGATCAAGACAGCATGACGGTAGGAGAGATGAGTTTTACAGATATTCCTAACTGTGTACAGTATAGTAATCCTAACAGCCATGAACTGGATATGGTTTTCAATTTTCACCATCTCAAAGTAGATTATGACAATGGCCAAAAGTGGACACGCAAGACCTTTGATTTTGAAGAGTTAAAGACACTTTTCCACACATGGGGAGAAGGAATGAGCCAAGGTGATGGCTGGTCTGCTCTTTTTTGGAATAATCACGATCAGCCGCGAGCACTTAATCGCTTTGTTGATATCAAAAACTTCCGCAATGAAGGCGCTACGATGCTTGCAGCTTCTATCCATTTATCTCGTGGGACACCTTATATTTACATGGGAGAAGAAATTGGCATGATTGACCCAGATTATACTTCCATGTCGGACTATGTTGATGTGGAAAGCCTTAATGCCTATCAAGAGATGTTAGATAAAGGAAAATCTCCTGAGGAGGCCTTTAAAATAATTCAGGCCAAATCAAGAGATAATTCCCGTACGCCAATGCAGTGGGATAATACAGCAAACGCAGGTTTTTCTACAGCCAAGCCATGGCTGAAAGTAGGCAGAAGTTATCAGCAAATTAATGTTGCTAGTGAAAAGCAGGGTAAAATATTTCCTTTTTACCAAAAGCTGATCCAATTGCGAAAAGAAATGCCGTTGATTGCTGAAGGAACTTACAAAGCAGCTTTGTCAGACAGCACTAAGGTCTATGCCTTTGAGCGTAAATGGCAGGATCAAAAATTACTCGTTCTTAATAATTTCTTTGCTGAGACAGTTGAGTTAGACTTGCCAGCAGCTTATCAAAGAGGGACTGTTCTCATCAGTAATTATGAGGAAGATGCCTTGATAGATAAGATTCTTTTAAAACCTTATCAAACAATAGCTATATTAGCAAAAGTATAAGACAAAATAGCAGTACTAAGAAAGAAGCAATAGGTACTATACCTATCGCTTCTTTTTATTTTAGGTTAAAAGAAGGTTACACAGTATGAAAAATTAGGATTTTATAAGGCTTTTTGATAGAATGAAAAAAAGAAGGCAAAACACTGATCTAGGAATGACTGTTTTTATAAAAGGAGAATTTATGAAAGTAAACCGTTCTATAGAGTTAGGGGAACTCTACCGAGAGCTGAGAATCGCTAGGGGACTTAAACTGAAAGATGTAGCAAAAGACAATCTGTCACTGTCGCAATTATCAAAATTCGAAAATGGACAAAGTATGTTAGCTGCGGATAAACTGCTCTTAGCTATTGAAGGCATCCACATGACTTTTTCAGAATTTAGCCATGCCCTAAATAATTATGAAGAACCGACATTTTTTAAATTGGGGAAGAAACTTGTAGACCTTCAGTCTAAGCAAGATATCAAGGGCTTAAAAGAAGTTCTCAATACCTATGGTCATTATGAAAGTTTTGATACTTATAATCGTTTAAATCAGTTAGTTATTCGTGTGGCTATTCATACTCTGGATAATAGCTATGTGATATCAGATGAGGATAAAGAGTTTCTCACAAATTATCTTTACAGTATTGAAGAGTGGACTGAGTATGAGCTTTATATTTTTGGTAATACCATGATTATTTTATCAAATAATGACTTAATCTTTTTGGGTAAATCCTTTATAGAGCGTAATAAATTATATATTTCCATTCCGATTAATAAGAAAAATGCACAAATTGCTCTTTTAAATTTAATTATGATTTTGATTGAGGGAAAAGAACTTTACCATGCAACCTATTTTATAAATCACTTGGAAAAATTGTTGACATACCAAGATATGTTCGCCACAGTATTTTTAAATTTTTTGAAGCAAATGATTGCTTATCTGCAGGGAGAAATAAAAGATACATCTGAATTAGAGCGTTATATTGATATGGTTGAGAAGTTGGGCAATCCAACAATGGCTATGTTCCTCAGGGTAAATCTAAAGCAATTGCTGCCAAATCATTAAATTAAATATTTTAAAAGAGTTTGGGTCAGACATCCATGATTGCTGCGCCCTCACCCACAGAAGCATGAAAGAGACAAAGCCCTCATCTAGGAGTGTAATCTAGATGAGGGCTTTGTGGTTGATACGTTTTTGAGTAATCATCTCGAGAGACAAACTAATCCCCTCTATCGACGAGCACCCCAAAATATCGCCTTGTGCATGAGTATAAAAATCCAACAATGTTATCGGTAGACAAGCTCTCTAATTTTATAAATGGAGGGAATCACAATGGACGTTCTCTATCAATCTTGTGCGGGCATTGATGGCCACTAAGCTACTGTTGTTGTCTGTGTTCTGCATGGGCCGCTTACTTCTACTCGTCCAAAACGTGAGATGGCTCAGTTTGATACAACGACAAAAGGATTAAAAAACCTGTCATGATTTTCTCAGTCAGTTTCATATAGAAGCCGTCGGCATGGAAAGCACAGGGGGTTACTGGAGACCTGTCTGGCATGAACTCTGTGATAATTTTAGCACTTAATCAACATTATGCAAAGCAATATTTTATTTATATGAGTAAAGAATTAACAAAAATTTCCATGGCATCCGAAGTAAAATGTACTTAATATAGATATCATAGAGATAATGAAATATAATTTTCAATAATTATTAATTTCGATGATTATTATAAATTCGCAAATCTGAAAATAAATAAAAAATAAATTTCAGATTTGCGAATAATGAATTTTTAATATTTTTACAGTTATAATAATAGTAGGAGGTTATTCTATATGGCTCAACGTATTATTTTATCAATTTTTTGTCTACCACTTCTTTTATTGCCTGCTCTACTATAAATTTTTGTAAATTGCTTCTTTCTTACTTGCAGGGGGAGCTGTCTAATAAGGCTAGGTTGTACCATTATATTGAAATGACTGAAGAATTGGGCAATCCAACAATGGCTATGTTTTTTAGAGTAAATTTAGAACAAATAGCACTAGAAACATTTATAATGTTACTGATATTTTTATGGAAGTTTTTAGAGGAGGCAATATGCCTAATACATTTTGGTTTATTGTTCTTATTTTAGTTATAAGTGGATCGTTTTCGGCAACAACTTACAGAAAAAATAAGAAAAATAATGACAAAAAAGGTACATAATCTTGATGATATTAATTGATTTGTAAAAATGATAAGAGTAAGTCAAAAGACCACTAAGAAAAATCTTAATGGCCTTTTTTGGAGTTATTGCATGAAAGGTTTTTTTGATTAAATAAGTGATAGTAATAGCCAGAGGAGTAGAATCCCAAGTGTAACTAATCTTTTTCGCATAAATATTTCTCTTTTACTATTTCTATTATAGCAAATAAATAAGTGGAAACTCTCTATTTGCAAATATGCAAATTATAATAATCATGGAATCTGATGGTAAAATGATGTTATCAATACAAAGTTGACAATTGGCATAAGAGAATTATGCTATTATAAGTATTCGTTAGCAATTTCGAGGAGGTAAATATAATATGTCTTTTACATTTTGGCTTCTTATTTTTCTTGCCATTTTTGGCGGAATATTTGCAGTTGATGATTCATTCCATAAAAAGAAAGACAAAGATACTAAAAAGAAAAATAAAAAATAAATACTCAAAGTACGGTTTAAAGTAGTTTAGTGTTATTTTGTATACTAATCAGGATACTAGCTCCCCGTCTTCAAATCTTCTTGCTGCGGTTAGGATCCAGATTATATTCAAAATCATATTATGCTTTGCTCCTTGCTAAATGGGATATTTTACAAAAAACTGCTTATTTAAAGACTTTACAGGCTTCAATGACAATGGGGCTTACTTTAATTTCTGGCTTTTTGCTTCTCTTTCAAAATATCTCAGTAAGGTTTCAAGAAGATAGTGCTACAGAAATGAAAGTATCCATTTTGTCCTTTTTAGCAGCACCAATTATAGTGATTTTAGCAAATGCCGTCTCTCTTACTATTTTAGCTTCAAATCAAGATAAAAGAGATATTCAACAATTGCGTACCTTGGGAGTTTCCCGAAAAAATATGATTCTGATTCATATGGCTGAAAGTTTTCTTCCTACTCTTTTGGTATTTGTGACCTCTCTTTTATTTAATCTGATTGTTCTAGTCATGGTATTATATGGTGTTCATTTATTGGGTTATAGTATGCTGGATTATACAGCTGTTTTCTCCATTTATTTACTGGTTTCAGCTGTATTATTTGTCTGAATTAAGATGAAAAAGATTTTTGTTTTTGTATTACACTAATGAAAAATTAAGCTACTTAAATGTGCTGCAAGCTATCAAGATCATTAGACAAAAAAGCCATTAGAACAGTGACCTAATGGCTTTTTTGAAGCAGTATGAAAAAAAGAATAACCAATTTTCTCTTACAATAAAAACAGTACAAAGAAAATCAGCAGTCAGAGAACAAATGAAATAGTGTGTCTTATCATAAGTTCTCTTACTATTCATTATAGCAGATAAAAACCCTAAATTTTATTATTCGCAAATCTGCAAATAAATAACTAAAAATTTTCATATTGGCAAATTTCTGGAAATGCTAATATTTTATGATAGGGTAAAGAAATGCTATAGTTAGTTGCATCTAATCACTTTTTCGTTTTCGTTAAGGAGAGCAACTATCATAGATTTTAGGAAGGATTTGTTGTGCTGTCCTTAGAAAAATTAAAATTAATTGGTGAGTGATAAAGTATTATAAAATTTTTAGACCTATAGAAATGGGATTAAAAATAGTTTGGGCAAAGTACTAAATGAACAATCTAGAATATCTGTATGATTTTTTGCAGGTGTTCTCTTTATCTTAAAGTCTAATACTGTTTTAATTAAACTTTTTTGCTACAATAGAAGGCATATAGAAATGGAGAATGTTATGGTACGTTTACAAGATGATTTTTATAAGGCGGTCAATGGCGAGTGGGAAGAGACAGCTGTCATTCCTGAAGATAAACCGCGGACAGGAGGCTTTTCTGATTTGGCTGACGAGATTGAGGATTTGATGCTTGCAACTACAGACAAGTGGCTGGCTGGGAACGATATTCCTGATAACAGTATTTTGCAAAACTTTGTGAAATTTCATCGTCAGGTGGCAGATTATGATAAGCGCGAAGAAGTTGGAGTAAAGCCAGTACTTCCTCTCATAGAAGAATATAAGCACCTCACTTCTTTTGCAGATTTTACTTCAAAAATAGCTGACTATGAAATGGCTGGCAAGCCTAATCTGCTGCCATTTGGTGTGGCTCCGGATTTCATGAACGCTCAAATGAATGTTCTTTGGGCAGAGGCACCAAGTCTTATCTTGCCAGATACCACTTATTATGCTGAAGATAATGAAAAGGGTAAGGAGCTGCTTGCTAAGTGGCGTGCTATGCATGAGGAGCTTTTACCTAAATTTGGCTTTAAAAAAGAAGAAATTAAGGATCTTCTAGATAAAGTGATCGCTTTAGATGCAAAACTAGCTCAGTATGTCCTCTCTAGCGAAGAATCTTCAGAATATGTGAAGCTTTATCATCCTTATGATTGGTCTGATTTTACGACATTAGCGCCCGAGCTGCCTTTGGATGCGATTTTTACACAAATTTTGGGCCAAAAGCCTGATAAGGTTATCGTTCCTGAAGAGCGCTTTTGGACGAAGTATGCCAAAGACTTTTATTCAGAAAAAAACTGGGAATACCTTAAGGCTAGCTTGTTGCTTTCTGCTGTTAACAGCTGGACTGCTTACTTAACAGATGAGATTCGGATTCTTTCAGGAAGTTACAACCGTGCCCTTTCTGGAACACCTAAGCCTATGGATAAGAAAAAAGCTGCTTTTTATCTAGCTCAGGGTCCTTATAATCAAGCCTTAGGTCTTTGGTATGCTGGTGAGCGGTTCTCTCCTGAAGCTAAGCGAGATGTGGAAGCTAAAGTGGCTACTATGATTGAGGTTTATAAAGGGCGTTTAAATAAGACGGCTTGGTTGGATTCAGAAACACGCGCCAAAGCCATTACTAAACTGAATGTCATTACTCCTCATATTGGCTATCCAGAGCAGCTGCCAAAAACCTACCGCCAAAAGATTATTGATGAAAATCTTAGTCTGGTGGAAAATGCTCAGAAGCTCAGTGAAATTTCAATAGCTTATGCCTGGAGTAAATGGAATAAGCCTGTTGATCGCAAGGAATGGCATATGCCGGCTCATATGGTCAATGCTTATTACGATCCGCAGCAAAATCAGATTGTCTTTCCGGCTGCTATTTTACAGGCTCCGTTTTACTCATTAGATCAAAGCTCATCTGCTAATTACGGTGGTATTGGTGCTGTTATTGCCCATGAAATCTCTCATGCTTTTGATACTAATGGGGCTTCTTTCGATGAAAATGGGAGCCTTAATAACTGGTGGAGCGATGAGGATTATAAGGCCTTTAAAGAACGAACGGATAAAGTTGTTGCACAATTTGATGGTTTGGATTCCTATGGTGCTAAGGTTAATGGTCAGCTGACCGTTTCTGAAAATGTCGCAGATTTAGGTGGTCTGGCTTGTGCCTTGGCAGCGGCTAAGAAAGAGGCTGATTTTTCAGCACGTGATTATTTCACCAACTTTGCTAGAATTTGGCGAATGAAAGCCCGCCCTGAGTACATGCAGATGTTAGCAGCTGTTGATGTTCACGCACCGGGAAAATTACGGACTAACGTCCAAGTAGCTAATTTTGATGACTTTTTCACAGCCTTTGATGTCAAAGAAGGGGATAACATGTGGCGGGATGAAGCAGATCGCATTATTATTTGGTAGTTGCAGCTTTTAAAGAATTAATAAAAACGCTTGAAATTGTTTACTTCAAGCGTTTTTCGTTAGCTAAAGGGCTGATTAGGCAAAAATAAGTTTCTAGTCTGAGCTCATTTTGTTTTAAATTGAATGGATCTAGAAATGGTGTCAATCGTGACTTCTGCGCCGATTGTAAAGGTAAATAGAGGCTGCGTGTGAGCAAAATCAAGATCGTACATGACTGGAATTTGCTGCAGATGTGGATATTTATTTAAAATAAAATGAAAAAGTTCTTCACTTATTCCGCATTTTTCAGGAAAGCGCCCAAAAACAAGAGCCTGTGGTTCTGGATAGATTTGCAAAAGAGCACTTAGACAGCGTGAAAAAGTTCTGTAATCTTCTTCTTCAGCCCCTTCTAAAAAAAGGATATACTTATCTGGCTTAGGTGCAAATTCTGTGCCAGCTAAAAGATGAAAAGATGATAAGTTGCCTCCAATAGCAGTTCCCTGTGCAGAGCCCATGTTATAAATTTTCCATTCTGTTGGTTTAAAATGCCGCTGCTGTGCGGAGTCATACCAAGGGTCATCTGTCCACTCTTTACTAGGGACAAGATTATAAGAGCGCCTAGTCATAGCATTTAACCACATTCTGCTTTGATAATCTTGCCCCTCTTTCATCTTAAAGCTGGAGTAAGAAGGTCCCATATAGGTTTCCATTCCAGTTTTGGCATAAATAGCGTTTAAAAGGGCTGTTGTGTCTGAATAGCCGCAGATAATTTTAGGGTGGCTCTTGATTAATTCATAGTCAAGGTAGGGTAAAATTTCATTAACATTGAAACCGCCAATGGTAGGTAAAATGGCATTGACAAGATTATCTTTAAAAGCATCGTGAATATCAGAAACACGACTGGCGATAGAACTGGAGCCCAAAAGATCATTTTCCATATAATGATTGGAAAATGAAACTGAAAAGCCTAATTTTTCAAGATTTCGCTTGGCCGGCAGATTAATCTTGAAGCCGCCTAGGCTTTCAATAGAGTTAGACGGACTAAGAACTCTAATATGATCCCCATATGTTAATTTTTTCATCAAATTTCCTTTCAAGATAAACTAAAAGTTACAAAAAATCTCCCAGTTTTATCTGGGAGATAGTCATTAAAAGGCGGTAGACGGATTTGAACCGACGATCAAGCTTTTGCAGAGCCGTGCCTTACCACTTGGCTATACCGCCGTAACTTCCATTATTTTACCTTAAAAAGACAGTCAGGTCAAGAGGATTCTTGAAAGTGACTTACTTTAGGAATCACTATAACTTATGGATCTTGCAAAATCTGCAAGTTTTTAGTATACTAAATAGGTTGCTTGAGCAACAAATACTCATCTGAGATGAATTGTGGTCTGGTTGCCTTGTAGGTTAGATTGCAAGCTGAAGTCTGAGAGAGGATAAAAAAAACATAAAGGAGAAATACTCATGGCAGTTATTTCAATGAAACAACTTCTGGAGGCTGGTGTTCACTTTGGTCACCAAACACGTCGCTGGAACCCTAAGATGGCTAAGTACATCTTTACAGAACGTAACGGAATTCACGTTATTGACCTTCAACAAACTGTAAAATTAGCTGATCAAGCTTACGATTTTGTGCGTGATGCAGCAGCAAATGATGCTGTTATTTTGTTTGTTGGTACGAAAAAACAAGCTTCTGAAGCGATTAAAGAAGAAGCAGAACGTGCAGGTCAATATTATATCAACCACCGTTGGTTGGGGGGAACGCTGACCAATTGGGATACGATCCAAAAGCGCATTGCTCGCTTGAAAGAAATCAAACAAATGGAAGCTGACGGAACTTTTGAAGTCCTTCCTAAAAAAGAAGTTGCTCTACTTAATAAGCAACGTGCTCGCCTTGAAAAATTTTTGGGCGGTATCGAAGATATGCCGCACATCCCAGATGTTATCTATATCGTAGATCCGCATAAAGAACAAATTGCAGTCAAAGAAGCTAAAAAGCTAGGAATTCCAATTGTTGCTATGGTCGATACCAATGCTGATCCAGACGACATTGATGTTATTATTCCAGCAAATGATGATGCTATCCGTGCTGTTAAACTGATTACCAGCAAATTAGCTGATGCCGTTATTGAAGGCCGTCAAGGTGAAGACAGTGTTGAAGCTGTCGAGGCAGAATTGGCAGCAGAGGAAGCTGAAGCAGACTCAATTGAAGAAATTGTTGAAGTTGTAGAAGGTTCAAACGAAGATTAAGTCTTTAAAGGCTGTTTTAAGCTGGTTTGATGAGCTGTTCAGCCTAATCATATGACACAAAACTTAAGAAAGGGGCAGGGCGAGGCCCTTGTCCTTTTTATGTCAATAAAGGAATCAGCCTAAACACTGTGGGAAAAGAGAAGCGGCTATAGAGGTTCAAGTATTAAAGCGGCTTTTTAGAATGCTAGTGTTGTTAGGCTCCTTATCATCTAATATTGGAGGAATTTATCATGGCAAATATTACTGCAGCTCTTGTTAAAGAATTGCGCGAAAAAACTGGTGCTGGCGTTATGGATGCTAAAAAAGCATTAGTTGAAGTTGAAGGCGATATGGAAAAAGCGGTTGAGCTTCTTCGTGAAAAGGGTATGGCTAAGGCAGCTAAGAAAGCTGACCGTGTTGCAGCAGAAGGTTTGACTGGACTTTATGTTAATGGCAATGTGGCAGCTATTGTAGAAGTCAATGCAGAAACAGACTTTGTTGCTAAAAATGCTCAATTTGTAGATTTGGTTCATGAAACAGCTAAAGTTATCGCTGAAGGTAAACCAGCTACTAATGATGAAGCCCTTGCTTTGAAAGTAGCCAGTGGTGAAACACTAGCAGAAGCTTATGTTAGCGCTACAGCAACAATCGGTGAAAAAATTTCATTCCGCCGTTTTGCGATTATTGAAAAAACAGACAGTCAGCATTTTGGTGCCTATCAGCATAATGGTGGCCGTATTGGCGTTATCTCAGTGATTGAGGGCGGAGATGAAGCTCTTGCTAAACAATTATCAATGCATATTGCAGCTATGAGCCCTAAAGTACTTTCATATGCTGAGCTTGACTCAGAATTTATTCACGATGAGTTGGCTCAAATGAATCATAAAATTGAACAAGACAATGAAAGCCGTGCAATGGTTAACAAGCCTGCTCTGCCGTTCTTAAAATATGGTTCAAAGAGTCAGCTTACAGATGAAGTGATAGCTCAGGCTGAAGAAGACATTAAGGAAGAGCTGAAAGCAGAAGGCAAACCAGAAAAAATCTGGGATAAAATTATTCCAGGAAAAATGGCTCGCTTCTTACTTGATAACACTAAAGTCGATC
Source organism: Streptococcus macacae NCTC 11558 (assembly GCF_000187995.2). GTDB lineage: Bacteria > Bacillota > Bacilli > Lactobacillales > Streptococcaceae > Streptococcus > Streptococcus macacae. Next base: position 1,454,193 of record NZ_AEUW02000001.1, on the reverse strand, counting down.
AAGAATATACTCTTTTGGCACAGCTTTATGTTATGGATGATAGCAAAACAGTTGAAGAATATCTTGAGGACCAAGGTGTTAAAGCTATTGCTTTTGTCCGCTTTGAAGTTGGAGAAGGTATCGAAAAAGCAGCCAATGATTTTGAAAATGAAGTTGCCGCTACAATGGCAGCAGCTTTAAATAACTGATCAAACCAACTAATAAAAGAGAAGTGGGACAGAAAAGTCAATAATTCGAAGAATTTGATTTCTGTTCCACTTCCGCACAGTTTGGTTAGGATAGCCGCTATCACTTGTACAGCAAGGGATAAGGTTATTCAACCAACTGCTGTGTCTAATATATTTGAAAAGAGGCAGGACTTCTATCCTTGGCCTCTTTTTGCATGTCAAAATAGGACCCTCTAATATCTGTAAAAGAGAAAATGGTAGCATTTTTTACATCGTTTCAATCATTATTAATTAGCTTACTTAATCATTTGGACCATTATTTAAACAGATTATTAACATTTGTTATAGTATTTTTTATGAAAACTTGGTAGTCTAATTGTATTATTAAAGAAACTTTTTAATAATAATTCATTTATTTTGGAGGGGACATGGGCAATAAACAAATTGGTATAAAATCTTATGGAATATCAATTCCATATTTTCGTCTTCCAGTGGAAGAAACAATAAAGGTTTGGAACAACAATAATGTTGATTATATAAAAAATAAAATAGGCGTAAAGCGACGAACAGTAGTATCTTCTGATGAGGACACGCTGACGCTAGCTATGGAAGCTGGTCAAGAAGCGGTTTTACATTTTAAGGAAGATGTTGCAAAAATTGATAGTATATTACTTGGTAGTTGTACTACACCAGATATTTTTAAAAGTAATGCTAATCAACTGATGTCATTTTTATTTAATAAAAATGACTATTTTGGATGTGATATTAGAGCCTCTGAGAACTCAGGGGCTGCCTCTTTAGTTTTAGGGTATTCTTTAGTAAGTTCTGGTTTAAGTAATACAAGTTTAATATTTAGTGCTGATACATTAAGTAAAAATATATTTCCAAGTGAACTAAGAGAGCCGTACATTGGCTCAGGAGCAGCTAGTATTATATTAGGTAAAGGTGAAGATATATTAGCTGAAATTATTGGTATAGGAAATTCAAATGCTTCTTTTCCTGAGCAAGGAAGAACAGAGGATAATAGATATTTGCGAGTCCTTGCTAATTTGAATTATTCTGTTGTAAAGGAAGGAAGAATTAAAAGAAGTTTGGAATCTATAAATAATGCTTTAGAAAATGCTTCTTTAAAAGCTGAAGATATCAAATATTTTGTTTTTCAAGATGGCACGGAGCAGACTTATAAAGAATTTTCTCATTTTTTCCATTTTGATAATGTGATAAATCAAGATATTTTCAAAAATCTAGGTTATATCGGTTCTGCTTCTCCTATTATTTCTATGTTAGCAGCTCTTGAAAATGCTGAAGTAGGAGATATTATTTTAATGTGTGGATATGGACATAGTTCAGGTTCTACTACAGTTATTTTTAGAGTAACTGAGGAAATAACATTCAAAAATAAAATAATAGATAAGTTAAAAAATTATAAAGATATCAATTACTCTGAGGCTATGAAGCATGAATTTAAATACAGTCAGCCTGAGATATCTCTAGGGACATTTATTTAGTAAGGAGAATAAGTATGGGGATAAAAATTCAAGTGAGTGGAGTAGGTTGTACCAATGCTCCTGGCTTACCGCATATTAATAAATCCTTTAAAGAACTATTAGTAGAAGCTGCTTATAAAGCATTAGAAGATGCTTTTCTTTCTCCTCATTTAATTGATGGCGCTAGTTTTTCTTATGCTGGAGAGGGAGAAATTGGACATGGGGGGATTGTCCCTACATTAGTGGATGCTTTAGGTTTAGCGCCTCTGGAAGGTTACATTAATATTGGAAATTGTGCAAGTTCTCATATGGCTCTTTTACAAGGATGTGAAATGATTGAAAGCGGACGCTATAGGCATGTTTTAGTAGCAGGTTTTGATAAGATGACGGATATCCTTCCTTTTGAAAACTATATGTTAATGTCAACAGATAGTTTGTATGATTATAACTTAGGCTTTTCACATATTGATGCTTTTTTATTGCAGCAGGAATACATAAGTAAATATGGAATCCAGCCGATAAAACTAAAGGAAGCTTTGCTAAAGTTTTCAACATTAATGAAGAAGTATGGTGCAGTCAACAAAGTTTCTTCAAATTTTGGAAAAGAGCTTCCAACTTCAAAAGAACTTGAAAACCAACCTTTTTTTGGGAATGCTATGAGTGCTGGAGAAGGAGCCAGTGCTGTTATATTATCCGCTATGGAAGCTAATAATAAAAATAGTAGTCAAGAGAAAGTGATTATAGCAGGTCGAGGGTATACTAACACCTCGCATTATATTCCTCATAGATATAAGGAAAAGTTACTTCATCATAAAAATAAGGATTCAAATGATGAAGTAGGAATGTTTAATGGGATACCTTTGGAGTTATCCATAAATCAAGCGTATTCAGAAGCGAAAATAAGTGCAAAAGATCTAAATATTCTAGAATTATATGATCAAGGTCTCAATAGTTTTATTTCTATGGAAGCCGCAGGTATTTGCCCGAAAGGAGAAGCAATAGAATATATTTGTAATGGGGGAGGAACTATTGATAGTTCAGTGGCAATAAATACAGATGGTGGTAATATTGCTCGAGGTCATGCGGGAGGAGGAGCTAGTTTATATCAAATTATTGAAATTGTAAAACAGCTTCAAGGAAGAGCTTCTGGTATGCAAATAAAGAAGCGGCAATATGGTTTATCAACTGTGATAGGCGGAGCATATGCGACAGCTGCGGCTATTGTTTTAAAAAATGAGGAGTATTAAATGTTTTCTAATGAACAAATATCAAATCCTACTATTGAATCATCTCTTAAAGACTGGAGAGAGCAAGGAGGCTTAACTCGGTTAGAAGGAAGTAAATGTCCTCACTGTGACGAATTATTTTATCCAAGAAGATTTGTCTGCCCTTATTGCTTTTGTAGATCTTTAAAGACCTACAAATTTTCTGGTATGGGGAAGATAAAAAATATTGAAATAAATTCAATTTCGCAAGTTGCTGTTATCGGTTATAGAGAGATTAGTCCCAGATATTTATCAGTAATAGAATTAGCAGAAGGAGTGGATGTATTAGGAGAAATAATAGAATGTTCAGAGATTGAAAGTATTCATAGTCTGATTGGCCGTGAAGTTATGTCAGTTGTTAGAAAACAATCACGTTCCGGAAATACTAGTTGGAAATACGGATATAAATTTAAATTGAAAGAAGGATAAATAAGAATGAATAAAGAACTATCTAGTTTACAACAATCAATTATTTTGAATCAGCAACTACAGCCTGATAATGCTTCTTACAATTTACCTTATCTTTGGAAACTTACAGGTCAAGTAAAAGTTAATAAATTATATGCTTCGCTGATGAATACATTCAATAATCATGCTGTCTACCATTCTTTTTTGAAAGATGGTGAATTAGTATATGATAGTAATACAAAATTTAGACCCAAAATAATCGAAATGACTTATCTTACTGATGAAGAATTTGAAAGTGCTGTTATGGAACAAGCAAAAATATATGCTAATATTCCATTCAACAATAACGTTTGGCCATTACAGCAAGCTATTATTTTTATTAATACTCGTGATTTTTCTGAAGAATATTTTCTTTTTATTAATGTGAGTCATTTGATTTGTGATATTTATAGTGCCTATGAAATAATAAATGAAATTAGTGATAGATACAATAATAAGGTAACTACCTTAATTGAGGAAAAGAAACCACTTTCTGTTAATAAAATAAGTGAAAAACGGGAACAACGAGCTAAGGATTACTTTAGTTCAAGGTTACCGTTAATAAGTTCATTAGAACAGCCTTCTTTGACAATCGAACATACATCTAATAGAAGAAACATTGATATAACTGTTTCCCGAAATGTTGTTACAAAGCTAATGAATTTGTCTAAGAAAACAGAATTTGAGGTATTACTTACTGCCTATACTATCTTACTTTCTAGTATAACATCACAACAAATTGTAACAATTGGTATTCCGCTTGCTAATAGACATCCTGAAGAAAGGCATTCTCATGGTTGCTTTGTTAATAATCTTCCATTGATTATTAATGTCGGAGAATCGGAACAGCTTCATGACTTATTGCAAGATGTTAGCTTTAATTTGCATAATCTTTTAAGATTTCAGTCTTTTGATCTTCAATCTCATTTAAAAGAGTTGGTTGATAGTAGAGAAAACTATAAATTTATGAATAATTCAGTGACTCTCTATAAATATGAAGTTAATTTTGATTTTAATCATATAGCTTGTGAAAATATTATAGTTGAACAGACAAGCTCAATGTTTCCTTTAGCAATGGAATTTGAAAATAGTAATGATAAAGTTATTGTTCATATTCAAACCAGTGGCCAGTATAGTCCTTACTTTATTGGTCGATATTTTAAAGATATTCTTTTAAGTATGGACTCTCTAACTAAAAGTATTCAAAATGATTTTGCGATGGGAAAAGATCTGAAAAATGAATTGATTGCATTAGAGAATGATAAAATAGAAGCTATCTTACCAGAAGATATTAATCGGTCTGTACTTGAACTATTTCATGATGAATGCACTTTACATCCTGACTCTCTTGCTGTTAGATATAAAGAAACTGAACTCACTTATAAAGAACTTGACGTTTTATCTACCAAAATAGCAAACAAACTGAGGACGATTAATTTAGAAAAAATCGTAGTATCAATGGAATCAGATTCTCGCTTAATTGCCATTATTTTAGGAATATTTAAATCTGGGAAAATTTATGTGCCATTAGATAAGAATATGCCTGAACAGCGGAAAACTGTCATATTAGAGCAATTAGATAATTTTTTGATCTTAACAGATTATAACAGTCCTATTTTTAATAGGCAAGCAAACTTAAATATAGACGATTTATTAGAAGATATTGAACATTACACTAATATAACAGAAGCCTCTATTAAAAATAATGAGGTTGCTTATATTATTTTTACATCTGGTTCAACGGGAGTACCCAAGGGTGTTGAAGTCAAACATAGTTCCTTATTTACTTTAATGAGTGACTGCAAAAAGAAATTAAAGAATCCTTTTGGGAAAAACTGGATTCTATTCCATTCATATGGGTTTGATTACTCTATTTTTGAAATTATTGCACCTGTCACTTCAGGAGGAACATTAAATATTGTTCCTACAAATATCAGAAAATTTCCTGATCGTTTTCGTAACTTTTTAATTGAGAATGATATTAATATTCTAACACAAACTCCATCAGCCTTTTTATCTTTACAAAAGGTTGATACATCTCTAGATAATTTCATTGAATCTTTAGAATATATCTTCATTGGTGGGGAAGATGTTAAATTTGCAGATTTATCTTTATGGTTTGATAAGTACGGCTATAAGCATCCAAAAGTATTTAATCTTTATGGTTTAACAGAAACAACGATTATTTCGACAGCCCATCAAATTTCGCAATATGATGTGGATAATAAAAAAAGAAATAATATTGGGAAATCCATTGATAATACTTTAGTTTATGTTAAAAATAAAAATAATAAGATGGTGTTACCAGGATTTGAAGGAGAACTAATTATTTCTGGTCCAGCTGTATCAAAAGGCTATTATAAGAATGAAGTAAAAACAAAAGAAGTATTTGATAAAAAGACAAATTCATTTAAAACAGGTGATTTAGTTAAAGTATTATTAAATGGGGAGTTACAATATATTAGCAGAATTGATAAACAGGTACAAGTCAGTGGACATAGAATAGAATTAGGCGAGATTGAAAGTGCCATTAATAGTTGTCAAAGTTGTGAAGAATCTTATGTCATGGCTCAAGATTTTGCTACTGGAGATAGAAGATTAGTTGGCTATTATAGACTGTCCTCATATGGAAAGATAGAGGCAGATCTCATACGAAAAGAAATTAAAACAAAATTACCAGATTATATGATCCCATCATTTTTTATAGAGGTTGAAGAATTTCCACTTAATACCAGCGGGAAGATAGATAGTTCAAAATTACCTCAAGTAAATGTAAAGAAAACACCAGAGCAGCAAAAATCAGTTTCCCTTGTTGCTGACGAGGAAACAACTGTTTTAGCAAGTGTCAAAAATATTTGGAGTGATGTGTTAGGAACTAAAATAAATGGAGATGATAACTTTTTTGAAGTTGGAGGGACATCAGTTTTAATTACAGAAATATATTATAGGATGTTAAAAGAGTTTGAACTTTCAGAGAATGATATGACCATGATTGATTTGTTTGATTATGTCACTCCAAGTGAAGTATCAAAATTTATTGAGAATATACTAAAGGAGAAATAAACAATGAAAAAATATGCAATTATTGGAATGGCAGGACGTTTCCCAGATGCTAATACTCCGACTCAATTTTTTGATAATTTGTTAAACGGTAAGTCGTCATTTCGAAAATTAAGTAATAAAGAAGTAGAAGAAAGTCCCTATTCTCAAGATGAACATTTTATTCCAGTGACTTCAACAATAGATAATGTTTATGATTTTGATATTGATCTCTTTAAAATGACCGCTGCCGAAGCAAGATTAACAGATCCTCAACAACGTATTTTTTTAAAATGCTGTTATGAGGCTTTAGAAGATGCTTCGCAAGTAAATAGTAAAGACAGAATTGGTGTATTTGCTTCATCTGCACAAAGCTCTTATCTAATATCTAATATCTTTAGGAGTAAAGGTTTAAATATCAGATTTGACTACTCTACTTATATTGGGAATGAAACAGACTTTAATGCTACTCGTGTATCCTATAAGTTAAATTTAACAGGACCGTCTATGTCTGTGCAAAGTGGCTGTTCTTCAGCCCTTGTTGCACTAAATGAAGCCTGTCGCAATATGGATTCAGATACTTGTGATTTAGCCTTGGTAGGAGGTATTAGTATCACTTTTCCATTAGCTAGCGGCTATAGTTATAAAGAAGGAACCACTTTTTCTAGAAGCGGGCAACTCAGGGCTTTTGACAAAGATGCTGATGGTATGATTAAGGGAGATGGATGCGGAGTAGTTGTTATAAAACCTTATGACCGTGCATTATTGGATAATGATAATATTTATGCAGTGATTTCTGGTATTGGAATTAGCAATGATGGCAATAGTAAAGTTGGGTACACGGCTCCATCCATTCGTGGAGAGCGTGCAGCTATCAAAGATGCTATTGCTTCTTCTAAAGTTGATCCTGAGTGTATTGATTATATAGAGGCTCACGGAACAGGAACCAAAATTGGAGATCCAATTGAAGTTAGAGCGTTGTCGCAAGCCTATCATTTCCAAAAGCCTCATAAAATAGGTTCGGTAAAATCTAATATTGGTCATCTAGATACGGCATCGGGAATTGCAGGATTGATTAAAGGAGCTCTAATACTAAAAAATAGTATTGTTCCAAAAAGTATTGGATTTACCTCAGAAAATCCTCAAGCTAATTTAGAAAGTTCTCATTTATTTGTAGACCCGCAAAACAACACTGAGCTTCCAAAAGATAAGAAAAACTATGTAGGTGTCTCCTCATTTGGTATAGGGGGTACAAATGTACATGTCATTTTAGAAAGTGATTTATCTGCTGAAAATGATAAAAAAGCAGAATTCAAAGAGTATGTCATTCAGATATCTGCTAAAAGTAAAAATAGTCTGGATAACTATAGGAATAAATTGGCCTCATTTCTAGAAAAGCACTCTGAACTTAACTTAATTGATGTTGTACGAACCTTAAATGAAGGTCGAAAACATTTTGAAAATAAGTATAATTTTGAAGCAGCTAGCATCCCAGAGTTAATTGAGAAATTATTTAATGGTGAAACTACCGATAAAAGTCCTAGCACTGTGCAAGAAGGAAGATTTATTTCACTGCCAACATACTCGTTTAATGAGCAAAATTATTCCTTAATTCCGGATGGATCTTTGTTGAAAAAGACAAATAGCACTAGTGCTACGAAACCGAAAAATAGAGGCTTGACTGAGTCGGATATTATTTCTGACATTTGTAGTATTTGGGAAGACGAACTTGGAGAAGAGATTCTAGAGACAAGTGATTTCTTTGAATTAAATGGAGACTCACTAATTGCTGTAGGTTTAATTGATAGAATCAATAAAAAATTTGATGTTAAATTGGGTACAGATACTCTTCTTGATTACCCAACTCCAAGGGAATTAGCAGCTCATATTTTAAATGATTTCCAATACTCTGATCAATCTAATATTGATTTATCAAATGTATATTGCTTAAATAAAGGGCAAAAAGGATCGAAAAATTTATTTTTAATACATCCTGCAGGGGGCAGTATTTTCTGCTTTAAAGAATTATTTAAACATATTGACTTAGATTTTTTAAATATTTATGCTATTTCTTTCCCTCAAACTATTGACAGCAGGCTAAATATTACAGAACTCTCTAAAATATATATCCAACAAATAAGAAGCATACAACCTACAGGAAAATATCTTTTAGGAGGATACTCATTTGGAGGGAATGTAGCAATTGAAATGGCTAGAATATTGGAAAAAGATGGTTTTGAAGTTAAAAGAATTTACATGATAGATAGCTTAGTGCCAGAAGCATATCCTAAGAAGCAGCCTTCTGGAGATTCTTATTTAAAAATATTTCCTTTGGCATTAAGCTTTATGTCCGCTAAAACGACAGATTCTAATGTGGATTTAAGCTATATTGAGGATTACTCAAGTATTGAGGCTATAATCAATAGTATGAAAGAAAATAATGCTTTACCTAAGAGCTTTGATACGAATTATCTAAAAGATATCTTTGGTATTTGGGAAGCCAATCATATTGCTTTATTAAATCAATCAAAAGAAGTAGTGAACTCTGATATAACTGTATTTTCAGCAAAAGAAAATATGCCTGAAGAAATGTATATTAATATGAATATGAAGAAAACTGATGCTAAAGATTGGCAGAATTATACCTCGGGTTATGTAAATGTAATTAAAATTTCGGGAAATCATTTTACAAGTATGAGTAATAGTGACAATTTAACTCGTTTAGCAGATATTTTCGAAAGCAACTTAGAGGAAATAATATAATTTTAGGGGTATGAGACTATTTTATATAAAATTACTGAACAAGCTTTAGAAGAGACCTTTGAATGTCTATCATTCTGCTTGGAGGTAGCAATTAGTGTTAACGGATAATAAAAGGCTGAAATAAAGAGAATTTGTACAAATTAAAAGCTCGCATCTTTAGGTCTGGATGTGAGCTGATTATGGTTTTTACATTTTTAGCCTTTAAATAAGTTTAACAGCCAATGCTGTAGAGAGGGCATGATTTTATGCATGATGTAAAGATTTATGTATGATAAAAGCATGATTGGTATCAAATAGAAAATGAAAAAAATGTCTACTTTCCAGTAATGTAAAATAATGATGACCATAATTGGAATTTGAAGGATAACGGTATATATTCCTGGGACATATCCTTTATACTGAATACACATTCTAAAGTGAATCAAAAAGTGATAGGCATAGGCAATACAAAAACCTAGATAGAGCTCAGTGTTATGAGTTGCTTGGCAAATAGCTGAAATGATAAGCAATATAACGAATTCTTCTAATACTCCTATTGAAAAGGCAGAGCCATTATTAACTCGTCCAAAAAATTTCGCCGTTTTGTTTAAAGACTGAACTTTCTTACTATTCTTCCATAAAGGAACAAATATCATTTCTTCGAAATCGTGTAAGATAAAAAGTATCGGTAACATGAAATAATTAGATAATAGATTCATTTTTAACCCTCTTTCATTATTATTTTAAATCTGAAAAGCATTATATACCTTCATATTTGTATTATCAAGCAGCTATCGCTATATGTTACAAATTAATGATTATGTCTCATTTATAAGCAGGAGGAAAGTAATGACAAGTAGAGTTTATGCTTCAAAAAAGGTAATTGCTGATACTTTTTTTAAAAAGCTTGAAAAAGATAATTTTAATGCAATAACCATTTCTGAAATAGTCGGAGAAGCTAATCTATCTAGAAGTACATTTTATCGCTACTTTAAAAATAAATATTCTATTGTCCAGTTTTTTATAGAAGATCTATTAGATGCTTATCTATTGGCTGTTGATGAAAGGGAAATAGAGGATTTTACCAGTTTATTGGTTATATATTTTGAATTTTGGAAAAAGAATAAATACTATTTGGAGCTATTTAAAAGGCATAATTTATTGGACTTTGCTCTTGATATAGAGAGAAAGAAATTTCTTAAAGTATTGCCGTATTCTGATTTGCCATGGCATCATAACTCAAGTGAAAATGAACTGTTTGCAGATTTGATAGTTATTGGCGGAGTGTGGAATATTTCCTTATATTGGTTAGAAAATGATTTTCAGCTAGAACCGGCAGACCTAGCAGAGGAAATTGTCAAAAGTTTATCCTCTTATAAAATTTTTATATAAAAAATTCAATAAAATAACGATAGAACTGGGATTGCTTCTGCTTCATTACTGTTTTGAAAAATATAAGGAAGATAAGAAGGACTGCAAATGAAAAATGCTAATCTCTTATTAAGCGAGATTAGCATTTTTTAGTTTCATTTCTTATTTCCAAAAGATATCTTCAATTTTCATAATCGTATCAGCCACTTCTGAAGGGCTCTCTTTTAAACTGTTTTTGATCCAAGTTGAAATGATAGTTTCAAATGAAGCACAAAAAACTTGAATAATAATATCATTATCAACTTTAGTGTGCTGTTTTATTCTCTTTTTTAAAGCAGGATTATTATTGATTATATTTTTTATGAGATCCTGAACTTTTTTGGAAAAATGAACATGAGAAGCTTGAGAGATAGCTTTAAAGTGTTTAAAATCCAATTGGATATGTTCTAAAGCTTCTATAACTTTTTCTCTTTTGTCTAAGTTCCTTTGAGCAAGGATATTCCAAAATCTTTGTAAGGTTTCTTCACCAATAGTATAAGCTAAATCATCCTTATCAAGAAAGTGCTGATAAAAAGTACCACGGCTAACCCTTGCTTTCTTAGTAATATTGCCAACAGTTATTTTATGATATTCTTTTTCTAATAGTAAATCAATCAACGCTTCTTTTAAATGCTCAATGCTGTGTGTCTGTCTTGTTTTACTCATTTTTCCCTTAATTTAACAACTTGTTCAATTTTGTTATGGCTATTTTGCCTATAATGTTATATTCTTTTTTATGAATTGTCAATAATATTATTAATAATTCTTTAAGAATAACTTTACAACCTATTAACGTTAAAGCTATTCATTTTGACATATTTTAATAAGAAAGGAAGACATCTTAATGTCAAATACAAGAAAAACTGTAGGTTTTATTGGTCTCATCTTGGCGATGTTTATGGGAGCTTTGGATGCGACTATTGTTAACATTGCTATTCCAGATATCATGGATGATTTGCACACAGGATTGACGGAGACTAGTTGGGTTGCTACCATTTACGTTTTAGCCATGTCAGTCTTTATTATTACGGTATCTAAGTTAGCAGATATTTATGGCCGTAAATTAGTCATGTTAATCGGAGTTGTTCTGTTTGGAGGCTTTTCATTTGCCTGTATGACTGCCAATTCTTTACTGCCTCTGATTATTTATCGTTTTTTCCAAGGGCTAGGCGGTGCCATTTTGACTCCGATTGTTTTACCAATGGGAATTGAATTATTTGGAAAGGAAAAAACAAGTCGTATTACAGCTGTTATGGGAGCCTTTGGGGCGCTTGCAGCAGCTGGTGGTCCGGTTATTGGTGGTGTTATCATTAATTGGACTAGTTATCGTTGGATTTTTGGTATCAATATTCCAATAGCGATATTAGCATTCTTACTTATTTTAATTGGAACCAAGGAATCCTATGATAAGACTATTTCAAAAAGTATTGATTGGCTAGGAATGATTTTTTTGACGATCACATTAGGCGGTCTCGTTTTCGGGCTATTAGAAGGCAGAGAATATGGCTGGAGTTCTCAGATGATTGTATCAAGCTTTGTATCAAGTTTGATAGGTTTGATTCTTCTTATTTTCACTGAGAGAAAGGTTAAATCACCAATCATTGAGCTGACTTTATTTAAAGAAAAGACATTTACAGCGTCTAGCATTGTTTATATGATTTTTGGCTTTGCTATTATTGTTCCGTCATTTGTTGTCAATTATTTCTTGCAAAATGTTCGCAATTACTCAGCTTTGCATTCGGCTTATTTAATTGTTCCAGCATCTTTAGCTATCGCAGTAAGCATGCCTTTAGCAACAAAAATGTATCAAAAAATTAGTGCCAAACTGTTAATTGGTATTGGAATAGTTGTTACAGCTGGCGGTTTATTTATGCTGGGACTTGTTGAGTATGACACCCCTAAGAGCATTATCATTTGCTGCAATATTATTATCGGACTTGGACTTGGTTTTATGGCCATGTCACTGACCTCCTCAGTAAAATACTTACCCGTTACTAAAACAGGAATAGGTTCTGGTATTGTTAATGCTTCTAGATATATTGGACAAGCTCTAGGCATAGCCTTGCTGGTAACTATTTTAAATGGAAATATTAATACAGCAAAAACAAATATTAAAGATACGGCCTATCACCAAATTGACAGACATGTTTTATCATCAAAAGTAAAAAAAGTTGCACGTGAAGAGATTAAAGCTACTTTTAAAACGTCTAAAGATAGCACTAAGGTATCTGGTAAACAACGCCACATGATTAAAAGAATTAAGAAGGCTGCGCGTGATACCAGTCAACTGCCTCAACCTAAAAAAGGAAGTGATTATCGTAAACTTTATGATGCCAATAAATTGTTAGTCAATGGTTCTGAAAAACTTATCGCCAATATTCCGATTCCGCAAATCAAATTAGGCCTAACTACTTTGAGTGCAGGTCAAAAGAAAATGACTTCAGCTATACAGTTATTAGCTCAGAAAAAAGAACTAACGGATTCCTTGCATGCTATTACCCAATCAAAAAATGATGAGTTAAGCAAGGCCTTTGATCAAGTCTTTAATATTGGCGGTATTATTGTTTTAGTATGTATACCGCTTGCCTTTTTAACGGAAAGGAAGAGATCTGATGCATCAATCGAAAAGCAAGCTATTTAGCTTTTTGGCTAAAAGATGATGTGCGCAACTAAGAGGACTTTAAGACTTAACCACTTTTTATATTGATAAAACAGTGAATATGATATCCTTTTTCTCTTCTAAAAACTCAAATATTCTTTTTCCTTATATTAAACGAGGCTGGGACAAGAGTCCATGGCCTCGTTTGATTTTTCTGAGTCAAATCAAAAAAAGCTTTTAAACAAAAGCCTTTAAACCGATAGTTGTCAGGACTGCCATAATGATTCCGGCTAAGATAACGCCTAAAACAACAGCCAGGACACTGGTTTTAAATTTCCAGTCCAGGACGCTGGCAGCGAGTGTTCCAGTCCAAGCTCCTGTCCCTGGAATAGGTATGCCCACAAAAAGCATAAGGGCAAGGAAAACACCTCTTTCTCCTGCTACCTTTTCTAATTTAGCACCGCCGCTGTGACCTTTTTTTAGACACCAAGTAAAAAATGTGCCAATAATTGGCTTGTCGGCTCCCCACTCTAAGACACGGCGGGCAAAGAAAAAGATGATCGGAACAGGGAGCATATTTCCAATAACACCAATGGAGATCGCCTGCCACATAGGAATACCAGTAGTGATAGCGTAAGGGACAGCCCCTCTAAGCTCGATTAGCGGTACCATGGAAATAATAAATGTAATGAGATAATTCATTCAATCTAAGACCTCTCTTTTGTATTACAGTTCATTTTAGCTTATCTTTGGCAGAAAGACAAGCTGTAATGTTCAAAAAAGTTTAGACTGTGCTTTTCATTTAAAAATAACCAAGATTTTGATATAATAAAAGTCAGTTATAGTCAAAGTGGCTGGGAAGGAGAGTGATGTAATGACTTCAAAAAATACTTCTGATAGCATTGAAGCCTATATTAAGCAAATATTAGCGCAGTCTGGTTTTGCAGAAATTAAAAGAAGTGTTCTTGCTGATAATTTTAGTGTTGTTCCCAGTCAAATTAATTATGTTATTAAAACGCGTTTTACTGAGAGCCGCGGTTATGCTGTTGAGAGTAAGCGCGGCGGGGGCGGCTATATTCGTATTGCTAAGATTCGTTTTTCGGATCAGCATCAGATGTTAAACAATCTGGAAATGACGATAGGTGAGCAGATTAGCGACCAAGTTTTCACAGATATTATTCAATTGCTGTTTGATGAGAAAATTATCAGTGAGCAGGAGGGAAATCTTATCTTAGCAGCTTCTTGTGATGAGGTACTTGGAGACGACGGCCCTAAAATTCGAGCTCGAATGCTTCGTAGAATATTACAACGTTTAGATAGAAAAGGATAACCTATATGACCCATTACTCATTAAAAATGCAAGAAGTCTTTAGATTAGCACAATTTGAAGCTGCCCGCTACCAGAGTGCTTATTTGGAAAGCTGGCATATTCTTCTGGCAATGGTGGAGATTGATAGTTCGGTTGCAGGTTTAAGTTTTGCAGAATTTGAGGCGGATGTTCAATTTGAAGAATATCAAGCTGCTGTTATTTTAGCTGTGGGCCGTACCCCTCAAAAACCAAAGGGGAAGCTAACCTTATTAGAACAATCGCATGCTTTGCGCAAGCTCTTAGCAGAGGCAGAAGCAATCAGTCAGGTAACGCATGCGAAAGAAGTTGGGACAGAGCATGTTTTATTTACTATGCTTTTAAATCCTAATTTATTAGCGACACGTATTCTAGAGCTGGTTGGTTTTCGAGCAAAAGAAGATGGAGAAGCTGTCCGTTTGGTTGATTTGCGCAGGGTAGTAGAGCGTCAGGCTGGTTTTACCAAAGAAGATCTTAAGGCTATTTTTGAGATGCGCAAACCTAAGAAAAATAAAACAGGAAATCATTTTTCGGACTTGATGAAACCGCCTAGTATGACGGGAGAATTAGCTGATTTTACAAGGGATTTGACAGAATTGGCCCGCCAAGGCCGCTTAGAGCCTGTTGTTGGCCGTGAAGAAGAAATTTCTCGTATGATTCAAATCCTTAGCCGTAAAACTAAAAATAACCCTGTGCTGGTTGGAGAAGCTGGTGTTGGTAAGACAGCTTTGGCTTATGGATTAGCTCAGCGTATTGTAGATAGTGCTGTTCCTTTTGAATTGGCAGCTATGAAGGTCCTTGAATTGGATATGATGAGTGTAGTTGCAGGAACTCGTTTTCGCGGAGATTTCGAAGAACGCATGAATCAGATTATCTCTGATATTGAGGCTGATGGTCATATCATTCTCTTTATTGATGAGCTGCATACCATTATGGGATCAGGAAGCGGTATTGACAGCACACTTGATGCAGCTAATATTCTAAAGCCTGCTTTAGCCAGAGGCAGTCTTAGGACAGTAGGCGCGACAACACAAGAAGAATATCAAAAACACATTGAAAAGGATGCCGCACTTTCACGCCGTTTTGCTAAGATTACAATTGAAGAACCAAGTGTAGAAGAAGCTTATCAAATACTTCTTGGCTTGAAAAAAAGTTACGAAGATTATCACTATGTCAGTATTTCAGATGAGACGGTTATGACAGCTGTCAAGTCAGCACACCGCTATTTAACCAGTAAGCATCTGCCAGATTCAGCCATTGATCTATTGGATGAAACAAGCGCGACTGTACAAGGTCTGGTAAAAAAAGAAGCACCAGCTTTTCTAACCGAATTGGATAATGCTTTATTGAATGGTGATTTTACACAGGCTAAAAAACTGTTAAAGAAAAAAGAAGAGCCTTTGCTAAAAAAACGTGCAGCAGTAACTGAAACAGATATTTTGAAAACTTTAAGCAAGCTCTCTGGTATACCTGTCAGCAAACTAAACCAGACAGATAGTCGAAAATACCTTAATCTTGAAAAAGAGCTGCATAAACGTGTGATTGGTCAAGACGAGGCTGTATCAAGTGTCAGCCGCGCTATCCGGCGCAATCAATCCGGAATCCGTACTGGGAGACGCCCTATTGGTTCCTTTATGTTTTTGGGGCCTACAGGTGTTGGAAAGACAGAATTGGCAAAAGCTTTAGCTGAGATTCTTTTTGATGATGAATCAGCACTCATTCGTTTTGATATGAGTGAGTATATGGAAAAATTTGCTGCCTCGCGTCTGAATGGAGCTCCTCCGGGCTATGTAGGCTATGAAGAAGGCGGTGAATTAACTGAAAAAGTCCGCAATAAGCCTTATGCTGTCCTTCTTTTTGATGAAGTAGAAAAGGCCCATCCTGATATTTTCAATATTTTGCTGCAGGTTTTAGATGATGGCGTTTTAACGGATAGCCGCGGCCGCAAAGTAGATTTTTCCAATACGATTATTATTATGACGTCTAACTTGGGGGCAACGGCTTTACGTGATGACAAGACAGTCGGTTTTGGTGTTAAAAATATTGCTCATGATTATAAAGCGATGGAATCTCGTATCTTAGAGGAACTTAAAAAGACTTATCGTCCTGAGTTTATCAATCGGATTGATGAAAAAGTTGTCTTTCATAGTCTCAGTCAGAACAATATGCGTGACGTTGTTAAAATTATGGTTCAGCCCTTGATTGCGCATCTTGCAGAAAAAAATATTTCTCTTAAATTCCAGCCATCTGCCCTTAAGTTTTTGGCAGAAAGTGGATATGACATTGAAATGGGGGCAAGACCCTTACGCCGAACCCTTCAAACAGAAGTAGAGGATAAGCTGGCAGAATTTCTTCTTTCAGGAGAGCTATCTAGCGGTCATTCCCTAAAAATTGGTGTTCATAAGGACAGGCTTAAATTTGATTTGATTTAAGTTGGGCTTTATTTAGAACAAACGAAAAACTCTTTGCCTAAGGAGATGGGCAGAGAGTTTTTTTTAGTGTTATTTTAGGCTAAGGACTAAGAAATCTGTGAAAAAATATGCTGGACTTGCTCCACTGTTTGAGCACGCGCTACTGCTCCGCGAACTTTAGCAGCTCCAGATGTTCCGCGCAGATAATGAGGAGCCAGGCCTCTAAACTCACGGACAGCTATTTCTTCACCTTTGAGTTTAACGAGCCGTCTGAGATGATCTTGGGCTATGGCTAGCATTTGCTTAAAAGGCAGATCTGGAAGCAGTTCTCCCGTTTCAAAGAAGTGATTGATTTGCGTGAAGATATAAGGATTGTTTCTGGCACCGCGGCCAATCATCACAGCATCTGCTTTGATTTCCTCAAGCATAAAATCTGCATCAGCAACTGTACGTATGTCACCATTAGCAATAAAAGGGATTTTAGTAAGAGCTTTAGCAACCTTTGCGAGAGTCTTGTGATCGCACTGTCCAGTATACATTTGTTCACGAGTACGTCCATGCATAGCAAGAGCTGCAGCACCAGCTGCTTCAGCAGCTAGAGCGTTTTCAACAGCTAAGGAAGGATCTGACCAGCCTGTGCGCATTTTGACGGTTAAAGGAATATCAAGGCCAGATTTGACCGTGGAAATAACAGAATAAATCTTTTCAGGATCCTTAAGCCACATAGCACCAGCTTCATTTTTAACAATTTTATTAACGGGACAGCCCATGTTAATATCTACTAAGTCTGTTTTAGTGTTTTTCTGAATAAATTCAGCAGCGCGTGCCAAACTATCACCGTCGCTGCCAAATAGCTGAATAGAAACAGGATGTTCCCCTTCTTCAATATGAAGCATATGAAGCGTTTTTTCGTTATTGTATTGGATGCCTTTATCGGATACCATTTCCATCACGACAAGTCCAGCACCAAATTCTTTAGCAATCATTCGAAAAGCAGAATTGGTAACACCTGCCATGGGAGCTAACACCGTACGATGCGGAATTTCGACATTACCGATTGTAAATGAACTATTGAGCTTTGTCATGAATCATCTCCTCTAAATCTTTTTCATTAAATTGGTATTTTTGGCCGCAAAATTGGCAAGTGATTTCTGCACCGTGATCCTCTTCTTTCATTTGTTGCAATTCCACCTGACCAAGTGTCTTAAGAGCTGCCTCAAAGCGTTCTCGAGAACAATCACAAGCAAAGTGCCAATTCTCTTGGGATAAGATTTTATAGCTTTCTTCTCCATAAATAGCCTTTAAAAGAGCATCTATAGGTTGGTCAGCCTCTAGTAAGGCTGATATGGCTGGCATTTTTTGGATACGGTTTTCATAACGTGCAATTTCCTCATCTGGAGCTCCTGGCAGAACTTGCAGCATAAAACCGCCAGCTACTTGAACCTTGTCCTTGTCATCCAGAAGAACGTTGAGGCCAACAGCAGATGGCGTTTGTTCGCTTTCTGTCAGATAGTAGGCTAAATCTTCGCCGATTTCTCCGGAAATCAAAGGTGTAGATGAGGTATAAGGACTGCCGGTTCCGTAATCTGTGATAACGACAAACTGTCCCTTACCCATAAAAGGTCCTACAATGATTTCATTTGTTGCTGTTTTTTTAACATCTACACCAGGATTTTGAATATAGCCTTTAATATTTCCTTTGGTATCAGCTACTGATATTATATGACCAAAAGAAGAGTCGCCGATTACTTTGACAGTTACCTTGCTGTCTCCCTTTTGATTGGCAGCTAAGATCTGGTTAGCTATTAGTGTACGTCCTAGAGCGACAGTAGAGCTTGATAAAGTTTGGTGTTTTTCTTGTGCCTCTTTAACGGTTTCAGTACTATCTAGCACATAGGCCCGAAAAAAACCAGAAGTTGCGATTGATTTGATGAGTTTATCCATACTTTTTATTTTAACATAAATCAGAAGGAAGCAGTATTTGTAGAACTCTGCGATTATAGATTTTTTGCTTTTTAAAAAATAATAAGCAAACTATTTGCTACTAATTAGTAATAATTGTATAATGATATCACAATTATAAATGGAGGCTATTATGTCAAATTTTTTAGATTTACAAAAACAACGCCGCAGCATTTATGCTTTAGGCAAAAAAGTTGATTTATCGAAAACTGAGCTAACTGAGCTTATTCAAAATGCCATTAAGCAAGCACCGTCAGCTTTTAACTCACAAAGCAGCCGTGCTGTCATTCTTTTTGGGCAGGATTCTGTTGATTTTTGGAATAAAATTGCCTATAGTGAATTAGAGAAGGTCACACCAAAAGAAGCTTTTGAAGGAACAAAGGCTAAGCTAGCGGGCTTTGCTGCCGGAGTGGGGACGATTCTCTTTTTTGAGGATCAAGATGTGATTCAGAATTTAGAAGAAAGTTTCCCGCTTTATGCAGATAATTTTCAGCCTTGGTCTGAACAGGCCCATGGCATTGCTCTTTATGCTACTTGGTTAGCCCTAGCAGAGCAGCATATTGGCATGAATGTACAGCACTATAATCCATTGGTTGATGCAAAGCTTGCTGAAAAATATGATATCCCAGCTAATTGGAAACTTCGCACACAAGCACCTTTTGGTTCTATTGAAGCACCAGCAGGCGAAAAGGAATTTATGGCAGACCAAGAACGTTTTAAAGTTTTTGGCGGCTAATTGCTGAAAATAAAAATGAGTTATTTGATTAATAAGATAAACCAAAGAGAGTGAGACAAATTTATCTGTCCCACTCTCTTTTATGATTCAAAGTTTGCTATTTAAAAAATCGAGTAAGTCATTTAAGTGTCATTTGCAAGAAACTCTTTGTATAGAGAGAAGAGCTGCTCTCTCTTATTGATGGCCATTTTGATATAGATATTATGAATATGAGTTTTGACTGTGCCAATAGACAGATAGAGTTCTTTAGCGATTTCTTGATTTTGTTTATGTTCCAGTAAGAGCCGGCAAATATCTTGCTCTCGTTCGGTTAGGCGGTAGTAGTCAAAGAAGGCTTGGTTAGCATTTTTAGGGAGTAAAGTTTGGACTCTTTTTTCAAAGAGAGGATAATCTTTTAAGAAATAATAAAGTAGGAGTAAACAAACAGTGATAGAAAAGAGATCTTCTGAAATATTTCTATTCATAATTTTTACATTGAAAATACGGTATTGATCAATAGTGAAAATGACAAAAGTGTCTTCAATGAGAATAACAATGCTAGCAATTATCGCTAAGAGAGCAATCCATTTTAAGTATTTTTTGCTTAAATTGTTTAAATGGTTCTTTTTACTACTCAAAAAAGCTATTAGACCTGTATAAAATAATAGTAATTGATTGGGTAAATAGTAGAGGTATACTTTGGTGGCTGTATTTGGCGAAGAGGGGAAGAGCATAAAGAGGAAAATAGCTAGCAGGATCAGATATTCCCACCAAGGCATTTTTCTTTTACTTAAATAGTGAATAATCCATAACTGACAGAAATTGTTAACGAGAAAAATAGTTGTTTTAATGAAAGAAGTTCCCTGAAAAGATGTGTTATAGTCGGCTCCAAAACTTGAGATAATTTCAGTCATTGAAATAATAGAATTATCTAAGATAAAAAAGAGTAGATAAAGGGAAATGATTAAGTAAAGTGATTTCCTTTTTTTATTTTTTTCTCTTATAAAAAAACTTACTGAAAAAGCCAGTGTAACAGCATAAAGCATCATTAACAATAGATTATAAATATAGATGAGTTCAGTTTTCATGGAAGAACCCTCCTTTGAGTTTCTCTTTAATGCTTATCATAATTATATCATTCAAATAAACTTTTATTTTATTGCATTTGTTAAAAAGACCTAAACCTTGAGTTTATTTTTTTAAAAGAACTTATTTCAGAGGGTTTAGACAGCTAAACCTTTTGATTATGATTTATAGCTTAAAGTTTATTGTAAACTAATGATTAAAACATTATGATAAGACTGAAAAAAAGAGGAGGATTCTATGATGAATAAGACAGATTATATTACGACAGAGGATTTTTCTAAAGAGGAACTGCTGAAAATGGCAGATTTATCCTTGAAAATTAAGGCTTGTGTCAAAAATGGCTACTACCCACCTTTGTTAAAAAATAAGAGTTTAGGAATGATTTTCCAGCAGTCTTCAACACGGACGCGAGTTTCTTTTGAGACGGCTATGAGCCAGCTTGGCGGCCATGCCCAATATTTAGCACCGGGCCAAATTCAGCTTGGTGGCCATGAAACCATTGAAGACACTGCAACTGTTCTTTCTAGATTAG
Source organism: Streptococcus macacae NCTC 11558 (assembly GCF_000187995.2). Classification (GTDB taxonomy): domain Bacteria; phylum Bacillota; class Bacilli; order Lactobacillales; family Streptococcaceae; genus Streptococcus; species Streptococcus macacae. The sequence continues at coordinate 1,432,986 of NZ_AEUW02000001.1, read as the reverse complement.
ATGATATTTTGATGGCACGTGTTGAGCGTCATCAAAGTGCAGTAGATTTAGCTAGATGTGCTTTCGTCCCCGTTATCAATGGGATGTCTGATTATAACCATCCGACTCAAGAACTCGGTGATCTATGTACCATGATAGAGCATCTGCCGATTGGCAAAAGATTAGAAGACTGCAAGGTCGTCTTTGTTGGTGACGCCACACAGGTTTGTTTCTCTCTTGCCCTAATAACAACAAAAATGGGAATGGAATTTGTTCATTTTGGACCAAAAGGTTTCCAATTAAATGAGATGCACAAAGAAAAACTGGATCGAATTTGTGAAGTATCCGGTGGGAAATACACCGTTACAGATCATGAAGATGCGATTGAAGGGGCAGATTTCCTTTATACGGATGTTTGGTATGGACTGTATGAAGCGGAATTGTCTGAAGAGAAACGGCTGCAAATTTTCTTTCCTAAATATCAGGTTAATGGCCAAATGATGGCTAGAGCCGGTGTTAACTGTAAATTTATGCATTGTTTGCCAGCAACACGTGGTGAAGAAGTGACAGATGAGGTGATAGATGGCCCTAATTCTATTTGTTTTGACGAAGCAGAAAATCGTTTGACTTCTATTAGAGGACTGCTCGTTTATCTTCTGAGAGATTATAGGGAAAAGAATCCTTATGATTTGGTGAAACAGGAAGTGGCTAAGGAAGAATTACAAGCATTTTTGAAGCCAGAGTAGGTAATTGATAGTGGGAAGCTGATGAGAAGTCTCTTTTTGACTTCCCTATTTAAAAGAAAGGAAGATACCTATGGAAGGAAAGAAAAAATTTAATTTATTTAGCGCGGTACTTTCTGTCATTTGTGTTGTTTTTGTAGCTGAGGCAGCAGCTCCAGTTGCAGCTATTGGCAATTCGCAATTTTTTTGGTGGCTCTTTTTATTAATTGCCTTTCTTTTGCCTTATGGACTTATTTCATCTGAATTAGGAACGGCTTATATTGGTGACGGAGGTATCTATGATTGGGTAACCAAGGCCTTTGGACATAAATGGGGGGCTCGGGTAGCTTGGTATTATTGGATTAATTTTCCGCTCTGGCTAGCTTCTTTGGCCGTTATGACACCGGGTTTATTAACAACGGTTACGGGCTATTCTTTTTCAACATTTGAAGCTATTGTTGTTGAGCTGATTTTTATTTGGTTAATTGTTTGGATTAGTTTTTATCCAGTCAGTGACAGCATATGGATTTTAAATGGCGCAGCTGTTATCAAAATGCTGTTAGCTTTGCTTGTAGGCAGTCTGGGTCTTTATGTAGCTTTTACCAAGGGTATGGCGAATGAAATGACCTTAAAATCACTTCTGCCCTCCTTTAATCTGAATAGTTTATCTTATATTTCAGTTATTATTTTTAATTTGCTAGGCTTTGAAGTTATATGTACTTTTGCGGGGGATATGGAAAATCCTAAAAAACAAATACCTCAGTCCATTATTGTCGCTGGTCTTGTTATTGCCGCTATCTATATTTTTTCAGCTTTTGGTATTGGAGTTTCTATTCCAACAGATAAAATTTCAACCAGCAGTGGTATGATGGATAGTTTTAAATTATTGACCGGCTCAAGCGGCGGTTGGTTTATTATGGCTATGGCTTTTCTGTTTTTGCTAACCTTGTTTGGAAATATGATTTCTTGGTCTCTTGGTGTCAATAATACTGCTTCTTATGCTGCAGGAAAAGGGGATCTGCCTCAATTTTTTGCTAAAAGAAGTCATAAGAGAGACATGCCAATTGGTGCTGCTCTTGCCAATGGCTTTGTTGCCAGCATTGTGATTGTTATGGCGCCTTTTTTACCCAATCAGGATTTGTTTTGGGCCTTCTTTTCCTTAAATTTAGTTATGTTCTTATTATCTTATGTCCCTGTATTTCCAGCTTTCTTTAAATTAAGGAAAATAGATCCTGATGCACCGCGTCCCTTTAGAGTGAGCGGTAATAAAGCCTTCTTGAGATTACTTGTCATTTCTCCAATGATTCTAATTGTCATTTCTTTGATTTTTACAGCTTTACCACTGGCATTTGATCCTAAGACTTTAGCTTCAAAATTACCGATAACGTTTGGCTCTGTCATTTGCATAGGAATAGGCGAGCTTATTATAGTGATTAAAAAAATAAAGAAATGAGGTAAGAAAATGGCAAAACGTATCATAAATACTAGACCTAAACAAGATGGCTATAGAATGCCGGGTGAATTTGAGAGGCAAAAACAAATTTGGATGCTTTGGCCTTGGCGCAATGATAATTGGAGGCTAGGGGCAAAACCTGCTCAAAAAGCCTTTATAGAGGTGGTTAAGGCCATTAGTGAATTTGAGCCAGTTTCTCTTTGTGTTCCACCGCAGCAGTATGAAAATGCTTGGGCACGTGTATCGGAATTAGGGAGAGATAATATTCGAGTTATTGAAATGACTAATGATGATTCTTGGATTCGTGACTGTGGGCCAACTTTTCTAGTTAATGATAAAGGAGGTTTACGAGCAGTTGATTGGGAATTCAATGCTTGGGGAGGTCTAGTTGACGGCCTTTATTTTCCTTGGGATCAAGATGCTTTAGTTGCTCGTAAAGTTTGTGAAATAGAAGGTGTGGATTCTTATAAGACGAAAGATTTTGTCTTAGAAGGCGGTTCCATTCATGTAGATGGGGAAGGGACTGTTTTGGTAACGGAAATGTGTCTCCTGCATCCTAGCCGCAATCCTCATATGTCTAAAGGAGATATTGAAAATAAACTGAAAGATTATTTGAATGCCGAAAAGATTCTTTGGATTAAAGATGGTATTGATCCTTATGAAACAAACGGTCATATTGATGATGTTGCCTGCTTTATCCAACCGGGAGAAGTGGCTTGCATTTATACAGATGATAAAAATCACCCCTTTTACAAAGAAGCCAAGGCAGCCTATAACTTTTTATCTGAACAGACAGATGCTAAGGGACGTCATTTAAAGGTTCATAAGATGTGTGTCACTAAAAAGCCGTGCTATTTGAAAGCTGCGGATACCATTGATTATGGTGAGAGCAGTATTCCGCGTGAAGAAGGCGAAATAGCTATCGCTTCTTACTTGAATTTTCTAATTGTTAATGGCGGTATCATTTTGCCTCAGTATGGAGATGAAAACGATCAACTGGCTGTGCAGCAAGTAAAAGCAATGTTTCCAGATAGAAAAATTATTGGCGTGAGAACAGAAGAAATTGCTTACGGCGGCGGTAACATTCATTGTATTACCCAACAGGAACCTGCGACTTAAAAGAATGAAATAAATCAGTGAAAGCGGAGAAAATATATGGCAAAAAGAAAAATTGTCATTGCATTGGGAGGAAATGCAATTTTATCAAGAGATGCTTCTGCAAAAGCACAGCAGGAAGCATTGGCTCAGACTGCTAAGTATTTAGTTCAGTTCATAAAAAAGGGAGATGATTTAATCATCACTCATGGAAATGGCCCGCAAGTAGGAAATTTATTATTACAGCAAACAGCTGCTGATTCTTATGAAAACCCAGCACTTCCCTTAGATACTTTAGTGGCTATGACAGAAGGGTCAATTAGTTATTGGCTGCAAAATGCTCTAATTAATGAGCTGAGAAAGCAATCCATTGATAAGGAAGTTGTATCTGTAGTGACAGAGGTACTGGTGTCTGCTAACGATCCAGCCTTCAAAAATCCTAGTAAGCCTATTGGCCCTTTTCTGAGTGAAGAAGAAGCTTATTTGCAGGGAAAGATGACTGGTGCGGTTTATAAGTTGGATGCAGGCAGAGGCTGGCGAAAAGTCGTTGCTTCTCCTAAACCGATTGCTATTCAGGAAATAGAAGCTATTAAATCTTTAATGGAAGCAGGGACTGTGGTTATTACAGCTGGCGGCGGAGGGATTCCGGTAATTGAAGATCCTAAAACAAAAGATTTAGTAGGTGTAGAAGCCGTCATTGACAAAGATTTTGTCAGTCAATTATTAGCTGAAAAGATTGAGGCTGATTTGTTGATTATTTTAACGGGTGTTGATCATGTTTATATTCATTATGGCAAACCAAATCAGGAAAAATTAGAAAAGATAAGGGCGAGCCAGCTAAAAACATGGATAGATCAGCAGCAATTTGCAGCAGGCAGTATGCTGCCAAAAGTAGAGGCGGCGCTTGCCTTTGTTGAGGCCTATCCCAAAGGAAAAGCTATTATCACTTCTTTAGAAAATGTCGGAAAAGTTATTTCAGAGAAGGGGGGAACACAGATCATGATTGATTAAGATAAAATTTTTTTATTGTATACTTTGCTTTAATGAAGTGCTTGGGAAGCTAGCCTTTCTAAATAAATATTTCTAGACAATAATAATTTATTAAAGGTTATCTCTATATTGCAAAAAACAAGGGTTTTGGTACCCTTGTTTTTTGTCATTTTACTTGCAAGACGCAGTGGTTGGTTGGATAACCTTTCCCTTGCTATCCAACCAACTGTGCGGAGGTGAAAGTCAAAACAGTCCTGTGGACTGTTTGTTTTAGGTCAGCAACTAGAAATTAAGACTTGCTGAAAAATCAAATTCTTCGAATGATTGGTTTTCGGTCCCATTCCCTCCATATAAATAAATTTGCCTCCTGCTCCTTTTTTACTACAGAAGAGGCCTTTATCATTTCCCTCTATTAGATATTATTAAGAGGACTAATAAAGGGCTGGTTCCTAAAAGCAAAAGTATAATATTAAGCGGTATTTCGCGATGGCTTAGTATTCTTTCCATGATAAAGCCGATGAAAAATATGAAATAAAAGAGAGCCACTAAACGTAAAACTGTCTTTCCAGAAATAATCGTCTTTGTTTTTTTCATCTGGAACCTCCTAGATATTTTATCTCTTTTTATCTTTTAAGAGACTGGCCAATAGTATACCCAATAGCAAAGCTGCCAGCAGCAATACCGACACCCAAAGCAACCGCTGTTCCAGTAATTACAATACCACCTTCAACAGCGGCAAGCTCTTGAGCATTCATTACTTCAAACTTTTCAATTGTCATTGTATTCATAACAAACTCCTTTTTCTTTTTTAGTATTTTTGTTTGCTTGGCCAACCGATAAGTAAAATATTTTACACTATTATCTTACCATTTCAATTTACAGTTTTTAAAAATTCGTAAATATGAAAATTAATTTTGATATTTGCAAATAAGCTGCTTGTATCATTTTATTCTGATATCAAAAAATAGAGATGAAAACTCGTCTTGTAAAATGAGATGCAACATAAAATGCCTAGCTTTCTGATATACTGGGGTTAACCAAAAAAATATAGGAAATAAAAAGCAGCTAGAGCTCATTCCGGCTGCTTTTATTTCTTTTTTAAAAGTGTATATTTAGTTCTGGAAAGAGTTTTTTCAGAATTTTTCCAGTAATAATCTGTCCGGGACCTTCATGGCAATAGGTGTGCATATACATAGAAGGATTAAAATTAAGCTCAATGCAGGTATAGTTAGGATTTTCTTGGCTGGCTTTTACATTGGTATCTGGAATAATCAAATCAACACCGCAAGCCCAGGCTCCCATAGCTCTTGCCATCTTAGCGGCTAATTTTTTATAGGAAGCTGGCATCTTTTCAGTGAAATCAATAGAGTCTCCGCCAGTAGAGATATTGGAATTTTCCCGCAGATTGACTCTAACACCCTTAGGCAGGATATCATCTGGACTATAACCTTGCTGGCTAAGCATCAGCAATTCGATATTTCCTAGATTAATGATTTCAAGGGGAGAGCGGTGGTTTCGGCCGCGCAGAGGATTCTGATTTTTTTCTGCAATCAGCTCGCGAATACTTGTTTGTCCATCACCGACAACGTTTGCCGCAATTCGAAGCAAAACCGCTTCGCATTTACCATCTAAAATAAAGAAGCGGTATTCGGTACCAGCAATATATTCTTCCACTAAAATAGAGCTATCTTCAGAAAATGCGATATCTAAGGCCTTTGCATAGGATTCTGGATCGCTTGGTTCTTTAAAGATGGAGATGCCAAGACCAAAGTTAGTGGATTTAGGTTTGACAACAATAGCTTTATTTTTGATCTGAGCATAATAGCGCAGGGCATCATCCTTATTGTCAAGTTCAGCTCCTTCTGGGACAGAGAAACCAGCTTCTTTAAGGATTTTCTTAGTAACAACCTTGTTAGCCATGGCTAGCGGAATGACATAATTATCTTTGGATGTCATATTGCCATTTTTGACATATTCAATATGGTTTTTATGCCATAGTTTGAGAAACTGATCATTTTCGTCTAAAAGCTCAAAATGAACGCCCTTTTGAATCACGTCAAACAGCAGCATTTGAGTAGAGAGCTCCATGTTTTCATATCCTTTTAAAGCGTAGTAGGCCTGCCAGGCATAGTCCTGATATTTTTGACCTTTTTGCTGTCCGAATACTTCTAAGGAAGACTGCTGGATCTTTTGGTACAAGCGTCCCCCAATGGTTAAAGAAGGATCTTTGATTTGCTCCTTAATTTGAGATAAAAGCTTTTTATAGTAAAGGGGCAGTTTAAAGTGTTCAATTAATTCTGCCATTGCTTCAAGGATAAGAGAGTAAGGTGCTTTTTGGGGTAATTTTTCCAAAGGATGGCTTAAAGCCACTTTTTCATTAAGTGCCTGTGCTTCTTCAATAGTCTGCTGGCTGTCTTTAGGTGCATCAAGCCACAGCATAGCTAAGGCAAAGAGGTGGACAGTATCCAAAGTATCCTGCGTGATGGCGAGATTGGTAAAGGGATTGAGGTCAAAACAGCGGAATTCTAAATATGTAATTCCTTTTGTAAGATAGTCGCGGTTGTGTTTGCTGCCGCGCAGGCGGACAGAGGAATAAAATTCTTTTTCTGCAGATAGCTGACCGTTTTGAACATAGCTCTCAATCTTTGAAACATAGTTTTGGAGATTATCAAAAGGAACTTGTATATCTGTACTGTTGGCATAGCCCAAGCGACTATTTCGAATGGAGCGAACCGGCTGCTTCAAATTGTGCTCAAAAAACCCTTTTTCGGCAATAGGGCTGGCACCGTAAAGATAAGTTAAAAGCCAGCGGTAAGTCAAAAAATTCTGAGCAAGTTTTAGATACAGATCGTTTTTAAAAGCAAGAAAGGAAGTATAGCCGCTGTTTTTAAAGAGAATTTTGAACAGATCTGCTCCTAACTCCATATTGTAATGGATTCCTGACATGGACTGCAGCAATTTTCCGTATTTTTCTCCTAGGTATTGACGGTAGGAATACTCAAAAGGATCTTCTAACTGAGCCATTTTGATTTCTGCTTCTGTAATTTTAGGAGGCATAGACAAAGGCCAGAGATACTGATCGGTGGCAATACTGCGACTAGCAACATCAGTGATAGCTTCTAAAAAGCGCAGAGCTTGTTTGGTAGAGTGGGCAACAGGTGTAATCATCTCCATTTGCGGTTCACTGTAATCTGTTTGAATATAGGGATGGTAAGTGCGTGAGCCGAGTTTGTCAGGATGAGGGCTCTGAGCCACGCGCTGGGTATTTTTATCAATGCGTAGACTTTCTCTTTCCAAACCAAAATTAGCCTGAAGGAGAGGTAAGTCCGCAGGTGCTTTTTGTAAGAGTTGGTTGACTGACATAAGCTACCTCGCTTCTTTCTATCTTACTACTAGTTTACACTAAATGGCTGTCTTCTGACAATTCTTTACAGCCTTTCTTGAAAAATAGGCAGAAATTTCATATACTTTATAAGTAAGATATTCTTGCAGGTGAAACTCCTGCCATGTCTATTGAGAAAGGATGTGGAGCTGTTTTTGGACAGCTCAGTATCAGAATTATGACTTCAGTTGTTGTTGTTGGAACCCAGTGGGGAGATGAAGGAAAAGGCAAAATTACTGATTTTTTGTCTGCTGATGCAGAAGTGATTGCACGTTATCAAGGCGGTGACAATGCTGGGCATACTATCGTCATTGATGGTAAGAAATTTAAACTGCATCTCATTCCTTCAGGGATTTTTTTTCCGGAAAAAATTTCTGTTATTGGAAATGGTATGGTGGTCAATCCTAAATCGTTGGTAGCAGAATTGGACTATCTTCATGAGGAAGGCGTTGAAACTGCTAACCTTCGCATTTCTGACCGGGCACACATTATTTTGCCTTACCATATAAAATTAGATCGATTGCAAGAGGCCTCTAAAGGGACTAATAAGATCGGAACGACTAATAAGGGTATCGGGCCGGCTTATATGGATAAGGCTGCCCGTGTTGGTATTCGCATCGCAGATCTTTTAGATAAAGATATTTTTGCCGAACGGCTGCAGATGAATTTAGCAGAAAAAAACCGGCTTTTTGAAAAAATGTATGAGTGCGATCCAGTAGATTTTGATATTATTTTTGAGGAGTACTATGCTTACGGGCAGAAAATTAAGCAGTATGTGACAGATACATCTGTTATCTTAAATGACGCTCTGGATAAAGGGAAACGCGTCCTTTTTGAAGGAGCTCAAGGCGTTATGCTTGATATTGATCAAGGAACTTATCCTTTTGTTACTTCTTCTAACCCTGTTGCAGGCGGTGTTACGATAGGTTCTGGTGTTGGGCCCAGTAAAATAGATAAGGTCGTTGGAGTCTGTAAGGCTTATACCAGCCGTGTAGGTGATGGTCCTTTCCCTACAGAACTTTTTGATGAGATTGGTGAGCGTATTCGCAGAGTTGGTCATGAATACGGAACGACAACAGGACGTCCGCGGCGTGTTGGCTGGTTTGACTCGGTTGTCATGCGCCATAGCCGCCGTGTGTCGGGGCTTACCAACCTCTCTCTTAACTGTATTGATGTGCTATCGGGCTTAGATACTGTGAAAATTTGTGTGGCCTATGACTTAGATGGTAAACGTATTGATCATTATCCAGCCAGTCTTGAACAGTTGAAACGCTGCGAGCCTATTTATGAAGAGCTTCCAGGCTGGTCAGAAGATATCACAGGCGTTCGCAGTTTAGAAGATCTTCCGGAAAATGCCCGCAATTATGTCCGCCGTATCGGAGAATTGGTTGGTGTGCGGATTTCAACCTTCTCAGTAGGCCCTGACCGTGATCAAACCAATATCTTAGAGAGCGTGTGGGGGCCTTTGTAATAGAAAAGGCCTGAAGGCTAACGGCTTTGTGTCTGACAAATAAGCAGACAAAGCAGTGATTAAGGCTATGGATAAGTGATCCTAGCTTTAATCATTCCTAAAAATAAACCTATAAGCTTAAGCTGCTAAGCTAATCCTTTTTAGCTTTGCTTTTTTTAGATTTAAGTTTTTCCCTTTTTAAGGATTTTTTATAGTCCAAGTGTGAACACTTTTTTGTGTGATTATTGGTCTTGTTGATAGCGCTTTCAAGATTTATAATAAAAATGTCAAAAAGTTAAATTATTTAGAAAAGGGGAAAAGCAATGAATGCTATTATCACTATTCTGACTTGGTTTTCGCAAAATATTTTGCAAAAACCGGCTTTCTTCGTAGGTATCTTGGTATTTATCGGCTACTTGCTCCTCAAAAAGCCATTGCACGATGTGTTTGCGGGCTTTATTAAAGCAACTGTTGGCTATATGATTCTAGATGTCGGCGCTACTGGTTTGGTGACGACCTTTCGCCCTATTTTAGCGGCTCTGAATTACAAATTTAAAATAGGTGCAGCGGTGATAGACCCCTATTTTGGATTGACAGCAGCCAATGCAAAAATTGCAGAGGAGTTTCCGAAATTTGTTGGTACGGCAACTACAGCACTCTTAATTGGCTTTTTTGTCAATATTTTACTAGTGGCTCTTCGTAAAGTGACAAAGATTCGGACTTTGTTCATCACTGGCCATATCATGGTTCAGCAAGCTGCAACTGTTACTTTGATGGTTATTCTCCTTGTACCGGTTTTGCGCCATCCATTTTGGGGAACTTTGGCCATTGGCATTATCTGCGGTCTTTACTGGGCAGTCAGCTCAAATATGACCGTTGAGCCAACGCAGCGTTTAACTGGCGGTGGCGGCTTTGCTATCGGACATCAGCAGCAATTTGCTATTTGGTTCACAGATAAGATCGCACCGAAACTGGGCAAAAAAGAAGAAAATCTGGACAACTTAAAACTGCCGGCTTTCTTAAATATTTTTCACGATACAGTAGTTGCTTCAGCAACCCTGATGCTCGTCTTCTTCGGTGCTATTTTAGCTATCCTTGGTCCGGATATCATGTCCAATGCTAAAATTATTACGACAGGTACACCATTTGATCCCACTAAACAAGCCTACTTTATGTATGTTGTTCAAACGGCTTTCACCTTCTCTGTTTATCTCTTTGTATTGATGCAAGGTGTCAGAATGTTCGTTGCTGAATTAACCAATGCCTTTCAAGGTATTTCCAATAAGCTTCTCCCTGGTTCCTTTCCAGCGGTTGATGTGGCAGCATCCTTTGGCTTTGGCTCACCTAGTGCTGTACTCTTTGGTTTTGCAACGGGCTTGATTGGTCAATTAATTACTATTGTTTTATTGATTGTTTTCAAAAATCCAATTCTTATCATCACAGGTTTTGTGCCCGTCTTCTTTGATAATGCCGCTATAGCTGTTTATGCTGATAAACGCGGAGGCTGGAGAGCTGCTGTTATTCTCTCCTTTATATCAGGGATTGTCCAAGTAGCTCTTGGAGCTGTTGCTGTTGCTCTTTTGGGTCTCTCAAAATTCGGCGGTTATCATGGAAATATTGATTTTGAGATTCCTTGGGTTCCGTTTGGTTATGTCTTTAAATACGCTGGTATTATTGGTTTTGTCTTGGTTTGTCTGTTTCTGCTTGCGATTCCTCAAATACAATTTGCCAAAGCAAAAGATAAAGAGGCTTACTATCGCGGTGATTTACAGGCTGAAGAATAATGCTATTAGATTATAAAGTAAAGATGAATGTCATAAATAGGAGGAAATGTTATGGTAAAAGTACTTACAGCATGCGGTAACGGCATGGGGTCATCAATGGTTATCAAGATGAAAGTTGAAAATGCTCTTCGTCAGTTAGGAGTGACAGATATTGAATCTGCTTCTTGCTCAGTAGGAGAAGCAAAAGGTCTGGCTTCAGGTTATGATATTGTTGTGGCTTCCAATCATCTGATTCATGAATTAGACGGCCGTACCAATGGTAAATTAATTGGCCTCGATAATTTGATGGATGATAATGAAATCAAAGAAAAACTGAAGGAAGCATTAAAATAAAGGAAAAAGAGAGTGGGATGAAAGTCCTGCCCTCCTTCATTTTATGAAATGGCCTTATATGATGCAGTGTTTGGCTGCCGGCTTTTCATTCTGCTCTCTTTTTTAATGATAAATGAAAGGTAAAAAATATTATGAATTTAAAACAAGCATTAATAGATAACAATTCTATCCGTCTTGGTTTAAGTGCAGCTACATGGGAGGAAGCTGTAAAGCTATCTGTTGATCCTCTAATTGAAAGCGGTGCGGTTAGACCAGAATACTATGATGCTATTATCAAATCTACTAATGAATACGGCCCTTACTATATCTTAACTCCAGGTATGGCTATGCCTCATGCGAGACCAGAAGCAGGTGTTGAACGTGATGCTTTTTCTTTAGTCACGTTACAAAAACCTGTTACTTTTTCAGACGGCAAAGAAGTCAGTGTTCTCTTAGCTTTGGCAGCAACTAGTTCGAGAATTCATACTTCAGTCGCTATTCCGCAGATTATTGCCCTTTTTGATTTGGAAAATGCTGTTAAGCGCCTTCAGGCTGCTAAGACACCTGAAGAGGTTCTAGCTATGATTGATGCGTCTAAAGACAGCCCTTATCTTGAAGGACTGGATCTAGAAGGTTAAGTTTTCTTGGAAGATGATATTTAAACGTGTATCTTCTTAATAGTTTAAAAAGTTGCAAGCTGCCATAATGGCTGTTTTATAGAAGAAAGAAGGAGATCTAAAATGACAAAAACATTGCCTTATTTGCAGGTGGCGCTTGATCATTCTGATTTAAAAGGTGCTATTGCTGCAGCTGTTTCAGTAGGTGAAGAAGTGGATGTTATTGAAGCTGGCACCGTTTGTTTGCTCCAAGTGGGAAGTGAGCTGGTAGAAGTTCTGCGCAGCCTTTTCCCGAAAAAAATTATCGTTGCTGATACCAAATGTGCCGATGCTGGTGGTACTGTTGCTAAAAATAATGCCAAACGCGGGGCAGACTGGATGACTTGTATTTGCTGCGCTACTATTCCAACAATGGCTGCTGCCCGCAAGGCTATTGAAGAAGTGAACCCTGATAAAGGCGAAATTCAAATTGAACTCTATGGTGACTGGACCTTTGAACAAGCCCAGCAATGGCTTGATGCTGGGATCTCACAAGCTATTTACCATCAGTCACGTGATGCCCTGCTTGCTGGGGAGACTTGGGGTGAAAAAGATCTGAATAAGGTTAAAAAATTAATTGATATGGGCTTTCGTGTTTCTGTAACGGGCGGCCTGAGTGTTGATACCTTGAAACTCTTTGAGGGAGTTGATGTTTTCACCTTTATTGCCGGCCGCGGGATTACAGAAGCAGAAGATCCTGCCGCTTCTGCGCGTGCCTTTAAAGATGAAATCAAACGGATTTGGGGGTAAGCCTATGGCACGTCCGATTGGTATTTATGAAAAGGCTACTCCTAAGCATTTTACTTGGTTAGAACGCCTGTATTTTGCTAAGGAACTTGGCTTTGATTTTGTGGAACTGTCCATTGATGAAAGCGACGAGCGCTTGGCTCGTTTGGATTGGTCTAAAGAAGAACGTCTAGAATTGGTTAAAGCTATCTTTGAGACAGGTGTACGTATTCCTACCATTACTTTCAGCGGACACCGTCGTTATCCGCTTGGTTCCAATGATCCAGAAAAAGAAGCGAGATCGCTTGAGATGATGGAAAAATGCATCGAGTTTGCACAGGACATTGGTGTTCGTAACATTCAGCTGGCAGGTTATGATGTCTATTATGAAGAGAAATCTCCAGCAACCCGTGCCCGTTTTATTAAAAATTTACGAAAAGCCTGTACTTGGGCTGAAGAAGCACAAGTTATCTTATCCATTGAAATCATGGATGATCCCTTCATCAATTCTATTGAAAAATACTTGGCTGTTGAAAAGGAAATTGATTCTCCTTATCTCTTTGCCTATCCTGATACAGGAAATGTTTCGGCTTGGGGAAATGATCTCTGGAGTGAATTTTATATTGGGCACCGTTCTATTGCAGCGCTTCATTTAAAAGATACCTATGCTGTTACGGAAAGTTCACAAGGGCAATTTCGCGATGTGCCTTTTGGTCAAGGCTGTGTGGATTGGGAAGCTATGTTTGATGTTTTAAAGGAGACCAATTACAATGGCCCATTTTTAATTGAAATGTGGTCTGAAAATTGTGAAACAGTAGAGGAGACCCGTGCAGCTATCAAAGAAGCACAGGATTTCCTCTATCCATTAATTGAGAAAGCGGGGTTACGCTAATGCTGGTACCTGAATTGCGTAAACGTGTTTATAAAGCAAATATGGAACTGCCAGAACATGGCTTGGTCAAGTTTACTTGGGGAAATGTTTCTGCCATTGACCGTGAGGGCGGCTATATCGCTATCAAGCCATCTGGTGTTGCTTATGCTAAATTATCACCTGAGAATATGGTTGTGACAGACCTTGATGGCCATATCCTTGAAGGCGATCTCAATCCGTCATCTGATCTGCCAACTCATGTGGAACTCTATAAAGCTTTTCCAGAAGTTGGCGGTATTGTTCATACCCATTCAACAGAAGGAGTAGCTTGGGCTCAAGCTGGACGGGATATTCCTTGTTATGGAACAACCCATGCAGATACTTTTTATGGACCAATTCCCTGTGCGCGTGCCCTAACTCCCGAAGAAATCAATGGTGAGTATGAAAAAGAAACGGGTAAAGTTATCGTTGAAGAATTCGAAAAACGCAGTCTTGATCCCTTGGCGGTGTCTGGTGTAACGGTGCGCAATCACGGCCCATTTGCCTGGGGTAAGGATGAAAAGTCTGCGGTTTACAATGCCGTTGTTCTCGAAGAAGCTGCCCGCATGGCGCGCTATACAGAAAGTATCAATCCGCAAGTAGAGGAAGTACCTCAAGCACTGAAAGACAAACACTACCTTCGTAAACATGGTAAAAATGCTTACTATGGCCAAAAAGGGGGCAGTCATTAATCTAAAAAATAAAGAAAAAGACCTAATCGCAAGCCGTAACTTTGCGATTAGGTCTTTTTCTTTATTTAGGTTTTGGCGATATTATTTAGTCTGTTTATAAAATCAGAGATTGGGAAGGTTTTATTTGAAAATATGGAGACACTGCGTGTAAATGAATAATCTAATTCTTTCATAGTGAGATTTAAAGTGTCATTAGTCATCTTAGTTAAAGCCAAAGATTTAGGAAGGATGGTTAAAAAATCCGAATTGGCTACAAAAGCAATAGTAGACTCACTATAGTCAACTTCAAATATTGTTGGCAGGCGAAGGCCAAGTTTTTTATAAATGTGAATAAAATGCCGATGTATAGGGCAATATTCCGGATACATAATCAACTCAAGCTTCTCTAATTCGGCAGCAGATAATAATATTCTATACAGCATTGGCCTTGCTAAAGCTTTTCTTCTGCTTATTATTTGTAAATGAGATTTTATGTCAAAAATACTATTATTGAACATAGAAATGATAAGTATTATAATAGTGGTATATTAAAGATAAAAAGTACAAGCGTGCCTTCACCTCTATTTAATCCTAGAGCATACTTAATATATAAGGAGTCAGTTATGCGATCATCCAAACTGGGGCAATTTGTTCTTTTCAGTTATCCCATTTTATTGCTTCTTTCAGTGTTATTGCCAATCAAAAATATTAAACTGATTGTGTTTATGATATTTATGATAGAGAATATTTTAGTCATCATACTTTATTGGAGAGGGAGACATTCTTCATAAAGCCTTGTAAGCACCATTTCAGCAGGTGACAAGCAAAAAGAGGGGTAAAAGCTCAATAGTATAAAAACAGGAATAAGCCTATTGGCTGGGGAATACTAGCAGTTGGTGCTGCATTATATTTAGGTGCTGAAGCTTGTGCAGGTGCTGCGGCCATTTACTATGGCGCTAATTAATAATTGGGATACATTAATATGATAATAAAAGATGAAAAAACACGAAGGCTGGTAACTTTGCTGTCTTGGTTTTTGCTTGCTGCGGGCCTTGCTTTGGTTGAGTGGTCAAATTCAAAAATCATAGCCATATTAATAGTTATTATAATCACCGCTATGGCTGTTTTCAGTTTTTTTCGTATGAACAAAACTGAAGAGTAAAAAGCAAATATATTCCCAAAAAGATCATAAATCCCTCTTTTTTCTGTCCAGCAGACAGTTACATAATAAACATGAAGCAAGCGGCCTGACTCCTGAATTGTAAGGAAGTCAGGCCGTTTTATTTACTTTAATAATGTAATAGTCAGAAACAGGGGCACCTGTCCTATTAGATGCCTGATTGGTTTGATCTAACTAACTAAGTGACCCTTTCTGCTTAAGATAGAATGGAATGATTTATTAAAAGTTAAACATTAGAATTGTTTTAGAATGCCAACTATCAAGTTTAAAAGTTTCAGGTTTCGGCTCAAAAGTGTGCTATAATGGACATAAGGAATCCTTAGTGAAGGAAGTAAAAATGATTATTTTAGATAGAAATAGTTATGATCTTCTTTCTTATTTAATAAAGTTAGAAGAACATAAGACAGTTATGAGTATTTCTAAGGCTTTAGATCAGTCTAGACGTAAAGTTTATTATCATCTTGATAAAATAAATGAAGCCCTGCCATCTGACATTCCAAAAATTATCAGCTATCCCCGTATAGGTATTTTGCTTTCGCCGCAGCAAAAAACAGCCTGTCAAAGCCTGCTGGCTGATTTAGATGATTATTCTTATGTGATGAGCATGCAGGAGCGTCTTTTGCTTAGCATCACTTATATTGCTGTTGCCAAAGACCGTGTTACCATTGAAAAATTGATGCAAATCAATGATGTTTCCCGCAATACCATTCTTAATGACCTCAATGAGCTTCGGCAGCGTCTTTCTTTTGAGCAATATAGTATTCAGCTGCAGGCTACTAAGTCCAAAGGCTACCATTTGGAATGCC
Source organism: Streptococcus macacae NCTC 11558 (assembly GCF_000187995.2). Classification (GTDB taxonomy): domain Bacteria; phylum Bacillota; class Bacilli; order Lactobacillales; family Streptococcaceae; genus Streptococcus; species Streptococcus macacae. Next base: position 1,416,870 of record NZ_AEUW02000001.1, on the reverse strand, counting down.
ACCCTCTCTCTAAAATGCAGTATTTAAACAAGCTTCTTCATACCATTTATACAGACAGCAATCCTAATTTTATTGCTATCATGCGTGATAAATTAAGAGATTTTGCCAATCTATCGGCTTACTTTTCTGATGATGTTTCCCGTTTTATAAGAAGAGAATTACAGGCATCTCAAGCCTTGCTTGGTAAAAAAATTAATGACCAAGATATCCATTTTATGGCGGCTACCCTGCCTTATCAGCTTTTAAGCTATCAGAACTTAGGCTTATCTGAGCTTGAACAAAGGGATTTATTAAGAGAATTTTCACCTATCAAAGAGCGTAAGGAATATGAAATTGCAAAACATCTCAGAGAAGATTTAAACCAAAAATTTGATATGGCATTAGATGAGATTGAAACCTCTTTAATCGCTGTTTTACTCTTATCTTATCGAAAAGACCAAGATAAGCATCTTGAAAGTCATGATTATGATGATATGCGGCAGATCTTAACTCATTTTATAAATGCTTTTGAGCTTGATTATCATATCCATTTTAAGAATAAGCAACTCTTACTCAATCAGTTATTAACCCATTGCAAAGCGCTCCTTTTTAGAAAGACTTATGGGATTGTCTCAGCTAATCCTCTGACAGACCAAATCAAAACAAAATATGCAGATTTATTTGCCATGACCAAGGACTGTCTTTCGATTTTAGAAAATGCTTGGTTTATTAAAATGAACGATGATGATATTGCTTATATCACCATTCATATTGGCGGTGAGTTGGAACAGTCGGCAGCCAAGCCAATACCGCCAAAAAGCTTGGCTTTAGTCTGTGATGAGGGAATTGGCGTGCAAAAACTATTGATGCAGCAGTGCAAAGCCTATTTACCTCATAGTAAGATTGAAGCTGTCCTGACATCTGAACAATTTCACAGTGTTGCTGATATTATTGCTGTTGACTTGGTTATTTCAACAAATGATACGTTAGACACGCAGCTGCCAACTCTTTTTGTACATTCTATTTTAAGAGATGCTGATGTTATTAAATTGATTCATTTTGCCAAGCAGCAAGGACAAACAGATCAGAATGATAATGATTTTGATAAAAAGTTAGAAGCCTATATTCGTCATTATGTTAAAAATGATAGTGATTCTTATGCCCTTAAAACAAAGATAGAGCGTTTGATCAATGAAGAGCTGCTTTATGATGCTAACAAGAAACAGCGCTTCTTTAAGTGAATAAGGTCTGGGACAAGTTTTTCCAGGCCTATTTTTTAGACAGACAAAGAGATGATAAATGAAGCTCTAGGATAATTTTCTTAAGGAAATAGGCTTGAGCATGGTTAAAAGAATAAACAGTCCAAATGTGAACACAAGCTTGTGCTTTATTTGGTCTTTTATAAATCATTTGGCAGCGGTATTATAAACGTGTGGAATAAATTAAACATTCAAGATGTAGGAGGAAACAAAAAAATGGCTAATGTAAAAGATATTACAAGAGAATCATGGATTTTGAGTACCTTCCCAGAATGGGGAACTTGGCTTAATGAAGAAATTGAAGAAGAAGTTGTTCCTGCTAATAACTTTGCCATGTGGTGGCTGGGCAACTGTGGCGTTTGGATTAAAACACCTGGCGGAGCAAATGTTGTCATGGACTTGTGGTCAAACCGCGGCAAATCTACTAAAAAAGTAAAAGATATGGTTTGGGGTCACCAAATGGCTAATATGGCTGGTGTTCGTAAATTGCAGCCCAATCTTCGTGTACAGCCCATGGTTATTGACCCATTTGCTATCAATGAATTAGATTATTATCTTGTTTCTCATTTTCACAGTGATCATATTGATATCAATACAGCTGCTGCTATTGTTAATAATCCCAAGTTAGATCATGTCAAATTTGTTGGACCATATGAATGCGGTGAAATTTGGAAAAAATGGGGTGTTCCAGAAGAACGTATCATCGTTATCAAACCAGGTGAGAGCTTTGCGTTTAAAGATATCAAGGTAACGGCTGTTGAATCCTTTGACCGCACTTGTCTGGTTACTCTGCCAGTTGAAGGGGCTAAAGAAAATAATGATGATCTTAAAGGTCTCTCTGTTACAGACGAAGAAATGGCACGCAAGGCTGTTAACTATGTCTTTGAAACGCCTGGCGGAACCATCTATCATGGTGCTGATTCTCATTTCTCAAATTACTTTGCTAAACACGGTAAGGACTTTGATATTGATGTTGCCATCAACAATTACGGCGACAATCCGGTCGGTATTCAAGATAAGATGACCTCGATTGACCTTCTGCGTATGGCTGAAAATCTTCGGGCCAAAGTTATTATTCCTGTTCACTACGATATTTGGTCTAACTTCATGGCTTCAACAGATGAGATTCTTGTCCTTTGGAAGATGCGCAAAGAACGGCTGCAATATCAGTTCCATCCATTTATTTGGGAAGTCGGCGGTAAGTACACTTATCCGCAAGATAAGGATAGAATAGAATACCATCATCCACGCGGCTTCGATGACTGTTTCGAGCATGATTCTAATATCCAATTTAAAGCTCTCTTATAAGTGTCTTTATTGTAGGGAGGGTTTCTTTAGCTTCTGTCTATTTTAATGAGCGGCCTTTCCTTTTATGGGAAGAGATATAGAAACTGCTGGTTAGCTATTGTGCTGTTCTTTCTATAGCGATCAATTGGAAGAAGGCAGTCTTTTGCTCTCATCTGAAATAAGGAAAAGACATCGTTGAAACTATCCTATAGCATTTTATATCCGCATATCAGATGATGTGCGGATATCTTTAGAATAACTCATAACTCTTTTGGGGCTTTCTGGAACAAGTCTTTGTTTTGTGATAAAATAACTATACTACTTAAAAAGGAGAAAATTATGTCAGATTTATCCGTTAATGCCATTCGTTTTCTAGGTGTGGATGCTATTGAAAAAGCTAAATCAGGCCATCCAGGTGTTGTGATGGGTGCTGCCCCTATGGCCTACAGTCTTTACACCAACCATGTTCGGGTCAATCCAGATATACCTGATTGGATCAACCGCGATCGCTTTGTTCTTTCAGCAGGTCATGGATCCATGCTTCTTTATGCCCTCCTTCATCTCATTGGTTATGAAGACGTCAGCTTAGAAGAAATTAAACGTTTTCGCCAATGGAATTCAAAGACGCCAGGGCATCCGGAATTCGGTCATACTAAAGGAGTTGATGCAACTTCTGGTCCTCTTGGTCAAGGAATTTCAACAGCTGTGGGACTTGCTCAAGCAGAACGCTTCCTAGCGGCAAAATACAATCGTGACGGCTATCCCCTCTTTGATCATTACACTTATGTGATTGCTGGTGACGGGGACTTTATGGAGGGAGTGTCAGGAGAAGCTTCTTCATACGCTGCTAAGCAAGGGCTGGGTAAACTTATCGTTCTTTATGATTCAAATGATATCTGTCTGGATGGGGAGACTAATGAAGCCTTTACAGAAAATGTTCGGGAACGTTATGATGCTTACGGCTGGCATACACGTTTGGTTGAAGACGGCACAGATGTTAATGCTATTAATCTTGCTATTGAAGAAGCCAAATCTACTGGCAAACCCAGCTTGATCGAAATTAAGACTGTTATTGGCCATGGGGCGCCAACTAAGGGGGGGACAAATGCTGTTCACGGTGCTCCTCTTGGAGCTGAAGAATTGGCAGCTGCTCGTAAAGCCCTGGGTTGGAATTATGCTCCTTTTGAGCTTCCTCAAGAAGTGTATGATGATTTTAAGATCAATGTAGCTGATCGTGGGAAAGCTGCTTATGATGCCTGGACAGATCTAGTTGGTCAGTACCGTCAAGCCTATCCTAAAGAAGCTAGTGAGGTGGATGCCATTATTTCCGGTCAAGATCCAGCAGTCATTACAGAAGCAGACTTTCCGGCTTATGAAGATGGCTTTTCACAAGCAACACGCAACTCTTCCCAAGATGCTATTAACGCAGCAGCAAGTGTCCTGCCAACTTTTCTTGGGGGTTCTGCTGATTTGGCTCACTCTAATATGACTTATATTAAAGAAGATGGCTTGCAAGATGCCAAACATCCTCTCAACCGCAATATTCAATTTGGTGTTCGCGAATTTGCTATGGCTGCGGTTTTAAATGGGATGGCTCTGCATGGTGGTCTGAGAGTTTATGGCGGTACTTTCTTTGTCTTTTCAGACTATCTGAAAGCGGCTATCCGTTTGTCTGCTTTACAGGGTTTGCCAGTGACCTATGTCTTTACGCATGATTCTATCGCTGTTGGAGAAGATGGTCCTACACATGAACCTATTGAACATTTAGCAGGACTGCGTGCTATTCCAAACTTAAATGTTATTCGTCCGGCAGATGCGCGTGAGACGCAAGCTGCCTGGCATTATGCCTTGACAAGCCAAAACACGCCAACGGCTCTTGTTTTGACACGCCAAAATCTTGAAGTAGAAGCAGGTTCAAGCTTTACGTCAGTTGCCAAAGGTGCTTATGTCATTTACGAAAGCAGCTCTGATTTTAATACCATTCTCTTAGCATCTGGTTCAGAAGTAAACTTAGCTGTTAAAGCTGCTAAAGAATTGGAAGCGCAAGGTGAAAAGGTACGTGTAGTCTCTGTTCCTTCAACTGATCTTTTTGATGCACAGCCTGATGCTTACAAAGAAGCTATTTTACCTAATACTGTCCGCCGCCGTATTGCCCTTGAGATGGCTGCTAGTCAGCCTTGGTACAAATACGTTGGCCTTGACGGTGCTGTTATTGGTATTGATCAATTTGGTGCTTCAGCCCCTGCAGCAGAAGTCATTGAAAACTATGGTTTCACAGTAGACAATGTTGTCACTATCATTAAGAGCTTGGATGAGGCATAAAAGATTGCTATTATCATCGTGATTTCTGAGTTGGATTTTTGCAGTCCAGCTCAGTTTTTTTGTCAGTATTCTTAGTTAGTGCTGCAGGTAGGGCTGTAAGTTGGTTTTTAAAAACTGTAACTTAGTTCATCGCGATATTCTGGTCAGCAAAGCGTATGGTATAATAACTGGGAGAGTAAAGAGATGAAAGTAAATAGCAAACAAGATCCTACCTGTGAAGATGTGGAAGTAACACTAAAATATCCCAAAGAAGATGATTTGGTGCAGCGTCTTCTTTCTTTTTTAGCAACGGTTGATAAGCAACTGGATTGTTATGATGAAACTGGCCGGCAAATGAAGGTTAATCTTTCAGATATTTATTATATTGAAAGTGTGGATAAAAAGACTTTTGTTTACTTAGAAAAAGCTGTCTACCAGACAAATAACCGCCTTTATCAATTACTGGAAGATTTAAAAAATGATGATTTTATCCGCATTAGTAAAGCTTGTCTACTAAACCTTAATGTTTTAGAAAGCGTTCGCCCTATTTTTAATAGCCGTATGGAAGCGACTTTACGAAATAATGAAAAGGTCTATATCAGCCGTCATTATTTAGCGAGTCTTAAAAAGGCTTTAAGAGGAGGCTCTAAGTGAAAAAATTAATAGTTAATATTTTAGCAACAACCAGCCTTTCTCTTGTGCTCTTGTCTTTGGTTGCTTTATTTTATTATCAGGCTCATGTTTTGTATTTGGCGACTGTCTTTCAGGTTCTTGCTGCCAATGTCCTGATTCATTTGAGTTTTCTTTGGATTGAGCGCTGCGATATAAAAAATAGGTTTTTAGAATTATTAGGGAATATCTTAGTCATAGAAGGCATTTTACTGCTCTTTAGCTGGTGTTTTAACTGGCTATCCACTTTGTCGCTTTGGCTCTTGGTTACTATGGGGGCTGCCTTTTATTTTTGTACCCTTTTGTTGGATATCTTTTATATCAAGCGGACAACAGCTGAGATCAATGATTTAATCAAACGCCGTCATAAGAGATAGAATCGTTTTGCGAATGATTTTAGAAGCATTCTTTTGCCAGTTCACACTTGTAATAGTACGGACACACTTGAGGTTTGCATTGACACAGTTGTTATTTGTACGAGAGCAAGCAGGCAGCTTTTGCTGTTAAACAGCAATAGTTTGCCCTAAAAATATGATTTAGTAAGGAAGTTGTTTTAAGTGAGAATTTTAATAGTTGGTCTGGGGACTATTGGCAGTATTTATGGCTATTTGTTTCAGAAGGCCGGTCATGAAGTTGAGCATTATCTCAGAAAAGACAGTCCTAAAACAGCCATCAAGGAACTCCAGGTGGATTTGCTGGATGGCCGGACAAAAAAGGATGGCATCCAAAGCAGAGATTCTTATCAAGTGAAATACTGTTCAGGTAAAAGCTATGACTTTATCTTTGTCAGTGTCCCATCAGGCAGGATTGCTTCTGTTATTGATAGTCTGAGAAGAGATGGTATTTCTGGCACCTTGCTTTTTGCCTGTGGAATCTGGGAGGATCGTCTCTCTATTGAACGTTTGGTGAAGGAGCAGCCTTATATTTTAGCTTATCCAGTAGCTGGGGGCAATATCATGGATAATAGGCTGTCTTGCTGCCTTTTTGACCATTTCATGCTGGAAAGAAGGGAAAAAGCGGCTATTCCTAACTATCAAGAATTAGAAGAGTTATTTGCGGACTGTCAGATTAAACTAGAGCAGCCCTACGATATGCTGGAGTGGATCTGGCTGCATATGGGGATCAATGCAGCTGTCATTTCAGTAATGGGGAAGTTTGGAGATGCTGGAGATACAAGTGCAGCTGCAGAAATGCTCATGAATTCTGTGCCTTATTTAAAGGAAGCTGTCAAAACTGTTCGTGAAACTTCCCAAATCGTGGCTAGCCGGGGCGTTAATCTGAAGAATTACAAGAATGAGCTTTTGCCCTATCAATTACCAGCGATGATTTCTGCCCCTCTTATGAAACGCATGTTTGCCAAAAAAGTGCTAACCCGTAAAATCATGACACTGCATGGCAATATTCAAGATCTATTGTTTGTTTGCCGCTGTCTTTATGATAGTGGCAAAGAAAAGGACGTCCATGCTCCTGTTTTTTATGGGAATTATGAAAGTGCCATGGCAAAATTTGCTCTCTTTTCAAAATAGGCCTCAGGTCAAACCATAATACCTCTTTGATTTTTTCAGCTATTTGAAAGACATAAGGGGATGAGAGTAAAGAGTGGGACAGAAAATCAATAATTCGAAGACTTGTAAATGACTGATTTTTGTCTTACTCCTTTTTTATCGTTTGTTTTTCTATTTTGAACCTTATTGTCAGTATGTCAGTAAAGATTTATGTTACAATAGGTCTATGGGAAACAAGAAAAAATTATTATTGATTGACGGCTCATCCGTTGCTTATCGTGCTTTTTTTGCTCTTTATAATCAAATTGAGCGCTTTAAAAATCCAGCTGGACTGCATACCAATGCTATCTATGGCTTTCATCTGATGCTGGATCATATGATGAAAAGGGTAGAACCAACACATGTTCTAGTGGCTTTTGATGCTGGTAAAACGACTTTTAGAACAGAGATGTTTGCAGACTATAAGGCGGGCCGTGCTAAAACACCAGAAGAATTTCGTGAGCAGCTGCCCTATATTAGAGAAATGCTGACAGCCTTAGGCGTTTCTTATTATGATCTGGAAAATTATGAAGCAGATGATATCATTGGAACTCTTGATAAGTTAGCTGAAAATGAAGAGGAATACGATGTTACCATTGTTAGTGGGGATAAAGATCTTATCCAACTGACTGACAGTAATACAACAGTTGAGATTTCCAAAAAGGGAGTTGCTGAGTTTGAAGAATTTACACCAGCCTATCTCATGGAAAAAATGGGGCTGACGCCTAAGCAGTTTATTGACCTCAAGGCTCTCATGGGAGATAAGTCTGACAATATTCCAGGTGTAACGAAAATTGGTGAGAAGACAGGGCTAAAACTGCTGCATGAATACGGCAGTCTAGAGGCTATTTATGAGCATATTGATTCTTTTAAAACATCCAAGATGAAAGAGAATCTGATAAATGATAAAGAGCAGGCTTTCCTTTCGAAGACTTTGGCAACGATCAATACTCAGGCTCCTCTTACCATTGGTTTAGAAGACATTGCTTATGCGGGAGTGCAGAAGGAGCAACTCATCTCTTTTTATGATGAGATGGATTTCAAGCAATTTAGGGGACAGCTGAGTCAGTCGGTTTCACCTCAGACTTTTGAAGTAACCTACACAGAAGTGAAGGACTTAAAAGCTGATATGTTTAGAGAAGATCAGTTCTTCTACTTTGAGATTTTGAATGACAACTATCATACTGAAGAAATCATTGGTTTTGCTTGGGGGGATGATCACGGTATTTACGCCAGCACAGATACACAATTGCTGAGCGACCCTCTGTTTAAATCAGTACTTGAAAAACCGATCAAAACTTATGATTTTAAACGCAGCAAAGTTTTGCTCAGCCATCTAGATATAGATTTACCGACGGCTAGTTTTGACAGCCGCTTAGCTAAGTATCTCCTTTCAACGGTTGAAAATAACACTATTTCAACCATTGCCAGACTTTACACAGATTTACCTTTGGAGACAGATGATGAAGTCTATGGCAAAGGTGCCAAACGCGCTGTTCCGCCAAAAGATATTTTGCTTAGCCATTTGGCTAAAAAGGTCAGCGTTTTGCTTGCCAGTGAGCAGCCTATGCGTCAAAAGCTGTCTGCTAATGATCAGCTGAAATTGCTTTTTGATATGGAACTTCCTTTAGCTCATGTTCTGGCTAAGATGGAAATTGCAGGAATTTCAGTTCGAAAAGAAACACTGCAGGACATGGAGCAAGCCAATGAAATTGAACTGCAGGCTCTAACGCAGGAAATCTATGATTTAGCTGGCGAGGAGTTCAATATCAATTCCCCAAAACAGTTGGGAGTGATCCTTTTTGAAAAATTGGGTCTGCCTTTGTCAGCCACTAAAAAGACCAAAACAGGCTATTCAACAGCTGTTGATGTCTTGGAACGTTTAGCTCACCGCTCACCAATCGTTGCTAAGATTTTGGAATACCGTCAGATCGCTAAACTACAGTCAACTTATATCATTGGTCTGCAAGAGGCCATTTCCTTTGATGATAAAATTCATACCCGCTACCTGCAGGATCTAACTCAGACTGGCCGCTTATCAAGTATTGATCCCAATCTTCAGAATATTCCTGTCCGTTTGGAGCAGGGACGTCTGATCCGTAAGGCTTTTGTACCTGAATGGAAAGACAGTGTGCTGCTCAGTTCGGATTATTCACAGATTGAATTGCGGGTTCTAGCCCATATTTCAGGAGATGAGCACTTGATCGCTGCTTTTAAAGAAGGGGCAGATATTCATACTTCAACAGCCATGCGTGTCTTTGGTATTGAAAGACCAGAAGATGTTACTCCTAATGACCGCCGTAATGCTAAGGCTGTTAATTTTGGTGTTGTTTACGGTATTTCTGATTTTGGACTGGCTAATAATTTAGGTATTAGCCGCAAGGCTGCTAAAAATTATATTGACACTTATTTTGAGCGTTATCCAGGAATTAAAAATTATATGGATAGAGTGGTTCGCGAAGCGCGTGATAAGGGCTATGTAGAGACTTTATTTCATAGGCGCCGTGAATTGCCAGATATCAATTCACGTAATTTCAATATTCGCTCTTTTGCAGAGCGAACAGCTATTAATTCGCCTATTCAAGGCAGCGCAGCTGATATTCTCAAAGTGGCCATGATCAATTTAGATAAGGCCTTGAGTGCGGGAAATTATCAATCGCGAATGCTCTTACAAGTACACGATGAAATTGTCCTTGAGGTACCAAATGCTGAACTTGCATCTGTTCAAAAATTAGTTAAGGAAATCATGGAAACAGCTATTGAGCTTTCAGTGCCGCTTGTAGCAGATGAAAATGCAGGCAAGACCTGGTACGAAGCAAAATAACAAGGGCTGCCTGCTGCCATGATATCACTATTTTATCCTACTTGCTGCTTTAAGAATCCGCTAGTTAAAATTTAAGGAGACCGCTTTATGGCTTATCGTTTTCAAAATCCCAGTCAAGATACAATTTTTGCCTATTTAAAAGAAGCTAAAACCATTGCTGTGGTTGGCTTATCTAAAAGAGAAGAAACCGCAGCCTATGAAGTTGCACAAAGGATGCAACAGGCTGGCTATAAGATCATACCTGTTAATCCCAGATTGGCCGGAGAGCAAATCTTAGGGGAAACAGTTTATGCCCGCCTGCAGGATATTGCTGAACATGTTGATATTGTAGATGTTTTTCGGCGCAGTGAATTTTTAGCAGATGCTGCCAAGGACTTCATTGAAACAGATGCTGATGTCTTTTGGGCGCAATTGGGACTGGAAAGTCAAGAAGCAGAAAAAATCTTACGCTCTGCCGGCCGCCATAAAATTGTGATGAACAAGTGTCTTAAGATTGAGTATTTCAAATTGAAGTAAAGCAGCACCATTTACCATAAGGTTCATGAAGAGCTGTCATCAGCATTGCTTTTTAAAAGGCCTTATCTATTTGTTTTAAGGAAGTAAAATGTCTTATTCTAGGCCTAGTAATCAGCTTATCTTTTGTAAGAGTAAGGGAATGATATCAAAAAAACACCTCATCTTTGATAAAAGATGAGGTGTTTGTCTATTTATTGGTTTAATAAGTTCCAAAACCATTAGCTGCAGATGAAGCCCAGCTGTTTACAACAACGTTAGCCAATGCTTGAGCAGGAGATTTTGTTACTTTATAACCCCAATGTCCTTGAGCATCGCGGTAAGCATAGCCGTTAGCGCCATCATAAAGACCGCCCCCAGTGACATGAGAAAGTGTTTCAGCATCCATAGCCTTAAATTGTTTCAATGTTTTTGTATTCATGAGAATACCCCCTTTTTTTATTGTTAGTATTGCTACTAACATGGTCATTATAACCGTTTTTAGAAGCTTTGTGAACCTGAAACCGTTTCAAAAATTAGAACTTAATAACTGTGTTAATGGCATGCAATAGACTTTATAAGATGTTAATTTTAGACTTTTAATTGATATCCGATTAAATGTCAAATATGGGCTGCTGTATGTTTTTTAAAAAGAGGTTTAAGAAATACTTAATGACATCTGCTGGCTTTTTTGATAAAATTTATAAGGTTGACTGCCCAAGACTTGTTCTTGGAAACAAGGAGTAAAAATGACTTATTCACCGATTCAATATCGCTTAATCAAAAGGGAAAAGCATACTGGAGCACGCTTAGGAGAAATTATAACACCGCATGGGACTTTTCCTACACCTATGTTTATGCCCGTTGGAACACAGGCTACTGTCAAAACACAGTCCCCCGAAGAATTAAAAGAAATGGGATCTGGCATCATTTTGGCTAACACCTACCATCTCTGGCTGCGGCCAGGAGATGATTTAGTCGCAAAAGCTGGGGGACTGCACACATTTATGAATTGGGACCAAGCTATTTTGACAGATTCAGGCGGTTTTCAAGTCTATTCATTAGCTGAAAAACGCAATATTACTGAAGAAGGCGTTACTTTTAAAAATCACCTTAACGGTGCTAAAATGTTTCTAACACCAGAAAAGGCGATTTCTATTCAAAATAATCTGGGCTCAGACATCATGATGTCCTTTGATGAGTGTCCGCAGTTTTATCAGCCTTATGACTATGTCAAAGCTTCGATTGAGCGAACCAGCCGCTGGGCAGAGCGAGGTCTAAATGCTCACCGCCGGCCTCAGGATCAGGGGCTTTTTGGCATTGTTCAAGGGGCAGGTTTTAAAGATTTGCGCCGTCAGTCGGCAGCTGATTTAGTCTCCATGGACTTTCCTGGCTATTCCATCGGCGGTCTTGCTGTTGGAGAATCACATGCAGAAATGAACGCAGTTCTTGATTTTACAGCCCCTTTACTTCCTGCAAACAAGCCGCGCTACCTTATGGGTGTTGGTGCGCCAGACAGTCTTATTGATGGTGTCATTCGCGGAATTGATATGTTTGACTGTGTCTTGCCGACTCGGATTGCTAGAAACGGGACTTGTATGACTTCGCAAGGACGTTTGGTGGTTAAAAATGCTCAGTATGCCGAGGACTTCACACCGCTTGATCATGATTGCGATTGTTATACCTGTCAACATTATACACGCGCTTATATTCGCCATCTGATTAAAGCAGATGAGACTTTTGGACTTCGCTTAACAAGCTATCACAATCTCTATTTTCTATTAAATCTCATGAGCAACATTCGCCAGGCTATTATGGATGATAATCTTTTAGAATTTCGAGAAGATTTTATAGAAAAGTATGGTTATAACCATTCTCAAAGAAATTTTTAATACTTTTTTAGAGCCCAGATAATAAACGATCCTAGGCTCTTTTCTTATAATTTACTAATTTGGCAAAGTAAGAAGTTTATTTTCTTAAGCCAATATGAGAAAGTACAGCAGCTTGATCTTCTCTTAAAAATCCTCTTTTTATCAAGGTTTTTTCAGTCACTTACAAAAGTGTAAGTGAGTATGCTTGTTTATTTAGTTACAATAAAGGTAGAAAATAAATAACCTATAAAGAACTTTTTGTTAAAGGAGATAAGAAAATTGAAAAACTATAATGCCAACCAATTAAAGTATCTGGCTCTTGCTTTCATGACTTTAGATTCTATCTTTTTTGCTTTTCCAAACAGTCTGCCTTCTTGGATACATTTACTGACTCGTTTTGTAGCCCCCTTGTTTGCCTTTTTTACAGTTGAGGGATTTTTTCATACAAGAAATCGCCATAACCATTTGCGCCGTCTATGGCTAGCTGCTATTCTAATGCAATGTGGTGATTTTATCTCTTTTTTTATTTTTGGTTTAAAACATCAGATTACAGATAATATCTTTTTAACCTTGGCACTAGGCTATACTGTCATTTATCTCTTACAAAAGGGAAAAGAGGGCAGCAAAAAGTTTTATTATATGGGGACACTGGTTTTTCTTTTAGGTTTAGTGCTCTCTATACTGCCCCTATCGCTTGGCGCTTATCAGTTTGCCTTGGAAGGCGGTCTGCCTATTCTTTTTACTATACTGATCTTTTGGGCTTTTTATGATAAGCGTCGAAAACAAGTATTGGCTTTTTTAGCTTGGAATGGCCTTTATCTGCTATTGGCTCTGCCGCCTTTGCCGGGAGGCTATCCCGCACTTGGACTTTGGTTTGAGGAATTTTGTTACAACAGTGATAGTCTGACCTTTCTCTTTTTGCCTTTATTATTATTATATAATGGTGAAAAGGGCAGCTCTAAGCCTATGCACAAATGGTTCTTTTACATTTATTATCCCTTGCATTTGTGGGTGCTGTATATTCTAGCTTTTTTTCTGATTAGATAGATAAGGAGGACTGATGATGGGGATTTTAGTTTTGGTCTTATTTGCTTTACTGGTATTTTCCATTTATCATGAAGCACGCAGCTTACTCAATCCGTTTTTACTTCTAGCTTTTTTAATGACAGCGTATTTGGCGGCAGGTGACTTCTTTTATCGCCATAGTTTACATACAGCATATGGTATTTTTTTACTGATTTTAACAGCCCTGCCTCTGCTGATTTTTTGGGCTGCTTTATTCTTAATTTATAATGGCCTTGTCCTTTTGCATAAAGAAGGCTTTTCAAAGCTGAATCTTGCCTCTCTTCTTTTGGGGATTCTAATCAATATCTTCTTTTTCTTGATTTATATAAGATTTAGCAAACCATTTCACTTTGCTCAGCCGACATTTTTTGATTTTTTATATGCTGTAGGAATGTTTAGTTTCTTGATTTTTGGTATTTCCTTTGTTGCTTTCATGCTCTATTCGATTCTGTATCTTATGATTCCTAAAAACAAACATTATGATTATATTATTATTCATGGTGCAGGGCTTTTAGATGGCAATCAAGTGACACCTTTATTAAAGCGCAGGATTGATAAAGCTTTGGAGGCTTTTAGAAAATCTAAAAATCCACAAGTTAAACTGATTGCTAGCGGTGGTTTAGGTCCTAAGGAAACGATTTCTGAAGCACAAGCTATAGCCAATTATATAAAAGAACAGGCAAGCGATATTCCAAAGGACAGACTTCTCTTAGAAGAACAATCTCATTCCACCTATGAAAATCTTCTTTTTTCCAAACAGTTAGCCCAAAAAGAAATGAAAGCGCCGCGCTTTCTTTTTGTAACCAATGCTTATCATGTTTTTCGAACCAGTGTCTACGCACGCCGTTTGCATATGGCTGGTGATGGCTTAGGCTGTTCAACAGCTCCTTATTATATTCCTAGTGCTTTTATCCGCGAATTCATTGCTATTGTTGTTTATCTCAAATGGTTGTTTATCATTCTCTATGCTTGGCTTATTGTCTCTTTGTTTCATATTTTTTTTAAATAACATAGAAGATTTATGATATTCAAAAGCCAGTTCATTTTGTTATAATAAAAACAATTAGAAACAAAGAAGGTGTTTTTATGAAATTAACCACACTTGGCTGCTGGGGAGCCTATCCCTACAAAGACGGCGGAACAACCTCTTATCTCTTGACAGGTGAAGACGGTTTTCAGCTCTTGATAGATGCGGGCAGCCGCGCTGTAACAGAGCTAGAAAAAGAGATCAGTCCGTTGGATTTGGACGCGGTCATTATTTCCCATTATCATCCAGATCATGTAGCTGATTTGGGCGTTTTGCGCCATTATTTTCAGCTCTACCCCAAGCACCTTTGGGAACCTAAAGTTTTACCCATTTATGGGCACGATGAGGATGCTTATGAATTTGCTAAGCTAACCCTTGAGGGTGTGTCTAAAGGATCAGCCTATGATGTTGATGGCCTTGAGCAGATCGGTCCTTTTGACATCACTTTTATCAAGACAGTGCATCCTGTGCCTTGTTATGCCTTTCGTATTGTGGAGCGTAAAACAGGGCAGGTCTTTGTCTTCACGGGGGACACAGGCTATTTTGAAGGTTTGGCTGAATTTGTCACAGGCGCTGATCTCTTTTTAGCGGATGTTTATCTTTATGAGGGTAACGAAAATCACCCAGCTCACTTAACGACCAAAGAAGCTGGGCAAATTGCCAGTGCGGCTGGTGTGAAACGCTTAGTGTTGACCCACATGCCGCCGCTGCCGCCAAAAGATATCACCCCAGATAATCATCTAGAAATACTCAGAAGCCAGACAGAGTCCTACTCTAATGGCATTTCTGTGGAATTGGCAAAGCCGCATAAATCATGGGAAATCGGTGACTGCTGATGGCAGACTTCACTCAGGAAGAAAAAGAATTTTTCATGGCAGAAGCTTTGAGGGAAGCTCAGTTATCACTTCAAAAGGAAGAGATACCCATCGGTTGTATCATTGTTAAGGACGGACGTATTATTGGCCGAGGCCACAATGCGCGTGAGGAACTTAATCAAGCTATCATGCATGCTGAAATCATGGCTATCAATGAAGCCAATCAGACAAAAGCTAGCTGGCGCCTGCTGGACTGTACACTTTTTGTGACCATTGAGCCCTGTGTCATGTGCAGCGGTGCTATTAGCTTGGCACGTATTTCGCAGGTCATTTACGGTGCTGCCAATCAAAAATTTGGCGCAGCAGGCAGCCTCTACAATATTTTAACCGATGAGCGCCTCAACCATCGTGTGGAAGTGGAGTCTGGGATTCTTGAGAAGGAATGCGCCAAAATGATGCAGGATTTTTTTAGGCAAAGGAGAAAAAATAACTAGACGGAAACAATGGTTTATTTCAGCTTTTTTACTCGGCCTTACCTTGATTTTATTAGTTTTTTAGTACTGAATATTGGACTTTCAAGCATGGGCTTTTGAACACCACCAAAATCAGCTAAGCTGGTACATTCGTCCTATTTCTGATTCTTCCTATCTTGTTTTTTGCTTATCATAGGCAAATTATAGGGGTATCAATCAGCATATTAGCTCTTTTTACCAGTATGATTTGGTTTCCTGTACCACAATCGACTCCTCCTTTAGTTAGGGAATTTCTAATTTATGAGCAGAAATTTCTGCAAGCTGGTCTGACAGGTAAAAATAGACTCTTTGCTTGTTTGGTTATTAGTTTTTTAATCGTCATCGTTTGAGCAACTTGGCTGCACAGTTGGAAATTAGTCGGTTTGATTTTGATTATAACCGCTTTTTCAAAAATCATATGGTCTTATATGGATAGCGGGCAGGCAGGATTGACTATTGTTGTTCCAGCCTTGCTTGGTTTAATGGAATTCTTGAAAAATGAGATGAAATTGCTATAATGAGACTGTGGAAATATCAAAAAATATGGAAGGAGCAAAGATAGTTTTAAACTCATAAAGCGGTTCTATTTATTCTGTGAGTCTAGAAGTGTTGTATCATTAAGAGCATATAATCAAAGTTGAAGTGAAATCATATTTAGATAGGAAGGATGAGAAAAGAAGTGAAGATAAAATTGCTTGCTATTGCTGTGATGAGTGCCTCTTTTATATTGCTCTCTCTTTACTTTTACAATTTTGTCAATAAAAATACCTATCTAGGTATAAAGGTATCGGAAACAGGAGCTCATATAGAAAGGATTTATGTTGGGGGGACGCAGAAGATGAAGAAGTTTACCAATATAAAGACTTTTCAGAATTCCAGCTGAAGTTAGATTTTAAGAAACAGGAACAATTAAATAGGCTATGATTAACAGAATATAAAAATGGAGAAAACTACTATATATGCTAAAAATTAAAAATCTAAAAGTAAACTATGGAGATTTCACTGCTCTTAACATTGATAAAGAAATTGAAATTGATGAAGGGGAGATTGTAGGTGTTATTGGAGGAAATGGAGCTGGGAAATCCACTCTTATCAAAGCACTGACCAATCAAGTAAAGTATGAAGGGTTACTCGAAAAGCCAAAATCTGTAGCAGTTCATTTGCAAGAAAATGCCTACCCAACCACAGTGAATTGTCAAACTATCTTAGAGGGTCTGCTAAAAACCTCTTACCCTAAAAATACAAAACTTATTGAATTGGTTCGTTTCTTTGACTTTGAAAAGAATTTGAAAAAGAAATTTTCTCAATTATCAGGTGGTCAAAAGCAACGTCTAACTATCATTATGGTTCTCTATCAAGATGCAGAGTTGACTTGTTTTGATGAGATGAGCACAGGTTTGGACTTTGAGACGAGATCGCAACTGATGAGGAAAATTCGAGAATGGTATGCTGATAAAAAAGCTACTCTGCTCTTAATTACACACTATTTTGACGAGCTAGAACAACTAGCCAAGAAGCTTTTGATTATCGAAAAAGGAAGGTTGATTGATTTTGGAAATCTAAATGACTTATTCCAAAAATATGTCGGTTATTCAGCAATCGTTGTTGATTCTGAAGAAGCATCAAATTTCGAGCGTTATAAAGTAATCAAAGGAGAAGAGGGTAAGGTAGCTATTGCTTGTAAAGATGAGGACGAGCAGCAGGCTATCGTAGAGGATTTGGTTAAACAAGGTTATAAGTTTATGATCACAAATACAAACATAGAGCTGATTTATCTGAATGCACTAGCTGATTCCGACATTGCAAAGAAAGAGGTAGAAGCATGATTCATTACATTAAATTTGAACTGAAAAATACGTTAGGTTATAGCATTGCCATGATAGTTGGCGGCTTACTTCCGTTGATTTTAGCGATTGGTGGTTATCATAGTACCTCTAATACAGCTGCTAATCAGAGCTTATCTATCAGCCTTTTCTCCACTCTGTTACCAATGATTCCATTAGGCCTTGTTATCCTTCCCTTTACCATTGCCTTTGGACGAGATACGGAATCTGGAGTTGTGACACGGTTGAATCTCTTTGGTTATTCGACAGTCAAGCAATTGATTGCTAAGTTCGTTTCGATTGTTATATTGGTCACAGGAGTTACGGTGATTTATATAGTTGTCTTGCTTAATACAATGTCACTTCCTAAGCCAAGTACTCTGACAGTTATTAACATATTTGCTGGAGTTTTACTATTAACTGCCGCCTTGTACCTAGTTGCTTTCACGATTGCCCAAGTTTTCAAAGGGTTTAATATGATCCAGGGGGTGGCAATGATTGTTTACTTTGGAATCGCTCTGCTTACAGGAACAATGGGTGGCTTTAAACTTACAGGCTGGATCGAAAAAGTTGCTGAACTCATCCCTTTTAAGATATTCAGAGATAATCTCAATGCACACTGGGCAAGTACTAGCTTTAATCAAGGAAAAGAGCTAGCTCATCTTTTGATTTTCTTAGCTTTTACAGCTTTTCTATTTGCTGTTGCAAACTATTTCCGAATCCGTAGCCGTCATTAATAAGAAGAATAGATAGCTAAAAGCTAACTAATTTTGTTATGCTGTCTGTCAACTAGTTATTTACAATTGAATGCTAAAATGGACTGCGTGCGTACCATAAAGGAGAATAAAATGAATAATCGTCGTACCCACCTATTATTTCTAGTAGTATATGTCATTATTGCTGTTGTCACTTGGTTTATCAATTGGCAAGTCGCTACAGTGATATTTGGGTTACTTGCCTTAAATTCCTTGCGCTTATATATATCTGATAAAAAGAATGAATAGTCAAAAGAAAAGTTCCACCCTCTCAAAAATAGGAGGGCTTATCTAGAACTATGTACTGTACTTCAATAAGCCAGATGTGATCTCAAAATAGTAAAGCAGTGTAGCAAAATACAAATTCAGAGGTGCAAATGGGATAAAAAGAATAACATTAAAAGCTATATACTTGAACAAGTTAAGAACGCAACCCTAGATCCTAAAATCGCTGCCAATCTGCTAAAAGAAATAACCTCAAGTGATTTTTCAGAGAACACTGATATCGCTGTGGTCGGATTAGAAGCAAAATTCTCAAATGCCAATGATAAAACGGCATTTTGGAAACTGTTAATCAATCATCAGCAGACAATTCGGGTAATTCCAGATGGTCGCTATCAAGATGTCAATAAGGTTTTTCCAGAGACTAAGAAAAAAGACTACTTTGAAGCGGGGTACTTGGAAGAGATAGACAAGTTTGATAATACCTTTTTCCGACTTTCACCACAAGAGGCTAAGCTGATGGATCCTAAGCAAAGACTGTTCCTAGAAACAGCTTACAAAGCTATGGAAGATGCAGGATGTACGGGTGAACGCATACGTAGTAGTAAGACAGGTGTTTTTGTCGGAGTAGACCATAGTGGCGATAGCAAATATTCCTATATGTCAGCGATCAAAGAACCGGATTTCTTGGCTACAGTAGGAAATTCAGCAAGTGTTCTGGCTAGTAGAATTGCTTATATTATGGATCTGAAAGGACCAAGTATGGTATTGACACTGCCTGTTCATCAAGTTTAGTCTCTATTTATACCGCTTGTACAGCTCTCCATAATCATGATTGTGATTTAGCGATTGCAGGAGGTATTAATATTTTTGAAATGCCACTGAACGATCAGATGTTGATGGATATAGAAAATAAGGATACTAAATTTCGAGTATTTGATAAATATTCTACAGGAACAGCATGGGGGGAGGGTGCTGGAGCAGTTGTATTAAAACCCTTAGATAAAGCCTTGCAAGACCATGACCAAATCTATGCGGTAATCAAAGGGGGTGCCATTAATAATGATGGAGCCTCAAATGGAATTACCGCTCCAGACCAACAGGCGCAGACTAATCTCATATTAAAACTTGGGAAAGGGCAAATATTAATCCTAGTGATGTTAGTTATATTGAGACACATGGCACAGGTACAATGTTAGGAGATCCGATTGAGATAAAAGGAATTACGAAAGCGTTTAGAAAATATAGCAAAAAGAATCAATTTTGCGGTGTCGGAACAATCAAGCCAAATATTGGGCACTGTGTAGGAGCATCCGCCATTGACAGCCAGTTTTGGTGATGTACAAAGTCGCATTAACGAGTTCTCGTTTAGACCATTTATAGGTGCGGTGTTTTGAGAAATAAGGTTCAAGCTTAGCCCATTCTTGATCGGTCAAATCGGTAGCATACGGTTTTCTCATCATATCTTTAGTTTAACATTTTTTGTGAATACAGGTTCTTATTTACGGCGATCAGATGTTGTAAGTTGTAATTTATCAGTCATACTAGTTCTCCTTCCTTCTTAGTAGTCTTCTAAAATATTACCGATAGTATAGCCTGAACCAGACCGTCGTTGCCCCCATTGCCAAAACCTCCTATTTTAGAAAGATTAAGGTAAATCAATGCAAGAGTCAAATACTGGGAAGATAGTGAAGACTTTGGGAAAGCCTATGAGTCTTCTTTACGTTGTGTTCATAAATTAGAAAATGGTATCCTCTCCCATGATACCGCTGCAAGGCGTGTTTGTGACCTTAGATGCTCAAGTTCTGGTGAGCGTCACTCTGATTAAAAAGGGGAAATATCCCCATAGTATGGATTTTGCCCATTATTTGGATTACTTACTGTAAGTTAAAAATGACCAGCAGAGGGAGGAGATAAGGTGGAACATTATCTTTCATGCGTACGTCGTGTTTTTTAAGCAACCATTTTAAGTTGGCAGTTTTTTCAATTTATGCTATAATAAATAGTGGAGCAACAGCTTTGCGTGAAGCGGGTCAGGGGAGGAATTCAGCAGCCCTAAGCGATGTAAGCTGTGTGCTCTATTTTTGTGTTATAGAGGCAAATAATAAGTAAAAAGAAATTTATGAAATCGTGATAAACGACTAGTTGAAGGAAGGAAATAGGAGTCATGAGTGTAAAGGAGACCATTGGTCAGAAGATTAGGGAAGAAAGGGAGAAAAAGGGTTTATCACGAGAGCAGCTGTGTGCTGGGGAGGAAGAGCTAACGGTTCGGCAGTTGGTCCGGATTGAGTTGGGGCAGTCTTTGCCTTCTATTGTGAAGTTAGAATACATTGCTGATGTTTTGAAGACTGATTTGTCAACTCTGCTTGCAGGGGAGAATATCACAATCCCGGAGGACTATTTCGCTATGAAATATCAATTATTTAAATTTCCTAGCTATGGTGATTCAGAACGGCTGTCTAAAAAGGTCCAAATGATTGAAGATATTTATGAAAAGTATTTTGAGATTTTGCCAGAAGAAGAATTGTTTACCCTAGAATTAATGGATAACGCTCTAGATTATCTGACCATTGGCAAGACCGCTTCAGCAGAAGTTATCTTTGAAGATTTCTTTAAACAGCTCTTACTAAAAGATACTTATTCCCTGAATGATTTATTATTAGTCAAATATTATGCTATCCAATGTCAGTCTACAAAAACTTATGATGAAGCTACTTTACAAACACTAGAGAATAAGATTCTACAGCAAGAAACTTCAGGCGATGAGTATTATAACATTGAGCTTTTAGGAGTATTGACAGCTGTAGCGGGTGTTTACTTAGATCATGGGTCCTATTCTAGGCTAAAAACGTTAACTGATAGAATGAGTGAGGTCGTGACTAAAACGCAGCAGCACAGCGCTAAGCCGTTAGTGTTAATATATGAAGCTAAATATTATCTTTATGCAGAACATAATAAAGAAAAAGCAAAGGAGTGTTATGATTTAGCTGCTTTGCTAGCACAAAATTTCGGGGATGAAGTCCTAGAAGCAAATCTTCTTGCTGAAAGAAAAAGTGATGGAATATAAAAGAAGACCATGACATAAATGTCATGGTCTTCTTTTATACCTTCTTATATAATAAGAGCATAAAGTTTGAAGCTAAAGGCATGACCTATACTCAAGAAGCTTTAACTTTTGCCTCTCTAGGAGATGGTGGCAAAGAAGGTGACATTTATGTCATGGTCAATCATTTCCATCTCATTTATAATAATACTATCATTTGAAAGGATAAAAGAAAGCATGAAATTTTTAAGACTTTTGTTGTCAGTAGTAGTTACTTGGATGATATTTGGCTCATATTAAAAAGGTGATCTTTATATCAGAGTGAGCTCCTTATAAGCTTAAATAAGCTAAGGTTAATGTTTATTTAATCATTATATAGAAGTAATACTAAGAAAAGGAATAAAAGAATGAGTTACAAGATCATTGATGTCAAACACATCAGTAAGCGTTTTGGGGAAGCTGTTGCCTTGGAAGATATTAGCTTTTCCATTGAGAAAGGCCAGATTTTTGGTTTCCTAGGGCCATCTGGTTCTGGTAAGACGACCACTATCAATATTTTAACCGGTCAGCTGGCAGCTGATAAAGGCCAGTCATTGATTTTAGGAAAAGCTTCGCAGCAGTTAAGCAGCAATACCTTAGAACAAATCGGCTTAGTCAGTGACAGCAGCGGTTCTTATGAAAAAATGACGCTTTATAACAATCTTCTTTTTTACAGTAAGTTTTATCAAGTGGCTCCATCACGTTTAGATGATCTGCTTAAAAGAGTAGGTTTGTATGACAGTCGTAAAAAGGCGGTGGAAAAATTATCCACAGGTATGAAACAACGGATGCTCTTAGCAAGAGCATTGATCAATCAGCCTGAGGTCCTCTTTCTGGATGAACCGACATCTGGTCTTGACCCAGCAACATCTCGGACCATCCATGACTTAATTTTGGAATTAAAAGCAGCAGGGACGACCATTTTTTTGACAACGCATGATATGCATGAAGCTACTCTCTTATGTGATAATTTAGCATTGTTAAACAAAGGTGTCTTGGTAGAACAAGGCAGTCCGGAAAATTTAATCCAAAAGTATAATACTGATAAGAAAGTGACTATCACTTATCAAGATAAGCATCAGCTAACTGTTGCTTTTTCAGAACTAGCCTCAACCCTAGCTGGCAGTACTGAGGAAATGATTGCAATTCATTCCTGTGAACCTACTTTAGAAGATATCTTTATTACTTTAACGGGAGGAAAACTCAATGTTTAAAAGATTAATGGCCTTATTGTGGCTGCGCTGCCAGATTATCTTTTCCAATAAAAGTATTTTACTTCAGGTCCTTTTACCATTTGGCTTAACCTACTTTTATAAGTACCTTATAGACACTCAAGGTATGGGGAAGAATAAAGAAACGTTATTGATGTATTTAATGATTTGCTTGCCTTTCTCTCTAACGATGGCTGTGGGCAATCCTATTACTGTTATTTTATCGGAAGAAAGGGAAAAACATAATCTGAGTACCTTGTTGCTAAGTGGGGTTAAGGGGTATGAGTACATTCTATCTACTTTAATTCTTCCTCTTGTTTTGACTTTTATCGTTATAGGAGTGACTCCGCTTATCTTAGGTGTTTCGATCATTAATACAGTTGATTATATTATTGTTACTTTTTTGACAGCAGTCGCCATTATACTGTTTTACCTTTTGTTAGGTTTACTGGTTAAGACACAGGTCGCTGCGCAAGTCATCAGTGTACCTGCTTTGTTTATCGTGGCATTTTTACCGATGATGGCAAACCTTGATAAAACAGTTGCTAAAATAACAGATTACAGTTTCATGGGGCTTTTTACTAAGTTTTTCAAGAAATGGGAAGATTTTTCTTGGACTAAAGAGCTGCTGCCTAGTTTTACCTTGCTTGTCTGGATCATTAGCTTAGGGTTATTAACTATTTTTATCATTAAAAAGAGAAAAACGATTCAATAGGCTTAGATTTGCTTGGAAAGATATGAATGAGGCCTTAGAATTAAAATTTACTGTAAAGGAGGCGAGATGATGAAAGGCGTTTTGGGTTGGTTTTTTGACCATGTTCAAGTTATTGTTTATTAATCAATAGCTCATTAAGGCTGCCTTACTTAGTGAGGAAAAGTGACAATGAAACATTTTTTCATTGTCGCTCTTCCCTACTAGGAAGGTGAAATGGAGGAAATATGATTGGTTTAAATATTGTATATGAAAAAGATGAATTATTATACTCAATGAATTTGTCTTCAAAAGTAAATGATAACTACAGTTTTGATTACTTTGATTTTGACAATCAAAGTATAGATGATTTTATCGATTACTTAGAGTTTTTAGAATTTGAAAAATATATTTTTGTCGCTTTACATGAAAAGAACCGTTTGCAGCGTCTAGCTGATTATTTGCAGGAAAATTTGGAATGTATGATAAATGTGGTTGATTTCTCTGCTTTAAAAGAATTATTATCAAATCAGGAAATAGAAAATCTGCAAGCAGCATTAGAAGAAGACAGTTTTTATCAAAAAACTATAGCCTTAAACACTAAAGATGTCTTTCAAAATGGTTTCAAAGCATTTCGAACAGGCCTTTATCCTCATTTAACCAAGGGATTGCTCAAACATGTATCTGTGGATAATTTAGACTGTTTTTTAGAAAAGAATCAAGATTTATTGCGCCATTTTGCTATTAACAGCGCCATTTATTCAGATATTTCATCTAGAGAAAATCCTCTGCCTGTCATTATCAAATCACTTTCTGACTTTGATACAGAAACTTTTGTCAAAATTAATGCAGAGTCTTTGCAGCGACATATGGATCATTTTGTGGCGACCGGGGAAATTAAGATTGAGTCCAATATTTTAGATTATGGATACTTGGCAGGTTTAGCTCAATTTCATTCTTTGATTTTTGAAAATGAACAGTTTTATCTTGATTCAGCTCAGCGCTGTCCTATCGGACAGTCAGGAGATGGCTATTATAAACTCTTTAATGAAGCAAGTTTGAAATTATCTGCTCAAGATAAGGTGACTGCCCGAGATGAAGTAAACTATCTATTTCCTATTTTAGTAAGTATTCATCAGGTTTATAGGGATGTCAATTTTATTACGCCCTATAATGCTTATCATCTAAAGAGTATCGAAGAAAAAACACAGTCACTAAACTGGATTGCCTTCCAAAATAATACAGACAGTTTTGTTTTCAATATTCAAACAGGACGCCTTTTTAAAGTGAACCATCTTGTTATTGAAAAATTTGAATATATTATCAAGAATAAAGTATCAGAGCCAGCTGATCAAGAAATGAAACAAGTTAGGGAGATGTTGCAAACCTATGGATAAGGATGCACTAATTTATGAAAAATTTAAAAAACGCGCTCAGCATTTGACAGTTATTGATAACTTATATGAGGATGAGACTTTTTCGGATTACTACAAACAAGTTGTGAATCATGATGATTTGCTGGAAAACGATATTTCTTTATATAAGAATTATTTTAATAAACAAACTCCCGTTTTAGAAATCGGTAGCGGGACAGGACGTATTTTTAACCCTTTGTTTGAAGAAGGTTATGATATCTATGGTTTGGAACCTTCTTCAGAGATGTCCCGCTATATTGCAAGAAGAGGGCAGAATAGAATCTACCAACTGACACTGCAGGATATTGAACTGTTGCCTAAAAATGATATTGAGGTCGTTATTATTCCAGCTACCTCAGTCTCTCTTTTTAGTCCTAGCGATTTGAAAAGTTTTTTAAAGAGTCTTTTGCAAAAGCAGCCTTCTATTAAATCTATTGTTTTTGATTTTCTAAAAGAAGACTTCTTTGAGAGTTCTATGGGAGTTATTCAGACTAATGTCATAGATGGTAAGAAGTATTATCATACGAACTTTTTTGATAAGGATAAAAAAAGAATCATCTATAACCTCGTCAACTCAGAAAAATTAGGGATTTCTATAAAATATTATTATTCTTATCAAATAGTGAGAGCGATTTTTGAAGAGCTAGGTATGGCTATTCATATCGTGACAGATTCTGAAAATTATACCATGGTTGAAGGAGTATTTCATGTCGAATAAAAATTTATTGTTAATAGGTTCAGAAAGCCATGTCTGTAAGGATTTTGCGGAAAGATATGGTAAGCACTATGACCATATTGTAGGTATTGATTTACCTCAGACTTCTGATAAGTTAGACGACTATCTTTCAGTTGACTTTCGTGACAACAGTGCTTTTGAAAAAATAGCCTCATTCTTAAAAGAACTATCTATGCATTTTTCTCAGGTTGTTTTTGCTACAGCTGTTAATTATATGAATGATGCCTTTGGTGTAACGATAAAAGATTGGGAAGCAACCTTTGATGTCAATGTTAAGGCCGCTTTGTTCTCCATGAAAGCTATTTACGATTACTTAGATGATACTGTCTCAATTGTTTTCATTGCTTCACAAAATGGTGTTGTTGCTCACAGTCAAAGGATAGATTATGGTTCTTCTAAGAGTGCTTTGATTCACTTAGCTAGGAATCTGTCTGTCGATTATGCTCTTGTAGAAGATAAAGATATTCGCATAAATACCATATCACCTTCTTATGTTAAAAATGAAGCGAATAAAGATTTGCTGAACTCATATTTTGGTCAGCGATTATTGGCACGAATTCCTTATCGAAGATTTGTTGATTTAGAAGATGTCAGTCATTCTATCTCTTTTTTACTCAGTGATCAAAGTAAATCTATCAGAGGGCAAAATCTTGTTTTAGATTATGGTTACACCATTGTATAGAAAGGAAAAGAGATGCCTCAAACAATTGAAGAATACCAAAACATCCAGTACAGTATTCATAATCATAAGCGTTGGCTCTATAATATCAGAAATGACAGAATGATCGTCTCTGAACATCCCTTAGAAAATTATTTAGGAGATATTGATCAGCCAACCAGTCCCTTGCATGATTTCTATATTTCTCCTTATAAGAGAGGAAAAATGACCAATTTTCATCTTATCAGAATTATTTTGGATAGTTTGAAAATTAAGTCCTTTTACAAAGTCTCTCTCTTTTTAAATAAGGGCTATTTGACACTCATCATGCTGATTCTGAGTATTGCTGCCCTGCCACGGATTACTTCTGTACTGCCTAACTCTTTAAGTCGGTTTTCGATGGATCAATTTTCAGCTCTAGAAGTCTTTCTCATTTATATGACAACCACTTTAGTGATTTTGCCGTTACATGAGTATGCTCATTTTTCAGTCTATTATAAGTATTTCAAACCGCCTAAAGTTACTTTTGGTTTTTCGCTTCGTTATTTTTCAATGCCTGTTTTCTTTATTAAAGTTCCTTTTTATCGATTGCTGGAGGGTAAGGAAAAAAATGAACTAATTTTAGCAGGTGTTAAATTTCAAGTGGCTATCTGGTTTTTCCTAACTCTCATAGCGACGGTTTATCCTTCAACTTTTGTTGTTGGTTTGCTGATTGTTAATCTAGGGTTGATTATCACTAATTTACTGCCCTTTCTAAAATTAGACGGTTATTGGTATCTTAGTCATTTATTGAAGGTTGATGACTATATGGCTTACTTCAAGGGCATGCTTTCAAGACAAAATAAATTTCGCTTAGACATCTTTGTTCTAGGAGTTATTAATAATATACTGATTTTACTGTCTATCATCAGCTTTGCTTACAGCATTATTTCTGTTTTTATTTAAATTATTAGGAGCTATTGTGAAAAATTATGCTTTATTAAACGGTGCTTACACCAATGAAACGATGTATGACTTTAAGCCTGTACGGGCCGATCATACTTATTTATATGACCAGCAAAATAGAAAATATTTCGATCTAAGAAGCGGCCTTTGGAATGTTTCGCTCGGCTATGAAGAAGCTTTGTATGAGCGCGTTTTAAATCGTTTTCAGCAGGTACTGTCAAAGAACTTGCCCTATATCGACAGCCATTCTTTTCAGCATGATGCTTATGACCAAGTAGCTGAAAAAGTGTTAAAACTAACAGGTGCTCCTTTTAAAAGAGTACTTTATACTAACTCAGGGTCAGAAAATACTGAGTTAGCTTTAAAAATAGCAGACTATGTCAATAAAAAAGCTTGGCATAACCGTATCTTAGCTTTTAAAGATTCTTATCATGGAACTTTTTTTGGTGGTGTTTCAGTCAGTGGTATTGACCAAGAGATCAACCATTCTTTCTATCCTAAATATGGAGAAGTTACTTTTTTGGATTATCCCAAAACGGCTCAAGAAGAACAAGACGTTTTAGCTGACCTTGAAAAATTTGCTGCTTTTTATGATGTCATGATGATTGAACCTATCCTAGCCTCAGCAGGAGTTTATAGTGCTAGTGTAGATTTCTTTAATCGTTTGCTGCAAATTTTAAGGAAAAATAAAGTGCTGATTGTTTTTGATGAAGTCGCAACAGGATTTTTTAAAACAGGCTCCTCCTTCTTTTTCAAACGCTTATCAGAAACACCTGATATTTTATGCTTGAGTAAGGGGATTAACAATGGCATCGCTGCTTTTGGCTGTGTCTGTGTTAGTGAAGAGTTAGATGCTTCCTTACAACAATCAAAGCGTATCAAGGAACATTTTTCAACGCAAAACGGTAATCTCTTAGGAATGGCTAGTGCTGATATTGTTTTAGATTATTATCTTGAACATAGCAATGAACTGGAAAGCAGGGTCAGTCATTTGTCTCATCTCATTCGAAAGATTTTTGATGATCAAGCTTTAGCTTACCGTAATGAGGGAATTATGACGACGGTGAAAATCAAAGAAGGCTATTCAGCTCAAGTCATGAAAGAATTAGAAAAACTTGGCCTGTTAGTTTATCTTTATGCGAATGAAGAAGAGGAAGGAATTTCCATCATGCCTCCCTTTAACAGTGATGAGGAGGTGCTTATAAGGGCCTTGAAAATGATTGCTAAGAAAGTTTTGAAATATCAGTAAAGTTAAAATAGTTTAACCTTGACAAGAGTGTCAGGGATATAAAAAATGACCTTGCTCTCTTAGCTTTAATTAGAGATGACTGTATGAAGGGAGGTGAACTAATGAAGTTGATGCAATATTTTGAGTCTTTATTATTATTAAACGGTGCTGCTATTGTCTTAATGCAAACAAATCATGCAACAATTGCTTACCTTTTGTTAGCATTATCTATCGTACTATCAGCCCTTGGCATTAAAATAGCAAGGGAAACAAAATAAATAAATTATTAGTAAAGCATATTGAATTGAAAGGAGGTGAGGATATGCAAAAAGAATTTCAAGATTCTCAATTCGTTACTTTTGAAGAAGTAGACACTACAGAGTTGAATGGTGCCGCACGTGACTTTATTTTAGGAGCAGCAGCTGGTGCAACGATTGCAGGAGCAATTATTACTTAATCTCTCACTTGAAAGATAAGATATTAAATATAAGGAGTAAATAAGGATATGCAAAAGACAGAAAATAATAGTATTAATCACAATTTATTTTTTGAAGAAATGGATTCTTCAGAATTATATGGAGATGGCTGGTTTATTGCAGGAGCTGTAACTGGTGCAGGAGTAGTTGTTGGGGCTGCAATTTTAACTTAATTTTAAATAAAGAAAAGGAAAAGAGATATGAAAGAACAAAAAGCAGAAATGTTATTTGAAGAAGTAGACACTACAGAGTTGAATGGTGCCGCACGTGACTTTATTTTAGGAGCAGCAGCTGGTGCAACGATTGCAGGAGCAATTATTACTTAATCTCTCACTTGAAAGATAAGATATTAAATAATAAGGAGTAAACAAGGATATGCAAAAGACAGAAAATAATAGTATTAACCACAATTTATTTTTTGAAGAAATGGACTCTTCAGAACTATATGGAGATGGCTGGTTTATTGCAGGAGCTGTAACTGGTGCAGGAGTAGTTGTTGGAGCTGCAATTTTAACTTAATTAAGGACTTGGTTAAAGTGTATCACTAACTAATAAAATAGGTTAATTTATTTTGGATTAGAAGAGATAAATTAATTGTTAAAGAGGTACTTTTCATGCATTTAACTTCTTTCTTTTCGGAGATAGTTGATATATTATTAAAAGTATCTCATCATTTATCAAAAATTGATGATTTATTGGCAGCTATAGTGGCTTGACATGATTTATCTTAAAACAGAAAAGAGAGGACAAGTTGTCCTCTCTTTCTTGGTATTTAAAGTAATGAGAATTTTCGTTTTTAGATTTTTAAGGTTTCGGCAGCTAAAAGTTTGACAAAGGGCAAAAAAAAACCAGTCTGCTGGATTATGAATGATCAGCGGCTAAAAATGAGATTGCGAGAAACCGCCCACCACTGTGCCAAACTACCATAACTACTAATGAGCTTAGACTCTTTTATCCTAATCGTTCTTTGAGTTTGCACCTTAAAGAGTTTTAGTAAAGATCGGTGTTTCTCTTTAGCTGCCTTTTCTTACCCTTAGCTAGTTGATTTCATTTTCGAATTCTTAAGAAATGATAAGGCTTTCACTTTTTAAGGACTATTGGCAAAAATGATTGCAAAAATGCTTGGAAAAGAGTAAGATAATAGTACGTTTGTAATTTATTTATGGAGGAAATAATGGCACATATTAAATTTGATTATTCAAAAGTATTAGGAAAATTTGTCGCAGCGCATGAGTTGGATTATATTCAAATGCAAGTGACAGCAGCAGATGAGGCATTGCGTAAGGGTAGTGGACCAGGCGCTGAAATGACGGGCTGGCTGAACTTGCCACAGGATTATGACAAAGAAGAATTTGCCCGCATTCAAAAGGCAGCAGCTAAAATTCAAGCAGACAGCGAAGTGTTGATTGTTATTGGTATTGGCGGTTCTTATCTTGGCGCCCGTGCAGCTATTGATTTCTTAAATAGTTCTTTTGTTAATCTTGAAAGTCAAAAAGAGCGTAAGGCACCGCAAATTCTCTATGCTGGAAATTCAATCTCTTCCAATTATCTAGCTGATTTAGTAGACTATGTTGCTGATAAGGATTTTTCAGTTAATGTGATTTCAAAATCAGGCACGACCACTGAACCAGCTATCGCTTTTCGTGTTTTCAAGGAACTTTTGGTTAAAAAATATGGACAAGAGGAAGCTAACAAGCGGATTTATGCGACGACTGACCGTGTTAAAGGGGCTGTTAAAGTTGAAGCTGACGCTAATGGCTGGGAAACTTTTGTCGTACCAGACAGTGTTGGCGGACGTTTTACTGTTTTAACAGCTGTCGGCCTGCTTCCGATTGCAGCAAGCGGTGCTGATATTACAAAATTGATGGAAGGTGCTAATGCAGCACGTCAAGCTTATTCTTCTGCCCAATTAAGCGAAAACGAAGCTTATCAATATGCAGCTATTCGCAATATCCTTTATCGTAAGGGCTATGTAACAGAAGTGTTAGCCAATTATGAGCCTACTCTTCAGTATTTCAGCGAATGGTGGAAGCAGTTAGCGGGTGAGTCAGAAGGCAAGGATCAAAAAGGTATCTATCCAACTTCTGCTAATTTTTCAACAGATCTGCATTCTCTTGGTCAATTTATCCAAGAAGGCAACCGCAATTTATTTGAAACGGTTATTCGTGTTGAGAAACCGCGCAAAAATATTGCCGTTCCAGAAGAAAGCGAAGATCTTGATGGTCTTGGCTATCTTCAAGGTAAAGATGTGGATTATGTCAATAAAAAAGCAACTGACGGTGTTCTCTTAGCTCATACAGATGGGGGCGTACCTAATACTTTCTTGACCATTCCAGAACAAGATGCTTTCACTTTGGGCTATCTGATTTACTTTTTCGAGCTGGCAATCGGTCTGTCTGGTTACTTAAATGGTGTTAATCCATTTGATCAGCCGGGAGTTGAGGCTTATAAGAAAAATATGTTTGCTCTGCTTGGAAAACCCGGATTTGAAGAGCTTAGTGCTGAACTAAATGCACGTTTGTAAATAAATCATAGGAAAGGAGGACACAATTGTCATTTCGCAGAAATTGATTTTCCTCCTTTTTTATTTTTAGACTGAGATAGTCAGAAAGAAGACTGTTGCTCTTAAAGTTAACACAGCTGGTCAATTCTGCTTTCAAGTACTGCATCAAAGTCAAATAAATATTTCTAAGACCTTTCAAAATGAGGCCAGGGACAAAAATCCTTGGCCTCGTTTGTTTTTCCTGAGCTATTTACAAGACGCGCAGTAGTTGGGTGAATTTCTGTTGACTTTAGTTAACCTAGAATTTCCCTCTGCACAGTTGGTTAAGATAGCTGCTATCACTTGTACAGCAAAGGATAAAGTTATTCAACCAACCACTGCGTCTTGCAAGTAAAAGGACAAAAATGTACGGGGCTTGGGACTTTTTATACGTAATCTTCATGATGACACCTTTTCTGTGGGTGAGTGCGCAGCAATCATGGCTGTCTGCCTCACTCCCTTTTGTTTATATTCTATAGATTCATACACTAAATTTTTCCATCTTTGAAAAAAGAGTGTCTTAATTCTTTTTTGTAAGCGCTTTATAATAAAGCTATTCAATAAAAATAAACAAAGGAGTGAAGAACATGACAGATTGGTTAAATATTGCTGGAAAAACAGTAATTGTAACGGGTGCTTCATCAGGAATAGGGGAGGCAATTGTGGAAGAGCTGCTGGAGTTGGGTGTTAAAGTAGCCAATTTTGATCTTGCTGATAATGGGAAAAAAGCAGAAAATCTTTTATTTCAAAAAGTTGATGTCACTTCACGCAGGCAGGTAGAAACTGCTGTAGGAGCTGTCGTAGGACGTTTTGGTACAGTTGATGCACTTATTAATAATGCGGGAATCAATATTCCGCGTCTCCTAATTGACCCCAAAGATCCTCATGGGCAATATGAGCTTGATGACGATACTTTTGAAAAGATTACCCTGATTAATCAAAAGGGCCTTTATCTTGTCAGTCAAGCTGTAGGGCGCATTTTAGTGGCAAAAAAGAAAGGGGTCATCATTAATATGGCTTCAGAGGCTGGTTTAGAAGGCTCCGAAGGCCAGAGTGCTTATGCGGCGACCAAAGCTGCTGTATACAGCTATACGCGTTCATGGGCCAAAGAACTTGGCAAATATGGTGTGCG
Organism: Streptococcus macacae NCTC 11558; assembly: GCF_000187995.2. Lineage (GTDB taxonomy): Bacteria > Bacillota > Bacilli > Lactobacillales > Streptococcaceae > Streptococcus > Streptococcus macacae. The sequence continues at coordinate 1,384,309 of NZ_AEUW02000001.1, read as the reverse complement.
AGTGGTTGGTATTGCGCCAGGTATCATGGAAGCAACGGGTTTAAGGACGCTTGCGTATGAAGAAGCCCTAGGATATACTAGAGGGAAAACAGTTGATGAAATTCGTGCAGGATATGCTTCAACCAGTACAACACCGATTGGACGCAGCGGGAAATTGAAAGAAGTAGCTGATTTGGCAGCTTACTACATTTCAGATCGCTCAAGTTATATCACGGGGATAACAACGAATATTGCCGGAGGTAAAACTCGTGGATAAATAAGCATAGGGGATGAGAGATTGTGGCCTTAGTAAATCGCTGGTATCGTATTTTAGAAATCTTGGTAGCTCAGCCTAATACCTCTCTTGAAGCTATGCGCAAAGAGCTTGGTATTAGTATGAAGACTTTATTAACAAGCATAGAGCAGCTTAATGACGTTTTAGATGAAGCTGTTCAAATCAGACAAAAAACTAATAGATTGTACTTGGAAGTCTATGACTATGCTAGATTGGAAACGATCTTAGCAGGCAGTTTGCGCAAGGAGTCTGATTTCAATTCTTCAAATAAAAGGGCTTCTTATCTCATTAAACGTTTAATTCAAGCAGTCTCACCTCTGCTGATTGATGATCTGGCCGAAGAAATTGGCGTCAGTCGAACAACAATTAATAAAGATTTGAAGCATATTAAATCTCTAGCTAAAGACTATCAGATTCGTTTATCTGGCCGGCCTAATCGCGGTTTAGAAATGATTGGGACAGAATTGCAGTTACGTTTATTTTACCTTCATCATGTCTATTCTTATTTTGAAACAGATATCCTAACCAAGGAAATGTATCGTTTTTTAAAAGATTTATGCAGGGACTATAAGATTCCAAGGAAAACACAGGAATTGCTGATAAAGGTTATTGCGATAACAGTTGACCGAGTTCAGCAAAAAAAGCTTTTGACAGCTCCCATCAGCTATTATGTCAATGAGCTAGCTGAATCAGAAATGATAGAACAATTGATTTACCATGTTGAACTAACTTATCAAATATCACTTAGCCAGTATGAACAGGATTTTCTAAGTTTTCCTTTTAATATCCAATACCTTGATAAATTGGCCTATCGTCCCATTGAGAGGCAGGAAGTGGAGAATCTTTATGGGAAAATGATTAAACAGGTTAAGGATACGCTCTTAGTTGACTTTGATGAGAAACAGCTCTTTTTTGAGATGCAGACCCATTTTAAATTTCTTCTTAATCGGCTTATTTTTCATGTCCAAGCAAATGATATTTTCCATGGTGAAATTCAAAACAAATATCCTCTGGCTTTTGAAATGGCTAGAGTATCAAGTGAAGAGCTAGCTGCTCATTTTGGCTATTCATTAGGCTTATCTGAAATAAGCTATTTGGCGCTTTATTTCGAGTTAGTATTACATGGAAATGAAGGCGCTTCCTACCGGCAAAAGCATCAGATTGCAGTGGTCTGTACGACAGGACGCGGGACAGCGAATATGATCAAACGTCAATTAAGGCGCGTGCTGGGGAATGAGATTGAAATTACTCAATATTCAGAAGAGGATTTTAATCCTAAGCTTAATGATCATTACTTTGCTATTTTTACAACCATTCCTTTAAAATTGGAACATCTCAATTCTCCTGTCATTCAAATCACACATCTTTTTGATGATCAGTGGCTGCGTGAAGAATGGCAGCGCGTCAGCCATTACCACCGAAAAAACCTGAAAACGATAACTTTGAAGTTTTCCCGCTTGGCTAAGGCTGATAGTTATAAAGAGTATTTAATGGCGATGATTTCCGAGCTGGAACAATCAGCCTTAGTTGATGCTGACTTTAGAAGACGTATTTTAGAAAGAGAAAGACAGCAGTCAACCATTTTTGGCAATGATGTGGCCTTTCCTCATACTATTAATCAATTATCAACAAAGACCGTTTTGATGCTAGGGATCTTGGAAGAAGCTTATCAGACAGACAAAGAAAGTCTTGAATTCATTTTTTTGCTTGCGATTCCCAGTGAAATTGAATCCCAAACAGAAGCAGAACTTTTAGACTTGTACGATGATATTTTTCAAATTGCCGGTGACAAGGAACTCAAAACAGCTTTGCGACAAGTAAAAAATCAGGCAGAATTTGTTATTTTTACCAAGGAAAAAGGAGTACTGTAATGCATTTTATGATTATTTTTGGGCTGTTTATTCTAATAGCCTATGGCCTTCAAATCTTTTTAGGATTGCAGCAGATTAAGCATTTTAATAAAATTTATGGTCAGCTTAGACGAAAGGGCCGTGTAGCTATTGGACGCCGCTCTGGCAAGCTTAGAGCAGGTGTGATCGTTATGTTTGCAATTGATCAAAAAGGCAAGGTTTTGGATGCGAAAAAGATGCAGGGAGTAACTGTAACGGCGCGTTTTAAAGACATGTTAGATTATATCGGCGAAGATATTCATTATTTTGATGGTTATAATCCCTTGATCAGAAAGGAAGATAAGTTATTGCGCATAGCTGTTGAAGATGCTAGATCTGTTTTCCTAAAAACAGAAGCAGAAGGGAACAAGGAAGTTCCTAAGCCAGCTCCGCTGGCTGATATTGGGCTGCGAGCCAAACTATTAGTAGCACAAGTAAAAGAAAAACTGAAAAAATCATAAGAAAGCCCTAAAATAGCTGATGTCACTTAAGAAATGAATCCCTATTTGGGTTTTCAGTATCGTATTCACATATTTTAAAAGGAAGTTTATTATGTCTTATATTACACAATTTGCCGAAGGTTTTATGAAACTTTTTCAAGCTGGCGGTAAAAACTTTGTCGGCTGGATGACCAGCATTGTACCGGTAGTATTGATGCTTTTAGTAGCGATGAATGCCTTGATTGCTTTGCTTGGAGAAGAAAAGGTCAACAAATTAGCCCATATGTCAGCTAAAAACCCTATTAGCCGTTATATGATTTTGCCCTTTATAGCCGCATTTATGTTAGGAAATCCCATGGCTATCAGTATGGGACGTTTTATGCCAGAATATTACAAGCCTAGTTATGTTGCGGCCCAAATGCAGTTTTGCCATACTTCAAATGGTGTTTTTCCTCATATCAATCCTGGTGAATTATTTGTTTGGATGGGGATTGCTTCAGGAATCAAGACTCTTGGTCTGAGTCAGATGGATCTGGCTATTCGTTATATGCTAGTGGGACTTTTGATGAATTTTATTTCTGGCTGGACAACTGATTTTACAACGGCTTGGGTCTGCAGACAGCAAGGAGTTAGCTTAAGTAAAACACTTCATTGATAATGGAATTGGCTATCATAAAACCAATCTCGTTTCTATATAGCCCAAGATCAAGCAAAAATAAGGCGGTGCACAAGCCAAGCACGTTTAACTTACTGAAAGAGAGAAGGACTATGACTTATAGAAGTATTAAAGTGGAAAAAGGTAATGGAGGCTTTGGCGGTCCTCTGGTTATTACACCGACGGAAGAAAAACACAAATTTATCTATGTCACAGGCGGCGGTGAAAAGCCTGAAATTGTGGATAAAATTGCTGAATTGACAGGAATGGAAGCTGTTAATGGTTTTAAAACTTCTATTCCAGATGAAGAAATCGCTCTGGCAATTATTGATTGTGGTGGTACTCTGCGCTGCGGTATTTATCCTAAAAAAGGTATTCCCACAATCAATATTGTAGCAACAGGAAAAAGCGGTCCTTTAGCGCAGTATATCACAGAAGATATTTATGTCTCTGCTGTTGGTATGGATCAAATTACAGGAACTGCAGAAACAGCTGGATCTCCAGATGTGAAAGCTGAAAAAGCTGCTGAAGCACAAACAAAGTCTTATGATACAAGCAAAAAAATCACAGAACAGCGAGCTGAAAAGAGCCTAATCGCCCGTATTGGTATGGGAGCTGGTAAAGTAGTAGCTGTCTTTAATCAGGCTGCGCGTGATGCTATTCAGACACTGTTAAACACAATTCTTCCTTTTATGGCCTTTGTGTCTCTCTTGATTGGTGTTATTCAAGGTTCTGGTGTTGGAAAATGGCTGGCAAAGCTCATGGTTCCCTTGGCTGGTAACATTTGGGGATTGATCATCATTGGTTTTATTTGCTCTCTTCCCTTTTTATCGCCTCTCTTGGGACCAGGTGCTGTTATTTCACAAATTATTGGAACACTGATTGGGGTGGAAATCGGTAAGGGGACAATACCGCCGCAGATGGCTTTACCAGCCCTCTTTGCTATCAATACGCAAAATGGCTGTGATTTTATTCCTGTTGCACTTGGCTTGTCTGAATCAACAGCAGAAACAGTCGAAGTAGGTGTCCCATCCGTTCTTTATTCGCGATTCCTAAATGGCGTCCCGCGTGTGATTGTCGCATGGATCGCAAGCATTGGACTTTATCAGTAAGAAAGAAATCATTTGTTAGAAGAGGAAAAGTAAAATGACAAAAATTTTCGAGGCAAAAGTATTAACGGTAGGCCCAGAGGCACTTAGTATGCTCAATGATGCTAACATGATTATCCTTTTTGGTGAAGAAGCACCAGATGATTTAGCTGAATACTGTTATAAGATTGATAATAAAAAACTGACAGGAAGCATTCGGCAGAAGGGAAAACTTATTCTTAACGGCAATGAATGTCAAATTACAGCTGTTGGAAGCGTAGTTGAGAAAAATCTGACAGGACTTGGTCATATTACCATCTCCCTTGATGGTTCAAAGGAAGGCTCTTTGCCAGGAACTCTCCATGTACAGCCTAAAAAACCGGTACAATTGGAAGCAGGCTCTCTCATTCAAATTTTTGATTAGGCAAGTGATTATTGTAAACTGCCTGTTTATCGGGTTTGTAGGTTTTTAGCTCTTACAGTAAGACTAGATTCTTTCTTATTTACACTGATTCAGCCAGGAACTTAGCAGGCTATTGTTGATTTTAATCAAATCTAAAAATATCAAGAATCTAAAGCGAAAGCTTTAGATTCTTATAGTTTGATAAAGTTATTGACATCTGTCATATATATCTATATAATAGATTTGTTAATATTCTGAAAAATAAGGAGAATTTGATGAAGACAAAGAATTTAGCGTTAACAAATGGTATTGTTGGATTAATTGGAGGTATCTTTCTTCTCATTGCCATTTGGTTTATTTTTGGAGCTGCAGCCACAGGCTCAACCGCTGCTACAGGCTTAATGACTGCTTTTGTTTATATTGTTAAACTAGCCATTCTCATTTTAGGAATTATAGGTGCGGTTTATTATAAAGAAGATAGTAGAGTGGGTGCTGCACCAAGTATTTTAATGATTATTGGAGGTGCTGTTTCGCTTATTCCATTTTTAGGATGGGTTGGTGGTATCCTCGCTATTATTGGTGGTTCGCTTTATTTAGCATCTTTAAAAAGTTTCACAGAATAACGAAAATCAGGAAATATTTTAAAAGGACTTTGGATTACCAAGGCCCTTTTTATATTAGCAATGCTATGAACAGTATTTTACAGTCCTAAGCTAAACTAATCGTAGGCTTCAAAATGTTATCCTGCAATTATTTCTGGATATTTTTATATTTTAAAATTGACAAGAAACAAATAATCAGTTAAACTGATTATCAGAAGGAGTGATTATATGGATCTTGAAGAATCTTGGGGATTCAATCTGAGCAAAATAGCCCAAAAAATGGATGACTGTTTTTCCCAAGACTTAAAAACTTTTGATATTGACTCTAGGGATTATGGTATTTTAGTAAAAGTATTTAATAATAACAATCTGACACAGATTGATCTTGGGGACTTATTGCAGATTGACCGCACAACTATTGGTCAGCTGATTAATCAGTTAGAGGACAAAGGATTGCTTGAAAGACAAAAAAATCCTGAGGATAAGAGGCAAAATCGAATCCTTCTAACTGCTCAGGGGAAGTCCCTTGTTGTAAAGAAGTGGGAGCTTATGCGAGAAATAGAAGAAAGGGTTAGTAACTCTTTAAGCAAAAGTCAGCAAAAGACTATTCTGATGATGTCAGAAAAAATAAAGGGAGGAAAAGATGACTAAATTAGAATTTTTAGAAATGTATCTTGATTTATATCTTGATCATTTTACAGTATTGGAAGCTATAAAAACAAAAAATTCAGATTATGTTATATTAGATATCCGAAATGCTCCAGCTCATCTCAAAAAAGACCAGATTAAAGGGGCGCGAGCTTTGCCTGTTAAAGACTTAGCAAATCATTTGACAGCGCTTGATAAAAGTAAGACTTATGTTGTTTATGACTGGAATGGCGGGAGTATTTTGGGAAAACAGGCCTTATTTCTTCTTTTAGGAGCGGGCTTTAAAGCTTATGAACTGGCGGGAGCTCTGGAAGGCTGGAGGGCAATGCACTTGCCTATGGAAGCATTATCAAAAGACTAGCAGCAGCTGCTTGCCCGTTATTTTAACATTAACCTTTGAACTACTTTATTGACTTTTTATTTTCAAAATCTGCCGAATAATTCGGCTGTTTGCGAATAGAGACAGTAGGAGGATAAAGTATGTATAATAAAGTTATTTTAATTGGCCGTTTGGTAGCAGCACCTGAGATGGTTAAAACATCCAATGATAAGTCCGTTACTCGCGTAACAGTAGCTGTTAATCGCCGTTTTAAAGGAAAAGATGGAGAACGGCAGGCTGATTTTGTCAATGTTGTCCTTTGGGGAAAGTTAGCTGAGACTTTAGCATCTTATGGCAATAAAGGCAGTCTTATTTCATTAGATGGTGAAATACGTACACGAAAATATGAGAAAGACAGCAGGACGCATTTTGTGACAGAAGTTCTAGGCCAATCTTTTCAGCTGCTGGAAAGCCGTGCTCAGCGTGCAGTGCGTGAGAATAATTCGGAAAAAGACCTAGCAGATCTTGTTCTTGAAGGTGAAGAGCTGCCTTTTTAAGACCGTAATAGATTAGCTTCAATTGAGACTAGAAAGTGTTTTAACGAGTTAAGAAGGCTAGGGCAAAATGTTCTAGACTTAGATTTATGAGAAACAAATATAGATAGAATAGCTGATGGTATTCTTTGTTCACTTTTAGGTGCGAAAGAGCAGCTTATCAAGGGCTAGGACAGAACTTGCCGTGAAGATTTTTAGTTCTCGTCCTAGCCCTTATTTTTATAAAAAGGTATTATGACAGTGCAGTGATGGGCTGTTTTTCTTTTGCGGCAAAAGCAAGGCAGCAAAGATTAGCTGGCTATGCAGTTTGAGCTGAAAAAGTCTTTGGTGAGCTAGGATAATTTTTATTTATTTTCGCTAGAATTGTTTCTTGTATCTTATAGATATGGGCAGGCTCCAAAGAAAAACTTTAATTATGTTATAATATAATGATAAATATAAATTTGATAGAAAGGGAATAATGAAAAATGAAAGCTATTTTTAGTGATATTGATGGAACCTTGATCAATAAACACTTTCAAGTCACTGAGCGCACTAAGATAGCTATTTGGCAGGCAGTGAAGAAAGGAATGCATTTCATTCCTGTTTCTGCCCGTATGCCGGAAGCTATTATTCCTATTATGGACAGTATTGGTATTGTCACTCCTGTTATTTCTTATAATGGTGCTTTGATACAAGATCAGGATAAGGAGATAATTGCCTCCAATACTATGGAAACAGAAATAGCTTTAGCGATTTGCCAATTCATTTCAGACCAATATCCCCAGATAGTTTGGAATGTGTATAGTTATCATGCTTGGTTCTCTGAGGATAGACAAAATGACTGGATTCAAAGAGAAGAAGCTATTGTCAATGTTAAATCCCAAGAAAGTTCTCTGTTACAATTAGAAGCATTAGAATCTGTGCATAAAGTTCTTTTGATGGGATCTCCGACGATTATTGGACCGCTTGAAAGGGAGCTAAAAAGATTGTATCCGAGTTTATCTATTGCTCAATCAGCCCCTTATTTGATTGAAATAATGACTGAAGGAATCAAAAAAGGACATGCTGTTAAAGTGTTGAGTGACCATATGGGAATAGCACTTAGTGAAACGATTGCATTTGGGGATAACTTCAATGATCTTGATATGCTGGAGACTGTTGGAACAGGCTATGTTATGGGAAATGGACCTAAGGAAGTTCAAAACAGAATTGGAAATAGTACAGCCGATCATGATCATGACGGTATTGCTATGGTTTTAGAAAAGTACCTTTAGGCTTATCTATAGGAAAGTGAAAACGATGTTTAAAAATTCTAAAGTGAACTATTTGGTAACTGTTTTATTAGGAGGCTTACTTGTTCTAGGAATTTACGGTCAGTATACTTTTTCTTCAACAGTTCCCAGAAAAATTAAAATTGGCACAACTTATATGACAATGAATAATTCCTTTTACAAAATTGTTAATGATGAGATCGAAAAAGTTGTGGATGAAAGAGGAGGAACTCTTTACAATCGGGATCCTGCTTTAAGTGTTGATAAGCAGTGTGAGCAAATTAAATCGTTTATATCAAAAGGTGTGGATACTATCATTATAAATCCTGTTGACAGCGGCAATCAAAAAATCAATAAAAGCCTTAAAAAAGCCAAACAAGAAGGTATTAAGATCGTTGTTGTCGATAGTCAGCTGCGGGATAAGAGGCTTTCTGATACGACGATTATTTCTGATAATTATAAGGCAGGTGTTCTAGATGCTAAAAAGATGATGCGTACCGTATCTAAGGCTGATATTCTGCTTTTAGAGCATAAGGACACTCTGTCTGCAGTAGATCGCATTAATGGATTTTTAGATACTATTTCTAAAAATCCACATTACCATGTTGTTTCTCGCAAGGAATCTTATGGTCAAACAGAAATTGCCATGCCTATTGTTGAGAAAGTCATTGATCAGGGTGTGCATTTTGATGTCATTATGGCTTTAAACGATCGCAGTGCCATCGGCGCCTTAGCAGCTGTCAAAGAAAAGAAATTAAAAAATAAAATTTATATTTATGGAGTTGATGGCTCACCAGATATGAAAAGCCTTTTGTATAATACCTCTGATGTTCAGGCAACGGTAGCTCAATCCCCTATTTCTATGGGGAAAATAGCTGTTTCAACAGCTTATAAACTTTTTAAAGAAGAAAAAACCAAACGTATTATCACAGTTCCAGTGACACTGATCGATAAAAAAAATATTAATCAGTTTGATCTTTCGGGGTGGCAGTAATGAGTAATTTAAAAGCGATAAGACTTTTACGGCAACTATTGATTTTGATTAATTTTACGGCTGTTGTCTATAATGCTTCCTTATATTTATTTGCAACAAAATATATTACAGAAAAAGGCTTGAGCCACTCTTTGCTGGAAAAATTAAATGCTGTTCCTGCAGCTCCGACCGTTATGTTTTGGTCATCTATTTTATCTTTCTTTTGTCTTTTACTGGTCATGCAGATGCGCAATCGTTTATCAGAACAAGGAAAGACAAATAATGGCTGGCTTTTAAGTCTGGAGCTCTTATTGTTATTAACCACCTTTATCTTCTTGCAATCGTCCTATAATGGTCTTATCTTATTAGTTTTTATAGATGTGTTTTATAGTTTTACAGACTTTTACATTTTACAGAGACGCCGTTATTGGTTTTTCTTTATCGCCTTGAGTTTTGGAGCTCTCTTGATTTCTAATTATGATATCTTATCGTTAGTTATCAAAATTCCGTCTTTAGATACCTATTTGGATTTTTTTCCAACAACGGTGCGTTTGATCACCCTATCATTAAAGAATTTTATAGCATCTTTGAATATTATTGTTTTCATCATTTCTTTAGTTACTTATATTATGTACACAGTGTCTGAAAATCATAAAATTGAAGAAGAACTGCGCATGGCTTCTCAGACAAACATTGAATTAAACAGCTATGTTGCCGTCACAGAAAAGATCGTTGAAGATCGTGAGAGGAAACGGCTTTCCAGAGAAATTCATGATACCTTAGGACATGCGCTGACTGGAATTTCTGCGGGCATTGATGCTGTAAGGGTGCTTGTTGATCTTGATCCAAACCGGGCCAAAGAACAGTTAAAAAGTATGTCAGGAGTTGTCCGCGACGGTATTCGTGATGTTCGGCGTTCTTTGGAAAAGCTGCGCCCTGGCGCCCTTGAAGGACGGACGTTAAAAGATGGTTTGGAAAAAATGGTCTCTGATTATCAGGAACTTTCTAAATTGAAAATCAATTTTAGTTATGAATGGGGAGATGTTGATTTGGATATGACCAAAGAAGATGTTATTTTTCGTGTTATCCAAGAGTCTGTGACTAATTCCCTGCGTCACGGGCATGCCCAGACGGTCACTATAAGTATGGTTAATGATACAGTTTATTATATTATTATACAAGATGACGGTGTTGGATTTGATGACTTACATTATGGTTATGGATTGACCCAGATGAAGGAACGTCTTTCTATAATAGGCGGGAAAGCTGAATTTTATAATGACAATGGCTTTAAAACCATTATTTCAATTCCAAAGAGTAAGGGGGAAGAAGGTAAATGAAGATTTTAATTGCAGATGATCAAGCTCTTATCAGGGAATCTTTGCAGATTATTTTATCCTCTTATGAGGATATTGAAACTATTGATACCGTCGGGGATGGTGAAGAGGTGATGGAAAAATTAAAAACCTACCATCCCGATCTTATCTTAATGGATATTCGTATGCCTAAATTAGACGGTGTTCTTTGTACGAAACAAGTTAAAGAACAGTATCCTGATATAAAGATTATTATTTTAACAACTTTTGATGATGATGATTTTATTTTCAGTGCTTTAAAATATGGCGCCTCAGGCTATATTTTAAAAGGAATTTCAACTGAAGATTTATATCAGTCAATCTTAACTGTTTACAATGGCGGTGCCATGATTAACCCTGATATTGCTACTAAAGTATTTAAAATCTTTTCACGTATGGCACAGTCCAATTTCGCTATTCAAGTAGAAGAAAACAGTATTGATGGTCTTTCAAAGGTAGAATGGAAGATTATCCAGCAGGTTGGCTTTGGTTTATCTAATAAAGAGATTGCCGCAAAACTTTTTTTATCTGAAGGAACTGTCCGCAACTATCTTTCGACAATCCTGTCTAAATTGAATTTACGAGATAGAACGCAGTTAGCTATTTGGGCTGTTCAAACTGGAGTCACAACAAAAAATATAGGGGATAGCAATGACTAAAGGAGAATGGAGCAGAAGGAAAAAGGGACTTTTTTTAACATTCATTTTATTATTGATAGGATTAGGAGTATGGTTTATTTATGACAGCTCTTATAAAAAAATTACCTTAAATTTGGGTATTTATTCAGGAAGCAGCTGGGGAGTACCTAATGGTAATGAATATAAGATCATTGATAAGGTAATTGCTGATTTTGAAAAAAAACATCCCAATGTTAAAATTGTTTATGAAAGCGGTATTTCTAAAGATGATTATTCTTCTTGGCTGTCGGATCGTATTGTTCAGGGAAGAGAACCTGATATTTTTATGATACCAGAGAATGATTTTAATTTGCTTGCCTCAACAGGGGTCCTCAAGAAGTTAAACCCATATATTAATCAGAATTTAAATGCCTCTCGTTTTTATGCTGCAGCCTATAAGGCAGGGACATATGGCAATACACAATACGCCTTGCCCTATGAAAGCAATCCGACGATGATGTGTATCAATAAAGATTTGCTGGAAAAAGAGGGGATCAGTCTTCCTAAGTCTGGCTGGACAGTGGATGAATTTTACAATATTTGTAAAAAAATTACGAGAGATACAGATGGCGACGGTGTTGTTGATCAATACGGCAGCTTAGGCTACAATTGGGAGGAAGCCCTAGCAGCTTACAATGTTAAACTCTTTAATAATGCTGGAACAGAAGCTTATTTTAATACTAAAAAGGTGCGATCAGCCTTATCTTTAGTAACCAAATTAAAAAACTTAACTCACAATCATAATGTAACGCTTAAAGATTTTGATGAAGGTAAAGTTGCCTTTTATCCAATGACACTCGCACAGTATAGAACTTATAAACCATATCCTTATCATGTCTCTAAGTATTCTTCCTTTTCTTGGACCTGTATTGAAATGCCCTCTCAAAATCCCAATAAAATGACTACTCAGCTCAATACCTCCTTATATGCTATGTCAGCAAAAACATCTCAATCTAAACTGGCTTGGGACTTTCTCAAACTTTTGTGTGCTAATAAGAAAACCCAGCAGCAACTATTCGAAAGTTCTCAAGGGGCATCTGTTTTAAAATCTGTCATGAAGAGTCAGGAGAGCAAGGCCCTTTTACAAAATGATAATTTTGGTTCAAAAGCTCTAACCGTTAATACCTTAGATAGTATGATGAAAAAAGCTACGGTAACTCCAAAATTTAAGTCCTATAATACTATTTATGAAAAGGCTGGCTATCTTATTACCAAATCGTTAGAAGAAGATACTATTGAAAATGATTTATCAGATATCCAAAAAGAAATTAATGATGAATTAGAATAGGGTGGCAATAACTGGCATTTTAGCTTGATTAATCAGTTCTTATGAGGCAGCAAACAAGACGCTTGAGTCTTTAATGATTTCAAGTGTCTTTTTTATTATCTATTTTTCTGATTTGGCAGTAGTTGAATAATAAGAAAGAAATATGACAATTGTCAATTTATAACTGATATTTGTCAGGTATATAAAAATGACAATTGATACTTTGATAACGGTTTCACTAGTCGTAAAATAAAGGTGAATTTAAAAGAAAGTAGGTTGTACCAATGAAGTACCTATTGCTCGTTAGCCACGGAGGCTTTGCTGAAGGCTTGAAAACTTCTTTAGCGATGTTTGCTGGCGATAAGATAGATCAAGTCATTGCTGTAGGACTGGAAAATGGGAAGTCTGTTGATGATTTTGCTTTAGAATTTCGAGAAGCTTTAGCGCCGCTTAAAGAAGAAGATCGTGTGGTTGTTTTAGCTGATATTGTTGGTGGCAGCCCATTAACAACTGCATGCAGTGTTCTAGATGAACTCGGGAAGCTCGATTCAGCAGTTGTTTTAGGCGGTATGAATTTGCCAATGGCCTTAACATCTGTTGTTATGAAAGATGCACTGGAAGGTGATGATTTTGTAGGAGCTGTGTTGCCAGAAGCTAAAGCCGCTCTTCAAGAATTTAAAGTTGCTTCAGATGATAGTGACGATGAAGATGATGATATTTAATAGATAAAATAAAAGGAGATATAAAATGGCAGTTTCATTTGTACGTATTGATGATCGTATGATTCACGGTCAAACCGTGACACGTTGGGCTAAGGAGTATCCTTGCGATGGGCTGATTGCTGTCAATGATGCAGCAGCAGATAATAAAGTATTAATACAAGCTTATAAAGGAGCTTCTGATAAGAAAACATTTGTCTGGACAAAAGAAGCTTTTAAACAAAAATCACAAAAAGTGTTAGATTCTGACAGCCGCTATTTTCTGATCACGAAAAACCCTATAGATATGAAAGAGCTGCTGGTTGATCAAGGCTTTGTTCCAGGTGATGTAAAAGAAATCATTGTCGGTCCAGCCAATGATCGTCCAGGAGCTGTTAAACTTGGCAATAACCAATCTATTACTCAGGAAGAAGCAGATGCTATTGAGGCGATTGAAAAAGCTGGCTATAAAGTAAAATTCCAACTTCTGCCAGATGTTTCGATTGGTTATTGGTCAGATTTTAAGAGCAAATTCGGCTATTAAAGCTTTATATCTGTCTTGAATAACTTTTATAGTTTAAATCAGTTAAACATGGGCTAAGTATCAGTAGCGAAAAAGGTTTTGGAGTTTTTATACTCAATAAAAATCAAAAGGCAAACGAGAAAGCTAACCTTAGGTGGTGCTAAGGCAGGGCAAGGTGATGCTGACCTAGTTTGAAGTGATTGTAGAGGAGTATTAGAATTTTGTTTCCTTTACCATACGCTATTCTTAGACCCCTTCATATCTTAATAAAAGGAGAATTATTATGACAATTTCTTGGTTACAAGCTGCCATACTGGGATTGTTTGCCTGTTTATCTTCAATGCCTGGTCTTGGTGGTACAACAATTGGTAATTACACTCTGGGCCGTCCCTTAGTTGGCGGACTCGTCTGTGGATTGGTTCTTGGAGATATTAAAACAGGTGTTGTTTGCGGTGTTGCTATGCAGCTTGTTTACATTGCTCTTGTAACACCTGGTGGTACTGTTTCTGCTGATGTGCGTGCCGTATCTTATATTGGTATTCCGCTTGCAATGGTTGCTATTCATTCTCAAGGTTTATCAGCAACTTCATCAGATGCAGCTAACCTCGCTAAATCAATGGGAACACTTGTAGGAACTATTGGGACAGTTCTCTTTTATGGAACTGCTACGATGAACCTTGTTTGGCAGCATATTGGATGGCAAGCTGTTGAAAAAAGAGAATTTAAGAGACTCTATCTGGTAGACTGGGGACTTCCTTGGATTTCACATATTGTCTTTTCTTTCATTCCAACTTTGATCATGTGTAAATTAGGGGCTGATGCTGTTACTGCTCTTAAAAATGCCCTTCCAATGGATGGTATTCCAATGAAAACCCTCTTTACTGTTGGTTCGCTCCTTCCGTGTGTAGGGATCGCTATTTTGTTAAAACAAATTGTAGACAAAGCAGTTGACTTTATTCCATTCTTTGTTGGCTTCACTTTGGCAGCTTCACTTGGATTGAATTTGGTATCATGTGCGGTTATTTCTTTAATTTTTGCAACATTATTCTATGAACTTGAAACAATTAAGAATATGAGAGCTACGGCTCCAGCTGGAACTGCTGACTTTGATGACGATGATGAGGAGGACATTTAAGATGGCTCAAACTAAAATTTCAAAGAAAACATTAACTAAATCTTTCCATCATTGGTTTTATGGTAACTTAACATGTTTCTCACAAGAACATATGCAAACATTTGGTTACCTAACATCAATGCTGCCAATCGTAGAAGAGTTGTATGATAATGAAGATGACAAAGCGCGTTCTATGCAAACTTATACAGCCTTCTTTAATACAGAACCTCAATTAGGTTCACTGGTTGTGGGGATTACAGCAGGACTTGAAGAAGCGCGTGCTAATGGCGCTGATGGTGTTGATGATGAAACCATTAATGGTCTACGTGCTGGTCTTATGGGGCCAATTGCTGGTATCGGTGATTCACTTGTAGTTGGTACTTTAATTCCAATCATCTTAGGAATCGCTATGGGACTCTCTACGGATGGTTCACCAGTTGGTGCAATTTTCTATATTGTTGTTTGGAATTTGCTTGCTTACTTTGGTATGCGGTTTGCTTATTTCAAAGGTTATGAACTTGGTGATAAAGCAGTTGAAGTTTTGGTTGGCTCACAAGGTCAAGCTATTCGTAAGGCTGTTGCCATTGTTGGTGGTATGGTTGTAGGGGCTGTTGCAGCTACTTGGGTACCTATTAAAACTGCGCTAGAATTAAAAAATTCTTCTGGAAAATCCTTCTTAGTTCTACAAAAACAACTTGATGGTGTTTATCCAGGTCTTTTAACCGCTTTATTCACTGTTTTTTGCTGGTGGTTAATGGCTAAGAAAAATCTATCACCTATTAAGGTTATGCTTCTTTTAGTCGTTATTGCCTTCCTTGGTGTTGTTACAGGCTTCTTTGATCCAGGATTGAAATACTAATGTCAAAGACTCAGAAACGAAGGGAGAGATTATGTTAACGAGAGAAGAATTTATCAAAGGATATGAAAAAGAAATTGCTTATCAAAAGCATATGATTGAAAATCTAGGGCGTTGGTTCACTTTAATGTTTGTTATTGCGAGTATCGGTGCTGTTGTGATATATTCTTTCTCAGCGAATCTCATCGGCCTGATATTAGGCATTGTTCTAATGGTCTTAGGCATTTTAGCTATGCTGGTCTTTGGTTATGGAATCTACAAGGGTCGGATTAATGTCCAAAAAGTAGTTGATGACTTTGAGGAAAAGTTACACTTTTTGGAAAATAAGTAATCTCAATTCTTTCAAAAAACTTTGCTGAAAAGCAAAGTTTTTTCTTGACTATTTCTGACCAAGTGATAGAATAATAGATAAAGTTAGCACTCATCATATAAGAGTGCTAATAAAAAATGGAGGTAGCTTATGTTAAAACCCTTAGGTGACCGTCTGGTCGTAGAATTAAAAGAAGAAAAAGAGCAAAAAGTTGGAGGTTTTGTCCTTGCCGGCAGTGGACAAGAAAAAACCAAGAAAGCTCAAGTTGTTGCTGTTGGAGAAGGAGTTCGGACTCTAAATGGCGACTTAGTTGCTTTGAGTGTTCATAAAGATGATACTGTTTTAATCGAAAATCATGTTGGGACATCTGTTAAAGATGATGATAAAGATTATCTTATTATCCGTGAAGCAGACGTTTTGGCAATAATAGAAAACTAAGGTTTAGAGATTAGAAATTAGAAGGAAGTAGAAAATGGCAAAAGATATTAAATTTTCAGCAGATGCAAGAAGTAGCATGGTACGTGGTGTTGATGTTTTAGCTGATACGGTAAAGGTAACTTTGGGACCTAAAGGCCGCAATGTTGTTTTGGAGAAATCTTTTGGTTCTCCCTTGATTACAAATGATGGTGTCACTATTGCTAAAGAAATCGAGTTGGAAGATCATTTTGAAAATATGGGGGCAAAATTAGTCTCTGAAGTAGCTTCCAAAACAAATGATATTGCAGGTGACGGAACAACAACAGCGACTGTTTTAACACAGGCTATTGTTCGTGAAGGGCTTAAGAATGTAACAGCTGGGGCTAATCCGATTGGTATCCGCCGTGGAATTGAAACAGCTGTTGCAACAGCTGTGGAAGAATTGAAAGCTATTGCTCAGCCAGTTAGCGGCAAGGAAGCTATTGCACAGGTAGCATCTGTTTCTTCGCGTTCTGAAAAAGTTGGTGAATACGTATCAGAAGCAATGGAAAAAGTTGGTAATGATGGTGTCATTACTATTGAAGAATCACGCGGTATGGAAACAGAACTTGAAGTCGTTGAAGGTATGCAGTTTGACCGTGGCTACCTTTCACAGTACATGGTAACAGACAATGAAAAAATGGTAGCAGATTTAGAAAATCCTTATCTTCTTATTACAGATAAGAAAATTTCAAACATTCAAGATGTTCTGCCGCTTCTTGAAGAAGTACTCAAAACAAACCGTCCGCTTTTGATCATTGCTGATGACGTTGATGGTGAAGCACTGCCAACACTTGTTTTGAATAAAATCCGTGGTACTTTTAATGTAGTTGCTGTTAAAGCGCCTGGTTTTGGTGATCGTCGTAAGGCTATGCTTGAAGATATAGCTATCTTGACAGGAGGAACTGTCATTACTGAAGATCTGGGACTGGAATTAAAAGATGCTTCTATTGATGCTCTAGGTCAAGCATCTCGAGTAACTGTAGACAAAGATTCAACAGTTATTGTAGAAGGTTCCGGCAGCAAGGAAGCTATTGATGACCGTGTCAAACTCATTAAATCACAAATAGCTACGACGTCTTCAGAATTTGACCGTGAAAAATTGCAAGAACGCTTGGCTAAGTTATCTGGCGGTGTAGCTGTTATTAAAGTAGGGGCAGCAACTGAAACAGAACTGAAAGAAATGAAACTTCGTATTGAAGATGCTCTCAATGCTACACGTGCAGCGGTTGAAGAAGGTATTGTTTCAGGCGGCGGAACAGCCTTGATCAATGTAATGGAAAAAGTTGCTAAGCTTGATTTAACAGATGATGCTGCAACAGGCCGCAATCTTGTTCTTCGTGCTCTTGAGGAACCTGTTCGTCAAATCGCTAAGAATGCTGGTTATGAAGGCTCTGTTATTATTGATAAATTGAAACAAAGCAAAGCAGGAACAGGCTTTAATGCAGCTAACGGTGAATGGGTTAATATGATTGCAGCTGGTATCATTGATCCTGTGAAGGTAACGCGTTCTGCTTTACAAAATGCCGCAAGTGTTGCTAGCCTTATCCTGACAACAGAGGCAGTTGTAGCTGACCATCCTGAAGCTTCTTCTGATGCACCTGCAGCTCCAGGTATGGATCCAGGAATGATGGGCGGTATGATGTAACAGTCTTTTAGTTGAGCCTTTGTAAGTTGATAGCTTAAGAAATAAGACGCAATCTAAAATAAAAAAGATTGTTCAATTAAAAAATGATGAAATGAAAAGCGTGATTTTATCAATTTAGCTTTGTCGTGTCCCTAGTACAGTCAGCTAGACTGTCCAATGTAAATAAATGAGGGGAGGACCTTTGTCCTCCCCTCATTTATTATGGTCTAAAAATTACTAATGGGCTGTCAGCCATTTAAAAATTTCATTTATCTGGAATACCTTGTTTGAATGTTTTCGAACTTGCTGTTACTTTAATTTTCTCAAGAGTAAGAGGGTGTGTGAAACTTAACTGATAGGCATGCAACATAAGCCTAGGTGAGATTTTTTGTCCATAAAGTGGATCTCCTATAATGGCGTGCTTATGATGAGCAAGATGAACTCGAATCTGGTGGGTACGCCCTGTTTGCAAATGGCATTTGATAAGACTGGAGTTAGCATAATGCTGCAATAAGGTTACTTGAGTAATGGCTTTCTTGCCGTACTGAGAATTGACAATCCGTTTTCGAGGATCATGGCGGTCTCGTCCGATTTTATCTGTATAAGTACATCTTGTCTTGAGAAAACATCCTTGTACTAAAGCCCAGTATTCACGTTTTATTTGTTTCTTTTCCAGCATGCGGTTGAGTATGGGAAGGATGAAAGGATTCTTGGCAAAGACGACAGCACCGCTGGTTTCCTTATCAAGTCGGTGAACAACATAGCATGTTGTTCCTGCATAAGCAGAAACATGATTGAGAAGGGCGATTTCATTAGGCTGGTTAGCATGGGTTTTCATCCCTTCTGCTTTATTGACAATGATAAGGTGCTCATCTTCATATAGGCAGTCTACATATTTTTGATTGCCCAAAGAAATATCTTTTTGTGGATAATCATCATCCTCAAAAGTTAATTCCACGAGATCACCTTTTTTTATAGGCGTTTGCCAATTAATGGTTTCTCCGTTTATCGTGATGTTTTTTTTGATTCGCAGGAAGTGTCTGATTTTTCTTGGAATGAGCAAATAGTCTTCGAGTAATTCTTTGACCGTTTCAGCAGAGTAAGGATTTTGAATTTTTACAGTAAAAGTCATGGTTTTATTATATCATTTTCCTTAAAATTGATATAATAGGGCTATGAGTATTTTTGAATTATTAAAAAAGAAGTTTTTTCCAAATACAGATAAAAAAGAAAGTACTGAAGAAAAAAGCGATTTAGAAAATAGAGATAGCCAAGAAAAAGATACTTCAAGCCATCTTTATCATAGAAGACATGATGAGGAGCCTGCTGGAAAGTTTCATCTGCTGCTCAATAAAGTGGGGCTCTCCCGAAATGGCTTTATCCGTAGGTATTGGCGCCGATATAATGTTGGTAAAATTCTTTTGATTGCTGTGGGAATTTTTGTTCTTTTAGTAGGTTCTTATCTTTTTTACCTCGCTAAAACAACCAATGTCGCTGACTTGAAACAAGCCCTTAAGGCAACGACTGTCATTTATGATAAAAATGAACATCAGGCAGGCTCGCTTTATGGACAAAAAGGGACTTATGTTGAGCTGGATGCTATTTCAGATGATTTAGAAAATGCAGTGATTGCTACAGAAGATAGAAGTTTCTATAAGAACAGCGGGATTAACTATAAACGGATGCTTCTGGCAGTGGCGACTTTTGGAATCTCTGGAGGAGGCTCAACGATCACCCAGCAGCTTGCTAAGAATGCTTTTTTGACGCAGGATCAAACCATTAAAAGAAAGGCACGCGAATTTTTCTTAGCACTTGAATTGACCAAGAAATACAGTAAAAAAGAGATACTGACAATGTATCTCAATAATGCTTATTTTGGGAATGGTGTCTGGGGAGTTGAGGATGCTAGTCAGAAATATTTTGGGACTTCGGCCAGTCAGCTAACGCTGGATGAAGCAGCTACTCTCGCTGGCATGCTTAAGGGACCAGGAGTTTACAATCCGCTTTATTCTACTCAAAACGCCACCAACCGCCGTGATACCGTTCTTCAAAACATGGTAGCAGCTGGTAAAATTTCACAAAAACAGGCAGACAGTGCTAAAAGTGTTGGTATGGCTAATCGGATCAATGATACTTATGAAGCTAAAACAGATGATTACAAGTATCCCTCTTATTTTGATGCCGTTATCAGTGAGGCTAGTTCTGTTTATGGGATTAGTGAAAAAGATATTGTTAATAATGGCTATAAAATTTATACAGAATTAGATCAAAATTATCAATATGGTATCCAGCAGACTTTTGATCAAACAGGACTCTTTCCGACATCGCCTTCTGACAATACAACAGCTCAGGCAGCTAGTGTAGCACTTGATCCTAAAACTGGCGGAGTCAGAGGTTTAGTTGGCCGAGTGAACAGCACTAAAGATGTTACCTTTAGAAGTTATAACTATGCAACTCAGTCTAAACGAAGCCCAGGCTCTACCATTAAACCATTGGCTGTTTATACACCAGCTATTGCTTCTGGCTGGTCTATGAATGAGACCTTGCCAAATAAAACGAGAGATTTTGACGGCTATAAACCAAGCAATTACGGTGGAATTGAAACGGAAGATATTCCCATGTACCAAGCTTTAGCCAATTCTTATAACGTTCCTGCTGTCTATACTTTGGATAAGCTTGGGATTAACAAGGCCTTTACATATGGGAAGCAGTTTGGTCTAAATATGGATTCTGCTAAAAGAGAGCTTGGAGTTGCTTTAGGCGGGGGAGTCACAACAAATCCGCTTGAGATGGCTCGTGCTTATGCTACTTTTGCTAATGATGGGGTCATGCCGACGGCTCACCTTATCACACGTATTGAAACAGCCAGCGGCAAGATTCTTAAAAAATTTACAGCAAAAGATAAGCGTGTTATCAGCAAATCTGTTGCGGATAAAATGACTAGTATGATGATGGGTACCTTTTCTAATGGAACAGGTGTAAATGCCAATGTCTACGGTTATACTTTAGCTGGTAAAACAGGAACGACAGAAACTGATTTTAATCCTAATCTTTCAAGCGATCAGTGGGTTATTGGCTATACTCCTGATGTTGTCATTAGTCAGTGGCTAGGCTTTAATAAAACAGATCAGAATCACTATTTGAATGATTCCAGCTCAGGAACGGCTTCTAATATTTTTAGTACACAGGCCAGCTATATTCTTCCTTATACAAAGGGGACTTCATTCAAAGTGAAAAATGCCTACTTACGAGACGGTATTGGATCTGCTTATGACCCTGATGATAAGTCAAATGAGACAAATTCAGATTCGCAAAGTATTATTGACAGCGTTAAAGAGAAAGCTAAAAAAGCAACCGATTCGATTAGAAATAAAGTGGATGACTCAAATATTGTTGACAAAGCTAAGAAGTTTTGGGATGGCGTGGTTCGCTATTTTAGATGATTTGCAAGAATCATAAAAGCGTGATAAAATAAAAAAGCTATGGGAGGCATTATGGCACAAAAAAAAGCAAGCCTGGCTTGTTCAGAATGCGGGTCTCGCAATTATTCTATTGGAGTAAGCAGCAGCCCAAAACCTAATAGGCTGGCTGTTAATAAATATTGCAAACATTGTAAAAAGTATACTTTACATAAGGAAACACGTTAGGAGAGAAAGTAATGAAATTTATTGCAGGTGTTTTTTCAGTTTTGAAAAATACAACATGGCCTACACGCAAGCAAGCTTGGCATGATTTTATTTCCATCCTTGAATACTCAGCTTTTTTTACGGTCGTTATTTTTATCTTTGATAGACTGTTGAGTTTAGGCTTGGCTGAATTATTAGCACGTTTTTAATAGAAAGAAGGCAAGGGTAAAACTGCTCTATCAAGTTTGCCCTTGCTTTTTTTCATTAAAATAAAATTATTGCTTTTGTTATTTTTATGTTATAATAACTTTGAAAAGTCCAAAAGCCGCTTAGGCTTTTTTATAGTGAAAGGAAAAATTATGTTAGATTCATTTGATAAAGGTTGGTTTGTTCTCCAGACGTACTCGGGCTATGAAAATAAAGTTAAGGAAAATCTTTTGCAGCGAGCTCAGACTTATAATATGCTGGATAATATTTTACGTGTGGAAATTCCGACTCAGACGGTAAATGTTGAGAAAAATGGTAAAACAAAAGAAGTTGAGGAAAATCGTTTTCCTGGATATGTGCTGGTTGAAATGGTTATGACCGATGAAGCCTGGTTTGTAGTGCGTAATACACCAAACGTCACTGGGTTTGTTGGTTCCCATGGGAACCGTTCAAAACCAACTCCGCTTCTTGAGGAAGAAATCCGTTCTATTCTTCTTTCGATGGGGCAAACTGTTGATATTATTGATACTAATATCAAAGAAGGCGATGTTGTTCAGATTATTGACGGTGCCTTTATGGGACAAGAAGGACGTGTCGTTGAAATTGAAAATAATAAAGTTAAAATTATGATCAATATGTTTGGTTCAGAAACACAGGCTGAGCTGGAATTATATCAGATTGCAGAACTATAGCAACTAAAAAGCCCTGTAACTTACTGTTAGATTTTGTGTAGCTAACTTTAAGATACAGGGCTTTTAAATCTTTTTCCTTATCAATCCCTAAACATTTATGAAAATGGGCTGTGCTGGCTATAAATGTTTGGCGATTTGTTAATGGATTTTCTATAAAATCTTCTTCTTTTTGGCACTAGTGTCCAAAGAAATTTCAATATCGGGATCATAGGCGGTGATATCATGGATAAGCCCTGTATCGCTGATATGAGGTCTAAGTTCTAAGTCATAATCCATCTGGATCTTGCTGTCTTTATTATTGTTTTGGATGAATCTGAGATTAGCTTCTCGGCAGTTTCTGTCTAAAATCTTCTCTAAAATAGGTGTATAGTCTGTGTGATTGTTGGGAACCGTAATAGTCGCCTGGCGTCTGCTTGTGCTGACCTGAACAAAAGCTGAATTTTCATACAGCCATAGCACTAGCAGCAAAACAAGGGTAAACAGAATAGCCAAGACTAAAAATCCCATACCTGTTGCAATGCCAATAGCTGTAGCGAAAAAGACATAAAGGATTTCTTTAGCTCCGCCAGCAGCAGAGCGAAAGCGGATCAAACCAAAGGTTCCTGCAACAGCAACACTGGTTCCTAAGCTGCCGTTAACCAGAAAAATAATGATAGAAATAAGGACAGGCAGAGTTGCCAGAGTAATGATAAATTCTTTTGTATAGATCGTTTTATATTTGTAAGCTTTGGCTAGCAATAAACCTAGGAGAAGACTGATGATTAGAGATAAAATAAACATATCAGGGTTAATGCTGATACTACGGTTTGAGAAGACACTTTTAAATAGTTGACTAAGCATTGGAGATAGTCTCCTCTCTAATAGCTTCAGGTGTTAATCCATAAGCTTTTAAATAAGCAGTTGTATACTTTGAAAAGGGCTGTGGGACTAGATGATATTTATTGAAGATTTTTTCCATCCATAGAGGAAGGTCATTTTTTACTTTAACTTCCATAATCATTTTGCCGTCCTGTAAAAGTGGGTTTCCTTCCAATCCAGAGGTTAAATTGACCTCTTCTTTACGATAAACAATATCACGATCAAAGGTGACTCTAACTTTAGGATCTTGAATCCCTTTTAGTGAAAAACGTTTGTAATGGATAAACATTTTTGGAAGCAGTTTTTGATAACGCTGCCGTAAGACAGCCAGTTCATTATTTACTCTGTCATCTTGTTTAATATTATCATCTGCTATACCGTATTGAACATAGTTGCAAATGGACATAGGATTAGAAGTCAGCCGAAATTTATAACCTATCTCCTGCTCGCCCCTATGCTCTTTTTTTTTGATTTCTAAAAAGACTTGGCTGGTGAGGGAAGGATTGGGGTCGTAAGTGCGCATCCTGATTTTTTCGTTGCCATGGAGATGGTTGATGGAGTCTTTAATAATTTGAAAGTTAGGGCTGTCAAAATAGATATTAGTGATAACCGAATGAGAGAACTTATCAGGGACTAGATACTCCATGAATTCTTTTTGCAGTTGCTCACAGATTTCAGGTTTAATGAGATATTTAATTTCTCTTCTTTGGAATTCTTTTTGAATGGATTTTGCCGCCATAATTGCCCTTCTTTCTATTTTTCTCTTTTAATGAAATACTTAAATGCACGGCAAACTTTCTCTAATTTAGGGTTATGAGGGGATAAATGAAAGGAGAGGTTTTGTTTGCCATGCAAGTTAAGTACCAGATGTTCTTCTACAAATGTAGATAACATCTTTATTAAAATTCTACACTTGTCTTTAATAACTGTCAATGTCTATGTTTGAATTTTTAAAGAACAGTAACATTTTTAAACTGATTATCATAATTAAAAGCAGATGAAACTTGGATATTTGCGGCACAAATAAAAAGAGAGGCAAACTTTGCTATAGGAGTAACAGTCTGCCTCTCTTTATGTTTATTGGGATTTTTAATCATCATTATTGTCTTCTTGTTCATCAGCCTCATTTTCATCATCAGCCTCCTTAGAAGGATTTGATTTATATGAGGGATTAGTAACGGCTCCAGTAGCGGGATTTGTTGCTGGCGGAGCTGTCGGCTGAGGAGCTTCTGATCTAGGAGGAGGAGCAGCTGCAGTGCTAGCGTTTGAAGTAGCCGGCGGGGTTTGTTTGTTTTTGGTATTTTGGGGCTTGCTGCTATGAGAAGAGGAAGTGGTATCTTGCTTTTTATTAACTATTTTATGATGCTGAGCTGTTCTGTGCGGGACAGGGTCTTTCTCAATGCTTGTTGCAAAAGCAAAAACAGAATTAGAAAAAAGTATAATAAAAATGGAAGCCATAAGGGTTAGATAGGATAATCGCTTCATGGGATTGTGGATATCTAAAATGGCTATTAGGCGATGCTGTAGATTCATTTTAGATTCAAAGAAACAAGTAGATAAGGCAATCGATTTAGGTTCACCGTTTTCAATAAGACTGAGAATAGTCTTTCCATAAAAGCGGCGGTAATTTAAGTTTTTTCCGCGTAGAACAGACTCATCGCAAAGAATCTCTCCTTCTTCCTGAATAACACGATTAGCAAACCTTATGATGGGGTTGAACCAATGCAGACTGGCTGTAAGAATCATTAGTAAATTAATGAAAAGGTCACGGTGCTGATAATGGGTTAATTCATGTTCTAAGACGATTTCCATTTGCTGGTCAGAAAATTCTTGGTTGGGAAGTAGGATGACAGGCCGGCGCAAACCTGTAAGCATGGGACTTTTAATAAAAGCACAGCGGATGAGCTGTATCTGTTTATTTTTGATCTGCATGCAGTCCATAAGGTCTTCAAAACGCTGTAAAATTTGCCTGTCTGTTATTTTTTGACCGGTTCTTTGGATCAAGCGGCGGAGTTTGAAGTATTGAACAGCATGGCGTATAAGAAAAAGGAGACTGCCTAATAACCAAAGCAGGAAGAAAGCATAAAGCAGCATTTGAGCTGCTGGTAAGCTCTTGTCTGCTTGACTTGCTTTCGTGACGGATGCTGCAACGGTATTTATGGCTGTCGTGTGTTGAGTAATGCGCGGTAAGGTTAAGGTAAAAAAGACATTTCCCAGCAAAGGTCTAATAGGCA
The DNA here is from genome assembly GCF_000187995.2 of Streptococcus macacae NCTC 11558. Lineage (GTDB taxonomy): Bacteria > Bacillota > Bacilli > Lactobacillales > Streptococcaceae > Streptococcus > Streptococcus macacae. The sequence continues at coordinate 1,358,711 of NZ_AEUW02000001.1, read as the reverse complement.
GTAAGAGGCATAAAAGGATAAGGATCCAAATCGAATAACGCGTTCTAGACGACATCAGCCGTGGAAAGGCTCGTGAGATAAAGGCGAACAAAACCATTAAAAAAGAGATAGTAATACTTGTTGTTACTAAGGATAAAAAAATGGAAATTATCATAGAAATCACTCCTCAAGCAAATGACGTAACTCTTCCAGCTCTTCAGCTGAAACATCATTGGAGGTGAAAAAAGTACGGACTAAGGAACTAATGGAATTTCCCTTATAGCGTTTCATAAAGTTATCTGTTTCTATAGCTAGATAATCGGCTTCGCTGATAATAGGTGTATAAAAGCGTTCTTTTCCTTTACGTTCGCTTTCTAAAAAGCCTTTATCTGCCAGACGTTTTAGTAAGGTTAAAACGGTTTGAGGCTTCCAGCCCCTATCATTTGGCAAATGTTTCATAATATCATGTGTGCTTACAGGGAGTTCTGGACATTGCCACACAGCTTTCATTACAAGAAATTCAGTATCGGGTAATCTTTTTTGGCTCATAGAGAAAGTCCTCTCTCTTTATTATATATTATAAATAGTTATTGACTGTTTCTAAATATAATTCTACAAGCGTCTTTTCTCAATGTCAAGCTTATCTCTTTGCTCTCTTGCTTCATTCTAGAAGACTTCGCCCTTTGATAAGATCATTGCGGTGCTTGATTTGATCTCAGCTATTATGAAAAACGATCGAATACTTGGCGATAGAACTCTCTTTATAGTCAGTCTCTTCATTGTCAAAGTTGTTAAGATCAGTCGAGTTCAATTGGTAGAATTTGCAAACTGGAAATAAATAACGGGTTAGCTTACAGCTTTATTGGTGGGATTCATTTTAAAGGCAGCAGCTTTTTTTATGGTGTCCTTTTTGTTACAATCATTTTATGAAGAAATCTAGGATGGTATTTTGGAGTATTTTCCTCTGTTTTGGACTGCTTTTGCGGCAGCCAGCAGCTAATGTCGTTGAAAAAAAGCCCTATCAGGATTTAGAAACTTATGTGAACCGACTAAAGCAAAACCTATCAGCAGCAGAGAAAGCAAGCATACGTCAGCAGCTGCAAACAGAAATAGGTGATTTACAAAAACTCGGCTGGAGCAATCAAGCCATTCAAAGTATTTTCTTGAAAAGGCCGTCTGCTACGATAAGGGCTTCTCAGATTGCAGCTGTTTTTGACAAACGTTTTAAGACCATCAAAGTTTTAGGCAGCTCAGATTTTCAAAAAATGTGGGAAATTGAAGGGAAATCAAAAACCCGGTCTGCTGCAAAGAGACAGCTCAAAATCGCGGTCAATACGGCAGGTATGCCTAAGGAAATATCAGTCAGCAAAAAAGAGTCTGCTAGACTCATCAGCCATTTTTCAAATGATATAGAACCTAATGATGACTTTTGGAAGTTACTGGCAGAAGCTGTTCAGCGCGCCTTTCCAGATCGAAGCTTAGCCCGGGCAGGTGATTTAGAGCAAAGAGTGCATCAGCTGCGTTATGTCATTTCTGCCCAGCAAGCACAATGGGTGCGCCATACTTATCGAAAAACAGGTATGACAGATGCCCAAGCTCTAGCTCATTACATGAAAGATATGGATGAAACCAATAATTTTTTCGAAAAAATCGGTGTTGATAAATCTGACTATTATTATAATTATAATTTTGGAGAATCCTCCCGCCTGCACAACAAAGTTGCTGTTTTTAGCGATTCACTAATGAATAAAATGAAGTATTATCCTGATGGCAAGGATCAGGTTAATTTTAAAATTGTTATGAATTTCTATAGTGAATTTATCCTTAATGAATCAGGCCATTTTGTCAATGTCTTGGATCCTGAAGTGACAACTGAAAATGGTGTGATTAATGGTGCTAGTTTTAACTATGCTAATGAAAATAACAGCCAGCACCGCTATTTAGATATTTATCCTGTGCGTTTGCATGATCCCAAATTTCGCCGAACATTTTTACAGAAGTATCAGGCTATTTTTAAAGCGCCGAATAAAGTGAAACAATCAAGGTTCTCTAATCGTCAGCTGCGTTGGGAAGATAGCTATTTTAACAAAAATGGCCACTATGCTAAAGATGGCAGCAGCAGTTTTCAAAGAGTTGGTAAGGCGATTAGGGCTTACAAAAAATTGGTGAAGGAAAATAAGTATGACAAGAAGAATGAAAAAAATTAGTCTAGGATTGTTCGTCCTTGCTCTATCAGGCGGGTTGGCTTATTTTTTATGGTCTGGTTTTTATAATCAGCCCGTTTCAGAAATAGCACTGAATCAGACCTATGAAGGCTATGATAATTTTAAATTGTTAAAAAATCATCGATGGGTCATGCTGATAAATGATAGCAATTATAAATCTGAAGATGAGCTGGAAGATGAACGCATGGACAATTACCCCAATGAAGTCAATCCAGAGCTGACCTTCTTGGAAGGAACCTACAAGAAGAACAATAATAAGTATTATTTTCGCCTGCTCAAGTCAGCGACTGTTACTTTTAAGTCTGTTAAGGACGTCAAAAAAAGGAAGATTTTCAAAAGACAGATTGAAAAGATTAAAAGTCCAGCTTATCCATCTGAACCCCTTTTGGTAAAGCAAAAGGGCACCTATGTTTACAAAGACGTTTATACAGAAGAAACTAAAAATGGCAAGAGAAAAAAAGTTGTTAAAGACATTGATGTTTATCGCTCAACTGTTAACTTGCCCAACTCTACAGAGCAATTTTTGAAAAATTACCATAAGGTTTCTAAGAAGCAGTAGATATATCATTGAAGTGAGGCTAAATCTCAGTAAAACGATATAGGCTAGTAGCAGCAAAGCTTTTGGGATAGGCTGATTGACGCTGTTCGTTTTAGGCTTAACCCTTGTACTGTTTATGGACTGCTTTAGTTTAGCAGTTGCTGTTGATGGCTATTTTTGTCTTTTGATTTTTAGGTTAGAGTCTTGAAATTAAGAGTGCGAGGGAAATTGATGTCTGCCAAATCACGATTGCGTTTTACTTTTTTGCTGAAAAACTCAGTGATTTTTTCATGTTTTAAAACACTTTTGAAAATGCTATAATAAAATAGCAATACTATATTTTGGAGAATACTATGGTTTATTATAATCACAAAGCAATTGAGGAAAAATGGCAGAAATTCTGGGATCAAAATAAGACTTTTAAAACTGGCGAAGATGCTTCAAAGCCAAATTTTTATGCCCTGGATATGTTTCCTTATCCTTCAGGAGCTGGACTTCATGTAGGGCATCCAGAAGGCTATACGGCAACAGATATTCTTAGCCGTTTTAAGCGTGCTCAAGGCTATAATGTCCTTCATCCCATGGGTTGGGATGCTTTTGGTTTACCTGCTGAACAGTATGCTATGGACACGGGAAATGACCCAGCTGAATTTACAGCTAAAAACATTGAAACCTTTAAACGCCAGATTAAATCTCTTGGTTTTTCTTATGACTGGGATCGTGAAATTAATACAACAGATCCTGATTATTATAAATGGACTCAATGGATCTTTACAAAGCTTTATGAAAAAGGTTTAGCTTATGAGGCTGAAGTCCCTGTAAACTGGGTAGAAGAGCTAGGAACAGCTATTGCTAACGAAGAGGTGCTGCCAGATGGGACTTCAGAGCGCGGCGGCTATCCAGTTGTCCGCAAGCCTATGCGCCAGTGGATGCTGAAAATAACGGCCTATGCAGAACGTTTATTAGAAGATTTAGAAGATCTTGATTGGCCAGAGTCTATTAAAGATATGCAGCGTAACTGGATTGGCAAATCTACCGGCGCTAATGTGACTTTTAAAGTTAAAGATACAGATAAGACCTTCACGGTCTTTACAACTCGTCCTGATACGCTTTTTGGGGCAACTTATGCCGTTCTTGCTCCGGAGCATGAACTGGTGGAAGCTATTACAAGCCAAGAACAGGCTCAAGCTGTAGCTGATTATCGCTATCAAGCCAGTCTTAAATCAGATTTAGCACGTACAGATCTGGCTAAGAAAAAAACGGGTGTCTGGACTGGCAGTTATGCCATAAATCCTGTCAATGGCAAAGAAATTCCAATTTGGATTGCAGATTATGTTCTTGCTAGTTACGGGACCGGGGCTATCATGGCTGTACCAGCACATGATGAACGAGACTGGGAATTTGCTAAGCAGTTCAACCTTGCTATTCTTCCTGTTTTAGAAGGAGGCAATGTATCAGAAGCTGCTTTTACAGAAGATGGACCGCATATTAATTCAGACTTCTTAAATGGTCTCACTAAAGAAGCGGCTATTGAGAAGATGATCTCTTGGTTAGAGGCGCATGGTGTGGGCTGTAAGAAGGTGACTTATCGTTTGCGTGATTGGCTCTTTAGCCGTCAGCGTTATTGGGGAGAGCCTATTCCGATTATTCATTGGGAAGACGGGACCTCAACAGCTGTCCCTGAAAGCGACTTGCCGCTTGTTTTACCAGTTACGGGAGATATCAAGCCTTCTGGTACTGGAGAGAGTCCGCTGGCTAATCTAACAGATTGGCTGGAAGTGACTCGAAAAGATGGTGTTAAAGGACGCCGTGAGACAAATACCATGCCTCAATGGGCAGGATCGAGCTGGTATTTCCTTCGCTATATTGATCCCCATAATAAGACAGAACTAGCCAATAAAGAGCTGCTCAAACAATGGCTGCCGGTGGATATTTATGTCGGCGGTGCTGAACATGCGGTTCTTCATCTGCTTTATGCACGTTTTTGGCATAAATTTCTTTATGATTTGGGTATCGTACCAACCAAAGAACCTTTTCAAAAATTATTTAATCAAGGTATGATTTTGGGGACAAGCTACCGTGATCACCGCGGAGCTCTCATTGCAACAGATAAGGTAGAAAAGCGTGATTCTTCCTTCTTTCATAGTGAGACAGGTGAAGAATTAGAGCAAGCACCGGCTAAGATGTCTAAATCACTTAAGAATGTTGTAAATCCTGATGATGTGATAGAACAATACGGTGCAGATACGCTTCGTGTTTATGAAATGTTTATGGGGCCTTTAGATGCTTCAATAGCTTGGTCTGAAGAGGGATTGGAAGGAAGCCGCAAATTTCTTGATCGTGTTTATCGCCTGATCACTTCTAAAGAATTTGTTCCTGAAAACAATGGCCATTTAGATAAGGTTTATCATGAATCTGTTAAGACAGTGACTGAGCATTTAGAAGCTATGCGTTTTAATACAGCTATTTCGCAGCTGATGATTTTTGTTAATGCAGCCAATAAAGAAGAGCAGATCTTTGCGGACTATGCTAAAGGATTTGTTCAGCTGCTGGCACCATTTGCACCGCATTTAGCGGAGGAGCTTTGGCAGAAGCTGACGCAGTCTGATCAGTCTATTTCTTATGTATCTTGGCCATCTTATGATGAAAGCAAGCTGATTGAAAACGAAGTTGAAATTGTCTTGCAAATTAAAGGAAAGGTTCGATCTAGAATCTTTGTTCCCAAGGATACTAGCCGTGAAGAACTTGAAAAAATAGCTTTGGAAGATACCAAAATTCAGACTGAAATAGCAGGTAAGACCATTGTTAAAGTGATTGCCGTACCAAATAAATTAGTTAACATTGTCATCAAATAAGAGTAGGCTGAAAATGATCTTTTAGGATCGTTTCAGCTGCTCTTTTCTTTTTAAACTCAGTTAAAATGTGATAGAAAATAGTTATCAGCTGATAGAAATTATATAATAGGCAAGGTTATCGATAAGTGATAAGATAGAAATAGTTAAGTTTAGGAGGAAAGCTATGAAATTAAAAACCATTTTAAAAATCGGTGCTGTTGCGCTGGCCTCAACATTATTATTAACCGCCTGCAGCTCAAAGTCGTCTAAAAAGAAAGTTGTTCTTACAACTGTTGGAACAACGAATCCCTTTTCTTTTGTAAAAGACGGAAAATTAACAGGTTATGACATTGAAGTAGCAAAAGAGGTTTTCAAAGGTTCTGATAAATATAAAGTAGAATATAAAAAGACAGAGTGGAAAAGTGTCTTTTCAGGGCTTGATAGCGGCCGTTTCCAAATCGGAGCAAACAATATTAGCTATACCAAGGAGCGTGCTAAAAAGTACCTTTACTCCAATCCAACTGCCTCAAATCCTATGGTATTAATCGTGCCAAAAAATAGTGCCATTAAATCATACGATGATATTGCAGGCCACTCAACACAAGTTGTTGCTGGTAATACCAGTGAAGTTTTGCTGAAAAAATTTAATGCTAAAAAATCAGGATCAGATAAAGTTAAGATAAACTATACAGATGAAGATTTATCTAAGCAGATTCGCAATGTCAGCGACGGCCGTTATGATTTTAAAATTTTTGAAAAGATTTCAGCTCAGACAATCATTAAACAGCAAGGTTTAGACAATCTCAAAACAATTGAGCTTAGCTCTGCGCAAAAGCCATATATTTACTTTATTTTCTCTCAGGATCAAAAAGATCTGCAAAAATATGTTAATAAGCGTATTAAGAAACTTTATGATAATGGGAAGCTTGAAAAACTGTCACAAAAATACCTCGGCGGAAGCTATCTGCCTAATAAAAAGGATATCAAATAATAGGGCTTATTTCTGACCAAGAAAGAAAGGAGAAATTCAGTATTGTCCTTTTCAACTGCTCATTTTAAAGTTGAAAAGAGGCTCTAGCTTTTTTGGCAGACTATATAAGACAGATAAAAGGAGAGCTTTTTTCTGTACGATCTTTCAAAAAAGGGACCTAAACGCCCAATTTTTGGAGATGCGTTCACTCTGCTCTCCTTTTATTGTAGCTGCAGTAGATCCCGCTCTTGAAACGGTTATAGCTAATACCTATAAGGCTGTCTTTGAAATAACAATTTGATAGCTAGAAGGAAATATGAGAAAATGAATTTACTTTAATTAAAAAGGAGAAACAGCAATGAGAATAAAGAAATATTTAGGAATTTTAGGACTAGCTATTGCAGCGGTATTTTTCCTTGCAGCCTGCGGTCAAAAAAACGATAAAAATACATTGACTGTCGGTGTTATGACAATGACATCATCAGATAAGGCACGTTGGGATAAAATTTCAGAACTTCTTAAAAAAGAGAATATCAAATTGAAATTTAAAGAGTTCACAGATTATTCTCAGCCTAATAAAGCTTTAAAAAATGGTGAAGTTGACGTCAATGCCTTTCAGCATCGTAATTTCTTAAATGACTGGAACAAAAAGAACCATGGCAATTTGGTGACGGCTGCTGAAACCTATATCAGTCCAGTTAATCTTTTCCCAGGAACTGAAAACGGCAAGGCTAAATATACAAATGTTAAAGAAATTCCAGATGGCGCTCAAATCGCTATTCCCAATGATCCAACCAATGAAAGCAGAGCTCTTTTCCTTCTTCAGGCTGCTGGTTTGATTAAATTGAAATCTTCAGCAGATACTTTGGCGACCAAAAAAGATATTAAATCCAATCCTAAAGATTTAGATATCAAGGAAGTTGATGCCAGCCAAACAGCACGCAATTTATCATCTGTTGATGGAGCTGTTGTCAATAATAGCTATGCCGTTCCTGCCAAACTTGACTTTAAGACTTCTCTCTATAAAGAAAAGGTAACAGCCGATTCTAAACAGTGGGTGAATATTATTGCTGCACAAAAAAATTGGAAAAAATCTAAAAAAGCTGCAACAATCAAAAAGTTAATTAAAGCCTATCACACAGATGCTGTTAAGAAAGTTATTGAAAAAACAGCAAAAGGTGTGGATGAACCTGTTTGGTAATGACAACATAATAAACATCAGGGCGTGTTCAAAGCGCCCTTTGATTTATAATGGGGAGAAACATGACATTTTCAACGGAAGAAGAACAGCTTGTTAAGTTTAAACAAGATGAAGTAGCGCAGCATTATTTTGAAGTTTTGCGAACTTTGGTTTCTAAAAAATCTATTTTTGCACAGCAGATCGGTCTGCAAGATGTTGCTGCTTACTTAGGGGAAATTTTTGCAAATGTTGGTGCAGAAGTTACAATTGATGAAACCTATAAGGCTCCTTTTGTGATCGCAAAATTTAAGAGTCCTAATCCTGACGCAAAAACCATTATTTTTTACAATCATTATGATACAGTGCCAGCAGATAATGATCAGCTGTGGACAGACGATCCCTTTAAATTAACTGTACGTAAAGGCTATATGTACGGTCGAGGAGTAGATGATGATAAGGGGCATATCACAGCACGCTTAACTGCTGTCCGCAAATATATCCGAGAAATTGGCGAGCTCCCTGTTAATATTACTTTTATTATAGAAGGTGCAGAAGAGTCAGCTTCCACGGACCTGGAAAAATATTTAGAAAAATATGCAGAGAGACTCTTGCCCGCTGAACTCCTTATTTGGGAGCAAGGGGTTAAAAATAATTTAGGACAGTTGGAAATTACAGGAGGCAATAAAGGAATTATTACCTTTGATTTATCTGTTTCCAGTGCGGAAGTTGATATTCATTCAAAATACGGAGCTGTAGTGGAGTCTGCAACTTGGTATCTGCTAAATGCTATTTCTAGTATGCGTGCAGATGATGGCCAGATTTTGATAGATGGCATTTATGATAAGATTTTAGCTCCTAATGAACGGGAGTTAGACCTTGTAGAAAGATTTGCGCTTGAAAATAGTGATGGTTTGCGCAGGGTCTATGGACTTAAATTACCGGTATTAAAAAAAGAACGTCGGCAGTTTCTTAAAACTTATTTCTTTGAACCTGCCTTATCCATTGAAGGTATTTCCTCGGGCTATCAGGGACAGGGGGTTAAAACCATTCTGCCAGCATCTGCCAGTGCTAAAATGGAAATGCGCTTGGTTCCAGGACTCAGTCCGCGTTATGTTTTTGATAAGATAAACACCCATCTCAGAAGGCATGGCTTTGAGCATGTTAAAGTGACTTTTACTCTGGGGGAAGAATCTTACCGCAGTGATATGAGCGCACCAGCTATCTTAAATGTTATTGACTTGGCAAAAACTTTTTATAAGGCAGGAGTCTCAGTGCTGCCAACCGCTGCTGGGACTGGACCCATGTATACAGTATATCAAGCTTTAGGGGTACCTATGCTGGCTTTTGGACTTGGTAATCCTCACAGCCGGGATCATGGCGGCGATGAAAATGTCAGCTTGGCCGATTATTATAGGCATATTGAATTAATCAAGGAGTTAATTAGAAGTTATGAATGAAGCTATTATCCAATTAGATCATATCGGGATCACTTTTCATCAAAAAAAGCATACAATTGAGGCCGTAAAAGATGTCAGTGTTAGCATCAAACAAGGAGATGTCTATGGTATTGTAGGTTATTCTGGAGCGGGGAAATCAACGCTTGTTCGTGTTATTAATCTTTTGCAGATTCCAAATGAAGGAAAAATTACCATTGATAATGATGTTACTTTTGAAAAAGGCGCAGTTCAGCTGTCCAATCAGGAGTTGCGCCAAAAACGCCGTGATATTGGTATGATTTTTCAGCATTTTAACTTAATGGCTCAGAAGACTGCCCGTGAAAATATTGCTTTTGCCTTGCGTCATTCTGATCTTAGTGCCGATCAAAAAAATCAGAAGGTATCTGAGCTGCTGGAGCTAGTTGGTCTTTCTGATCGAGCTGATAATTATCCTGCTCAGCTTTCAGGAGGACAAAAGCAGCGTGTCGCTATTGCGCGTGCTCTGGCTAATGATCCTAAAATTTTAATTTCAGATGAAGCAACTTCTGCTCTTGATCCTAAAACAACGAAACAAATTTTAACGCTTCTGCAGGAGCTTAACCGTAAACTGAATTTAACCATTGTGATGATTACACATGAAATGCAAATTGTTAAAGACATTTGCAACCGTGTGGCGGTAATGCAGGATGGCTCTTTGATCGAAGAGGGTTCTGTTTTGGATATCTTTTCCAATCCTAAGGAGAGTCTAACAAAAGACTTTATCAAAACAGCAACCGGCATTGATGAAGCCTTAGCCAAAATTGAAGAGCAGGATTTTGTTAAAAATTTATCGGCTGGTTCAGTTCTTTTGCAGCTAAAATATTCAGGTTCAGCAACGGATGAACCCATTTTAAATGACCTTTATAAAAAATATCAAGTCACAACTAATATCCTTTATGGCAACATTGAAATTTTGGAAAGTACGCCTGTGGGAGAAATGATAATTATTTTAGACGGAGAAGTCTCAAGCATAGAGCAGGCACTCAGTGACTTGAAAAATTCAGATGTCAAAGTGACAGTTTTAAAGAAGGGAGCTAAATGATGAATTTAATTCAAACTTATCTGCCAAACGTTTATCAACTAGGCCTTACAGGAGATACAGGGTGGCTGACGGCTTTTTTAAGTACACTTTATATGACGGTCCTTCCTTTTATTATCGGAGGAAGCGTTGGCCTTCTTTTTGGTCTTTTATTGGTACTTATGGGGCCAGATGGTGTTATTGAAAATAAAAAGCTTTGCTGGATTATTGATAAAATTACTTCTATCTTTCGTGCGATACCTTTTATTATATTAGTTGCCATACTGGCACCGCTGACTTATTTGCTGCTGCAGACAAATTTAGGAGCAACAGCGGCATTGGTACCTCTGTCATTTGCTACTTTTCCTTTTTTTGCCCGTCAGGTTCAAGTCGTTTTTTCTGAATTGGATCGTGGTGTTATTGAGGCAGCACAAGCCTCAGGCGCTACTTTTTGGGATATTGTAAAAGTTTATCTTAGCGAAGGTCTGCCAGATTTGATTCGTGTATCAACAGTCACTTTAATCTCGCTAGTTGGAGAGACTGCCATGGCAGGAGCTATTGGGGCAGGCGGTCTGGGAAATGTTGCTATTTCTTATGGTTTTAATAATTTCAATATGGATATTACTTTTGTAGCAGCTCTTTTGATCGTCCTTCTCATTTTTGCGATCCAGTTTATTGGAGATCTGCTGACTCGCAAAGTTAGCCATCGCTGACCAATCAAGTCAGTAAACAGTATTTTTGAGTTTTATTGATATCCGTTTATCAGATAATCAAAAAGTATCTGTTGTGTTTTGAAGAAAATGAACGATAAAAATAGTATTTAAGACAGTCATTAAAAGGCAAGGAGCAGCGGAGAAAATGCAGAAGTTTTAAAATTTATTTTCTCCGCTCTTTTTATATGTTTGCAAAAGAAGGAAAGACAGTCAATTTTTATCAGTAAGACTTATTCTATTTTTATTTCTTTTAGGATATTTAAAAGGAATACCTCTTATGTTACAATGGGGTGTTGATCATAGAGAAAGGCAGAAAGTATGAGCAATAAATTATTAGTTTTACAGTCAGATTTTGGACTGGTTGATGGTGCGGTAGCTGCTATGACAGGAGTAGCTTTGCAGGAAGATCCTACTCTTATTGTGCACAATTTAACCCATGAGATTACTCCTTATAATATCTTTGAAGCTTCTTACCGGCTTTTTCAAACAGTAGAATATTGGCCAGAAGGAACAACATTTGTTTCTGTTGTAGATCCTGGTGTAGGCTCTGCACGCAAAAGCGTTGTTGCTTTGACAAACAAGGGTCAATATATTGTTACTCCTGATAATGGAACACTTTCTTTTATAAAAAAACATATTGGTATCAAAGCTGTCCGTGAGATTTCTGAAGTTGCCAATCGCCGCAATAATACAGAACTGTCTTATACTTTTCATGGACGTGATGTTTATGCTTTTACCGGAGCCAAACTGGCCAGCAATCATATTACTTTTGCAGAAGTCGGTCCCAAATTGGCTGTTGAAGATATTATTGAACTGCCAGTAGTTGAGACAGTTATTGAAGAAAACTTTGTTCGGGGTGCAGTGGATATCTTAGATGTCCGTTTTGGATCTCTTTGGACTTCTATTACACGTGATGAGTTTTATTCACTAAAGCCAGTTTTTGGAGAACGCTTCGAAATTACTATTTATAACAATGATATGCTGGTTTACCAAAATCAAGTTGTTTATGGCAAATCCTTTGCCGATGTTCGAATCGGGCAGCCCATTATTTATATCAACTCGCTTTATCGAGTTGGCCTTGCTATTAATCAAGGGTCATTTGCTAAAGCTTATAATGTAGGGGTCGGTTCTAATTGGCATATTGAGATTAGAAAAATGGCTTGAAGCTAAAGAAGAAGTTAAAGGAGAACGATTATGCAAAATAATTCTATTAAATCAGTTGTTGCAACAGGTATTGGCTCTGCCCTTTTTATTATCATTGGTATTTTTGTCAATATTCCTATTTTTGGAAATACGAGCATTCAGCTTCAATATGCTGTTTTGGCTCTCTTTTCAACCCTTTTTGGTCCTGTAGCAGGCTTTCTGATTGGTTTTATCGGTCATGCCCTTAAAGATAGTATTCAATATGGTAGTTTATCTTGGGCTTGGATTTTGGGAAGCGGCATTGTAGGCATGGGAATTGGACTTTTACGCCAAAAATATGATATTTCAAAAGGAATTTTTAAGCTGCCAAATATTATTTGGTTTAATCTAGCTCAGACAGTATCGGTATTTGTGGGCTATGCTTTGATTGCACCTATTGGTGATAAAATTCAATTTGCGCAGTCTTGGTCTTATCTGTTTGTACAAGGATTTGTGGCTTCTGTTTCAAATGCTCTGACAATTGGTGTTGGCGGAACAATCCTTTTAGCCATTTATGCTAAAACACAGACACAGGCAGGCAGTCTTTCCAAAGAATAAATATGGACAAGGAATTTTCAGCATATTTCCCTAGGTACTAGGTAAATGAGAGAACGATATGACAGATTTTATTACATTTGAAAACTTTACGTTTAAGTACAATGCACAGAGTGAGTCAACTCTGAAACATATTAATTTAAATATTAAAAAGGGAAATAAAGTACTTATTATAGGTCCATCAGGATCTGGGAAATCTACTCTTGGACAATGCCTAAATGGTATTATTCCTAATATTTATAAAGGGACAAAGTCGGGTCAGCTGACTATTGGAGGGCAGGAGGTTTTTGAACGTTCTGTCTATGATAAATCTGAGCTTGTCAGCACTGTTTTACAGGATCCAGACAGTCAATTTATCGGCTTAACAGTGGCTGAAGACATCGCTTTTGCTTTGGAAAATGATTGCCTGAGTCAAACGAAGATGAGAGAAAAAGTTCATTTTTGGGCGGAGAAATTAGACTTAGTCGATCTGTTACAGCAGCGGCCTCAGGATCTCTCAGGCGGTCAGAAGCAGCGTGTTAGTCTGGCAGGTGTTTTAGTCGACGAAAGTCCGATTTTGCTTTTTGATGAACCTCTAGCTAATTTAGATCCCAAATCAGGGCAGGATACGATAGATTTAATTGACCGTATACATAAAGATAATCAGGCTACAACGATTATTATTGAACATCGGCTCGAAGATGTTTTATACCGCTGCGTTGATCAGGTTATTTTAATTAATGAAGGAGAAATTCTCTTTGATGGTGATCCAGACAGTCTGCTGCAGACCTCTCTCTTGGCTGAAAATGGCATTCGCGAACCGCTTTATATTAGTATTTTACGTGATTTAGGATTTAAACTTGACAAGCAGCAGCACTTAAGCCAACTGTCCCAACTTGATTTATCAGGATTGCAGACAAAGACAATAGGACCTTATCAAAAGCTTAGCCATGATTATTCTGACTTACTTACTTTAAAAAATGTGACCTTTTCTTATACTAAAGGCAGCCCTATTTTGAAAGATATTTCTTTAATAATCGGTAAAGGGGAACGTATTTCAATCGTTGGAAAAAATGGAGCAGGGAAGTCAACGTTAGCTAAGGCCATGTGCCAATTTATTACAGCAGACGGAGACATTTACTATCATAATCAGTCCATTAAAGAAGATACTGTCAGAGAGCGAGCCGAACGGATTGGCTATGTTTTGCAAAATCCTAATCAAATGATCAGCCAGACCATGATTTTTGATGAAGTAGCTCTGGGGCTGCGTTTGCGTGGGTTTGATGAAAAAATGATTAAAGAAAGAGTGCATGAGACTTTGAGGACATGTGGCTTATATGCTTTTCGTAAGTGGCCAGTTTCTGCACTTTCTTTTGGACAGAAAAAACGAGTGACTATTGCTTCTATTTTAGTTTTGAATCCTGAGATTATTTTGTTGGATGAGCCAACAGCTGGACAGGATCAGCGTCATTATACAGAAATTATGAACTTTTTGAATCAGCTGCAAAAAGCTGGTCATACGATTATCATGATCACTCATGATATGCAGTTGATGATGGAATATTCTGATCGCTCCCTTGTGATTGCAGATGGGAAAGTGATCGCTGACAAGAGTCCTATTGAGGTTTTGGGAAATAAAGAACTTCTTGAGCGGGCTCACCTGAAAACAACGAGTATTTTTCAATTAGCTGAAAAGCTAAAGATAAGCTCTGCCGCTTTAACGGATTTTTATATTCATGGAAAGAGAGGAAAGCAATGACGAATAGATTAATTGGCTTTCGCCCAGGCGATAGTTTTCTTTATCAGCTGTCTGGTGCCTCTAAATTGATATTTTTCATTTTAGTGTCTATCGCCTGTATGACAACCTATGATACGCGTTTTACCCTTACCATTGCCGTTTTCTCTCTATTGTTATTTAAAGCCGCCAATATCAAATTTAAAGAAGTCTCCTTTATTTTTTTCTTAGTCATTGTTTTTGCTTTTATTAATGTTTTAGTGGTCTATTTCTTTGCTCCTTCCTATGGCGAGAAAATATATGGGGTAAAAACTATTATTTTTCAAGGTTGGGGACGCTTTTATCTAAGCAGCCAAGAACTCTTTTACCTTTTTAATCTTATTATTAAGTACTTTTGTACAGTTCCTTTGGCAGTTATCTTTCTTATAACGACTCATCCAAGTCAGTTTGCTTCCAGCCTCAATCAGATAGGAATACCCTATAAAACAGCTTATTCAGTGAGCCTGACGCTGCGCTATATACCAGATGTTCAAGAAGAATTTTACATGATAAGAATGTCTCAGGAAGCTAGAGGTATTGAGCTATCTAGAAAAGCAGCCTTAAGGCAGCGCATTAAAGGAAATCTTCAGATTGTTATCCCTTTAATTTTTAGTTCATTAGAAAAGATTGACACTATATCAACGGCTATGGAGCTTCGCCGTTTTGGAAAAAATAAAAAAAGATCATGGTACAGTTTTCAAACCTTTCATAAAGGAGATATGATAACAATGTTTCTTGCTGTCTTCTTCTTATTAGTAAGCTTTTATCTCATTTCTTTAAATAAGGGACGTTTTTATAATCCCTGGCTTTAAGATGAGAAAGAATATCTTTCATAAACATAAAAGGATTTTGTTATTCTAATGATTTATAAATGATCTTCTGTCTCTATTTATAAGCTGTTTAATGACTTTCTTCTATAGGTTTGTTTTTCTTCAAAACTAAAAGTTAAAAAATTTAGTCTACGATAATGAAATTTGTGATAAAATAGTTTATGAGTGGAAGCGAAAGCTCTTGCTAAAGCTATATATTAAAAGGTCAAGCGCTTAGCTATTTACATATTGGATGTGCAAAAGTATCACTATAGACAAAGCTCACAAGATAGCTTTGCCTATTTGTTTTGTTATCTATGGTGTTAGGATAAGTCTTGAATTTATATAGGAGAAAAATACATAGGGAGAAGAAATGGGATTATTTACGGATAGTCTAAAAATTGGAGCAGGCCTTACTTTGGGAAGTGCAGCTGCTGAATTAGGAGTACAAAAGACGCTTGTAATTGTTGAAGATAAAAGACTTAGGCAGTATAATGAGTATCGCTCAAGATTATACGATATCATTGTGCGTGAAGATTTGTGCCGCTTAGAAGTAGATGGCCGTCTGCAAAGTAGGCCTTATCCTTTTCCGGAGAAAGCAACAGTTCTCAATTTTTCAGAATTGCAAAAGGATATTTTACATTTAACCCAAAATTTCAAGGGAGAAACATTGCTTAAATTTATGAAATGGCATCCATGGTTAACAGCGTTATTGTTTGCCATTTTGATAATACCTTTTATTCCTCTTCTAAGCTATAATGCACTTATAGGATTAATAGTGTTTGTTACTTTATTTCGATTAGTTTTTAACAGACCTAAGAAATTTAAACGAGTGCTGGTTGAGGACGGTAAACAGTATTGGCATATTCGTGAATATATTCGCCAAGCTTTGGAAATTGGAGAGTTAAACCCAAAGCAAAGTATTCCTAAACTGCTGAATGCTCGTTTAGTGCAGCAGTTTCCAGATACCATTGAAGAAATTGAAGCCAATGCCTTTAACTATAGACATGGATTTAAATAACGATATCGAAAATGAAATAGGACGCCATCATGTTTCGGCAGAAATCTCTTTTTGCTATCGCTTGCAGTGTAAGGGATAAACTGGACTGTTAAGGATTTGAACCTAAAAACCAAAAGGTGAAAGCAGCAAGCAGCAGAAACATGACTGTTTCTGCTGCTTCGGAAGATTTGAGACCTTAAGCTCAAATTTTAGATATGGAATTTCAAAGGAGGCGGCTGCCGTCTGTACACCCAAGGAAAGTCTCAAAAGAAGACTTTCTCTTCAATCTGAGAGCTTGGGATTATTTCCCAGACTTTTTTTGCGAAATTATTGAAAGCACAATGACTTTTTAATCATTTTATATAACTATTTTAGAGAGGTTTCTTATTTGGTATTCCTGCTTTGCGGGGATATTGATTAGGAGTCTCTTTCTTTTTACTGATAATGATGAGATTTCTTTCATCGCCATTTGGCAAGTGATAGTTGTAACTTTTAGAAACTCGGCTGAAAAGAAGTCTAAGAGCGTTTTTGGCAGCTTCTAATTCTTCGCTTGCAGCACTTGCCTTAAGGGCTAAAAGCTGTCCGCCGACTTTTAAAAATGGGATAGTCAGCTCAGATAAAACCTGTATGCGAGCCACAGCACGGGCTGTTACGATATCAAATTGGGCACGGAAATGCTGGTTATGCCCAAAGTCTTCTGCTCTGCCATGATAAAAATAAACATCAGTAAGCTCTAATGCCTCTGCCAATGCTTTAAGAAACAGGATACGTTTGTTCAGTGAGTCAATAATCGTTATCTTCAGCTGAGGGCAGATAATTTTCATAGGCAGGCTAGGAAAGCCAGCCCCTGCTCCAATGTCTAAAATAGTTAAGGGTTCATTAGGGATATAACCTGTTAAAACAGGAGCAAGCGAGTCATAAAAATGCTTAAGATAAACTTCTTTTTCTTTTGTAATAGCTGTTAAGTTCATTTTCTTATTCCATTCTACTAACAGTTCAAAATAAAGGTGAAACTGTTGTTTTTGATGATGAGATAAGATAATATCATATTTTTTTAGCGCCTTGTAAAATTCTTCAGGGGTCATAGCTTCTCCTTACTGATCATTAATTTATTCTAACACATTTCTCTTTTTTCTGATATAATGGAAAAAAGGATTTTATTTTAAGGAGAACAAAAAATGTTTATGTGGGTTATTTTAATTATTATAGCTCTTCTTGTTATATGGGTCATCATTGGCTACAACAGTCTGGTTAGAAGTCGTATGCAGACGCAAGAAGCTTGGAGCCAAATTGATGTTCAATTAAAACGTCGAAATGACCTTATTCCCAACTTAATTGAGACAGTAAAAGGCTATGCCAAGTATGAAGAAAGTACTTTAGAAAAGGTTACGGAACTGCGCAGTCAAGTCGCTAATGCTAGTACGCCAAATGAAGCCATGCAAGCAAGTGATGCTTTAGGCAGACAAATGGCTAGTATTTTAGCAGTTGCAGAAAATTACCCTGATTTAAAAGCAAATCAAAATTTTATTAAACTGCAGGATGAGTTGACCAATACGGAAAATAAAATTTCTTATTCCCGACAGCTCTTTAATTCCACAACAGCTAATTATAATGTTAAGCTAGAAACTTTCCCTAGCAACTTAATTGCCGGTTTATTTGGCTTTAAAGTGAAGGAATTTTTGGAAACTCCTGAGGAAGAAAAAACAGTTCCTAAAGTTGACTTTGGGGATATGGCTTAGGAGAAGGCTATGTTGTTTAATCAAATTGCCAGCAATAAAAGAAGAACGATTCTTCTTTTATTTGTTTTCTTTTTCCTTTTAGCAGCTATTGGTGGGGCAGTTGGCTATCTGTGGTTAGACAGTTTAGTAGGCGGTATCATTATAGCTTTGATAATTGGTTTTATCTATGCTTTTAGCATGATTTTTCAATCGACTAATATTGTGATGTCTATGAATAATGCTCAAGAGATTACCGTTGAAGATATGCCAGAGTATTATCATATTGTTGAAGATATGGCTATGGTGGCACAGATTCCTATGCCTCGAGTTTTCGTTATTGATGATCCTTCACTCAATGCTTTTGCAACTGGTTCAAGTCCTAAAAATGCTGCAGTAGCAGCAACAACAGGCCTGCTCGCTATTATGAATCGAGAAGAGCTGGAAGGTGTTATAGGACACGAAGTCAGTCACATTCGTAATTATGATATCCGTATTTCTACAATCGCTGTAGCTCTTGCCAGTGCTGTAACTTTGATTGCTAGCATTGGCGGCCGCATGATGTGGTTTGGAGGCGGCAGATCCCGCCGTTCTAATAATAGCGAAGGTGGAGGCTATCTGCAGATTATCTTATTGATTTTTTCTATTTTAGCTATTATTCTAGCTCCTTTGGCAGCAAGTTTAGTTCAGCTAGCGATCTCCCGCCAGCGTGAGTACTTGGCAGATGCCAGCTCTGTTGAGTTGACTCGGAATCCGCAAGGAATGATTAAGGCTTTGCAAAAATTAGAACAGTCACAGCCAATGGCGCATCATGTTGATGATGCCAGTGCAGCCCTTTATATTAATGATCCGCAGAAAAAATCAAGTATGAAGCATCTCTTTTTCACTCATCCTCCTATAGCAGACAGGATTAAACGTCTGGAACAAATGTAAAATTAAAGCAAGAGAGTGTCATTAAAATTATGACACTCTCTTGCTTTGTTTTTGTAAACTTTGACAGGGTTGTTATGCTGATGTTAAAATAAATCAAAAACTAGTAAAGGAGAAATATATGCCCCATCAACATTCTACAGGACAAACAAGCAGCAGACCTATTTTTATTGCATTTTTAGCTAATTTTGGTTTTGCTCTGATTGAATTTATTTTTGGATCTCTTTTTAATTCCAGTGCTATTGTTGCTGATGCTGTTCATGATACAGGGGACGCTTTAGCTATTGGTTTTTCTTATTATTTTGAAAGATTATCTCAGAAAAAAAGTGATCAAAAGTATACTTTAGGCTATATGCGTTTTAGCCTTCTAGGTGCTATTTTAACCTCAGTTATTTTAATTACAGGATCTATTATTGTTTTAGTGGAAAATGTTGGTAAAATCCAAAATCCAGAGCCTGTTAACTATAACGGTATGCTAGGATTAGGAATTGTGGCGGTCATTATTAATTTTTTAGCTAGCCGTGTATTACATAAGGATAGCTCAGAGCAAGAGTCTATTTTGAGTCTGCATTTCTTAGAGGATATCTTAGGCTGGCTGGCTGTCATCTTTGTTTCTATTATTCTGCGCTTTACTGACTGGTATTTTTTGGATCCGCTTTTATCTATCTTAATTGCTCTCTTTATTCTTAGTCAGGCTTTACCTAAATTTATAAGAAATTTGGAGATCTTTCTGGAAAAACGTCCAGCTAATTTAAATCTGGAAGATATAGAGGCACAAATTCTTACTATAGACCAGATTAAGGGGATTGCTCAGTTTAATGTTTGGTCTTTTGACGGCCGCCGGCATGTCGCTATGATCCATGTTATGGTAGAGACTGAGGCAAATGAAGCGCTTATTAAAGATCAAGTTCATCATCTTTTTCATCGTTACAATATTGTTGAATCAGCTGTTGAATGTGACCATTCGGACTTTCAGCATTTACACCACAATCAAATCACAAATAACCATAGCAGTTAATAATCCCCAAAGCAACATACTTGCAAAATCGAGAGGAGAAAATCAATGTTTAATATTAATGATATTAAAAAAATACCGGAAGGTATTTCATTTAATGAAAACTTATCACTTGAGTCAAAACTGATGGAGAGAAGTTCCCAAGTACTAGCACTTGATGATGTCACAGCAAAGGGAAAGCTTCAGTATGATGATGGCTTCTATCTTTTGAATTATCAGCTTGACTATACTATTACACTGCCTTCAAGCCGATCGTTAGAGGCTGTTGTATTAGAAAACAGCCTGCCTGTTCACGAAGTTTTTATTGAAGCCAGTGAGGCCGAAGAAAAGCAAGAATTAGTAGAAGATGATTTGGTTTTAGTTCTTGAAGATGATGCGATTGATTTAGAAGAAAGTATTATGGATAATATTTTGCTTAATATTCCTTTAAAAGTCTTAACAGCAGATGAAAAAGCTGCTGAGAAGCTGCCATCGGGCCAAAATTGGAATCTTCTCAGTGAAGAGCAATATCAAAGCATGCAAAAAGAAAAGAAGGCAGAAAACAGTCCCTTTGCAGCTTTGACTGACTTTTTTGATGAGTGATTTACAAGCATCAAAAGGTGCCAGAAAATAAATTTAAAGATTCCAATTATTCGATAATTCAAATTTTTTTCTTAGAAAATACTTAATAAAAGTTGCATATTCATTGAAAAAAGAAAATAGAAATAGTATAATGAAAAAAATGATGGGATTTTAAAAATACTAAAAATAAAAAAAGTTTTTTTTTAAAAAGAGGGGAATTCCTATATTAGTAAAGGTTTATTCCATCATGTATAATAGAAATGTTTGGCGTTACATGACTGTAATGCCACTGTTATACGGAAATAATACTTTGATTGTAAAACTATTTGAAAAATGAGGGTTACATTAAAATGAAATGGAGAGGGTATGGCAAAAAGTATTTTAATTATTGAAGACGAAAAGAATTTAGCAAAATTTGTTTCCTTGGAACTGCAGCACGAAGGTTATGAGGTCGAAGTTGAACATGACGGCCGATCAGGACTAAATAAAGCTCTTGAAAAAGATTATGATCTAATCCTTTTGGATTTGATGCTGCCGGAGATGGACGGCTATGAGGTAACGCGCCGCCTGCAGCTGGAGAAAACAACATATGTGATTATGGTAACGGCCCGTGATTCTGTTATGGATATCGTAACAGGGTTGGATCGTGGTGCTGATGGCTATATTGTGAAACCATTTGCTATTGAGGAATTACTAGCACGTGTACGTGCTATTTTTCGGCGGCAGGATATTGAAAAAGCTAAATATGTCACTAAGCCAGATGGAACCTATCGGGATTTACAGCTTGATGTACACAATAGAGCAGCTATTCGAAATGGAGAAACTATTCCATTGACGAAACGAGAGTTTGATCTTTTGAGTGTTTTGATGGAAAATATCAATCAAGTAATGACCAGAGAAGAGTTGCTGGCACATGTCTGGAAATACGATCAAGAAGCAGAGACAAATGTTGTTGATGTCTATATTCGTTATCTGCGCGGGAAAATTGATGTTCCTGGAAAAGAAAGCTATGTTCAGACTGTCCGCGGTATGGGCTATGTCATTCGTGATAAATAATCAAAGAGTAAGCATACAGGAAAAAGCAATTTGTATGCTTTTTTTATCATTTGATTTGTGGTAGAATAAAGTATTAATCAAATCTAAAAAGCGAGGAGTTTTCATGCGTTGTCCAAAATGTAGTTATCTTAAATCAAGTGTTGTTGATAGCCGTCAAGCTGAAGAAGGAAACACCATCAGACGCCGCCGTGAATGTGAAAACTGCCATACACGCTTTACGACTTTTGAAAGAATTGAAGAGCTTCCTCTTTTAGTGGTAAAAAAAGATGGAACCAGAGAGCAGTTTTCACGTGATAAAATCTTTAATGGTATTATCAGAAGTGCTCAAAAACGTCCTGTATCCAGCAGTGCTATTGAAAGAGTAGTAAATGATATTGAGCAAAAAATTCGCAGTGACTACGATAGTGAAGTATCCAGTGAAGTCATTGGGAATCTTGTTATGGATGAATTAGCTGAGCTTGATGAGATTACATATGTCCGTTTTGCCAGTGTTTACCGTAGTTTCAAGGATGTTGATGAAATCGAAGATTTACTGCAGCAAATCACAAATCGTGTGAGAAGTAAGAAAAAGAGTAAAGTAGATGAAACCGATTGATGAATTTTCCTATATTCGCCAAAATTTTCAAAGCCCTGACACAGTTAGTTTAATTAGATTTTATTTGCCAATAATTGGCAATGATGCTGCTAGCTTGTATCAGTATTTTATAAGCTTTTTTGATAATGGTGAGAAGAGGCATAAATTTAGTGAAATCCTTAATCATGTCCAGTTTGGGATGGCACGTTTGGAGCAATCCTTATCTCTTTTGTCAGCAATGGATCTTATTGCCATTTATGAGAAGACTGGAAAGTATTTTATCAAGATACTAGCTCCTTTAAGCGGGCAAACCTTTCTTAAAAACGCTGTTTACCGCAGTCTTTTAGAACAAAAGATCGGTCAGGTAGCTGTGGAACATTTGGATTTACAGCTTCCAAAAGAAGCAGTTGATCGCTCTCAGCAGTTTTCAGATGTCTTTACAATGGACAGTGAGGTGAGAGTTGTATCTGCATCGCTGGGAAGTAAGACAGACTTTGATTTAGAGAGTTTTAAAAGCCTGATGCGAAGAGATGGTTTGCAGTTTTCTAATGAGCAAAAAGATGTTGTCGCTCTTTATATTATTTCTGAAAAATATCACTTAACTTGGTATGATACTTATCTGCTGGCTAAAGAAACAGCTTATAAGGATAAAATAGCAACCAAACGAATGGTAAGCAAAAAAGAGCAGGAAGGAAAATCCATCGGGAAGCTATCTTCATTTTCTAAGGAAGAAACGGTTGTTATCAAAGAAGCAAAGGCGGATAATCCTGAACTTTTTCTGGCTAAGATCAAAAAGGCAAGGCATGCAGCTATTACAAGGGATGAACGTCAACTCTTGTTAGATTTAGCAGAGATGCATTTTTTGGATGAAGTTATCAATGTTATGGTTTTGTATACGATCAACAAGACAAATTCAGCCAATTTAAATCGCTCTTATCTGATGAAAATAGCTAATGATTTTTCCTATCAGAAAGTTGCTTCTGCTGAGCAGGCTGTTGAAAAGATGCGCTCTTTTACTGAACGTCGCAAACAAGAGCAGCATCACAGCAGAAAAAAAGCAAAAAGCAATATACCTGCTTGGAGCAATCAAGACTATAAGAATGAGACAACAGCTGAAGAACAAAGCCGTCTGGATGAAATCAAACGCCAAACACTCGCAAGACTAAGAAAGGATGATGAGTAGATGGAAAAAATCGGTCAAACCCTATCAAGAAAGAATACTCACTCCAAATACACTAATCAAGAGATGATTCAGGCAATTCTGTCTGATCAGGCTATTATTGATTTTATTGCTGCCCATCACTTAACACAGGAACAAGTTCAGATAAGTCTGCCTAAGTTTAATCAGTACCTTTTGGAGCGTGAACGTTTTGAAAGTAAGGATCAAGCCTATGTTGCTAAAGGATACCAGCCTCTCTTGGTTATGAATGAAGGCTATGCTGATGTTTCTTATTTAGAAACCAAAGAATTAAAAGAAGCTCAAAAGAAACAAGCTGTTTCAGATCGTATTAATGTGATTAGTTTACCGCGTTCTTATAAAAATATCTCTTTTGATGATATCAATCTTGATGATGTCAAGCGTCTAGATGTGTTTAAAATGATAGCTGATTTCGTGGAGCATTATCCAAGCCCTGGGCAAAAAGGGCTATATCTTTATGGTGATATGGGAATTGGCAAGTCTTATCTAATGGCAGCCATGGCTTATGAACTGTCAAAGAAAAGAGAAGCAAAGACCACACTCTTGCATTTTCCAAGCTTTGCGATTGATGTCAAAAATGCTATCAATACAGGAACGGTTAAAGAAGAGATTGATGCTGTTAAGAAGACTGATATTCTCATTCTTGATGATATTGGTGCTGAACAAAGTACCTCTTGGATTCGTGATGAAGTTTTGCAGGTTATTCTGCAATATCGGATGTTAGAAGAGCTGCCAACCTTTTTCACATCTAATTATAGTTTTAAAGATTTAGAAGCTAAATTAGCTAATATAAAGGGAAGTGATGAAAGCTGGCAAGCTAAACGGGTGCTGGAGCGTATTCGCTATTTAGCTAAGGAGATTCACTTAGAAGGTGAAAATAGAAGATAAAAGGAGAGATAATGTCTTTACCAACTGTTGCTATTGTTGGACGTCCTAATGTTGGCAAATCCATGCTTTTTAATCGTATTGCTGGTGAACGTATTTCTATTGTTGAAGACGTTGAAGGGGTCACGCGCGATCGTATTTATGCTAATGCCAACTGGCTTAATCGCCAATTTTCAATCATTGATACAGGGGGCATTGATGATGTTGATGCGCCTTTTATGGAGCAAATTAAGCATCAAGCTGATATTGCGATAACAGAGGCTGATGTCATTGTTTTTGTGGTATCTGCTAAAGAAGGCGTGACAGATGCAGATGAATATGTGGCAAAGATTCTTTACCGTACACATAAACCTGTTATTTTAGCCGTTAATAAGGTAGATAATCCTGAAATGCGTAATGATATCTATGATTTTTATGCTTTGGGCCTTGGAGATCCTTATCCTGTTTCTTCTGTACACGGTATTGGTACAGGAGATCTCTTGGACAAGATTATAGAAAGTCTGCCAATACAGACAGAAGAAGAAAATCCAGATAGGATTAAGTTTAGTTTGATTGGACGTCCCAATGTCGGTAAATCAAGTCTCATTAATGCTATTCTTGGTGAAGAGCGCGTGATTGCATCACCGCTAGCAGGGACTACACGTGATGCTATTGATACGACTTTCACAGATGCACAGGGGCAGGAATTTACGATGATTGATACTGCAGGTATGCGTAAATCAGGTAAAGTCTATGAAAATACAGAAAAATATTCAGTGATGCGTGCTAAGCGGGCTATTGATCGTTCTGATATTGTCCTAATGGTAATAAATGCTGAAGAAGGAATTCGTGAGTATGATAAGCGTATAGCTGGATTTGCCCATGAAGCTGGTAAGGGAATTGTTATCCTTGTTAACAAATGGGATACTATTAAAAAAGACAATCATACAATGGCTCAGTGGGAGACCGATATTCGTGAGCAGTTTCAATATATTCCCTATGCACCGATTGTTTTTGTATCAGCTCTTACGAAACAGCGTCTTCATAAGCTGCCGGATATGATTAAGCAAATCAGTCAAAGTCAAAACACCCGCATTCCTTCGGCTGTTTTAAACGAAGTGATTATGGATGCTGTTGCAGTTAACCCAACACCGACAGATAAGGGGAAACGGCTGAAGATTTTTTATGCCACTCAAGTATCAGTCAAGCCGCCAACCTTTGTTATTTTTGTCAATGAAGAAGAGCTGATGCACTTTTCCTACCTGCGCTTTTTAGAAAATCAAATTCGTAAGGCTTTTGTATTTGAAGGAACCCCTATTCACTTAATCGCAAGAAGAAGAAAATAGCAGGAACCGTTATGTTTTATTGGAAGACGCAGAAGAATTGGCAAAGTTCAAAATTCTTTCTGTATTTTTCTTTGTTAAAAGATGTATAAGTAAAGGAACCTTTCTCTTAAACTGAATTTTAGAGAGAGGTTTTTTGTTGTGCTGATTAACGTGTTTTTTTAGTTACAGGGAGCAACATTATCTTTGCTGTAAATGAGAGAAAAATGACGGTTCAGGGCAAAATAGCTACTGTTCTTCTTAGCAAATATTAGTCTTTTTCGCTTAGTCAAGTGGCTATCTTTATGATAACAAAGTAACAGCTAAAAGCACTTATCATATTTTCGAGATTGGACAAGTAGACTATTCGTAAATATGCAAATTATTTTTTTATTATTTTCATATTTACGAATTATTAAAAACCGTAAATTAAAGTGGTAAGATAATAGTGTAAAATATTTTACTTGTCGGTTGATCAAGCAGACAAAAATACTAAAAAAGAAAAAAGAGTTTGTTGTGATACAATGACAATTGAAAAGTTTGAAGTAATGAATGCTCAAGAGCTTGCCGCTGTTGAAGGTGGAAGCAAAATATCGGCTGGTGATCTAGCTCGTGCAGGTGCTATTTGTACAGCTAG
Organism: Streptococcus macacae NCTC 11558; assembly: GCF_000187995.2. Lineage (GTDB taxonomy): Bacteria > Bacillota > Bacilli > Lactobacillales > Streptococcaceae > Streptococcus > Streptococcus macacae. The sequence continues at coordinate 1,332,608 of NZ_AEUW02000001.1, read as the reverse complement.
TGGAGCTTGCTATTGGTAGTTTGATTGCTCCTGGAGCAGGAACTTGGGCTGGAGGTATATTAGGTTCCCAGTGGTGTACGGGAGCATGGGCGATCGCAACTTCCGTTTAATCCATAAAGAGGTAGTGAAATGAAGGAAAATATCACTAGAATAGTTGTAGCTTTGTCACTTTCTGATTTGTTAATTGAGTTCTCTGGTATTGTATTGGATATTTCAATAAAGAAAATAGCTGTTTTGGTTATTGGAAGTAATTTACTTGAGTTATTAATTCACTATTTATGTCGAAAAGAACATTCAAATATCAATCTTAGAGAAACCTTTCAATTATTTGGTAAATTTATTAAAAAAACAGCATTAGTTATGATTACTCTAGCTATCATTGTAATCAGTATGATTGTTATCAACCATGAATCTCATTTTTCTATTTTCTTTTATATACACGTTTTTATAACAGTTTATACCATCGGCTATGTTCTTTGCTCCAATAATGTTATAGCAAAGACTTTAAAACATAAGTAGGAGGAAGTTTAACAATGAAAAATATTAATCAAAAATTTACTGAACTAAAAAATATAGAATTATCTTCAATTACCGGAGGAGATCGTAGGTTGGGAAATGCAGTAATATCAGCTGCAATGGGTGCTGTGGAAGGAGCGAAAGCCTGTTCTTTAGGAGGCCCCTGGGTAGTAGCAGCTTGTGCAGCGGGTGCAGGTGCATATAGTGGATATTGGGGTTATGTGATTGGTGGTTAGTTTATTTAATAGATAAGATAAAGGGAGAGGCTAGCTTTCCCTTTGTTTTTAGTTGTTATGTCTTAAATATATTGATGTTATGGCCAAATATGTGTATAAAAATAGAAACAAAAAGAGGATACTAATGAAAAGAGATGAACCGTTTACTACTGTTAATCATCTGCGGGAAAGAAAAAAGGAGCTAATTGTAGTTACCTGTGTTTTTATCGCCATTACGCTTATGAAGGGGTATATAAGTCTAAAAAAAGGAATGCATTTTATTGACCCTAGCCTTATTTTTATATTTATAATATTCCTTTGTGTGCTAGCAGAATGGATTTCTGGAAAAGTTAGAAAAAATAAGCAATCTGTTAAAACCACTCGCCTTTATGAAAAAAAGGAAACATTAGTGATTTATACGCTTGGCTTTATCGCTATGGCTGCCATAAATCTTTACACCAGTATAACGACTCAAGCTCATTTTATTGATGTGTATCTTGTGCTTATGTTTTTAATTGCTATAGGTACCTTAGTAGATTTGGAAATTGAAAATATTAGAAATAAGCATTTCTAATGACCATCATTAGAAACGAACCGTAAGTTCTTCTTCGTCGTTGAGTAAATGTTTACGAGGGAAATGAAATGCGAAGAATAGATATGTTTTCCAGAATTGATGGTGGAGGAAAGGGAGCTTGAGATTATTTTTGTTCTAAACTCTATTTTTGTTACCATTCAGGGCAAAATAGCTACTGTTCTTCTTAGCAAAGGTTAGCTTTTTTAGCTCAGTCAAGCGATTATCTTTAGGATAATAAGGCAGTAGCTAAAAGCACTTATTATATTTGCGAGATTGGACAAGCAGATTATTCGCAAATATGCAAATTATTTTTTTTATTATTTTCATATTTACGAATTTTCAAAAACCGTAAATTAAAATGGTAAGATAATAGTGTAAAATATTTTACTTGTCGGTTGGCCAAGCAGACAAAACATTAAAAAGAAAAAGAGGTATTATACTATGAATACACAAGTATTTGAACAATTTGACGTAATGGATAATGAAGCGCTTTCTGTTGTTGAAGGTGGATATAACTGTACTGGAGATTTTGTGACTGGAGTTGCTAGTGGAACCGCTGGAGGTGCCTTAGCTGGCGGACCGGTTGGAGCATTTGTTGGAGCTCATGTTGGTGTTATTGCAGGTGGGTTGAAATGTGTTGGTGGACAATTAAGTTCTCGATTTTTCTAGGAGGTATCTTATGCTTAAAAATGATTATATGGACTATAAAAGTTTGACTGAAGATGAATTATCACAAATTGAAGGAGGGAAGTCTGGAATTTTCAAAGCTGCGGGCTATTGTGCTGGCGATGCCTTGCTTGGGGTATGGGGCGGACCTGCTGGCATGGCAGCAGGATGCGCAGTAGGTGTTGTAGAATCTTTTTTCTAGGACTATAACTAACTTCTATGGAACTCATTATTAAAGTTATTATCTTTTTCTTCTTTTTATTAATTTCAGTTTATTTAAAAAAAAGAAAATGGTTCAATGATAAGCAATTTTATTCGTTTATTGTTGTTTTATTCATGATATTATTTAGCTATTACTTATTTGAGCTTATAATAACATTTATAGAGTAAAGGTATTTATACAAATGGGAAAATATCACCGTTCTATGTACGTTGATAGTCCTGTTTCTAGGTACCGCAGTTTTAATGACTTCAAATTATTTATGGTAAATAGCGCTTGCAATTATTGGTATATTACTGTATTTAGCTGGTCTAGTAGTAAAATTTTGGAAGAAAAGGTAGATTTGTATTGTAAAATAACAGATAAAAAATAGTTACTGTACACTACTCAGTATTCTAGAGTTTAGGATAAACAGCCATTGTAGCTGTTTGTCCTGCTCATGGCAAAATAACGACCAGTCGTGATACAGGCGGGTATGGTTTGAAAATTGGGGTAATATCATCGGTTAGCCAAGCAGATAAAACATTAAAAAGAAAAAGAAGTACTATACTATGAATACACCAGTATTTGAACAATTTGAAGTAATGGATAAGGAAGCCCTTTCAATTATTGAAGGTGGAACTTACTATGGAAATGGGGTTACTTGCACTAAAAAAGGATGTACAACGGACTGGGGAACAGCTATTACAACTATCCTAAATAATTCAGCAATGAATTGGGCTACTGATGGCAAAGCTGGCTGGCACTCAGGAGGAGTTATTTAATGGCTAAACTGAAATGGTTTTCAGATGGTAAAACTAGAAAAGAGCAGGCAGTAGTGATCATTGAAGCATTATTAGGTGAGCTAAAGGAAGATAGAAATAGTCAGCCTTTGCAAAATATATTATTTCAGTATAAGGAAGAAGTAAAAAATCCAAAAATTTCAATCCCATTTATATTAAGCCGAATGAATGTTGACATTTCCCGTATAGTGACAGAAAATGGTATTCTTTTATCAAATCATCAGTCTAGTCAATTAAAGAAATTGAGAGATTTATCAAATATTAGATATGGATACTAGCTAGTTTATCTATGGTGGATTCTGAAAAAGAATAGCCCTTTCAGTTAATGTTATCCATATTCGTACGCAGAAAAAGATTAATTGGTTATACAAGGATGCAAAAGTTGGTGGTGATTAATATGCCTATATCTAATATACTATGCCTTTTGATTGGTCTAGCCATTGGTTTGGCCTATAGTATTTGGAATAAAAAGTAGTCTGCTTGCAGCTGCGGCTGCAGCTGGTCTAGGTGCTGCTAGTGATGGAGTTACTTATTGGTGGTGAGTATTATGGAAGATCCTTTTCTTTTTGGTATCCTTATTGGCCTTGTTTTTGCGATTTTGTATCGGAAATCATCTCGAGATAAAAAAAATAAATAGGCTGGTACTATCCTAAACCTTCCAATAACAGTGTGATAGTAATAGTGGAAACTCTCTTTCGAGAGCTTCCTTTTTTAACCATTCAGGCTAAAATAGCTACCATTCAGGGAATTTTGCTCTATTTCAAAAATAGAGTGCTATACTAAATCTTGTCAGTTGGCTAATCAATAAATAACTGTAAAAGGAGTGTCTAGTTATGAGAAAATATCTAATTGTTCTTTCTGCCTTGATAATCATTTCTTAGGGATTAAGGTTCTGTTAACGTCAAGTAATATTTGGCAGATGGCATTTGCCTGGCAAGAACTAAACCAGAGTCCTGATACTCTTCAAATGACGTCAGCCTACCTTTAGTAAGCTTCCTCATTTGCTTTTGATTTTTATTGAGCATAAACGTAGAATGCAGTTGGTACACTTCGAAAAAATAAATTTAATAGCTATATGAAAGGAAAATGATCAAGAATGAAATTTAGCAAATCCATATTATTATTGTCCACCTCAATACTATTATTAGCAGGCGGTGCAGCTTTTGCAGAGGATGTATCTCAAGGAGAAAACTTGGAAAAAACGGAAATGAGCACACCTGCTGTAACGACAGAAGTACAAAGCAGTGACACTACTACTGTTAATAAAGAAACAGTGTCAACAACAGAAACGACTGCTTCAGCCTTATCCTCTTCTGAAAACAAAGAGGAGCAGAAGGAAAATGATGGTGGTGACAATACTGAACAGCAAACCCCACCAAAGACATCTGATCAAACTGCAGAAAATGAAAAGTCTCCGTTATCTCAAGGGGAAGCTGCTGCTAATACCTCAGCTGAGCAATCCTCGGAGAATCAAAATACAGCAGCAGAAAGTATTTCAACGGAAAAATATGAAGCCAATGTCTCTCATTTTAAAGCGGTGAGCATGGCTGATGTTTACCACATGTTTGATGACACAGAAAACAGCTATACCTTATATATTGGCCGTCCGACTTGTCACTATTGCCGGGACTTTTCTCCAATTTTGAAAGAATTTAACGGTTTGACCGGTTCTCAGCTTTATTATTATAATACGGACAGAGATGACTTCACTATAGCAGCTAAGGAATTTCTCAAGAATAAAGTAGGGATTTTTGCGACTCCAATGACTTTGTTTATTGATAAAGGTCAGTTAGTTTCAGGTTGGGTAGGAAGCGGTATCCCTTCAAAAGAGCTTTACAACAAGTTATACAGCAATAGCAATCATAAAGAAGAATTGAAATCTGGAAATCAGACGTCTGCTCTTAAAGATACTCCTATTGCTGATAAAGAAAACACCACTAATCCTACTGAGCAAGTAAAAACTGTTCCAGGGAGCGGAGGACCTGCACCTCGCCAAAAATCAGCACAATCTGCTGTTTCAGCAAGCCAAAAATCAGATTCATCACAAATGACAGATGAAGAAGCAGATAAAAAACTAGTGACTAAGGCTATCACAGCATTTTTATCTTTTCTTTATGATGCTTTAGCAAAATTAAAAATTTGAAAGATTCAATAACAGTTTTATTTAGTAATAGATAAGCAGATCTTGTATGAGTCAGGATGGTTTGAGTTAAAAATGAAAACAACAAAGAAGCTAATAATAGTCATTATTCTTACACCCCTTGCTTTTTTTCTAGGTTGGTTATTGTGGCCTATTTCAAAATATATAGCTGTTATAGCCTTTATATTAGCCATGGGTGGGAATATTTTCGAATATTTTTTAGAATAAATAACAGTAAATTTATCCATTTATAAACTTATTAGGGTATAATAGCTTTATAGAAGGAGGTATGTGATGAATTATTCAAAAAATCATGTAAAGACATTGACAGAAACTGAGTTGATGGCTATTGTTGGCGGTGCTTTTTATCAAAGAAAAGAAAATGTTATTTCTCTTGATCCAAGAGAGTGGCTAGGTTTTAATGTAGCAGAAAAATAATAAAACTTATCTTACATATAAAAAACGGAGCGTTCAAAAGCCCCGTTTTTTATATGTAAGATAAGTTATGTCATCTTTAATCAATAACTCAATGAAAAATCAAAAAGTAAACCAAGAAGCTAGCTGCAGGCTGCCCTGAGGCAGGTTAAGACAACACTGATGCATTTGATTTTGACTTTCGCAAGGTATGAAATGCTTTTAGCTTTGGCACTCACTAATTAAGAGTTACTTTTGGTAAAGGCTAAAAACCTAGTTTTTTTATTTTTGATTTTTATTTAACAGTTTATCTTTATAATAATCAAAGAAAGTCTTTTTTTCAACAACTGTGATGGTTTTACCTTGGAGGCCGTATTTAATGGTTTGGCTGTCTTTTTTAGAAACTTTTGCTTTAGCTGTCACTTTAAAGACATTGCCTTTTTTCGTCGTTGTAGCAGCTGAAGCGATACTATTAATTTTTCCTCTAATGGAAATTTGATCATTTCCTACCTTGGTTAAAGCAAGACGAGTCTTTTGGCCTTGTTTGAGGCGGGTGACATCTTTAGAGGAGACGTAATAAGTGATCAGAACTTGTCTTGTTTTGTTAATATCTGGATAGAGCTGTGCGATTTCAGTCCCCCGAGGAATTAAGTTTTCACCTTCATATTTGGGGTTGGTATGGATAACACCATCTTGGCTGGCTGTGACTTTATCATTTTGATTATTCTGATTCCAGTTATTTTGGTTTTGATTCCCATTTTGTTTGTTTTGAGATTGGTTTTTATTTTGATTCTTATTCTGCTGATTTTGGGATTGATTAGTTTTCTTTTGTCCTTGCTTGTTTTGCTGAGATTGGTTATTGTTTTTCTGATCCTTTTTATTTTGGTTCTGATTTTGATTTTTTTGACCTTGATTGCCGTTCTTTTGATTCTTATTGTTTTGCTGCTGATTCTTATTTTGCTTGTTTTGAGATTGATTCTGATTATTTCCGCCCTGTCTTGTATTTGCTGCTGGATTAACATATTGGATGAGAACATCCCCTTTTTTAACGGCGCGATTATCTGTTAAATTATTTTCAGAAATGGGATAGTCGCTTTTAGATTGAATAACATCAATTACTTTAAGGGGAGAGATCTCGCCATTAGATAAGACAGTGACCTCTTTTTTAGCAAATAATAGAAAGATAAATAAAAATACAAGTAAACAAACCAAAGGAATAATAAGAACTGTAGCAAAATTATGATAGCGTCTTCGGTAGAATTCAGCGCTTTTAAATAAATTTGGGTTCATCTGCATGCCTTTCTATTTGTTAAATAAGTGATGATAAAAACCATTTGCTGCAATAAGTTCACTATGTGTACCTTCTTCAATAATTTTTCCTTTATCCATAACAATAACTCTATTGGTCCGCTGAGAGATACTGAGTCTATGAGCAACAAAGATAACAGTCTTGTCTGCCATCTGCAGCAGGTTATCCATAATTTTTTTCTCAGTAAGGACATCAAGACTGCTGGTAGCTTCATCAAGAATTAAAACAGGAGACTTTGTTAAAAGTGCACGTGCTAAAGCAACCCGCTGTTTTTGTCCGCCTGATAGACCGGCTCCGTCAGAGAGTTCTGTTTGATAGCCCATAGGCATTTGTTCAATATCTGAGCGAATTTCAGCAATTTCACAAGCCTTTAGAACATCTGCCTGACTAATGCCTTCTTTAGCTCCTAATGTTAGGTTTTCAAAGATAGTTCCACTAAAGATATAAGCCTGCTGCGGCAGATAATTGATATATTGCCGCAAAGTGGTTTTGTCAATTGTTTTTAAGTCATTGCCATTAATTCGAATATGTCCCTTATAAGGGTCATAAAAATGAACAATCATTTTCGCTAGAGTGGTCTTTCCAGATCCGCTGACACCAACGATACTGACTTTATCATTTTTTTTGATCCTTAAATTAATATCTGATAAAGTGTCTCTTCCAAAACCATACTTATAAGATAAGTCTTCAAAAGTAATATCTCCAGCAAGGAAGTCACTGTCTGATAAAGTTCCAGTATCGTTAAATTCTGATTCGACAAGATAAACTTCATTTAAACGATTATTAGCCACTCTGGCAGACTGCAGTTTGGTTTGCAGGTTGATAATATTTTCAATAGGATTAGAAAAGTAGGTTAATAAAGAATTATAAGTAATGAGCTGGCCGACCGATATTTTATCATCCATAACCAATTGAGCACCGCACCACAAAATGACAACGTTGAGAATCAATTGAGCCCCTTTTTTAAGTGATGTTTGCAGCGTTTCATATTTATGGAGTTTGAAAGATTTGTCCAAATAATCCACAAATTCACTGTCAATATTTTGATAACGGGCAGTTTCACTGGTTAAAGATTTAATGGTTTCAATACCATTGATATCTTCAATGATGGCAGAAGAAACCATCGAATTGCTCTGCATGACTTCCTGATTCATTTTTTCAAAAGGTTTCATGAAAACAAAGATAATCACTGTATAGATAGGAATTGAAATGAGTGTAAGCAGGAAAAGGTTGCCATTTTGTATCAATAGGACACTGCCGACTAAAATAAGCATGGTAAGGTCCAAAAAGATAGAAAAAATGGTTGAAGCCACGGCATCAATAATGGAATTAGCATCAGAGAAACGTGAGGTAATTTCCCCTGTTCTTCTTGTAGCAAAAAAAGACATCGGCAGGGTAAAGATGTGTCTAATATAAGAAAGGATAACATCAATAACAAGACGCTGACTTAGGACCACCAGTAAGTAACCTTTGGCAAACTCCATCATCTGTTGGATGATATAGGTGATAATTAAGCCAATAGAGATAATACCCAGTGTTGAAATGAGCTGATTAGGGATATATTCATCCAGAATACCTTGTAGATAATAGGAACCTGCGATATCAATCAGTGTCACCATTAAACTGGCCATGATAATGTAACTAAGAAGTGCTTTTTGCTTTAATATGAGAGGGAAAAAACTAGATAAGCCATTCTTTTCGTCTTTATGCGGTTCATAACTAGGTTCAGGTGCCAGAAAAATAGCAACACCTGTCCATTCTTCTGCAAATTGCGATTTGGACATTTTTGTTATTTTAACAGTAGGATCAGGGTCGCCAATGATTACTTTTTCTTTTTCCTGACCGTAGACAACGTAGTAGTGCTGCAACTTGCCATCTTTGACGATATGGACGATAAAAGGATAAGGAATATCCTCTACATCAAAGAGAGACATATCGGCTTTAATAGCGCGTGTTTCAAATTTCATCTTTTTGGCCGCTTCCACAATACCCAGTGCAGTTGTACCTTCCTTGTTGGTTTTAGCCAGTTCTCGCAAGTGAGCTAATGAATAATCCGAGCCATAATATTTGGCGATGGAAGCCAAGGCAGCGACCCCACAATCCCTGGAGTCTATCTGCGGAACATATTTATAAGATCGTAATGATTTGAACTTAAAGCGTATGCTGGCGGCGAACTGCTGTAAAGCAGATTTGAAGGAATCTAACATAACCTCTACCTTTCTCATTATAACAATTGTAATTCTATTATCTTATAATTTTGTCACAAATAGTTTAAAAAACCGTAAATAGATGTTATCAAATCTTAAAATCATTTAGTCAATAACCATTTAAGATGAAATCACTACCGTTTACGATATTGCTGTTACGTTATATTAAAAATATAACTGCGAGCTCCAATTTATAATTTACATACATCATAATATATTTTTAATAAAATTCAAGAGCTTCTATCATTTTTGGGTATAAAATATCTAAAATGAGAGTGGGATCGAAAATTAATTATTCGAAAAATGTGATTTTTCAGCAAGTCTTAGTTTTTAGCTGCTGACCTAAAACAGTCCACAGACTGCTTTGCCCCCATCTCTGACAGTTGCTTGGATATCCAAGCAGTCACTGCTTGCTCCAGCAAGGTATATTCTAGGAATTGTATTTTTAGAATTCCTTCGCTTTTGGAAAAAAGCAAAATAAAAAAAGCAAGAACTTGATTTCTTACTCCAGAATCAAGTTCTTGCTTTAAAGTGCCTTTTATTTTACTGAAGTAGATACCCTACTACTTTATGAGAAATATTTTCCTTTAAAATATAAGGCTATCACTAAAAGGGTTTCTGCCAGTAGTATTGTAAACACGATCACTTTGATATGCTTAATAGGCAATAGCAATGAGATAAGCAATAAAATAGGATAGCTGGCAAGAACAAACCAAGCAAATTTAGGTGTTAACATAATATCAATCTTTCATCTCAAGAGAGTTAAATCCAAGGTCCCCAAGTATTAACACTTGCCCCAGATATACCGAGAGTAGCAGCACCAGTTATAGCTCCGCCAATAGCTCCAGCTGTGGCTCCTGCAATTGTACCAACTACAGGAAGTGTTACTGTTCCAACAGCCCCTCCAGCTGCTCCTCCTGCGAAAAAGCCACCGACACCACCAGCTATTGCTCCAGTTACCCCTAAAATGACACCACCAGCTTCAACAGAAGAAAGAGCCTCATTATCCATAGTGTCAAATTGATCGAAAGTTAAAGTATTCATTAAAAATATCTCCTTAAATTTTTATATTTTACACATTTAATAATAATCAAGTAAATGCTAATAATCAAGGCATTAAGGAGAAATGTTATAATAATGTTATTTTTTTGAAAGTTACAATGTTTTTATAATATTTTTGGGCTAGCTTCTTGGTATTTAGGATTAATCAGCCTAAAAGACTGCGAAAAGTTTAATTTGGAATTTTTAGACTGTTTATTTGTTCTTTGTTTGTAAACCTAGAATAGCTGTAGTTATTGTTATTAACTGAATAGCTTAATCATTATTGACATAAGTTATATTACTTTTTTAATCCTTTATTAAATATTTGTTGTTTTTCTGCAATTATTTGTTACTTTATTTTAAACAAAACTTGTTATAGTGAAGGTGTCAGTTGCAACAGACAAAATGGATGAAATGAGGATTTATATGATGGAAATAAAGGCGTTGGATCAATTTGAAACAATGGATACAGACATGTTAGCCGCTGTTGAAGGTGGTTTTGGCTGGGGCAGTATCTGGAGAGGTTTCAAATGTGTAGCCGGAACAGCAGGTACGATTGGAACAGGCGCTTTAGGTGGCAGCACCACTGGTGGGTTGACCTTACCTATAATCGGCCATGTATCGGGAGGTATTATAGGTGGTATATCAGGAGCTGGTGTAGGTATTGCATCATTCTGTTAATCTTGCATGATATTAAATTAAATGATTAAGGAGATATTTTAATGAATACACAAAAATTCAATCAATTTGAAACAATGGATACAGAGACGTTAGCTACGATAGAAGGCGGTATGACTTGGGCAGAAATAGGTGCTATTGTTGGTGCAACTATAGGATCTTTTTACATTCCAAAGCCTGTTATTGTTCCTTTTAGAGTACGTTAATAAGGAGCTTATAACTAATATTTTATAAAAAGAAGAGGCTGGGTTTCAAAAGTCCTGTCTCTTTTTTTACAAAGGAATACAATAAAATCATTAGCTAAAAAGGCTAATAAATCTAATTAAAGTGAGGTAAGTTTTTTATGAAAATACAAACTGAAACCTGGAAACGATTTGAAGCATTGGATACAGCTGATCTAGCTATTATCCAAGGAGGAAGTGAGAACATAGCAAGATTTGCTGCTGCTTTTGAAAATGAACAAGTTGTAAGCTATGCTCGCTGGTTTCGAAGATCTTGGCGCGGTTCAGGATCATCCAGCCGCTTTTAAGACAGAAAAACTTTGCTAATAAAAAACTGAGTTGTTGTAATGTTACTATTTAGCTGAAGAAATTTTTAATAGGCTCCACTGTTATTTGGAGCCTATTTTTCTGGAATATAATAGCAGTATCATGCCAAAAAAACTTGCTATTTTATGGTCTAATGCAGAAGCCATAAGCAGCTAACACTGTAAAACGACCAGGTAATATTTCAAAATATTGACATTTTATTTTATTGCTTTATCGTTATGTTAATATCTGGTTATTTTATTCTTTTTCGCTTAACAAACATAATATAAAGGTTTACAATAAGGATGTTAGCAGGTAAAGCTAATAAATTTAAAAGAAATGAGGTTTTTATTATGAACACTCAAACATTAGAACAATTTGATGTCATGGATGCAAGAGCTCTCGCTGCTGTTGAGGGTGGTTGGACTTGGAAAGAGGCTGCCGCTATATACGTTGCTACTAATCCGACTGTATGGCCAATCGTATCAAATGCTTCTGTTTTTGGTTTAGGAGCCTATAATGGCTACAATGATGCGGCTCATTAATCTAATAGTAATTAATAATAGCAAAGGATGGTACTGACAATGACAACTTCGATAACAAACTATGCAGAGATGACAGATGACGAATTAATGGATGTTAATGGTGGAGAGGTTCTGGCAGCTATTGGGACAGGAATAGCTGCTGTGACACTTGTCTATGGTGCAGGCTATGCTGTGGGTAAAGCTTATTATTATTACACACATTAATTATTAGTATTCATAAGCTCATGAATTTTGTATGATTGGTCTTTCTATTGGAGAAAGACCAATCATTTTTTAATATTATAAGGCAACCATAGATTTACTAAGTGAAAATAGGAGAAATTACTCTGCTGACAATACAAATAAATCGTAAAATCCATAGCAGTTGTTGTCGCTTTTTTGATATTTAAAGTGATGAGAATTTTTATTTTGGAAGTGTTTAAACTGGTGAAAACTAAAAACTTGCTATTTTATGGTCTAATGCAGAAGTCATAAGCAGCTGATATTTTAAATGACCAGATGGTATTTCAAGATGTTAATATCCCATTTCTTTATGTTATCATTATTATTAATATCTGGTTATCTTACTCTTTTTCACTTAACAAACATAATAAAAAGGTTTACAATGAGGGTGTTAGCAGGTAAAGCTAACAAATTTAAAAGAAATGAGGTTTTTATGATGAACACTCGAACATTAGAACAATTTGATGTCATGGATGCAAGAGCTCTCGCTGCTGTTGAAGGTGGTTGGACTTGGAAAGAGGCTGCCGCTACATACGTTGCCATTAGTCCGGCTCCGGCTATAGTTGTTTTTGGTTTAGGAGCCTATAATGGCTACAATGATGCAGCTCATTAATCTAATAGTAATAATAGCAAAGGATGGTACTGACAATGACAACTTCGATAACAAACTATGCAGAGATGACAGATGACGAATTAATGGATGTTAATGGTGGAGAGGTTCTGGCAGCTATTGGGACAGGAATAGCTGCTGTGACACTTGTCTATGGTGCAGGCTATGCTGTGGGTAAAGCTTATTATTATTACACACATTAATTATTAGTATTCATAAGCTCATGAATTTTGTATGATTGGTCTTTCTATTGGAGAAAGACCAATCATTTTTTAATATTATAAGGCAACCATAGATTTACTAAGTGAAAATAGGAGAAATTACTCTGCTGACAATACAAATAAATCGTAAAATCCATAGCAGTTGTTGTCGCTTTTTTGATATTTAAAGTGATGAGAATTTTTATTTTGGAAGTGTTTAAACTGGTGAAAACTAAAAACTTGCTATTTTATGGTCTAATGCAGAAGTCATAAGCAGCTGACATTTTAAATGACCAGATGGTATTTCAAGATGTTAATATCCCATTTCTTTATGTTATCATTATCATTAATATCTGGTTATCTTACTCTTTTTCGCTTAACAAACATAATGAAAAGGTTTACAATGAGGGTGTTAGCAGGTAAAGCTAACAAATTTAAAAGAAATGAGGTTTTTATTATGAACACTCAAACATTGGAACAATTTGATACTATGGATGTAGATATGTTGGCTGCTGTAGAAGGCGGTAACTGGGGTCAATGTATTGTAGGGACAGGCAGTTCTGCACTTGCAGGAGGTTTAGCTGGTGCTGGTACTGGTGCTGGTATTGGTGCTGCTGTATCTGCCCCTGCTGCTGAAGGCGGAGGTCTCGGTCCTATTGCTGGTGCAGCAATTGGTTGGGATTTAGGAGCTATATCAGGAGCTGGCTTAGGCTGGGCAAATTTCTGTCAATAAAAATATATTTATTGTGCATCAATGAATAGTTATTCCTTATTCCATTTTTACTATTCCTTGGAACAGTAAAAGTTAAGCGTAAATTTCTAAAGACGGGATTTCTGCTATCCCCAAAATTGGACAATTAATTTTGTCAAAAGGATTGTGTTTCTGTATTAGACAGGACTCAGTCCTTTTAATTTTGTCTTGATTTGTTTGTTACTGCAGTAATACTCAATGAAAATCAAAAAGCAAACTAGGAAGCTAGCTATGGGCAGTGCTAAGGCAAGGTGAAGCTGACCTAGTTTGAAGAGTATAAATAATATAATCTGTAATAGCTGATTTTAGCTGGCCAATACTTTTAAAGGTGGGTTTCATAGCCACAGAATATTTCCAGCTTCAAAATGCCAAAGAAAGATTTTCTTATACTGTCGTTAGAACTGCTGACCTTCTAACAAAATTTTATTAAGGGCTTGTTGCTTAAACTTGCAAACAATTTCTTTTGATGAGTAAAGCCAAATAATCTAAGTTGTGACTCTTTAGGCCAAATGGATGGTGAAATGTAGATCATGGAAGATCTGATTTTTCCAGTTTATCCAGACCAGTTTTCTCTTTATAACATAAGATGATAAGAAAAGCCCCTCAATCGTTAGAGTTTTAGTCTAATTTTTGGGGTGCTTTTTATTTGTTCTGCTTTTTTATGATTGAGGTGAAATGACTTGGACACCACCCATATAAGGACGAAGAACCTCAGGGATAGTAACTGAACCATCTGCATTTTGATAGTTTTCAAGGATAGCTGCGACGGTACGTCCAACTGCCAGTCCTGAACCATTAAGGGTGTGGAGCAGTTTGACCTTGCCATCTGCTTCGTCGCGGTAACGAATTTGTGCCCGGCGTGCTTGGAAATCTTCTGTATTTGAACAAGATGAGATTTCACGATAAGTATTTTGCGCAGGTATCCAGACCTCCAAATCATAAGTTTTGGCAGCTGAGAATCCCATATCGCCGGTACATAAGGTGATGACACGGTAGGGCAAGTCTAATTTTTGCAGGATATTCTCAGCATTAGCAACCATTTTTTCCAATTCATCATAGGAATCTTCTGGTTTGGCAAACTTGACCATTTCTACTTTGTGAAACTGATGGAGGCGGATGAGCCCTCGTGTATCACGGCCGGCAGAACCAGCTTCTGAACGAAAAGAAGGGCTCATAGCCGTGAAATAGACTGGTAAGTCTTTGCCATCAAGAATTTCGTCACGATAATAATTGGTCAAGGGGACTTCAGCTGTTGGAATGAGGACATAGTCTGTTTCTGCTAACTCAAAAGTATCTTCCTTAAATTTGGGATACTGTCCGGTACCGAACATAGAGTCATGATTGACCATATAAGGCGGGATAACTTCTGTATAACCTTCCTTAGCATGTTCATCCAGCATAAAATTATAAAGTGCGCGCTCCAAACGAGCCCCCAAGCCTTTGTAAAAGAGGAAGCGAGAACCAGTTACTTTGGCACCGCGTTCCCAATCAAGAATGCCGAGGTCTTCCCCTAGATCCCAGTGAGCTTTGATCGTAAAATCAAAGTGATGAGGTTTTCCCCAGCGGCGGACTTCAATATTTTCATTTTCATCAGCACCGACAGGAACGTCTTTGGCTGGGATATTAGGTAAGGTCGTAGTAAGTGTTGTTAATTGGTCATCAGCAGCAGCTAGCTCACTATCTAATGATTTGATTTCAGCAGCTAGCTTTTGCATAGCAGCAATTTGTTCTGAGGCATCCTCTTTATTGCGTTTGGCCTGAGCGATAGCAGCGGAAGCTGTGTTACGCTTAGCCTTTGCTTCTTCAGCTGTTACCAGTAAGCGGCGGCGTTTTTCATCTAATTCTTTTAATTGCTGCAGTGTTTCTTGGTCAACACCGCGTCTTGCTAACTTTTGACTGATATCCTCAAAATCGTGGCGAATGCGTTTAATATCTAACATACTTACCTCCTAATTAAAAAACAAAGACAGCCATTATGATGCTGGAGCGCTTATGCGCGGTTCCATCCAGCTTCACAACAACTGTGCTCTCAATTATCATTTTTAATGAATTTTCACGGTAGAATTTCGGGTCAATTTTCTGTCTGCTTACAGCAACCGCAGACTTTCTGAAAGAATAACTGAACTTACTTATCCGTTGTTTTTATTATACAAGATTTGAAAAAGAATGTAAATAACTGAATGCGAAAGAAGCTGTCATTAGAATTTTTAATTTTATAAAGAAAAAATAACAACATCTCTCAAGAGTGGCCAGTTAGTTCTTAAACTTGATAAATATATTGCTCTTGAAAACAGTGCAATTAAAGAAGAAGAGAGTCAGTAAACTTATTTTAAAAAAGTTTACTGACTCTCTTTGCTGCTTATATAATAAGCTAACCTAATCTTTATTTTTTCTCCTAAAGAAGCTGCCGATTTTTTGCAGCAGGCTAGGATAGCGGACAATTTTGTCATTTCCTACATGCTGTCTGGCGATCTTTAAAATTTTGCCAGAGTTAGAAGAAGCAAAAAGAAATTTGCCTTTGTCTGTGATGATCTCAAAATGACGGCTGACTTTTTGACGATGAACATTTGCTCCCATCTCTATAATACTAGTCCAAGGAATTTGGATAAAATGTTCGACATTATTATCATTATAAAATTCAAATCCTCTATCTCCAAGGAGAAATTTACCAACTGTCCCGCCTATTCCGAGATAAGAGACGCCCTTGCCTGTGTATTCAACTTTTGTATTAATTGACTGTGCCATAAACTACTCCTGAATTAGATACTGTCTCATTATATCAAAAAAAGCCAGCTTAGGCTATTTATCATTAGCAATGATAAATAAAACTATTATAGATAGTGTGCTAAGTATTTGAACAATACCGCTGCCTTAACCAAATCTCTAGTCTATTTTAAAAGAGGTTGGATTTTATCCAACCTCATGCATAAAAACTATTTATGCTGATCTTGATTACATCAAGCCAATGACATGGGCAACAATACCTACTACGAAGAGCCCGATGATAATAGTAATTGGTGATACTTTTTTCTTAAGCAGCCACATACATAATAAGGTTAAGAGCAGTCCCATAAGTCCTGGGATTAAAGAATCCAGCTGATCTTGAAGTGTGTTAACCTTGATTGGACCGAGATTAAGACCGTTCTTATAGCCTTCAATAGCCTCTTTCAGTTTCTCACCAGAGACAGATCCTTTAGGGAGAGGGATAAAGGTCTGACCATTATCATTTGATAATTTAGTTGCTGGCAGCCCAACGGCAAATTTAACAGCAACCCAACGCTCTACCAGAGCGGCAAGAATGAACATACCAAGGATAGAAGCTCCTTTAGTGATATCTTTGAGGATACCGCCTGATAAGTCTTTAGTAATTTCAGAACCTGCTCTATAGCCCAATTCTTGAGTGTACCAAAGAAAGGCCATACGAATAATATTCCAGCCTAGAAAGAAGATAATTGGCCCCATGATATTACCAGCCTGGGCTAAAGAAGCTCCAAGAGCACCAAGGATCGGACGTACTGTAAACCAAAAGACTGGATCACCGACACCAGCAAGCGGTCCCATCATACCGATTTTAACTCCTTGAATAGCGGTATTATCAATGTCAGAACCGTTAGCTTTTTCTTCTTCAAGAGCTAGGGTAACCCCCATAATAGGAGCTGCAACATAAGGGTGAGTATTAAAGAATTCTAAGTGCCGCTCAAGAGCTGCTGCCCGGTCTTCTTTTTTTGTGTAAAGCTTTTTGAGAGCTGGAATCAGTGAGTAGGCCCAACCTAAGTTTTGCATACGTTCATAATTCCAAGAACCTTGTAAGAAGGTAGAACGCCACCAAATTTTTCTGCGATCTGATTTGGAAAGTTTGATTTTTTCTGCCATGATTTCTCGCTCCTTTCTAGTAATCTTCTAAAATATCGCCAATGGGATCGTTGGAACCGCCTGAGGAACCACCATTGCCTGAACCGCCTTGTTTTGACAGGTTGAGGTAGATAAGAGCGATAGCGACACCGATTGCACCAAGAGCAATCAGGGTTAAATTAGTCAAAGCAGCAAGTGCGAAACCAAGAGCAAAGAAAGGCCAAACTTCACGAGTTGCCATCATGTTAATAACCATAGCATAACCCACGGCAACGACCATACCACCGCCGATGACCATACCATCTTTTAACCAATCAGGTATAAAGTGAAGCATAGACTGCACTGTAGAGGTAGGCAAAGCAAGAAGTAAAGCAGCTGGCAGAGCAATACGGAGACCTTGCATGAAAAGGGCAAGATAATGAGCACGTTCTACTGCCCGGATATTCCCTTGTTTTGCTGCTGCATCAGCACCGTGAACAACAGCTACTGATAGGGTGCGGACAATCATTGTAAGTGCGAGACCAGCAACTGCAAGAGGTACAGCAAGTGCTGTTGCTACTCCGATACCTCTATTAGAGAAGTCTCCTCCTTTAACCATGATAATAGCAGCTGCTGAAGCAGCAAGTGCGATATCGGGTGCAACAGCTGCGCCAATATTAGCCCAGCCAAGAGCGATCATTTGAAGTGAACCGCCAAGTATAAGACCTGCTTCTAAATGACCAGTGACAAGACCGATCAAGGTACAAGAAACCAGCGGTTGATGAAATTGAAATTGGTCAAGAATCCCATCCATCCCTGCAAAGAAAGCGATGATAACGACCAAAATCATGGAAATAATAGAAATATCTGACATGTTTCTAGATCCTTTCAATGAGTCTGATATAAATGAGTAAAACGATAAGAAATATTAAGTAAAATAGTTAAATAGAGAAAAAACTAAATCATTTAAAGATTAAAAAAGCAGGCAAAGGCTAGCAGCTCTTTGTAGTTTTCTCTCTTTTTATTGGACATTTGCTTTTTCAATGAGCTCAAACAAGTCTTTTTGAGAATCATTAGGTACTTTGCGAACATCGAATGAAACACCTAAGTCTCTTAATTTTTCAAAGGTAGCAACGTCATTTTTATCCATTGATAAGACATTATTAACCATCGTTTTACCAGTTGAGTGAGCCATAGAGCCAATGTTTAATTCTTTGATGGGAACGCCGCCTTCAATTG
The DNA here is from genome assembly GCF_000187995.2 of Streptococcus macacae NCTC 11558. Lineage (GTDB taxonomy): Bacteria > Bacillota > Bacilli > Lactobacillales > Streptococcaceae > Streptococcus > Streptococcus macacae. The sequence goes on along the minus strand of NZ_AEUW02000001.1, from coordinate 1,313,921 downwards.
CTTCTAGTGCTTCTTGCGGTGTTTCAAAGAGGATGAGAGCATGCGTATTGCCAAAACGAGGATCTTTAGCAGCTTCAATCAATTTCTTAATAGGAACAACATTTGCTTTTACACCGTTTGGCGCAGCTTGTTTGATCAAATCTTTACGAAGTTCATCTTTAGCGACAGTATCTGATGCCACGATGATACGGTCAGCTTTAGAGGCAGGTGTCCAGCCGGTGGCAACTTGTCCGTGTAAAAGGCGTGTATCGACCCTAGCTAAATTAATTTTAAGTTTTCCATCACCAATAACGGTACCTTCAGGAATAGCCCCCTGCGCAACAGGGCTTTCCTCTGCAGGAGCTGCTGTCTTTTCAGATTCAGCTGGATTAAGTTCTTCAGGGAGGGCCTTAACACCACCCTTTGCCTCTTTAATAATGTTTGCCACAACTTGATCAACACCAGCAGAAGCATCCATCATGCGCTCTGTATAGGCTTGTATAAGCATAGGCAGATTAAGTCCGGTGATGACAGCAAACTTGCGATCAGGACTTTCTTCCATGACCCGACTGGCTTGATTGAAAGGAGATCCACTCCATAGGTCAGCTAAGATCAAGATCTCATCATCAGCATCGAATGCAGCAACTGCATCGTTAAACTTGGCATAAAGATCATCAGGACCTTCATTTGGCATGAAAGTGACTACTTGAACTTTTTCTTGTTCGCCAAAAATCATAGAACCAGATTGGTGGATACCAGCAGCAAATTCACCGTGACTGGCGATAACGATTCCGATAGCCATTCTTGTTCTTCCTCCTTATAATATTTTTTTCTTAGACAAAAGAAGAAGGAACTTTATAGAAGAAATACCATTCTTCTTTCTTTAAAGAAATTTTAAGAACGATATTATTTTAAAACGTTTTCATATAAAAAGCAATAGTTTTTGAAAAAGAAAAGCAAAAAATATCAAAAGATTTCAAAAAAAATCAACACAAAGAGGTAACTTGTACAGTAAACGGGCTAGGAAAGTTAAAAAGAGAAGTCAGACAAATAAGGTTTGAAAGAAACTGAGAGAATTCTAATTTTTTGAACAAAAAAAGAAACTGAGAAAAGATCCCAATTTCTTAACCTATCATAAAAAGTAATTAAACAGCTTGAACTTAGCCTTAAAGAAGTTTGACTAAAGCTCTCGCTTTTTGAATGGCATAGAAATAAAGAATAATGAAGGCAGCTTGAATACCCAAAGACAAAATGGACAAATTTCCTGCCAAAGTAGTATTAATCACTGATATAGCCGAAAGAACAAGTCCAATATAATAAGGGATAGGAGTAACGGCAGTTTCTTGGTTTAATCTAGATAGATTGATGAAGCAAAAAATAACAATCGCAAGATTAATAGCTATTGCCACAATAATAATAGTCAGAGACAAAGGCGTCAAAGCTTGCTTAATGATTTCTATTTGTCTAGCTGAAAGATTATATTGATCTGTATTTCCCTGTTTAATCGCTTGGTTTGTCATAAAAAGCCCTAGCAAGCTGATAAGTCCTAAAATTAACGATAATATATTTAAAACGATAATGATAATATTGCTGGTTCTAAATGATTTAGCTGTTTCTTCGTAAGTCATTAAAAATCTCCTTGTTTAAAAGTAAAAATTTATTACAATACATCTATTTTAACATAATTTACAGTGATTTTAAATGGCAGGCCCTTATTATTTTTTGAAAAAATAATCAATATCAGTCTGTGTTATACCAATCATGGGATTAATGTCAAAAATATTATTTTCTCTTAAAATGTATGTTGCATTTTCTCCTGCTGTTTCTTGGTCTGGCTCAATTTTATGCTTGCTAGAATTTTCAGAAACCACAGAAGTAAAACGTTCTACCAGATAAGTTTTACGGCTTGTTGCTTCATTTTTAACAGCCAGCTCAAAGGCTGTTAATTCTCCCAGCATGATGAGCTTACTTTTTGAGCGTGTAATAGCTGTATAAATGAGATTGCGTTTTAGAAGCCGTCCGCCTTGTCTGGTGATAGGAAGAATAACAACTTTGAATTCGCTTCCTTGTGATTTATGGATACTCATGGCATAAGCTAGAGTTATTTTGTTCCATTCACTGCGAGGATAGAGAATTTCAGCACCATCAAAATCAATAATCATTTCATCCTGTTTAGATTCAGTGTCTTTAGCCGGTATAAGGTCTGTAATATAGCCAATATCACCATTAAAGATATTTAATTCAGCATCGTTTACAAGATGAAGTATTTTATCTGCTTTGCGAAAGTGAATGTTGTTAAATTGAAATTCTGTCCGATCTTTTAGAGGATTAAGCAATTCTTGCATTAAATGATTAAGGTGATCAATTCCAGCTTGTCCGCGATACATAGGTGCTAGAATTTGGATTTCTTGAGCATCAATCCCGTTTCGAATAGCAGAGCTGACAATTTGTTCAACCATCTGAGGGATATGGCTGCTCTGTGCTTCAAAGTAAGACCGATCGGCTTTTTTAGCTGTGAAATCATCTGGCAAATAACCTTGCTTGATCTCACTAGCTAAGGTAACAATGGTGGAATCCTCAGACTGTCGGAAGATTTTAGATAGTGAAACCTGCGTTAATTGGGGAACTTTCAGTAAATCAGCCAGCACTTGACCTGGTCCTACAGAAGGGAGCTGGTCGCTGTCTCCGACAATAATGACTTGCGTGTGAGTGGCAATCGCATTAAAAAGCTGATTGGCTAGCCAAGTATCCACCATGGAAAACTCGTCAATAATGATCAAATCACAATCAAGGTAGTCATCAATCGTCTGATAGTCGCTGTCACCATTTAAACCTAAATGCCGATGAATTGTTGCACTGGAAAGACCTGTTAACTCGTGCATACGTCTGGCTGCCCGTCCAGTCGGCGCTGCTAAAATGATAGGGCAGTCCTTTTGATTCAGATCAATATTATGAAGACTAGCATATGTTTCTATGATTCCGTTGATCACAGTAGTTTTGCCAGTTCCTGGGCCTCCAGTTAATAGAAAAATCTTGCTCTGAATAGCTTTTTGAATAGCTTCTTTTTGTACATTGTCATAAGTTAATTTAAATTTTTGCTGAAGCTGTTTGATTTCTGCTTGAATGGTTTTAGTATCGAAATTCTTTTCAAGTTTTTGCTGAAGAAGGCGCGATAAATTTTTTTGAATACCTGCTTCAGCATAAAAAAGAGAGTTATCAAAAATTTTAGTTTCAATATTTTGGACTTTATCTTCTTTAATCAATTGGGTTAACTCTTGGGCAACCTGATTAGCCTCTAATTCTACTTGCCTAGCATCCTCAAGCAATTCAATAGCTCTTTCAAGCAGTTCCTTAGCTTCTATATAAGTATCTCCCTTATCAAGAGATGTCTCTAAGAGAGTGTGGAGAAGTGCGGCACGAAAACGCTCTTTTGCATCGCTCTTAATACCGATTTGCTCAGCTAGCTGATCCGCAATTTTAAAGCCAATTCCTTGGATATCTTCGACCAGCTGATAGGGATTGTCTTTGATTATATTGAGACTTTCTTCTCTATAATGATCATAAATTTGAAAGGCAAGTTTATTAGTAAGGCCATATTTTGCCAATTTAGCCAAAATTTGTTCAGTACCGTAGTTCAGCCGCAATTTTTGGACAAATTCTTCTTTTTTATTTTGAGAAAGTCCAGAAATAGTATCTAATTTATCAGGATTTTCGAGAATTTTATCAATAGGATTATCGCCATATACCTGAACTATTTTTTCCGCCGTTTTTTGTCCGATTCCTTTAAAATGTTTGCCGGAAAAATATTTAATAAGACCAGTTGAAGAAGGCTTGGCACGTTCATAGCGTTCTGCTTTTAATTGTTCCCCGTATTTTGGATGCTGGATCAGCTCTCCCCAAAAAGTGTAAGACTCTCCTTCTATGACCTCAGCAATTGTGCCTGTTACAATAATTTCTGCTTCTTCAAAGCCACTGTCTGTGTCATCAATTTCTAAGAGAATAATTTTAAAAAAATTACTGCTATTTTCGAAAATAAGGCGTTCAATAGTACCTGAAAAATAATATGTCATAGCATTTCCTTATCAAAAAAGGAGCGGCAACAGTTCCTACAGTGAGTTTCTATCCCGTTCCATCAGTGCAATGTCTGCAAACAACTACTTATTTGAAATAAATTTAATGGCTTTTAAAGGCCAAAAGCGGAACTTGACCTCACCGATAATTTTATTTCTCGAGAAGGTTCCTACTTGGCGGCTGTCTTTAGAGACAATACGATCATCTCCTAAAAGGAAATACTGTCCTTTAGGAACAGTGACAGTGAAGTTTGCTTTTCCTTGACTGTCAGTTGTAAAGGCAGCTGAACTTGCAGCTAACTGCTGGAAATAGTTATTATAAGAATACGTTTTTTGCAGTTTATCCTTAGCAAATTTTTTCTTAAAGGACTTAAGATAAGTTTCATCAACTTTTTTACCATTTATAGATAACGTGTCGTTGTTAAATGAAATTGTATCTCCAGGCATTCCGACTACACGTTTGACAATGTTTTTTTTGCCTTCTTTGGCAACAACAATATCAAAGTTTTTTATAGATGTTGTTTTAACGATAATAATCTGTTCTTTATCGGCCAAGGTAGGATCCATAGAGTGTCCTTCAACTCGTACAGGAGCCCAAACAAAGATACGGCTCAATATAAGTGCAGCAATGAAAAGAATAAAGATTCCCCATTCTTTTAGAAAATTTTTCATGATAATATCCTTACTTTTTTAATAAATGATAGGCTTTTTCTGTATTTTTGAAATGCCATTTAGCAGTTAACTCAAGCCCTGATTTTCCATAAACTTTTAAAATCTGGCTGGCTGCCTTGTCTGATTGTCTGCCGGCTCCGCTTGGCAGCTGAAACCCAATCTCCCGGCTTAAATGTTCAAGATTCTCAAGGAATAGACTGCGGGCAATAATAGAGCTGACAGCCACTGCCAAGTATTTGCCTTCAGCTTTTTCTTCAAGGCTTATGGGAGAAGAGAAGCGATTTTTTTCATTTTGAAGGTATCTGTCATAATTCTTTGGACTGGTAAAGGCATCAATAACAATTTTATCTGGTTTTATGCCATCTTTTAGAAGTAAAAAGATAGCCTGATTATGCAGAGCTACTTTAACAGAGACAGCATTATGCTTTAGTCCTTTTCCGACGACTTGATTATATTTTTTAGGGGTCAGCAGAAGTGATCGATGAGGGATTTTTTCTTCTAATAGCGGAGCTAACTGCCTAATTTTAGTATCAGTTAAGTTTTTAGAATCATCAATTCCCATTTCTTTTAAAAAATCATGTTCATGGGGTGTGACAAAGCTTGCCACAACAGCCAAACCGCCAAAGTAGGAGCCATTTCCTACCTCGTCTGTTCCAAGAACGGAACTCTTTTCCTTTTTTTGACTTTTCGACGGAGCTGTTTGGTTCTGTTTTTTTGGCAGAACTCCCATCTGCTGTGCTAGCTGCTGAGCAGCATTGCCTTGAAAAACAACCTTGTTAGAGCTATAGATAAGAACAGTGACTTGTTTTACTTTGGCCGCAAAGCGAACATAGGCATTGGCATTTTGAACTTGATGCCTTTTTAATTTTTCTTCTAAACTGCTAATAGCTTTTTCATCAAGTTTTACAACAAAAGTCTCCATAATTAACATTTTAGCATAAAGTACCTAAACTTTGGAAGAATCTAATAAGATATTATTGATAAATGATTTAGTTTTGTAGATATTTTTAGAAAAATTTTAATGTCAAAAATCGCTTAAATTCCTTTTCTGATAAAGATTTACGGCTTATTTGCTGAAAAATCTTTAATTTACGAAAAAGTTATTTTACGTTATAATAAAACTTGAGGTGGAGTTATGACAAGTAAAAATCGCTATAAGTTCACATTTGGTGAAAAAACGCTGACACTGACAACTGATAAAGACAATCTTTTTATGGAAGAAATTGAACGTGTTGCCAGAGAAAAATATGAGGCTATTAAGGAAAAATTACCGCAGGCAGATGATGAGACAATTGCTATTTTAATGGCAATTAATGCTTTATCAACCCAGCTTAGCCGAGAGATTGATTTTGATAAAAAGGAAGAGGAGCTGGAAAAATTTAGAACCAAGGAATTATCCATTCTTAAAAACCGTGCACAGCAAAGCGGAGATAAGAAATGATTTCGCTTTTGCTGTTATTGCTTTTGGCTTGGAATTTTTATATTGGCAGTCATCGCGGTATTATTTTGCAGACCTTTTATTTTTTTTCCAGCCTCATCTCTATTGGGGCTGCGGCTATCTATTATAAGAGGCTGTCAGAAGTATTAACCCTTTGGGTTCCTTTTTCAAATGCAACGCCAGAGACCTCTGTTAACTTTTTTAAATCAGTTGATCTTTTTGATTTAGATAAAATTTTTTATTCAGGTCTATCTTTTTTTGTCATCTATCTTGCTATTTATACTGTTTTTAGAGTATTGGGGATTTTTGTTCATTTTGTAAAGTCAGATCGTTTCCATAAACCCTTTTATACTTACTTGAGCGGCGGCCTAGCAGTTCTTGTGACGATGCTGTCTTTAAGTTTGTTTTTTAATGTTCTGGCTGCTGTTCCCTTACAGAATATCCAGTCATTTTTAGCAAAGAGTTTCATGATTCGCTTTTTGATTGATTTTCCATTATTTTCATGGCTTATTCATTATTTTTGGCTATCATGAAATGAAAGTTTAAAAGAAAAGTTCTCAAATTTTAGAGTGCTTTGTTAACTGCGCTGACTAGAGAGGATTAGTTTAAACTGCACCCAAGCTGGATAATAAAAATCCAGCTTGGGTGCAGTTCATTTTGTATGCTTATGTTATAATGAATCCATGAATACAAAGATTTTAGATATTTTAGAATTTGATAAAGCCAAAAGACCTTTTGCTGATTTGCTGCAGACAGAGCAAGGGAAAATAGAGCTGAGCAAACTTTTGCCCATGACTAATATAGAAAAAATAGAGCGTTCTTTTGCAGAAGTTGCGGATATGGAACAAATCTTCCAAGAATATGGGCGTTTTGGATTTGGCAGCAGCCAAGATATTACAGAAGCTTTGCGCCGTTTAGAATTAGGCGCTGATCTTAATATTGAGGAACTTTTAGCCTTAAAGCGGATTCTGCAGATGTCAGCCCACGCTCACCAATTTTATAGAGATTTAGAGAATATTTCTTTAAAAACTTTAGGTTATACTTTTCAAAATTTAGTTATTTTTCCTGATTTGCAAGGCAGTCTGCAATCTATTAATGACAGCGGCTTTGTTGAAGATTTTGCCAGTCCAGAATTAGGCAGAATTAGGCAGAAAATTCAGCAAAAAGAGCAAGAAATTCGGCAAATCCTTCAGGAGATGCTGAAAAATCAGAGAGAGATGCTGGCGGAAAGCCTGGTTGCCAGCCGCAATGGCCGCAGTGTCCTGCCGGTGAAAAATACCTATCGTCACCGGATACAAGGCGTTGTGCATGATATTTCTGCTTCGGGAAATACAGTTTATATAGAGCCTAGAGGAGTTGTTAAGCTCAATGAAGATCTGACACAGGCTCAAGCTGATGAACGCCATGAAATAGCGTGTATTTTGAAAAAGCTGGCAGAAAGTCTGCGTCCTCAAGCGCCAGCTATTAATAATAATGCTTGGCTTTTAGGCCATATTGATTTTGTTCGGGCTAAATACCTTTATATGAGAGAGAAAAAAGCTTCCCTGCCAAGCCTCACCAAAAATCATTCTATCCAACTTTTAAGTGTCCGCCACCCTCTTTTACTTAATCCAGTCGCTAATGATTTGTATTTTGGGGATCAAACGACAACAATTTTGATCACAGGCCCCAATACAGGCGGAAAAACAATCTTACTAAAAACATTAGGACTGACACAGTTATTGGCACAGTCAGGACTTCCTATTTTAGCAGATAGCGGAAGTAAGGTAGCTGTCTTTAAAGATATTTTTGCTGATATCGGCGATGAGCAGTCTATTGAGCAGAGCCTTTCTACTTTTTCAAGTCATATGACTCATATAGTTGAAATTTTGACTCATGCTGATAGTGATAGCTTGGTGTTATTTGATGAATTAGGTGCTGGAACTGATCCGCAGGAAGGTGCTGCTTTAGCGATAAGTATTTTGGAACATCTGCGTCTTTCTCATATTAAAACAATGGCAACCACCCATTATCCAGAACTAAAGGCTTATGGCATTGAAAAAGCATTCGTAGAAAATGCCAGTATGGAATTTGATATGGCCAGTCTGAGTCCGACTTATCGTTTTATGCAAGGGGTACCAGGCCGCTCAAACGCTTTTGAGATAGCTCGCCGTTTGGGCTTGGACGAAATTATTGTTTCAGAAGCCGAAAAATTAACATATGCTGATTCTGATGTTAATAGCATGATTGAGCAGTTGGAAAAACAAATGGCTGAGAGCCGCAGACGTCTGGATAATATTCAGGAAGTTGAGCAGGAGAATCTAAAGTTTAACCGTGCTGTCAAGAAACTTTATCAGGAATTTTCACATGCTAAAGATAAAGAATTAAATAAAGCTAAGTTAGAAGCGCAAAGTATTATTGAAAAAGCTTTGACAGAAAGCAATGAGATCCTTAAAAACCTTCATGAAAAAGCGCAGCTGAAGCCTCATCAAGTGATAGAAGCAAAGAGTAAGCTGGAAAAATTAGCACCAGAAGTTGATTTATCGAAAAACAAAATCCTTAAAAAAGCTAAAAAACAGCGTGCTATCCATGCTGGCGATGATATTATTGTCAGCAGCTACGGTCAGAGAGGGACATTGATAAAACAGCTTAAAGACGGACGCTGGGAAGCCCAGGTTGGTCTGATAAAAATGACTTTGAAAGAAAGGGAATTTGATTTAGCAGCAAAAGGAAAAAATCACGGATCTAAGAAACAGCAGGCTCGGTCTGTGAAAAAGACTTCTCACAAGGCGCCGAGTGCAAGGCTTGATTTAAGAGGCAAGCGCTATGAAGAAGCAATGAGGGAACTAGATGCATTCATAGATCAAGCTCTTTTAAATAATATGGCTCAGGTAGATATTATTCATGGTATTGGTACAGGCGTTATTCGTGAAGGTGTCAAGAATTATCTGCGTCGCAATAAACATGTTAAAGACTTTGCTTATGCTCCCCAAAATGCAGGAGGATCTGGTGCAACGATTGTTAGTTTTAAATGACGTAGCAAATATTAGGCAAATACGGTCTTTTAGTGTAGAATAAATTTATAAAAATCAAAGAAGGAGAATTTTTATGACAAAAGTTGTAACAGATGCTAATTTTGAAGCAGAAACAAAGGATGGTCTCGTCCTTGTTGATTTTTGGGCAACCTGGTGCGGTCCCTGTCTCATGCAGGCACCAATCTTAGAGCAGCTGTCTGAAGAATTTTCAGAAGATGAACTAACAATTGTTAAGATTGATGTTGATGAAAACCCTGCTACAGCACAAAACTTTGGTATCATGAGCATACCAACCCTTCTTTTTAAAAAAGACGGAGAAGTTGTTAAACAAGTTGCTGGTGTTCATACCAAAGACCAACTTAAAGCCATTATTGCTGAATTAAATGCTTAAGCGGCAAAATGAGTTTAAAAGATTTCAATCTGGAATTATCAATTAAAAACAAGGAAATGGAAAAGAAGCCAAAGAGTGAAGTATTGGTTCTTACCATTCCCTTGTTTTTTGTTAAGGCCATTTTGCGGCTAAGTAATTGTCCACCATTTTCTTTTGCGGAGCTGCAAAAGGATAAGCTGAAAATTCTTTGGCAGCCACCCAACGTAGGTTTTTGTCTTTTAGGAGAGGAACTTCATCTGCTATGAAGCCTTCGATTAATTCAATTTGCCATTTTTGATGACTGAAGGTATGCTGGACAGATTTAAAAACTGTTGCTGACCATTGGGGTTTTAACTGATAAATTTGCCTAAATAAGTTTTTTTGCGGCTGGTTTTTTAAAATCGTATCACTTTTATTTTCAAAGAGATTAAGTTGCTGAGCTATCGGCTCTGTTTCTAAAATGGGAAAGGACCAAAAGCCCCCTAAAAGCCGTCCCTGAATATTTTTTTCAAGTAAAAATTCTCCTTTATCATTACGAATGATAAAAGCCTGCAAATGAATGGGCCGTGGTTTTTTCTTAGGCAGTTTGATCGGATATTTATCTACTGTTTTATGCAGATAAGCTGCACTAAATGCTCTTACCGGGCTTTCTTCAGGTCTTGGATTCTTAGCAGATTCAATATCAGTTCCCAGATCCATTAAAGCCTGGTTAAAATCTCCAGGCCGTACTGGGTCTATAAGCTGTTCTGTTATAGCCTGAAAGATTTTACGGTTTTTTGGATTCCCAATATCATAATCAACTTCAAAAAGTCTTGCCATCACACGCATAACATTGCCATCAACAGCTGGTTCTGGTAAGTCAAAAGCAATGCTGGCTATGGCTCCTGCGGTATAGGGGCCGATTCCTTTTAATTGAACTATTTCAGCATAAGTCTGTGGAAAGCTGCCGTTATAGTCTTTAATAATTTGCTGTGCTGCAGCCTGCATATTCCTAACGCGGCTGTAATAGCCCAGCCCTTCCCAGGCCTTCAGCAGTTTTTCTTCAGGAGCTTGAGCTAAATCCCAAATAGATGGAAACCATTCTAAGAAACGATTATAATAGGGAATAACAGTACTAACTTGTGTTTGCTGCAGCATAATCTCAGAAATCCAAATCTTATAAGGATCTTTCGTTCTGCGCCAAGGAAGATCTCTCTTTTCCTGATCATACCATGATAAGAGGGTTCTTCTAAAATCAGCAATTTTAGTCTTATCCCACATCTGGATACCATAATCTTTCAAATCTATCATAAGGTATATTGTAGCAAAAGCTTATTTATTTTCCAAAAATACGAATTATTTCTTGACAAATGGAAGCGCTTACTATATAATAAAAATGTAAAGAAGGATAGATACAAATACCTATTAAAAAGGAGGTATTCACATGATAAAAATGAATAAGGCAAGGTATAAAAACGGAGATTAAATTTTCTATTTGTTTGTTCTTAGTTGTTCTCTTTCTTAATTAATATGGAGGTAGCGCTTATGTTAACCTTTGATATCAGTCGCTATAAAAATGGTGATAAAAGATAAAGTAGGCAGTTTAATTTTACAGTTTTGAAATGATACTATCTGTTTAGTATAAAAAGATGGATTGCTCGTAAAAATGACATCATTAGGATGAACTCTTTTAAGATGATATAAAAGTCCTAAAATGTAAAAGTAAAGTGTTGATGAAAAGAAGCTCTTAAGCTTAAAGGAAGAGTATAAAGGAGAAAGCCAATGACATTATAAAAAGCTCAAAACAAAACTCCTGAGATTCTTAATGAGAACAGCAGGAGTTTTTTATTGACAAGAATGATAGCATTGTTATCAGATTTAGATGTTCTATGCTGTTAATTCAGCAAAAGCAAAAAGGATAGGTTCCCTTGATTTTCGAGATTAAATCTAGCAATAGCTTCTTTTCAAACCTTTAGCAGCTAAGCTTTGCCAGCTCAAAAACTTCACTTTGAGCTGGTGCAAGAGGATAAATGCCAATGTTTTAAACGCTCCAAAGGTTAATGATTCCATTAAAAATATCTTTTTTAGTTTGCATATTTACTTATAGCAATAAAGATCTGCTAGAAAGGTCATGAAGATATTAAGGATAGGCGAAAATGGAACAGGAGCTACTTGCATTACTGATTATAATCCTGTATAATAATGTTTTGTGAGTAACCCTCACTTACCCCTTACAATGATTTGGGGTCATTAGACCAAAAGGAGGAACTATCAATGGCAAAATATGAAATTCTTTATATTATTCGTCCAAACATTGAAGAAGAAGCAAAAAATGCTTTGGTAGCACGTTTTGATTCCATCTTGACAGACAATGGTGCGTCTATTGCTGAATCAAAAGATTGGGAAAAACGCCGTCTTGCTTATGAAATTCAAGATTTTCATGAGGGACTTTACCATGTCATTACTGTTGAAACTGAAGACGCTGTATCTCTCAATGAGTTCGATCGTCTTTCAAAAATCAACAATGACATTCTTCGTCATATGATTGTTAAATTGGATGCTTAAGAAGGTGTAAGTGTATGATTAATAATGTCGTACTGGTTGGCCGCATGACACGTGATGCAGAGCTTCGTTATACGCCAAGTAACCAAGCAGTCGCAACTTTCACTCTGGCGGTTAATCGTAATTTCAAAAACCAAAATGGTGAACGTGAAGCTGATTTCATTAATATCGTTATTTGGCGTCAGCAGGCTGAAAATTTGGCCAATTGGGCTAAAAAGGGCACGCTTCTTGGTATTACAGGCCGTATTCAGACGCGTAATTATGAAAACCAGCAGGGTCAGCGTGTTTATGTTACAGAGGTTGTTGCGGACAATTTCCAAATTTTGGAAAGCCGGGCTGCGCGTGAGAATCAGTCTAGCAGCTATAATGCTGGTAACAATAATTTCAGCGGAAATGATTTTTCATCTCAGTCCGCTCCTTCACAATCGCAAGCACCAAACTTTGGCAGAGATGAGAATCCATTTGGTAACTCAAATCCAATGGATATCTCTGATGATGATTTACCATTCTAGCAGACTGGACTTTTGCTCAAAGTAACTTTGAGTTCGGGCTAGAAGCCTGGAAAAAGTTAGATCATTTTGAAAATTTGAATTTTCAGCGATTTCTTCTTTTTCTGCCGCTTTTTTTACGCCCTTAATATCAGAATATAAAGGAGAAAAACATGGCTCAACAACGTCGTGGCGGATTTAAACGCCGTAAAAAAGTTGATTATATTGCAGCAAATAAAATTGAATATGTTGATTACAAAGATACTGAGCTTCTTAGCCGTTTCATCTCAGAACGCGGAAAAATTTTACCGCGCCGTGTTACTGGAACTTCAGCTAAAAACCAACGTAAAGTAACAACAGCAATCAAACGCGCTCGCGTTATGGCGCTTATGCCTTTTGTAAATGAGGATTAAAAATAGTTTAGGAATCGGTAGTTTCTACAATTGATTCCTAAACTATTTATTATTGTTAAACAATGATTGAAATAAAAAGCCTATTGTAGAAGAACTGTTTAAGATCTTTACGATGGGCTTTTTAAATAACTTTTATTTAAAAAAGAAGTTAGTTGTTAATACTGAATGTTGACAGTTCCCATAGCTACTGTTCCTGTTAGAAGGACCGTTATTTGCTGATCCTCTGTGCTTGGATAACCTGAAAAAGAAATGGTTGCAAAAGGAGAACTTGCCTTATTGATGATCTTCCAATGACTTGGAATCCGAATAGTTGTATCAGCAAAGCTAACATCTAAATGAATTTCAGGAGAATCCGTCATAAATTGTGCCTGAGATAGATCTACATACTGGCCTCCAAATTTAGTAGTGATAAATAGATGGCTTATTTGCTGAGAGGTGATATAACTCATATTTTCTGAAAAGAGGGTTTTAAGATAGATGTTTGCCTCATCATCACTATCATAAGTTCTTTTATTCCCTTCAAAATAAGGATTGAAATATTTCTTATAATGATAGGAGTAACGCGGTTTTAAGATACCGTTGATGATGACTCCTATAAGAACCAGCCCGGCAAATAGCGGTCCTATTGAGTAGTGAAAATGAAAGGTATCTTTTAGATAGATACTCAAAAAGCCTAGACCGATGAAGGCTAAAATAGCACTCCTACTACCTAATCCCATTAGTATAAAGGCGATAGCCAATATAAGCATAGTGTTAAACACTAGATGCAAAGCAGGAAAAAAAGCTGTAACTATAAAATAACAGGCTAAAGCAGCAAGTAATAAATACCAAATGTATCCTTTTTTCATTATAAACTCCTTTTTTACTTATTAATGCCTTAAATGCATGGGCTGGGGACTTTTGTCTAAGCTGTCAGTCTGGTTAAATGAAGGAGCTAGTTGGAGCTTGGCTGAGGAGAAAAAGCATTCTCTGTATTGTATTTTTTCTTGAGATAATAACGCAGGCCAAAAGCAACAGCTGCAATAACTATAAGCGCAATATCAGGAATTTTTGGATTTATAGCTGCTGGTAAGAAGGCTGTTAAAACATAAAGAAACATCCAAAAAATCATAAATACAATAAGCAGGCCAAATGATTTAAAGAGACTTGGACGTTCGTCCTTAGGTTTTCCAGAATGTCTGTAAATAAAATAATAACTAGCAAACATAACAGCTCCTCCGCCAAGTCCTAGGATAAGAAGTGTTATAAGGCCATAAGTTGGGGATTGTTTGCTAAAGAAATTCATTAGACCAGTTGCGATAGTAATGATAGCAAGAAAAAGCAGAGATGTATCTAACCACATCAGCCAAGGATTGGTATTTTTAGGCCTGCTTTTAGTCAATGGTTCTTTTGACTCTGTGATAAATTGGTCTGCAAAAGCTGTTGGGGCTCCTAAAAATGATCGAGCAGGAATACCTTTTTTCTGATGTTCTAAGATATCTGGCAGAACGTCTTCCAGAATAATTTTAATATCCTCATCGGTTTTACCATTTTGCATCAATTGATGTGTAGCGATATTAATGAAATCCTGATTTTTTTTAGTAAGATCTTGTAAATCCATGTGCTAAAATTCTCCTGTTTATGAAAATAGTAAAGTCTTTTTAACAAACTTATCCCTGAAAAAAATGTTTGCTTGCAGCAAAGGCAGAGCAATTGCGGTCAATGTTAAACAGCTACGATGCGACGAGGCTAAAATCGATTTTATTTTAGCCTAGAGCAAGTAAGGGGGTTAGCCATACCGCTTGGATAGCGGATGGCGTAGAATGCCGAGACACTTTAGTGCCCGGCAAACTTATCCCTGAAGAAAATATTTTCTTGCAGCAAAGGCAGAGCAATTGCGGTCAATGTTAAACAGCTACGATGCGATGAGGCTAAAATCGATTTTATTTTAGCCTAGAGCAAGTAAGGGGGTTAGCCATACCGCTTGGATAGCGGATGGCGTAGAATGCCGAGGCACTTTAGTGCCCGGCATTCTTACCCCCTTAAAACCATTTCTTTCGAATAAAGTAAATAACCACTATTGAACTCATAGCAGCAGCGATGAGAACAATATACCAGAAGGCATGAGGCAGACCATTTAAGGGCAGCCAATTATTTTGAAAATTCATTCCGTAAGCTGAGAAGATCACTGTTGGGATATCTAAAGCCATCGTCATAAGAGCCAGTGTTTTCATAATCGTATTTTGATTATTGGAAATAATTGACGCCGATGTTTCGGTCATAACATTAAGGACATTTTCATAAATACCAGCCATTTCAATCGCTTGCTGGGTCTCAATCAGGGTATCTTCTAACAAATCTTCGTCTTCAACATACTTTTTAAGACTAGATGTATTACTGGAGAGTTTTTTGACAATCCGCTCATTTAATTTAAGAGAAGCTCTTAAGTAGACAATAGACTTTTCCAGTTCCATCATATCAATCAGCTGTTCATTGCGCGTTGCTTTTTCCAATTCAGCTTCAATTTTATCACTCTGACGATCAATAGAACGAAGGGCAGTAAGGTAAAGGCCCGCATTGCGGTAAAGCAGTTGGAAAACAAAACGCGTTTTCATAAATGTATAGAAATTGCGTGTACGATGGTTTAAAAAATTATCAAAGAGTGCCAAAGGTTCCAAACAGGTAGTGATAACAGCAGTTTTAGTTACTATAATGCCAAGAGGGATAGTGATATAGTAGCTCTTGTTATTTCGTTCTTCGTGTGTTGGAACGTCTACGATAACCAAAGTATAATCATTTTCGGCAGAAACACGTGAAGTTTCTTCAACATCAAGCGGAGCTCTCAAATCTGTGATGTCAATATTAAACTTTTCAGCAATCTGCAAGGATTCTTCCTGGGAGGGGTTAACCAAATTAATCCAAGCACCTGGCTCGAATGTTTCTATTTTTTTAAATTCTGTTGCCGTTGAAAGAAACATTTGCTTCATGACAAGCCCTCCCTCTCTTTAACTTAAATACATTCTGTACCATTATACTACATTTAAAACATTTTTGGGAACTGATTCTTAAATATTTGTTATAATAAGAAGATAAGTGTTACGCATTTTGTATTTTAGAAAGGATTAGATACAGCCCAAACACTGCAGGTAAAAGGAAACTTTTTTGAGCCCTAGCGAGCCCTGCTTTGGTGTTTCATGGTTTTGTGTCATAGAAAGGAAATACACATGAACTAAATGCTGTGCGAAAAAAGAAGGCTTTTCTTGTCTGCAAGTACACCGCCAATCTTTTATTTTCCCTTTGCGTTTAGTTTTTTGTATCATAATTATGCAGGATAAATTAGTTATTCATGGAGCGCGTGCTCATAATTTAAAAAATATTGATGTTGAAATTCCGCGTGATAAATTGGTCGTTGTGACAGGTTTGTCAGGATCTGGCAAATCCAGTTTAGCTTTTGATACGATTTATGCCGAGGGTCAAAGGCGCTATGTTGAGAGTTTGTCGGCTTATGCGAGGCAGTTTTTAGGAAATATGGAAAAGCCCGATGTTGATTCGATTGATGGTCTTAGCCCTGCTATCTCTATTGACCAAAAGACTACTAGTAAGAACCCACGTTCAACCGTTGGGACAGTCACAGAAATCAATGATTATCTGAGGCTTTTGTATGCGCGTGTGGGTGTTCCTTATTGCAAAAACGGACATGGAGCGATTACAGCCTCTTCAGTTGAGCAGATTGTAGATCAGGTTTTAACTCTGCCTGAACGAACACGTATGCAGATCTTAGCCCCAGTTGTCCGTCGGAAAAAAGGACAGCATAAGGCGGTGTTTGATCGTATTCAAAAAGATGGCTATGTTCGTGTGCGGGTAGATGGAGATATTATTGACCTAGCGGAAGTTCCCGAACTATCCAAAAGTAAGATGCATAACATTGAGGTTGTCGTTGATCGTTTAGTACAAAAAGAAGGTATTAGAGGCCGACTGTTTGATTCGATTGAAGCAGCTTTGCGCTTGGGAGAAGGCTATGTTATCATCGATACTATGGATGATAAGGAGATGATCTTTTCAGAACATTATTCCTGCCCTATCTGTGGTTTTACGGTACCAGAGTTAGAGCCGCGGCTCTTTTCCTTCAATGCTCCCTTTGGTTCTTGCCCAACTTGCGATGGTTTGGGGATTAAATTGGAAGTGGATCTGGATTTAGTCATTCCAGATACTTCGCAGACTTTAAGAGAAGGCGCACTAGCTCCTTGGAATCCTATTTCATCTCAGTATTATCCGAAAATGTTAGAACAAGCTATGGAGGCATTTGGTGTTGATATGGATACGCCTTGGCAGGATTTATCAGATGAGGCTAAACATTTAATTTTATACGGATCAGATGGAAAAGAATTTCATTTTCATTATGAAAATGAATTCGGCGGTGTTCGTGATATTGATATTCCTTTTGAAGGGATTATCAGCAATATCAACCGCCGCTATCATGAAACAAACAGCGATTTCACACGCAATGTTATGCGTGCTTATATGAATGAATTAACCTGTGTTAGCTGTCATGGCTATCGTCTTAATGATCAGGCTTTATCTGTTCGAGTAGGTGGGCAAAAAGGCCTTCATATCGGCCAAATATCTGATTTGTCTATAGCCGATCATTTGGAATTAGTCTCACAACTGCAACTGAAGCAAAATGAAGAAATTATCGCCAAGCCTATTCTAAAGGAAATTAAGGATCGTTTAACGTTTTTAAATAATGTAGGACTGAACTACCTCACCTTATCGCGTTCGGCTGGAACCTTGTCTGGAGGAGAAAGTCAGCGGATTCGTCTGGCGACTCAGATTGGTTCTAATTTGAGCGGTGTTCTCTATATTTTAGATGAGCCTTCAATTGGCCTTCATCAAAGAGACAATGACCGTCTGATTTCAAGTTTAAAAAAGATGCGTGATTTGGGAAATACACTGATTGTTGTAGAGCATGATGAAGATACTATGATGGAAGCGGATTGGCTCGTTGATGTCGGTCCCGGTGCTGGGGCTTTTGGCGGTGAAATTATTGCTTCGGGAACACCTAAACAGGTTGCTAAAAATAAGAAATCAATCACAGGTCAGTATTTATCAGGCAAAAAAGCAATTCCTGTCCCGCTTGAACGCCGCAAAGGCAGCGGCCGCTTTCTAGAACTTAAGGGAGCTGCTGAGAACAACCTGCAAAACATCAATATAAAGTTTCCCTTAGGAAAGTTTACTGTAGTTACTGGCGTGTCAGGTTCTGGTAAATCTACTTTAGTTAATAGTATTCTTAAGAAAGTCATTGCTCAGAAACTTAACCGTAATTCTGAAAAGCCTGGGAAGTATGGCTCTATTTCAGGTGTTGAACATATTGATCGTCTTATTGACATTGATCAAAGTCCGATTGGACGGACACCGCGATCTAATCCAGCCACTTATACTGGTGTTTTTGATGATATTCGGGATTTATTTGCACAGACAAATGAAGCTAAAATCCGAGGCTATAAAAAAGGACGCTTCTCTTTTAATGTTAAAGGAGGACGCTGTGAGGCCTGTTCTGGAGATGGTATTATAAAGATTGAGATGCATTTTTTGCCGGATGTTTATGTCCCTTGTGAGGTATGCCATGGTACTCGCTACAATAGTGAAACATTAGAAGTTCATTATAAGGAAAAAAACATTGCTGAAATCCTAAATATGACAGTCAATGATGCAGCAGAGTTTTTTGCGCCTATACCAAAGATTGCCCGTAAAATTCAGACCATCAAAGATGTTGGACTTGGCTATGTCACTCTTGGGCAGCCAGCAACGACACTGTCAGGAGGAGAAGCGCAGCGGATGAAGTTGGCGTCTGAATTGCATAAACGCTCTACAGGTAAGAGTTTTTATATCCTTGATGAGCCAACGACTGGTCTTCATACAGATGATATTGCCAGATTGTTAAAGGTGTTAGAGCGTTTTGTTGATGATGGTAATACTGTACTGGTCATTGAGCATAATTTAGATGTTATTAAGACAGCTGATCATATTATTGATTTAGGGCCAGAAGGCGGTGTTGGCGGCGGTAAGATTATCGCAACAGGAACACCAGAAGAAGTATCACAAGTAGCAGAAAGTTTTACAGGACAATACCTCCTAAAAAAACTAGCTAATAAATGACAGCTCCTGTTTATTAACTCGTACAGGTTAGTTAACAAAGGTCTCTTTAAGCTCGATTTCAGACTCAAAGCTTGAAGTGTTATATTCAGATAGCAAAAAAGGAAGAAAAAGATGACAAATAAACGTTTATCCTGGCAAGATTATTTTATGGCAAATGCTGAGCTAATCTCTAAACGTTCAACCTGTAATCGTGCTTATGTTGGTGCCGTATTAGTTAAAAATAATCGCATTATTGCAACAGGTTATAACGGTGGGGTAGCTGATACAGACAATTGTGATGATGTCGGGCATGAGATGGAAGATGGCCACTGTATCCGGACAGTACATGCTGAGATGAACGCCCTTATTCAGTGTGCTAAAGAAGGTATTTCAACCAATAATACAGAAATTTATGTGACACATTTTCCCTGTATTAATTGCACGAAAGCCCTTTTACAGGCTGGAATTAATAAAATCACCTATAAAACAGCTTACCGTCCACATCCTTTTGCAGTCAAACTCATGAAACAAAAAGGGGTAGAATATGTACAGCATGCTGTCCCAAGTGTCAAATTAGGTGAAAAATAAAAATAATGAAAAAAACTTTTGGAATTCACTGATCTCAAAAATTGGATATAAAAACCAACTGAAGGAGAGCAGTTCGCATTCTAGAAGTTTTTTATTTATGGTTTCTAATTTCTTCCATGTAACCCGCAGTAATAATACCTGCTGGAAGAGCTACAATAGCAATACCAATGAGAGAAGAGAACATGGTAATAAGTTTACCGATAGCGGAAATGGCATAGATATCCCCATAGCCCACAGTAGTTAGAGAAATTGTTGCCCAGTAAAGAGCATCAAAAAAAGTTGGAAATGTATTGGGTTCAACATTAAAAATAATCAGAGCTGATAAGAAGATATAACCCAAGGCAAAGACATCAACAATGATTAAAGAGTCTTTTTGCTTTTTTAAAACATTAAGGATAATAGTAATATTTTTGGAATATCGGATGATTTTAAAGAGCCGCAGCATCCGTGTGAGACGTATAATTTTTAATAATTTTAGACTGTTATTCCATAGTAAAAGGGAAGGAGATAGACAAAGTAAATCAATAAGAGCAAGAGGTGTAAAAGGATAGTACAGAAATGAAGCTTTTCCTTTCTTTAGATGAAAATCTGCAGTACTAAACCTTAGTAGATAATCAATAAGAAAAAGAAAAGAAGTGATATTGTCAATATCATACTTCCATTCGTGATTCGCTTTAATTGTGAGAGGGAGTAAACTTAAACCAATTGTCAGCAGCATAATGGCGTTGTAGTATTTTCCAATAGTATTGTTACTATTTTTAGTGTCAATTATATTATAGATAGCTTGTCGCATATTTTTGGCCTTTCTTTTTTATTCATTATAGCATAGAAGCTTTTTACTATTGCTAAAGTCTAAGAAAAGATTTGAGAATACTGCTACATTGTGATAGAATGAGATGATAATATTTTATAATGAGGTATACATAAGATGATTGAAGCAAGTAAGCTTAAAGCGGGTATGACGTTTGAAACAGCAGATGGCAAATTAATAAAAGTACTTGAAGCAAGCCATCATAAACCAGGTAAAGGCAATACAGTTATGCGCATGAAACTGCGTGACGTTCGTACAGGTTCAACTTTTGATACGACTTATCGTCCGGAAGAAAAATTTGAACAAGCCATCATTGAAACCCGCCCGGCAACTTATCTTTATCAAATGGATGATACAGCATTTTTTATGGATGCTGAAAATTATGAGCAATATGAAATTCCGACAGCAAATATTGAGCAGGAGTTATTTTATATTTTAGAAAACTCAGAAGTCAAAATTCAATTTTATGGAACAGAAGTTATTGGTGTAACAGTTCCGACAACAGTGGAATTAACGGTAGCTGAAACTCAGCCATCCATTAAAGGTGCTACTGTAACTGGTTCAGGGAAACCAGCTACAATGGAAACAGGGCTAGTGGTCAATGTTCCGGATTTCATTGAAATTGGTCAAAAGTTAATTATTAATACAGCCGAAGGAACTTACGTTTCCCGAGCTTAAGCTTCTGTGTCCACAGTTGGGTTGATTAGAAAGGATGGTCCGATGGCAAATGAAATGATAGGAGAAATCGTCATTTCTCCGCGTGTTCTGGAAGTAATTACTGGTATTGCGACAACTAAGGTTGAAGGAGTACATTCACTTCATAATAAAACAGTAACCGACAGTCTTAGTAAAGTTTCTCATGGAAGAGGCGTTTACCTGCAGACTGAAGAAGATGGAACGGTAGATGCTGATATCTATGTTTACCTGCAATATGGCGTCAGTGTACCGGCTGTTTCCATTGAAATTCAGCGAGCTGTTAAAACGGCTGTTTATGAAATGGCAGAAGTCACTTTGTCTGCGGTTAATGTCCATGTAGTTGGAATTGTGCCTGAGAAAGCTCCAAAGCCTGATCTGAAAACTTTATTTGATGAGGACTTTCTTGATGACTAATGTATTTGCGGATTCTAGACGAGATCTCCGTGAACGTGCCTTCCAAGCTTTGTTTGCTTTAGAGTTTGGTGGAGATATATTAACAGCAGCGCAGTTTGCTTATTTTTATGACAAAGAAGAAGAAAAAAAAGAGCTCCCTTTATTTTTACTTGATTTAATGAAGGGGGTTACTGACTATCAGACAGAACTGGATGAAGATATTTCAAAGCATCTTAAATCAGGCTGGACGGTTTCGCGTTTAACGCTCATTGATAAGACTTTGCTGCATTTAGGTTTATATGAAATTAAGCATCACAATGAAACGCCTGAACGTGTTGCACTTAATGAAATCATTGAGATTTCTAAAAAGTATTCTGATGAAACATCCAGTAAGTTTGTCAATGGTGTCTTGAGTCAATTTATCACTAACTAAAAAATCAGAGTTTATGAGGCTCCTTGTCAACTGTAGTGGGTGATTTATAAGGAGGTACGAGAGAGAATCAGATTGGTTCTCTTCTTTTTGATATTCAAGATTAGGAAAATGCGCTTCTTGAAGTTGGGGGGATTGCGGTAGCCAAAGCCCTGGTGTTTGATATCCTTGATAAGTTTATTAGTTATTTCCAAAAGTATTTGATAGCCCGATAGGGCAGGGATTGGCGGTCAAACTGATTCATGATTTGGATGCGAGTGCGGTTTGTGGCTCTGTTGAGATGTTGGATAATGTGGAAACGGTCTAGTAAGTACGATTTTTGCGTTTGGAAATCGTCTCCGAGCGAGTGGGATATAAGCCCCAGACATATCCAAGGTGATCACTCTGACAGCCTGTCTAGCCTTGATTGAGTATTTGAGGAAGTAGTTGCGGATAGTGGTTTGACGCCTGTTCTCAAGGATGGCGATAATATTTTTAGAGTGGTAGTCTTGAGCGATAAAAGCTAGCTACCCTTTTTGAAAGTTGAACTCATCCCAAGACATGACTTCTGGCAGCTTGTCATAACTCTCTTTGAAGCTAAATAGGTCGAGCTTTCGGTAGATCATAGATGTGGAAATCTGGCAGTTTTTCTCGACAACATTTGTTTCAGAAACGACCACTCTTTTGCAGTCTTTGCACTGAAAGCGTCGTTTCTTGAGCTTGAGAAGCGTTGGCCTCCCAGCTTGCTCAATAAGTAGAGGGATTTAGAAGGTTTCTGCCAGTCGTATGTGATCATTTTGCCTTGGTAATGAGGATAAGGCGGAGCAGGATAATCAAAAGGGTTGGCTGTCTTTCAATGTGAGATTGGTGATGAGAAACAAAGCTAATTTTAATGTTTTGGTCTGTTATTCCAAGTCATTCTGTGGTATTGAAAGATGTCTCATAAGTCACTTTCTAATGAGTTGTTTGAACGCTTTTTATTATAAGTTTTATGAGGCTTTTTGTTATAATTAAAAATATAAGCAGCAAAGTTGTTTTTAAGTGCTTGTGTTGCGGCTAAACCGGAATCTTTAAGACTTGTTTGGAGAAGAAACTTAATGTCTGAAGATTCAAATGAGCTGCTCATGCTCTCTATCCGGATAGAGCATCTAAGACCAATAAGAATAGAAAACTGGTGAGTTGTGATATTTTTTCAGCAAACCTCCCAATCACCTATAGGGATTACGACGCTTTTAGCAAATGGGACGAAACTATTAGGTGCCTTTCAGAGGCAGAAGTATGAACTGCGTTGCTCAAATCCAATAGACTTAGCAGCTTCGATGATTCCTAGTGCTGTCGTCCCTTCTCTGTCCGTTTTAGCTAGTTCTCGTAGATGGGCTAGGGAATTGAGCCGTAATACTTGGCAAGGGAAGCTAAAGCAGCAACTCCACAATCCCGCTCATCTACCTGAGGAACGTATTTATAAAACATATCTCTTCCTTTCTTTTATAAACGTGCTTCTATTATGCCAGAAATTTTTAAGAATGGAGGGTGATACCCTGAATGGCCAATATAAATTGAGATTTTGGCTATTCAGGGTAAAATAGAGCCTATTTAGGCTATAAGCGTGCACGCTTTAAAAATTTAGGTATACTAGGTGTCGCTTGGCCAAGCAGACAAAACATTAAAAATAAAAAGAGGTATTATACTATGAATACACCAGTATTTGAACAATTTGACGTAATGAATAAGGAAACCCTTTCTGCTATTGAGGGTGGAAAAATGGGAGATGCCTGCTTAAGTGCTGGTGCAGCTTCGCTAGCAGCTGGTGCCGGAGCACTTGCATCATCCGCTGTACCAGTTGTTTCAATGTATCTCGGAGCACAAGCTTTAGCTACTGGTGCGACTCTTTACTCTTGTTTAAGGTGATAGATTCTTTTGAAGAATGAATCGAGTTTGAAAATGAAAAAAGGAAATCAAAGACGACAAGCGTTGGTACTTATGCCGGCTGCTTTTATGCTTGCTTGGGTGCTGTGGCCTATTTCAAAAATTCTAGCAGTTATAGGATTTACAATATTTGCGGCTGCAAATATTTTATCCTATTTTTTAGAGCACTAATATAGAATTTAAGCACCTTTTCTAAGAATCGCTTTTACAGTTCCTTAGTTATATAGCAACTTATTTTCGTATTTGCGAATTTTCAAAAACTGTAAATTAAAATGATAAGATAATAGTATAAAATATTTACTTGTCGGTTGGTCAAGCAGACAAAAATACTAAAAAAGAAATATGAAAGGCTTTGTATGACAGTTAAACTAAAATTATTTTTGACTCTTTTCGTTACACTTTGGGGAGTTTATCTGCTGTTTGATTCACCAGAATTGTGGCAGAAAGTTCTAGGTGTAGTAGGAACTGGATTATTGCTATTCGGTATCTACTCTAAAAGTAAAAAATCGCAAAAAATAAATCGGTCATAATAAAATGTGATAGATTATTTAAAAAAAGAGTTTTTATGATTAAAGCATTTGATAAATTTGAAATGATGGACAACGAAGCACTCGCTACTATTGAAGGTGCAGCTGCAGCTGTCGGTATTGGAGCTCTTGGAGGAGCTATTAAGGGGGCTGTACAAACGGGTACTTGGCAAGGTGCTGCCTTAAAAGGAGTTGGATACGGAATTAAAGGTGGCTTAATATATGGAGCAACTTATGGGTTTTAACATTGTGAAAAAATTCTTAAAGGCTGAATTTATTTCAACAGTTATATTTATAGCTATTATGTGTTTGATCTTTCTATTTTGGAAGGGAGAGAAGACTATAATGTTCTATATATTGGCTATTTATAGCTCAATAAGCTTATCTGAAGATTTAACCCAGATATTTGTTAAAAAGTTAAAATAAATATAAGCTGTGTACCCTATCCTATGTTTGCCAGATTATTTAAAGTAATTGAAATGGTTAAAATTTTTGGATATAGTTTTTAATAGGGGCTTTAGTATATTAATAAAATTATGGAGAATCCTCTTTGCTGTTACTGGTATTTCGCCATTTTCATATAATGTTATTACTCCTTAATTGAACAAGACTAGATGTTCTATTGAGCTTGTTTGGTTCTCTACTTTATCTTGTAAAAATATAAAGATTATCAGTGAACAGAGGTATCCCCAACAACCTTTATCGAATCATTAACCTTTGTAAGTTGGTAGCTATGTAAAAAAGCTCATTGTCAACTGTAGTGGGTGACGAAAAGCTATACTCTGGAGAGGACCAATTTAGGAGCTCACTGAAAAAGTCATCGTTTGATGGCTTTTTTTGCTATGAAAAGGCAACAGTTTTCTGTACAAATTTTATAAAGTATTTTTGTTTAAGCAATGATTCGCTTGGTCAATGGTGTCTTGAGTCAATTTATCAGTAACTAAAAAATCAGAGTTTATCATCTGCTTGTGCAAGGTTAGCTGTCATTTTGAACCTTTGCTATCAAGTAGGTAAACTCTGATTTTTAGTTTGTAAAAACGTGAATGTATTAGATGCTTTGGCCCGATAAAAGACTGACTGGAAGGATATAATCTTTGGGAATCTTTTGGCAGTCAATTTTTTTGAGTAAAACATCAACAAGAAGGTCAGCAATTTCTTCAATAGGCTGTTTAATTGTTGTCAGGAAGGGATAAAAATGTTCCACGAAGTGAGTCCCGTCATAGCCTATTATTTTGATATCCTGAGGAACTTTTAATTTTAAATCCTTGATAATTTTTAAGGTTAAAATAGCAGTGAGATCATCAGATAAGAAGATTGCATCAGGTTTTTCCTTTTTGAGGATCATTTTGATTTCCATTTCTTTTCGAATAGCCGATAGATTTCCAGAAAGATGAAAAATAGGAGCGTCTTTAAAAACAGACTGGAAACCCAACTGCCGCAATCCTGTCGGAGAATTAGAATTATCATTTCCTGCAATCATAAGAGGTTTGCAGCACTGGCTTTTTTGCAGAGTCTCTGCTGCAAGTTTGCCGCCTTTAAAATTATCTGAAGAAACAATAGGAATATGAGGTGCTAAATTGCGGTCAAAAGCAATTATCGGAGCAGCTATTTTTTCATAGTCATCAATACCTAAATTATGACTGCTGGAGATGATGCCATCGACTTGATTGGCTTCTAACATTTCCAGATAGTCTCGTTCTTTTTTAGGATTGTTTTGACTGTTGCAGATAATCACTTCATAACCTTGTTTAAACAACTTAGTTTCTAAATATTCAATGAGTTCAGAATAAAAAATGTGACTAATAGTAGGAAAGATAAGCCCAATCAATTTGGCAGATTTCCCTTGAAGGCTGCGGGCGAGATTATTGGGTTTGTAGCCTAAGGTCTTAATCGCAGCATTTACTTTAGCAATTGTCTTTTCAGACAGATAGCCCTTTTTATTAAGAACACGAGAGACAGTAGTAGGGCTTACGCCAGCAAGTTTAGCAACATCTGTTAATTTTGTAACCATAATTTTAATATTTCAATTCATAATATTTACCGGTTGCCTCACCAGAATTAATGATAATACCGGTTTGATTCATTTGCGGGAAAACACGTCCTGTAAAAACTTTTTCGCCTTTATTGATAAAAATTTCAAAAATGGATTTATCAATAAAGATATTAGCACTTGTTGCTTTTGCTTCAATAGTGCATGAACGTGTTGTTCCGAATTCAAGGGCATATTGTTCGCCAGCCTTAGAGCGATCAACAAGAATTTTTCCTTGGCTTGTATCAACAAGGATGGTTAGACCATTGCCTTTGTCATCAGCAAAAAGAGTCAGCTTAGTCTTAGAGTTGGCTTTGAACTGTAACTCTAATTCATAACAATTGTTCGTCTCACTCTTGGAAGTGAAGTCTTCTTGAGAAGAACGAAGTGAAGTGACAGCTTCTACTGGATATTGATAGAGTTTTCCGTTTTTTATTTGCAATTCTTTGACCAAACTCATGGCTCCTTGATAGTCATATCGATCGGTAGGATAGTCAATATCTGGCAGGCCAATCCAAGAAACGGTCAGCACACGGCCATCAGGGGCATTAAAGCCTTGAGTTGCATAGCATTCAAAACCAAAGTCTAAATTCAAAATATCAGAAGCGCCTTTAAGAGCCGGAGTGTGAGTGTCAAACGATTGACATATTTTATAGGCGTTAGGGTAGATATTATCATAGTGCAGTTCAGACTTGCTGAGACCTTGAGGACTGTATAAAAGGACGGGTTTGTCCCCCACAAATACAAGGTTTGGGCATTCGATCATATATTCAGAAGCCTTGCCGCCAAAGTCTAAATCACCAACAAACTGCCAATGCAGTACATCATTGTTAAGAGCTTTATAGAGCTTGATAAAGCCTTGCTTAGCATGGTTTTGGGCGCCAACAATAGCATAAAATTGCCCTTTATAGTTAAAGATTTGAGGATCACGGAAATGTTCGCTAACATCTTCAGGCTGATCAATAAGAACATTTTTGCATTTTGTAATATGCCCTTTTTTATCCATAAAGGCACCGATCTGCAAAGGGTGGCGGATCCAGTTTTTATCGCGAACATTGCCAGTATAAAAAAGAAAGAGTTTATCATTTATTTCATAAGCGCTTCCTGAATAAGCGCCATGGCTGTCATGAGGATTATCTGGTTTGAGAATAATACCTGTTTCTTTAAAGTGGACAAGATCCTTGCTTTCGGTATGTACCCATGATTTTAAACCGTGAGCTGCTCCAAAGGGCCAGTTTTGGTAAAAAAGCTGAAATTTTCCCTTATAATAAGAAAAGCCATTGGGATCATTGAGCAAACCTGTCTTGGGTTCGATGTGGTAAGTCGCATGCCAAGGTGAACGTTCAACATTTTCTCTGATATTTTTAATTTCTTCTTTAGTCCAATCTTCATAGGGACGGTATCTCAGTTCCTGAGGTAAATTCATAATAAGCTCCTAATTATTTTATTTCTTATTATAGTAAACGTTTTCTTCTTAAAAAGCAAACGTTTACTATAAAAATAATAAAAATCTGCAAAACGATTGACATATTGTAAAAAGATGATAAAATATAAGGCGTAGAAAGTTAAAAAAACGCTTTCAAGAAATTATTAAAGGAGTTTTTTTGCAAATGGATTATAGCAAAGTAGCCAGTGACGTTATTGCGGCTGTCGGTAAAGAAAATCTTGTTGCTGCTGCACACTGTGCGACACGTCTGCGTTTGGTCTTAAAGGATGATAGCCAAGTTGATCAGAAGGCCTTGGATAAAAATGCTGATGTTAAAGGGACTTTTAAAACAGATGGCCAGTATCAGGTCATCATTGGTCCTGGTGATGTCAACTTCGTCTATGCCGAGTTAATTAAGCAAACAGGTTTAAAGGAAGTTTCAACAGATGATTTGAAAAAAATTGCAGCCAGTGGGAAAAAATTTAATCCTATAATGGCTTTGATTAAACTCTTATCTGATATCTTTGTTCCTATTATTCCTGCCTTGGTAGCTGGCGGTCTTTTGATGGCCTTAAATAACTTTTTAACATCAGAAGGACTGTTTGGTGCTAAATCTTTGGTTCAGCAATTCCCAGCTATTAAAGGGGCATCTGACATGATCCAATTAATGTCTGCGGCACCTTTTTGGTTTTTACCGATTTTAGTTGGTATTTCTGCGGCTAAACGTTTTGGAGCTAACCAGTTTTTAGGTGCTTCGATCGGTATGATTATGGTTGCACCTGGGACAGCCAATATCATTGGTTTAGCAGCTAATGCTCCTGTTTCAAAAGCAGCAACCATTGGAGCTTATACAGGATTTTGGGATATCTTTGGTTTGCATGTAACTCAGACTAGCTATACCTATCAAGTCATTCCAGTCTTAGTAGCTGTATGGATCCTGTCTGTTTTAGAAAAATTTTTCCATAAAAAATTGCCTTCAGCAGTTGACTTTACTTTCACACCTTTGCTATCTGTTATTATTACTGGATTTTTGACCTTTATTGTTATAGGTCCTGTGATGAAAGAGGTTTCTGATTGGATTACAAATGGTATTGTATGGCTGTATGATACCTCTGGTTTCCTAGGGATGGGAGTTTTTGGTGCCTTGTATTCACCAATTGTTATGACAGGTCTTCATCAAAGTTTTCCAGCTATTGAAACTCAGCTTATTACAGCCTTCCAAAGAGGAGCTGGACATGGTGACTTTATCTTTGTTACGGCTTCAATGGCCAATGTCGCTCAGGGAGCAGCAACCTTTGCTATTTATTTCTTAACAAAAGATAAAAAAATGAAGGGACTTTCATCTTCTTCAGGAGTTTCAGCACTTCTTGGGATTACAGAACCAGCTCTTTTTGGGGTTAACTTAAAATACCGCTTCCCATTCTTTTGTGCTTTAGTGGGCTCAGCTATTGCTGCGGCAACTGCAGGCTTGCTTCAAATTATTGCTGTTTCTCTTGGTTCTGCAGGTTTCCTTGGTTTCCTCTCAATCAAAGCGTCTTCAATTCCGTTTTATGTTGTCTGTGAATTGCTTAGTTTTGTAATCGCTTTTGCAGTAACTTATGCTTATGGTAAAGCAAAAGCTGCTGATGTTTTCACAGCTGAAGCAGTTGCAGAAGAAGCTATTGAGGAAGCAGAAATAAAGACAGCAGTATCTGATGAGGCTGCTAAAAGTGAAGTATCCGTGAGCGATGAAATCCTTGCAGCTCCTCTTGCTGGTGAGATAGTAGCACTATCATCTGTCGATGATCCCGTCTTTTCTAGTGAAGCTATGGGTAAAGGTATTGCTATTAAGCCTAGTGATAATACTGTTTATGCACCTGCTGATGGGATTATCCAGATTGCTTTTGATACAGGTCATGCTTACGGACTTAAATCTGATAAAGGGGCAGAGATTCTGATTCATATTGGTATTGATACTGTATCAATGGAAGGAAAAGGCTTTGACCAAAAAGTTAAGGCTGATCAAAAAGTTAAAAAAGGTGATGTTCTCGGAACGTTTGACAGCGCTCAAATTGCAGAAGCTGGCCTTGATAATACAACGATGTTTATTGTTACAAATACAGCAGATTATACTTCAGTTGAATCTCTTGCTTCAGGAAGGGCTGCAGTCGGAGACGATTTACTTGAAGTTAAGAAATAAACGGTTTATAAAAAAGTGATACTAAAAGCTTGATTCAAAATAGGAATCAAGCTTTTTTATATCTTTGCTTGATCTGCTTTTATAAAATATAAGCTAAACGAACTGTCTGCTAAAGAAGTTTTACTAATAGGTTCAGAAAATATGATATAATGATTAGGCAGTCTTTGGAATAAGATGTAAAATCAGAAAAAAAGAGATGAGGGGAAATAAATGGCTAAATTATATGGCAGCATTGAAGCTGGTGGAACGAAATTTGTCTGTGCTGTTGGGGATGATAACTTTCAAGTTGTAGAGAAAGTTCAATTTCCAACCACAACACCTTATGAAACAATTGAGAAAACCACAGCTTTTTTCAAACAGTTTGAATCAAATTTAATGAGTATTGCTATTGGCTCTTTTGGTCCAATAGATATTGATCCGCATTCAGAAACTTACGGTTATATCACCTCAACACCAAAACCAGATTGGGCTCATGTTGATTTGGTTGGTTTAATTGCAAAAGATTTTAACATTCCCTTTTATTTTACAACGGATGTGAATTCTTCTGCTTACGGAGAGACAATTGTTCGTCACAATGTGAACAGCCTTGTTTACTATACTATTGGAACCGGTATTGGTGCAGGTGCTATTCAAAATGGGGAATTTATTGGTGGTAGTGGACACACGGAAGCAGGGCATACTTATGTAGCTCTCCATCCAAGCGATGCAGCCAACGATTTTTACGGGACCTGTCCTTTCCATAAGGGCTGTCTGGAAGGTTTAGCAGCAGGACCTAGTCTTGAAGCGCGGACCGGTATTCGAGGAGAGCTGATTGAACAGAATTCTGATGTTTGGGATATCCAGGCTTATTATATTGCGCAAGCTGCAGTGCAGGCAACGCTACTTTACCGTCCGCAGGTTATTGTATTTGGCGGCGGTGTTATGGCACAAGAGCATATGCTCAACCGAGTTCGTGAGAAATTTACTTCACTTTTAAATGATTATCTGCCAGTACCAGATGTCAGAGATTATATTGTAACACCAGCAGTGGCTGAAAATGGTTCTGCTACATTAGGTAATTTTGCTTTGGCTAAGAAAAAATCTGAACATGTAAGATAGAATTGGTAACATTTTATAGGCATTGTTGACTTATTTTGATGTGTTTTAGCATTGTCTGCAGCTTTGCACTTTTTTCTATTTTCTATTTTGTATTGTATCAGATTAGTAAGGATTGAAATTATTTCAATCCTTTTTTAAATAAATATATATTTATTTAAAAAAAGACTATACATTTTGTCGAAGAGATGCTATAATTAAATCATAAATATAAGGAGGCTGTTATGGCAATATTGACAATTGATATTGGTGGAACGGCGGTCAAGTATGCTGTCTATGAAGATGATAAATTACACCGTAAATCGTCTTTTTGCACTCCCAAAACCTGGGAGCAAATGACAGCGCAGTTGCTTTCTTTGAAAGAAGAATTTAGTAAAGATTTTCTATTGCAAGGTGTAGCTATCAGCTCACCTGGTGCAGTGGATTCTGATAACGGCGTTGTAAAAGGAGTAAGTGCAGTTCCTTATATTCATCACTTCAAAATTTTGGAAGCGCTTGAATCTTTACTTAGTTTGCCAGTAAGTATTGAAAATGATGCTAATTGCGCTGCTTTGGCCGAACTTACTTTCGGGGTGGCGAAGAATGCTAAGGATGCTCTTTTCTTTGTCATTGGATCGGGCGTTGGAGGAGCTGTTGTTCTTAATAGGCAGTTGAGAAAAGGTCCGGATTTGTTTGCTGGGGAATTTGGTTTTATGCGATTGACAAGCAAGGAAACCTTGAGTGAAACGGTTAGCCCAGTTCAAGTAGCAAAGCGTTATGCTCAAAGGCATGGACTAGGTGAATCTTTTTCTGGTAAAGACCTGTTTGATTTGGCTGAACAGGGAGATGTAACTGCTAATGAAGCTGTTAATCAATTTTATGATGATTTGGCGAGAGGCATTTTCAATACCCTTGTTGTCCTCAACCCTGAGTTGGTCGCAATAGGCGGAGCTGTCTCTGCTGGAAAGAATCTAAGAGATGCATTGATTCAGCGAATTCAGCAGATTCAAAAAGAAACAGGGGCATCTGATTTATCATTTGAGTTGGAAATTTGTCATTTCAGAAGTAATGCCAACTTGCTTGGTGCAGTGAGTAATTTTATGTCCACCTTCCCAAATTTGTAATGATTTAATAGATAAAAAGGAGTTTTTATTATGACAAAAGCGTTAATTATCTGTGCATCTGGGATGTCTTCATCTCTAATGGCTAAAAAAACAACTGAACTTTTTCAAAAAGAAGGAAAAGATATTTCTGTAGATGCTATTAGTGCAACTGAAGGAAACAAAGTAATTAGCGAAGCTCAATTTGATATTTACTTGGTTAGTCCTCAAACTAAAATGTATTTCAATCAATTTGCTGAAGCTGGAAAAATGGTTGGTAAGTCTGTTGTCCAAATACCACCTCAAGCCTATATTCCAATTCCAATGGGAGTTGAAAAAATGGCTAAGTTGATTACAGATAATATCTAAGTATAGGAGCAGCATTTGATGAATAAGGAAGAATTACAAATGACAGCCTTTGGCATTATTCTAAATAGCGGTAATGCAAGGACGACTGTTCATGAGGCCTTTGTTGCTATGCGTGAGGGAAAACTTGAACTGGCGGCTGAAAAATTAGAAACATCTAATACAGAGTTACTTGAAGCTCACCATGCTCAAACGAGACTTCTCCAAGATTATGCCAGTGGTGCTGAAATCAATATGGAAATTATCATGGTTCATGCTCAAGATCATTTGATGACAACAATGACTTTGCGTGAAGTGGCACTAGAGATGCTTGAACTTTACAAAAAAGTTGAAGCAAAATAAATAATACTCTCTAAGCAAAATAAGCCTATAGAAGATAATACTGATATACTCCCCATATAATGGACAGTGAAAAAACAAAATTCACTAGAAGCTATAAGGGGAGTTTTCCTATGTCCCAAAGAAGTTCAAAATCCGCAGAAAAGAAATTAAAGATTGTTCAGTTGTATCTTAAATATACGAAGGCGTTTAGTCAGCTACTAGAGACT
Source organism: Streptococcus macacae NCTC 11558 (assembly GCF_000187995.2). Classification (GTDB taxonomy): domain Bacteria; phylum Bacillota; class Bacilli; order Lactobacillales; family Streptococcaceae; genus Streptococcus; species Streptococcus macacae. Next base: position 1,280,750 of record NZ_AEUW02000001.1, on the reverse strand, counting down.
TATCAGATTTCCGAATACACCTTTAAGACAATGACTTAAAAGGTATAAGAAGGGATGGTATAGACAGTCTCAAAAGTCTAGAACTTGGAAGAAGTACTCTAAGGAAGTCAAAGAACAATATGAATAAACTCCCTGAGGTATCGAAACTTTCAGGGAGTTTTGACAAATTTAATCTTCAAATCCATTTTTGTCGGCCAATGTTTTAAAGAAATAGCCAGATTTCTTGATGGTACGTTTGCCTTTCTTGTCTAAATCAACAGCGATAAGTCCATAACGGTTTTTGTAAGCGTTGGTCCAAGACCAGTTATCCATACAAGTCCACATATGGTAACCTAGACAGTTAGCACCTTCTTGGATAGCTTGATGAAGGTAGCGAAGATGATCTTTGATAAATTCAATACGGTAGTCATCTTCAATTTGCCCGTTTGCGTTAACATAACGCTCCTCGCCTTCAACACCCATACCATTTTCTGAAATGTAGCAAGGGATATTACCGTAGTTATCACGGACATTAATCATGATATCATAGATCCCTTTTTCATAGATTTCCCATCCACGATAAGGGTTCATTTTTTTACCTGGCATGTCATAATTATCAAAGTAATCTTCAGGCATAGGGTTTTGTGGATTAGCTTCAGCATGATTTTCTTTAACTTTGATACGGCGTGGTTGGTAGTAGTTGATGCCTAAAAGATCAATAGTGTTTTTCTTGATGATTTCAAGGTCAGTTTTAGTATGTTTTGGAACAATATCAAGTTCTTTAACTATTGCAATCAATTCTTTTGGGAAAGTTCCATAAATGGCTGGATCTAAGAATGAACGGTTAAAAAAGACATCTGCGATTTGTGCAGCCTTGACATCCTCGGGATTATTTTCATCACGAGGATAGCTTGGGGTTAGGTTGAGGATGATCCCGATTTTTCCATCCTGTGTTTCATGATATGCTTTGATGGCAAGTGCGCTAGCAAGTGTTTCATTGAAACCAACTTGAACAGCGTGCTTGAAATTTTTTTCATTTGGATAATGAAAGTCGTAGAGATAGCCACCTTCAACTGGAACAATAGGCTCATTATGAGTAAACCAGTATTTGACACGATCACCAAAAAGTTCAAAACAGGTTTTAGCAAAAGTGACATAGGCATCAACTGTTTCTCGATTTAACCAGCCCCCTTTTTCTTGCAGGAACATTGGCATATCAAAATGATAAAGGTTTATGAAAGGTTCAATACCGTTTGTTATTAATTCATCAATATAATTGTTGTAAAATGTGACAGCCTCCGGATTAACTTCACCAACACCGTTGGGAATGAGACGGCTCCATTGAATAGAAGTACGGAATGAGTTATGACCTGTTGCTTTCATCAGCTGAACATCTTCTTTAAACAATTTGTAATTATAAGAAGCTTTGTCTGGTCCTACCTGATTAAAGAAACGCTCAGGTTCTTTTGCATACCAGTAATCCCAGATGCTGTCGCCCTTACCGTCACCGTCAAAGCGGCCTTCAGTTTGAGGACCACTGGATGCAGTTCCCCAGAAAAATGTTTTTGGAAAAGTGTATTTTGACATAAGAAACTCCTTAATTCGATTAATTATATACCCTTATTATATATCTTTTTTTAAAAAAATCAATCTTTTTTATTTAAAAGTATAGACATTTATAAAGAAATATTATATATTGTTAGTGGATAAAAAATTAAAAAGGTAGGTAAAAACTTATGAATAAGTTTTTGGATGCAATTAGTGCGAAGTTACTTCCGCTAGCGAATATTCTTGGTTCTAATCGGTATTTGACAGTATTGCGTGATGCTTTTATGCTGGCATTTCCAATTACTATGTTTGGTTCTATTATTGTTGTTATCACCAATCTACCCTTCTTAAATACTAGTCAAAAAGGAATTTTGTCGGACCTTCTAGGAAATGGTCAATCAGCTACTATGTCTATTATGACTATATTTGTTGTCTTTGGTATTGGCTATTATTTATCAAAAGGCTACGAAGTTGAAGGAGTTTTTGGTGGAGCAGTGGCTCTGTCTAGTTTCTTACTCCTAACACCATTTTATATGCAAACAGACAGTGGCAAAACTGTTTCAAATGTTTTAAGTCTTGACCGTCTTGGAGCAAAAGGGATGTTTCTAGGAATGATAACGGCTTTTATCGCAGCTGAATTGTATAGCCGTTTTAGCAATAAGGGTTGGCAAATTAAGATGCCGGATACGGTTCCGCCGGCAGTTGCTAAATCATTTGCGGCTCTTATTCCGGGAACATTGACTCTGTTTATTTTTCTCGCTTTAAATGCTGTTTTATCAGGTGTCTTTAAGGTGAATCTTCATGATATCATTTATAAAATCATCCAACAGCCATTGGTAGGTTTGGGATCAAGTCTTGGAGCTACTTTAGTTGCTTTGTTCTTTATTCAGTTACTGTGGTTTTTTGGGCTTCATGGCCAAATTTTGGTTAATTCCGTAATGGATCCCATCTGGAATACACTTAACCTTGAAAATCTTGAAGCTTATAAAGCTGGGAAAGCCGTTCCGCATATCATTTCTAAATCATTTATGGAGACCTTTACTGTAGGGCTCGGCGGTTCTGGTATGACCTTAGCAGTTGTGCTTATAATGGCTTTTGTGCTTAAGAAAAAAATGTACAAAGATGTTGGCCGTCTAGCACTTGGTGCAGGTATTTTCAATGTTAATGAGCCTGTCATTTTTGGATTACCAATTGTAATGAATGCAACTATTTTGATTCCTTGGCTTTTATCACCTCTAATTGTAACCGTTATCAATTATTTGGTTATGCTAATAGGCCTTGTTCCGGCGCCGACTGGTGTCTCTGTACCGTGGACTGTTCCTGTTTTCTTCAGTGGAATGATGGCGACTAATTCTGTCATGGGCGGGATTTTACAATTGATTGATGTGCTTATTGTTGGACTTATTTGGTATCCGTTCCTTCTTGTACTAGACAGACAGGCAGATCCTGAGTTATAATGAACATAAGATATGTAGCAGAAGTAACATAAGGAAGTGAATTTATGCCAAAATACGAAGAGATAGCCGGTATTATTAGAAACAGAATTTCTAAAGGAACTTATCCGGTTGATACAAAATTACCGATTCAGTCTGATTTAGCTGAAGAATTTGGTGTTAGTCGGATGACTGTCAAAAAGGCTATTGAAATCTTAACAATTGAAGGCCTGGTTTTTTCAAAGCAAGGAAACGGGACCAAGGTTTTAGACTCTTCATTTTGGGATAAGAGTGATGCTAAGTTTCGATTAGATAATTATAATGGACTAAGTAAGGATTTACAGGATCAGGCTGTTAATCTATCTAGTCAGATTGTTGAATTTGAGGTGGAATTTCCTAAAGATACAGTTGCTGAAAGACTTCAATTGGATTTGACAGCTCCCGTTTATAAAATTGTGCGTCTTCGTCTACTTGATGATATTCCTTATGTTATTGAACACACGTTTATGCCAGTTGATTTGGTGCCCGGATTGGATGAAGAGGTTCTAAAAAGTTCTATTTATGATTTTCTGATAAATCAGTTAGGTTTGAAATTTGCAGGTTCTTATAAACATATCACTGCTGAGAAGCCAGATAACTACGACATAGATTATTTAAATTGTCAAGAAAATGATCCTATTTTACAGGTGGAGCAGGTCGTTTACTTAGAAAATGGGCGTCCTATTGAGTATTCGTGGAGCCGTAATCGTTATGATACTAGAGGATACTCACTATTAGATGTTAAGAACATCTAGTGAAAAACTTAAATGGCGGTTAGTTTATGTATAGAATAAATTTAAAGGAGAACACTATGGCAGAACCTTTGTTTTTACAATCACAGATGCATGAAAAAATTTGGGGCGGAGATCATTTGAAAACTGAATTTGGCTACTCTATTCCTAGTGAAACAACTGGCGAATACTGGGCTATTTCAGCGCACCCTAATGGTGTATCCGTCATTAAAAACGGCTCTTATAAAGGGATGCCTTTAGATAAGCTTTATGCAGAACATAGAGAATTGTTTGCCAATAGTTCCAGTCCTGTTTTTCCGCTCTTGACAAAAATTTTAGATGCTAATGACTGGCTGAGTGTTCAGGTGCATCCTGATGATACTTATGCGCTTGAGCACGAAGGAGAATTAGGTAAAACAGAATGCTGGTACATTATTGCTGCTGAAGAAGGCGCAGAAATTATCTATGGACATCATGCTAAATCTAAAGAGGAACTCCGTCAGATGATTGCTGCTGGCCAGTGGGATAGCTTGCTAACTAAGGTAGCTGTTAAGGCTGGTGATTTTTTCTATGTACCTAGCGGGACTATGCATGCTATTGGTAAGGGAATCATGGTTCTTGAAACGCAGCAGTCTAGCGACACCACCTATCGTGTCTATGATTTTGATCGCAAAGACAGCAGCGGACAAAAGCGAGAACTGCATATTGAGCAATCTATTGATGTTTTAACGATTGGAAAACCAGCTAACTCGGTCCCAGCTGACCTGTCCTTAGAGCAGTTAGAATCTACTTTGCTTGTATCTAGCCCCTTTTTTACTGTCTATAAATGGCAAATCAAAGATGAAATAAAAATGTATCGAACTTTTCCTTATCTTTTGGTCAGTATACTTGATGGTGCAGGCAGTATAACAGTGGACAGGCAGCATTATGATCTTAAAAAAGGGGATCATTTTATTCTGCCGGCAGATGTTAATGAGTGGGAATTTACAGGCGACCTGACAGCTATTGCTAGTTATCCCAATGAACATCACTAAGCTTTAGCAGCAAAAGGAAGTCTTGTTTTGCTATTGATACAGCTCAAAAAGGAGGCGGCAGACTTATAGTCTATGGGGTCTTGTTTCGCCGCTTTGAATCTAAAATAAAGGAGTAGAGTAAAAGCCATTACTTGGCAGAAGTTGGCTTTTCTTTCCTCTTTTTTATTTAGCTTTAAAAGGTCAGTTGTTTCTTGAATGGAGCCCTTATTTGTGATAGAATAAACTGATAATACTCTCGAAAGGAATAAAGATGGCAAATATTTTACGTGCTATCGTTGAAAACGATAAAGGTGAAGTAAGAAAATTAACAAAAATAGCAAAGAAAGTTGAAAGTTATGCAGATGAGATGGAGTCTCTTTCAGATGAAGAACTCCAAGCTAAGACTGAGGAATTTAAGAAACGCTACCAAGACGGTGAGACTTTAGATGATTTGCTGCCGGAAGCTTTTGCAGTCGTCCGTGAGGCTTCAAAACGTGTTCTTGGGCTTTATCCTTACCGCGTTCAGATTATGGGAGGGGTTGTTCTCCACCATGGAGATGTCCCAGAAATGCGTACAGGAGAAGGTAAAACACTGACAGCAACTATGCCAGTTTATCTTAATGCTTTGTCAGGTGAGGGAGTTCATGTTGTAACGGTCAACGAATATTTGGCAACACGCGATGCTACTGAGATGGGCGAATTATACTCATGGCTTGGGCTTTCTGTCGGTATCAATTTAGCTGCTAAGTCGTCTAGTGAAAAACGTGAAGCTTATGACTGCGATATCACTTATTCAACCAATGCTGAGATTGGTTTTGACTACCTTCGTGATAATATGGTTGTCCGCAAGGAAAACATGGTTCAGCGGCCGCTGAATTTTGCACTTGTAGATGAAGTGGATTCTGTTTTGATTGATGAAGCAAGAACTCCGCTAATTGTTTCTGGTCCAGTCAGCAATGAAACGAGTCAGCTTTATCACCGTGCAGACAGTTTTGTTAAAACTTTATCTGAAGATGATTACGCTATTGATACACCGACTAAAACGATAGGACTTAAAGACTCGGGTATTGATAAGGCCGAAGAGTACTTTCGTTTAGACAATCTTTATGATATTGATAACGTTGCCTTGACGCACTATATAGACAATGCGCTTCGGGCTAATTATATTATGCTGCTTGATATTGACTATGTTGTCAGTCAGGAACAGGAAATTTTAATTGTTGACCAATTTACAGGACGGACAATGGAAGGACGTCGTTTTTCTGATGGTCTTCATCAGGCTATTGAGGCTAAAGAAGGCGTTCCTATTCAAGATGAATCCAAAACAAGTGCTTCAATAACTTATCAAAATATGTTCCGTATGTATAAAAAACTAGCGGGAATGACAGGTACGGCTAAGACCGAAGAGGAAGAATTTCGTGAAATTTATAATATGCGTATTATTCCAATTCCAACCAACCGTCCAGTAGCACGTATTGACCATCAGGATTTGCTTTACCCAACTTTGGAATCTAAGTTTAAAGCCGTCGTTGCTGATGTTAAAGAACGTCATGAAAAAGGACAGCCTGTCTTGGTTGGTACAGTTGCGGTTGAAACATCTGATTTAATCTCTAAGATGCTTGTGCAGTCAGATGTTCCTCATGAAGTATTGAATGCCAAGAACCATTTTAAAGAAGCACAGATTATCATGAATGCGGGCCAACGCGGTGCTGTAACGATTGCGACCAATATGGCAGGCCGTGGAACGGATATTAAACTCGGTGAAGGCGTGCGTGACCTCGGCGGTCTTTGTGTGATTGGTACTGAGCGTCATGAAAGCCGCCGTATTGACAATCAGCTTCGGGGACGTTCTGGCCGTCAAGGAGACCCAGGAGAATCACAGTTCTATCTTTCCCTTGAAGACGAACTTATGAGACGCTTTGGTTCTGAGCGTATTAAAGCTTTTCTGGATCGCTTTATTGAGGAAGACAACGATGTTGTCATTAGATCACGGATGCTGACCAATCAGGTGGAATCTGCACAAAGACGCGTTGAAGGAAATAATTATGATACGCGTAAGCAGGTCTTGCAATATGATGATGTTATGCGGGAGCAGCGTGAAATCATATATGCTGAACGCTATGATGTCATTACTGCTGAGCGTGATCTTGGTCCTGAGATTAAAGCAATGATTAAACGAACGATCAACCGTACAGTGGATTCGCACAGTCAGTTGAATCGTGAAGAGAGTCTTGAGGCTATTCTTAATTTTGCTAAAACAAACCTATTGCCTGAAGATTCCATCAGCATGCATGATATTGAAGATCTGAAATATGATGATATTAAAGATTTTTTGTATGATGCAGCTATGAAAAATTATGATCGTCAAATTGAGAAACTGCATAATGAAGAAGCGGTTTGGGAATTCCAAAAAGTACTTATTCTTATGGTTGTGGATAATAAATGGACGGATCATATTGATGCACTGGATCAGCTGCGCAGCTCAGTTGGCTTACGCGGCTATGCGCAAAATAATCCTATTGTTGAATATCAGTCAGAAGGTTTCCGAATGTTCCAAGATATGATTGGAGCGATTGAATTTGATGTCACACGAACAATGATGAAAGCACAAATTCATGAACAAGAGCGCGAAAAAGAAGCTGAACATGCAACAACGACAGCTGAAAAGAATATTGCAGCTCGCTCAAGAGCAGCAGATTCTGAACAGGATTCTATATTTAAGGGTGTTGGTCGTAATGATAAATGCCCTTGCGGTTCAGGTAAAAAATTCAAAAATTGTCATGGCCGCAAACAGTTTTAAGTTAATTAGTTAGGATAAAAAATGTCTTTTAAAGCAGTTAGTAAAAAAATTAATATTGAAGAAGTCCGTCATCTATCCAAATTAACGGGGAATTCTTTAGCAAAAAAAGAAGCAAGAGACCGTGAATTAGAAGCTATTATAAAAGGAGAAGATGATCGTTTGCTTTTAGTCATTGGGCCTTGTTCATCAGATAATGAAGAGGCTGTACTAGAGTATGCTCATCGCTTGGCTAAATTGCAAAAAGAAGTTCAGGATCGTATTTTTATGGTTATGCGTGTTTATACGGCTAAACCACGTACGAATGGAGATGGCTACAAAGGGATGATGCATCAGCCAGATACAGAAGCAGCTCCAAGTTTAATCAATGGCATTAAAGCGGTGCGCAATCTGCATTATCGTGTTATTACCGAAACAGGTATTACAACGGCAGATGAAATGCTCTATCCTGAAAATTTACCCTTGGTGGATGATTTAGTTTCTTACATTGCAATTGGAGCTCGCTCTGTTGAAGATCAGCAGCACCGTTTTGTAGCCTCAGGAATTGATGTCCCTACTGGTATGAAAAATCCGACCTCTGGCAATCTTAATATCATGTTTAACGGTATTTATGCTGCTCAAAATAAGCAATCTTTCCTTTTCAACGGTGAAGAAGTTGAAACGAGCGGAAATCCGCTGGCTCATGTTATTTTGCGCGGAGCTGTGAATGAATACGGCAAAAACATTCCTAACTATTATTATGATAATATTATTGACACCATTGATCAGTATGAGGAAATGGGCTTGAAATATCCTTTTATTGTTGTGGATACCAATCATGATAACTCTGGTAAAAATTACTTGGAGCAGGTGCGTATTGTTCGTCAAACGTTAATAAACCGCGACTGGAATGATAGAATTCACCAAGCAGTTCGAGGCTTTATGATTGAATCTTATTTGGAAGATGGCCGGCAAAATGAACCGGAAGTTTTCGGCAAATCTATCACAGATCCTTGCCTTGGCTGGGATAATACAGAAAAGCTTATTCATGAAATTTATGAGACTTTAGGAAAATAAAATGGGAATTCATCAAAAAAGTACAGCCATTGATATCACAGAAATAAAAGAAAATACTCGTTTAACTGGTCAGCACTTGGCCCATAAAAAAGCACGTGATGCTGAATTATCGAAAATTATTAAAGGTGAAGACGACCGTATCCTTTTGGTAATCGGTCCTTGTTCATCAGATAATGAAGAGGCCGTATTGGAGTATGCCAGACGTTTAGCAAAATTACAAGAAGAAATCAAAGAGCATATCTTTATTGTTATGCGTGTTTACACTGCTAAGCCACGAACAAACGGAGATGGCTATAAAGGTTTAATTCATCAGCCTAATACATCACAGCTGCCAGATTTGATTAATGGGATTCATGCTGTTCGCAACCTCCATTATCGTGTCATCACAGAAACAGGTTTGACAACAGCAGATGAGATGTTATATCCTTCTAACTTGGTTTTGATAGATGACTTGGTGTCTTATCATGCGGTAGGAGCTCGCTCGGTTGAAGACCAGGAACATCGCTTTGTAGCTTCAGGTATTGATGCACCGGTTGGTATGAAAAATCCAACTTCTGGTAATCTTAAGGTCATGCTAAATGCCATTCATGCTGCACAAAACCAGCAAAATTTTATTTATAACAGTGCTGAGGTTGAAACAGACGGAAATCCTATGGCGCATGTCATTCTTCGCGGTGCCAGTACGGAACATGGTGAATATGAGCCGAATTATTATTATGATATTCTTTTGAAACTGATTGCACAGTATGAGAAGATGCAATTGAAGTATCCTTTTATTGTCATTGATACTAATCATGATAATTCCGGTAAAAATTACTTAGAGCAAGTCAGAATTGTCCGTCATAGTCTGATTAACCGTGATTGGAATGATAAAATTAACCAATATGTTCGCGGTTTTATGATTGAGTCTTATTTGGAAGATGGCCGGCAAGATGAACCAGAAATTTTTGGCAAATCCATTACAGACCCTTGCCTTGGCTGGGATAATACAGAAAAGCTCATTCATGAAATTTATGAGGCTTTAAAATAACCTAGACAGACAACAGAATGCTGCTAAAAGTATAAGACTAATTAGAAAGCAGTGACATTTACTGGGGGATACAATCGCTGCAGCAGTCTATTTATTAAACAATTGAAGGCTCAAGGTTCTTTAGAAAGATGATATGATAATAGGACATGGAATAGATCTCCAGACTATCAGTGCTGTTCAAAGAGCATTTGAAAGAAACAGCCGTTTTGCGCAGAAGGTCTTAACAAAAAGAGAATTCGCAATCTTTTCACAGTTAAAAGCCAAACGTCAGCTAGAGTATCTGGCCGGCCGATGGGCTGCTAAGGAGGCTTTTGCCAAAGCTTATGGAAGCGGTATTGGTAAATTACGTTTTTTAGATTTAGAAATTTTATCTAATTCCAAGGGAGCCCCTGTTTTTACTTGTTCTCCTTTTGAAGGGAATATTTTTGTCAGCATATCTCATTCGGGAGATTTTGTGGAGGCAAGTGTTATTTTGGAGGAAAAATTATGATAGCAAGCCCTCATCGTCCAACGGCTGCGCTTATTCATCTAGAAAATATCACCTTTAATATAAAACAGGTTCAAAGGCATATTAAACAAGATGCTAAAATTTTTGCAGTTGTCAAAGCAAATGCTTATGGCCATGGAGCTGTACAGGTTGCCAAAGCGGTTCAGCAGCAGGTTGATGGCTTTTGCGTATCAAATCTGGATGAGGCTTTAGAACTGCGCCGGGCAGGGCTAGAAGATTTTATTCTTATTTTAGGAGTGCTTCTCCCTGAGGAAGTTGCCTTGGCAAATAAAAAAGACATTACTGTTACAGTTGCTGACTTAGAATGGCTGGATAGGGTACAGGCAAAAAAGATTGATTTAAATGGCCTTTCAGTACATATTAAAGTGGATTCTGGTATGGGAAGGATCGGTGTCAGAAGCAGTAAGGAAGCTGATGAGCTTATTGCAGGTCTGCAAAAAGCAGGTGCTTGTGTTGATGGCATTTTTACACATTTTGCAACAGCAGATGAAGCTTCTGCCACTAAGTTTAATCAGCAATTGGAAAAATTTAACGCTATTGTGACTCACTTAAGCTATAAACCTCAGCTGATACATGCTTCTAATTCGGCGACTAGTATTTGGCATAGTGATACTGTTATGAATGCTGTACGCTTAGGAATTGTGATGTACGGTCTAAACCCCAGTGGTAAGACCTTAAAACTGCCTTATGAGCTTAAGCCTGCTCTAGAGCTAAAGTCAATGCTTGTTCAGGTAAAAGAAGTGCAGGCAGGTGATACCATCGGCTATGGGGCAACTTATAGGGCCAAGCAAGCAGAGTTTATCGGAACGGTTCCCATAGGTTATGCGGATGGCTGGACTAGAGCTTTGCAGGACTTTTATGTTTTGGTGGATGGACAGTATTGTCAAATTGTCGGACGTATATCTATGGATCAGATAACCATTCGTCTGCCTAAAGCTTATCCTTTAGGTACTGAGGTAACCTTGATTGGTGATGATGGAAGTCTCAGCATCTCAGCAACTGATATTGCGCAAAAGCGTGAAACCATCAATTATGAGGTGCTTTGTCTCTTGAGTGATCGTATTCCAAGAAAATATAAATAATAGCGATAATAACCATTTTAGTGGTGAAAAAGAATATTGCCAATGCTAGTATACAGATGAAAAACAGTCAGAACTCTAGTTTTCTTTTTCTAATGTAGCTCGTTTTTTGTTGCCATAAAAAAGTATTAGAGGTGTCCTTATGAATTTGCAAGCTCCCCTAGCGCAACTTAAAGGTTTAGGGCCTAAATCAGCTGAAAAATTTCACAAGTTAGGGATTTATACGATTGAAGACTTGGTGCTTTACTATCCTTTTCGTTATGAAGACTTTAAGGTAAAATCTATTTTTGATTTGCTAGATGGTGAAAAGGCTGTTATTACAGGTACTGTTGTAACGCCAGCTAATGTTCACTACTATGGATTTAAGCGGAATCGCCTTTCTTTTAAATTAAAACAAGGAGAAGCAGTCATTGCTATTTCTTTTTTTAATCAGCCTTATTTAAAAGATAAGATTGAGCTGGGAAAGGAAATGGCGATTTTTGGAAAATGGGATCAGGCTAAGTCTTCTATGGTGGGAATAAAAATCTTAATTCAGGCAGAAGCTGACATGCAGCCTGTTTATCATGTAGCCCAGGGTATTTCTCAGTCTGCTGTGATTAAGGCCATAAAATCAGCCTTTGATGCAGGCTATATTAGGGAATTGCCAGAAAACCTGCCAGGCATACTACTGGAAAAATATCATTTGTTAGATAGACAAACAGCAGCAAGAGCGATGCATTTTCCTAAAGATTTGGCAGAATATCAGCAGGCTTTGCGCCGGATTAAATTTGAAGAGCTTTTTTATTTTCAAATGCATTTGCAAATACTAAGAGCTGAGAATAGGTCTCAAACTAATGGTTTGGCTATTTCTTATCAAAAGTCTAAAGTCACAGAGAAAATTCAGTCTCTGTCCTTCTCGCTGACCAATGCGCAGCAGCAGAGTTTAGACGATATATTGAGTGATATGCAATCAGGAGCTCATATGAACCGGCTTTTACAAGGTGATGTAGGATCTGGCAAGACGATTATAGCCAGCCTGGCCATGTATGCGGCCTATACTGGGGGGCTGCAAGCAGCTCTGATGGTACCAACAGAAATCTTAGCTGAACAGCACTATGATAGTTTGAGAGCCTTATTTCCTGAACTTTCAATTTCCCTTTTAACTTCTGGGATGAAAGCTGCTGTCAAACAAGCAGCTTTGTCTGCTATTGCTGATGGTTCTGTGGATATGATTGTTGGCACGCATGCCTTGATTCAAGAAAGCGTTAATTATCATAAATTAGGTTTAGTTATTACAGATGAACAGCATCGATTTGGTGTAAAACAAAGACAGCTTTTTAGAGAAAAAGGTGAAAATCCTGATGTCCTTATGATGTCAGCTACTCCGATTCCTAGAACTTTGGCCATCACTGCCTTTGGAGAAATGGATGTTTCTGTTATTGATGAGCTGCCAGCGGGACGTAAGCCCATTATCACACGTTGGGTAAAACATGAACAGTTGGACAGGGTTTTTTCTTGGCTTAGTCAGCAAGTAAAGCAAAAGGCTCAGATTTACATTATTTCTCCTTTAATTGAAGAATCTGAAACTTTAGATTTAAAAAATGCTGTTGCCTTAGAGGAAGAGATTAAAGCTTACTTTGCTGCTTCTGCTCATGTTGCCTTGATGCATGGCCGTATGGAAAATGAGGAAAAAGAGGCTATTATGCAGGCTTTTAAAAAAGGAAAGATTGATATTTTAGTTTCTACGACTGTCATTGAAGTTGGTGTCAATGTCCCCAATGCGACGATCATGATTATTATGGATGCTGATCGTTTTGGTCTTAGTCAGCTGCATCAGCTGCGTGGGCGTGTAGGGCGCGGCGATAAGCAGTCTTATGCTATTTTAGTTGCTAATCCTAAGACGAATGCTGGAAAAAAACGAATGCAGATTATGACAAAAACCACTGATGGATTTCTTTTGGCCGAAGAAGATTTAAAAATGCGCGGATCAGGAGAAATCTTTGGTATCCGCCAATCTGGTATTCCTGAATTTCAGGTTGCTGATATCGTAGAAGACTATCCCATTTTAGAAGAGGCAAGAAAAGTTGCTGCCCAGATTGTGACCGATAAAGATTGGCGCAAGGATAAACGATGGAATGCGCTTGTGCAAAATCTTAAGCAAAAAGAGATTTTAGATTAAGGTTTGTATTAGCTTTTTCTAAGCTTTTTTTAAGTTGTTGCTTTTAGAATAACATCATTAAAAGAAAGCGAGGAACAGGTTATGACCATAAAAATTAACGTAAATTATAAGAAAAATTTTAAAAAAGGCAAGCCATTTCTAAATTATGGTCAGCCAGTTATCAATAATCAGTGGCAAAAATAATGCTGATCTTAAAATAGCAAAAATCCCACAAGATAAAGTGGGATTTTTGATGTCTAATTAGTTTGTCTTATTGCCATTGGAACGGACAAAGCTCTAAGTCTAACTGCTGATGCCTAACTTCTCATTTTTATCTTCATACGCAATGAAAATCAAAAAGCAAATGAAGAAGCTAGCTGCAAGCAGTGCTAAGCTAGGGCAAGGTGACGCTGACCTAGTTTGAAGAGATTTTCGAAGAGTATTAGCCTTCTATATATTCTTTTAGCTCTTGACCTTTAAGTCCGGCATTTAGAGCAATGAGAAGTTTAAGTCTGGCCTTAGGGGCATTGACTTCCTTGACAAACATAACACCAGCTTCATAAAGATTGACACCGCCGCCCTCATAGGCATAAATAGGTTCTGCTATACCATTAAAGCAGCGTGAAACCAGTGCTACGGGAATACCTTCTTGAATAAGTTTAGCTATACTTTTAGCGGCTTCTGGCGGGAGATTGCCAGCACCAAAAGCTTCAATAATAAGCCCGTCAATAGTTGTCTTATTTAGGCTGCTAAACAGCCAGTCTCCCATTCCAGCATAAGCTTTAATAATAGGGACAGTTCCTTTTATAGATTCCAGACGAAAGCGCCGTCTGGGCTCGGCTGTTTGAAAAAAGAGAATGTCACGCTTCATGATGATACCAAGAGGTCCGTGTGTAGGCGTCTGAAAAGTAGCTAAGTTACTAGTATGCGTTTTAGTAACGTATTTAGCGGCATGTATTTCATCATTCATAACGACAAGGACCCCTTTTTCAGCTGCTTTTTCATGGCCAGCAACTCGAAGAGCGGTTAGATAATTATAAATGCCATCACTTCCTAATTCATTGGAAGAGCGCATAGCTCCTGTCAAAATGATAGGAATGTGAGGCAGTGTCATAGTATCAAGGAAATAAGCAGTTTCTTCCAGAGTATCTGTCCCATGCGTGATAACGACTCCGTCGTACAGTCCGGCTGTCTCTCTGATTTTCTGTGCCAGTAAAAGCATATGGTCAACTGTGATCTGAGGACTGGGGAGGTTTAAAAAATCAATAGATTCAATTTCAATCTGATCAAGTCCAATACCGACTTGATTCATTGGATTGTAGCTGTTTGGGATAACCTGGCCGTTATCATCAGCTTGCATAGAAATAGTTCCGCCAGTGTGCAAAACAAGGATCTTTTTCATGGTTTTTAAAATTCTTTCAAATTGTGATATACTATATTTTAACATAATTAAAGAGATATGAAAGGGCGATACTGTGGCCATCGAAGCAGTTTTTTTTGATATTGACGGAACGCTTTTAAATGACCGTAAAACTGTTCCGAAATCAACGCAAAAAGCAATTAAAAATATGAAAAAGCAGGGAATTCTGATTGGTGTTGCGACTGGAAGAGGACCTGCTTTTGTCGAACCTTTTATGGAAAATTTAGGGCTTGATTTTGCTATTACTTACAATGGTCAGTATATTTTTACGCGCGACCGTATTTTATATCAAAATCAAATACCTAAATCAACCATTTACCGTGTTATTAAGTATGCTGGGGAACATCGGCGGGAGATTTCACTTGGCACAGCTTCTGGTTTGGTAGGATCGCATTTTATTAATATGGGAACAAGCCGGTTTGGACAGTGGTTTAGCCGCTTTGTTTCTAAAAAAATAGCAAAAACGATAGAGCGCAGTTTTAAAAATATTATCCGTCGTATTAAGCCCCAAAACCGGAGTCATTTAATGACGATTATGCGTCAGCCGGTTTTTCAAATTGTTTTAGTGGCTACACAAAGTGAAAGCCGTGAAATTGTTCAGCAGTTTCCCCACTTGACAGTTACCCACAGCAGTCCTTATTCCATTGATTTGATTTCAAGAGGGATGTCTAAATTGCAAGGGATTAAACGCATTGCAGCTGCCTTTGATATTGAATTGTCAGAGGTGATGGCTTTTGGAGATTCTGACAATGACCTTGAAATGCTTTCAGGTGTCGGTTTAGGAATTGCTATGGGAAATGCAACAGAAAGCGTAAAAGAAGCGGCTGCTTACACAACTGCCAGCAATAATGATGATGGCATTTCAAAAGCTCTCTCTCATTTTGGTGTCATTCATCAGCCATCGGCGCAGGTCTTTTTAAGCTCGGATGACAATTTTAATAAAGTTAAGGACTTTCATCTCTTAATGGATGGTAAAACCTGTGAAACCCCTCGCAGTTATGATGTCCTTGAAGGCAGTCATAGAGCAGATTTTAAGGTAGAGGAAATTGTTGAGTTCTTATATGCAGCAAGCAGCAGTGATTCTGAAACCTTTACCCAAACTATTGCAGATCTTCATAAGGCTATTGATAAAGCAGCAGATAAAGTATCTTCAAAAAAACACCCTGAAACTCCTTTAGTTGGGCAAGTTGATGCTCTAATAGATCTTCTTTATTTGACCTATGGCTCTTTTGTTTTAATGGGAGTTGATCCTAAACCCTTTTTTGATACCGTTCATGAAGCTAATATGGGAAAAATATTTCCAGATGGCAAAGCCCATTTTGATCCTGTGACACATAAGATATTAAAGCCAGATGATTGGGAGGAACGCTTTGCACCAGAGCCAGCTATCAAACACGAACTTGATCGCCAAATCCAAAAATCACTAAAGCAGTAAGTAAAACATGCCAGTTTAGACACAATGAAAATGACAGAGTAAACAAGGCAGTAAACCGCAGACAAAAGAGTAGGACAGATATCAATCATTCAAGTCAATTCGATTTTTCAGCTATCTAAGCAAGCACTGCATGCTGCAAGTAAAACGACAAAAATGCATGGGGCTGGGAACTTTTATCTCAGCCTCTTAAAGCTAATACTGACGCCATCAACAATGAATAGGCGAAGCTGACCTGCCTTGAAGAGATTTGCAAAGAGCATTAAAAAAATATCAGATGTTTATGTGAGCTGTTCCCTAAAAGTTAGATATAAAATCTAACGATTGGGAGGAAGTTCAGTGTTCATCTGATATTTTTTAGTTTAGGATATGACTTTACAAGATGCAAAGTCATTTTTAGGTCAAATTAGAAAGAGCTTCTAGCTTTGAATGAAAGGTTATAAAGTTTTTTCAGGATCGCGTACAACGAGCAGATCAACTTTAGCATGACGGAGAATATATTCAGAAGATGATCCGATAAGCAGCCGTTCAAAGGCATTAAGTCCTGTTGCACCCAGCATAATAAGATCGACCTTTTCCCGATCAGGTATTTCGGTAGCCAGTAATGTTTTTGGGTTGCCAAATTCAATAATCTGCTGAAGCTTGGTTATCCCCTTTTCACGGGCTTGCTTTTCGTAATCATCCAAGACACTGTGTGCTTCTTTTTCTAATTTTTCATAAATATAGGCATCAAAGGTAGCTACGCTTTGCAGGGCTCTTGTATCAACCACATGTGCTAAAAGCAGCTTAGCATCGTTTCTAAGAGCAACGCTAACGCCTTTCTCAAAAGCTAATTCGGATTCATAAGAACCATCAATAGCAACAAGGATATTTTTGTAAGTAGACATAACCTTTCCTCCGTTTTATTTTCTGACTCTATTGTAAACTTTTTCAGATAAAAAGTAAAATTCTTCTTTATATTATAGGTAACACAGCTATGCTGTTTTGAATCTCCTGTAAAGAAGGGTTACCATTAAAACTTTTAAACTGTCTCCAGGAATGAAAACAAGGTTGGCCCAAAAAGCTTTATCTAGAGGCATATGAGACTGGATACTTAAGCCAAGGGCTCCTAAGCTATCAATAAATAAGACTCCAATCAACCAAATCAGCAAATAATCAACAACAAAACGACGATTTCCAGTTTTTTCTGTTACAAATCCAATTAAGCCAGCAGCAAATGGATAAGCAAATAAGTAACCAGCTGAAGGCCCCATAAACACGGCTATATTGCCATGTCCCCCGCTAAGAACAGGCAGTCCTAAGGCTGCTAAAAATAAAAAGATAAGGACAGCTAAAAAACCGCGCTTGGCGCCTAAAAGAGCACCAGCTAGCATAATCCCCATATTTTGCAGGATAATCGGAACAGGTATAATACCTAAGGGAATAGGAGGAATAAAACCGAGGACTATAATGACAGCAATCATCATTGCCATAGAAGCGACTGTCTTTGTTTTCATTAGATAAACTCCATTAGTTAACTTATAAATAATTTAGGGTAACTATATTATGGCATAACTTCTTTTAGAAAACAACATTGAAAAAAGTTGTAAAGGATTTATCAAAAATACTGCTGTCTCGTTGCGCTTTTAGCCAAAATAAGCTACAATAATGACACGATTAACCAAGGATCAATGAGGTAAAATCATGAAAGAATTTAAAAAATCAGTCAAGCTGGATCATGTTGCCTATGATATTCGCGGACCGGTACTAGAAGAAGCAAATCGTATGATTGCAAATGGTGAACAAATTCTACGTCTTAATACAGGGAATCCTGCTGCATTTGGTTTGACAGCGCCGGACGAGGTTATTCGTGATTTAATCATGAATGCCCGTGAGAGTGAAGGTTATTCAGACTCCAAAGGGATTTTTTCTGCTCGTAAGGCGATTATGCAGTACTGCCAATTAAAGAATATTCCTGATGTTGATGTGGATGATATTTATATTGGCAATGGTGTATCAGAAATGATTACCATGTCTATGCAGGGTCTTTTAGATAATGGCGATGAAGTCCTTGTACCGACGCCTGACTACCCGCTTTGGACAGCTTCAATCAGTCTTGCAGGCGGCAATGCTGTCCATTATATTTGTGATGAAAAAGCTGACTGGTATCCAGATATCAACGACATCAAATCAAAAATAACATCTAACACTAAAGCTATTGTTATTATTAATCCTAATAATCCAACAGGGGCTCTTTATCCCAAAGAAGTTTTAGAGGCGATTGTTGAAGTAGCGCGTCAGAATGACTTGATTATTTTTGCAGATGAAATTTACGATCGTTTGGTTATGGATGGAGAAGAGCATATCGCCATTGCCAGTCTTGCACCGGATTTATTTTGTGTTTCCATGAATGGTCTATCAAAATCGCACCGTGTAGCAGGCTTTCGAGTAGGCTGGATGGTTCTTTCAGGCCCTAAAAAGCATGTGAAGGACTATATTGAAGGCTTAAATATGCTGTCTAATATGAGACTTTGCTCCAACGTACTTGCTCAGCAAGTGATCCAGACTTCATTAGGCGGTGTGCAGTCTATTGATAAACTTCTTTTGCCGGGCGGCCGCATATATGAACAGCGCAATTTCATTTATAAAGCCATTAATGAAATCCCTGGGATCTCAGCAGTAAAGCCAAAAGCAGGTTTGTATATTTTTCCTAAAATTGACAGAGAAATATATCAGATAGATGATGATGAACAGTTTGTTCTTGACTTTCTAAAGCAGGAAAAAATTCTCCTAGTACATGGACGGGGATTTAACTGGATAGAGCCGGACCATTTTCGCATTGTTTATTTGCCAAGTGTTGAAGAACTTTCAGAAATTCAGGAAAAGATGACTCGGTTTTTACGCCAATACCAAAAGTAGGGTTTTTCAAAAAATTTCGAATATTAGGGAATTTTCTGACAATTATTTGCATTCTAAAAAAAGCTTTGATATAATAGTTTTGACTATCAAAGAAAGAGTGAATTATGGCTAATTTATTATCGAAAACACGTCGTATTACTTCGATTTTGCAAAAATCAGTTGAGAGCCTCCAAAATGATTTGCCCTATAATACCATGGCAGCACAGCTAGCTAATATTATTGACTGCAATGCCTGTATTATTGATGGCAGCGGTAATCTCCTTGGTTATGCAATGAAGTATAAAACCAATACAGACCGTGTAGAAGAATTTTTCCAGGCCAAGAAGCTGCCAGATGAATATGTTAAATCAGCCAGCCGTATTTATGATACGGAAGCCAATTTATCAGTAGAAAATGAACTCACTATTTTTCCTGTAGAATCAAAAGATATCTATCCAGATGGTTTAACAACAATTGCTCCAATATATGGAGGCGGAATGCGTCTTGGTTCTTTAATTATCTGGCGTAATGACAAAGAATTTAATGATGATGATCTTATTTTAATTGAAATTGCTTCAACCGTGGTAGGGATCCAGCTCCTTAATCTGCAGACGGAAAATCTTGAAGAGACCATCCGTAAACAAACAGCTATTAATATGGCTATTAACACACTTTCCTATTCAGAGATGAAGGCTGTTGCGGCTATTTTAAGTGAACTAGATGGCAATGAAGGACGCTTGACAGCTTCTGTTATTGCAGATCGTATCGGTATTACACGCAGTGTTATAGTTAATGCTCTTCGCAAACTGGAAAGTGCCGGAATTATTGAAAGCCGTTCACTAGGCATGAAAGGAACTTACCTAAGAGTTATCAATGAAGGGATTTTCGAAAAACTGAAGGATTACAGCTAATATGGCAAAGGCACTGATTTCAATTGATTATACCTATGATTTTGTTGCGGATGATGGCAAGTTAACAGCAGGAAAGCCAGCTCAGGCTATCTCAGAAACGATTGCCCAAGCGGTACAAAAAGCTTACAACAATGGAGATTATATTTTCTTTGCTATTGACGGGCATGATGAGGGTGATACTTTTCATCCTGAGACTAAGCTCTTTCCGCCGCATAATATCAAGGGAACCAGCGGGCGTAACTTGTATGGACCTTTGGCTGATTTTTACCAGAAGTATAGAGATGACCATCGGGTCTTTTGGATAGATAAGCGTCATTATTCTGCCTTTTCAGGAACGGATTTGGATATTCGGCTGCGGGAACGCCGTATTGATACTCTTGTCTTAACGGGAGTTTTAACAGATATTTGCGTTTTGCATACGGCCATTGATGCCTATAATCTCGGTTATCAAATTGAAGTGATTCAGTCCGCAGTAGCTTCCCTGAGTCAAGAAAATCATCAATTTGCGCTAAACCACTTGCAAAATGTGCTTGGTGCAACTATAATAGAATAATCAACAAATAAAAGTTAATATGAAGAGAAGTAGAGTAAGCCTTGCGACTTGTCCAGAGAGCATCTGTTGCTGTGAGTGATGCCAAGTCAAGAGATACTGAAGAACATACTTTAATCTCCTATCTTAAAAACATAGGCGCCTTATTCACGTTACGAATCGAGAGGTTATTAATGATTTGATTAATGACAAACAACAGTGGCACCACGGTCTTCGTCTGTTTAGATGAAGCTGGTGCTTTTTATTTTTACGAAAAAGAGGATAGCATGAAAGAACGATTTATTGGAAATTACGGATTAGAACAAGTTGGTCAAAAAGTAACAGCCAAGGGCTGGGTGGCCAATATCAGAAATCATGGGAAATTGGCTTTTATTGAGCTTCGAGACCGTGAAGGGCTCTTGCAGGTTTTTGTCAATAGCGATATTGCTGACTTTGATAAGCTCCATGATCTGCATAAAGAAAGTATTTTAGCAGTGACTGGTGAGATTGTAGCGCGTGATGAACGCTTTGTTAATCCACATCTTAAATCAGGCCAAGTAGAATTGCGGGCAGAAAAAATTGAAGTCATAGCCAGCAGCAAAACCTTGCCTTTCGAATTGGATAATCATGCGCATGCTGGTGAGGAAATCCGGCAGAAATACCGTTATTTGGATTTGCGGCGTGAGAAGATGACTGCTAATTTAAAGCTGCGCCATCAGGTCACAAAAACGATTCGTGATTATCTCAATCAAGCTGATTTCATTGACGTTGAAACACCTTATTTAACCAAGTCAACACCAGAAGGAGCGCGTGATTTCTTAGTACCCTCACGGGTCTTTAAAAATCAATTCTATGCTCTGCCGCAAAGTCCGCAGATGCTAAAGCAGCTCCTGATGGGGGCTGGCCTTGAGCGCTATTATCAAATTGTCCGTTGTTTTCGTGATGAGGACTTACGGGGTGATCGCCAGCCAGAGTTTACTCAGGTTGACTTGGAAATGAGTTTTGTCAGTGAAGAAGATGTCCGCAATCTTGTTGAAGGTATGCTTAAGGCCGTTGTTAAAGCTAGCAGAGGGGTTGAACTGACAGAAGATTTTCCTATCATATCTTATGAACAAGCGATGCGCCGTTTTGGTTCTGATAAGCCCGATACGCGTTTTGCTATGGAACTCAAGGACTTAACAGAGCTTTCGCGAGGCAATTCCTCCCTCTTCTTGCAAAAAGGGCTGAAAAAAGATAACGGTGCGGTTATGGGAATCTGTGCTAAGAATGCTGGTAAGGCTTTTACTAACCGTCAAATGGCTGCGCTGAAGCAATTGGTCATGGACTTTGGTGTTGCTGGCTTTGCAACCGCAACGATAGCAGACGGTCAAGTGACAGGTTCTTTGAAATCAACCTTTAAGGATCATAATGCTGAATTATTAGACCGATTCGAAGCTGAAGATGGAGATGTCATCTTCTTTGTCACAGGTTCGCTCAAACGTGTTCAAGAAGCTTTGGGCGCTCTTCGTGTCAGATTAGCTAAAGATTTGGATTTGATTGATGACAGCAAGCTGAATTTCCTTTGGGTGGTTGATTGGCCGCTTCTAGAATGGAATGACGATCTAGGCCGCTATCAAGCCATGCACCATCCTTTTACCCAAGGAGCTTTTGAGGATGGCAGTGATTGGAAAGAGAATCCTGAAAAGATGATGAGCCGTGCTTATGATATTGTTTTAAATGGTTATGAAATCGGCGGCGGCAGTCTTCGTATTCATGAGCGCAGCACTCAAGAGACTATGTTTGAGCTGCTTGGTATGAAGAAAGAAGATTATGAACGGGATTTTGGTTTCTTTTTAGAAGCTTTGGAATATGGTTTCCCTCCTCATGGAGGATTAGCCTTAGGACTGGATCGTTTGGTGATGATTTTAGCAGGAGAAGAAAATATCCGTGAAGTGATTGCCTTTCCAAAAAACGGTCAGGGAGCTGATGCTATGCTTGAGAGCCCAAGCTCAGTTTCAGATCAACAGCTGGCAGATTTGCGCTTGGACTTACGTGACTAAGCAGCTGAATTTGTGATAAAATAAAACGGTAACTATCAATAGATTTTGTTTTGGTGATAGAGCTGCTTGGCTTTATTGCTTGAAAACAGCAGTGATTGGCTAGAAAATAAGGAGATAAGAATGAAAATTTCTGAAGCAGAAGTTCGCCATGTGGCTAACCTCTCTAAGTTAAAATTCTCAGATGATGAAACGAAAGAGTTTGCAACAACTTTGACCAAGATTGTTGACATGGTAGAATTACTAAATGAAGTTGATACGCAAGGCCTGCCTTTTACATCAAATGTAGCAGACAATCTTAACTATATGCGAGAAGATGTCTCTGTACCTGGCTGGGATCGCAAACAGCTTTTTAAAAATGTCCCAGAGCATGAAGACGGTTTGATTAAAGTGCCAGCTATCATTGATGAAGGAGGAGATGCCTAATGACTTTTAATGATCAAACGATTGATGACTTGCATGATCTTCTTGTTAAGAAAGATATTTCAGCGGTTGAATTGACCAAAGCGACCTTAGAGGATATTAAAGAACGTGAAGAAACAGTCGGTTCTTTTATTACTGTAACAGAAGAAGAAGCCTTAGCACAGGCTGCTGCCATTGACCAAAAAGGCATTGATGCAGACAATGTTATGTCTGGTATCCCTTTGGCTGTTAAAGATAATATTTCGACAAAAGATATTTTAACAACAGCTGCATCAAAAATGCTTTACAACTATAAGCCCATTTTTGATGCCACTTCTGTTGAAAAACTCTATGGTAAAGATATGATTATCGTAGGTAAAACTAATATGGATGAATTTGCCATGGGGGGATCTACCGAAAATTCCTATTTCAAGCTGACTAAAAATGCCTGGGATCAAGGAAAGGTTGCCGGAGGTTCCTCAGGCGGTTCTGCGACAGCAGTTGCTGCAGGTCAGGTGCGTCTGTCACTTGGTTCTGATACGGGCGGTTCTATTCGTCAGCCAGCTGCCTTCAATGGAATTGTTGGTATCAAGCCAACTTACGGCCGTGTATCACGTTTTGGGCTGATTGCTTTTGGTTCTTCCTTGGATCAAATCGGGCCTTTTTCACAAACGGTTAAAGAAAATGCGCAATTGCTCAATGTTATTTCGGGAAATGATAAGAAGGACTCAACCTCTTCACAAGAAGAAGTGCCAGACTTCACCCAGTTTATTGGTAAAGATATCAAGGGAATGAAGATTGCCCTTCCTAAGGAATACATGGGCCAAGGTATTGATGAAAAGGTTAAAGAAACCATTTTAAAAGCTGCTAAGCATTTTGAAAGTTTAGGGGCTATTGTTGAGGAAGTCAGTCTGCCGCACAGTAAATACGGCGTTGCCGTTTACTATATTGTTGCTTCATCAGAAGCGTCTTCAAACTTGCAGCGTTTTGATGGGATTCGCTATGGCTATCGCACTGAAGATTATGAAAATCTTGAAGATGTCTATGTAAATACCCGCAGTGAAGGTTTTGGTGAAGAAGTGAAACGTCGGATCATGCTAGGGACTTTCAGCCTTTCATCAGGTTATTACGATGCTTATTTCAAAAAAGCGGGCCAAGTGCGGACCCTTATCGTGGAAGACTTCAAGAAAGTCTTCGCTGACTATGATTTAATCTTAGGGCCAACAGCTCCAACCGTTGCCTATGATTTGGATTCTCAGCATCACGATCCTGTCGCTATGTATTTAGCTGACCTCCTGACCATTCCTGTCAATTTAGCTGGTCTGCCAGGAATTTCTATACCTGCTGGTTTTGTGGAAGGCTTGCCTGTTGGTATGCAGCTGATTGGCAAACCTTTTGCTGAACAAACCATCTATCAAGCAGCAGGAGCTTTTGAAGCAAGTACAGATTATCATAAACAGCAGCCAGTTATTTTTGGAGGTGGCCACTAATGAATTTTGAAACGATCATCGGATTAGAAGTCCACGTTGAATTAAAAACAAATTCTAAAATTTTCTCACCTGCACCAGCACATTTTGGAGAAGATCCAAATGCTAATACTAATATCGTTGACTGGTCTTTCCCCGGTGTTTTGCCTGTCATGAATAAAGGGGTTATTGATTATGGAATCAAGGCTGCACTTGCTCTTAATATGGATATTCATCAGCGCATGCATTTTGACCGCAAAAACTATTTCTATCCTGATAATCCAAAGGCCTATCAAATTTCACAATTTGATGAACCTATCGGCTACAATGGCTGGATTGAAATTGAATTAGAAGACGGCAGCACCAAGAAAATCCGCATTGAGCGGGCACATTTGGAAGAAGATGCTGGGAAGAACACACACGGTGCTGATGGCTATTCTTATGTAGACCTCAACCGTCAAGGGGTGCCCTTGATCGAAATTGTATCAGAAGCTGATATGCGCTCACCAGAGGAAGCTTATGCTTATTTAACAGCCCTTAAAGAAATTATCCAATACACAGGTATTTCAGATGTCAAGATGGAAGAGGGCTCTATGCGCGTGGATGCCAACATTTCTATCCGGCCTTATGGACAGGAAGAATTTGGCGTTAAGACCGAGCTAAAAAATTTGAACTCCTTCAACTTTGTTCGCCGCGGTTTAGCCTATGAAGAAAAACGCCAGGCAGAAGTGCTTCGATCTGGCGGTCAAATTCAGCAGGAAACACGCCGTTATGATGAAGCAACGGGCGAAACACTGCTAATGCGTGTCAAGGAAGGATCAGCAGATTACCGTTATTTCCCAGAACCAGACCTGCCAATCTTTGAAATTGAAGATGATTGGATTGAGCGGGTTCGCTCAAGCCTGCCAGCCTTTCCAAAAGAACGCCGGACTAAGTATGTCAATGACTTGGGTCTATCAGCTTATGATGCTGCCCAGCTGACCAGCTCAAAAGCTGTTTCAGATTTCTTTGAAGCAGCTCTTGCACAAGGGGCAGATGCTAAGACCGTTTCCAATTGGCTGCAAGGAGATGTAGCACAATATCTCAATGCTGAAAATCAAACGATTGACCAAATTGGCTTAACACCGGAAAACTTGACAGAAATGCTTCAATTAGTAGCAGATGGCACTATTTCTTCTAAAATAGCTAAGAAAGTTTTCCTTCATTTGGCCAAAAATGGCGGCTCTGCTAAAGAATATGTCAAATCAGCAGGTCTCATTCAGATTTCTGATCCAGCACAGCTCCTGCCAATCATCCAAGAAGTCTTTGCCAACAATGAAAAAGCGCTTAATGACTACAAAGGCGGCAACAAAAATGCAGCCAAGTCTCTGGTTGGCCAAATCATGAAAGCCACCAAAGGCCAAGCCAATCCGCAAGTTGCTCAAAAATTGCTTAATGAGGAATTGGCTAAATTAACTGATTAAAAATGTAATTATTTACTTTTTACAAAAAAGCAAGCAGATTTTGCTTGCTTTTTCTTTTATCTTATATTACAATCAATCTATATGGTAAAAACAGGGAAATTACAAAATGAAAAAACATACAACTTTGCAAGCAGGCAATCCTCAAACAAGAATAAAAAAATCCTTAGAGAAATCAGCTCCTATCTATCATTTTTATTCCCAAGAGCATTTGGAAGCAGATCTATATAGTAATACCGATCAAAAAATAAATAATAAGCTAATTCGGACACTTGATAATGTTTTGCTGTTGTCAGAAGGCGATTTAGTTTATAGTATGATTTCAGGGCAAGGGGCTCTTGTTTCAAAAGAACACGATCACTATTTATTTACGCAAAACTTTGTCAAAATAGAGCCTCAGGAAAGTATATCAAAGAAATACCTCCTATATCTGTTGAATGAAAGTAGAAAAGTAAAAAAACAAATAGAGCTTAATTTACAAGGAAGCTTAGTGCGGAAAGTAACCATAAGTGTTTTGAAAGAAGTTGTATTACCACCGCTTCCCAACTTTGAAAAACAGGAATTGCTTGGTTCGCTTTATCTTAATCAGCTGCGACTGGAAAGTCTTAAAAAGAGAAAATTAGGTCAAGAACATTTGCTGATGATGGAGAAGTTGAAAGGGATTATAGATGAAATATAAAATTATTGGTAAGATTTTACCTTACTTCAAAGAATTAGTTGGCCTAGACAGCTCTATCACAGATGTAGCAGTCTTTGAAGAGGGATTGAAAAAACATTTGGTAAAACAAAACCATAAGGATGTTCTCATTTATTTTGATAAGATTGCTGAAATTATTTCAAAGCCAGATTATGTAGGCATTAATCCAAAGGAAAAGACTGAAAGTATGGAGTTGATTAAACGGTATGATACTAATATTTTATTAGCCTTAAAGGTTGATAGAAAAAATGATTGTTATTATATTCCAACCATGTATACTGTTAGTGAGTATAAAGTAAAACAACGTTTATATAGTGGACGATTGAAAAAAGTTGACAGGTTATTCAAAGAATAGTAGAATGAGAGTAGAAAGGGAAGTCGAGGGCAGAAAAGGTTCCTGCCGCACCTGAGAAGGTATCTGAGATGCTGGGTACGCCGACCAGCCGTCTTCCTAAATTAATTCTTGGCCGTCAACGTTGTTGGCGGTTTTTTTATGCATAAGGAAAATTTAAATGACATCATGAATGATTAAAATTTTCGGTTTTTCTGCTGCATAGAAATAGCAGGAGTTGGACTAAAAATAAATTGCGAAGTGAAGTCAATAAGTTATAGAAATAAAAAGATGGGAGACCGATATGCGTGAATTGGTTTTTGAAAAAGAATTGATTGAATATCTATCGACAGGGCGTGTTCTGGGGGAAAATGATGTGGCAGAAGAGCTGATTGATTTTTTGCCACAACAGAGAATGTGGGAGTATCGTCCTGATATTCGTACGACAGATGCTCTGTGGCAGAACTTTAAAGAGATTTTGGAGCAGCATAATCAGTCAGCCTTAGAACATCGCTCCATGACTGCAACAGAATTTGCACAGGTGAAGAAGATTATTTCAAATCTGCATACGCCTTATCAAGCTGGGCAATTTCTTTATGGTATGAATGGGACATCCCAAATTGAGATTGATTTGGATGATGGGAAGCATGTCTATTTAACTGTTTTTAAACAGGATGCGGTTGCTGCTGATGATACGATTTACCAAGTAGTCAATCAAATTAAACGTCCCGCTATTGTTACTGGTAAAATAGACCGTCGCTTTGATACAACACTTTTGATTAATGGACTTCCTATTGTTCAAATTGAAGAGAAGAAAGATACCATTGATGTAAATGCAGCTCTCAACCAAATGAAAGAATACATTGATGAAAAGCAGTATGGCGATATTTTTTCAACTCTTCAGATCTTAGTAGGGATTACTCCCAATAATGTAAAATATATGGCGAATACACCTTCTGAGCGCTTCAATAAAGATTTTGCTTTTAATTGGCAAGTCAAAGAAGAGGATAGCAAAGGCGTTAGCCGCTATCGCACTGTTAGACAATGGAAGGAGTTTGCTCAGCGCTTTCTCTCTATCCCTATGGCACACCAAATGGCAACGTCATTTATGATTTTGGACGGAACCAAGACAAAAGAGATGCTTAAAGTCATGCGTCCTTATCAAGTTGAGGCCACTCGCAAGGTTATTGAGGCCTTGAAGCATACAGATTTTGAACTTGGAACTAATAAATTAGGTTATATTTGGCATACCACAGGTTCAGGAAAAACCATCACTAGTTTTAAAACAGCTTGGCTGGCTTCGCGCTTGCCTAACGTAGATAAGGTCGTCTTCTTGGTTGATCGTGTGAATCTGACCAATCAAACGCGAGATGAATATCGGGCTTACGATCCAGAACATATAGCGGATAGTATTGAAAGCGGCTCAGCTCTTGGCAGTATTCACGATACTAAAAATACAACAGCTTTGGGGCGTCGCCTTAAAGATAAATCAAGCAGTATTATTGTTACCTCTATCCAAAAAATGGATACCTTGGTTAAACGCCGCTCTTTCAAATCACCTGATAAGAATATTGTTTTTATTGTAGATGAAGCGCATCGCTCTACAAATGGGAATAGTTTTGTTGCTATCCAAAATGCCTTTAAAAGAGCTGCCTGGATTGGCTATACAGGAACTCCCATGGTCGAAGATACGACAAAAGGCACTTATACGCAGGAAGTGTTTGGTCCTTGTCTTCATTCTTATACCATTCGTGATGCCATTCGTGATCGTAATGTTTTAGGATTTAAGGTTGATTTTGAAACAACAATTGACCAGGAGGCTATGAAAGAGAAATACCTTCCAGCCTTTTATCGTGCTCAACATCCCGATTGGTCTGAAGAAAAGATTGGTGAAAAGATTGCTAATCTAAGTCCAGAGGATATGGATGATGCTGTACAACCTAGTTTTTATGATGAAAATCAAGACCATATTCAATTAGTAGTAGAAGATGTCTTTAAAAACTGGAAAAATCGCTCTAATAATGGAAAATATAATGCTCTCTTGACGACACATGTTGGCGGCGGCAAGGCCAGCACTCCGATGGCAATGATGTATTTTGATGCCTTTCAGAAGAAAAATGAGGAACTTAAAAAACAGGGCCAAGCAGATAACTGCTTGAGTGTCGCTGTTACTTTTGCAGACAGTACCAATCATAGCGATCATAGTCTAAAGAGCAATAAAGGCCTTCACCGTGCTATCTCAGCTTACAACGATGAATTTGGGACGCAGTTCGGCATGAGTGATGTGTCAGAGTATACAGATGATGTTGTTGATCGCTTAAAAAAGACAGCAGATGATGGAAAATATCTTGATATTGTCATCGTGGTAGATCAGCTCTTAACAGGTTTTAATGCACCAGAATTAAATACTCTCTATGTTGACCGCACCCTGAAAAACGCTAGTTTAATTCAAGCTTATTCACGTACTAATCGTGTCGCTGATATGGAATCCAAACCTTGGGGACGTATTGTCAATTATCGTTGGCCAGCACAAAATGAACGACTCATGAACGAGGCCTTAGCCATTTATGCGGATGAAAAGTCTGCTGATCTAAGTGATGAAGAGCGTAAGAGACGCAATCAAGAAGACGGGCTTACAGCCAAAGATTTTAATTCAACCTTGACAGAGGTCAAGGAGGTTATTGACCAGCTGCGTGAAATGACAGAAGATTTCAATGAAATTCCAGCATCAGAGAAAAAGTGTGAAGAGATGTATGGATTGCTGAGATCTTATAATGCTGGCATGGCTAAGATTAAACAGTATCAGCCAGAAGATGGTGAGGGATTTGACTATTCAGAACCAGATAAGGTCTTGGAAAAACTAGGAATCAGCTCAGAAGAAGAAGTCATGCTGACAACTGTCTTAGCCAATCAACTGAAAGCTAAATTGGCTGCAGATAAAGAAATCCCAGTTTATCAGCTGGATCTTCGTATGAGCCATATCAAGGATGTTCGTATCAACTATGACTATCTAACCGAGCTCATTGCCACGCTTCTTCGGCAAGTGCATGATCAACAAATGGACGAAGCACAAGAAACACAAGATAAAATTGTCCAATTTGCAGATGGTTTAGATGATCGTTTGCATGCCAAACAAATCAAAAATGCTGCATCAGCTATTATTAAGAAACTTTACCCAGATAAAAATAGTAAACTCAAGTATCCTTATGATTTGGATGACAGCAAGGCTGTTATTGAAGAAGCGAATGCGCTTAATATTGATCAAACAATTTTAGAGTTTCGCTATAAATGGGGGCTGACTGATGTTGTGAATAATGCCGTTTTTAAAGAAATCTTAGCTCAACATACTTATGGGAAACAAGACCTCAATGATGCAAACGCCATTAGCAATTGGCAAAAAGAGGCTGTTAAGACCTATCAAATCATGGCACAAGATGCAGATATTAAACTTCTGTCGAAAGTAAAATATCGCAATAAACTTCGAGCAGCTATCTATGAACTGGCTGATGCCTTGGTCAGGGAAGAGTGAGTTCTTTGCTGAAAATCAGTGTCAGTGTGCTATAATTAAAAAGATAATAGAGCAAGGAGAAAAACAGTAAATGATGATTAAAAGAGCTAAAATTTTGGGGGTATTTAAATGGCAAAAGTACCCAAACTAAGATTTCCTGGATTTACGGATGCTTGGGAACAGGATAAGTTTGCCAAAGTGCTTAAGACTCATCAGTTTCGTGACTATCTAGCCGAGCCAACTGAAAAGGGGAAATATAAAATTATTCAACAAGGTGATAAGCCGGTAGTAGGATATGCGAACGGAAAACCATTTAAAGATTTTCATAAAGTTATATTATTTGGCGATCATACTGTTTCATTGTATAATCCCTTGCAACCGTTTTTTGTAGCAACTGATGGAGTGAAGATTTTAAGTGCAGATGGATTTGATGGTGATTATTTATTTGTAACATTGGAATGCTACAAACCTAAACCGCAAGGATATAAACGACATTTTACAATTTTAAAAAGTAGAGACGTTTGGTACACTTCAAATAAAGATGAACAAGAAGCTATCGGCACTTTTTTTCGTCAGCTGGATGATCTGCTTAGCCTTCATCGGCGTAAATTAGAGGCAGTGGCAAATTTAAAGAAATCTTTGCTTCAAAAAATGTTTCCGAAAAATGGAGAAGTTGTTCCAGAGGTTCGTTTTCCTGGCTTCACTGACGCCTGGGAACAGCGGAAGTTGGGGGAAGTGGCGGATTTTTCTAAAGGTAATGGTTATTCAAAAAATGATTTAATCCAAGATGGAAGTCCTGTGATTTTATATGGTAGACTCTACACTCAGTATGAAATAGTGATTACAGAAATTGATACTTTTGTTGAGCGACAAGAAAAATCTGTCCTGAGTAAAGGAGGAGAGGTAATTGTTCCAGCATCTGGAGAGACCTCTGAAAATATTGCAAGAGCTTCCGTTGTTGAAAATAAAGGGATTATTCTAGGTGGCGATTTAAATATTATAAACGTCAATAAAACTATTGATCCCGTATTTTTAGTGCTAGCAATTTCCAACGGAAGCCAGCAAAAAGAATTATCAAAACGTGCTCAAGGGAAGTCAATTGTTCATATTAGGAATTCTGATTTACAACAAGTTGGTTTACTATATCCTACTATGGATGAGCAATCTGCCATCGGCACTTTTTTCCGTCAGCTGGATGACTTGCTTAGCCTTCATCGGCGTAAGCTGGAGCATTTGAAGTCTCTCAAGAAGGCTCTCTTGCAGCAAATGTTTGTCTAGGAGGCAGCTAGAGGGTATTGAAAAATAAACTAGGTTTAATTTTCTCTTTCGAATTGGCGCAGGCAGAGGAAAACATCAGCAAAGAACGCGCTAAGCAGCTTTTTGAACAAGCCCTAGCCAATAGTGACAAATGCCGCAAACAAGCTTTGATGAGATTATTGAAAAATATGTTGAGATGAACATTGCCCATCCTTTTCGTGAGGGTAATGGCCGCAGTATGCGCTTGTGGTTAGATCATTTGTTAAAAAGTGAACCTAATCAGGTTATTGACTGGTCCTTGGTGGATAAGGAAGATTACCTTCTTGCTATGGAGCGCAGCTCTATTTGAGCTATTGAGATTAAGCATATTTTACAGCAGGCACTGACCGATCAAGTGGACAGCCGTGATATTTATATGAAAGGTATAGACCATAGTTATTACTATGAGGGCTATACACTTTATAAGACAGAAGAGTTATAGAAAGGACACCATGCCAACAGAGTTACAAGCAACAACAAGTCAAATATGGGCAATGGCCAATGAACTGCGAGGGAATATGGATGCTTCAGAATACAAAAACTATATTTTAGCTTTCATGTTTTACCGTTATTTGTCAGAACACCAAGAAGCCCATATTCAAAAATATGAATTAGTGGATATTGAAGACGGGGAATCTATCAGCGAGGCTTATGAAAGAGCAGTAAAAGAAGACGGTTTAGAGGATTATTTGGAAGCTATCTCAGCTGATCTTGGCTATGCGATTGCACCAGAAGACACTTGGGAAGCACTTCTTAGTAAAATCCATAATAATCAGATTGTGCCTAGCGATTACCAGACGCTTTTTGAGCATTTTAATGCCAATGCCAGTCGTAATGAAGAAGCCGCAAAGGATTTCCAAGGTGTCTTCAATGACATCAATATTGGAGATTCACGTTTGGGAAGTTCAACCAATGCGCGTGCCAAGTCGCTCAATAGTATTGTAAAATTGGTTGATAATATCGCTTATAAAGATGAGTCCGGTAAGGATATCCTTGGTGAAATTTATGAATATTTGATTGGCAAATTTGCAGCTTCTGCTGGGAAAAAAGGAGGCGAATTTTATACACCTCATGAAGTGTCGCGTATCTTAGCAAAATTGGTAACGGCAGATATTAGCATTACCGATCAGCATTTTGCGGTCTATGACCCCACAATGGGATCAGGTTCTTTGCTCTTGACTGTTCGAAATGAGTTGGACGGTGGCAGTAAAGCAGGAGCGGTTAAATTTTACGGTCAGGAACTCAGTACAACAACCTATAACTTGGCTCGTATGAACTTGATGATGCATAATGTATCTTATAATAATATGACCTTAAGCAACGCGGATACATTAGAATCTGACTGGCCTGACGGTATAGATGCTGACGGCATTGACCATCCACGCTCTTTTGATGCCGTTGTAGCCAATCCTCCCTATTCTGCTAAATGGGATAACAATGCTAATAAGTTAAAAGACTCGCGTTTTAAAGAGTACGGAAAATTGGCTCCTGCTTCAAAGGCAGATTATGCATTTATTTTGCATAGTATTTACCATTTAAATGCTAGAGGGACAATGGCTATCGTTCTTCCTCACGGCGTTCTTTTTAGGGGAGCGGCAGAAGGTGTTATCCGTAAAACGTTAATTGAAAAAAATTATTTGGATACTGTCATCGGCTTGCCAGCTAATCTTTTTTATGGCACAAGTATCCCGACGACAATTTTAGTTTTCAAAAAAAATCGATCAAGCAGTGATATTCTTTTTATTGATGCTAGCAAAGAATTTGAAAAAGGTAAAAATCAAAACACCATCACAGAGGCACATATTGAAAAAATCATAGCAGCTTATCGCAACCGCAAAGATGTTGAAAAGTATGCACATGTAGCGACTCTTGATGAAGTTATTGAAAATGACTATAATCTCAATATCCCGCGTTATGTTGATACCTTTGAGGAAGAAGAACCAATTGACCTTGCACAAGTCTTAGCCGACCTTGAAAAAGACAATCAAGAAATTGCTGAGCTCGAAAAGACTATTCAAGAACAGCTAAAATTATTGGGTATTGAAGCACGGTTTTGAGAGTGGGGATGGGAAAAATAGTATATTTTCATAAAAAACTGAATCAAGGTTACTATAAATTTTCTTGTATTAGTGTTAATCGCAGGACTCCCCTTTTACAATCTATTAATAAGAGATGAAATTTTGGGAAAGTAGAAAGATAGGAGAATTGATTATGGCCAAAATAGAATTTAAACGAGAAGTAAAAGAAGATAGACCAGTTATTGCTATTTGTTATGATTTTGACAAAACTTTATCACCTGATGATATGCAGGCGCAAGGCTATATTCAAAAAGTCCAAAAAAGCGGTGATGATGAAGTTGCAGAATTTTGGGAAGAGTCAAATGGTCTTGCTAGTGCTAATGACATGGATCAGAACCTTGCTTATATGTACACGATGAAAAAGAAAGCAAGAGGTCAAATGCTTTTTACAAAGAAAAAATTGGCTGAGTATGGATCGAAAGTTAAGTTATTCCCAGGTGTAAAAGCTTGGTTTGAAAGAATTGAACAATATGGTGAGGAAAAAGGTATTATTGTTGAACACTACATTATTTCTTCTGGCTTAAAAGAAATGATTGAAGGGACGGATATTGCTCCGAACTTTAAAGAAATATTTGCGACCTCTTTTTATTATGACGAAGATGGAGTCGCTGTTTGGCCTGCTCAAGTTGTTAATTATACCAATAAGACACAGTTCCTTTTTAGGATTTCGAAGGGAGTTCTTGATGTAAACGATCAGAGTGTTAACGAATTCTTCAAGCCTGAGGAAATCAGAATCCCTTTTAGAAATATGGTTTATATTGGTGATAGCGATACAGATATTCCTTGTATGAAACTGGTAAATTCCCATGGAGGTTATTCTATAGGAGTTTACGACTCTAAAAAGAATGATAAAAGTAAAGTTCACAAGATGATGCGAGATAATCGTATTAGTTATTTTGAACCTGCGGACTATTCTGAGAATGAAGGATTAGAACGACTTTTAAAACTTATTATTGACAAAACGGTTTATAATGAAAAGATTTTTAATAAAATGTATGCATGTAAAAATGAAGCATTTCATGATATTAAGCAGGATGAGTCTGAACAAGAAAAAATTGATCTTATTAACGAACTAGAAAGTAGTGATACTTTTGCGAATACTCACCGTATCATTAATAAAATGTTCAAGATTAGTGAGTGGTCAAATGAAGAAGCAGATGATTTACTTATAGTGGCTTACCACAATAGTCAAGTTCGTTATATTATCCAAGACGAAGACTTACAAAAGTTTTTTAAAAGAATTGTAAAATTTGCTTCTCCAAATAGTACTTACAAAAATAAAATTAAAGAACTTTTTGACAAAGAATAAGCTATCTGTTTGTACTGTAATACTTTTAACGACATATTTTTAAAAAAGGAGTATCCCATGTAAGTGTCATATCAGATTAAGAAAAAGACACTGAATCAGATGGAAATTATGGGCTAGATAGCAAATGATATTGACCAGAGAACTGATGATAACTCCAAAAAAGAATTAAATCCACAGTTTGCATATACTGTTTTGAATGGGTCATTCAGAGAACGAGTTAAGCATATTGCTCAAGGCAGAACTCAAATCTATGTGAATTATTCTTCTGTTGAAAGCCCCTTATTATTTCTAAAAAAATAGAAAAATCTCAGAAAAAAGCCAATTCTTATTGGCTTTTTTCTTGTTGACAATTTTTCAGGGGTCATTTATAATAAAAACAGACCGATAGTCTGTTTTTTGAGAGAAGGATAGGAATGAAATGAAACAAAGTGAGAAATCAATACAAACACAGATAAAAATTAAAGAAGCTGCTTTAGCTCTTTTTTCTAAAAAAGGATATCAGGATACAACAATGTCTGATATCGTGCAGTTAACGGCTTTGTCGAAAGGGGCGGTTTATCATCATTTCCAAAGTAAGGAGGAGATTTTACAGCAGCTCATGGAAGAAGAAATGCGAAAGGTAACAGATGCTATGAAGGCGTTGGCAGCAGCTGAACACTTGCCTGCGAAGCTGCGTTTGCTGGATTTGCTGGATTTTTTGATTGGCGATGAAGGATTGAATCAGTTATCTCAGATAAATTGGTCGGAAAAGGTTCCCTTTGGTTTACTGTTTACTTTAAGAAATACAGTTAATGTGCTGTCTAGGTATGTGAGTGAGATTATTGAGCAGGGCAATCAAAATGGTGAATTTTCCTGTCCTTATCCCTTTGAATTGGCTAGTTCATTTGTCATTTTGCTGGATGTTTGGCTGGATCCGACAATTGCAGATTCATCTCATTTAGCTCTCTCTCAGAAAATTGATTACTTAGCCTATTTTTTGAACAGTCAGCAGCTTCCTCTCCTTTCGGATGAAAAATGTCAGGAACTTAAAAAACGTGTATCGATCAATCAACAGTAAATAGTGGAAAG
This sequence comes from Streptococcus macacae NCTC 11558, assembly GCF_000187995.2. GTDB lineage: Bacteria > Bacillota > Bacilli > Lactobacillales > Streptococcaceae > Streptococcus > Streptococcus macacae. The sequence continues at coordinate 1,244,580 of NZ_AEUW02000001.1, read as the reverse complement.
GAGAAAAGAATGAATAAATTTTTAAGAATCATGTTTGTACTAGTACTTGTAGCTATGATGGGAGCAACCATTTTGCAATTATTTTTCCCTGCTTATATGGGAAGGCAGTCAGGTTATGGTGTTTCATATGGCTGGCAAAGAGAAATAGCTTTTTGGGATATTTCGGTTATTCTGGTTTTGCTGGCGGTTAATATTAAGTATGACTGGTTTTATCTAAGAGTCGTTCTATTAGCGCTTATCCTTGGCGGTATCGGAATTGGCAGTAATCATCTCTTGCATTTTCTGCAGTCGCACTCTCTGATCAATGGTCTTGGTGCAGCAGAAAATTATCTGCTGGTTGTGGGCTGGCTAAGCGGCTGGTTCATTGAAAAACGTAAGCATCGTATGGAAAAACTTTCACAGTCAGCCTAGCACTGGCTGTTTTTTTATGTGGTTGGCAAATAGTCATAAATCAGAAATAAATAGAAAAAGGATAGGCAAGCACGAGACCTTTAGTAAAACAGACTAGCAATTACTTGACCAGAAAGTTTGATTTGCCTGCAAAATCATTTGATTTAACCGGATAAACAGATGTCTATTATTGATTTTTAATTCAGCCTGCCATTACCAGCAGAACAAATTGTGCTAAAATAATAAAGAAACTATTATTTTTGGAGTTATTATGAATAAATCGTTTAGCGGTGTTGTGTTGATTGTTCTGGCTGCGATTGCCTGGGGGCTGTCCGGTGTATCAGGCCAGTATTTGATGAAGCAGGGGATTTCTGTTTATTTGCTGACATCTTTGCGGCTTTTGTTGTCAGGGATAGTTTTGATAGCTTTTGTTCTGATAAAGCAGCCTCAGCAGCTTAAGCGGGCTTTGTCCAGTAAAAGAGTATTAGCTGGTATTTTTCTCTTCAGTATCTGCGGCCTTTTGCTTAATCAATTCAGCTATCTGCAGGCGATTCATTATACCAATGCCGGGACGGCCACAGTTTTGCAGTATATGGCGCCGGTTTTAGTCTTGGCTTTTACCTGTATCAAGAATCGCAGTTTGCCGGCAGTCAGTGAAATAACAGCTATTATACTGGCCATTTTGGGAACTTTTATCATAGCAACGCATGGCCAATGGAACAACTTGGCCCTAACACCGCTTGGTTTGTTTTGGGGTCTGTTTTCAGCCGTCACCTATACACTCTATATGCTTTTGCCTATTCAGCTTATAAGAGAGTGGGGGAGTCTGTTAGTCATTGGCCTTGGGATGTTTATGGGAGGTCTTGTATTTGGTCTCTTCACTCAGGCCTGGCAGTATGATCTTAAGTTTCAGCCAAATACTGGCTTTGCTTATATTGGCTTGATCGCTATTGGCAGTATTTTTGCCTATACGGCACTTTTAAAAGGTATCAGTCTCATTGGTGCAGTAAAAGGCAGCTTATTAGCTGCTATAGAGCCGATTGCAGCCGTCTTTTTTTCCGTTACCATTATGAAAGAAGTTTTTTATCCCCTTGATTTTATCGGTATGCTTTTTATTGTCTTAGCTGTCTTGCTGGTTTCATTGAAAGATCTCTTGACTCTAGTGCGTCAAAGGATGCAAAAAGACTAAGCCAGCTTTTATGTTATGCTTTTTCTCAAACGAATTCCATAGCTAAGATTTGAGCCCAAGGACTCAAATCTTCTGAAGAAGCTGGGACCAAAATCCTTGGTCTCTTTTGATTTTTATGAGCTATTGCAAGACGCAGTGGTTGGTTGGATAATCTTATCCCTTGCTGTACAAGTAATAGAAGCTATCCTAACCAACTGTGCGGAGGTGACAGTCAAAACAGTCCTGTAGACTGTTTGAGGTCATCAAGCAGAAACTAAACTTGCTGAAAAATCAAAGACTTGATCTGACCGATTTTTATCTTATTTCCATTTTTGACTATTCTGTCAGTAAAATATCTGTAAAACAATACCAAACATATTGTAATCTTTTTGAAAACTTTGTATAATAAGAATGACAGAAATCAATGAAACGTGGAGAATCATATGAAAAAAAGATACTTATGGATCATATCAGCAGTACTTATCATCTTATTAGCTTTCTTGAATCCTTATTTAGCGGGAATTCTTGCTGTTGCCTGTGTTTGGCTTTTAAAAGATTAGGAGGGTAAGATGAAGCTGTTAAAGAAACTTTTTGGCTATAAAATTTATATTTGGTTTGTTCTATTGCTTGCCTTAGTAGGCATTATTTTTTACTGGCACGGGAGCTATCACAGAAACAGTAAGCTTGCTGAAAGTTCTCAGACTTATTCGATGGTGAAATATATTGAAGAACGAAATGAGACTGTTTTTCTTAATGTTGGTATTGAAAAAGTAGACACAGCTTTTAATGTCAAAAAGATATTTGGGCTCACCATTCCTTATTCTCGAAAAAAGGCCATCCTTATCTTAAATTATGCTGCAAAATTAGGCATTAAAAAAGCTGTTTCTATCCATAAAACAAAAGAAAATAATTTTAAAATTAAAATTCCTAAGTTTGAAGTGATCGGTATTGAACTGGACAGTCGGCATCCCTACAAACTGTATAATAAAAGCGGAGAGCTATTAAGCAATGCCACAGAAGAAATAGATACAGGTAAAGTAGTGAGCGCCTCGCTAACAAATAAAGAACAGAAAAAATATTTAAAACAGTATTCTGATATGATAAAAAAATCGGCTGAAAATTATTATAAACTTCTGTTTAAATCTGTTTATCCTGATGCTAAGCTGACCTTTATTTACGACAATTAAAAATTGAAGCCCTAGCTGTTTTTACTGACAGCAGGGCTTTTTCCTTCTCGCCTTATTCTTTATTTTATGATAGAATAAAGGGTAATATCTTATTTGGAGAACTATGTGACTATTGAAGATTATCGACCCGATTTTGTCGTGGAAGCCGTTTATGATTTGACACCTGACAGTCTGCGAAAGTATGGGATTAAAGCTGTTCTGGTTGATTTGGATAATACCTTGATAGCTTGGAATCATCCAGATGGAACACCTGAGCTTAGGGACTGGCTGGATAGTATGACTGAGGCGGATATGCCTGTGGTGGTTGTTTCTAATAATAAATATGCGCGTGTTAAGCGGGCTGTTGAAAAGTTTCATGTGGATTTTGTCAGCCGTGCCATGAAACCTTTTGCGCGTGGGATTAATATAGCTGTTAACCGTTATGGTTTTTCAAAAGAGGAAGTCGTTATGGTGGGAGACCAGCTAATGACAGATATTCGAGCAGCTCATCGTGCAGGTATTCGAAGCATTTTAGTTAAGCCTCTGGTTACATCAGATGCTTGGAATACCAAGTTTAACCGTGCAAGGGAGCGGCGTGTTTGGAAAAAACTAGAAGACAAATATGGGACCCTTGACTATAAAAAGGAAATTTAAGTGGAAAAATTATTTTGTATTGGCTGCGGTGCATGCCTTCAAACAACAGCCCCAGATCAAGCTGGCTATACGCCAAAATCAGCTTTGGAAAAAGGTCTTGAAAGCGGTGAATTATACTGTCAGCGCTGTTTCAGGCTGCGTCATTATAATGACATCATGGATGTGCATCTCTCAGATGATGACTTTTTGAAGATTCTTCATGAAGTAGGCGACAGCAATGCCCTTGTTGTCAATGTTGTTGATATTTTTGATTTTAACGGGTCAGTTATTCCTGGTCTGCAGCGCTTTATTTCTGGCAATGACCTTCTTTTAGTGGGGAATAAATCGGATATTTTACCTCGATCGGTCAAGACAAGTAAAGTAAGGCAGTGGCTGACCGAACGTGCTCACGAAGAAGGGCTGCATCCTCTTGATGTGATGCTGACCAGTGCGCAGAATAAGCAGGCTATTAAGGATCTTATAGCGGCTATTGAGACCTTTCGTCAGGGGCGGGATGTCTATGTGGTCGGTGTTACCAATGTGGGTAAATCAACGCTTATCAATGCTATGATTCAAGAGCTTACAGGAGATAAGGATGTTATCACCGCTTCGCGGTTCCCAGGAACAACATTGGATAAAATAGAAATCCCATTGGATGACGGCTCTTATATCTTTGATACACCGGGGATTATTCACCGCCATCAAATGGCTCACTATTTATCTGCTAAAGATCTGAAATATATTAACCCTAAAAAAGAACTAAAGCCCAAGACTTATCAGCTAAATGCGGAACAGACGCTCTTTTTAGGCGGCTTAGCCCGTTTTGATTTTATAGAGGGTGAGAGGCAGGGCTTCACCGCTTATTTTGATAATAATCTCAAATTACACAGGACTAAGCTGGCTTTTGCAGATGCTTTCTATGACAAGCATGTCGGCAGTCTTTTGACACCGCCGGATAAGAAAGAAGTCGCAGCTTTTCCTCAATTGGTCAGACACGAATTGAGAATAGAAGAAAAAACAGACCTTGTTTTTTCAGGTTTAGGCTGGATTTGTGCCAAGGGGCCGGCGCGGCTTGCTGCCTGGGCACCAAAAGGAGTGGCTGTTGTGACTAGAAAAGCTTTGATTTGATCATGATTTTTCAGTATTTCTGCTGCTGATAAGGTTAAGTTTGTCATTCTAAGAACTGCAGACCTACTCTGCTATTTTATAAAAAAGGAAAAAAAGAATATGCTTACAAGTAAACAGCGTGCTTTTTTAAAATCAGAAGCACATAGCCTTAAGCCCATTATTCAAATCGGAAAAAATGGGCTTAATGACCCAATCAAAACCAGTATCAGAAAGGCCTTGGATGCGCGTGAATTAATCAAGGTGACTCTTTTGCAGAATACAGATGAAAATCTTGCTGATGTTGCTGCCGTGCTGGAGGAGGAAATAGGCCTTGAGACGGTTCTTAAAATCGGACGGATTTTAATTCTCTACAAGGAGTCCAGCCGCAAGGAAAATCGGAAACTTTCGATCAAAGTAAAGGCAGTTTAAAAGACTCAGACTAACTGTAACAGGTTATTTAGACGTATTGGCTTGAGTTGATAAATATAAGTCCTGAAAATTTGGAGGCAGCAATGGCTTTAGAGCTCTTAACACCATTTACAAAAGTTGAATTAGACACTGAGACAAAGGATACAAATCGTAAACAAATCGGTATTTTAGGCGGTAATTTTAACCCTATCCATAATGCTCATTTGCTTGTGGCCGATCAGGTGCGGCAGCAATTGGGCCTGGATAAGGTTTTGCTCATGCCAGAATACAAGCCGCCGCATGCGGATAAAAAAACGACTATTGATGAAAAACATCGCCTGAAGATGTTAGAATTAGCTATTAATGACATTGAAGGACTGGATATTGAAACCCTTGAGCTAAAGCGCAAAGGCATCTCCTATACCTACGATACGATGAAGGATCTGGTTGGGCAAAATCCTGATGTTGATTATTATTTCATCATTGGTGCTGATATGGTGGATTATCTGCCTAAATGGCATAAGATTGACAAATTGATTCAGATGGTGCAGTTTGTAGGTGTACAGCGTCCTAAATACAAAGCCGGAACGTCTTATCCAGTCATTTGGGTCGATGTTCCGCTGATGGATATCTCATCCAGCATGATTAGAGATTTTATCCGTAAGAATAGAAAACCGCATTTTCTCTTGCCAAAACCAGTTCTTGATTATATTGAGAAAGAAGGACTTTATCAATGACCTATGAAACTTATCTTGCCATGACGCGGGAGCAATTGCTTGAAAAAATCAAAGAGAAAGTTTCTCAAAAGCGGCTAAGGCACATGATTGGTGTCGAAAAGGCTAGTATCTATCTAGCTGAGATCAATCATTATGACACTGAAAAAGCTGGTTTAGCAGGCCTTTTGCATGATTATGCTAAAAAATTGCCAGATCAAGCCTTTTTGGAGCTGATTGACAAGTATGGTCTTGATCCGCAGTTAAAAAAATGGGGCAATAATATCTGGCATGGTATGGTCGGTATTTATAAAATTCAAGAGGATCTAGGTCTGCAGGATCAGGAAATCTTGCACGCTATTGAGATCCATACCGTGGGCTCACATCAGATGTCAACCTTGGATAAGATCGTTTATGTCGCTGATTATATTGAATGCAACCGTGACTTTCCAGGAGTGGATAAAGCCCGTGCTATTGCAGAGAAATCATTGGATAGAGCTGTCGCTTATGAGACAGCCAGAACGGTTGCTTTTTTGGCCAGCAAGGGGCTGAAAATTTATCCGCAGACACTGGAAACCTATAATGCTTATGTGGATTTTTTAAGAGAGGATTAAATGAAGGAAAAAGAATTACTGGAATTAATCGTGAAAGCTGCTGATGAAAAGCGTGCTGAAGATATTGTGGTGATGGATTTGCAGGGACTGACGGCTCTGACAGATTACTTTGTCATCATGCATGCCATAAATAGCCGTCAGCTAGAAGCTATTGCTGAAAATATTCGGGAGAAAGTGCTTAAAACTAAGGGCAAGGCCAGCCATACTGAAGGCGATTCAAAAGGCGGCTGGGTGCTGCTTGACCTCAATGATGTTGTTGTGCATGTCTTTTTAGAAGATGAGCGCTACCATTACGATCTCGAAAAACTGTGGCATGAAGCACCGTTAGTAGACGTATCAGAATATTTAGCCTAAAAGACGGGAGTGGGACAGAAAAATCCATCATTTGAAGAATATGATTTTTCAGCAAGTCCTCGTTTCTGCTTGCTGACCTCAAACAGTCCTGTGGACTGTTTTGACTGTCACCTCCGCACAGTTGGTTAGGATAGCTTCTATCACTTGTACAGCAAGGGATAAGACTATCCTAACCATCACTTCGTCTTGCAGGTAAAACGACAAAAATGCATGGGGCTGGGGACTTTTGTTCCAGCCTCTTTGAAAATAAAGAGAAAGGATAGAAGGCAAGCAAAGCGAGCTTTACGCGATAGTTGCCCTTGTAAGGAAAAGCTAGTCATAGTAAAGGCCGTTGTTACCAGCGAGGGAAAGTAAAAGACTCAGCCTTTCGCTTTAGGAAGGCTGGCAAGCGTTTTGATCTCGCTGCTTAAAACCAACTATCAAAGATAGAAAGATGACAAATTACCAAAAATTCGCAGCTGTCTATGACAGTATCATGGACGACTCGCTTTATGATCAATGGACTAACTTTTCGCTCCGTCATTTTCCAAACGATAAAAAGACCCTCTTGGAGCTAGCTTGTGGGACAGGCATTCAGTCTGTCTGCTTCAGACAGGCAGGCTTTGAGGTGACAGGGCTGGATTTGAGCCATGATATGCTGGCTTTGGCTCGAAAGCGTGCCCAAGCAGCACAAGTGGCTATCCCTTTTGTGCAGGGCAATATGCAGGACTTGTCCCATCTGGGGCAGTTTGATTTGGTGGCCTGTTATTCGGACTCTCTTTGCTATATGGAAGACGAGCAAGCTGTCAGCGACGTTTTAGAGCAGGTTTACGCCCATCTAAACAGCGGCGGCATTTTCATTTTTGATGTGCACTCCACTTATCAAACGGATAAGGTTTTTCCCGGCTACGCCTACCATGAAAATGCAGAAGACTTTGCTATGGTCTGGGATACTTATGCTGATGAGGCGCCCCATTCTATCGTCCATGAATTGACCTTTTTCATTCAGGATGAGGACGGGCGCTTTGAGCGCTTTGATGAGGTTCATGAAGAGCGTACCTATGACTTGCTGACTTATGATATCTTATTAGAGCAGGCCGGCTTTAAAAATGTCCAAGTCTATGCCGATTTTGAAGATAAAAAACCGACAAAAACAAGCAAGCGCTGGTTTTTTGTGGCGGAGAAATAAGGTTAAGAAAGCATAAAAAAGCAATCATGACAGTTACAGGTATTATTGCAAAATTCAATCTCTTGCTGGTCTAGGCTGCCGCTGTGGCAATGCCTATCAGTTATATTAATCATGATATTAGAGGAGTATCATGATAGGATTATAGCATATAGTCTTAAGAATCGGATTAAAACGAGTAATATATGTTATAATAGCTAAGTATAGTAACTTATGTATACGATGGTATAGGAGATTAGATATGAAATTAAAGAAATGGTTACCGCTGATAATACTAGCTGTACTGAAAGGACTTGTGACAATATCCGTACTAGGAGGACTTGGTTTAATTGTCTGCGGTTTAAGCAAAAATAGTCGCGAGTGGATTGAGAAAAATCGAGTAGCGGATATCTACAAGGTCTATCCCACTAAAAATCCAGAAGACTTGTTTAAGGTCTTTCCAGATGGGTTTGGCATCAGACAATCCTATACTGGTAAGAACGGAGTAACTTACGAGCTAAATGTGGAAGGCGATCCTGACACGAAAAAAATCAGTGGAGATCTCGTTAAAGATCCAATTGGTGAAAATAAAAAAGTCAGTGATGTCTCAGTTGAAGGGAAACACTATGTTTTCTCAGATTCTAACGCCAGAACTTACTGGCCTATTGATAGTTTCCTTTTTCAGCATTGGAGTCTTAATCAAGAATATGTCAATAATCTAAAAAATACTTATCATGGCTTTAACACTCAAAATGGTAGTTTCAGTCTGGAATACAAGCTATCTGATTCAGATATAAATAATTTTTTAAGTCTAAAGGATGAAGAAATAAAAAAATTTGAAATATCAGGTAGTGGTGAGGACTACTACGAAAGGATTTTATATTTTAAATTTACAAATAAAATAGAATTTTTTGAAACGATTGATAAATACAGCAAATAGGGTAGGAGAGAAATAAAATTATGGTTAAAGGAGTCAACAGTAATCAAGATACGGCTTATTTGTCAAGTATCACTTATGATGTAGAGAGAGCCATTGTAGAGAATAACATTGATCCTAGCACACAGTCAGGAAAAAAGGAGATTCAAAAGGCAATAGATAACAGTGATAAGGACATTCCTCCCCACCTCAACTACGTCGACAGCTTTCACGACGTCAGTACTGGAACCAGCGGGACAGCCTTTAAGGACACTGATACGGGTGAAATCATTCTCGCTTATACGGGGACCAACCCTAGGGGTGATATCGCGCAGGATGTTCTGACGGACGGCGCCAGTATCTTTGCTGGTCTAGGCTACCATTATGACAGTGCCTATCAGTTTTACGATAAAATGGCGGCCAAATACGGCTCGGCTAACTTAACGCTGACGGGACATTCTTTAAAACAGACACTCTAATATCAGTTGATTAGGAACCTTAATCCATTTATACTAGAGTGTAGGAGGTTGGAAATGAACTTAAAGAAACGATTCCTGTTTATCATCATATTAGGAGGTATTATTATGACGGGATTATCAGCATGCGGACTAAACAAAAACAGCCGGGAATGGATCGAAAAAAATCGGGTGTCGGATATCTACAAGGTCTATCCCACTAAAAATCCAGAGGATTTGTTTAAGGTCTTTCCAGATGGGTTTGACATTGTTCAACATTATACCACTCCTCAAGGAGTTTTGTATCAGCTAGAGTTAGAAGGAGATGCTAAGACTAAAGAAATCAAGGGACAATTTATAAAGGAACCTTATGCGGATGATAAAACACAAAAACTGTCAAATGTAGGTGTTCAAAACGGTCAAGTTGTTTTTTCTGATGAAACAGTTAAGAAGGACTGGCCTATAGATGGCTTCCTCTTTCAACATTTAACTCTGAATCAAGCTTACTGTGAGGGGTTAAAGGAAAAAAAACATACATATAATTCCAATAGTGGAGTTTTTGAAATTAATTACCAATTAAAAGATTCTAAAGTGAATAAACTACTAAAAAAAGAAGATCAAAGGATTACCGATTTTGAAATAACGGGTTCGGGGAAGAATTATCATATTAGAACTCTAACATTTACGTTTAATGATACTTCAGAATTTAGCGAATCAATAAACAAGCCTTATAATTAGAAAGGGAGATTTAAAAAATGAAAAAAGTTAAAGCAGTTAATAGCAATCAAGATACAGCTTATGCTTCGCAAGCTACTTATAAAGTAGAAACTATGAGAGTTAGTGATGATATTGATCCAAATAAGAATAAGAACTCTACTAATAACAAGTTACATGACCAAGGTTTACCCTCCAACCTCAACTACGTCGACAGCTTTCACGACGCCGCAATTGGGACTAGTGGGACAGCTTTCCGGGACAAAACGACTGGCGAAATTATCGTCGCTTATACGGGGACTAATTCTAAGGGAGATATCGCGCAGGATGTTCTGACGGATGGCGCCAGTATTTTTGCTGGTCTAGGCTACCATTATGACAGTGCCTATCAGTTTTACGATAAAATGGCGGCCAAATACGGTTCTGCTAACTTAACGCTGACGGGACATTCTTTAGGAGGCAATATAGCCCAGCGGGTAGCTCTTAAAAAGAATGCTCAAAATACCATTGTCTATAATGCAGCCCCGCTGTATGTCCCGACGTCTTCAGGGATTGTCGGGACTCTAACCCAAAATCCTGCCTTAGCTCTAGCAGTAGTGATTGGCAGCTCAGCTAATATGAATGCTATCATAGCTGATCAGAAGACCTTTACTGGGAAAGTAACGCGGTTTAGGACGGAAAGGGATCCGCTGACCAAGGCTTCCAAGGCTGTCGGAGGGGTCTATATTGGTGATGATTATGCTATTACCAATTCTGGCAGCCATTCGTTAGATGACATCATAGATGATCGTGAACAAATGAAACAGGTAGGAGCCGTTGTCGCCAAAGCCAAGCAAGATTCTGACCTAAAGGTTCAAAAAGCTCTCCATACCGTTGATGACCAGATGAAATCTGTCCAAAAGCTGAAGGGCAAATACTCTTCTGGAGGTCTAACGGGCTCTGAAAAAATCTTTCTGGATACAGAACAGGCTTCCGCTGTCAGTCGAGGGCTGACGACGGTTTCTCAGGAGGCAGTGACACAAGCAGCATCAGAAGGAGCGAAAACTCGTCAAAAGGCAGAGGAAATCTATGGCAAATTAGATGATGTTCCTTTCGGAATGGTTTTAAGTCCAGATGAAGTCAAAGCTGCTTATGAAGAAGCGGGCTGTACCTATGACAGTATTGTCGGCAAGATCGAAAGGCACTGCTCCGAAAAACAGAGAAAGTTTCAGGAATTGGCAAATAGCTTTAATCAGTTAGAAGGAAGCATTGCACAGACGATCGCTGCAATCGTGCAAACAGACAGTGAGATAGCAGGTATGATCAATGCAAAATAAGTGGGATGAAAAGTGGGATGAGGTCAGTGCTCAGCAAAGGCGGGAGCAGGAAATCCTTGAAGAGATGGAAGATAACTATCGTGCTAAACAGCGCTCTTTTGAAGAAAGATACAATCACTTGGAAGAGTACAGACAGCAGCTTCAATACGGGATTGATGAGCATTATGAGGAAACAATGGCGATGCTTCATCAGCATAGTGATAATCCTTATTTTGAAGAGGCTTATCAAGGTTTGGTTGATTTGACCGAAATGGCTATTCAAATGAATCAAGATGCGTTTTTTATGCATCAGCAAAAACTGATAGATGAAGAAGATGCGTTTGAGCAAAACTATAGAAAGAAGCACGAAGAACAAGAAGATAAAGTAGAAGCTCTGCGCTGGGAACTGATTAAGATTGATTTAGCAGAAAAAGAAGAAAGGGGAAGAAAATAGGTGGCTTGGTATAATAATTGGAATGATTTTAAAGCTGCTGTATCGGATGCTTATGATGATGTCAGCAGTGAAATCTCAGATGGTGTAGAAGGTGCTAGGGAAAACACGATAGCAGCTTTAAAGGCCTTGAATAAAGAGGCTATTAAATATGTTCATGCGCCAATTCGCAAGGGAGAGCGAGAGGATGCTAAACTTTTTTTCGATGAACATGTCAAACAGATTGCCAGTGAAAGCAAATCAAATTTAGAGGCTGTAGCAGGAAAAATGGACAGCAGTATCAAAGGTAAGTTATCGAAATCCATTCAGAAAAGTATGAAATCTAAGGCTTCTGGTTATGACAAGATCAGTGAGTAATCAAGATCATGTTAAAGCTATCTCCGATACCTTAGCAAGCTTTTTCTGAGTCCTATCAAAAAGGCTAATTTAATTGGTCATGAGCTCATTAACAATAAAATTAAGACAAAAGATAGAAAAGTCCAAAAAGAAGCGCGCTCTTTTTTGCTATAATAGCATAAAAAGGAACAGGAGCATATCATGACAGTTACAGGTATTATCGCAGAATTCAATCCCTTTCATAATGGGCATAAGTACTTACTGGAGCAGACGCAAGGGCTTAAGATCATTGCTATGTCAGGCAACTTTGTTCAGCGGGGGGAGCCTGCTATTATTGATAAGTGGACACGTGCTCAGATGGCATTAGCAAATGGTGCTGATCTTGTGCTTGAGCTTCCTTTTTTGGCGGCTGTTCAGTCGGCTGATTATTTTGCCAAGGGAGCCGTAGATATTTTGAGCAAAGCCGGTATCGATACTCTTGCTTTTGGCAGCGAGGAAGACCTTGACTATCAGCGCTTATCAGCGATTTATGAAGAAAAAAGCAAGGACATGAGCGGCTTTCTTGCGGCTCTGCCAAAAGACCTCAGCTATCCTCAGAAAAGCCAGCTCATGTGGAAAAAATTTGCAGGCGTCCGGTTCACAGGCCAAACGCCCAATCATATTTTAGGCTTGGCCTATGCTAAAGCTTGCGCGGGCTTTAGCATAAAACTGCAGCCCATTTTGCGTCAAGGGGCAGACTACCATTCTAAGGAGAAAGACCTGCTTTACGCTTCTGCTGCTAGCCTTCGCCACCATCGCAAGGACAGAGCCTTTCTCGCTAAGGCCATGCCCAATTCAAACTGGTTTCAGGCCAGTCCGCAGGTGACTTGGGCAGACTATTTTCACTTTCTTAACTACCAGATTGTGACCCAGCCAGACCTGACACAAGTCCTTCAAGTCAATGAAGAACTTGCCCGCCGAATCAAAAAAGCTATCCAGCAGGCGACAAGCCTTGACCAATTAGTGGAAGCTGTCGCTACTAAGCGCTATACCAAAGCGCGTGTGCGCCGCATCCTGACCTATATCTTAGTAGGTGCCTATGAAGAAACGGCCCTGCCAAGCGCTGTCCGTGTTCTTGGCTTCACCGAGAGCGGACGCAGGCACTTGGCTGCTGTCAAAAATAAGGTCCGCTTCATTTCCCGTATCGGCCAAAATCCTTGGGATAGCTTGAGCCAGCAAGCTGACCAGGTTTACCAGCTAGGCAATCCCAAAATCTCAGAGCAGACATGGGGGCGAGTCCCTATCCAATAAAAAAGAGGAGCTGACTCCTTTGCAATGGACATAGCTGATTTGTCATATAAGGAGCAAATCACAATAAACAAGGCTATGTGGAAGCTTAGCTCAGGACCGGCAGAACATTGAGGATCTGAGAAATGATGAGTGACAGCCTGCCAGTACTGAGAGCTTAGACGCAATCGTGATTTAGCAGCAAGCCTTTTGCCCTCCTGCTTTCTTTTACGCTTTTTGCAGGCTGAAAAAGAGAGGCAAACTGTGTTTGCAAGCGGCCTATCTTATGCTATAATAAGGAAGGATTGAAAAGATAAAGGAGAAAGTCATGGGACGTAAATGGGCAAATATCGTAGCTAAAAAAACAGCCAAAGATGGGGCAAACTCAAAAGTGTATGCCAAGTTTGGCGTTGAAATCTATGTCGCTGCTAAGCAGGGGGATCCAGATCCTGAGTCAAACTCAGCGCTGAAATTTGTACTGGAGCGTGCCAAGCAAGCACAAGTGCCAAAGCATGTCATTGACAAAGCTATCGATAAAGCTAAGGGCAATACAGATGAAACCTTTACAGAAGGCCGTTATGAAGGCTTTGGACCCAATGGCTCCATGCTTATCGTGGATACCTTGACGTCAAATGTTAACCGCACAGCAGCTAATATCCGTACGGCTTTTGGTAAAAACGGCGGCCATATGGGCTCAGCTGGTTCGGTTTCTTATCTGTTTGATAAGAAAGGTGTCATTGTTTTTGCAGGAGAAGATGCCGACGGTATCTTTGAACAGCTCCTTGAAGCTGATATTGATGTTGAAGATGTCGAAGCAGAAGAGGGCTCTCTAACCGTCTATACGGCTCCGACAGATCTGCACAAGGCACTTGAGGCTCTGCGGGCTAACGGCATCTCAGAATTTCAAGTGACAGAGCTGGAGATGATTCCCCAATCTGAGGTGACACTGGCAGAAGAAGACTTGCAAGTCTTTGAAAAGCTGGTGGATGCACTGGAAGACGACGAAGATGTCCAAAAAGTGTACCACAATGTTGATGGGCTTTAAGCTCTAAGGAGTGATAAGAAGCTAGATTTTGCGATAGCTCAGCTATCATAAGATCTAGCTTTTTTTGCTTTACAAGCCGCTTATTATACTCTTTGAAAATCCCTTCAAATTAGGTCAGCATCAGCTTGCTTCTGCCTTATACTCTTCGAAAATCAAAATGATACTTTGTCAGCTCATCTTGCCTAACTACAGTTATGCCTGCGACTCGCTTTCGCGTCTAATTTTGATTTTCATTGAGTATTAGCACAGCTTGCGGCTAGCTTTCTCCTTTGCTTTTTGATTTTCATTGCCTATTAATTGAAAAAAAGCCTGAAATCATCTAAGATAGTAGTAGCAAAAAATTTGGAGGAAAGATATGCTATCATTTGAAGAAGCCATTCAAGACTTTAAGCCAATCACTGCTCAGGCCGCCCAAGACCGGATAAACAGCGGTGAAAAGTTTGTCCTTTTTATCGGACGCTCAACCTGCCCTTTTTGCCAGCGCTTTGCTCCTAAACTGAGCCGTGCAGCTAAGGCAAAAGGAGAGCCTGTCGCCTTTTTAAACAGTGAGGATCAAGCGGACCTGCCTGCTATTAACCAGCTTCGTAAAAGCTACTCAGTCAAGACGGTGCCAGGACTTTTAGTGGCTCAAGCTGGCCAGGTCAAGCTGGTGTGTGACTCTTCACTGTCAGAAGAAGCGATTGCGGCTTTTATCGCTTAGGCTAAAAGGCTAAAAAAGCACAGCTCCTTTGCGGAAAGCCTCAGTCAGCCATCAGCTGGGCAAGAGCGGGACTGCAAAAGGCTTGTTGCTCATTCAAAACAGAAGTCCTATCTAAAAAGATAAGCAAGCAGACAAAAAGTGAGCACTAGGGGCTCCTTTTATCTTTCTAGGCCTGCTGACTTGCCCTTAAGGCTTAATTTTGGTATAGTATGTGATGACTTATTTATAAAGAGGAGAATATTATGTCTTATACTACTATTGTTATGTTGATCATCCTGATAGGTGCTATCTTTTTTATGCAGCGTTCCCAAAGAAAGCAGGCTCAGGAGCGTCAAAATCAGCTCAATGCGATTGCTAAAGGAGATGAGGTCATTACCATTGGCGGTCTGTATGCGACGGTTGATGAAGTGGATGCACAGGAGCAAAAGCTTGTACTTGATGTTGACGGTGTTTACCTGCCTTTTGAGATGACCGCTATAAAAAGAGTTGTGCAAAAAGCAGGCCAAACAGCAGAAGAAGAAAGAGCTCAGGATCAAGAAAGCAGCCAGGCGATTGAGACTTCACAAGCCAGTCAAGAGCCAGAAAATGAGGAAGCTGAGCAGCTTTCTGAATCCGCTGAATCTGACAAAGAGCCGGCAGATTCTGCTGACAAAGACGCTGCTGCTGAAGAATAAGGAAAATGTCCAGTCTTTCATGAGGCTGTCAGTTAATCGCTCGGCTGAATGTCCGGCTTTTAGCAGTCAGTACAGAAAAGGCTGGGCCTTTTAAGTCTTCATTAAAAGCTATTCACAAAGTGGAAATTATGGTAAAATGTAAAAATAGTATCTTTTTTAAGGAAAAAGCATGTTTACATTTAAAAGTAAAAGAAAAAAAGAAGTAAAAAAACTGGCTAAGATTCCCAGCCACATTGCTATTATTATGGATGGCAATGGCCGCTGGGCCAAAAAAAGAATGAAGCCTAGGGTTTTTGGCCATAAGGCCGGCATGGATGCCTTGCAGGATGTGACGATAGGGGCGTCAGATCTAGGCGTTAAAGTGCTTACGGTCTATGCTTTTTCAACGGAAAACTGGACCCGTCCTAAGGATGAGGTGGCCTTTATTATGCGGCTGCCGGTTGAGTTTTTTGAAAAATATGTTCCAGAGCTTCATAAAAACAATGTCCGCATCACCGTTATCGGTGAGCGAGAAAAGCTTCCGGCACCGACATTAGAGGCTTTAGAGCGTGCTATGGACTTGACCAAGCATAACTCAGGGCTTATCTTAAACTTTGCTTTAAACTATGGCGGACGAGCAGAGATTACACAAGCTGTAAAACTAATCGCCCAGGATGTCTTAGATGCTCGTTTTAATCCTGGAGATATTACAGAGGATTTGCTGGCTAATTATCTAATGACCCATCAGCTGCCTTATCTTTACCGAGATCCAGATTTGATTATCAGGACAAGCGGTGAAAAGCGGCTGAGCAATTTTCTGCCCTGGCAGGCCGCTTACAGTGAGTTCTACTTTACAGACACACTCTGGCCTGATTTTGACAGGGAAGCTCTGCGTCTTGCTGTTGAAGAATTTAATCGTCGCAACCGTCGCTTTGGCGGTGTTTAGAAAGAGGAGTCGTTTACTATGCAGAAACGCGTTATTTTTGGAGGGGTAGCCTTGGCTGTTTTTCTGCCTTTCTTATTTTTAGGCGGAATTTTTTTCCAGCTTTTTGCTGCTGTTTTGGCGGCTATAGGTGTCATGGAACTGTTAAAAATGAAGGGTTTGGAAATCTTTTCATTTGAAGGTATTTTAGCTATGTTAGCGGCCTTTGTCCTGACCATTCCTTTAGGCAGCTATTTAACATTTTTGCCTATGGACAGCAGTTTTAGCGCTTTTAGTATTGTTATCTTTTTCATTTTGTCTGGAACGGTTTTAAATATGGGGAGCTATTCTTTTGAAGATGCGGCCTTTCCCATTGCTTCCAGTTTATATGTGGGGATAGGTTTTCAAAACTTGGTTAACGCTCGTATTGCAGGGCTTGATAAGGTTTTCTTAGCGCTTTTTATTGTTTGGGCTACAGATATCGGAGCCTACATGATTGGCCGTCAATTTGGCCAAAGAAAGCTGATGCCGTCTGTATCGCCTAATAAAACGATTGAAGGAAGTCTTGGCGGGATCTTATCAGCAGTCGTTGTGGCTTTTATTTTTATGTTAGCAGACAGGACTGTTTATGCTCCTTATCCTTTTCTTGTCATGCTCCTGCTGGTCGCTGTCTTTAGTATTTTTGCCCAATTTGGCGACTTGGTAGAGAGTGCTGTGAAACGTTTTTACGGAGTGAAAGATTCTGGAAAATTAATTCCAGGACATGGTGGTATTTTGGATCGTTTTGACAGTATGATCTTTGTTTTTCCCATCATGCACTTCTTTGGATTGTTCTAAGGGGAGATTGTCTTTATGTCAGGAATAATAACCTTCATCATTATTTTTGGGATCTTAGTTCTTGTTCATGAATATGGACATTTCTATTTTGCTAAAAAATCAGGTATTTTGGTTCGTGAGTTTGCTATCGGGATGGGGCCTAAGGTCTTTGCCCATCAGGGAAAAGACGGGACTGCTTATACCATTAGAATCCTTCCTTTAGGCGGCTATGTCCGTATGGCCGGCTGGGGGGAAGACAGCACTGAGATTAAGACAGGGAGCCCTGCGGCATTGACCTTAAATGATCAAGGGCTTGTCACGCGCATCAATCTATCTGACAAGCAGCAGGATCAAACGAGCCTGCCTATCTATGTTACGGCCTATGATCTGGAAGATAAGCTTGAGATTACTGGCCGTGTGCTTGATGAGACGAAAACCTATAAAGTAGACCATGATGCTACTATCATTGAAGAAGACGGCACAGAGATCCGCATTGCTCCCCTTGATGTCCAATACCAAAAAGCCAGTATCAAAGGCCGTTTAATCACGAATTTTGCAGGCCCTATGAATAACTTCATTTTGGGGATTCTGGTCTTTATGCTGCTTGTTTTTATCCAAGGGGGAGTTCCCAATGAAGCCAGCAATCAAGTCCGTATTTCTCCGCAATCTGCTGTTGAAAAGGCGGGTTTTCAAGATAATGACCGTATCTTAAAAATTGAAAATGAAAAAGTTAAAGACTGGGCGACACTGACAGATGCTGTCCATAAAGCCACAGCAAATTTGAAAGCCAATGAAAAAATTAAGATTAGGGCTAAAACCAAGCATGGGCTTAAAACCTTTAATGTCCGTCCTAAGAAAGTAAAGGGCAGGTATACTATAGGTGTTATGCCGGCTTTGAAAACAGGCCTTACAGA
This sequence comes from Streptococcus macacae NCTC 11558, assembly GCF_000187995.2. Classification (GTDB taxonomy): domain Bacteria; phylum Bacillota; class Bacilli; order Lactobacillales; family Streptococcaceae; genus Streptococcus; species Streptococcus macacae. The sequence continues at coordinate 1,226,400 of NZ_AEUW02000001.1, read as the reverse complement.
TAAGGTAGCCGGAGCTTTCAAACTGTCTTGGGACAGTGCTTTTAGGATTTTGAATGCCTTAAAAAATCTTATTTTGCATCCTAATCTTAATAAATTAGGAGGGCCTGTAGCGATTTATCAAATGAGCAGTACAGCAGCTAAAGAAGGGATCATTCAGGTCTTGGAATTAATGGCTCTGCTTTCGATTAATCTAGGAATTTTTAATTTGATTCCTATACCTGCTCTAGATGGCGGTAAGATTTTAATCAATCTGATTGAAGCCGTCAGAAAGAAACCTCTTCGTCAGGAAACAGAGACCTATGTTACACTTGCAGGTGTCTTGGTGATGGTTGCGCTTATGATAGCGGTAACCTGGAATGACATCATGCGAACATTCTTTTGATTGAATGAAATGGAGTATAAGAAAAAATGAAACAAAGTAATATGTTGATTCCTACCTTGCGTGAAATGCCAAGTGATGCACAGGTAATCAGTCATGCGCTTATGGTACGTGCCGGCTATGTCCGTCAAGTATCAGCAGGGATTTATTCCTATCTGCCTTTAGCCAACAGAGTGATTGAAAAAATCAAACAGATTATGCGTGAAGAATTTGAAAAGATCGGTGCGGTTGAAATGCTGGCACCTGCTCTTTTGACAGCTGATCTCTGGCGCGAATCAGGGCGTTATGAGACTTACGGAGAAGATCTTTACAAGCTGAAAAACCGCGATCAGTCAGATTTTATCTTAGGGCCTACGCATGAGGAAACTTTTACAGCCTTGATTCGCGATTCTGTAAAATCTTATAAGCAGCTGCCCTTAAATCTCTATCAAATCCAGCCTAAATACCGTGATGAAAAACGCCCTAGAAATGGCTTGCTTCGTACGCGTGAATTTATCATGAAGGATGGCTATAGCTTTCATGCGGATTATGAAAGTTTAGATGTAACTTATGAAGAATACCGCAAGGCTTATGAAGCTATTTTTACACGAGTAGGCTTAGACTTTAAGGCTATCATTGGAGATGGCGGTGCTATGGGAGGAAAAGACAGTCAGGAATTTATGGCTGTAACGCCTGACCGTACAGATTTGGCGCATTGGCTGGTTCTGGATAAAAGCATTGCTTCGATTGAAGAAATTCCTGAAACGGTCTTAGAAGAGATTAAGCAGGAGCTGTCTTCATGGTTAATCTCGGGTGAGGATACCCTGGCTTATTCCAGTGAGTCCGACTATGCAGCCAATCTTGAGATGGCAAGCAGTGAATACAAACCCGCTAACAAAGTTGTCGCCCATGAAGAAATCAAACGTGTTGAAACACCAAACTGTAAAACCATTGATGATGTGTCTGCCTTCTTAGGCATAGATTCGTCGCAGACGATCAAAACCTTGTTTTTCATTGCAGATGAAGAACCTGTTGTTGCCTTGCTGGTTGGCAATGATCAGGTCAATAAGGTTAAATTAAAAAATTATCTAGGAGCTGACTTTTTAGAGCCTGCCAGTGAAGAAGAAGCTAGATCCGTTTTTGGTGCTTCTTTTGGCTCTTTAGGTCCTGTTCATTTACCTGAAAATGTCAAGATTATTGCTGACCGCAAGGTCAAAGATCTAGGGAATGCTGTGGTCGGGGCTAATGAAGATGGCTATCATCTGACAGGCGTTAATCCTGAGCGTGATTTCGAAGCGGATTATGCTGATATCCGCGAGGTCTGTGAAGGAGAAGTCTCACCGGATGGCAAAGGGGTACTCAAATTTGCCCGAGGCATTGAAATCGGTCATATTTTCAAATTAGGAACCCGCTATTCAGAAAGCATGAAGGCCAATATTCTTGATGAAAACGGGCGTTCTATCCCGGTTATCATGGGAAGTTACGGGATAGGTGTCAGCCGAATTCTCTCAGCCGTTATTGAGCAGCACGCCCGTATTTTCGTTAATAAGACTCCTAAAGGAGCTTATCGATTTGCCTGGGGGATTAATTTCCCTAAAACATTAGCTCCTTTTGATGTTCATTTAATAACGGTCAATGTTAAAGACCAAGCGTCTCAAGAATTAACTGAGAAAGTTGAGCAGCTTTTAATGGCGGAAGGCTATTGTGTTTTAACAGATGATCGAAATGAGCGCGTTGGCTCCAAATTCTCAGACAGTGATCTTATCGGCTTGCCTATACGCGTAACTATCGGCAAAAAAGCAGCAGATGGGGTCGTTGAAGTTAAGATGAAAGCAACAGGCGATACGATTGAAGTTAATGTTGAAAATTTACTGGAAACGTTAGCTATTTTAACCAAATAAAGCCTCTTTCTAAGAAGCAGTGTTTTGGCTTTTAAGATAGCTAAACGCTATAAAGCTTATATTTGTAAAAGCTGAGGCAGCCCCTTATGACAGAAAAAAAGTCATCACAGGGGTCTGCCTTTTTTGTTTTTCTTTTATGCGCTTTGAAAATCTCTTCAAACGAGGCCAGCATCACCTCGCTCTGCCTTAGCATTGCCTGCTTTGCTTTTTGATTTTCATGGCCTATTAAAAGCAAAGGGCGAGCAGGGTTTGGGGGGCTTTTTCTTTTTTTGTTGACAAATGTAGATATATTTTTTATAATAAATCTACAAATGTAAATGAAGGTGAATGCTATGGCAGTTATTTCTAATGCAGAATGGGAAGTTATGCGAGTAGTCTGGGCCAAGAAGGCGACAAGCAGCAGTGAGATCATTGCGGTATTGGGGCAGGCCTATGACTGGTCGGCTTCAACGATCAAAACCTTGATCACTCGCTTATCGGAAAAAGGCTATTTGACCAGTCAGCGTCAAGGGCGAAAATACATTTATTCTAGTGTCATGACAGAAGAAGAAGCCTTAAATCAGCAGGTATCTGATCTTTTTTCGCGTATCTGCTTGAAAAAGCACAAAGCGCTAATCAAAAACTTAATCCAAGAAACGCCTATGACTATGTCTGATATTGAAGACTTAGAAGCTTTGCTATTATCCAAAAAAGCCAGTGCTGCAGCTGAGGTTGAGTGCCATTGTATTTTAGGCCAGTGTTCTTGCCATGAACCGTTGGAGGTGACATCAAGATGAGTAAAGAAGTCTTTTTAATAGATGGAATGACCTGTGCTTCCTGTGCTGTCACTGTTGAGAATGCTGTTAAGAAATTAGACGGTGTTGAAGATGCAGCAGTGAATCTCACTACAGAAAAAATGACGCTAGATTATGACAGGGCTAAGCTTAGCCAAGCAGATATTGCTAAGGCTGTTGCGTCTGCAGGTTATGGTGCTAAAGTTTATGATCCAACATTGGATAAGAATCAAGAAGAGCGAGAAGAAGATCAGTTAGGTGCTATCAAAAAGCGCCTGTTAGGGACTTCAATTTTTACCCTTCCTCTTTTTTATATTGCCATGGGCAGTATGATTGGCTTGCCCTTGCCGCATTTTTTAGCACCAAGCAGAGCCGCTGTGACTTATGCAACTGTCTTACTGCTGCTGACGATTCCTGTTATTGCCTTAAGCTGGACTTTCTATGCCAGAGGATTTAGAGCCCTTTTTAAAGGCCGGCCTAATATGGATTCGCTGGTTGCTTTGGCAACAACGGCAGCTTTTCTTTACAGTCTCTATGGGACTTACCATATTTATCTGGGACATGTTCATCATGCCCATCATCTCTACTATGAGTCGGTTGCTGTGATTTTAACGCTTATTACTTTAGGAAAGTATTTTGAAACGCTATCTAAAGGCCGGACGTCTGACGCTATTAAAAAATTAATGCATTTATCTGCCAAAGAAGCTACCCTTTGGCAGGATGGAGAAGAAGTTAAAGTCGCTATTGAGCAGGTGGAAATTGGAGATCATCTTTTGGTCAAACCTGGTGAAAAAATTCCGGTAGACGGCCGTGTTCTCTCAGGGCATTCTACTATTGATGAGTCCATGTTAACCGGAGAGTCTGTCCCAATTGAGAAAAATCCTGACAGCCCTGTTTATGCTGGCTCTATCAATGGTCAGGGGAGCCTGATTTTTGAAGCTGAAAAAGTGGGTGATGAAACCCTGCTGGCACAAATTATTAAATTGGTGGAAGATGCGCAGCAAACCAAGGCGCCAATTGCTAAGATTGCTGATAAGGTGTCTGCCGTCTTTGTTCCTGTTATTATAGCGCTTGCTGTTTTGACGGGTCTCTTTTGGTATTTTGTTATGGGAGAGAATTTTACTTTTTCAATGACGGTCAGTGTGGCAGTTCTGGTCATTGCCTGCCCTTGTGCCTTAGGGCTTGCAACGCCCACGGCTATCATGGTTGGGACAGGCCGTGCCGCTGAAAATGGTATCCTTTATAAACGCGGTGATGTCTTAGAATTAGCCCATCAGCTTGGTACCATTGTTTTTGATAAGACTGGGACTCTTACACAAGGCCAGCCGGAAGTTATCCGTTATTTTGTATACAGTGACAGAGCAGACTTGCTGCAGCTGACAGCTTCTTTAGAAGCTCTTTCTGAACATCCTCTTAGTCAGGCAATTGTAGATTATGCTAAAAAAGAAGGGATTTCGTTAAGAAGCGCAGAGGATTTTGCTGCTCTGACAGGACTTGGACTAAAAGGGCGTGTTGCTGATCAAACGCTGCTGGTTGGTAATGACACATTGCTGCTTCAAGAAGGTATCTCTCTAAGGCAAGCTCAGGCAGATTTTCAGGCAGCAACGGCTAAGGGAGAAACAGCGATTTTTATTGCTGGTGATGGGCAATTGCTTGGGCTGATAACTATTGCTGATAAGCTCAAGAGCGATAGTGCAGCAACCGTTAAAGCTTTAGAGAATATGGGGATTGAAGTAGTTATGCTGACAGGTGATAATGAAGCAACAGCTCAGGCTATTGCAAAAGAAGCAGGGATTGCTTCTGTTATTAGTCAAGTCTTACCCCAGGAAAAAACGCAGGCTATTGTTGATTTACAGGCCCAAGGAAAGAAGGTAGCTATGGTTGGTGATGGTATCAATGATGCACCTGCTCTAGCGACAGCTGATATTGGTATTTCTATGGGTTCTGGCGCAGACATTGCCATGGAATCGGCAGATATTATTCTGATGAAACCTGCTATGCTTGATATGGTTAAGGCGCTTAAAATTAGCCGTGCTACGATTGCCACTGTTAAAGAAAATCTTTTTTGGGCTTTTATCTATAATATCCTATCCATTCCTATTGCTATGGGAGGACTTTATCTTTTTGGCGGACCTTTGTTAGATCCGATGATTGCGGGACTTGCTATGAGTTTTAGTTCTGTCTCCGTTGTTTTAAATGCCCTTCGCCTCAAAATTAAGAAACTTTAAAGGAGAAAATCATGGAAAGAACGTATAACATTAAAGGATTAAAATGCCAAGGCTGTGCGGATAATGTGACAAAGCGTTTTTCAGCCTTAAAAAAAGTAGATCATGTCAAGGTTGACCTTGCTAAAAATGAAGTGACAATTTGGGGCAATCCAAGCAAGTGGTCGCTAAAACGTGCTCTAAAGGGAAGCAACTATGAGCTTGGAGCAGAAGTGTAGCGATCAAATAGATTTACTACAAACTGTTTTTGTTTTCTGAAATTAAACGGCTCATTTTTACTTAATAGGGCGCTAGTTATATCCCTTTGTTTTCAATTGTGGTAGACTAGACAATAGAATGATTTAGAAAAGGTTGTAAGATCGTGGTTAAATTAATTGCTATTGACATGGATGGGACGCTTTTGGACAGCCAAAAAGAACTGTCTCAGAGAAATATTGAAACACTCCAAAAAGCAGCGCATGCAGGCTATAAGATTGTGATATGTACGGGCCGAGCGCAGTCGGGAGTTGAACCTTATTTTGCTCAGTTGGCTCTATCTGATGAACAGGAGTATGCTGTTTTAAATAATGGCTGTTCTTTGCATACAATTGATGAAAAGTGGCAGCTCCTTGCTTGTCACAGTTTAGCTTTCGATGATATTAGCATTCTTTATCATCTGCTGGAGCAGAAGTCAGGAATTTATCTTACTTTGATTGTTGATAGTGATTATTTAGTTGTTGCAGATAAGGTAGCAGACTTGGTTGCCTATGATGCTAGCTTGGTTTTTACGACACCTAAAACAACCACATTGGAAGAGCTAAAGCATTTACAAAAGCCTGTCTTTAAAGCCATGTATATGGGGGAGCCAGATAAAATAACAGCTTTTCAGAAAGAAAATGAAGCAAAATTAAAAAGCCGTCTTAGTACAGTAAGAAGCCAGGATTATCTCTTTGAGGTATTGCCCAAAGGTATTAACAAGGCCAGCGGTTTAAAAGAAATTGCTCACAGGCTGCAGATTCCAATGCAAGATGTTATGGCGATTGGAGATGCAGCAAATGATCTTGAAATGATGGCAGCAGCAGGTTTTAGTGTGGCTATGGGAAATGCTAGTCCAGACGTCAAGGCTGTGGCAGACTTTGTAACTAAATCCAATGATGAAGCAGGTGTTGCCCAAGCCATTAATGACCATCTCTTCCAAAAAAACTTATAAGCAGCAGCTTAAAAGTGTAAAGAAAGCTTAAGCTTTAAACCAGCTTGGTTTAAAGGCGATAAATAGTAAAAAACAGGCAGTAAGAAAAGGCAAGAGAAAATCAGACTTTTCAGAAATTCCAATATGAATTGTAAAAATCAAAAGCAGGGCAACTTATCCTGCTTTTTTTATACTTTTATAGAGAGTCAGTATTTTATTTTTCTAATGAGACGTCTTATCCATTCATTTTAACCTCTTATCTAAAAAGCTAAGATTTTTAGTTTGGCTTTTGATAGACTAAGGGCAGATCAGTTAAGAAAGGAAATGTATTATGATACTCAAAACACAAAGTCTCATTAAAACTTACGGCTCCCACATTGCAGTAAATAATATCAATTTGGAAATCGAAAAGGGAAGTTTTACAGCTATTTTGGGACCTAACGGTGCTGGAAAATCTTCGACCATTCAAATGCTGATTGGACTGTCACAGCCAGATTCAGGGAGAGTTCATTATGCTAGTGAACATGTCAAAATCGGTGCTGTTTTTCAAAACAGTGTTTTAGATGATATGTTAAGTGTTGAGGAAAATTTACAGATTCGTGCTCATCAGTATAAGGGAGTTACCCTTGAGAAAATCGAGAGACTGACGGAACAATTAGGCTTAACTAATTTTATGCATCAGCCATACGGGAGCCTATCGGGAGGACAAAAGAGACGCGTTGATATTGCGCGTGCTCTGCTGAATAGTCCGGATATTCTCTTTTTGGATGAACCGACAACAGGTCTTGATATCCAGACCAGAGAAGCTATCTGGGACTTGCTGAATCTGCTTCAAAAAAAGGAGAAAATGACAATTGTTTTGACAACACATTATCTGGATGAAGCAGACAGCGCTGATCACGTTTATATTGTTGATCATGGTCAGATTATTGCACAGGGAAGGGCAGATCAGATCAAAGAAAAATATGCTAAAAATATTCTTAAACTGCAAACAGGCAGTGTTGAGGCACTGCTTGATCGCTTGCGGGATGATTCCATCATTGAGGAAGTCAAAGAAGGAGAGATTATTTTGAAACCAGAAACAGCTCATTTGGCTTTGGAGGTGATTAATCACTGCCGTGATTTGATTGATAATTTTGAATTTCGCTCTGGCACAATGGACGATGCTTTTATGGCTTTAACTGGACGGGAGGTACGTTAAATGTTGACTTTAGTGAAACGCAATTGTTTGCTTTATTTTCGCAACCGCAGCGGTGTTGTTTTTTCACTGATGGGGGCTTTGATTTCTTTTATTCTTTATTTAGTCTTTCTAAAGGATAATATTGAATCGTCTTGGTCTCAGATTGATGATACCAATCAGCTTTTAGATACTTGGCTTATTGGCGGTACTCTGACTATTACAGGAATTACAACCACTTTATCCAGTCTCTCCCAGTGGACAAAAGACAAAGAAAGTCATGTGCGTCAAGACCTTTTAATGACAGACTTGGGTTATTGGCCTTTATCCTTTAGTTATATTATCAGTGCTGCCTTTGTTGGTTTTATGATGCAGCTTATGATGCTAACCATCATGGGCACTTATTTCTATTTTGTGGATAAGGTGGCGCTTTCTTGGACCGTTTTTCCGCAGCTCATCTTTATCATGATTTTAAATACGCTTATTTTTACCCTTATCAATGCTCTGATTGTAAATAGGATTCAATCGGTTGATAATCTTGGTAAACTGGCCACCATTTTTGGAGCTGCTTCGGGTTTCCTTGTAGGCACTTATGTTCCTATCGGTGCTCTGCCCGATACCGCTCAAACCATCATGAAAGTGACACCGGGTGCTTATATTGCTTCCTTATTTAGACAAACACTCATGACGGATGCTCTTAAAGATAATTTTAGTCAGGAAAGAGCAAGAGGCCATTTTGAAAAGCTGATGGGAATTCGTTTGAATTGGCAGGATTTATTGACAAATACTGACACTTACTATATAGTGATAGGTATCTTAGCGGCTGCTGTTCTCATTTTTAGTCTGCAAAATGCTTTGAGGCAGCGCCGTTCCCTTGTTTAGAGAGGAAAAATAGGTGGTAAAAAGTCAATTTGAACAAGATTCGCAAATTCCAGCAGATTTTCCCTTTGTTTTAGTTAAGGCGGCAGAAAAAACGGCTGCAGTTCAGCAGTTGTTGGATTATATTGATAATTATCAAATGCTCTCCAGCAATGCTATTCCTATCAAGACTATGGATAAAATTGTGATGTTAAAGCTAGATGATATTGTTTTGGCAGACGTTAATCAGACAACACTTAAGATTTTTACTTTAAATGGCGTATTTACCACGACGGAGACGTTAATCCATTTTTCAAACCGTCTAAATAGAGCCAATTTCATCCAAATTTCCAAGCATGCTCTGATTAATCTTGACCATTTGGAATCTCTATCAGATAGTTTTTCAGGTAATATGATGGCAAAATTGAGCAATAATATCAAATCAAGTGTCAGTCGTAAGTATGTCAAAGAATTGATGGTTCATTTAGGGATCTAGAAGGGAATGTGACATGAAAAAAATAATGAATGCTATACTTTCAGGAGTCCGTACAGGCGGTCTCGTTTATCTGTTAGTCTTGCTTTTTGATGTTCAAAAATCATCTGTCAGCAAAAGCAATATCATAAGTGTTCTCATTATGAGCGCTTGTATCGGTGTTGTTAACCTGATTTTTGAAAGTGATCGCTTCTCCTTTTTACAGCTTTTAATCATTCATTTTTTGATAATCTTAGGTTTGGTATCTGCTATGATGATTTACAATGGCTGGGGATATCTTCTCACTTTATTTCGGTTTTGGTTTGACTTCATCCTTATTTATTTTATTATCTGGTGTTTTGTCCGTTTGGATATTTATTTAAAGACCCAAAAAATTAACCGTGCTTTATCTCATCGTCAAAACAATCAAGAGTAACTTTTTCTTGTTTTTTGATTTATTGGAAAAATGATTTGCTGTATAATAGATAAAGGAAAGTGAGGCGTTAACAGTGTTAAAATATATCAAAGCAGATCAATTTTTCTATCCCTATGAGGTAAAAGGCAAAGGTTTCTTAGAAATTAATGATGGCTTTTTTGGAAAGTGGCAGAGCAAAGTGCCAGCTGGAGCAGAAATTATTGATTACAGTGGTTATGCTTTAGCACCAGGTTTGGTTGATACTCATATCCATGGTTATGCTGGAGCAGATACCATGGATAATAGCCAAGAGTCTTTAGAAGCAATGAGTCAAGCTTTGCTGGCGGCTGGCGTTACCAGCTTTATGCCGACGGCTTTGACAGCTCCTTTTGAAGAATTAAGAGCTATCTGTCAGACAGCAGCTTCTTTTGCTGGTCAAGAAAGCGGAGCTCATATTCAAGGCCTCTATTTTGAAGGCCCTTATTTCAGTGAGACTTATAAAGGTGCTCAAAATCCAGCTTACATGCGCAATCCTAACTGTCAGGAATTGGATGACTGGCTAAAAGCCAGCCAGGGTCTCTTGAAGAAAATAGCGATTGCTCCTGAGCGTGAAGGCAGCCAGCTTTTTACAGCTTATGCAAAAGCTAAGGGAGTAAGGGTAGCTTTGGGACATTCTGATGCCACTTATCAGCAAGCCGTAGAAGCAGCACAAGCAGGTGCTAGTATCTGGGTGCATGCCTATAATGGCATGCGCTCGCTTAATCATCGTGAACCCGGAATGGTCGGTGCGGTCTATCAGCTTCCCAATACTTATGCGGAGCTTATCTGTGATGGGCATCATGTTCATCCGCAGGCCTGCCATATTCTGATGAAACAAAAAGGTCACGATCATGTCGCCTTAATTACAGACTGCATGAGTGCAGGCGGTCTAGCTGATGGTGATTATATGCTGGGAGAGCTTCCGGTTGTAGTAGCCGATGGAACGGCGCGATTAAAAGAAGGAGGCAATTTGGCAGGTTCTGTTTTAGAGCTCAAAGATGCTGTTAAAAATGTTGTTGACTGGGGAATCGCGACAAAAGCTCAAGCTGTTCATATGGCAACACTTATCCCAGCCTTATCTGTCGGACTGGATGATGTTTGCGGTCAGATCAAGGAAGGGCATGCAGCTGACTTTATTATTTTAGACCCAGCAATGAATTTACAAGCCACTTATTTAGCTGGTGAAAAAAGCTATGAAACTAGATGATAAAAATAAAATAAGATAGCTTGCTAATCATTTACAGAGAGAATGAAAACAGGGAAATGCTGTCTACAAATCTTGTATTTATGTATCAAAAAAAGGTAAAACAAACTTTTGCCTTTTTTCTTGACATATATTATAAGTTAACTTATAATATAAATATTTATTAAATATGAAGGAGTTTTTTTATGAAATTTTCTTTTGAGTTGGCCATCAATGCTAAAAAAGAGGACGCTTGGGTCTACTATTGTCAAGTTGATCAGTGGTTTGTCTGGGAGAATGATTTAGAAGAGATCAGCTTGGACGGTGATTTCACTACAGGACAAAGGGGAAAAATGAAGATGGAGGGCATGCCTGAACTTGCCTTCACTTTAGTTGAGGTGCGTGAGAATCAGTATTTTTCTGATTTAACAGCAACGCCTTTTGGCAGTATTCTCTTTGAGCATGAGATACTTGAAAGCTCTGCCGCTGCCATTAGACTGAGACATTCCGTTTCTTTAATGGACGGTGATATGACAGAGGAAGCCTTAGCCTTTTTGAAACAGATTTTTGCCGATGTGCCGGCATCTGTAAGACAGCTGAAACAACTATTGGAGGCAGCATGACAAAAACTTTTCATTCCCAGTATGCTGACAACCCTCAGGAGTCGACAGGTTTCTTATTTGCCAAAGTATACAATGCTTGGCATGCTAAGGTTAAAAGCACCCTTAAAAATATTGATTTGACTCACCCTCAGTTTATCATTTTAAGCAGTTTGGGAGCTTTGGAATTACAGCAGGATTTGATTACTCAGGTCAATCTGGCTGCTTTTTCAGATATGGATGTGATGACGGTTTCACAGGTTCTCAAGCTTTTGTTAAAAAAGGGCTTGGTTGAACGGCGGGAACATCCGAAAGACAGCCGAGCAAAGGTTGTTTTTCTGACGGACTCAGGCAGAGAGCACATGAACCAAGCTCTGCCTCTTGTTGAGGCAATTGATCAGGCTTACTTTGGTCAATTGAGAGAGCAGGTGGCAGATTTCAATCAGCTGTTGATAAAATTGGAGGAAATGAATGGTTAGATTTTGGGTTGGGGTAGTTTCAGAAAATCACGTTAAAATCGGTGTTAAAGGCGGCTTTTGTCAAGTCTGCCATGGCAAGGGCGGCCCCTTAAGACGGATGAAGCCGGGAGACTACCTGCTCTATTACAGTCCCAAAGCAGCTCTGGATTCTAATCAAAAACTGCAGGCTTTTACAGCCGTCGGCAAAATGAAGGACGACCGGGTCTATCCCTTTGAAATGGCACCGGATTTCGTCCCTTTCAGGCGGGACGTTGATTATTACAGGTCTATCCGTCCCTGTTCGATTGAAGCAGCCAGACAGCATCCAGAGTGGGGGAAATACGCCAGACAGCTTCGCTATGGACATTTTGAAGTGAGCCGAGATTTCTTTATGTTTATTTTTGAGAAGATGAAAATAGATTAAATCTGGACAGTTTTGCTGTTTTTTGTTATAATCTGAGACAGAAAGAAGGCCTTATGGGAGTTTTCTGCAGCGAACCTGAGAAAGTGTGAGTCAGGTGAAACGAGGTAAGGAGCTGGAGCTTTCTCTTGGCTAGTTAACCAAGTTATTACGGCTAGTTAACCAAGTTATTACAATGAGATAAATGAAGTTATAAATTAGGGTGGAACCGCGTCTCTGCGCCCCTGTGCGATCTGTATGGGATAGAGTAGGTGCTGCCTTTTTTGCTGCCTCTCTACCTAATAAAATAAAAATGGAAATTTCTGTTTCTTAAGAGCTTACTTTTCATTTTGTTAGGATCATGTCTTGCAAAGTGCTAGGGCAGAAGACTTATCCTATTGTAATCAGAGAAAAAGAAGGCTTGTCTCAGTGATCCCCTCATTCCTCAAATGAGAAGCAGCTTTTTATTTGGCATAGCTGCAAGATTTATAAAAGGAGAAAAATGTTTAAAAAATTAACATTTTACCTCGCCAAAGGTACTAGTATTCCTAAGGGAGCAAGCATCTAAGGGTAATCCTGTGGCAATTTGCCTAGTTGACGCACTAGTTTTCCTTACTAAAAATAATCGAATAAAGAAAAGGCCGCCGAATGATCAAAACAGAAAGAGGATACTAAATTGAGTAGAAAACTAACCTTTCAAGAAATTATTTTAACACTTCAGCAGTTCTGGAATGAGCAAGGCTGTTTGCTTATGCAAGCTTATGATAACGAAAAAGGTGCCGGGACTATGAGTCCTTATACTTTCTTGCGTGCTATTGGCCCTGAGCCATGGAATGCAGCTTATGTTGAGCCATCCCGCCGCCCTGCCGATGGCCGTTATGGCGAAAATCCTAATCGTCTTTATCAGCATCATCAATTTCAAGTTGTCATGAAACCGTCGCCTTCAAATATTCAAGAGCTTTACCTTGCCTCTTTGGAAAAACTGGGGATTAGCTTACTGGAGCATGATATCCGCTTTGTAGAGGATAACTGGGAAAACCCATCAACAGGCTCAGCAGGCTTAGGATGGGAAGTTTGGCTTGATGGGATGGAAATAACCCAGTTTACTTACTTTCAGCAAGTTGGTGGTTTAGAAACTGATCCTGTAACAGCCGAGGTCACTTATGGTCTTGAACGTTTAGCTTCTTATATTCAAGAAGTGGATTCTGTTTATGATATTGAATGGGCTCCTGGTGTTAAATACGGTGAAATTTTTATCCAGCCAGAGTATGAGCACTCAAAATATTCTTTTGAAGTTTCAAATCAAGATATGCTTCTTGATAATTTTAATAAATTTGAAAGAGAGGCTCACCATGCTTTAGAAGAAGGCTTGGTTCATCCGGCTTATGACTATGTGCTTAAATGTTCGCACACCTTTAATTTATTAGATGCGCGCGGTGCAGTGTCTGTCACTGAGCGCGCGGGGTATATTGCTCGCATCCGCCATTTGGCTCGCCTTGTGGCCAAAAATTTTGTAGCAGAGCGCAAGAAGCTGGGCTATCCACTGCTGGATGAAATCACACGAGCAAAATTGCTGGAGAAAGATGATGTTTAGAGTATTAGCGCATAGCTAAAAGAAGTTTAAGAGACCTGTTATGGAGCTGTTGAGACTTTAATGCTGCTGGCTTAGAAAAATGAAGTCTTGAGCATTTGTCTTTTCATTTATTAGCTCTAAGATGAGTTAATAAAGATATCAATGTGTCAGCTATGAAACATCTAACAGTGTCAAACCTTAACTGAAAAACATTAAAAAGTATATTTCTAAATAAGAGGAAAAGTGATGACAAAAAATTTATTGGTAGAGCTGGGCTTAGAAGAACTGCCGGCTTATGTTGTAACACCTAGTGAAGAGCAGCTGGGACAAAAAATGGCGGACTTTTTAAAAGAAAACCGCCTTGATTATGAAACTATCCAAACCTTCTCCACTCCACGCCGTTTAGCTGTCCGTGTTATGGGTTTGTCAGATAAGCAAAAGGATTTATCTGAGGATTTTAAAGGACCTTCAAAAAAAATTGCTGTAGATAGTGAAGGAAATTTTACGAAGGCTGCTCAAGGTTTTGTCCGCAGCAAGGGCCTCACAACAGATGCTATTGAATTTCGTGAAGTTAAGGGAGAAGAATATGCCTATGTCAGCAAGCGTGAAGCGGGTAAAAATGCCTCTGAAATTGTACCTAAAGTAACAGAAGTTCTCTCTTCCCTTTCTTTTCCCGTTAGTATGCATTGGGCTGCCAATCAGTTTGATTATATCCGTCCAGTTCATACACTGACGATCCTTTTAGACAAAGAAGTGATTCAGGTACCCTTTCTTGATATCGTCTCTAGCAATATCAGCCGCGGCCATCGTTTTTTAGGGAAGGAAACCATCATTAGATCAGCAGATAGTTATGAGGAAGATCTGCGCAGGCAATTTGTGATTGTTGACCCTAAGGAGCGTCAAAAACTCATTTTAGATCAGATTAAAACAATTGAATCTAATCATAATGTTGTTGTTGAAATTGACCATGATCTTTTAAATGAAGTTCTAAATTTAGTCGAGTATCCAACAGCTTTTATGGGAAATTTTGCTTCTAAATATCTTGAAGTTCCTGAAGAAGTTTTAGTAACCTCTATGAAAAATCATCAGCGCTATTTTGTCGTTCGCACTTCAGAAGGACAGCTTTTACCGAACTTTGTTTCTGTTCGTAATGGGAACAGTGACTTTATTGAGAATGTGATTAGAGGGAACGAGAAAGTCTTAGTGGCTCGTCTTGAAGATGGTGAATTTTTCTGGCGCGAAGATCAAAAACTGCAAATTGAGGATTTAGTTGAAAAGTTAAAACTTGTTACTTTTCATGAAAAAATAGGTTCTTTATATGATCATATGATGCGAACAAAAGTGATAGCAGCTTATTTAGCAAACTTGGCAGGACTTGATGAGCAAGAAAAGGCACAGGTAGAGCGAGCAGCAAGTATTTATAAATTTGACCTTTTAACCGGCATGGTCGGTGAATTTGATGAACTTCAAGGCATTATGGGAGAAAAATATGCGACTTTAGCTGGAGAAAACCAAGCTGTTGCAAGAGCTATACGAGAGCACTATCTACCTGTAACCAGTGAAGGAGACCTGCCTCTTACTAAAGTTGGGGCCATTTTAGCTATTGCTGATAAATGTGATGTTTTGCTGTCTTTCTTTTCTGTCGGGCTAATCCCTAGCGGTTCCAATGATCCTTATGCTCTTCGCCGAGCTGCTCAAGGGATTGTTCGGATTTTAGATAGCTTTGAGTGGGAAATTCCTCTAGATGAATTGATAAGCAATCTTTATCAGCTGCATTTGGACAGTTTAAGCTATAAAAATCAGACAGAAGTGATGGCTTTTCTTCAGGCACGTATTGAAAAGCTAATGGATAAATCAGTTCCTAAAGATATCCGTGAAGCGGTTCTTGGCAGTTCTGCTGGTGTTGTCCGTTTGCAGCTGGAAGCTGCAGCAAGCCTTGCTGCAAAAGCTGAAGATGCTAATTTTAAATCTTCTGTCGAAAGTCTTTCACGTGTTTTCAATATTGCTGAAAATGCTTATAATAGCAAGTCTGTTGATACAAGTATTTTTGAAAATGAGCATGAGCAAGAATTATATGATGCTGTTGAGGAGTTGCGTTTTACAGAAGATGTCTCAGAAAATATAGATAGGTTATTTACATTGAGCCCTATTATTGATGCTTTCTTTGATAACACTATGGTTATGACTGAGGATCAGGAATTAAGAAATAACCGTCTTGCCATTCTTAGCAATTTGATGGAAAAGGCAAATACTATTGCAGCCTTTAACAAAATTAATACAAAATAAAAGGACAATTGACTGTGAGATGACAGGTAAACTAAAGCTGTTATCCTTATTTAAAAATGAGAAAGGAAAAACTTATGGATCAAAAAAAGATTGAAAGAATTAATGAATTAGCTCGTAAAAAGAAAACGGAAGGTTTGACTGGAGAGGAAAAAGTTGAGCAAGAGCGTCTCCGTGAAGAATATATTGAAGGTTACCGCCGCAGCTTTCGCCACCATATCGAAGGAATCAAAGTTGTTGATGAAGAAGGCAAGGATATCACCCCAGAAAAACTGAAAGAAATTCAGCGTCAGAAAGGCCTCCACGGCCGCAAACCCGATGATGAAGACTAAAAAAACAAATTATTGAAAAGATTCAAACTGTTTTTAAGCAATTCTGATCACTGTAACTATCTAATACTCTTTGAAAATCCCTTCAAACTAGGTCAGCGTCGCCTAGCTTCCTCGTTTGCTTTTTGACTTTCATTGAGTATAAGTTAAATCAAAGTCAACATTTTTTTAAAAAAAGTTAAAAAAATTGTTGACAAGCTGATATATTTTCTGTTATATTATTAAAGCTGCTGTTTCATAAAGACAGCTAGAGTCCTTTGAAAACTGAACAAGACGACCAAGTGAGGGTGCTAGGGGACTAGTACCCGTCAAACAAAGAACTGTCAGCGACAGGAACAAAGTAAGAGTCACATCAGACTGGACAAGAGAGTTTGATCCTGGCTCAGGACGAACGCTGGCGGCGTGCCTAATACATGCAAGTGGAACGCTGTTCTGAGTTAGCTTGCTAACTGAGACGGCGTCGCGAACGGGTGAGTAACGCGTAGGTAACCTGCCTCTTAGAGGGGGATAAGGATTGGAAACGATAGGTAATACCGCATAACATTTCTCTAAGCCTTTAGAGGGATTGAAAGGTACAACAGTATCGCTAAGAGATGGACCTGCGTTGTATTAGCTAGTTGGTAAGGTAGAGGCTTACCAAGGCGACGATACATAGCCGACCTGAGAGGGTGACCGGCCACACTGGGACTGAGACACGGCCCAGACTCCTACGGGAGGCAGCAGTAGGGAATCTTCGGCAATGGGGGGAACCCTGACCGAGCAACGCCGCGTGAGTGAAGAAGGTTTTCGGATCGTAAAGCTCTGTTGTTAAGGAAGCAAGTTGGAGAGAGTGGAAAGTTCTCCAATTGACGGTACTTAACCAGAAAGGGACGGCTAACTACGTGCCAGCAGCCGCGGTAATACGTAGGTCCCGAGCGTTGTCCGGATTTATTGGGCGTAAAGGGAGCGCAGGCGGTCTGGAAAGTCAGTAGTTAAAAGCATTGGCTTAACCAATGTCAGCTATTGAAACTGTCAGACTTGAGTACAGAAGGGGAGAGTGGAATTCCATGTGTAGCGGTGAAATGCGTAGATATATGGAGGAACACCAGTGGCGAAAGCGGCTCTCTGGTCTGTGACTGACGCTGAGGCTCGAAAGCGTGGGTAGCGAACAGGATTAGATACCCTGGTAGTCCACGCCGTAAACGCTGAGTGCTAGGTGTTAGGTCCTAAGGGGCTTAGTGCCGTAGCTAACGCAATAAGCACTCCGCCTGGGGAGTACGACCGCAAGGTTGAAACTCAAAGGAATTGACGGGGGCCCGCACAAGCGGTGGAGCATGTGGTTTAATTCGAAGCAACGCGAAGAACCTTACCAGGTCTTGACATCCCGGTGCTATTTCTAGAGATAGGAAGTTACTTCGGTACACCGGAGACAGGTGGTGCATGGTTGTCGTCAGCTCGTGTCGTGAGATGTTGGGTTAAGTCCCGCAACGAGCGCAACCCTTATGGTTAGTTGCCATCATTGAGTTGGGCACTCTAGCCAGACTGCCGGTAATAAACCGGAGGAAGGTGGGGATGACGTCAAATCATCATGCCCCTTATGACCTGGGCTACACACGTGCTACAATGGTTGGTACAACGAGTCGCAAGCCGGTGACGGCAAGCTAATCTCTGAAAGCCAATCTCAGTTCGGATTGGAGGCTGCAACTCGCCTCCATGAAGTCGGAATCGCTAGTAATCGCGGATCAGCACGCCGCGGTGAATACGTTCCCGGGCCTTGTACACACCGCCCGTCACACCACGAGAGTTTGTAACACCCAAAGTCGGTGAGGTAACCGTAAAGGAGCCAGCCGCCTAAGGTGGGACGGATGATTGGGGTGAAGTCGTAACAAGGTAGCCGTATCGGAAGGTGCGGCTGGATCACCTCCTTTCTAAGGAAAAACAAGTAACAGAGGGCGTAAAAAGCGCCTTGATTTTAGGAAATCGACGCTGTGTTCGATGAACACAAGACGATTTATCTAAATCACCAGCTTTTAGCCTGAGTACAATTACTTAAATTCTGTTATGCGTTACAGAAGCACTTGCCGTCTTGTTTAGTTTTGAGAGGGTTGTGGGGCCTTAGCTCAGCTGGGAGAGCGCCTGCTTTGCACGCAGGAGGTCAGCGGTTCGATCCCGCTAGGCTCCATTAAAACAGGATACGAACAGACGATTCGCTTTTTCTAAGAAGTTAGTCTGGCGTTCAACTCAAGGTCTTGTTTTAGTTGATATTAGAATACGATCCTAAACTTCCTAGGAATAAGTCACAAGCGCCTAGTGTCTAAGGGACACGTCGTTGGTTGTCTCCTTATTCTACGCAAGTTTTGCGGCAAACCGCACCGGATCTTAATATCATAAGATGGTTCATTGACAATTGAATAGCTAAACCCCTCTTTCTATAGATTACTCTATAGAAAGAGAGATAACAAAAAAGAAACCGAAGCGAAAAAGCCAAGAACCAAGAAGAGGTTAAGGTAGAAAGGGCGCACGGTGGATGCCTAGGCACTAGGAGCCGATGAAGGACGTGACGAACGACGAAATGCTTTGGGGAGCTGTAAGTAAGCGGAGATCCAAAGATATCCGAATGGGGGAACCCAACAGGTTAATGCCTGTTACCCAACTCTGTTAAGGAGTTGCGGGGGAAGACGCAGTGAACTGAAACATCTCAGTAGCTGCAGGAAGAGAAAGCAAAAGCGATTGCCTGAGTAGCGGCGAGCGAAAGGGCAGGAGGGCAAACCAGAGTGTTTACACTCTGGGGTTGTAGGACTGCAGGAGTGCATAAGGGTATAGAAGGATGACTTGGGAAAGTCAGCCAGAGAGAGTAAGAGCCTCGTATTCGACATAGCCTTATAAACGAGCAGTATCCTGAGTACGGCGGGACACGCGAAATCCCGTCGGAAACTGGGAGGCCCATCTCCCAACCCTAAATACTCCCTAGTGACCGATAGTGAACCAGTACCGTGAGGGAAAGGTGAAAAGCACCCCGGGAGGGGAGTGAAAGAGAACCTGAAACCGTGTGCCTACAAGAAGTTCGAGCCCGTTAATGGGTGAGAGCGTGCCTTTTGTAGAATGAACCGGCGAGTTATGATAAGATGCGAGGTTAAGTTGAAGAGACGGAGCCGCAGGGAAACCGAGTCTGAAAAGGGCGAGAGTATCT
The DNA here is from genome assembly GCF_000187995.2 of Streptococcus macacae NCTC 11558. Taxonomy (GTDB): domain Bacteria; phylum Bacillota; class Bacilli; order Lactobacillales; family Streptococcaceae; genus Streptococcus; species Streptococcus macacae. The sequence goes on along the minus strand of NZ_AEUW02000001.1, from coordinate 1,207,020 downwards.
TGTTATAGACCCGAAACCAGGTGATCTACCCATGAGCAGGGTGAAGGTAAGGTAAGACTTACTGGAGGCCCGCACCAGGACACGTTGAAAAGTGTTTGGATGACTTGTGGGTAGCGGAGAAATTCCAAACGAACTTGGAGATAGCTGGTTCTCTCCGAAATAGCTTTAGGGCTAGCGTCGACCAGAGACCCTTGGAGGTAGAGCACTGTTTGGGTGTGGGGTCCATCCCGGATTACCAAACTCAGATAAACTCCGAATGCCAAGCGGTTATAGTCGGCAGTCAGACTGCGAGTGCTAAGATCCGTAGTCGAAAGGGAAACAGCCCAGACCACCAGCTAAGGTCCCCAAATAATTGTTAAGTGGAAAAGGATGTGGGGTTGCACAGACAACTAGGATGTTAGCTTAGAAGCAGCTATTCATTCAAAGAGTGCGTAATAGCTCACTAGTCGAGTGACCCTGCGCCGAAAATGTACCGGGGCTGAAACAATTTACCGAAGCTGTGGATTCCGTAAGGGATGGTAGGAGAGCGTTCTATGGGCAGAGAAGGTTTACCGTAAGGAGGACTGGAGCGCATAGAAGTGAGAATGCCGGTATGAGTAGCGAAAGATGGGTGAGAATCCCATCCACCGTAAGACTAAGGTTTCCAGGGGAAGGTTCGTCCGCCCTGGGTTAGTCGGGACCTAAGGAGAGACCGAAAGGTGTATCCGATGGCCAACAGGTTGATATTCCTGTACTAGAGTCAGGAGAGAAGGAGGGACGCAGAAGGCTAGCTAAAGCAGACGATTGGAAGAGTCTGTCCAAGCAGTGAGGTGAGTTAGGAGTCAAATGCTTCTAGCTAAGACATTGAGCTGTGAAGGGGAGCGAAGTTAAGTAGCGAAGTTAGCGATGTCAGGCTGCCAAGAAAAGCTTCTATCGAAGAGAGACTCTACCCGTACCGCAAACCGACACAGGTAGTCGAGGCGAGTAGCCTCAGGTGAGCGAGCGAACTCTCGTTAAGGAACTCGGCAAAATGACCCCGTAACTTAGGGAGAAGGGGTGCTCAGGCAACTGAGCCGCAGTGAAGAGGCCCAAGCAACTGTTTATCAAAAACACAGCTCTCTGCGAAATCGTAAGATGAAGTATAGGGGGTGACGCCTGCCCGGTGCTGGAAGGTTAAGAGGAGCGCTTAGATTAAGGTCGAAGGTGTGAATTGAAGCCCCAGTAAACGGCGGCCGTAACTATAACGGTCCTAAGGTAGCGAAATTCCTTGTCGGGTAAGTTCCGACCCGCACGAAAGGCGTAATGATTTGGGCACTGTCTCAACGAGAGACTCGGTGAAATTTTAGTACCTGTGAAGATGCAGGTTACCCGCGACAGGACGGAAAGACCCCATGGAGCTTTACTGCAGTTTGATATTGGGTATCTGTCACACATGTACAGGATAGGTAGGAGCCAAGGAAGAGTGGACGCTAGTTTACTTGGAGGCGCTGTTGGGATACTACCCTTGTGTGATGGCTACTCTAACCCGGTTGAGTGAACCTCAACGGAGACAGTGTCTGACGGGCAGTTTGACTGGGGCGGTCGCCTCCTAAAAGGTAACGGAGGCGCCCAAAGGTTCCCTCAGACTGGTTGGAAATCAGTCGCAGAGTGTAAAGGTAAAAGGGAGCTTGACTGCGAGACGGACAGGTCGAGCAGGGACGAAAGTCGGGCTTAGTGATCCGGTGGTACCGTATGGAAGGGCCATCGCTCAACGGATAAAAGCTACCCTGGGGATAACAGGCTTATCTCCCCCAAGAGTTCACATCGACGGGGAGGTTTGGCACCTCGATGTCGGCTCGTCGCATCCTGGGGCTGTAGTCGGTCCCAAGGGTTGGGCTGTTCGCCCATTAAAGCGGCACGCGAGCTGGGTTCAGAACGTCGTGAGACAGTTCGGTCCCTATCCGTCGCGGGCGTAGGAAATTTGAGAGGATCTGCTCCTAGTACGAGAGGACCAGAGTGGACTTACCGCTGGTGTACCAGTTGTCTCGCCAGAGGCAGAGCTGGGTAGCTATGTAGGGAAGGGATAAACGCTGAAAGCATCTAAGTGTGAAGCCCCCCTCAAGATGAGATTTCCCCTAACGATAGGTTAGTAAGAGCCCTGAGAGAAGATCAGGTAGATAGGTTGGGAGTGTAAGCCTGGTGACAGGTGAAGCGGACCAATACTAATCGCTCGAGGCCTTAACCGCAAGGCGCTGAGGGAGAGGGTTTAGCTGTTCAATGGTGAGTGAGCGATCATTCAAGAAGAGGTTAAGTGACGATAGCCTAGGGGATACACCTGTTTCCATGCCGAACACAGCCGTTAAGCCCTAGCGCGCCTGAAGTAGTGGGAGGCTGCCTCCTGTGAGATAGGGGCGTTGCTTAGCCAGAGGGAGTTTAGCTCAGCTGGGAGAGCATCTGCCTTACAAGCAGAGGGTCAGCGGTTCGATCCCGTTAACTCCCATCCGTTAGGTTACTAAGGACTTTAGTCCGAGTACGAATAGGTCCCGTGGTGTAGCGGTTATCACGTCGCCCTGTCACGGCGAAGATCGCGGGTTCAATTCCCGTCGGGACCGTTGAAAGAGGCAAGAAGCGCTTTCAAAGATAAGAGGAGGGACTCGTTAGCTCAGTTGGTAGAGCATTTGACTTTTAATCAAAGGGTCACTGGTTCGAGCCCAGTACGGGTCATAAGAAGCGGGTGTGGCGGAATTGGCAGACGCACCAGATTTAGGATCTGGCGCTTAAGGGCGTGGGGGTTCAAGTCCCTTCACCCGCATGCTTAAGAGAAAGCAAGAGAGAGGCCGGCTTAGCTCAGTTGGTAGAGCATCTGATTTGTAATCAGAGGGTCGCGTGTTCAAGTCATGTAGCCGGCATTTATGCGAACGTAGTTCAGTGGTAGAACATCACCTTGCCAAGGTGGGGGTCGCGGGTTCGAATCCCGTATGGACTATTTAATTAAAGGCCTTTAATAAGGCCTTTTTTGCTGTAGCAAAAAAACCTAAAGGTTAGGGTTTAGGTTTTGTATTTAATAACTAGCTAAGTTTTGAGGTAAATGACGCTATCATTTGTTTATAGGTCGATTTCTTTCTCGTGAGGGAGAATGATTGTTTCTCTGCCATTATTATCAATTATTTGAACGATATCGGGATAGAAAGGGTCGAATTTTGCAGCATAATCTAAAATGATCGCAGTATCACTGTATTTATCATAATACTTGAAACTTAGCTGGCCTTTATTATTGATCAGTTGAAAAGTTAATAAATCATCCAATAGAAAAACATCTTTTAAATTTTGATCAAGGATTTCCCAAAAAACATCAATGATTTCAGGCGGCAGACTGCTTACTATTCCAAAACTTGCATAACGTCCTTTTGTATTTGCGAATGCCATTGTGCTAATCTCCTTTCTATAAAAAGAAAGCACTGCCTGGAGTGCTTTTATGACAACTTTATCTATTCTTAAGTTCAAGATAACGTTTGTACCAAATATTGATATAAGACTGTGAGAAAGGCCCTTTGTTATGATTAATCCAGTCAACCAGGATTTTAACATTTTCTTTTAAAATATAGTCAATATCTAAGGAGTAGCCCATTTTCTGCTTGTGATCTTCGTATTCATCAACGTCTAAAAGTTTTTTTTCACCATCAGCAAAAACTTTGACATCCAGATCATAATCAATATATTTTAAGGCTTCTTGGTCCATAATGTAAGGACTTGCTAAGTTGCAATAGTATGAAACGCCGTTATCCCGAATCATAGCTATTATGTTAAACCAGAATTTATTATGAAAATAAACAATGGCAGGTTCACGTGTTACCCAGCGTCTGCCATCACTTTCTGTAACCAGAGTGTGATCATTTACACCAATAACTGCATTTTCAGTTGTTTTTAGTACCATAGTATCACGCCATGTGCGGTGCAGACTCCCATCGTGCTTGTAACTTTGAATTGTAATAAAGTCGCCTTCTTTAGGTAATTTCATTGCCTTACCAACTTCCTACAATTAAGTTTGTCTTCTACAGTTTAACATAAATTGAAGAAAAAATCACTTTTTTCTGTAATCCGTTTATAAATATTCTCGCAGGGAGTTTTTGATATCATGATAGTCAAATCCCTTTCTAGCTAATGACTGAGTTAAATGCCGTTTGAGTTCATAACCTTCATATTTTTTCTGATATTTCCGATATTGTTTATCTAATTCTTTGTAAAGAAGCTCTTTTTCATTTTCAGAATCATTTTCAATGTCCAGCTCTGCAAGAGCTATTTGGACTTCTTGATGGGAAAATCCCTTAGTTAATAAGGCCTGCTTGATTTTATCTTCAAGTGCTCTTTGCGGCAGTTTCTTTTGATATTTCTTTAGTAGTTTTTGAGCAGCTTTCAAGCAAATACTGGTAAAATCAAAATTCTTCAATGCGCTCTCTATCAACTGAGCTTCAATTCCTTTTCGTAATAATTTTTGTTTAAGGACGTAAGCTCCCTTATCACCGCAATGAAGGTTTTGCTGCAGTATATTTTCAATATATTTGCTGTCATCCAGCCATTTTTCTTCTTTTAATTGAGTGAGAATCTGAAAGATGACAGCAGTTTTTATGTCATGTTTTATCAAATAATCTTTAATTTCTTTTTCAGTGCGCTGTTTAAAAGAAAGATAATAAAGAGCAAGGTTTTTGCCGTAAGAAAATTGGGCGAAAGCTTTGATGCCTTCCAATTCTTCAGGAAGGATTTCTTTATCTCTGCTTAGCATAAAACGGACGATTGTATCTTCTGTAACGTAGAGTTTATTATGATGATCAATTTCTACTAGGTAGAGCCTTTTTTTCTTTTCAATTTTGGTAATTTTCATGCCTTTATTATAGCAGAAAATGATAGAATAGTAGTATGAATTTACGAGTGAAACAAAAGATTCCCTTAAAGATTAAAAAGATGGGGATTAATGGAGAAGGAATTGGTTTTTATAAAAAAACGCTTGTTTTTGTACCTGGGGCTCTGAAAGGTGAAGACATTGTTTGCCAGATAACCAGTGTAAAACGGAATTTTGTTCAAGCGAAACTACTAACAATTAAGAAAAAATCAAAATTTAGAATGGACCCTAAATGTCCAATATATAAAGAGTGCGGCGGCTGTCAGATTATGCACTTACGCTATGATAAGCAGCTGGATTTTAAAGTTGATCTGCTTAAACAGGCTTTGAAAAAATTTCAGCCGCGTGGCTATGAGCATTTTGATATTCGTCCGACGATTGGAATGGATAATCCGGAGCACTATCGGGCGAAATTGCAATTTCAAACGAGGAAATTTGCTGGCAAGCTCAGGGCCGGCCTTTTTCAGGAAGGCTCACACCGCTTAGTAGATATAAAAGACTGCTTGGTTCAGGATCCTCTGACACAGGATATTGTGAACCATGCCTGTCAGTTGCTGGAGAAGTATGATTTCCCTATTTATAATGAGCGTCAAAAAGCTGGTATCAGAACTATTATGGTTAGAAAAGCACAGGCAAGCAATCAAGTTCAGCTTATTTTTGTCACCAGTAAAAAACTTGATTTATCGCCAGTTATTCAGGATTTAACCGCAGCTTTTGAGGTCATTAAAACAGTGGCTGTCAACTTTAATCCTAGTAAATCCAGTGCTATTTATGGTCAAGAGACAAAAGTTCTTTGGGGAGATGACAGCATTTCAGAAACTGTTCTTACTTATTCCTTTGCCCTTTCTCCGCGAGCTTTTTATCAGCTAAATCCGCAGCAGACTCAGATTCTCTATGAGCAAGTCCTTCAAGCACTTGATGTGACGAAGGACGATCATTTAATTGATGCCTACTGCGGGGTAGGAACTATTGGGCTTGCTTTTGCAGATAAAGTGGGCTCTGTGCGCGGTATGGATATTATCTTTGAGGCTATTGAGGATGCTAAAAGAAATGCTGAAAGTATGGGCTGCACGAATACGCATTATGAAACAGGAAAGGCTGAGGTTATTATTCCTAATTGGTATAAAGATGGCTACCGAGCGTCGGCGCTGATTGTAGATCCTCCAAGAACAGGCCTTGATGAAAAGCTTTTAAATACTATTACAGCCTATCAGCCAGAAAAAATGGTCTATGTTTCTTGCAATGTCTCAACTCTGGCTAGAGATTTGGTTCATTTGCTTAAGGTCTATGAGGTTAAATATATTCAGTCAGTGGATATGTTTCCTCATACAGCAAGGACTGAAGCAGTGGTAAAATTAGTGAGACGAAAAAAATAATTTTTAAAAAATTAAGGATGATACATATGGTAAAATCAATCAATTTAATATACATTAGCTTAAGCGGAAATACGGAAAGCTTTGTTAAACGCTTGAAAGCTTATTTAGAAGGAAAAACAGATCTTCCTGTTAAGCTTCTTAATGTTAAAGATCTGGTTAAAGATCAAGCAGACTATTTTGCTATGTCAGACTATTTTGTTGCCTTTTTGCCAACTTATCTGGAAGGCGGTAATGGACTTGATAGTGGAGATGTCGAAATATTGACAACACCTTTGCGTGATTTTCTTGCATTTTCCGATAATTATCGTTATTGTTATGGCATTGTCGGTTCTGGCAATAAAAATTTTAACAATCAGTATTGCTTAACAGCAAAACAGTATGCCAAGCAGTTTGGTTTTCCAATGCTGGATGACTTTGAATTGCGTGGTTTGCTAGATGATGTTGAACGAATTGGTGATAAAGTTCTGTCTTTATTTAAGGAACCTCATACGGTGTCCAATGTCTAGTTTTCTTTTAAAGAGATGCTGCTTGAGTTTACCTAGAAGAAGGTTAAGTAAAGAGCAGCAAATAGATCAGATAATGATCTGTCGTGATAAAAATAAATGAATAAAAAAGAGTAGGGACTAAAGGCTTTCTCAAAGTTGGATTTTACCTCCAATTGAATGACTAGCATTTAAAAGTCCCTACTCTTTTTACTGAGATATGATGCCACCACCGAGAATTGAACTCGGAACTGAGCATTACCATTGCTCTATTATACCATTTAACTATAGCGGCGACTTATCTATCTTATCATTAATTGGTCTTCTATGCAAGTTAATTTTACTTTCTTTTAGCATACATTATAGATGAAACACTCAGAACATTTCTAAAGGTTTGAAAAACATTAGAAAAAGCGTTGAGAAGTCACTGTTTTCATGCTATAATGATAAACGAAAATTTTAGAAGGCGAGGAAGAAACGTGTCCTACGAAGCAGAGTTTCTGAAAGAATTTGAAGCTTGGGTGAATACCCAGGTGATAATCAATGAGGCAGCTATGCAGGAAAGCCAAAAGCTGATAGCAGAAAATGAGCAGGACAAAACGGCTGCTGATGCTTATATTCGCTATGAGAGCAGGTTAGATGCTTATAAATTTTTACAAGGAAAATTTGCGAACTACAAAGCTGGCAAAGGATTCCATGATATGCCTGAAGGACTGTTTGGTCAACGTCATTATTAATAATCAAAAGGAGATAAATCGATAAAGTGGCTAAGAAAAAAGTAAACCGCAAGAAACGTTTAAAAAAACAATTAGCAGATTCACGCCGGGCTAACCGGCAAACAGCAGTACATACTGCACCAAAAAGAGCAGAAGCAAGAACGGTCCAAAATGTTGAACCTAAGCAGCAAGCTGAAAAGAGTAACGATTTTGAAAGTTTTGCAGCTGAATTAGAAGGTGTTGCTCAGGCTCGTCTAGAAACCTTCTTTGCTGAAGGGATTAAATCAGCTAAAGACTTTGCTGATTGGACGGAGAAAGAATTATTAACTCTTAAGGGAATTGGTCCTGCTACTATCAAACAGCTGAGAGAAAAAGGGCTTTCTTTTAAAGGATAAGTATTTTGCGTTTAAACTGAGAATTTGTTAAAATAAATTTATTCAGAGGTGGGTTGAGTCCTTGCTGTTACAGAAAGCGGTATTGCTGAGAAATCCGCACAGCTGTCGATCTTAGTTGCTGAATAGTTAATCAGATAGAAATGAAAGTCGCGGGCTTGGTCCCGAAACTGGGTGGTACCGCGGAGTTATTCGTCCCTGTCTAGCATAGCTAGATAGGGACTTTTTAGTAGAGCTAGCGGGAGAAAGGAGAAAACAGCATGAAAGGACCTTTTAAAATGCAAAAGCTTTACTATGACTTTCCAGTATTTCTTTAAGCTTGTAGAGATGAGCAGAATTCTGAGTCGGGAAGATTTGGAAAAATACACTGAAAAAGAAATTTTAGCCATTTCAGGCATTGATCCGCGACTGTTCGTAAACTGAAAGAAAATAGGGTTAGGTTTAAAAAGAGCTAGGAATCTGTGTAAATTTTGCACAAGTTGAAAACCCGGAATCTGTAAAGAATTGTTGCAAGTTGAACTATTCGGAAAAACCGAACAGTTCAGTGAAGAAGTCAGATGAAGAAAGGAAAAATCAAAATGAAAATATTTAAACTTTGTAAGAATAATAAAAAGATTTTCTTTTCGTTGTTATTTGTGTTATCTTTCCTCTTTTGTCTCTATTGTTGGTTAAACAACCTTCCGCTATCGCCGTTATTATATATCGATATAGTAATATTAGGTATTAGTTCAATATTTAATATCTATTTGTTTTACCCTAAAAGATTTAAGGGAGAATTCTCATTAAAAATTTTTATTAAAATTTTTGTAAAGTGGCTATTTTATTGTTTTAATATCATTGTTCTATCATTAATAGGACTTTTATGGCTAAACAGTTTAGGTTGGATATTGCAATTTCGCCCCTTAATATTATGGGGACTGGCAGCTATTCTTCTTTATTTAGTGTTAGAAATATTCGGAGTTTTACTGAATGTTAACCTTGTATTGATGATGATATTATTTTCTATAGCAACTTTAGTTGTATTATTTATGGGAACATTTTCTATTAAACAATGGGCATTGATCTCTGGAATATTAATGTTGTGGAATTATATAAATTCTGAGGAATTTATTATATTTTTGAGAAATGGTAAAATGAAAGGAGTTAAAATTCCCTCTTCTCTGAGATATAGTTGGCAATTTAATAAATTTCTGGGCTATATTTTAACTTTACTGTTTTATATTTCATTAATAATAGCTCCACTTATTGAATCTTGGATCGCGAAAAACAAAGAGCTAAATGATTTATTTACTAAAGGTATTATAAGAATATATGTATTCATAGGGGTTATTATAGTATTAGGAGTACCTAGTATTATTATCTTATTAATTGCTAGATCACATAAAAAGTCTATGGTAAAGAAAAATATCAATGAACTTATTAAACTACCTAATTGGAAAAAATTTATTGCCACATATCAAGTGCTACAAAGAAAAAACAATAAAAATTAAGGGAGAATCAAAATGACACAACTTTCACCAAAATACAATCCAGCCGAGGTTGAGGCTGGGCGCTATCAGAAATGGCTTGGGGAGGATGTTTTCAAGCCGTCAGGTGATAAGAAGGCCAAGCCTTATTCTATCGTGATTCCGCCGCCAAATGTGACGGGGAAATTGCATCTTGGTCATGCCTGGGATACGACCTTGCAGGATATTATTATCCGCCAAAAACGCATGCAGGGCTTTGATACGCTTTGGCTGCCCGGCATGGACCACGCGGGGATTGCTACTCAGGCTAAGGTTGAAGCACGCCTTGCTGAAGAAGGCATTTCTCGCTATGATCTCGGCCGTGAAAAATTCTTGGATAAAGTCTGGGAATGGAAAGACGAGTATGCTGCTACTATTAAGGAGCAATGGGGCAAGATGGGGATTTCCGTTGATTATTCGCGGGAACGTTTTACCCTGGATGAGGGCTTATCTAAGGCGGTGCGCAAGGTTTTTGTTGAGCTGTATAAGAAAGGCTGGATCTACCGCGGTGAATTTATCATCAACTGGGACCCGGCTGCCCGCACGGCTTTGTCAGATATCGAGGTTATCCACAAGGACGTAGAAGGCGCCTTCTATCATATGAACTACATGCTGGAAGATGGCTCAGGCGCCCTTGAGGTTGCGACCACCCGTCCAGAAACCATGTTTGGAGATACGGCAGTCGCTGTCAATCCAAACGATGAACGTTATAAGGACCTGATTGGACAAAATGTCATCCTGCCAATCGTCAACAAACCTATTCCAATCGTAGCCGATGAACATGCGGATCCTGAGTTTGGAACAGGTGTCGTGAAAATCACACCAGCTCATGACCCTAACGACTTTCTGGTTGGTCAGCGCCATAATCTGCCGCAAGTTAATGTCATGAATGATGACGGGACTATGAATGAACTGGCTGGTGAATTTAATGGTATGGATCGTTTCCAAGCTCGTAAAGCAACCGTTGCCAAATTAGAAGAGCTCGGTGCCCTTGTTAATATTGAAAAAATGATCCATTCTGTTGGCCACTCCGAACGGACAGGAGTTATGGTTGAACCGCGTTTGTCAACCCAATGGTTTGTCAAGATGGATGAGCTGGCTAAAAATGCTATAGCCAACCAAGACACAGACGACAAAGTGAACTTTTATCCACCGCGTTTCAACGATACTTTCCTGCAATGGATGGAAAATGTCCATGACTGGGTGATTTCGCGTCAGCTCTGGTGGGGCCATCAAATCCCTGCTTGGTACAATGCTGATGGCGATATCTATGTCGGTGAAAAAGCACCGGAAGGTGAGGGCTGGAAACAGGATGAAGATGTCCTTGACACTTGGTTTAGCTCTGCTCTTTGGCCATTTTCAACCATGGGCTGGCCTGATATTGAATCAGAAGACTTCAAGCGTTATTTCCCAACCTCAACCTTGGTGACAGGCTACGACATCATCTTCTTCTGGGTGTCCCGCATGATTTTCCAATCGCTGGAGTTCACCGATCGCCGTCCCTTTAAGAACGTCCTTATCCATGGCCTTATCCGTGATGAGCAAGGCCGCAAGATGTCTAAGTCTCTTGGCAATGGGATTGATCCTATGGAGGTTGTGGATAAATATGGTGCTGACGCTCTGCGCTGGTTCCTGTCAAACGGCTCTGCTCCGGGTCAAGACGTGCGTTTCAGCTATGAAAAGATGGATGCTGCCTGGAATTTCATCAACAAGATTTGGAATATTTCCCGCTATATCCTCATGAACAATGAAGGCCTTACCCTTGACCAAGCAGCAGCCAATGTTGAGCTAGTGGTCGGTGGCAAAGCCGGAAATGTGACCGATCGCTGGATTCTCCACAACTTGAACGAAACAATCGCTAAGGTTACTGAAAACTTTGATAAATTTGAGTTTGGTGTGGCTGGCCACATCCTTTACAATTTCATCTGGGATGAATTTGCTGACTGGTATGTAGAATTGACCAAGGAAGTTCTCTACAGTGACAATGAAGCCGAAAAAATCATCACCCGCTCTGTCCTTCTCTACACTTTGGATAAAATTCTGCGCCTGCTTCATCCTATCATGCCATTTGTCACAGAAGAAATCTTTGGACAAATTTCTGAAGGTTCTATCGTGACAGCAGCCTATCCGACCGTTAATCCTGCTTTTGAAAATGAAGCTGCGCATTCTGGCGTGGAAAGTCTCAAAGATCTGATTCGTGCCGTGAGAAATAGCAGAGCAGAGGTGAATGCGGCACCAAGCAAACCCATTACTATCCTTATCAAAACAAGCGACAGCAGCTTGGAAGACTTTTTCAAAGCTAATGTCAACTACATCAAACGCTTTACCAATCCAGAGCATTTAGAAATTAGCTCAGCTATTGCCGCTCCAGAGCTGGCTATGTCAAGCGTCATTACAGGAGCTGAAATCTTCCTGCCGCTGGCTGATCTGCTCAATGTCGAAGAAGAATTGACTCGTCTAAATAAAGAACTTAGCAAATGGCAGAAAGAGCTGGCTATGACTGCTAAGAAGCTCAGCAACGAAAAATTTATCGCCAACGCCAAACCAGAAATCGTCGCGAAAGAGCGGCAAAAACAAACCGACTACCAGGCTAAGTATGACGCAACGAAAGAGCGGATTGAAGAGATGAAGAGGTTAGGGGAATAAGATCAAAAATTAATTTAGGAGAGTTCTTGAAAAATGAAGAGTGTTTTAAAATTATTAAAAAATATTTTCTCTAGTGAAGACAGTAAGTTCCAAGTTGGGAAACAGAATAATACGGGTGATAATAACAATATTTCTAATCAAGAAGTTGATAATAGTACTACAATGATTGACAATTCTGACCACTCAGTTCATATACATGATAATAAGAATAATGAAGCAAAGTTTGTACACAATCCTGTAAAAGGGTTAATGCTTGGAATAGTGAAATGGAGTTGGTTAATTAATATCGTAGTATTGATGACTATGTTTATATGGAATAAAAACTATTTCACTATGTCTATTATTTTAATAGTTGCGTTATTATTATTTCTAATTATAGGATATATTTCGTACGACCTTTCTAGCAAAATGAAAGTTAGTACTAACAATTACCATCCATATTGGAAATTTGGCATAATAATCATAATCTTCTTTACTTTTTGGCTATTCATTTTTATTATTCTAAAAAATAATTTGGAACATAAGATAGATAATTATTTAGAGCAAATGAGATGGTGGCAGAAATTTAAACTATGGGTTACTGTAAGTATAAAGAGCGATCCATTTCTAATAATAAAAAATAATATTTTTAATATTTATTTAACTGTGGTTAATTCTTTAAGTTTAGCAATTATAGGTAGACATGTTTTGGAACAAAACCATATATACCTCTATGATAAGTCATTAAATAACATTGGAATTAAATTTATTTTGTTTTGCTTATTGATTTTTGTATTTAATTTTTCAATCTATTTTATTCTAAAATAGTATTGTTAAGATAAGATTGATTTGGAATATGAGTAGATTTGTTCTGTTATAATGAGAATAAATCAATAAAGGTGGTTAAATATTGTTTAAAAAGAGTTTCAAAGTTTTATTGTATTTATTTGTTATTGCAGCAGCTATTCTTTTACCATTATTTAGGAATCACAATCCTCTGGCTACAAGTATATATAACTTTATATCTGTAGCAAATAAGGACTACTATGGAGTTGTTCTGTCAGCTTTGGCAATTCTTATAACTTTCTTGATTTTTAATAGTCAAAATGAGAAAGAAAAAGGACTACGTTTTGAGGATGAGCAAAGAAGAAATGATCGTGAAGAAAAAGAGTATCTCGAAAATAGAGAAAAGCGTTTTGCTTCAGTACGCCCCTATTTTATAATTGAAAAAGATAATGCTGCAGCAAAAGCAAAAATTAAAATTTTTATGGAAGATAATGTCCCGTTAGAAAATATTTTAGTTTGTGAACGAAAACTATTTGATGAAGAGGCTAAGATTACGCCTCAAATTTTAGGAACGAAAAACTCAGGTAACTACCTTTATGAATTTTCTTTAAAAGACTTAGAAATGATAGTGGTGAAATGCACAACATACTTTGACGAGGAGATTTATTTTCAATATTACACAGGAGATATAACGATTCATTATCGTATGGTTGAAAATGATGAAGATCTAAATTATAGTAAAAATTTAGGACGTTCCTATCTTTCAGATTATTTAATTGAGAAAAAAGAAAATTACGAACCCAAAGATGAGAACACGGAGATATACAAACAAAATATTTATAGTATTGCTTGGGAAAGAGTTGCAAAGAAACGATTTTCTCAATATAGGTTTCAGATTTTAGAATCAATTGTGGCGGATAGAATTTTTACAGGGAATAAAAATTTAGAAATACTTGGTGTAATTGAAAAGGATAGTGTGGGAGATATATTAGGCAGCTCGATTAATTATTTAAGAGAACATTATAAAGATTTTTCAAATGAAACTATTATTGAGTTGTTAAAAGTAATAAAAAAATATATCAATGATTATTGGTATACTAAATGTACGGAGCTTAGTGAGGAACGCAGATATTATTTCAAAGGAAACTTGCCTAATACTCCGCTTCTTGAAAAATATAGTACTCTTTTTGATAAATCAATTGATGCAAAGATTATGATGAACTATGTTGATGATTTAATTTCACTTGCTAAAGAGGATTACTTTAGTGATTTTCTGTTTAGAAATTTAGAAGTATATTTAAATGAACATGTTGAGATTGCTGGTAACAAGATAGATATTGAAATAGCAATAATTTTTGAGAAGATACGTACAGATATTAAACAAATACTTTCTAAAACGTTGTAATTACTTATAAAGGAAATAAAATGTCTAGTTACAAAGGCTAATTTGTTTTGATTATGAGGAATATTTTCCACCCTTTCCCGAATAAATAATTAGGAATCCTATCCAACTTGTTTCCTATTTCAAATTGTAGTAAAATATAACTACGACAAAAATTAAATTTCAAAAGGAGTGATTTCATGGCAGTACCAACTTCAGTCCGTTTGTCGGATGAGTTAAATGAAAAACTGACCTTGTGGACCAATTCCCACAATATTAGCAAGTCTGAATTTATTGCGCAGGTTTTGGCGGAAAAATTGGAAGATCTTTCTGATATCCAAGAAGCTGATTTAGCGATGCAGGACTGGCTTGATAATGGGCAAGTGACCTACTCTCATGATGACATGATGAAGCGCTATGGCTAAATATCAGGTTCGTTATGCCTCAACTCTTTTCAAGGCTATGGACAAACTGGATAGGGGAACGCAGAAAGTCATTGCCAGATGGATTAATCAACATCTAGTAGATGTTGATTTTCCGAAAGCGCCAGGAAAATATCTGACAGGGAATTTATCTGGCTATGTTCGTTTTCGTGTAGGGTCTTACCGTATCATTGCCCAGATTGATGATAAGGATTTTGTGATTCTAAATGTTCATGTAGCAAAGCGCTCAGATGTTTATCGGTTTAGGAAAAAGGACTAAAAAGCAATCTCCCACCCAAGCCCAGTCATACGATTGGGCTTATTTTTTTGGTATAATGAAAGGTAGCCAACTGATAAATAACCTTTCATTTTCAAGATAGTAAAGGAATCATTGTAGTATGCAACCAACATATAATATTGACAATCCCAATTTGCCTTATCAAACCAAACATGACCTTTGGCAAACGGCATTTGGTCTTCAGCAGGTAGATGGTTTAAAGCCATCGGTCTATATGGAGGAATTGGCTGAGAAGCAAGCGCGTGGCAGCTATTCTTATGAGCAGGTTTATGAGGAAATTACAGCTTATCATCAATCAACGGATGATAGCACGGCTGAGGCAGATTTGGTCTCTTTGCGCATTGCGGAACTTCTTTCCCGAAGTGGCTTTAGTTTTAGTCCGGCTACACTTTTGACCATTCATAAAGAGCTCTTTCAGGATATTTTTGATGATTCTATACCAGTCGGCCAAATTCGTCAGACAAATATTTCCAAAAAAGAAGCGGTACTGAATGGTGAAAGTGTGGTTTATGCTGATTATCCTATGATTCAAGCCACTTTGGACTATGATTTTCAGCAGGAGAAAATTTTCCAATACTCTGGTCTTTCAAAGGAAACTATGGTTCAGCACATTCAATCCTTCATTTCAGGCATTTGGCAAATTCATCCTTTTTGTGAGAGAAATACACGAACAATAACAGTTTTTCTGATCAAGTATCTGCGAGAATTTGGCTTTACAGTTGACAATACACCCTTTCAAAAACATGCTAAATTTTTCCGAGATGCCTTAGTCTTAGATAATGCTAAGGTATTGCAGAAACACCCTGAATTTTTAACAGCATTTTTTGAAAATCTCTTACTTGATGGAAAGAATGATTTGTCTAGTGGAGTAATGTACCGAGAGTTGGGATTAGATTAATAGTGGTTTATATAAATCAACATCTGAGGGTAAAAAGATTCCTACCACCCCTCTCTTTATTAAGGAAGGAGTTATTGAACATCTAGATTATTAGTGAAGCAGGCTTGGGATAAAATAGTCCCAAGCTCTTTTTATACAGCAGCATAAGGCGGTGATTGGAAGTCGGGCTGACTGCTTATGACAATGCCCTAGTCTTACCCTTGACATTGTTCATTAGCTGTTTTAGCATCATAACCACCACTGCTTGTCATTCTTGCCTTTTGTTTTTTAGGTTCTCCCAGTTCTGTGTGAGATAATAAATCAGGTTAACATAGTTAACCTGATTTAAATAACTATTATAGTAGGGCTATAAAAGTTAATTTATCAACGTATTAAAGCCCGCTTAAAGTATAGCCCTTCTTCATGATTTCTGGTGTGATTTTAGAAGTGCTTTAATAAGAGCTTGCCGCTGATAGCTCCTGTTTCTAGCTCTAACAGAGCTTGAACAGCATTGTCAATAGGGACAGTATGGAGTTTGGGCAGCTTGATTTGCTCATTTGCGATTAATTCTAACGCCCAGACTAGATAATCCTTTACTTTTTTTATATTTTGTGAACAGTAGCCGCCGAAGTTAAAGCCAGTCAGATTGATATTATTTAGCCAGAGAATATCGGGATCAATATCTGCCCGCTCTTTTTGAGAAGCATTTCCAACAATGGCCAGTGTCCCGTAAGCGTTCAGCCTGAGCAGATTGTTTTTTCGGTTTTCTCCGCCTACGGGGTCTACAATGAGATCGCATTTTTCCTCAGAAGCTGTGAAAAATTCTTCTCGCAAGTAAGCAGCATCATAGCCTAATTTCAGAGCTTTTTGGCGTTTTGTTTCATTTCCTGCAGCAGCAAGGACTCGTTTAGCACCTAAGAGTTTTGCAGCTTGGCCGATCTGAGAGCCCAAACCGCCTGTGGGACCATAAACAAGAACACTGCCGCCTACGGGAAAATTGACGATTTCTTTTAAGAGAATTAAAGCAGCGGAAGTATTAGTCAAAGCGGCTGCAGCCTGATCAAGTTCCAAATGCTCAGGCACTTTCACCACATAATCCTCATGAAGACTGACCCGTTCAGAAAAGCCTTTCAAAGTATTAATAGTCAATCCAGCAACACTGTCTCCAATCTGAAAATCAGTCACCTCTTTTCCAACTTCTATAACTGTTCCTGACACTTCAAGCCCCGGTGTTGCTGGAAGAGGGAGTTGGCCAAAGCCTCTGGAGAAAATAACATCAATCAGCCCAACTCCAGAATAATCTACCTTGATGAGAATATCTTTTTTCTGAACTCTTGGATTTTCGGTTTCCTGATACTTCATCGTCTCAGGTCCTTTATAGTCTGTGATTTGTAACGCTTTCATCTGCGATACCTCCTTAACAATGAAAAAATCATCAATGATGATTTGCCTTGATTATAACATCTATGTTATGATTAGCCAAGTAGGCACTTTTTTAGCTTATACTAACAAATAAGTAACTAAAGGAGTATAATCACAATGAGAGATACACAAGAAGACTGTCCTTTTGGCTGTGCCGTTGAGGTTGCTATGGATGCAATCGGCGGGCGCTGGAAAGGAGCTATTTTATTTCATCTTGCAGATGAGAAGGTCCTGCGCTTTGGTGAGCTTAGAAAGCGAATTCCTGGTATTAATCAGCGTATGCTGACCAACCAGCTTCGTAAGCTGGAAGAGTGCGGTATTATTAAACGAACGGTCTTTCCTGTCGTTCCGCCCCGGGTAGATTATGAATTGACCGAATTTGGCGAAACGCTAAAACCTATTCTTTTTCAATTAAAAAAATGGGGCCATGATTATATTGACTATCATACTGCAGCAGCAGATAATTAATGGGACAAGGAGGATGAGTCTATGTCTTTAGAATCGGATTTTTTCAAAAAAAAGCAGGTGCAGTTTTCAAAGTTAGAAGATTTTGGCTTTGTTAAAAATGGTCAAGATTATTTTTATAAAGAAAATTTCATGGAGGGTCAGTTTCAGGCACAGATAGAGATTTCACAGGCAGGACAAGTATCTGGCAAAGTGGTTGATTTAGATATTAAAGAGGAATACTTTGCTTTTCGAGTGCAGAGCCAGACAGGAAATTTTGTCGGGCAGGTCAGAGCAGCTTATATTGCGATTTTAGAACAAATAGCCGCTGCCTGCTTTGAAAATCTGCCTTTTCTTAAAAGTCAGACAAATCGTCTGGCACAAAGGATTGCAAAAAAATATGGAGATAGCTACGATCATCCTTTTGCCAAGTATCCGGCCTTTTCTGCTTATCGCCACCCTGCCAACCACAAGTGGTATGCCCTTATTATGGTCATTGCCCGGGGTAAGCTGGATTTAGGAGAAGAAGAGTGGTGTCAAGAAGAATTGGAGCAGGAAATTGAAGTGATCAATCTCAAAGTTAATCCAGCTGATATGAAAGACTTGCTGGCTATTCCAGGGATTTATCCTTCTTACCATATGAGTAAGAAGACTTGGATCTCAGCTGTCTTAGATGAGAAGGTTTCGGATGACTTTCTTTTTTCTTTGCTGGCTAATAGCAGAGCTTTGGCTGGAGGAAAGACCTTAGGAAATCTTGACGGGCCTGATTACTGGATTATCCCAGCTAATCTCAAATATTATGATATTGATGCTGAATTTGCAGATCGTAAAATAGTGGATTGGCCGCAAAAAGCCAGCATTAAAGCAGGTGACTATCTCTTTATTTATATAACAGCTCCAACGCGTGCCCTGCGCTATGCCTGTAAAGTATTAGAAGCAGATATAAAAACATTGCACTTAGGCCAAAAGAGAATGAGACTGGAATTGCTGACGAAATATGATGATAATGTTTTTCCGATGAAACGTCTCAAAACATACGGTGTCACCAATATCCGCGGCCCGCGCCGCATGACTAAAGAACTGATTGATCAAGTCAGAAAAAGTTTGTAGAGGCAGATTATCAACTATTGCTTGATGATCTGATCAGACTTTCTGATAAATAATGCCCCCTTTACCTATCAAGCAAAGGGGGATATTAAAGATTATCTATTGTTGTTTTTGTTAAGGCTCTGTCAGAGAATGCCGTTTACCTGCTGCAATAGCCTGTGATTCTTTCATCTGGATAATATTGTTTTTATTGGTATTCCAAGGCATAGAGTCTGTGCTGTACCAATAAACTTTTGATTTTCCGCCGCCAGTAACATAGACTGTTCTGTCTTCTTGAGCAGAAACTGTATTTTCGCTTGCTTGAGCTTCTTTGACTGCAATAGCATTTTCAACGAGATTGATTCGATTGGTTAAATTGGCTTTAGTTCCTTCATCTGTCACCAAAGCGGTTTTATTTTGGGCATCTGCGATATTATTTCTATCTTGATGATCTTCTAAATATTTAACAGCTGTTTGGGCTTCTTTGATGATAATAGCTTGTTCAACTAAGTCAATACGATGCTGTAATTTTTCTTTTTTAGTAACATCTGATAGTGTATCAACTTTTTGTTGAGCTTTCACCAGATTTTCTCTCTTCTGGTGATCCTCCAGCTTTTTAACAGCTTTTTCAGCGTCAGTATCAAGAGTTGATGCTGATGCGGTGGCGGTATTAAAAAAATGATTGCCAGAGTTAGAGAACAGCAAATGCTGGGAGCTTAAAGCAACAATAAATGCTGCCATTAGCATGACTAGTTTCTTCTTTTTCATGTTTAAGTAAGAACCTCCTAAAGTTTGTTATATACAGTATAACATAAATGTAAAGATTTTGTAATATTTTAGAAAAAATATGTGCTCTCTTAATTTCTAAATTTGACCGAATTATCACAGCTCATTCTATGGTCTATTAGTCCTCTTTTTAGTTGGCATAGGTAAAATTTTATGAAATAGCTTGCTGCTAATTTTGATATGCTGTTGTGCTATAATAAGAATTAACTGTTATTCAAAGGAGAATAAGATGATAGATAAAACGGATAAAACTTTGAAGCAAGTGCGTGATGCTATTGACCGCATTGACTTGAAATGAATCCAATTATTAGCCTAAAGGCAAGAATAGGTGCAAGAAGCAGAGAAGTTGAAGTCTAAGGGAAATTTAGATGCTGTTGCAGCTAAGCTAAGGACAGAGCAGCTGCAGTTTTACGCTCACGCCGTCAGTTAGCCGAAAAATATGGTCTTGCAC
Source organism: Streptococcus macacae NCTC 11558 (assembly GCF_000187995.2). Lineage (GTDB taxonomy): Bacteria > Bacillota > Bacilli > Lactobacillales > Streptococcaceae > Streptococcus > Streptococcus macacae. The sequence continues at coordinate 1,187,116 of NZ_AEUW02000001.1, read as the reverse complement.
CAGAAATTGCTGAGAGTATCTGGTCTGCTATGATTGCAGTCTTTACTGAGTTGGAAAGGGAAGTTAATTGCCATCAAAAGGATTAGTTAGCAGCAGCTGCTCTTCTTTTTTAGCATGGAGATAATGAGTGCTGTATAAAGATAAAAGATCAATTCTTCAATCTTTGATTTTTTAACTTCTTTCCCACTTTCTTTTTTGATATAATGAAAGACATGAGAATTGTTTCAGGTAGTTATGGCGGCCGTCCCTTAAAAACTTTGGAGGGAAAAATAACCCGGCCGACTTCAGATAAGGTTAGAGGCGCTGTTTTTAACATGATTGGGCCTTACTTTGACGGCGGCCGGGTTTTAGATCTTTTTGCAGGCAGCGGCGGTCTTTCTATTGAAGCTGTTTCAAGAGGAATGACCTCGGCCGTTTTAGTAGAAAAAAATCGCAAAGCTCAGGCTGTTATTGCAGCTAATATTAAGATGACCAAAGAAGCCAGTAAGTTTCAGCTGTTAAAAATGGAGGCTGCGCGTGCCTTAAAGAGCTTGACTGGTGCCTTTGATTTGGTTTTTTTAGATCCGCCTTATGCTGAGGAGGAAATTATAAAAACCATTGAAGAACTCTGTGAGCGTCGTCTTTTGTCTGAGGAGGCAATGATCGTCTGTGAAACAGATAAGGCTGTTGTACTGCCAGAAGAAGCGGCAGGGCTAGGTATTTGGAAACAAAAAATTTATGGAATTTCTAAGGTGACGGTTTATGTCAGATAAAATTGGACTTTTTGCAGGTTCTTTTGATCCTGTGACAAATGGGCATGTGGATATTATTAAACGTGCCAGCAGACTTTTTGACAAACTTTATATTGGCGTCTTTTATAATAAGGAAAAGTCAGGCCTTTTTGACCCTGCCAGCCGGCAGAAAATGCTGGCGGAAGCTTTGGAGGGGATAGGCAATATTGAAGTGATTACCGCTCAGGACAGCTTAGCAGTTGCCATTGCCAGGCATCATCAAGTTACTCATTTAGTCAGAGGACTAAGAAATGCTCAAGATTTGGAATATGAGGCAAATCTTGCCTTTTTTAACAGTCAGCTGGCTCATGAGATTGAAACAGTCTTTTTATTAACGGCTTTGAACTATCGCTATCTCAGCTCTAGCCGGGTACGTGAACTCATTCATTTTAAGGCTGATATCAGACCTTATGTGCCTTACTCAGTTTTAAAAGAAGTGGAGAAGATATTTGAAAACAATCAAAAGATTTAAATGGTGGATCATCAGCGGTATTAGTACGCTCTTGCTTTTGGCTTTCTTTTTTGCCCCTTTGCCTTATTATATAGAAACACCTGGCGGAGCTTATGATGTTCGCTCAGTGATTTCTGTTAATGATAAAGAGGATAAGGAAAAGGGTTCTTATAATTTTGTTGCTGTCAAGGTAGGAAGAGCAACACCTGCTCAGGTTGTTTATGCTTGGTTAACGCCTTTTACAGAGGTCAGCAGTGCTCAAGAAACAACCGGCGGTATTAGCGATGCGGATTACATGCGCATTAATCAGTTTTATATGGAAACATCTCAAAACGGCGCTGTTCAGGAGGCTTTGAAATTAGCTGGCAAAAAGTCCAGTTTAAAATATAAAGGTGTTTATGTTTTAAATGTTAATAAGAATTCTAGCTTTAAAGGTGTTTTAAATATTGCAGATACTGTGACTGGTGTCAATGGCAAGACTTTTTCAAGCTCTAAAGAATTGATTAAATCAGTATCTAGTTTAAAAGTGGGCAGTCAAGTTACTGTTCAGTACATTTCTGAAGGGCAGAAAAAATCAGCTAAAGGAAAAATTATTAAGTTATCAAATGGGAAAAACGGAATTGGAATCGGCCTTGTTGATCATACCAAAGTTGTGTCTGATGATAAAATTAAGTTTAGTGTAGATGGTGTTGGCGGTCCTAGCGCAGGACTGATGTTTACACTTGATATTTATGATCAGCTGGTAAAGGATGACTTACGTAAAGGCCGTGTTATCGCTGGAACCGGATCGATTGGTGAAAATGGTGCTGTCGGTGATATTGGCGGTGTCAGTATGAAAGTCGCTTCTGCTGATAAAATTCATGCTGATATTTTCTTTGTTCCCAATAATCCAGTTGATAAGGCTGTTTTAAAGGAAAATCCAAAAGCGCTTAATAACTATGAGGAAGCAAAAAAAGCAGCTAAACAGCTAGGAACTAAGATGAAAATTGTTCCTGTTAAAAATGTTAAAGAAGCAGTTCAGTATTTGAAAAAGACGAAAAATTAATATCCAATATTTTTGAAATGTAGTATAATAATGACTTGAAATAGTATCGGAAAGGAGTCTTGATGAAAAAAGAAATTGCTCCAGAACTGTATAATTATAATAAATTTCCTGGACCGCAGTTTGCCGTATTTGCCGGCCATGTCAAGAGCGGCGACATTGATCTCCTTATCTTAGAAGATGTTAAAAATGGCTTTGATGCTACTGTTTTTAGCCAGCGTTTCTCAGATATTTTACTGAAATATGATTATATTGTCGGTGATTGGGGCAATGAGCAGCTGCGTCTTAAAGGTTTTTATAAAGAAACAAATAAGAAGAAATACAAGGCTTCTTATATTAATTGCTTAGAAGACTATTTGAAGGAATACTGCAATTTTGGCTGCGCTTATTTTGTTTTAGAGAATCCTGAACCAAAAGAAATCAAAAATGAAGAGGAATCTGTTCAAAAAAATAAGCAGCGCGACAGTCATAAAAAGAAAAAATTCCGTAAAAATGAAAAGATGCATTTGCGAGATAAAAGACAGCATGAAAAGGATCAGGAACGTAAACAGCTGCAGGAAATTCGCAATAGTAAACATCATTTTGTGATCTGCAAAAAGGAACAGTAGAAATCATAGAAAGGAAAAACGCGAAAGAAAGAAGTAAAATTGTATGAAAAACCAAAATAAAGGGAAGTCTTGATTGGCCTTTTGTTTTTGGTTTTCTGCTATGAGTTTATATTTAGTACAGTTTTAGAGTGATAATAACAGTCATAAAAAACGGAAACAATTGATAGAAGTCAGATGCCTTCCTTTCTATTTTTAGGTAAGGTTAAAACAGCTAGCTTATTTGCTGTTTAATAGTAAAAGAAAGATGATTGTTAGACCTTTTGTTTTCTATTTTTTAAGCTCTAAGAGATGGCTAGTTTACTTTGAAGACAGCGTTTTTGGTAATGTAGTAGTGAAACCATCTATTTACGGCTTAACCCGTGAAGACCTTCTTGAATGGACTCTTGAACATGGGGAGAAAAAATTTCGAGCCAAACAAATCTGGGATTGGCTTTATAAAAAGCGTGTGCAGTCTTTTGAAGAGATGACTAATCTTTCGAAAGACTTGATCGCTCTTTTAAATGACAGTTTCCTTGTCAATCCGCTTAAACAACGTATTGTCCAAGAGTCAGCTGATGGAACGGTTAAGTATTTGTTTGAGCTGCCTGATGGTATGCTGATTGAGACGGTGCTGATGCGTCAGCACTATGGTCTTTCTGTTTGTGTGACAACACAAGTAGGCTGCAATATTGGCTGTACTTTCTGTGCTAGCGGCTTAATCAAAAAACAACGTGATCTGACTAATGGTGAAATCACAGCACAGATTATGCTGGTGCAAAAATATTTTGATGAGCGCGGCCGGGGAGAGCGTGTTAGCCACGTTGTGGTTATGGGAATCGGTGAACCCTTTGATAATTATGACAATGTGCTCAAATTCCTGCGTACGATTAATGATGACAATGGTTTAGCAATTGGTGCCCGCCATATTACAGTGTCAACTTCTGGTTTAGCCCATAAGATTCGTGAATTTGCTCATGAAGGTGTTCAAGTTAATCTAGCTGTATCACTGCATGCCCCTAACAATGAACTGCGCTCCAGTATCATGCGTATTAATCGTTCTTTTCCGTTAGAAAAACTTTTTGCAGCAATTGAATATTATATTGAAACAACCAATCGCCGTGTAACCTTTGAGTATATTATGCTTAACGGTGTCAATGATAATCCTGAGAATGCTCAGGAACTGGCTGATTTGACCAAGAAAATCCGCAAACTTTCCTATGTTAACTTGATTCCTTATAATCCTGTCACAGAGCATGACCAATACAGCCGCAGCCCTAAGGAAAGAGTTGACGTCTTTTATGATATTTTAAAGAAAAACGGCGTTAACTGTGTGGTACGTCAGGAGCATGGGACTGATATTGATGCTGCCTGCGGACAGCTGCGTTCTAATACTATGAAACGTGACCGGCAAAAGGCAGTTGCGGATACCTTACAATAATGCTGCTGTTTGGACTGTTAAACGAAAAAGCCCAGTTAACTTCCAGAGGGAAATGGCTAGTAAAAGGGCTGCTCTTTATCTATTTATGCTTGCTAGTTTATATGTGCTTTTGGCCGCAGCATCATTTGACAACTGTTAAAACCCCTGGAATACAGCATTTTGGCCGGATTGTCGTTTTATTAATTCCTTTTAATTCTTTCGTGAATTTTGCTGAGCTGCGTAATGGCTGGGAAGTTTTTTGGGTATTGGGACAAAATGCGGTCAATATTTTTTTGCTTTTTCCTCTAATGTTGAGCCTGCTTATTTTATTTCCTAAAATAAGGAACTGGCAAAGGGTTCTTTATTTAAGTTTTGGAATAAGCTTAGCCATAGAGACGACACAGGTTTTTTTAGACCTGTTTATTGATGCGAACCGTGTCTTTGAAATTGACGATCTATGGACAAATACCTTAGGCGGTTTGTTGGCATTTTTCTGTTATTTTTTTGCTGAAAGAAAGCTGAAAAAGTTTGCTAAAACTGAGCATAATAAGTGACTTGCTTATATGATAAGATAGTGATTTCAAAAAATAGAATAATTCTAAAAGCTTTTAGATAAAATTCCCTCAAATAAGAGGGTGTTTTTCTTATCATAGGAAAAAAGAAAGGACAATGATGTCTGTTATTAAAAAGTTATGGTGGTTTTTTAAGTTAGAAAAACGCCGTTATGTGATTGGTATACTGGCTTTGAGTCTGGTCAGTGTTCTTAATTTGATCCCACCTAAAGTGATGGGGCATGTCATTGATCATATCACCCAAAAAAATCTAACCAGAGAGACACTTTTGCTGAATTTAGTTTATTTACTGCTGTCTGCTTTTGCTATGTATGCTCTGCGCTATGTATGGCGAATTTATATTTTAGGGACATCATATCGTTTAGGTCAAATTATGCGGTCGCGTCTTTTTGGCCATTTTACTCAAATGTCACCTTCCTTTTACCAAAAGCATCGTACAGGTGATCTTATGGCCCATGCCACTAATGATATTAATTCCTTAACGCGTTTGGCTGGCGGCGGGGTGATGTCGGCTGTTGATGCTTCGATTACAGCTTTAGTGACCTTATTGACTATGTTTTTTAGTATTTCTTGGCAAATGACGCTGGTAGCCATTCTCCCTTTGCCTTTTATGGCCTTTGCTACCAGCCGTTTGGGACGCAAGACACATGAAAGTTTTAAACATTCCCAGGCTGCTTTTTCTGAGTTAAATAATAAAGTTCAAGAAAGTGTCTCCGGGATTAAAGTAACGAAGTCGTTTGGCTATCAAGCGGATGAGTGGCATTCTTTTCAAGAAACTAATGACATGACCTTTGCTAAAAATATGGTTACGATGAAATATGACAGTATGTTTGATCCGCTGGTTCTTTTATTTGTCGGTGCTTCATATGCTTTAACGCTTTTAGTAGGGTCTTTTTTTGTCAAAGACGGTCAGGTAACAGTTGGAAGTCTGGTTACTTTTGTCACTTACCTTGATATGCTGGTCTGGCCCTTAATGGCTATTGGCTTTTTATTTAACGTTATCCAGCGCGGAGCAGTATCTTATGAGCGTATTGCTGACCTTTTATCTGAAGAATCAGATATCAAAGATCCCAAAGCACCTGTGACAGTTATCAAAAATGGCCGTTTGACATATGATATTGACCAGTTTTCTTATGAAAATGAAGTGACGCTAAGAGATATCCATTTTACCTTAGAAAAAGGCCAAACCTTAGGACTTGTCGGTCAGACCGGTTCAGGGAAGACCAGTTTGCTAAAACTGCTTTTAAGAGAATATGATGTTAAAGAGGGAGAGATTACTTTAGCTGGCCATGATATTCGCGATTATCGTTTGGCTGATTTGCGCAGCCTTATTGGCTATGTTCCGCAAGACCAAGTGCTTTTTGCTATGTCCATTCTAGATAATATCCGTTTTGGCAATCCTAAGTTAAGTTTAGAAGCAGTTGAGGAGGCTGCTAAACTGTCACAGGTTTATCATGATATTATGAACATGCCTGAAGGATTTGAGACCATTATTGGTGAAAAGGGTGTCTCTTTATCTGGCGGCCAAAAGCAAAGAATTGCTATGAGCCGTGCCATGGTCTTAAATCCTGATATTCTTATCTTGGATGACTCTCTCTCAGCAGTAGATGCTAAGACAGAATTTGCTATTATTGATAATCTTAAAAAGACACGACAGAACAAAACCACCTTAATAACAGCTCATCGATTAAGTGCAGTTGTCCATGCCGATATCATTTTAGTTTTGCAAGATGGGAATATTATTGAGCGAGGCTGTCATGAAGAATTGATTCAAGCAGGCGGCTGGTATGCTAAAACTTATGAATCGCAGCAATTGGAAATGAAAGGAGCAGCTTATGAAGAATAATGACCGACAAGGGGCTGTCTTTTTGCGTCTTATGTCTTATCTAAAATCTTATAAATGGCTGACTTTTTTCGCTCTCTTCTTTCTTCTTTCAACGACTGTCATTAAAAGTATCATTCCTTTAGTAGCCTCTTATTTCATTGACCATTTTTTAACTCATTTTGATCAAGCTGCACTTCTATTAATCATAGGCTATTATGGTCTTTATCTTTTGCAGACGCTTTTGCAGTATTTAGGCAATATCTTTTTTGCACGTGTTTCTTACAGTGTAGTTCGTGATATCCGCAGAGATGCTTTTGCTAATATGGAAAAATTAGGTATGTCTTACTTTGATAAGACGTCTGCAGGTTCCATTGTTTCGCGTCTCACAAACGATACTGAAAGTATCAGTGAGATGTTTTCAGGTATTTTATCCAGCTTTATTTCAGCTGTCTTTATTTTCAGTGTTACGCTTTACACGATGTTTATGCTGAATTATCGTTTAACTTTACTTGTCATGCTTTTTTTGCCTTTTATTTTTATTTTAGTCAATCTCTACCGTAAAAAATCAATGACTGTTATTGCTAAAACAAGAAGTCTATTAAGTGATATTAATGCCAATTTATCCGAAAGTATTGAAGGAATAAAGATTATTCAGGCTTTTGGCCAAGAGGAGCGTTTGAAAGCTGAATTTGAAGCAATTAATGAAGAACATGTCCGCTATGCTAACCGTTCAATGGCTTTAGACAGTCTCTTTTTGCGTCCAGCTATGTCCTTATTAAAACTGCTGGCCTATGCTCTTTTAATGGCTTACTTTGGATTTAGCTGGCAAACCATTGGAATTTCAGCAGGTCTTATGTATGCTTTTATTCAATATGTTAACCGTCTTTTTGATCCCTTGATTGAAGTGACTCAAAACTTTTCAACGCTGCAAACTTCGATGGTATCAGCTGGCCGCGTCTTTGATTTAATCGATGAAAGGGCCTATGAACCTTCTCAGGAAAATAAGAATGTTAAAATAACAGATGGTGCTATTGCATTTAAAGATGTTTCATTTTCTTATGATGGAAAGCATCCTATTTTAGATCATATTTCCTTTAAAGTGAATAAGGGAGAAACGATCGCTTTCGTAGGTCCGACGGGTTCAGGCAAGTCATCTATTATTAATGTCTTTATGCGTTTTTATGAGTTTCAAAAGGGGCAAGTGACTATTGACGGTGTGGATATTCGTCAGTATAAGCGCAAAGAGCTTCGTCAGAATATCGGCTTGGTCCTGCAAGAACCTTTTCTTTATCATGGCTCAGTAAAATCAAACATTAAAATGTATCAGAATTTAACAGATGAAGCGATTCAGGCTGCTGCAGAATTTGTGGATGCAGATTTGTTTATTCAAAAACTGCCGCAAAAATATGATGAACCCGTCAGTGAAAGAGGCTCTAGTTTTTCAACAGGTCAGCGTCAGCTCTTAGCTTTTGCCAGAACTATTGCCACGGAACCCAAAATTTTAATACTTGATGAAGCAACCGCTAATATTGATTCAGAGACTGAACAAATGGTTCAAAATTCTCTGGCAAAAATGCGTCAGGGCCGAACGACCATTGCTATTGCCCATCGCTTATCGACTATTCAAGATGCTGATTGTATATACGTTTTAGATAAAGGAAAAATTGTTGAGTCAGGAACGCATGAAGAGTTACTGGCAAAAAAAGGCAGCTATTACAAGATGTATCAGTTGCAGGCAGGTATAATGGATTCCTGATGAAATCAATTGTAAACGAATAAGAGTTTGGAGAAATATTCGTTATTTTAGTCTTTTGAATGATTTTTGACACCCTATTTATCCATGAGCAGAAACAAAAAAAGTGCCGTTCAGACTATGGAATACCTGATTTTTTTCCGTCCATATAGTTTAGACTTATCTCCATAAGAAAAGCACCTCCAATGTTAGAGTTTTGGTCTAACTTTTGGGGGTGCAAATCATTTTCTAGCCTCTTCTTAATATCATTTAATAGTTAGTGCAGGTCATAGATTTCTACGTCTCTTATGCCATCAATTTATTGTCTTTACTTCTCTTTTTAGTAATCCAACAAGCAGGATTAGTTGAATTTTTATTAGTCAAAATTTAGAATTGGCGATTTAGCTATTGTCACGTAAATTTTGATAGAAAGCACTATTTGTTGTTTGCATATAAGGAACTAACCAGAGAAAGCCAATATTAAAGGTAAGAAGGGCTAAAATCATCCAGCCAAGGAAACTTAATTGAAGAACAAAGTATTCCCATTTGTGTCCCTGCATTAATCGGCGGCTTTCTGTGATCGCTTGAGTGACTGTTACTTCTTCTCCTCTTTCTAGTTTGTCTTTGAGAATATAGTTTGTCATCACATAACCATAACCTTTAATTATTCCAGGAACAATAAAAAGTATAGTCCACAGATATAAAAAGATAGCCATAATGATATTTGTCCAGAAAAATTTCCAAAAGCGATTTTTTCTGAGGATATAAGTGCTAGCGCTGGTATAAGTTGGTTTACTGCCTCTGAAAAAATCTAAAAAACCAAGAGAAATACCCATTTCAACCGTAAACATCATTACTAAAAGCGCAAGATATATTATAATAAGGGGAGGTACAAAAATCAAAGAAGCTACTAGAGGAGTTAAAGACATAAACAGTGATGCAGCTAAGACACTGCATACGATAGCACAAGCCAGTCCGATCGCTAGCATGGTTAAATACGGCAAGGCCGATAGGCCAACAGCATAAGCCCAATTTCCTTTCAGGCGTGCTTTAGCTTCTGTTTTGAGTTCGGCTCTTGTTTTTAACATCAGTGATAAATTCTCCTTAATAATTTTATAAATAAAACCTTTCTAACTATAGCATAATCAGAAGAAAAAAACAATGTTAATTGGGAGCCGTTTTTAGAGATAATCTTCCTCAATTCTGTCCTTTCTGGTGATGAGGCAGTAATCAAATTACCTTTTGTTAACCTGACTTTCTATCATTATTATCAATAGGAGCTAAAGTAAGGCTTGCAATTCTTTTTTAGAAAGTGTATAATCATAGGCAAATCAGAAAAAGTAGCAGTAATTTCGTTTTCAGGGAGTCTGTGGTCATTGTGAACAGATAGCGAATTATTAGGAAATGGGCTGGTTTTCAATAAAGGGAAGATAAACAATATTCTTCCGGTGGGCACCCCTTATCGTGCAGCTCCTTGTTAGAGGAGATTAAGATAACGGAAGAAGGACTGTTTTATTTCTATTTTTCCGTTAATTGAGGTGGCACCGTGTTAGCTGAATGTAACGCCCTCACACAGAATTTCTGTGTGAGGTTTTTTATTGCTCTGTCTTTTGAGAAAAGGCTAATAGGTCTAAAAACTAATGGCAATAGGCTTGTCTAAAGTATTTTGTCAATTGGCTAAGTTTGACAAGGATAAGCTTATTTTTGGTTGAAAGCAGACAGCTTAATAACCTTATTTTTGCAGCTTTTTCTAATCACTGTAACGAACAAATAAAATAGAAAGTAGAAAAATCAAATGAGAAAAGTTCTTCCTGCTGATATACTTACTCCAATTTTAGCTTATATGCGTCTTCAAGGCCAGCATAAAATGATTCTTGAATCTATTCCGCGTGAGAAGGAAAATGCACGTTTTTCAATTATTGCTTACAATCCTGTCTTTGAACTTGTCTTTGAAAATGGTATTTTAAAGAAGAATGACGAGATTATTGAAAGCGATCCGCTGGATTACCTCAGTCAGTTAACTGTAAAAAAGCAGAAGAATCAAGATTTGCCATTTAATGGCGGTGCTATTGGCTTTGTAGGCTATGATATGATTGGCCTCTATGAAAATATTGGCTCTATCCCTAAAGATACGATTGGATTGCCTGATTTGCATTTTTTTGTTTATGAATCCTACTTAGTATTTGATCATAAAAAGGAAAAAATTATGATTGTCGAAGATAATATCTACAGCGATAGAAGTGAAGCAGAGCAAAAGAAGGCCTTGCAAAAAGTTTTAGCGGATTTAAAAAAACAATCTGATCGTGAATTTTCTAGTCGTCGTTTACATTCTCTGACTTTTACAAATCATTTGCAAGAAAGAGAATTTAAAGATATGGTTGCCAAGGCAAAAGAGCTGATTCGTCAGGGAGATATGTTTCAATGTGTGCTCAGTCAGCGTTTTTCAGCAGATATCACCGGAGATCCTTTTGACTTTTATCGTAATCTGCGTGTTACTAATCCTTCCAATTATCTCTATTTCTATGATTTTGGAAATTATCAGATCCTTGGAGCCAGTCCAGAAAGTTTAGTATCTCTTAAAAATGGTGAGGTGGTTACAAATCCTATAGCAGGGACACGCCCTCGTGGTAAAACAGAGCAAGAAGATAAACTCTTAGCCGAGGATTTGTTGTCAGATGTTAAGGAAGTAGCTGAACATCGTATGCTGGTTGATTTAGGCCGCAATGATATTGGAAAAATTGCTGAGATTGGGACTGTCCAGCTAACCAAATATATGGAAGTTGAACTTTTTCGTTATGTTATGCATCTAACCAGTCTTGTTAAAGGTCAGCTTTTAGAAGGCTTAACAGGCATGGATGCTCTTAAATCAACTCTGCCAGCAGGTACTGTATCAGGAGCGCCTAAAATTCGTGCTATGAAGCGAATTTATGAGCTGGAAAAAGAAAAACGCGGTGTCTATGCAGGAGCTATTGGCTATCTTTCGTCAAATGGAGATATAGATTTTGCTATCGCTATTCGAACCATGGTTATTAAAAATCAAAAAGCTTATGTTCAGGCTGGCGCAGGGATAGTTTATGACAGTGTTCCTGAGAATGAATATTATGAAACGATTAATAAAGCAAAGGCTATGACTAAAATAGGAGAAGTACAATGATATTATTGATTGATAATTATGATTCGTTTACTTATAATTTAGCACAGTTCATTGGTCAGTTCACTGATGTTAAAGTGCTGAGAAATGATGCTGATGAGCTTTATAAAGCAGCAGAAAAAGCTGATGGTCTTATTTTTTCCCCTGGTCCTGGTTGGCCGTCAGCTGCTGGTAAGATGGAGAAACTCATTAAAGACTTTGCTTGGAAAAAGCCTATTTTAGGAATTTGCTTGGGACATCAAGCGATTGCAGAGAGTTTTGGCGGTAGGCTTAGTCTGGCCTCTCAGGTTATGCATGGCAAACAAAGCCGAATGACTCTTATAACGGCTTCTCCGCTTTTTGAGGATATGGCTGAAGAACTTGAAATCATGCGGTATCATTCAATCGTAGTTGATGAGCTGCCAGAAGATTTTGAAGTCATAGCCAGAACCGTTGATGATCATGAAATTATGGCTATTCAGCATAAGACGCTCCCTATCTATGGTTTACAATATCATCCAGAATCTATCGGCACACCTGAAGGCCTAAAAATGATTGAGAATTTTATAAAAACGGTTGGTTAGATTAGAAGAGGACAAATAAATGATGAAAGACATTTTTGAAAAACTGGCAGTGTGTGAGAACTTAAGTGAGAAAGAAATGACTGCGGTTGCAGAACAAATTTTTAAAGGAGAGCTGTCAGAAGCACAAATAGCAGCCTTTTTGATGGCTTTAAAAATCAAAGGTGAGACACCAGAGGAAATTTTAGGTCTCGTTAAAACAATTAAAAAAAATGCAGCTGTTATTCCTAGCCAAACAACTGATGCAATGGACAATTGTGGCACAGGTGGTGATAAATCATTTTCTTTTAACATCTCCACGACTTGCAGCTTTGTTCTTGCTGGTGGTGGTGTTCATGTTGCTAAGCATGGGAATCGCTCTATTTCTTCAAAATCAGGATCAGCCGATGTTCTTGAAGAATTAGGAATCAGCGTTAGCTTAGCTCCTGAAAAATTAGCACAGGTTTTAGATAAAGCAGGTATTGCTTTTCTCTTTGCCCAAAAGATGCACCCAGCCATGCGTTACATTTCACCTGCTAGGCAAGCCTTAGGGATTCCAACAATTATGAATCTCATTGGGCCGCTAACGCACCCTATGAACTTGGAAACACAGTTATTAGGCCTTTATCAAGCAGATTTACAAGATGATTTAGCTCAAGTATTAAAGCTCCTTGGCCGCAAGCGTGCCGTTATTATTACTGGACCGGATAATATGGATGAAGCAGCCCTTTATGGCAGAAATTATTATACTTTATTGGATAAAGGCCAAATTTCACAAGGCAGCTTCACTTTTGAAGATTTGGATATGCCAGAAGTGGATCTTGCTGATATTAAAGGGGGCGATGCCAAAGAAAATGCCCAAATCCTTGTCAGTGTTCTTAAAAATGAACCTAGTCCTTACCTAGAGACAACTCTTTTAAATGCTGGCCTTGGCTTTTATGCTAATGGTAAGGTGAATTCTATCAAAGAGGGTGTTGATTTGGCACGTGAAGTTATTGCATCAGGAAAAGCTTATGCCAAATTACAGGCATTACAGGAGGAACAAATTGACTAAAGAATTTTTACCTACTATTTTAAAACAAAAGCAAGAAGAAGTAGCTGGTCTTACTATGGAAGAGCTTAAGCCGCTTCGCTTAAGCTATCGTCTTTTTGATTTTTTACAAAAACATCAAAACCAGCTGCAGATTATTGCGGAAGTAAAAAAAGCTAGTCCTAGTATGGGAGATATCAAGTTAGATATTGATGTTGTTAAACAAGCTCAAATTTATGAAAGGGCTGGAGCTGCTATGATTTCTGTTTTGACGGATGAAATTTTTTTTAAAGGGAAAATTGATTTTCTAACAGAAATATCTACTAGTGTATCCATTCCAACCTTGGCTAAAGATTTCATTATTGATGAGAAGCAGATTGTCCGCAGCCGCAATGCAGGTGCAACTGTGATTTTACTCATTGTAGCTGCCTTGCCGGAGAAGAGGCTGAAAGAACTTTATGATTTTGCCCTTGGTCTAGGCTTAGAGGTTCTAGTAGAAATTCATAATTTAGCTGAATTGGAAATAGCCCATCGTATTGGAGCACAAATTATTGGTGTTAATAATCGCAATCTTGTTACTTTTGAAGTCGATATCAATACTAGCTTAGAGCTATCTGCCTATTTCCGGGATGATAAGGTTTATATTTCTGAATCAGGTATTTTCAACAGACAAGACAGTCAAATTATCGCTCCTTACTTTAATGCTATTCTGGTAGGGACAGCCCTCATGCAGGCAGATAATGCTGCTGATAAAATAAAGGAGCTGGCTATTGACAAAAGTTAAAATTTGCGGTTTATCAACGCAAGAAGCAATTGCAGCAGCTGTCAATAATGGAGCAGATTATATTGGTTTTGTTTTTGCTAAAAGTAAACGTCAGGTCAGTCTAAAACAAGCTCAAAAACTAGCTAAAGCTATTCCTGAAAAGGTCAAAAAGGTTGGTGTTTTTGTCAGTCCAACTTTGGAAGAATTAGAAATTGCCATAGAGACAGTTCCTCTTGATTTGGTACAGATTCATGGTGATTATGATGAAAATTTGCAAACTTCTCTTCCAGTTCCACTTATTCGGGCTGTTCAAATTGAAAAAGGCAAGAAAAATGTGACAAGTAAGGCTGACTATCTGCTTTTTGATGCTCCTATAGCTGGGAGCGGGCAAACATTTGACTGGCAGCTTTTGGACAAACTTTCCTTTAAACAGCCCTATTTTATAGCTGGCGGTCTGACGGCTGATAATGTTAAAAAATGTATTGAATATTTTGAACCTTATGCTCTTGATGTTTCATCTGGTGTTGAAACAGATGGACAAAAAGATGTAGTGAAAATTAAAAAATTTATAGAAAGTGTGAAAAAATGACATATAAACAACCTAATAAAAAGGGATTTTATGGCAGTTTTGGCGGACAATTCATTCCCGAAACACTGATGACAGCCGTTATTGAGCTTGACCAAGCTTATCGTGAAGCTAAAGAAGATCCTCATTTTCAGAAAGAATTAGATGGACTCTTAAAAGATTATGTTGGCCGTGAGACCCCTTTGTATTTTGCCAAACGTCTGACTGATTATATTGGCGGAGCTAAAATTTATCTTAAACGTGAAGATCTTAATCACACAGGTGCGCATAAAATTAATAATGCGCTGGGACAAGTTCTTTTAGCTAAGCGCATGGGGAAAAATAAGATTATTGCTGAAACAGGTGCGGGACAGCATGGTGTTGCGACAGCCACCGCTGCGGCTCTCTTTGACATGGATTGTACCATCTATATGGGGGAAGAGGATGTTAAACGTCAGGCATTAAATGTCTTTCGGATGGAGCTTTTGGGGGCTAAGGTGCACTCTGTTACAGATGGATCGCGTGTGCTCAAGGATGCTGTAAATGCAGCTTTGCGTGCCTGGGTAGCTAATATTGAGGACACACATTACGTCATGGGATCTGCGCTTGGGCCTGCACCTTTTCCAGAAATCGTCCGCGATTTTCAGTCAGTTATTGGTAAAGAAGCTAAACGCCAGTTTGCTGATCTTAGCGATGGTGGCTTGCCTGATGCTGTATTAGCTTGTATAGGCGGCGGTTCTAATGCTATTGGTCTTTTTTATCCCTTTGTTAATGATGAAACAGTTGCTATGTATGGTGCTGAAGCTTCGGGATTAGGACTTGACACAGATAAACATGCAGCCACGTTTGCAAAAGGTCATCCCGGTGTCTTACATGGAGCTCTTATGGATGTCCTCCAAGATGAACATGGTCAAATTATGGAAGCTTTTTCTATTTCAGCTGGACTGGATTATCCTGGTGTCGGTCCTGAGCATTGCTACTTTAATGAAATTGGCCGTGCTACTTACGATTCCATCACAGATGAGGAAGCCCTGGAAGCATTTAAACTCCTGTCTCGCTTAGAAGGCATTATCCCAGCGCTTGAATCTAGCCATGCTATTGCTTTGACGCAAAAAGTTGCTCAAAAATTAGGGACAGATAAATCTATTATTGTTTGTTTATCAGGGCGAGGCGATAAAGATGTAGCACAGGTCAAGGAACGTTTGGCAGAAGTAAAGGAAGGAAAGTAAAATCATGGCCAAAACACTGACAAAACATTTACAAGCAATTAAAGCAGCAAGAAAGGGTCTTTTTATTCCTTATATTATGGCAGGAGATCATGATAAAGGTTTGGATGGCCTCTTTGATACCATTTCATTTTTAGAAGATCAGGGAGTATCGGCAATTGAAATTGGTGTTCCTTGGTCAGATCCTGTAGCTGATGGGCCGATTATTGAACTTGCCGGTCAGCGCAGTCTAGCCAAAGGGACGACATTGACGGGAATTATTACTGAGTTGCAAAAGAAAAATACACGAGTGCCGCTGGTTATCATGACTTATTTTAATCCTATTTTTCAATATGGGATTGAAAATTTTATTAAAGATCTTAAAGAAACTTCCGTTAAGGGGATAATTATCCCGGACTTACCGCATGAACAAGAAGACTTTATTAAACCATACTTAGAAAATTCAGATCTTGCTTTAATTCCTTTAGTTAGTCTAACAACAGGTCTTGATAGGCAAGAAAAACTGATTAAAGATGCTCAAGGTTTTATTTATGCCGTAGCCATTAATGGTGTAACAGGCAAAGCAAATAGCTATCGTGATGACTTAGATAAACACTTAAAGCATTTGACGGAACTTGCCTCCATTCCAGTTTTGACTGGATTTGGTGTTTCTACTTTAGCGGATATTGAGCGCTTTAATAAAGTTTCAGATGGCGTTATTGTAGGCTCAAAAATTGTTAGGGACTTGCACAAAAACCAACAAAAAGAAATAGCAGATTTTATTCGATCCGGCAGTTACTATCAAAAGTAAAATAACTTTGGAATTCTATATTTTAATTATAAAAAGAAAAGGACAGCAATATAGCCAGAAAATAAAAAAGGAACAAAGGCGATGGGACTTTCTTCTTTTTTGCAGAAAAGGTAATAAACAATGCCTAGTAGACTTGCTATCTGAACAACCCATAATATTTCCTGAAAATTAAGAGAAAGAGCTAGAGT
Source organism: Streptococcus macacae NCTC 11558 (assembly GCF_000187995.2). Classification (GTDB taxonomy): domain Bacteria; phylum Bacillota; class Bacilli; order Lactobacillales; family Streptococcaceae; genus Streptococcus; species Streptococcus macacae. The sequence continues at coordinate 1,170,468 of NZ_AEUW02000001.1, read as the reverse complement.
CGATAAATAAAGTAAGTCTCCGCTGCCGATTTGAATATTTTTAAGAGCAGCATAAAGACCTAGAAAGAAAAGAAAAAGGCTGATAAGATTTAAAGGATAGAAAACCATTAAAAAGAAAGTAAAAGCAAGCCAGAAAATGATAGGATAGGAATGATCTTTCAAATCATAGAGAGATAAGAGAATCCCCATAAAAAGCAAAATCAGTTGTGAAAAGGAAAAGCAGCCATTTGCATACAGGAGGCAAATAGAGCCGCAAAACAATTCTAACAGTAAATAATGAAAAGGGATGGGGTATCCGCAAAAGCGGCAGCGGTTTTTATTGATTATTTGTGACAGTATTGGAATCAGATCTCTTGGAGCTAAAGAATGTTTACAGTAATTGCAGTAACTGTTTGGGAAGATAATTGATTTTTCAGGAAAACGATCAATAATCAAACCAATAAAAGAGCCAAGGGAACTTCCTAGACAAAAAAATAAAAAGAATTTCATACTTTTTTATTCGTATAAAAAATAAAATATTTGCTTTTTATTTAGAATCATTATAAAATATAAACATAAATAAAAGATTTTACTTTAAGGAGGACTTTTATAATGGTAAATACAATTGTTGAGAGCATATATGCTTCTATTGTTCATCAAGTTGAAAAAAAGGGTGATTCAGGAAACGAAAAAACCAAAGCAGTACTTAATCAAGCAGTAGCTGATATTTCAAAAGCAGCTTCTATTGTTCATCAAGTACATTGGTATATGCGCGGGACAGGTTTTTTGTATCTGCATCCTAAGATGGATGAACTTATGGATGATCTCAATGAACATTTAGATGTTATCAGCGAGCGTTTAATTACAATTGGAGGGGCTCCGTTTTCAACTCTGAAAGAATTTGATGAAAATTCCAAGCTTGATGAGACTGCTGGCACTTTTAATAAATCAATGAGTGAACATCTGACACGCTTATCAGAAGTTTATCATTATCTCTCAAGCCTCTATAAAGTTGGACTTGATGTGACAGATGAAGAGGGCGATGATGTTTCTAATGATATCTTTACTGCAGCTCAAACATCTGCTCAAAAAACAATTTGGATGCTGCAAGCAGAACTTGGTCAATCCCCTGAAATTTAAAATAATAATAGCGTCATAAGGAGCTTGGGACAAGAAATGGTCCCAAGCTCCTTTTATTTAGCAGTCCTATCATCAGTGGTTAGGGTCAAACCTTTAAAGATTGGACTGTTGGAGGTGATAAATAAGATCACCTGTGCTGACCTTAACGCTAAGCAATTAGGAGGATGCAGGGAGACAAAATTGATTTTTGCTAAATCACGCTTGAACCCCACTTTCTTTTTCTTTTAAAATAGGAAGCAAACGCTTGCAAAAAATCTTGAAAATTACTATTATTTTTGATAAAATTTTGGAGATGAAAACATTATATGATGTGCAGCAGCTGCTAAAGCAATTCGGTGTTTATGTTTATTTGGGTAAACGGCTTTATGATATCGAAATGATGAAGATTGAGCTTGAAGAACTCTATAAAAACGGTTTGCTTTCCAAAGAGGTCTATCTGCAGGCTGAATTCGTTTTACGCAGGGAGCACAAAATAGAAAAGGAAAAAGAAGATGAGCAAAAAACTTTTAGGGATTGATTTAGGCGGAACAAGTATTAAATTTGGCATTCTTACTGAAAATGGCGAAGTTCAGGAAAAATGGGCTATTGAAACCAATATTTTAGAAGGCGGAAAGCACATTGTTCCAGATATTATTGCTTCTATTAAGCACCGTTTGGAGCTGTATCGCCTGCCTAAATCAGATTTTATTGGTATTGGTATGGGATCTCCTGGTGTTGTTAATCGTGACAATAAAACGGTAACAGGAGCTTATAATCTCAATTGGGATGAAACACAAGATGTCGGAGCTGCCATTGAAGAAGAGCTGAATATCCCTTTTGCTATTGATAATGATGCTAATGTTGCAGCTCTTGGAGAACGCTGGGTAGGAGCCGGAGATAATCAGCCAGATGTTGTTTTTATGACATTGGGAACAGGAGTTGGCGGTGGAATCATTGCTGATGGCAATCTTATTCATGGTGTTGCAGGAGCCGGTGGTGAAATCGGCCATATCATCGTAGAGACGAAAGATGGTTTTGAATGTACTTGCGGAAATAAAGGCTGTTTAGAGACTGTCGCTTCTGCAACGGGTGTTGTTAGACTTGCCCGCCAGTTAGCAGAAGCTTATGAAGGAAGTTCAGAAATTAAGGCAGCAGTTGATAATGGTGATGCTGTTACAAGTAAGGATATTTTTGTGGCTGCAGCAGCCGGAGATAAGTTTGCAGATTCTGTTGTAGAAAAAGTGAGTTTCTATTTGGGCTTGGCAACTGCTAATATTAGTAATATTCTTAATCCGGACTCAGTTGTTGTTGGCGGAGGTGTATCTGCATCTGGTGAATTTCTGCGTTCACGTATTGAAAAATACTTTGAGGAGTTTGCTTTTCCGCAAGTAAAACAATCAACCAAGATTAAAATAGCAGAGTTGGGAAATGATGCTGGTATTATTGGAGCAGCCAGTTTAGCCCGTCAGTTTTCAGAAAAATAGAAAGGGTATTATGTTAATTGTTAATATTATTTCCTGGGCCATTATCCTTGGCTTTTTAGGATGGCTTGCTTGGAATTACTTTCGTGTCCGCAGGTCTGCCAAATATATTCCCAATGCTGAGTTCGAAAGTATGATGCGAGGCGCACAGATTGTCGATCTTCGTTCAGCTAGTGCTTTTCGCCAGAAGCATATTTTAGGAGCGCGCAATATCCCTTTTGAACAGCTTTCAAATTCATTATCTGCTCTTCGAAAGGATAAGCCCATCTTGCTTTATGATAATACACGAGGACAGGCAGTTGCACGTTCTGTTGTTATGTTAAAAAAAGCTGGTTATAAAGACCTTTATGTCCTAAAAAATGGTTTAGATTATTGGAACGGGAAAGTTAAAGAACGTTCTTGATGATAAAGTATTTGATGTGATAGAAACAATTGTATGTAACTTGGTTGGGGTTGTTTACAATTGTTTTTTTATTATTTATAAAAAACTTAAAGAAAGCAGTATATCAGAAGTCTTTAATGAAAAAACTGAAAATCTATCGAATTTTCTTTTTATCGTAAACTGAAAGTATTCTCTTTTAGCAAGATTCTCTGATGATGGGACCTGATTTTTTAAATATTTTATGGTATAATTGAAAAGTTGAAATAAATTTAAATATATAAGAGGAAATATGACGAAATTAAGAGAAGACATTAGAAATATTGCTATCATTGCTCACGTCGATCATGGTAAGACAACTTTAGTAGATGAGCTTTTAAAGCAATCACATACACTTGATGCACATAAAGAATTAGAAGAAAGAGCTATGGATTCTAACGATCTTGAAAAAGAACGCGGAATTACCATCTTAGCTAAAAACACTGCTGTGGCTTACAATGATGTTCGTATTAATATCATGGATACCCCAGGACATGCGGACTTTGGGGGAGAAGTTGAGCGGATTATGAAAATGGTAGATGGTGTTGTACTTGTTGTTGATGCCTATGAAGGGACGATGCCACAAACCCGTTTTGTTTTGAAAAAAGCACTTGAACAAAATTTAACGCCGATTGTTGTGGTTAATAAAATTGATAAACCATCAGCTCGTCCAGAGGAAGTTGTTGATGAAGTGCTGGAGCTTTTTATTGAACTGGGTGCAGATGACGATCAATTGGAATTTCCTGTTGTTTATACCTCTGCTATTAATGGAACATCATCTTTATCTGATAATCCAGCTGACCAAGAACCGACAATGGCTCCTATCTTTGATACCATTATTGAGCATATTCCGGCTCCGGTAGATAATTCTGAGGAACCTTTACAGTTCCAGGTGTCGCTTCTTGACTATAATGATTTTGTCGGAAGAATTGGTATTGGACGTGTTTTTCGCGGCAATATCAAGGTTGGCGATCAAGTCACTCTTTCTAAACTTGATGGTTCGACTAAAAATTTCCGTGTGACCAAGCTTTTTGGCTTTTTCGGACTGGAACGCCGTGAGATCAAGGAAGCTAAGGCCGGTGACTTGATTGCTGTTTCAGGTATGGAAGATATTTTTGTGGGAGAAACAATCACACCGACCGACGCTATAGAACCGCTCCCAATTCTTCATATTGACGAACCGACCCTCCAAATGACTTTCTTGGTCAATAATTCTCCTTTTGCAGGCCGCGAAGGTAAATGGGTTACTTCGCGTAAAGTTGAAGAACGTCTTTTGGCGGAGTTGCAAACAGATGTCTCCCTTCGCGTTGATCCGACAGATTCTCCAGATAAGTGGACTGTTTCGGGACGCGGGGAACTGCATTTGTCTATTCTCATTGAAACAATGCGCCGAGAAGGTTATGAACTGCAGGTATCACGTCCAGAAGTGATTATTAAAGAAGTTGACGGCGTCAAGATGGAACCATTTGAACGTGTTCAGATTGATACACCAGAAGAGTATCAAGGTTCAGTCATTCAGTCCTTATCAGAGCGCAAGGGTGATATGTTAGATATGCAGGCAACTGGCAATGGACAGACACGTCTTGTTTTTCTTGTTCCTGCACGCGGGCTTATTGGTTATTCTACAGAATTTCTCTCCATGACACATGGTTATGGTATTATGAATCATACTTTTGATCAGTATATGCCGGTTGTGCCAAGTGAAATTGGCGGCCGCCACCGTGGAGCCTTAGTTTCGATCGATACAGGGAAAGCAACGACCTATTCAATCATGTCTATTGAAGAGCGTGGGACTATTTTTGTTAATCCCGGAACTGAGGTCTATGAAGGGATGATTATTGGTGAAAATGCGCGGGATAACGATTTAACCGTTAATATTACTAAGGCAAAACAGATGACCAATGTACGCTCAGCAACGAAAGATCAGACAGCTGTTATAAAAACACCGCGTATTCTGACGCTTGAAGAATCTCTTGAATTTCTTAATGATGATGAATATATGGAAGTAACACCAGAATCTATTCGTTTGCGTAAGCAAATTTTAGATAAAAACCAGCGTGCTAAGGCGGCTAAAAAGAAGAAATCGTCTGAAGAATAGGATAAGAGGCCGGTCTAGGAGGAAGGAAAAATGTTTTATGCTATCATTGCTATTTTAATTCTTATGTATTACATTTTTATCGCTCCTAAGACAGTCAAGAGCACAATGAATATGATTTCTCTTGTAGGCATTATTGCTCTTCTCTTGGTTTTAACAGGAATGGCCCTCATGCGCCTTATCCAATCACCTCCTGAAATATTTGTAGGAATTGGTATGTCAGCTGTGGGGTATTATAGTCTTAATGACGTTATGAAATTAAGTACAAAGCCCAAAAAATCTAAAAGAGAAAAATATTAAAAAGTAATTAATAATGAAAGCACCTTTTTTCTGATTATCTGTATCAGAGGTGCTTTTTCAATACCTTTAGCTGCCATTAGGAAATAAATCAATAGAAGATCTCTTTCTGCTTTTAAATCTTGAAAAACTTACCCATTAAAGGTAGAATAATAAAGAATGTACTGTACAAGAAGGGAATTAAAATGAAAGATGTGACTCAATTTAACAATAAAAAGATTCTTGTTTTGGGTTTGGCGCGTTCAGGCGAAGCAGCAGCACGCTTACTGGCAGAGCTGGGGGCTATTGTAACCGTAAATGATAGTAGGGCTTTTGATGAAAATCCATCAGCTCAGACATTATTGGAAGAAGGCATCAAGGTTATCTGCGGCAGCCATCCTTTAGAGCTTCTTGATGAAGAATTTTCTTACATGGTTAAAAACCCAGGAATTCCCTACAGTAATCCTATGGTTGTCCGAGCAGCTGAAAAAGGGATACCGATTATTACTGAAATTGAGTTGGCCTACTTAATTTCTGAGGCCCCAATCATTGGGATTACAGGTTCAAATGGTAAAACAACAACGACAACCATGATCGCCAATATATTAAACCAAGCAGGTCAGACAGCCTTGCTGTCTGGTAACATTGGCTTTCCTGCCAGCGAGGTAGCACAAAAGGCAAAAGCCAATGATACTTTAGTCATGGAACTGTCTTCATTTCAATTAATGGGAACAGAAACTTTCCATCCACATATTGCTTTAATAACCAATTTAATGCCAACACATATTGACTATCATGGAAGTTTTGAAAATTATGTGGCAGCTAAATGGAATATTCAAAAAAAGATGACATCAAAAGATTTTGTCATTCTTAACTTCAATCAAGATTTAGCAAAAGAATTGGCTGCAAAAACAAAAGCGGCTATTATTCCTTTTTCAACCAAAGAAAAAGTTGATGGTGCTTATCTGGATGGTGATCAGCTCTGCTTTAAAGGTCAAGTAATCATGAAGGCTGAAGAAATTGGTGTGCCAGGAGAACATAATATCGAAAATGCTTTAGCAGCAATTGCGGCAGCTAAAATTTCTGGTGTAGAAAATGAAGCCATTGCAGCAGCGCTTTCTCATTTTAGCGGTGTTAAACATCGTTTACAATTTCTTGGAAAAGTAAAAGGCGTGCAATTTTACAATGATAGCAAATCCACCAATATTTTAGCCACTCAGAAAGCTTTGTCAGGTTTTGACAAAAATAAGGTTATTTTAATTGCCGGAGGGCTTGATCGTGGTAATGAATTTGATGAACTCATCCCAGATATTAGAGGGGTGAAGAAGATGGTTATTTTAGGAGAATCGGCTCCGCGTCTTAAACGTGCTGCTGATAAGGCAGGTGTTAGCTACAAAGATGCTGGAAATGTCGCAGATGCAGCACACATAGCTTTTGAGGAAGCAAATCCAGGTGACATTATTCTTCTAAGCCCAGCCAATGCAAGTTGGGATATGTATAAAAATTTCGAAGTACGTGGTGATGAATTCATTGCAGCTTTTGAAGCAATTAAGGGAGAATAAAATGGCAAATAAGAAGATTGTCTTTACAGGAGGAGGAACAGTGGGGCATGTAACCCTAAATCTCCTTTTAATTCCCCGTTTTTTAAAAGATGGCTGGGAGGTACACTATATTGGCGCTAAAGATGGTATTGAATATGAACAGATTAAAGCGTCTGGGTTTGATGTTACTTTTCATTCTATTGCAACAGGAAAGTTGAGGCGTTATTTTTCCTGGCAGAATATGTTGGACGTTTTTAAAGTTGGTTGGGGAATTCTACAATCCTTTGTGATTATAGCAAGGCTCCGGCCGCAAGTTCTTTTTTCTAAAGGAGGATTTGTTTCGGTTCCTCCAGTCATTGCTGCAAGATTTTTAAAAGTTCCGGTATTTGTTCATGAATCGGACTTATCTATGGGATTAGCTAATAGAATTGCTTATAAGTTTGCAACAACCATGTATACGACTTTTAAACAGGCTTCTAGTTTAAATAAAACAAAACATGTGGGTGCTGTTACTAAAATTGAAAATTCTGAAAAAACGCCTAATGCTAAACAACTTGCTGAAATAAAAAAACAGTTTGATCCCAGCTTAAAAACATTGCTTTTTATTGGAGGTTCAGCAGGTGCAAAAGTATTCAATCGTTTTATTTCTGAATCTCCAGAACTAATGCAGCACTATAATATTATCAATATTTCTGGGGATCAAGCTTTAAATGGTTTAAGTAAACATTTATATCGTGTGAATTATGTTACAGATCTTTATCAGCCTTTGATGGATATGGCAGACCTTGTTGTAACACGTGGCGGTTCCAATACTTTGTTTGAACTTTTAGCAATGCATAAACTTCATTTAATCATTCCCTTAGGAAAAGAAGCTAGTCGGGGAGATCAATTGGAAAATGCTTTGTATTTTGAAAAACAAGGCTATGCTCAGCAATTATCTGAAAAAGACTTGACCTTTGAAGCACTCCATGCAAAGGTAGAAGATTTGCTAATGCAGCAAGAGAGTTTTAAGCAGGCTATGAAATTATCAAATGAAGTAAAATCACCTGATGAATTTTATGCTCTTTTAGTGCAGGATATAAAAGAGCAAAGTAAAGGAAAATAATGGCAAAAGACAAAGATAGAGATAAGGAAAAACAAGAAAATAAGGAAACAGCTTCCTTAACGCAATGGCAGCAGCGTAATTTAGAGTTCCTCAAAAAAAGACAAGAAGAAAAACTTGAAAAAGAAAAAAAAGAGGAACAGCGCATGGCTGAAAAAAAGGCCCAGTTTCAAGCTGAGAAAGAAACAGATAAGCCTGTTAAAAAGGTAACTGAGACTACAGATGAAAAATCCGCCAAGGAAGCTAAAGAGGAATCTTTCAAGTCTATAGCTCAGACCAAAAAGAAGAAAGTTAAAAAAAAGAAAAAGGCTCCTGTCATTCCTCGAAAAGAATTGTGGCAGGCTCTGCTGATTATTATAATTTCCTCTTTTGTTTTAATGGCTTCCTTATTTATGATCAGTCCTTTCAGCCGTCAAAAAACAGTAAGCGTTTCTGGCAGTAAGAATGCTATTGAAGCAGAGATTATTGAAAAGTCTGGTATAAAGAAGTCCGATTATTTAACTCATCTAATCTTTAATAGGAAACACTATGAAAAGGCCATTGAACAAAAGGATAACTGGATAAAAAAAGCCAGAATAGATTATCGTTTTCCTAATAAATTTACCATAAAAGTAAAGGAATATAATATTTTGGCCTATACACAGACCGATAAAGGCTATATTCCTATTTTAGAAAATGGCACCCGGGTTGATACAGTCAATGCTTCAGAACTGCCGGAGTCATTTTTAAAGATTAACTTGGATGATAAGGAAGCTGTTCGTAGGCTTGTTCAAAAGTTGGCTAAGGTGGATAAAGCGATTGTTGAGCAAATTAAGACAATTTCATCAGCTAATTCTCGCTCAACAAAAGATTTGCTTTTGTTAGAAATGAAGGATGGCTACACGATCCGAGTTCCTCTGTCTGATATTGACACCAAGCTGCCTTACTATCCAAAGATTAAAAAGGATAAAGCAGACGGCAGTATTATTGACATGGAAGTTGGGCTTTATAGCACATCACCTGAAATTGAGGCGAAACTTGATGATAACAGATCTAAAGCCAACTCAGAATCATCCAATAATTCGACAACTCCTGACAAAGAAAATACATCATCTGATGCTGATAGTTCACAAAGCAGTTCTGATGCAGTAACGGAAGCCACGACTTCTCAGTAATGCCATAGAGCACAAGAAATTAAGTTTATATAACAAAAAGAGTAAAATGCTTAACATTTTACCTTTTTTTATGGTATAATATTTTCTGAATAATTCTGTTTAGGACAGTTTTGAATAGTAATAGATTGGAAAGATAGAGAGGTCGAGTAAATGGCTAGAGATGGCTTTTTTACAGGATTGGATATAGGAACAAGTTCAATTAAAGTTTTAGTCGCTGAATTTATTGAAGGTAGTATGAATGTCATTGGTGTCAGTAATATCAAAAGTTCAGGCGTCAAAGACGGTATTATTATTGACATAGATTCAGCAGCAGAAGCTATTAAAGCAGCAGTAGAAGATGCAGAAGAAAAAGCAGGGATGTCCATCAGTAAAGTCAATGTCGGCCTTCCTGCCAATCTTCTTCAAATTGAGCCAACGCAAGGTATGATACCTGTTCCTAGTGAATCAAAGGAAATTAAAGATGAAGATGTTGATAGTGTAGTGCGTTCCGCCTTGACTAAGAGTATTACACCGGAACGTGAAGTAATCTCACTTATTCCTGAAGAGTTTATCGTTGACGGATTTCAAGGGATCCGCGATCCTCGTGGAATGATGGGGATCCGTTTGGAAATGCGCGGTTTGATTTATACTGGCCCCAGTACTATTTTGCATAACCTTCGAACAACTGTGGAACGCGCAGGTATTGAAGTGGAAAATATTATCATATCACCGCTATCTTTGACTAAGTCTGTATTAAATGAGGGCGAACGTGAATTCGGGGCTACGGTTATTGATATGGGCGGCGGCCAAACGACTGTTGCTACTATGCGGGCGCAGGAATTACAATTTACAAATACTTATGCTGAGGGAGGAGATTATGTCACTAAAGATATTTCAAAAGTCCTTAAGACCTCTCATCAAGTTGCTGAAGCTCTGAAATTTAATTTTGGAGAAGCTAATATAACAGCAGCCAGCCCAACTGAAAAAGTTCAGGTTGAAGTTGTTGGTGAAAGGGAACCCGTAGAGGTGACGGAACGCTATTTATCAGAGATCATCTCTGCTCGGGTTCATCATTTGCTTGACCGTATTAAACAAGATTTAGAACGCGGCAGATTATTAGATTTGCCAGGTGGTATTGTAATTGTTGGCGGTGCTGCTATTATGCCTGGAGTTGTTGAAGTTGCTCAGGAAATTTTTGGACCTAACGTTAAACTTCACGTTCCCAATCAGGTAGGTATTCGCAATCCTATGTTTGCTAATATTATCAGTATTGTTGAATACGTTGGAACTCTTACGGATGTAGATGTTATAGCTCAAGGTGCTGTTTCTGGTGATGAAAAACTAAGAAGAAAACCAATTGACCTCAGACCGTCTGGAGTTGCTCCTAAGACTAGAAGTTTTGCTCAGCCTCAAGAATCTACAAGTCTTGAAACTCAGTTAGAGCAATTACCGCCTCAAGGTGAAGAAAAAGGTCAGCCAAAACAAAAAATGGGTGATCGTGTACGTAATCTTTTTGGTAACATGTTTGATTAAGAATAAAGCGAGGAAAAAGTAACATGGCATTTTCATTTGATGCAGCATCGGTTCAAGGTGCAGTAATTAAAGTTATCGGAGTTGGCGGTGGCGGCGGCAACGCCATCAACCGTATGATTGATGAAGGCGTGGCTGGAGTCGAATTTATTGCAGCCAATACTGATATTCAAGCTTTAAGCAGTTCAAAGGCTGAAACTGTTGTTCAGCTAGGACCTAAATTAACGCGCGGACTTGGGGCAGGAGGACAGCCTGAAATCGGCCGCAAAGCAGCAGAAGAAAGCGAAGAAGCTCTGACAGAAGCCCTTACAGGGGCAGATATGGTATTCATTACTGCTGGAATGGGTGGCGGTTCTGGTACAGGTGCAGCTCCGGTTATTGCAAGAATTGCAAAGGGGCTGGGCTCACTTACAGTTGCTGTTGTAACCCGTCCATTTGGTTTCGAAGGAAATAAGCGCAGTAATTTTGCTGTTGAAGGTATTAATGAGCTGCGCAGCGAAGTGGATACACTTCTTATTATTTCAAATAATAATTTATTAGAAATTGTTGATAAAAAGACACCTTTACTAGAAGCACTCAGCGAAGCTGACAATGTTCTTCGTCAAGGTGTGCAAGGCATTACTGATTTAATTACGAGTCCTGGGCTTATCAATCTTGACTTTGCTGATGTGAAAACAGTTATGGCAAGTAAAGGAAACGCTCTTATGGGGATCGGTATTGGTACTGGTGAGGAACGTGTTGTTGAAGCTGCTCGTAAAGCAATTTACTCACCGCTCCTTGAAACAACTATTGATGGTGCAGAGGATGTTATTGTCAATGTTACTGGCGGACTTGATATGACTCTGACAGAAGCGGAAGAAGCTTCAGAAATTGTTAGTCAGGCTGCTGGCCAAGGTGTTAATATTTGGCTTGGTACAGCAATTGATGATACAATGAAAGATGAAATCCGCGTAACTGTTGTAGCTACCGGTGTTCGTCCCGATCAAGCAGAACAAGTTTCAGGCATTCGCTCAGTTCCTTCATACAATCAGCCAAGGCCGCAGCAACAATCTCCTGTAAATCGTGGTTCACGTACTAATCAACCAAATTTTGAACGCCGTCAGAATTTTGATTTTGATATGAATGAATCACCTGAAGTGCCAACAGCTGATCCGCAGCAAACACAATCTCGCCAAGAGGCGCAAGATCAGCAATCAGCTTTTGGTGATTGGGATTTAAGGCGTGAGAGTATCGCGCGACCAACTGAAGGCGAAATTGACAGCCAGCTGAAAATGAGTACTTTCTCAGCTGATTCAGATGATGATGACGAATTGGAAACACCTCCTTTCTTTAAAAATCGCTAATGATGGATCTAAAACATAATAAAGAACGTATTTATCAGGACGTTTCTGCACATACTCAGGCAGCAGGCCGTCATAAAGATGAGGTGACTATTATTGCTGTGACAAAGTATGTTGATAGTCATACAGCTGAGGAGCTTGTCAAAACCGGCGTTAAGCATATTGCTGAAAATCGTGTAGATAAGTTTCTTGATAAATACCAAGCATTGACTGACTATGATTTAACCTGGCATTTGATTGGGAGTTTGCAGCGCCGAAAGGTAAAGGACGTGATTAATCTTGTTGATTATTTCCATGCTCTGGATTCTGTAAAATTGGCAGCTGAGATTCAAAAACGTGCTCAACATAAGATTAAATGCTTTCTTCAAGTTAATATTTCTGGCGAAGAAAGCAAACATGGTTTTAAACCATCTGAAATAAGCAAAGTGCTTGAAGAAATTCAGCAATTTGATAAAATTGAACTTGTTGGCTTAATGACTATGGCTCCCATAGATGCTCAAGAAGCAGATTTAGATGATATTTTCAGCAAAGCCAATAAATTAAAGAATAACTTAAAAGAAAAAAATTTGAAGAATATGCCATTTACTGAGTTGAGCATAGGGATGAGCCGCGATTATCCAATCGCTATCCAAAATGGTGCTACTTTTGTCAGAATAGGCAGCGCATTCTTTAAATGAAACGGAGAGATCAATGGCACTTAGAGACAGCTTTAACAAAATTATTTCTTACTTTGATACTGATGAAGTTAGCGAAGTAGAAGAGCCTGCAGCTTCTTCTAATCGACAGCAAGAGGCTCCAAAACAGCGTCCTGTTACCCAGAGACAGGCACCCATGCCTCAGTCTCGGCAAACTTCAAAAGGAGAACAGCCAGCACCGCAAATGCGTCGGCCGAGTGAGGAGACAATCCATCCTCTGCCTACATCACGTCGTGTCAATAATAATCAGCAGTCTGCTCAAGAAAAAACAACGATTGCCCTTAAGTATCCACGTAAATATGAAGATGCGGAAGAGATTGTTGATTTATTGATCAGAAATGAATGTGTTCTTATTGATTTCCAATATATGCTTGAAGCACAAGCACGTCGTTGTTTGGATTTTATTGATGGTGCTGGTAAGGTATTGGCAGGAAACCTTCAGAAGGTTGGACCTTCTATGTATCTTCTAACTCCAATTAACGTTATTGTTGACATTGAAGAGATGAATTTAGCAGCAAATGGACAAGATGTTAACTTTAACTATGATATGAAGAGACGTTAATATGATTTCAGCTTATATCATATTTGTTCTGGCAAGGGTGACAGAAATTTATTCTGTTTTATTGGCTCTTTATGCTCTTTTGTCTTGGTTTCCTAATGCTTACGATACGTTCTTGGGCAGATTATTAAGAGATATCGTAGAACCTGTGTTAAAACCGTTTGAACGTTTAAATCTTCAATTTGCTGGTTTAGATTTTACGATTATATTTGTCATAATAGTCTTAAATGGTTTAACACGTCTTCTAATGATGTTACTTGTTTAATATGGCAAAACAAAATATTTATCAGCATTTTAATATAGAAGAGCATGACTTAATTGAAAAAACTTATGATATAATCAAACAGGTAGAAGATAGCTATACTCATTATGTAACAGATTTTATTAACCCCAGACAGGTTAAAGTGATGCAGACGATTATCAGCCAGACAGATTTACAAGTCTATCTTAGTTCTGATTATATTCCTTCTGAATATGCTAGATTATTAATTGCTCCAGTTTATTATGAGCTGGATATAGCAGATTTTGAGATAAGTCTACTTGAAATTAATTATAATAATAAGTTTAATCGTTTAACACATGCACAGATATTAGGAACTTTGCTCAATAAGCTTGGTGTTAAACGGCAGATACTTGGAGATATTATTGTTCAAGAAAGAAGAGCACAATTTTTTATTGAAAGCTCAATGGTCTCTTATTTAACAGCTCAGGTTTCGAAAATAGGTAAAGCTGCTGTTAGTTTTAAAAAACTAGAACTAAATGAGCAGTTAGAAAATCCCTCGGACTATACAGAAGTAGATATTTTGGTTTCCAGTATGCGTTTGGATAAAGTAATATCGTCTGTTTTAAAAGTTTCCAGGGGAACCGCAAGTAAATTAATTGAAGGTGAAAAAGTCAAGCTGAATTACCTAGTTCAATCTAAAATTTCTTGTTTGGTTGAAGTAGGTGATTTAGTTAGCATAAGAGGTTATGGCAGGTTTATCCTAAAAAGAGACAATGGTTTTTCAAAAAGTGGAAAATATAAGTTAACAATTGATCGCATCACATATAAACATAAATAAGGAGAAAAAAATGGCAATTACGGCACTTGAAATCAAAGATAAAACCTTTGGTACAAAAATGTTTGGATACAATACTCAAGAAGTAGAAGAGTTCTTGGATATTGTTGTTGATGATTATGAAGAGTTGGTGCGTACAAATCGAGAAAAAGATAATCGTATCAAAGAGTTAGAAGATAAGTTGGGATACTTTGATGAGATGAAAGAATCTCTTAGTCAATCCGTTATTTTAGCTCAAGAAACAGCTGAAAAAGTTAAGATTTCAGCCAACACAGAATCAACGAATATTCTTAATAAAGCGACTTATGAGGCACAGCAATTAATTGATGAAGCCAAAGCTAAAGCTAATCAAATTCTCCGTGATTCAACAGATGAAGCCAAACGTATTGCTGTAGAAACAGAAGAATTAAAACGGCAAAGCCGTGTTTTCCATCAGCACCTCTTATCAGTTGTTGAAGGGCAATTGACCCTTGCAAATTCTCCTGAGTGGACAGATCTTTTACAGCCTACGGCTGTTTATCTTCAAAATTCAGATGCTGCTTTTAAAGAAGTTGTTGAAAAAGTTCTTGATGAACATGTCCCAGAAGCTTCATCAACAGAACCTATTGATGTGACACATCAGTTTACTCCAGAGGAAATGGAAGAGCTGAATCGTCGTGTTGCTGAAAGTAACAAAGAATTGGAAGAAACTCAGACTGATCAGCAGCCTATTATTATTGAAGCAGACGATGAAACAACTTCTGATGAGCCTAATTTAAATGAAACTCAAACTTTTAAATTGAATATTAATGATTAACAAAAACACAGGTTTAATGAATAGATCCAGCGAGTAGATGGCAGTGGAAGATCTACGCTCCCTTCATTAAGACCTATCCTTTTGTTTATTCCTATCTGAAATGATTTATAGGATAGGAGGTAAGCTTACCTTACAAGCAAAGAGGGATAAATATAGTATACTGTATTTATCTAAACCAAGGTGGTACCACGAGCTTTCGTCCTTTGATGAAGGTTCTTTTTTATTATTTTATTGATGAGGTTATTATGAAATTAAAAGAAACTTTGAATCTTGGAAAAACAGCATTTCCTATGCGTGCAGGTCTTCCTAATAAAGAGCCACAATGGCAAAAGGAATGGGATGAGGCAGATGTTTATACCAGACGTCAGGAATTAAATGCTAATAAACCGACTTTCTTCTTGCATGACGGACCTCCTTATGCGAATGGAAATATCCATGTAGGGCATGCACTTAATAAAATTTCCAAGGATATTATAGTTCGTTCAAAGTCAATGTCAGGTTTCAGAGCTCCCTATGTTCCTGGTTGGGATACACATGGTCTGCCGATTGAGCAGGTCTTAGCTAAAAAAGGCGTTAAGCGTAAAGAACTGGATCGTTCAGAATATTTAAAAATGTGCCATGATTATGCGCTCAGCCAAGTTGATAAACAGCGTGAAGACTTTAAGCGTCTAGGTGTTTCTGCAGACTGGAAGAATCCTTATATAACTTTGGTTCCAGCTTATGAGGCTGCTCAGCTTCGTGTTTTTGGAGCTATGGCAGATAAAGGCTATATTTACCGCGGTGCGAAGCCTGTGTATTGGTCATGGTCATCGGAATCAGCCTTGGCTGAAGCAGAAATTGAATATCATGATATTGATTCAACTTCACTTTTTTATGCCAATCAAGTTAAAGATGGTAAGGGAGTTCTAGATCAAGAGACTTATATTGTAGTCTGGACAACTACCCCTTTTACTATTACAGCTTCACGCGGCTTAACTGTTGGTCCCGATCTTGATTATGTCGTTGTAAAACCCAATAATGATAGTCGTAAATTTGTTGTTGCCAAAGCTTTGCTTCCAGAATTGACTGAGCGGTTTGCTTGGGAAAATCCTGAAGTTCTTTCGCAGCATAAAGGAATTGAACTTGATCGTATTGTAACAGCTCATCCTTGGGACGAGGAAGTAGAAGAGTTGGTTATGAATGGTGACCATGTAACCCTTGATTCAGGTACTGGAATTGTTCATACAGCTCCTGGATTTGGTGAGGATGACTACAATGTTAGTATGAAATATGGATTAGAAGTAGTTGTAACTGTCAATGAGCGTGGCATCATGATGGAAAATGCTGGGGCAGATTTTCAAGGGCAGTTTTATGATAAAGTGCTGCCAACAGTTAAAGAAAAACTTGGTGATTTACTACTAGCTTCTGAGGTCATAACTCACTCCTATCCTTTTGACTGGCGGACTAAAAAACCAATTATTTGGAGAGCAGTACCGCAATGGTTTGCTTCAGTTTCTAAATTCCGTCAAGATATTCTTGATGAAATTGAACGTACAGGTTTTTATCCAGAATGGGGCCGTACCCGTCTTTACAATATGATCCGTGACCGTGGAGATTGGGTTATCTCTCGTCAGCGTATTTGGGGAGTTCCTCTTCCTATATTCTACGCAGAAGATGGGACTGCTATTATGACTAAGGAAGTAATAGATCATGTGGCGAAGCTCTTTGAAAAACATGGTTCTGTTGTCTGGTGGGAACGTGAAGCTAAAGATCTTCTTCCGGAAGGTTTCAGTCATCCAGGGTCTCCAAATGGGAAATTTACTAAAGAAACAGATATTATGGATGTTTGGTTTGATTCAGGTTCGTCATGGAATGGGGTTATGAATGCACGGCAAGAACTTGGTTATCCAGCTGATCTTTATCTTGAAGGATCAGACCAATACCGCGGCTGGTTTAATTCTTCATTAATTACTTCTGTTGCTGTAAATGGACATGCTCCATATAAAACCGTCTTGTCACAAGGATTTGTACTTGATGGTAAAGGTGAGAAGATGTCTAAATCCAAAGGCAATATTATTTCACCAAATGATGTTGCGAAACAATATGGTGCTGAAATATTGCGTCTTTGGGTAGCTTCTGTTGATACTAATAGTGATGTTCGTGTTTCTATGGAAATTTTAGCACAAGTTTCAGAAACTTATCGTAAAATTCGCAATACTCTACGTTTCTTAGTAGCCAATACAGCAGATTTCAATCCTCATGTCCATAAGCTTCCTTATGAAGATTTGCGGCCTGTTGATAAATATATGACAATCAAATTTAATCAATTGGTAGCAAGTATCCGCAATTCTTATGAAAATTATGATTTTCTTAGTATCTATAAGTCTGTTGTTCATTTCATTACCGTTGATTTATCTGCTTTTTACTTAGATTTTGCTAAAGATGTGGTTTATATTGAAGCAGAAGATAGTCTTGCTCGCCGCCAAATGCAGACAGTTTTTTATAATATCCTGCTTAATATCACAAAATTATTAACACCGATTATTCCTCATACGTCCGAAGAAATTTGGTCTTATCTTGAATTTGAATCCGAAGATTTTGTACAGCTTTCTGAAATGCCAGAAGCGAAAGAATTTGCTGATCAAGAGGCCATTCTTGAGGAATGGGAGGCCTTTATGGCGCTTCGAACACAAGCACAAAAGGCTTTGGAAGAAGCACGTAATGAAAAAATTATTGGTAGATCTTTGGAAGCCCATCTGACGATTTATGCTGGTGAGGAAATTAAAACGTTGTTGGCAACACTGGACAGTGACATTGCTCAGCTTCTTATTGTTTCGCAATTGACAGTGACAGAAGAAAAAGCACCTGAAAATGCTCTTGCTTTTGAGGATGTTGCTTTTATGGTCGAACGCGCTGATGGAGAGGTCTGTGAACGCTGTCGCCGTGTTGATCCAACAGTGAAAGAACGCCCTTATAATGCTAGGGTATGTGATCATTGTGCAAAGATACTGGAAAATAATTTCTCAGTAGCGACTGCAGAAGGATTTGAAGATAAATAAAGAAAAGAGAAAAGAGACTTTGGTTATTACATGTTTACCTTACGTTTGATGTGATAAACCAAGTCTTTTTTATCTTGGCAAAAAATAAAAACGCAAGGTAGTAATTGCGTTTTTAAACTATAGGAATTGAAATTTCAATTAAATTTGCAGTATGGAGTGTTTTTAATTGATCTGATAGAATAATTTTGGGATCAATTTTTCGTTTGAGAAAAAATTCACGAATGGCTTCAATTTCGCTGTCTTTAATGGCACGATGTTTATTGGAAATTAAAATTTCATAGTGTTTCGGTGCTTGTGTAAAGACAACATCTGTATTACCAGCTGAATAGGTTTCAACTAAAACAGCATCAGTGTTTTGCAACTGGCTTTTAACTAATCGTTGGTTGCTGCTTGTTGTATTAATTAGTCTCATGGTTTTCCTCCTGCCATTGCTTCTTATAGTAACATTATAGCATGAATTAGGCTAAAATGTTGCTTTTATTTATTTTTTCTGTTGGTCTTTTTGCCAACATTCAACACCCCATTTATGACTTCCTCGTTTTAATTTCTCTTTTGCTTCTGTGATAGGAAACCATTTTAAATGATTAAAGTCTTCTAGTGGTTTTCCAACTTTTTGAAATGCTGTTGCCTGATAAATATGAGCTGGATTATGAAAATAGGTATGGCGATGGCTTGAGTAGAAGTATTCATCTGCCTGTCCGTAATATTTTCCAATCGTCACAGTAAAGCCCAATTCTTCAATGAGCTCACGTTCTAAGGCCTGAAGATGATTCTCTTTCTTTTCAATCTCTCCTCCTGGCAAAAACCATGCTCCATTTGGTGCTTGAACTAAAATAATTTTTTGATGTCTTTTATCAGGTATAACTGCATAGACCCCATAACGGCTGACATAATCGATATTTGGTTTCTTTTCACCGAAAATTTTTACTGACATATTTTCTCCTTTGTTCTATTATACTAAAATTTCTTTAAATGAGCAGGCTAAGATAAATTCATCTGCACTTAAATGAAAAAATGCCATAATAAAAGTTGTTAATTCTTACTATAAAAAGAACAGGCTGACTTCTAAGTTTTAAAGAAGTCAGCCTGTTTTCATTAGTAGATTTTTTATGATTTCAATCTTCTCTTAATTTAGAAATCATTTTTCTGCTGTTTTTGTCACGGGTTCAGATTTTTTAGCTGATTTGATATTAATTTTACCATTGCCTGACATAACGGCTTTTAGTTCTTTTTGATCAGGATGTTCAAGATAGAAATCTGTAATAGCATCTTCAATATGGTCCTGAATAGTTCGGCGAAGTGGCCGAGCTCCCATCTTTGGATCATAACCAAGATCTACCAATTTTTCTTTCACTTTATTTGTAACTTCTAAGTGAATGCCATTATAGGCCAAACGATCATTAACATCTTGAAGCATTAAATCAATAATTTGAAGCAGATTGTCCTTATTAAGAGACTGAAATTCAATAATGCCATCAAATCGGTTCATAAATTCAGGACTAAAGAAATGATGAAGCTCTCCAAGAACAGAGTTTGTCCGTCCTTCTCGGCTAGCTCCAAATCCTACATTAGCTTCAGTATTTCCGGTACCAGCATTTGAGGTCATGATGATAATAGTATCTTTAAAGCTAACTGTTCGTCCTTGACCATCAGTCAAACGTCCATCATCTAAAACTTGTAAGAACATATGCATCACATCAGGATGTGCTTTTTCAATTTCATCAAGTAGGATAAGTGAGTATGGATTGCGACGGACTTTTTCTGTCAATTGTCCAGCTTCTTCGTAACCAACGTAGCCTGGAGGAGCTCCGACCAATTTAGCAACGGCATGTTTTTCCATATATTCACTCATATCAAAGCGAATCATACTGTCGGCTGAACCGAATAATTCGATAGCTAACTGCTTTGAAAGTTCCGTTTTACCAACTCCAGTAGGTCCAACGAAGAGAAAACTGCCAATTGGACGGTTTGGAGTTCCAAGGCCGACACGGTTGCGTCGGATAGCTTTAGCAATCTTATTAACCGCATCATCCTGACCGATAACATGAGCTTTTAAATCATCGGCGAGATTAATGAGCTGAGACTGTTCTTTTTCTTTCAGTTCACCTACTGGAATATTAGTCTTTTCTTCAACAATCGCTTCAATATTTTTTTCAGTAATAACAGGAGTGTTTTCCGCATCAAGCTTTGCAGCTTGCATTTCTTTATATTTAGCTATTTGATCACGGAAATAGGCTGCTTTTTCAAAGTCTTCATCGCGTGTTGCCTGAGCTTTAAGATTTTCAGCCTCCACTAAACGATGATCAATTTCTTTAGGATCAATAAAATTGAGAGTTAAATTCATCTTAGAACCAGATTCGTCTAGAAGATCAATAGCTTTGTCTGGTAAAAAGCGATCTTGAATATAACGGTTAGAAAGATTTGCGGCAGCGGTAATAGCTTCATCTGTATATTTTACATGATGGTAATCTTCGTATTTTGGCTGAATTCCTTTTAGAATAGTAATCGTTTCTTCTACGCTAGGTTCATCAACTTGAACCGGTTGCATGCGGCGCTCTAAAGCAGCATCTTTTTCAATGGTACGATATTCATTCAGCGTTGTTGCGCCGACTAACTGAAGCTCACCACGAGCCAGAGCTGGTTTTAAAATATTTCCAGCATCCATATTGCCATCGCCAGCAGAGCCAGCTCCGACAATTTCATGGATTTCATCAATGAAAAGAATAACGTCTTGACGCTGACGAATTTCTTCCATTAGCTTTTGCATACGTTCTTCAAACTGTCCGCGGATACCGGTACCTTGAACAAGACTGACAACATCAAGGCGAATCACATTTCGTCCCTGCAGCTTTTGGGGAACGTCACCGTCAACAATTTTTTGAGCTAAGCCTTCAACAACAGCGGTTTTACCAACCCCAGGTTCTCCGATTAACACAGGATTGTTTTTGGTTCGCCGGTTTAAAATTTCGATGACCCGCTTGATTTCATCATCGCGTCCAATAACAGGATCAATTTCGCCTTTACGAGCAATATCCGTTAGATTAATACCAAATTCTTCCAAAAGTCCGTTGGGCTGCTGTGGATTTTGTCGAGGGCCTCCAGGTCCTCCCGGGTGGCCGTTGTTGTTACCGCCATTCCCAATATTCCCGCCGGATTGTGTCTTAGGAGAATTAGGTAAATCTTGATTGAAAGCTCGGAAGTTATTAAGATCTCCGAAGAAATCATCAAAGAAAGGATTAATAGGACTATTATTATTTTGCTGTGATAGATGGTTTAAAAATCCGTTTTCAGGATCTGTTTTCATGATTTGGTAGCAGTTTTGACAAAGATCAATTTGCTTTTGTTTTCCATTAACGTTAGTATAAAGGTGTATGGTTGATTCGTTCAAATTACAATTTTGACAGAGCATATCAATAAATCCCCTTTCGTCATAAAATACAAGAATTAACCTTTAATTATTTGGTCAATAAAGGTCAAACTTTATATGCTATATTATAACATCATTTGTTTAGAAATCAAGTAAAAAGATTGGAAGTAATCAATTTGCAGCAAAGGATTTTAAAACCCAATTGAGATACTTTCTGCACGATTTTTCGAAAACTTCTTGACATAGATGAATAAAAATGTAAAAATAAAGTATAAAAATTCAGGAAGGTTAGCAATGACAAGAAATAAATCTTTTTTAAAAGAAATTGACCATAGCAAAGACGACTTATTAGAATTGATCGAACAAGCTCTTTGGTTTAAAAAATTAAAAAAAGAAAGAACCAAACATAACTATTTAGAAGGGTTGAATATTGCCTTAATTTTTGAAAAAACGTCTACTAGGACAAGAAGTGCATTTACTGTTGCTGGACAGGACTTAGGAATGAATGTTACTTATCTGGCTAGCGATGATATTCAATTAGGAAAGAAAGAGTCTGTGATTGATACGGCAAAAGTATTAGGCTCTATGTTTGATGGTATCGAATACCGAGGCTTTAAGCAGGAGAGTGCAGAATTTTTAGCCGCTTATTCTGGTGTCCCTGTATGGAATGGTTTAACAGATGATTGGCATCCAACGCAGATGATTGCTGATTTTATGACAATCAAAGAACTTTTTGGCAGGCTTGAAGGATTGACTCTTGTTTACCTTGGTGATGGGCGCAATAATGTAGCTAGTTCTTTATTAGTGACTTCAGCAATTTTGGGAATTAATGTTATGATAATTGCTCCTGAAGAACTGCAGCCTGCAAGATCAATTGTCCGCATCGCAAAAGAACATCAGACTGGGGGGAGTATTTATATTACAGATGATGTATCAGCCGTAAAAAATGCGGATATCCTCTATACTGACGTCTGGGTGTCAATGGGTGAGAAAGTTGATTTTAAAGATAGAATTGATCTGCTTTTGCCCTATCAAATCAATTCTAACTTGCTTGCCCAGGTAACGAATCCTAATGCTGTGGTTCTTCACTGTTTACCTGCCTTTCATGATACAAATACTGAAATTGGTAAGCAAATTTACGATCAATATGGCTATAAAGAATTGGAAATTACAGATGAAGTCTTTCAGCAGCACAGCAGCAGTATCTTTCAGGAAGCGGAGAATCGCTTGCATTCTATCAAGGCCATTATGTATCATTCTCTAAAAAATCTTTAAAATGGACTATTTTACTGTTTTTTTAGTTTATTTATGATAGAATAAGGAGAGTTAAAAACGGATAGGAGAATATCATGGAATCACATTTAGTGAGAATTATTAACCGCTTAGAGCAGATGACGGCAGATAGTAGTAATTTGAAACGTCATTTTGAACGTGACGGTGCTGTTGTTGCAGAGGTTTCATTTAATAATGACCCAGAGAATGGTCCTGTATTCACATTGCGCGATGTTATTGCACGAGAAACTTATACCTTTGATAGCATTGATTTAATTGCCATGGAAATCTACGATTTACTTTATTAATGAGATAAAAAGGCTGGTTCATGAAGGTTCTGGTCTTTTTTTATAAAATAGAAACTTGTATTTTTATACAAATTATACTATAATGTGACTATGTCATATTAGCTTAGAGGAGTAATTATGGATTTTTCGTTTTTGCCTAAATATTGGGCTTATTTTAATTATGGTGTACTTGTAACCATTATGATATCTGCTTGTGTCGTCTTTTTCGGGACAATCATCGGCGTACTTGTAGCTCTTGTTAAACGCACTAATATTAAGATTTTAAACTGGCTTGTTTCTTTTTATGTTTGGATCTTTCGCGGCACTCCTATGGTTGTGCAGATTATGATTTCATTTGTTATTTTGCGGTTTACCAATATGCCTATCCTTAAATTTGGTGTCCTGGATTTAGACTTTTCAAGACTTTTACCAGGGATCATTGTACTGTCATTAAACAGTGGAGCATATATTTCTGAAATTGTCCGCGCTGGAATTGAAGCTGTGCCTAAAGGGCAGCTGGAAGCTGCTTTCTCTTTAGGAATTAGGCCAGTTAATGCTATGCGCTATGTTATTTTACCTCAAGCTTTTAAAAATATTCTGCCGGCTTTGGGAAATGAATTTATTACCATTATTAAAGACAGCTCTCTTTTACAAACAATTGGTGTCATGGAATTATGGAATGGAGCACAGTCTGTCGTAACAGCAACCTATATTCCTTTGGAACCTTTATTATTTGCAGCTTTTTATTACTTGATGGTGACGACAGTAATGTCAGCTCTGGTTAAAACACTTGAAAACCGCTTTGGTAAAGGAGACACTAATTAATGTCAGAAACAGTTATCAGTATTAAAAATTTACATAAATATTTTGGGAAAAATGAAGTTTTAAAAGGAATTGATCTAGAGATCAAACATGGTGAAGTTCTCGTTATTATCGGTCCATCAGGATCTGGAAAATCTACTTTTCTAAGGACAATGAATCTTCTTGAGACTCCGACAAAGGGGACTGTTACTTTTGAGGATGTTGATATTACGGATAAGTCTAATGATATTTTTAAGATGCGTGAAAAAATGGGGATGGTCTTTCAACAATTTAACCTCTTTCCAAATATGACGGTCTTAGATAACATTACACTTTCTCCGATTAAAACCAAGGGTATGAGTAAACAGGAGGCTGAAGAGAAAGCATATCAATTATTAGATAAAGTGGGACTGCGTGATAAAGCAGATGCTTATCCTTCAAGTTTATCTGGAGGACAGCAGCAGCGTATTGCAATTGCACGCGGCTTAGCTATGGATCCGGATGTCCTTTTGTTTGATGAGCCAACTTCAGCCCTTGATCCAGAAATGGTTGGTGAAGTTTTAGCTGTTATACAGGATCTTGCCAAATCAGGTATGACAATGGCCATAGTTACACATGAAATGGGATTTGCGCGAGAAGTAGCAGATCAAGTCATTTTTATGGATGAAGGGGTTATTGTGGAGCAGGGAACACCTACAGATATTTTTGAAAATACCAAGGAAGAAAGAACTAAAGATTTCTTAAGTAAGGTTTTATAGTTATTTCAAAAAAAGAGAGGGATTCAATCGTGATTTAGCAGAAGACGATTTTGCCATCCCACTTCTACAGAGTTACTGAAAAGTGAGGTCAACAGTGTTGATCTCAGACTGAAGACAAACTTCTTTTTCAAGGTTTGTCTTTTTTAATATCCAAAATGGTTTTACCCTGATAGATAGTGCAGAGCTTTTTTTCTGTAGCTTAACTAAAAAAGCATTTTAAAGGTTTGATGAATATGTTATACTAAACATAAATACAGCCATACCAAAAATTGGTGAGGAGGTCAAGTTATTTGATTTTACAAGATGCCAAAGTCAATGTCCCTTATACAATAGTCAGTATTAACTTGCCAGAAGATAGTATCAGACACTTATCTAATCTTGGATTAAAGGTTGGCAGTCGTATTGAGTTGATTTCTAAAACGAAAGCTAGTGCTATTTTGATGCTGAAATCCAGCCGCTTAGCTTTTGATGACTCTATTCTTACAAAAATTGATGTCAGTGAAAGTCAGGAAACTGTTGAAACACTTCCTTTATCTGAGCTTGAAGTCGGACGATTTGCTTATATTGACAATATCTTTGCTCTCAATGAAGCGAAACGTCGTTTGATGGATATGGGATTAACACGCCATACGAAGATTTATCTGAGGAAAGTTGCTCCCTTGGGAGATCCTATTGAAATCAGCCTGCGAGGTTATGAGCTGACTTTGAGGAAATCTGAAGCACAGATGATCAGTGTTGTGAAAATACAGGAAGAGGAGAAAAAATGACAGAAGTTGCCTTGATTGGAAATCCTAACAGCGGTAAAACGAGTTTATTCAATCTTTTAACAGGAACGCGCCAGCATGTTGGGAATTGGCCTGGAGTTACGGTTGAACGCAAGAGTGGCAGTATTAAAAAAATTAAGAATCTCAATGTTCAGGATTTACCTGGTATTTACTCAATGTCTCCTTACAGTCCAGAAGAAAAGGTTGCTAGAGACTATTTGTTAAGCAATCATGCAGATGCTGTCTTAAATGTTGTAGATGCTTCCAATTTAGAGAGAAATCTGTATCTGACTACTCAGCTGATTGAAATTGGTATTCCAGTAACCATTGCTTTAAATATGAGTGATGTTCTAAAGAGCCAGGGCAAAACTATTGACAGTGAGAAATTGGCCTATTTAATGGGAACGCCAGTTGTTGCCACCAGTGCTTTAAAAAATACAGGTGTTAACAAAGCAATCCAAAAAGCGAGTCAAACGACAAAAGCAAGTGTTGATAGCATTCAGTATCCAACTTATGATGCAAAATTTGAAGCTGCTATTGCCCAAATTATTGAGGTTTTAGGACAAACAGTTCCAGAAGCTTCCAGTCGTTTTTATGCTATAAAACTGTTTGAGCGCGATCCTTTGGTTGAAGAGGAATTGAATCTTTCTTCCTTTCAACAAAAAGAGATTGCTAATATTATCCAGATTACAGAAGAAATTTTTACAGAAGATTCAGAGTCTATTGTCGTTAATCAGCGCTATGCCTTTATTGAGCGTGTCAGTCAAATGGCTCAAAATCAGGCAGATAGTTTCAAGATGACTGTGTCAGATAAAATTGATAAAGTTGTAACGAACCGTCTTTTGGCCTTGCCTATATTTGCTGCTGTTATGTTTTTGGTTTACTATCTCTCCATACAAACTGTTGGGACTATGGGAACTGATTGGGTTAATGATGTTCTTTTTGGAAAATATGTTCCAGATTTTGTAAAAGGGATTCTTGAAACTTTAAAAGTTCAGCCCTGGCTGCAGTCTTTGATCATTGATGGGATTATTGCAGGTGTTGGGACGGTTCTTGGTTTTCTGCCTCAAATCTTTGTACTTTTTATTTGTCTGGGGATATTAGAAGATGTTGGCTATATGAGCCGTATTGCTTTTGTTATGGATCGCATTTTCAGGCGCTTTGGACTTTCAGGTAAATCCTTTATTCCCATGTTAATCTCGACAGGATGTGGGGTTCCTGGTATTATGGCCAGCCGTACCATCAAAAATGAACGGGATCGCAGGATTACCATTATGACAGCGACTTTTATGCCTTGTTCGGCCAAACTGTCTATTATTGCTCTTATTGCTGGTGCTTTTTTTCCGCATAATCCATGGATTGCTCCCAGTGCTTATTTCTTAGGTTTTATTGCAATTATTTTATCTGGAATAGCCTTGAAAAAAACAGCTTTCTTAGGCGGTTACACGAGTCCCTTTATTATGGAATTGCCTAATTATCATCTCCCTAAATTCAGTGCTGTTCTTCGTTACGCATTTGGAAAAGCAATGAGTTTTGTTAAACGGGCAGGAACGATTATTTTTAGTTTAACGATTCTCATTTGGTTTATGAGTTCTTATAATTTCACTCTTCAGTCCGTGGAGACTGAAAATAGTATCTTAGCTGGTCTTGGCCGTCTTTTATCCTGGATTTTTACGCCGCTTGGTTTTGGGAATTGGAAGGCAACTGTTGCAGCCATTACGGGTCTTGCTGCTAAAGAAACGGTGGTTGCTACTTTTGGTATTCTTTATAATAATCCTAACGCGACAGAGACAACGCATTCGCTATGGGCCAGTCTTCAAGGAGATTATACAGCCTTATCTGCCTATTCTTTCTTGACCTTTAATCTCCTTTGTGCTCCTTGTTTTGCTTCAATTGGTGCTATTAAACGTGAGATGGGTAATTTAAAATGGACTCTAATCGCAATTAGTTATCAAACAGGTCTCGCTTATTTTGTGAGCTTGATGATTTATCAGCTGGGCTTAGTCTTTATCTATGGTAAACCTATAACGGTTTGGACTCTAATAGCAGGCTTAATATTCTTTGTTATGATTTACTTCATTGTAAGAAAACCTCGCAAACCAAAAGAAAAAATCTTTACACTTGATAATTTGGGATTAGCTCATCACTAGATAGGCAAGAAAGGAGATCATATGTCCACAATTATTATTGCAGCTGTCATTATCTTTTTAGGTTTTTTAGGCATTCACCATTACATCAAACAAAAAGGTTCTTGTGGTGACTGTGATTGTGCCTGTCCTGTAAAGGATGAAATGCATAAATCTTCACAAATGAAACATGGGAAGTAATCTTTACTGCCTTCCCCATTTTCTATTTTATATAATCGGTAAATAGTTTACTTAGGCTTCTGTCTTAGCTCCTTTTTTGATATAATAAAAACAGCAGTTTTTTCAGGAGATTAGAATGACAGAAATTATTGATGGTAAAGCTTTAGCTCAGAAAATACAAACTAATTTAGCAGATAAAGTTAAGCAGATGAAAGAAAGATATGGTATTGTTCCAGGTCTTGTGGTGATTTTAGTAGGCGATAATCCTGCCAGCCAGGTTTATGTGCGCAATAAAGAGCGTTCAGCTAGCAAGGCAGGATTTAAAAGTGAAACGGTTCGTCTATCAGATGCTACTAGTGAAGAAGAGCTGATTGCCATTATTGAAAAATACAATCAGGATTCGTCTATACATGGTATTTTGGTTCAGCTGCCATTGCCTAGCCATATTAATGACAAGCGTATCCTTTTAGCTATTGATCCTAAAAAGGATGTAGATGGCTTTCATCCAGTAAATACGGGGCATCTATGGAATGGCCGCCCGCAAATGGTGCCTTGTACACCAGCTGGTATTATGGAAATACTTAGGGCTTATCAGGTGGATCTTGAAGGAAAGCATGCTGTCATTATCGGCCGCTCAAATATTGTGGGAAAACCTATGGCGCAACTGCTTTTGGATAAAAATGCCACAGTTACCTTGACGCATTCTCGCACAAAAAATCTATCAGAAATAACAAAGAGTGCTGATGTGCTTATTGTTGCTATTGGTCAGGGAAATTTTGTAACTAAAGAATTAGTTAAAGATGGAGCTGTAGTTATTGATGTCGGCATGAACCGTGATAAAAATGGCAAATTGATTGGAGATGTTAAGTTTGATGAAGTTGCTGAGGCAGCCAGCTTGATTACTCCTGTTCCAGGAGGGGTTGGTCCTATGACTATCACCATGCTTTTAGAACAAACCTATCAAGCAGCCTTAAGAAGTGTGACCAAATGATTATTGATAAAGTCTTAGTAAAAAAGATTATTCAGCCGCGTCCTCTTGACAGTCACAAGGGGACTTTTGGCCGTGTCCTTTTGATTGGCGGCAACTATCCTTACGGCGGTGCTATCATCATGGCGGCTTCGGCTTGTGTTAATAGCGGAGCGGGTTTGGTGACAGTCGCTACCCATAAAGACAATATCACGGCTCTCCACAGCCGTTTACCTGAGTCTATGGCCTTTGATATGGCAGAAAAAGATCGCTTAACAGAACAAATAGCCGCAGCAGATGTGATTCTTATAGGACCGGGTTTGGCTGAAGATGATTTGGCTCGACAAACCTTTGACTTGCTTTGGCAGTCTATCACAGCACAGCAGATTTTAGTAATAGATGGTTCTGCTCTTAATTTGTTAGCTAAAAGAAAATCAGCTGGCTGGCCAAGTGAGCAGATCATTCTCACTCCTCATCAAAAAGAATGGGAAAGACTGTCTGGACTGGCGATTTCCAAGCAGACAGAAGAAGCCACACAAACGGCGTTAGCCGCATTTCCAAAGGGGACAGTGCTGGTCGCAAAATCTCATCAGACTAAGCTGTATCAGAACAGCAAGGTCGGAAAGATCTGCGTTGGCGGTCCCTATCAAGCAACAGGCGGTATGGGAGATACCTTGGCAGGTATGATTGCAGGTTTTGTTGCCCAATTCCATCTCGATCGCTTTGATGTTACCGCCGCTGCTGTTTTTCTCCATTCCTATATTGCAGAACAACTAAGTAAGCAAGCCTATGTCGTTTTGCCAACAAGGATCAGCACAGAAATCGCAAGAGTGATGAAGGAAATGAGTGATTAAAGAGAGCCATAAAGGACACTAACAATATCATTAGGACGACAGACAGTCTATTTGTATGGCAAACAGTAAGACTAACTTTATTTTTCTATAATAGCATTATAATAATAGTTCATAAGCTTTCCAGTAAAAAAATTGAAAGAGTTATCTTACAAAAGGCAAGCTTATGAACTTTTTATTCTTCGATCATACTGTGTATATTAATTATAAGTAAACAAGTATTCATCTGTCTTGATTAATAACTTATAGTTATACGTTTTTTTCTACCCATTTATTAAGTTCTTCTAAACTATAATTAGATTTTATTTGAGTAAGTACATCTGACAATGTAATTGCTGATAGTGTAGAAACTAGAGTCTTTTCAATGATATCTAATGAGTCTGTAACGGCGCATTGTTTAGCTTTTTTGCCTTCCTTATCACCTAGAAATTTTTTAAGTAGCCGCTGGCTGGCAAAAATTTTTCCTCTTCCCTCAATAGCAGTAAATATGTCATAAAAAGTAATATCTTCTAAAGATCTAGCTAATGAAAAACCTCCATATTTTCCTGGTGTTGATAGGATTAACCCCTCATTAACCAGCAATTTAATGATTTTCTTTAGATAAGAGTGAGAAGTACCTAAACGCTCACTTAAAGATTGTGAATTCATTGTCTTATTTTTAGGAAGTTGTGATAGTATTAGCAAAACATAAACAGATTGTTCCCAACCGGATGATAATTTCATATTGACATTCTCCAAAAAAAGTTTTATAATTCCTAATAGGGACAAAAAATATCTCTATTATATTTTTTGTCGTATTATTATAACTTTTTTTGGTTGCTTTGTAAAGTAATTAAGAAGAGCTATGATAAAATAAACTGGCTTGAAGATCATTTACTTAGAAAGATGTTTCTGAAGTAGCTGAAAGGGAGTGTGATCATTATTGAGATTATTCACTGCAAAAGAATGAACAAGATAAGTTATTGCAAGAGAAGATTTGTTCAGAACGATTCAGTCGTCAAATTGTTTAATTTTAATATTTTGTGTAGGAGGTTCGTAAAATGGTTGTAAAAATTGGTATTAATGGTTTTGGTCGTATTGGACGTTTGGCCTTGCGCCGAGCTCAAAATGTTGAGGGAGTTGAAATTACTCATGTAAATGATTTGACAGATCCTGAAATGCTGGCTCATTTATTGAAATATGATAGTACACAAGGGAAGTTTGATGGATCAGTGGAAGTTAAAGAAGATGGTTTTCTTGTTAATGGAAAATTTGTTAAAGTAACACAAGAGTCTGACCCAGAAAAGATTGATTGGGCTTCATCAGGTGTTGACATTGTATTGGAGGCTACAGGATTCTTTGCTACTAGAAAAAAAGCTGAAAAACATTTGCATGTAAATGGCGGAGCTAAAAAAGTGATTATTACAGCACCAGGCGGCAACGATGTGAAAACTGTTGTTTATAATGTGAATCATGAAACATTAACAGGTGAAGAGACAGTTATTTCTCCAGGTTCTTGTACGACAAATTGTTTAGCACCAATGGCGGATGCTTTGAATAAGGCTTTTGGTATCGCTGTTGGTACAATGACAACAATCCACAGTTATACTGGTGATCAAATGATTTTGGATGGTCCTCATCGCAAAGGGGATCTTCGCCGTGCGCGTGCAGCCGCCGTTAACACTGTTCCAACTTCTTCTGGTGCTGCAAAAGCAATTGGATTGGTTATTCCAGAGCTTGATGGTCTTTTAAAAGGCCATGCTCAACGCGTAGCTACTCCAACAGGCTCCCTGACAGAGTTGGTCAGTGTGGTCAAACAGCCCGTGACTGTTGAAGAGGTCAATGCTGCAATGAAAGCTGCTGCAACTGAAAGCTTTGCTTATAATGAAGATCAAATTGTTTCGACAGATATTATTGGTGATACACATGGTTCTGTTTTTGATGCAACGCAGACTGAAGTAACAACTGATGGTGATGTTTATCTTGTTAAGACAGTAGCATGGTATGATAATGAAATGAGTTTTACAGCTCAACTTATTCGTACATTGGAATATTTTGCTAAGATCGCTCAATAGATACTGAAAATTCTAGTTTATTATTATGGGAAAACTTTTACATGATAATGGACGTTAGCAAATAAAGTAGGCAGATATCTGGTAATTCAGCTTAGCCTGTATCTCAATATGAGTTTGATTGCAGAAAAGACAAAATTAGTCTTAATAGAGTTTTTCTTCTTTCTAATAATATTTTTTGCTTTTTCCTATAGGCCCTTATAGATAGAGATGAAATAAAAAAACACCTTGGGAATGAGATTAGTGATCTGAGAATCTCATT
This sequence comes from Streptococcus macacae NCTC 11558, assembly GCF_000187995.2. Classification (GTDB taxonomy): domain Bacteria; phylum Bacillota; class Bacilli; order Lactobacillales; family Streptococcaceae; genus Streptococcus; species Streptococcus macacae. Next base: position 1,138,622 of record NZ_AEUW02000001.1, on the reverse strand, counting down.
CTTGAGGTGCTTTCTATTTTTTATTCGACTGATTTCAAGGCCTCCAGCATATCTACTTGACGTAAACGGTGGTTAACAACCCAGCCAAGTACAGCTAAAATAAGGATAATAGCTATGACGGGTACCCAATAAACATATATTTGGACACTGGGATTAAACATAATAGAGTTACCTCCCATAAGGCTAAGGATAAGGCGATGAAGGGCAAAGCCTCCAATAAGTCCTGTTATAATACCAATCAGAGAGAGGATAATTGTTTCTCGATATATATATAAGGTGACTTCTTTATTGTGGAAGCCAAGAACTTTAATTGTTGATAATTCACGAATACGCTCGGCAACATTGATGTTAGTTAAATTATAAAGGATAACAACTGCTAATAAAACAGATAAGATAATTAAAATCAGCATGACAGACTGCAGCGAACGTGAAACAGTATTAATTCGGCCAATGAGGCTATTATTTTGAACGACACCTTTGACACCGTCTAATTTCATAAACTGAGCAGACATATCTTGGATATTTGAAGTAGAATTTGTTTTCAAGCTAACAAAATGAGCGTTAGCCTGATAGCTTTGATGCGTCAATGTATGATAATAATCAGTAGACATAAAAACGAAATGACCGGCATACAATTCAGAAATAGCTGAAACTTTTACTTTATAATTTTTTTCATCCAAACGAATAGAGATATAGCCCCCCGGCTTAACCTTGTAAAGTTTAGCTAACTTTTCTGTGATGATAACACCTGACTGATTTAATTTTAGTCTTTTTCCAGAGCTGCGCTCTTGAAGATGGACGAATCGGGAAAGTTTTTTCGGATCCGATATCAAGGTGGTTACCTCTTCTCTTTCTGCCCGGCCTTTGATCTTTTGTTGGTTAGATTCATATTCCACACTGCTAAAATCATTAATTTTAGTATTCTTAAGCAGAGAGTTCACCTCTGCTTTTTGTTTAGCACTTGCTTGATTGTTGTCAGCAACAATCATATCATACCGCAGTATATTACCAAACTGTTTAGTGGCTATACCGTTGATTGAGGATTGAATACCAAGCCCTGCAAAAAGTAAAGCTACAGAACCTGCTACACCAAAAATAGTCATCAACATACGCTGTTTGTAGCGGAAGATATTGCGAGCTGTTACTTTATGGGTGAAGGTTAAACGGTTCCAAATAAAAGTCAGGCGCTCTAAGAAAATTTTAGAGCCAGAAACAGGTGGTTTTGGCAATAAAAGCTGCGCAGGTTTTTCGACCAATTCTCTTTTAGCAACAAGATAAGCTGGAAGGACAGCAAATACTAAGACCAAGACAAGAGCTAGGACTGTATAGTAAGGATGGAAATAAATAGTAGACTTGCCAATGACACTTGTTCCGGTTGTGATATTGCCGATACGAGGAGAAAGAACGAAATTTCCTAATAAGATACCGATGACAGTACCAGACACTCCGGCTACTAAACCATAAATAACAAATTTAGCAACGATTTGTTTATCTGTATAGCCTAATGCTTTAAAAATACCTGCATTAGTGCGTTCTTCATCAACAAAACGTGTCATTGTTGTCAAGGTGACCATGGCAGCTACCAGATAAAGGACAACAGGGAAAATATTTCCGATAGCAGATATACTGTGTGTTGAGTTTAGATAATTTTGATAGCCTTCTCCGCCAGGGAAAGTTGAACGGCTGTATACTGTGTAAGATGGACTTTCTAAGTGATCTAAGTTTCTTTGTGATCGACTAAGATCTGCTTTGGTTTGAGCCAGCTTGGGGAGAGCCTGTGCTTTTTGCTGATTCAAAAGAGCTTGTGCTTGAGCAATAGCCTGACCTTGAGGACTAGTAGCTGGCAGTCCTGCTGCCTGAAGCTGAGCAGTTTGTTGATCAATTTTAGCTTGGGCATCTTCTAATTCTTTTTCGGAAGCTGCTACCCTAGTTTTAGCTTTATTGATTTTTTCTTGAGCTTGGGATTTAATGGTTTGCAGACGTTTTTTTCCATTATCAGATACGAGCTTTTCTAATTTCTCTTGATGCTGAGCAACTTTTTTCTTATAACTGTTTGTATCATAATGCAGATTCTTCGTATCATTATAGCGGATACGGGCAATCATGTCATTTTTTGACTTAAAAGCTTTTGGCCTGACAACAGCATAGCCTGTCAGCTCCCCATATCCTACTGAGGAACTTCCTATTGTATCTTTGTCCCAGATCTCTGAAGAATCAACAAAGCCAACAATTTTATAGCGGTTAGTCTTAAGCAGTTTTTGCTCAGATGACTGTGTAAATGTGATATAATCACCGATCTTATAATTCTTCTTCATACTTGAAGCAAGAGCAATTTCCTTGTCTGATTTAGGCATTTTGCCTGAGACTAATTTATAGTTGGAAATTTTGTTAGGGGCTGAAAAAATACGAACAGCCTTTTTTCCTTTGCCAATAGTGACATCACTCAAACGTCCATATTCAATTCTGGCATTTTTGATACTGCTGAGTTCTTTTTTGTCGTCTTTACTAAAACCATAATCTGATAGGACAGCCAAGTCCATCGTATGATATTTATCAATAAAATCTTGAGCAGTATTTTGCATATTGGGAGGAGTCACTTTCAAACCAATTAAGGCTAGAGCCCCAATAGCCATTAGGCTGAAAATAGAAAAGAAACGCCCCTTAGAAGAAGAAAAAGACTGCCTGATATCTTTCCAATATATTTTCTTGGACATAAGTACCTCCTAATATTCTAAGGTTGCAATATCTTGCGGTTGTTCATTTATCTTAATGGATTTGACAGTGGCATCACGCATATGGATGACCCGGTCTGCAATAGGAGCTAAAGCGGAATTGTGTGTAACGATAATAACAGTTGCCCCTTCATTGCGGGACATGTCCTGAAGAATTTGGAGCACTTGTTTTCCGGTATTGTAATCCAAGGCTCCTGTTGGTTCGTCACAAAGCAGTATTTTTGGTTTTTTGGCTACAGCACGCGCAATGGAAACACGCTGCTGTTCACCGCCTGAAAGCTGAGCTGGAAAATTATCGATACGCTTTTCAAGACCGACTTTAGTTAAAATCTCAGCAGGATCCATAGCATCTTTGACAATTTCAGAAGCTAGCTCGACATTTTCCTTAGCAGTCAAATTGGCCACTAAATTGTAAAACTGAAAGACAAAGCCAACGTCATCTCGGCGGTAATTGGTTCTTTGGTGTGAATTAAATTGAGCGATGTCAACTCCATCAATAATAACCTGCCCCTCATCATTTGTATCCATACCGCCTAGGATATTCAGCAGTGTTGATTTTCCTGCTCCTGATGAACCAAGAATAATCACTAATTCCCCTTTTTCGATTTTAAAATTAACATCTTTATTGGCAATGATTTCTGATTCGCCAACTTGATAACGTTTTGTTGAATTTTTGACTTGGATATAAGACATAGATTTCCTTCCTTTCATAAGCTGTTGACATTTATAGGCAAAGCAGTATAATAAAATTAAATTAAATCAACAACATGTTGATTTTGTATGTATTCTAGTATACACAGAATTGAGCGAAAGGCAATAATCAAAAATTAACAAAGTGTTGATTTAAGGACTACCTATTTATCATGGCAAATACACGGCAAACAGAAACAAAGAATTACATTAAGCGAGCACTTATCCATCTATTAAAAAGAAAGACTTTTGAGGAGATTTCGGTAACAGCTATCTGCAGAGAAGCAGGTATTAATAGAGGAACTTTCTATCTTCATTATTTGGATAAATATGATATGATGGATAAGCTTAAGAATGAGACCATATCTGAACTTTTTAATATTATTACTGAGGATATGACAGAGCTCTCTCCAGAGCTTATTAAAGCATCTTTGGATTATATTTATAGCGATCATGAGTTTTTTATGGTTCTTGCTGATTCTACTTATGTTAATCTGCCCCAGTCTATTCGACATTTCGTTTCTGCTGTTATTGATCTGATTCCTAATGTCAATTCTATTTTAGGTCAAGTGTATGGTATTCCGGAAAAATATGCGCGTCTTATTTATATTTCCTCTTTAGAAGCTATTATTTCTAATTGGATCAGCGAGGATATGCACGAAAGTCCACAGGAAATTACAGACATCATTGTAAAGATTATTCCTAAAAGAACCGAATAAAGGCTGTCCGATTTCCGATAAGCAGCTACAAGTAAATCAGCTTTTGAGATCAGTAATTATAGTTTCTATCAAAAATTTAAAATCCATTAAAATATTAGCAGGTTTTTTTGTTTTTTCATTTTAAAGACAGTATAAATTTTCATTTTTTGATATAATGGCTATATCTATACACAATGAAAGGAGCCGACTTCTGCAAATGAGTCATTTAGAATAAGCCGCTTGTTCTAAGTGCGTCTTTAAATCAGTTTTTTTAATTGATTGGACTGTTTTTTGCGTGGTTCTCATATCAAATTTATGCCAGATTATTTATCGGTGTCTATTTTGACCAAATATTTAAAACTAAAATTTGATCGTGATCCTTATTTGGAACGGGTTTATTTGACTGGTCAGGTCTCTAATTTTAGACGGCGTCCTCATCATCAGTATTTTTCACTTAAAGATGACAAGGCTGTTATTCAGGCCACCATGTGGGGCGGTATTTATAAGAAACTGGGTTTTGAACTTGAAGAAGGCATGAAAATTAATGTTATTGGGCGCGTACAGCTGTATGAGCCCAGCGGCTCTTATTCCATTATCATTGAAAAAGCAGAGCCAGACGGTATCGGTGCCCTAGCTATTCAATTTGAACAAGTCAAGAAAAAGTTAGCTGAGGCCGGTTATTTTGACGATAAGCACAAGCAAAAACTGCCGCAGTTTGTTAAAAAGATTGGTGTTGTCACCAGTCCTAGCGGTGCGGTTATCAGAGATATTATTACCACAGTCTCACGCCGGTTTCCAGGCGTCCATCTTTTACTGTTTCCGACTAAGGTTCAAGGTGAGGGAGCAGCGCAAGAAGTGGCTGCTAATATTCGTTTAGCTAATGAACGCGATGATTTAGACCTTCTCATTGTTGGTCGCGGCGGAGGATCTATTGAGGACCTTTGGGCTTTTAATGAGGAAGTTGTAGTGCAGGCTATTTTTGAATCGCACCTGCCTCTTATTTCCAGTGTCGGACATGAGACAGATACAACCTTAGCTGATTTTGCGGCAGATCGCAGGGCAGCAACTCCAACAGCAGCAGCTGAATTGGCAACGCCTGTGACTAAGGCTGATGTATTGGCCTTTCTCCAAGAAAAACAAATGCGCTCTTATCAGGCTGTTATGCGCCTGATCAGGCAAAAAGAGGAACAAGTTAACAAACTGCAAAATTCAGTTATTTTTAGACAGCCTGAAAGGCTCTATGATGCTTATGTTCAAAAGCTGGATCACTTAAAGATGCGTTTAGTGGCTAAAACAAGGCAGACTTATGATGTTTATGATCGCAAGGCAAATATCGTAAGGCAAAGACTAATGTCCGTTAATTTGTCCGAGCGCATTCAGCGATATCAAGAACGATTAAAGCAGAATCAGCGCCTGCTTTTAAGCAATATGACGAGTCAGTATGACACTAAGCTAGCGCGTTTTGAAAAAGCACAGGATGCGCTGCTGTCATTAGATACAAATCGGATTGTTGCGCGTGGCTATGCTATTATTCAAAAGGATAATCACATTATTCAATCAAGCCAGCAAATCAAAAAGGGAGATCACTTGAATCTTGAATTGAAAGATGGCTATGTTCAAGTGGAGGTAGAAAATGTCAAACAAGAAAAAAACATTTGAAGAAAATTTACAGGATTTAGAAGGAATTGTGAGTCAATTGGAAAATGGCGAGGTTCCTCTTGAAGAGGCTATTGCCCAATTTCAAAAGGGAATGGTACTTTCTAAAGACTTACAAAAAACGTTGGAATCAGCTGAAAAGACTTTGGTCAAAGTCATGCAGGATGACGGCAGTGAAGCCGAAATGGATGCGTTGTGAAAAATAAGATTGAACATATTAATCAGGCCATCAAGCATTATTATGCACAAAATAAGGTATCTAAGGATCTAGTTGAGGCAATTTTGTATTCTGTTGATGCCGGCGGCAAACGGATTCGCCCCCTCTTACTGCTGGAAATGCTGCAGGGATTTGGCTTGATGCTTACAGAAGCTCACTATCAAGTGGCAGCTGGTTTAGAGATGATTCATACTGGCAGTCTTATTCATGATGATCTGCCTGCTATGGATGATGATGACTATAGACGGGGTCAGCTGACCAATCATAAAAAGTTTGATGAAGCAACAGCTATTTTAGCTGGAGACAGCCTTTTTTTAGACCCCTTTACTTTATTAGCTAATGCTGATTTAGCGGCTGATATAAAGGTAAGATTAATAGCAGAATTATCAGCTGCTTCAGGAAGCTATGGCATGGTTGCTGGGCAAATGCTAGATATTAAAGGGGAAAAAAGTTTGTTAAGTTTAACAGATATTGCTAAGATTCACGCTAATAAAACAGGCAGACTATTAACTTTTCCATTTGTGGCTGCTGGGATCATAGCTGAACTTTCAGACCTTTCCCTTGCTAAGCTTCGTCAAGCAGGTGCACTGGTTGGTTTAGCTTTCCAAGTGCGTGATGATATTTTGGATGTGACAGCTAGTTTTGCTGAACTTGGCAAGACTCCTCAAAAAGATCAGAAGACCTTTAAATCAACCTATCCTAGTCTTCTGGGTTTGAATGAATCTTATGCTGTCTTGGAGGATTCTCTGGATCAAGCCCAGTCTATTTTTCAAAAATTATCTACAGAAGAAGAATTTGATAAAACTAAAATTGATAAAATGCTAGAGAGGTTGCGTCTTCATGCCTAAGGAAAGAGTAGATGTTCTGGCTTATAAACAGGGGCTTTTTGAAACAAGGGAGCAGGCTAAGCGGGGTGTTATGGCAGGCTTAGTTGTTAATGTTATCAATGGAGAACGTTATGATAAGCCTGGTGAGAAAGTTGATGAGGCGACTGAATTAAAATTAAAGGGTGAAAAACTAAAGTATGTCAGCCGCGGCGGCTTAAAATTGGAGAAGGCACTGCAAGTTTTTGACATTTCTGTGAATGGCTTGATAACGCTTGATATTGGGGCTTCAACAGGTGGCTTTACAGATGTTCTGCTGCAAAATGGTGCGAAGCTAGTTTATGCAGTGGATGTCGGAACCAATCAATTAGTCTGGAAACTGCGCCAGGATAAACGTGTCTGTTCTATGGAGCAATATAACTTTCGTTATGCAGAACTCAAAGATTTTACAGAGGGTCAGCCTGTTTTTGCCTCGATTGATGTCAGTTTTATCTCACTTGCCTTAATTTTACCGGCATTGAACAAAATTTTAGCTGATTCCGGTCAGGTCCTTGCTTTAATCAAGCCACAATTTGAAGCAGGGCGCGAACAAATAGGAAAAAATGGCATTATTAAAGATGCATCCACCCATGAAAAGGTTTTAGAGACCGTTACAAACTTTGCAGCAGATTTTGGTTTTACGGTGAAGCAGCTTGATTTTTCTCCTATTCAAGGTGGTCACGGCAATATTGAATTTTTAGCTTATCTGCAAAAATCCAATTCACCAGAAAATCAGATTTTGAAAGACATTAAAACTGTTGTTAAATCAGCACATGAGGAATTTAAAAAGAATGAAAAAACGTGAACGCTTAGAATTAATTAAAACAATTGTTTTAGAAAATGCGATTGAGACGCAAAATGATTTAGTAAAGCTTTTAGAAAATGAAGGTTTGAAAGCCACTCAGGCGACTATTTCCCGTGATATTAATGAAATCGGTATTGTTAAAGTGCCGGCTTCAGATGGCCGTTATATTTATGGACTGTCCAAAGAAAAGGCAACACAAGAACAAGACAGTTTTAGACGGGCAGAGAATGCTGTTAAGTCCGTTTCTGAAAATACTGCTGGATTAGAACATTTGCTCCATATTGATGTTATACCGGGAAATAGTTATTTGATAAAGCGTTTCTTATTAGAAAGGTTTGGACAGCTTATCTTCAGTCTCATAGCAGATGATGACAGCCTTCTTTTAATTCTAAAAGATCCAAAAGACAGTGAGCAAATCCGCCAAGAAATAAAATCCTTGCTAGCAGATTGAAGGAGTAAAAGGTGACTATGCTTTTAGAAATTGCTATAAAAAATTTTGCTATTATTAAAGAAATATCATTAAACTTTGAAAATGGTATGACTGTCTTAACAGGTGAAACAGGGGCTGGAAAATCAATTATTATTGATGCTATGAATATGATGTTAGGAAGCAGAGCTAATACAGATGTCATTCGCCACGGCTCTTCTAAAGCAGAGATCGAAGGATTTTTTTCTCTGGATGCAAACTCGCCTTTAAAACAGATCTTAAAAGAAAATGGTATTGAATTTTCGGATGAATTGATTATTCGCCGCGAGATTTTTCAAAACGGCCGCAGTGTCAGTCGTCTTAATGGGCAAATGGTTAATTTAGCTGTTCTGCGCTCTATTGGCCAGCATTTAGTTGATATTCACGGCCAGCATGATCAAGAAGAGCTAATGCGTTCTCAAAATCATATTCACTTATTGGATGGCTTTGGAGACGGCCATTTTCAAGAGGTAAAGACAAACTATCAAAGCGTATTTGACCATTATAAAAAGCTCCGCAAACGAGTCCTTGATAAGAAGAAAAATGAGCAAGAACATCAGGCCCGTATCGAAATGCTGGAGTATCAGATAGCCGAAATTGAAGCGGCAGACCTTAAATCAGGTGAAGATCAAAAACTCTTAAAAAAACGCCATAAATTATTGAATCATAAACTTATTGTTGATACTTTAACAAATGCTTATACGGTCTTGGATAATGAAGACTATTCAAGTTTAGCTAATGTACGTTCAGCCATGAATGATTTGCAGTCTTTGGAAGACTATGATGCTGATTATAAAACTTTGTCTTCTGATCTCAGCGAATCTTACTATATCTTAGAAGATGTCACCAAACGTTTGGGGGATTTATTGGAAAACTTAGATTTCGATGCTAATGCTTTGGTCAATCTAGATACACGGCTTGATTTAGTTAATTCTATAACCCGCAAATACGGCGGTTCTGTTGATGATGTCTTGGCTTATTTAGCCAATATTACGAAAGAATACAATCTTTTGACAGGAAATGACTTGTCTTTTGATGATATGGAGCAGGATCTTAAATCCTTAGAAAGAGAGCTGTTAGAGACAGCTTCTGAATTAAGTCAAGAGCGTCACAAGCTTGCTGATCTTCTAACCAAGGAGATTAAGCAGGAATTAAAAGATCTTTATATGGATAAGGCTGCTTTTAAGGTTGTTTTTTCAAAGGGGAAATTCAATCGTGAAGGCAATGAAGCTGTAGAATTTTATATAGCAGCCAATCCAGGTGAGGACTTTAAGCCTCTTGTTAAAGTAGCATCAGGCGGGGAACTGTCGCGACTGATGCTGGCTATTAAAGCAGCTCTGTCACGGCGTGATGATAAGACCAGTATTGTCTTTGACGAAGTGGATACAGGGGTATCTGGCCGGGTGGCACAAGCTATTGCTCAAAAAATTCATAAAATTGGCAGCAATGGGCAGGTTCTAGCCATTTCACATTTACCTCAGGTTATTGCCGTCAGTGATTACCAATATTTCATTGAAAAGCAAAGTCATAAAGATTCAACAGTTTCAACTGTCCGTCTATTAAAGCCAGAAGAAAGGGTTGAAGAAATTGCTAAAATGCTGGCTGGTGATGATGTTACACCTGCAGCTCGCCAGCAAGCCAGAGAATTACTGAGGCAGTGAGCGAATTTGAAAAGCAGGATTAATGAGATATAGTTGTTATAAAAGCATTAGCGGCATTATATTTTGTAACTGATACCATTATTAATGAAAATTTAATTGAGTTGATAATGAAAGCAAAGATTCTTTTACAGCTGCTTTCGATTTTAAAAAGTGGGGAAGATTATTTGACCTTATTTGACAAGGGTCTTGCTTTTTTTGCTTGTAAAACTCCCCTAAAAGCTAATTATTTGTTATAATAGCAATGATAATCGAAAAATTAAATGAGCGGGATAGAAAATGACTAAAATTAAAATTGTAACCGATTCTTCTATTACCATTGAACCTGAATTAGTGAAGGAACTGGATATTACAGTTATTCCTTTAACCGTAATGGTTGACGGTGTTATTTATTCTGATGATAACCTAAAAACAGAAGGAAAATTTCTTTCTCTTATGAGGAATTCAAAAGAACTTCCCAAAACCAGTCAGCCCCCTGTGGGACTTTTTGCCGATACCTATGAAAAGCTGGTAAAAGAAGGCGCTGAGAAGATCGTTGCCATCCATATTACGCACACCTTATCAGGAACAGTTGAAGCTTCCAGGCAGGGGGCTAATATTGCTGGAGCAGATGTTACTGTCGTAGATTCTTCTTTCACGGATCAAGGAATGAAGTTTCAGGTTGTGGCAGCAGCTAGAGTTGCTAAAAATGGCGGCAGTCTTCAAGATGTACTCTCAACAATTGAAGAAGTCAAAGAAAAAACCAAGCTGTTTATTGGTGTTTCAACTTTAGAAAATCTAGTTAAGGGAGGACGGATTGGCCGTGTAACGGGTCTTCTAAGTTCTCTGTTAAATATTAAAGTTGTCATGGAGCTAAAAAATCATGAGCTGTATCCTATTGCTAAAGGACGCGGGGCCAAGACATTTTATAAGTGGCTGGATTCACTTACAGCTGACTTAAAGAATCGCCAAATAGCTGAAATTGCTATTTCTTATGCAGGGACAGCTAATTTTGCTAATGTTTTGAAAGAAAAATTACAAACTTATGTTGAAAAAGAGATCTCTGTTTTAGAGACGGGCTCAACGATTCAGACACATACGGGAGAGGGTGCTTTTGCAGTAATGGTACATTATGAATAAAAAAATTCCTAAAGAACTGACTTTTTTTATCGCAAGTCTTCTCATTTTTGCAGTCCTATTTTATATTTTATTTCCGACAAGAGGATCTCATTCTCGTTTGAGGCGCTCAGAAGAGCTGAGAACTTCGACTGTCAAAAAAGAGAAGGCCTTTAACTATATTGCTATTGGCGACTCTTTGACAGAAGGAATCGGTGATACTACAGGACAAGGCGGCTTTGTTCCCTTGGTAGCCCAAGGGCTGAAAACCAACTATCGGTATACTGTCAAAAGCAGTAATTATGGTGTTTCAGGTAATACAAGCCAGCAGATTTTAACGCGTATAGATAAAAAGAAAGATATTCAAAAGAGCTTAAAAAAAGCAGATATGATGACTTTAACAGTCGGTGGGAACGATGTCATGACGGTTATCCGAAAAAAGCTGTCAAATTTAAAGGTATCTTCTTTTAAAAAACCTGCAAGAACTTATCAAAAAAATCTGGAAGAAATTATTTCATCAGCTAGAAGTCAGAATAAAAATTTACCTATTTACATTTTAGGGATTTATAACCCTTATTATCTGAATTTTCCTGATTTAACACAGATGCAGGATGTTATTGATAACTGGAATAAAGGAAGTCAGGAAATTGCTGAAAAGTATGACAATGTTTATTTTGTTCCTATCAATGATTTACTTTATAAAGGTGTTGATGGTCAAGGAAAAGCGGTAGAAGCACCAAGCAGTGCAAACAGTTCAGGTACCGTAGAAAATAATGCCCTTTATGATGGCGATCATTTCCACCCAAATAATATCGGCTATCAAATTATGTCAAAAGCAGTAATGGAGAAAATCAGTGAAACAAAAAAGAATTGGAAATAACAAGAATTGGTGGAAATGGGCCTTCCTACTGCTATTAGCTATTAATGTTGCTTTTTGGAGCGTTATTGCTGTTAAAATAGTGAGTGGCTCTCATCCTAAAATAGAAAAAATACAAGCTGATAAAAATCCTATTAAAGTTGGTAGCATTACCACAAACAAGGAGCAGCTTAATCAAGTACTAACAAGTTATCTGAATGACTATCAATCAAAGAAAATGCAGTACAGTGTTCGCCTCAATGATACAGATATTGAATTTCAGAGTACTTACAAATTATTAGGCTACAATATTCCGCTTCATATTTATTTTGAGCCTTACAATTTGGCTAATGGAGCTATTCAGCTTAAAGTGACGTCTTTTTCAGTAGGGTCGCTTTCTTTACCAGAATCAGAGATACTTAGCTATCTAAGATCTAGTTATAAACTTCCGAATTTTGTCGAGATACTTCCGCAAAAATCTGTTGTTAACATTAATTTACAAAAGATAGACAATCAGTATGGGATCTATCTAAAATCAACAGCCCTTAATTTAGTAAATGACGAGATAAGCTTTGACATTTTAAAGAAAAATCGTTAAAATAAACACTAAACACTTGACCTGATAAAGTTTTTCAGGTATGATAGTGTTTGTTAAAGCTCATTGAGCTTATAAATTTATTGGAGGATTTGTTAAATGGCTAACAAACAAGATTTGATTGCAAAAGTAGCAGAAGCTACTGAATTGACTAAGAAAGATTCAGCTGCAGCAGTAGATGCTGTCTTCGCTGCAGTATCAGGTTACCTTGCAAAAGGTGAAAAAGTACAACTTATTGGTTTTGGTAACTTCGAAGTTCGCGAACGTGCAGCACGCAAAGGTCGCAACCCTCAAACAGGTGAAGAAATCAAAATCAAAGCTTCTAAAGTTCCAGCATTCAAAGCTGGTAAAGCTCTTAAAGACGCTGTAAAATAAGATTTCAGCGATGTATATCTAGAACGTAATTTTAGGATATACAAATGTTTCAATAAAAAAGCTATAGAATTTCTATGGCTTTTTTCTATATAATCTCTGAGTGCTATATTGCCCGATTTAGCCGCGATAAAACAAGGTATAAAATAAAAAACAAAAGAGCAAAGGAGTGTCTTTTATGAAAAAAATAATAAATCAGCCAGCTCAAGTAGTTGATGAAATGCTTGACGGTTTTTCGTATATTCATTCAGATATCATTTACCGCCTTGAAGGATATGACATTATAGCTCGAAGGGCCAAGAAGACTGGGAAGGTTGCTATTATCTCCGGTGGAGGCAGCGGGCATGAACCATCGCATGCTGGCTTTGTTGGAGAGGGTATGCTGTCAGCTGCAGTCTGCGGTGCCGTGTTTACTTCACCTACTCCCGATCAAGTATTAAAAGCCATTAAGGAAGCCGATGAAGGTGCGGGAGTTTTTATGGTTATTAAAAATTATTCAGGTGATGTAATGAATTTTGAAATGGCTCAGGATTTGGCAGAAATGGAAGGCATTGAAGTTGCTAGTGTTGTCGTTGATGATGATATTGCGGTTGAGGATAGTCTTTACACACAAGGAAGACGCGGAGTAGCCGGGACAGTCCTTGTTCATAAAATCTTAGGAGACGCAGCACGTTTGGGGAAATCTTTAAAAGAAATTAAAAGGATAGCAGATGAACTGGTACCTAATATTCATACGATAGGCTTAGCTCTAAGCGGTGCAACTGTTCCTGAACTAGGAAAAGCTGGCTTTGTTTTAGCCAGTGATGAAATTGAGTTTGGCATTGGTATTCACGGTGAACCAGGTTACCGTCGTGAAAAAATGCAGGAGTCACAAAAACTATCACAGGAATTAGTAGAAAAATTAATACAATCTTTTGATATTAAGGAAACAGACTCATTTGGCATCTTGATCAATGGAATGGGGGCCACTCCTTTGATGGAGCAATATGTCTTTGCTAATGATACTAGAAAGCTCCTAGAGAAACAAAATATCGCTATTGTTTATAAAAAATTAGGCAATATAATGACTTCTATTGATATGGCAGGTATTTCACTGACTTTAATTAAATTCAAAGATAAAGCGTGGATAGAAGCTTTGAACAGTCCTGTTACAACAGCTGCTTGGTAAGAGTAAGAAAGGAAATTGAGATGGAAGTTACAGTAGCAAAACGGTGGATGTCTTTATTTAATGACAAAATTCAAGCTAATAAAGACTACCTTTCAGAATTAGATACTCCTATAGGAGATGGAGACCATGGCAGCAATATGGCACGCGGCATGACTGCTGTTATGGAAGCTATGTCAACACAAGAATTAACAACAGCAGCTGATGTCTTTAAAGCGACAGCTATGCAGCTATTGCGCACGGTCGGCGGAGCATCCGGGCCGCTGTATGCCTCAGCATTTATGGGGATGATGGATTCTGAACAGGCAGGAGGCGATATTATAGATGACATTAAAGCAGGATTAGACATGATCAAAAAACGCGGGAAGGCCAACATTAATGAAAAAACAATGGTAGATGTATGGGCTTGTGCACTTGCTGATTTAGAAACAAATACTTTAACGGCTCCTGCTATCAAAAAAATGGTCGAAGAAACCAAAGAGATGAAAGCTACTAAGGGCCGTGCTTCTTATGTTGGTGAACGTTCGGCAGGTCATATTGATCCAGGTTCTTATTCATCTGGTTTACTATTTGAAGCTTTAATTGAAGCGGAGGATTTATAATGTCAGGAATTGGAATTGTGATTGTGTCGCATTCTAAAAATCTCGCACAGGGCCTATATGATTTAATTGAAGAAGTCGCTAAAGATGTCTCCGTGACTTATATTGGCGGCACAAAAGATGGTGAGATAGGAACAAGTTTTGAGCAGATTGAGGAAGCTATCGAACAAAACGCTCAAACGGTCTTGTTGACGTTTTTTGATTTAGGCTCAGCAAGAATGAATTTAGAGATAGCGGCTGATTTATCAGACAAAGATATTGTGATGATGAATGTTCCAATTGTTGAAGGTGCCTATTCTGCTGCAGCTTTGATACAAGCAGGTGTTTCTTTGGAGGAAATTCTATCACAATTAGAAATGTTAAAAATCAATAAGTAAGCAGCAAGCTGACTGCCTTATTTTATCTATTATGGTAAGGAAGCTGAGCCAAAAGCTCCCAGCCCCATGCTGTTTTGTCGTTTTACTTGCAAGACGCAGTGGCTGGATATCCTTATCCCTTGCTGTATAAGTGATAGCAGCTATCCTAACCAACTGTTAGGAGGTGGGACGGCGAAATCAAATTCTTCGAATTATTGATGTTCTGTCCCACTCTCTTTTAATTTATATAAGACCTATTCATTCTTCTTTTAGATAAAATAGTGTATAATAAAAGAAAAGAAGCAGGGAAGGGAGCTAAGGATGGAGCAGTATTCTCATAACACAGAAATTAATCAAAATGTTTATAATGATGTCTTGGAACATTTGAAAGAAAAACATATCCGCCTTACGGAAACACGAAAGGCTATTATTTTTTATATTATCAATGCTCACCATCATCCAAGTGCAGAACAAATATATAATGATCTTCTTCCTCAGCATCCAAGTATGAGCCTGGCTACGGTCTATAATAATTTAAAAGTTTTGATTGATGAAGGATTTGTTGTTGAATTAAAAGTAAGCAATGACAATACAGCTTATTTTGATTTTATGGGGCATCAGCACTTGCATGTTGTTTGTGAGTCTTGTGGTAAGATTACAGATTTTGTAGATGTTGATGTTTCTCGTATTAAAGAAGAAGCGCATGAACAAACAGGATATAAGATTACCAGAGCACAGCTGTTAATTTATGGTATTTGTCCAAAGTGTCAGGAAAAAAATAGGCAAAAGATTGGTTAGTCGTATTAATCCTATCTGCTGTATATATGTTTTACTCTTTACTTGCTCATTGCAGAAGAAAAAGTTATAATGTGTGAAAAAGCAAGAAAGTAGATAGCTAAAATGAAATTTATCATTATCATTTTAATGATCTTTTCTATCGTTAAAGTAATCGGTATTTTTTTTGTCAGCAAAGCATTTAAGCCAGAAGCAGCAAATTCTGAAAAATCAAAACAGGCAAAAATTCCTGAACAAAAGAAGGTACAAAAAGAGTAACTTTATTTTTTAAAGTCATCAGAAAAAGCCTGACTGAGATCCAAAATTTCAGTCAGGCTTTTTCTATTTCATCTTAAATTGCTATCAAATGCTTCTTAGCTTTAAAATGATTTAAGCCTTATAATTGAGCTTGCCGCGGAAGTCTTCCAAGCTTTCATAACCTTTTTCTGTCATGATTTCTTCTAATTCTTTAGTGATGCGCTCGAAGATTTGAGGCCCTTCTTGATGCAGGGCTGTTCCAATCTGTACCATGCTGGCTCCGCAGAGTATATGTTCAAAAGCATCACGGCCTGTTTTAACACCGCCAGTTCCTATAATCTGGATAGAAGGATTGAGGCGTTTATAAAAAGCATGAACATTAGCTAAAGCTGTTGGTTTGATATAGTCACCTCCGATACCCCCAAAACCATTTTTAGGCTTAATAAGGACTGTTTCATCTTCAACAACTAAACCATTTCCGATAGAATTAACACAATTGACAAAGGCTAAGGGATATTTATTGAAAATAGCAGCTGCTTGATCAAAATGTACAATATCAAAATAAGGCGGCAGCTTAATGCCAAGTGGTTTGGTGAAGTAGGAGAAAACTTCAGAAAGGATTTGGTCTGTCGTTTCAAAATCATAGGCAATCTGCGGTTTTCCAGGAACATTGGGGCAAGAAAGATTGAGTTCTACTAAACCTTTATAGTCACTGGCTTCAACAGACTTAAGAATAGTATGTGTTTCTTCTGGAGACATACCAACAAGTGAGAGAAAATGATTTTTGCTTTTTGGTCTATCCTGTAATTCCATAACATAGTCTAAGTAATAATGATAGCCTAGGTTAGGCAGTCCCATAGAGTTAATGCTGCCAAGAGCTGTATCAGCATAACGCGGCTCTGGATTGCCTGGGCGTTCTTTAAGCGTTCCTGTTTTTGTCACAAAGGATCCCGCAGCAGACTGATCAATAGCCGCTAATTCTTCGCGTGTCATGCAATAAACACCTGCAGCATTCATAAGACAATTATCAAACTGAAAAGAACCAATTGTTGTACGAGTTGAAACCATATGACCTCCAAAATAATACATTTTATTTATTGTAACACTAGATAAAATGTGCTGCAAGTTTGTTTTGTATGCTTTAGCTTTGGATGAAAGAAAACATTGCTCTTTTTAATTTTTGATAAATGTAGTAGATTTTTTTCTGATATTTTTGTAAAATAAAACAGTAAAACATTTGACATTTCGTCAAAAATAAAAGGAGAATAGTAATGGTAAAATTAGTTTTTGCTCGCCACGGTGAGTCAGAATGGAACAAAGCCAATCTTTTTACTGGCTGGGCTGACGTTGATCTTTCAGAAAAAGGAACACAGCAAGCTATTGATGCTGGTAAATTAATTAAGGATGCAGGCATTGAGTTTGACCAAGCTTACACATCTGTTTTGACACGTGCTATTAAAACCACAAATCTTGCTCTTGAAGCAGCAGGACAACTTTGGGTTCCCGTTGAAAAATCTTGGCGCTTAAATGAACGTCACTATGGTGGTTTAACTGGTCAAAATAAAGCAGAAGCTGCTGAAAAATGGGGTGACGAACAAGTTCATATCTGGCGTCGTTCATATGATGTGCTGCCACCAGCTATGGCTAAAGATGATCAATATTCAGCACACACTGACCGTCGTTATGCTAACCTTGATGATTCAGTTATTCCAGATGCTGAAAACTTAAAAGTAACTTTAGAACGTGCTCTTCCGTTTTGGGAAGATAAAATTGCGCCTGCTCTTAAAGATGGTAAAAATGTCTTTGTGGGTGCTCATGGTAACTCTATCCGTGCCTTGGTAAAACATATTAAACAATTGTCAGATGATGAAATCATGGATGTGGAAATTCCTAACTTCCCACCGCTTGTTTTTGAATTTGACAAAGACTTGAATGTTACAAATGAATACTATCTTGGTGAGTAAAGTTCTTTTCTGATTTTTTAGAAAGAAACTGAAACATAAAAAGTTTAAAAATGTGTAGGAGATTGGGCTGAAAAGTTCCAATCTCTTCGTATTTACAGTGAATTTTTGTTTTTTCGCTGCCTACTGTAAGAGGAGTATATCACAGAAGTGGGGCTGTCTTTTCTTTTACTCTTAGAAAGCTAAAAAATTTAAGAGAATCCGAAGGTTCTCTTTTTTGCTGAACAGCTAGCTTAAAGGACTAGAAATTTTTGGTGAAAATGTCATATGTTTTTTCAAATTATGTTAAAATATAAAGCATAGTTTTATAAAAAATAGGAGGAAAAATGTTTCGAAAAAAGAAGAGCAGTAAAAAGAAACAATCTGAAAAATTTATCTTGATTTCTAACAGAATCAATCTCCTATTTTTTCTTATTGTTACTTTATTTACGATATTACTGTTACGATTAGTACAAATGCAGATCTATGATGAAAAATTTTATAAAAAGAAGCTGACGGAATCAACAACTTATACGATCAAAACGTCCAGTCCTCGGGGTCAAATTTACGACTCTCAAGGAGTACCTTTAGTTGAAAATGAGGTTAAAGAAGTTGTTGCTTTTACAAGAAGTAATCATATGGATGCCAAAGACATTAAAGAAAACGCTAAGAAATTGGCTAATATCGTAACTTTGACAGAAAGCAAGGTAACTAAGCGTCAAAAGAAGGATTACTACCTTGCTGATCCTAAGAATTATCAAAAGGTTGTCAAAAAATTACCTCATCGAAAAAAATATGACCAATTTGGAAATAATCTAAAAGAATCGGATATTTATGCCAATGCTGTTAAGGCAGTTCCTGACAGTGTTATTGATTATTCTGAAGATGAAAAAAAGATAATTTATATTTTTAGTCAGATGAATGCGACTTCTGTTTTTAATACAGCCTCCTTGACAACGGGTGATTTGACTTCTGAGCAGATTGCTGTTTTAGCAACCAGTAAATCAAATTTAAAAGGTATTTCTGTAAAGACAGATTGGGAACGAAAATCCGTCAAGAATTCAATCACATCTGTTATTGGTAAAGTTTCCAGCCAAAAGACAGGTTTGCCTGCTGAGGAAGCAAAGAATTATGTGAAGAAGGGCTATTCCCTAAATGACCGTGTAGGGACTTCTTATCTGGAAAAAGAATATGAAAATGACCTTCAGGGCAGCCGAACCATTCAGTCTATTAAGGTGAATAAAGAAGGTAAGATCATCAGTGATAAAATAACTGCTAAAGGAACTAAAGGCAAAAACCTAAAATTAACACTGGATTTGAAATTTCAAAAGGGAGTTGAAGATATTCTCAACCGCTATTTCAAATCTGAATTAGGCAAGGGAAATACAAAGTATTCAGAAGGTGTATATGCTGTTGCTTTAAATCCAAATACAGGAGCCATCCTGTCCATGGCTGGTTTAGATCATGATCTTAAGACAGGAGATACTTCTTCAAATGCTCTTGGTACCGTTACAGAAGTTTTCACACCAGGCTCTGTTGTGAAAGGAGCAACTTTGACAGCTGGCTGGGCTAATAATGTTTTATTTGGCAATCAGATATTAAATGATCAGCCAATCCAGTTTGCAGGCTCAAATCCTATCAACTCTTGGTTTACAAATGGCTCTCTCCCTATTACAGCTAGCCAATCTCTTGAGTATTCTTCAAATACTTATATGGTACAGTTAGCTTTGAAATTGATGGGACAGGATTATCATTCTGGAATGGCTTTATCAACCGAAGGTTACAAGGATGCGATGAAAAAGTTAAGAGCGACTTATGCGCAGTATGGCTTAGGTGTTTCAACAGGTATTGACCTTCCAGGTGAATCAAAGGGTTATGTTTCAGAGAAATATGATCCTGCAAATGTTTTAACAGAATCATTTGGACAATTTGATAACTATACAACAATGCAGCTGGCTCAGTATGTTGCTGCAGTTGCTAATGGAGGAAAGCGTGTTGCTCCTCACATAGTAGAAGGTATTTATGACAATGATAAAACAGGGGGATTGGGCAATCGTGTGAAAACAATTGACACAAAAGTCTTAAACAATGTTTCTATATCCAATGAGAATCTCTCTATTATCAAAGATGGTTTTTATAATGTTGTTAACGGTAAAGGGGCTTATTCGACAGGTAAGACCTTGGCTAATGGCGCAAGCGTCCCTATTTCAGCTAAAACAGGGACAGCTGAAACTTATGTAAAAGGCAGTGATGGCAAATCTATTGATGCTTCAAATTTAAATGTTGTTGCCTATGCACCAAGCAATAATCCACAGATTGCAGTAGCTGTTGTGCTGCCTCACGAAACGGATTTACATGGAACAACGAGCCATGCTATAACAAGAGATATCATCAATCTTTACCAGCAAATGCATCCTATGAATGCAAATGAGTGAGGAGGAGGATGAATGCTTTACCCAACACCTATTGCCAAATTGATTGAAAGTTTTGCAAAATTGCCAGGAATTGGCATAAAAACAGCAACACGATTGGCTTTTTATACGATTGGAATGAAGGATGAAGAGGTCAATGATTTTGCCAAAAATCTTCTGGCGGCTAAGCGAGAATTGACCTACTGTTCTATTTGCGGCAATCTGACAGATGTTGATCCTTGTAACATTTGCAGCGATGACAGCCGAGATCAGTCAATCATTTTAGTGGTTGAAGACAGCAAAGATGTCTCAGCTATGGAAAAAATTCAGGAATATCACGGACTGTATCATGTTTTACATGGGCTTATTTCACCAATGAATGGTGTGGGTCCAGACGATATAAACCTTAAAAAATTATTAACCCGTCTGCAGGAAGAAAGCGATATTAACGAAGTTATTATTGCAACCAATACAACAGCAGATGGAGAGGCGACGTCAATGTATATTTCAAGAGTTCTAAAACCCGCTGGTATCAAAGTCACTCGGCTTGCTCGGGGACTGGCAGTTGGTTCTGATATTGAGTATGCAGATGAAGTAACCTTACTAAGAGCAATAGAGAATCGAACAGAATTATAAGTTAATGTGATTTTTTCTATTCTTATATAAGAACTATAAAAGGAAAAATAATGAAAAAAGAAACCCTTATTTTACTTTATGGCGGACGTTCAGCCGAGAGAGAAGTTTCGGTTCTCTCAGCTGAAAGTATAATACAGGCAGTCAATTATGACAAATTTTTGGTAAAAACCTATTTTATTACTCAGACAGGCCATTTTATCAAGACGCAGGAGTTTAGCCAGCTGCCCTTAAAGACAGAAAAATTGATGACAAATGATACAGTCATTGCCAGTCAAAAAATAAAACCAAGTGACATTTATGAAAAGGGTGCTGTTGTTTTTCCCATTCTCCATGGGCCAATGGGAGAAGATGGTTCCGTTCAAGGTTTTTTAGAAATTTTAAAAATGCCGTATGTCGGCACCAATATCTTATCTTCAGCTCTTGCTATGGATAAGATTGCAACCAAACAAGTTCTAGAGAGCAGTCAGAACCAGATTCCGCAAGTGCCCTATATAACTTACTTTGAAGGTGAAGATTTGAGTCAGACAGTTTTTGAAGCCGAAAATAAACTGACTTATCCTGTATTTGTGAAACCAGCGAATATGGGTTCAAGTGTTGGTATTTCTAAAGCTAGGAATCAAACAGAATTAAAAACAGCAATTGCTCTTGCTTTAAAATATGATAGCCGTATTCTCATTGAAGAGGGAGTTAAGGCTCGTGAAATTGAAGTCGGTATTTTAGGAAATACAGAGATAAAAACAACTCTACCGGGCGAAGTTGTCAAAAATGTTGCTTTTTATGATTATGAAGCTAAGTATATTGACAATCAGATCAAAATGGCTATTCCTGCAGAAGTAAGCGAAGAGATTTCAGCCAAAATGCGCCAATATGCAAAATTAGCTTTTCAGATGCTTGGAGGCTGTGGTTTATCACGGTGTGACTTCTTCCTGACAGAAGATGGCCATATCTATTTGAATGAACTCAATACAATGCCTGGCTTTACACAGTGGTCTATGTATCCCTTATTATGGGAAAATATGGGCTTAAGCTACTCAGACTTAATTGAAAGATTAGTCATGTTAGCTAAAGAAAAATTTGACGAACGTGAAAATCATCTCCTTTAAAATAGTTAAACAACAAGCTGTTGGCTTCACTGCAATTTTTTAATAGAAGTATAGCCGTAAACTAGAAAAAACTTTATTTTAAGTATTGATAAATGTTATAAGAGTGGCAACAAACTGTGCATTTAAGGCAGCAGCTGTGTTGATCACTCTTTTTATTATTTAGATTAAAAGGAGCGGTATGAAAACTTAGAAAATAATTTTGAGAATTATTTGAAAATTTCAAAATTAGGTGTATAATAAGGGCAATAGATAAGAGATAAGTTTGATTGCCTAATATTTCCTGTGTCTGTGTTAGGATTTTGGGGAGCCAATACTTCTTTTATGTTATCTTTAAGGAGAGCTTATTATGGAAAAAGTTGAAAATTTTAATAAAAAACTTAGTCATTGGTTTACCTTAGTCGTCATTCTCTGGGCCGTTTTTAATTTCTTTTTTCCTCAAACAAGTACTTGGGTTATACCTAATACTTCTTATTTATTAGGTCTTATTCTTTTTGGAATGGGCTTAACTTTGAAGACAGAAGATTTTGTCAGAATTTCCAAACGGCCAATTCCGGTTATTTTAGGGACAGTGGCTCACTATGTTATTATGCCTGGCTTAGCTTGGCTGCTTTGTCTTATTTTCCATTTAAAAGGAGCTACAGCAGCAGGCGTTATTCTGGTTGGTTCTTGTCCCAGCGGAACATCATCTAGTGTGATGGCCTTTTTATCGGGCGGAGATGTGGCTTTAGATGTTTCTATTGAGGTTTTATCAACTCTTTTAGCTCCGCTTATGCTGCCCTTGCTTTTATCTTTACTGGCAGGCCAATACATTGCTGTACCAGCAGTGAGTCTTTTTCTGTCAACTTTGCGCATTGTGGTTGTTCCTATTGTTTTAGGAGTCTTGATACATACACTTTTGGGCAAGCGAATCAATGCTGTCATTAAATTGATGCCTCTCATTTCTCAAATAGCTATTTTACTGATTATTGGTGCGGTTGTATCAGCCAATCATGCTAATATTTTTACGACGGCAACAGCCTTAGTTATTCCAGTGGTCATGCTTCATAATCTTTGTGGTTATGGGCTTGGTTTTGGATTTTCTAAATTATTAGGCCTGCAAGAAGCTCAGCAGAAAGCTATTACTTTTGAAGTTGGTATGCAGGATTCCAGTTTAGGAGCAACTTTGGCAATGAAATATTTTGTCCCGCAAGCGGCTATTCCGTCTACAATTTTTAGCATTTGGCATAATATTTCAGGTTCCATTCTTTCATCATGGTGGAAAAGCCATTCAAAATCGTAGTGAGATAATGACTTTAAAAAGCTGTTATTTTATTACCTTATTTTATGTTATAATGAAAGGACTGACAGAAGTCCTTTTTATTTGTACTGGAGTAATAAAAAATGAAATTAACATTACATGAAATTGCCCAAGCAGTGGGAGCAAAAAATGATATAGGCATTTATAAAGATGCTGCTGTTCATGCTATTGAATTTGATAGTAGGAAGATTGAAACAGGTGATTTGTTTTTACCCTTGAAGGGTGAACGTGATGGTCATGATTTTATTCCAATGGCTTTTGAAAATGGAGCGGTAGCTACATTTTCTGAAAAAACAATTGATCTTCCCCATCTTCTTGTTGATGACTGCCTCCTTGCTTTCCAAAAATTAGCACAATATTATTTAACAAAAATGCGGGTTGATGTTATTGCTGTAACAGGATCAAACGGCAAAACGACGACAAAGGATATGATTGCTTCGGTTTTGGCGACAACTTATAAGACCTATAAAACACAAGGTAATTATAATAATGAGATTGGGCTCCCTTATACAGTTCTTCATATGCCTGATGATTCTGAAAAAATTGTTTTGGAAATGGGACAGGATCATTTAGGAGATATCGCTCTTTTGTCCCGTTTGGCTCATCCGCACATAGCAATCGTAACCCTTATCGGAGAAGCCCACTTAGAATTCTTTGGCAGCCGTGAAAAAATTGCTGAAGGGAAAATGCAGATAACTGAAGGTATGGACTCAGATGGTATTTTAATTGCACCTGCCGATAAAATTATCAATGCTTACTTACCTGATAATCAAAAGGTTATCCGTTTTGGTCCCAATGAAGAAATATTTATGACAGAGCTGACAGAGACAAAAGACTCCTTGCATTTTAAGACGAATTTTCTAAATACAGAGATTCATTTGCCGCTTCCAGGCAGATACAATGCGACCAATGCAATGATTGCCAGCTATGTGGGAAAATTATCCGCTGTTTCAGAAAAGCATATCAAAGAGGCTTTAGCTCATCTTGATTTAACAGGCAATCGTACAGAATGGAAGAAGGCCGCTAACGGAGCAGATATTCTTTCAGATGTTTATAATGCTAATCCAACAGCTATGCGGCTCATATTGAAGACTTTTTCAACTATTCCTAGAAATAAAAGCGGTCAAAAAATTGCTGTTTTAGCAGATATGAAAGAATTAGGTGAAAAAGAGTTAGAATGGCATGGAGCTATAGTTGATAGTTTGGATCCTGATCAAATAGACCGTGTTATTCTTTTTGGCCCCTTAATGAAAGCTTTAGCGGCTGAAGTAGCTAAACGCTATCCACAAGGTAAATGGCAGTATTTTGAGACATTAGACCAACTTGATATTATGACAGAATGTATCAAAGAGGAGCTTGGAAAAAATGATCAGATTTTACTTAAAGGAAGCCACTCTATGCATTTAAACAAAGTAGTAGAAAGTTTAGAAAAATATTCTTAAAAGGTGAGGATTGATGATAGATAGACATTCAAGGAAACATAGCATAAATAGATTAATAGAAAGTTGGCCGTTTCTTGGAAATAAACCTGTAAACTATTATCGTTATTTTTATACTTTAGCTGTTATTGTAGCTATCTATACTTATTTTTTTAAACGCTATATTCCAGGAGATTCTTATCAGCTTTATACCATTTTTTCATTATGCCTTAGTCTGCTGGCTTTTATTTGGCATACTTATCTAACGAAACTGACTTTAAAAAAAGCTTATGCTATTTTTGCCAGTCTGGTTTTTATAATATTAATGCCTTCTTCCTTTTATCTTTTGGATCATTCTTCAGATTTTTCTATATTAAGCTTCTTTTTACTCTCAGTATCGATTGATCCTAAGCAAACTGATTTAATACGTTTTCTTTTTTATGCTAAATTTTTCTTAGCGATTGGGGTCTTGTTCTTTTATGTCAGAGGGCAGCTGCCAGACGTTACTTCTTATAGAGCGTCTCTTCATTTAGTACGTCATTCCTATGGCTTTATGCATCCTAATTCTTTGAGTATGTTTGCAGCCAGTCTTCTTTATGACTTTTCCTTGATGAAAGAAAAATCAACGAACTTGCTTGAAACATTATCGATGATTTTATTTAGTTTACTCATTTATTCCATAACAGATTCAAGAACAGGTTTGATGGCCTTTATTTTGGTTATTTTCTGTTCTGTATTTAAAACTCAGCTTTTAAAAGTTGAATTATCTGGAGATGTTTTATTTGTAGATATTATCATTATCTTTATTGTTGGGACAGCCCTATCTTATTTTTATAAGGCGGGCTCCCCCTTGTCTTCTGTACTAAATAAAGCCTTTACTGGACGATTAAGCAATGCTCATAGGTATTTGTTAAAGTATTCATTTTCTTTAACACCTAGAAAAATTCCGGATTTGCACTATGCAGATGGCAGCAGAATTTTTAATGAAAATTTTTATGTTGACTCTTTAATGCGTCAGGGCTTATTCGTTTATCTGCTCTTTCCGATTATGATTGGTTTTCAGCTGATGAAGAAGAATATTACGCTCTATCATTTTATTTTGATATTGGCCACTTTTATGACAGCTATGATGGAGGATTATGGCGTTAGTTTCTGTATCAGTTCTATCATGCTATTTGATTATTTCTCTATTTCTAGAAAACCAAGGAGTATTGGTGCAAGAATATAAGGTCTTGTAGCTGCAGATGACATTTTAAAATGCTCTCAAAACACTGTATCATACTCAATGAAAATCAAAAAGCAAACGAAGAAGCTAGCTACAGGCAGTGCTAAGGTACGGCAAGGTGCCCTTGATGTAGTTTGAAGGGATTTTCGCAGAGTATCAAGTTCTCTTTTCTTAGTTTTATTGACATTGACGGCTAAGTCAAGAACATTTATAATGAAGAGGACTGTATCTGATGTGACTAAGATAAAAATTGATGAAAGAGATGAACATGAAAGCATTTTTTACGACCTATCAAACACAGCCGCCTGCTATCCCTTTTTACCTGTATGTTTTGATGTTGTTTTTTCTGCTTTTTTTCATTTATACTTCACTAAAATATTATCGTTATCCTCTTTATAGCAAGACTTTTAAGATTATTCAGGGGATTCAGCTGTTTTTTCTTTATAGTTGGTACCTGCTGTCTGCTATTCCCCTTTCCAATAGTTTACCGCTCTATCATTGCCGCTTAGCTATGTTTGCCTTACTATTTTTACCGGATAAAAGCCGATTTAAACAGTATTTTGCTTTAATGGGAGCAAGCGGAGCACTCTTTGCATTAGGCTACCCGGTTTTTGACCCTTATGATTTTCCACATATTACTGGCTTCTCATTTCTTCTGGGACATTACTGTCTCTTGGTCAATTCTCTAGTTTATCTTATGAACTACTATGATAAGCAGCTGCTTGAGAAATATAGGATTATTCTGCTCACTTTTAGTTTAGATTTATTGTTAGTGGGAGTTAATCAGCTAACTGGTGGAAATTACGGCTTGATGACGCATCCGCCTTTTATTAAGGGTGAGAACATCTTTTTTAACTATTTAGCTGTATCAACGATTCTTTCTGCAGCACTCCTGGCTTTGGATGAGTATTTTAAAAAGTATTGGAATAAGAAAGCAGACTTGATATAAAAATTATTCTTCTCAAGCAGAATTCTCCCTGTCAAGTTAATTTGACAGGATTTTTTATTATTTTTTCGCAATGTCAAAAAATTTTGCTAGATTTTTTAAAAGAAAAAGATAAAATGAAGATAGAAAGATAGGAAAGAGATAATGGAGATTGGAAAAAAGTTAAAAGGAGCACGCCATGCATGCGGATTAACACAAGAAAATGTTGCAGAAAAATTAAATGTATCTAGACAGACAATCTCTAATTGGGAAAATGAGAAGTTTTATCCTGATATTTTATACATTTTGCAATTAAGCGATTTGTATCAGGTTAGTTTAGATGAGTTGCTGAAAGGAGATAAGAACATGATTCAACACTTAGAAGATTCGACAAATATCGTTAAGAGCAATCGGAAAATTTTACTTGCCTTTTTATGTAATATCTGTCTTTTGTCCCTATCACTCCAATTTCCAAAAGTTATCTCTTAACTCTATTAGCGATAGCTTTGGTTATGAGCACCACAGGTTATATATTGGTGCAAATTATTCGTAAAATATAGGAGGTTTCATCATGATGACTTGGTATATGCTTACTTTGATTTTTTTGCTCGTTGTGACAGAAGGGTTGATGCTGTATCAATTGTTCAAATTGGTTGAACTAGATGCTGCAGCTCGTGGGATGAAACATCCTAGGTTCTGGGCTTTCTTTACAGCTGGAGGACAACATGGAGAGGGTTTGCCGACCTATCTGTTAATGCGAAATAAAGCTATTGTCTCCATGACTGCAGAAGAAAAAGAAGTTTTCCAAATTAGGAAAAGACGAGTTTTGTATTTGTTAGTTTTAACGTTTATTTTAGGAATCTTCCTGATCAGTACTTTTATTGTCAATTTTTAAAGACTAAATCACTGAAATTAAAAGATAAGAATCGCCCTTAGGAGTGATTCTTATCTTTTTTAGATTATTGAAAAAATGAGTTAAATCCGCTATAATAGGTAGGTTGAAAGAGTAGAGGAAATTCCGATATAATCAGAGTTTTCACAGAAATAGAAAGTATAAGCAAAAAAGAAAAAGAGGACCTGATGACAATTCAAGATGAAATAAAAAAACGCCGAACTTTTGCCATTATTTCTCACCCGGATGCCGGTAAGACAACGATTACAGAGCAGTTGCTTTATTTTGGAGGTGAAATCCGCGAAGCTGGTACAGTAAAAGGAAAGAAAACAGGCCAGTTTGCTAAATCTGACTGGATGGATATTGAGAAACAGCGGGGTATCTCAGTAACTTCATCGGTTATGCAGTTTGACTATTTGGGTAAGCGTATTAATATCTTAGATACGCCAGGCCATGAGGACTTTTCTGAAGATACCTACCGTACGCTTATGGCAGTAGATGCTGCAGTTATGGTGGTGGACTCTGCTAAAGGGATTGAAGCCCAGACTAAAAAACTTTTTGAAGTTGTCAAACATCGCGGCATTCCAGTTTTCACTTTTATTAATAAATTAGACCGTGATGGCCGCGAACCGCTTGACCTTCTAGAAGAGCTGGAAGAAGTACTTGGAATTGCAAGCTATCCGATGAATTGGCCTATTGGGATGGGGAGATCTTTTGAAGGTCTCTATGATTTGTACAACAAGCGGCTTGAGCTTTATAAAGGTGAGGAACGTTTTGCTTCTCTTGAAAATGGATCCGAGCTTTTTTCAAATAATCCTTTTTATAAGCAAGCATTAGAAGATGTGGAATTACTGCAGGAAGCAGGCAATGAATTTTCAGAAACAGCTGTTTTAAAGGGAGAATTGACTCCTGTCTTTTTTGGTTCTGCTTTAACAAACTTTGGCGTTCAAACTTTTCTCGATTTATTTTTACAATTTGCGCCTGAACCTCACGGGCATAAGAGAACAGATGGCGAAATTGTTGAGCCTCTCAATAAGGATTTTTCAGGTTTTGTTTTTAAAATTCAAGCTAATATGGATCCACGTCACCGTGATCGGATTGCCTTTGTACGTATTGTATCAGGAGAATTCGAAAAGGGGATGTCGGTTAATCTGACTAGGACTGGCAAGAAAGCAAAATTATCCAATGTGACCCAGTTTATGGCTGAAAGCCGTGAAAATGTTGCTAATGCTGTGGCAGGGGATATTATCGGTGTTTACGATACAGGAACTTATCAAGTCGGAGATACTTTAACGGTTGGCAAAAACAAATTTGAATTTGAACCTTTGCCAACCTTTACCCCAGAACTTTTTATGAAGGTTTCTGCTAAAAATGTTATGAAACAAAAGTCCTTTCATAAAGGAATTGAACAGCTTGTACAAGAAGGTGCTATCCAGCTCTATACCAATTATCAAACGGGCGAATACATGCTGGGTGCTGTTGGGCAGCTCCAGTTTGAAGTCTTTAAATATCGTATGGAAGGCGAGTATAATGCAGAGGTTGTCATGACACCTATGGGTAAAAAAACAGTTCGCTGGATTAAAGAAGATGAGCTGGATGAGCGCATGTCTTCCAGCAGAAATATTTTGGCTAAAGATCGTTTTAATAACCCCGTTTTCCTTTTTGAAAATGATTTTGCCCTTCGCTGGTTTGTAGATAAATACCCTGATATAGCATTAGAAGAAAAAATGTAAAAAATGCTTGTTTAATTGTTAAGCTAGCGCAAACTTACCATAAAGCTTTAGAATTTTTCTTTTTTACAATAAATTTCATAAATAGAAATGGGGGAAACCGTGACTACCTAAAAAACGGTTTTTCCTCATTTTCTCTTTTCAGGGTTTGGCTAGAAAGTCCATTTTTCCTAATTACTGCAATCTTAATATTTGAACGGATACTTCTAATTTTAAATGAGGCTGGTCTTTTGACCAGCTTCATCTTTATTGTCAAACCTTTAGCAATATCTATAAGCATCAAAGTTAAACCAGCTTATCACATGAGCATAGAGAATTTTGCAGAAATTTTAATAAAAATAATCAGAAAAATTACTTTTTGTATTGATTTATATTTCTATAGTGTTACAATAAAAGTGTGATAAGTCTAGCAAATATGAAATAAAAAACAATACTGACTTATTGTCATTACTCTATATCAACAACTATTATGACTTAAAATTTTTAAAGAAAACCATTGGTTTAGTCAGAGCTATTAGATCTGTTATGGCTATAACTGCTTTATCATTTTAAAAAATGTCATAATAATTTTTGAAAAGGCTTACAATTTAATTAGAAAGAGGCTTATAGCATGAAAAAGAATTTTTATAACCATCAAGAACAACGGTTTTCCATTCGTAAGTACACATTTGGAGCGGCCTCAGTTCTTATCGGCTGTGTTCTATTTTTAGGTGTTCAAAATGCAGCAGCTGATGATCAGTTAGCACAAGTATCTTCAGAAGGAAATATTTCTGTTCAACCAACCGAACAGAAGAATGCAGAAAGCCCGACTGATCAGAAAACAAAGGAAGGGTCAGCTGTTACAATTGATTCTGCTGCTCAGTCTGCTGTTGTTAAAGAAGAAAATATGAGCAATAATGCATTAAAGCCTGCTTCTTCAGAAACTTTAACTGCTAAAACAGCAGCAGAGTATGCTGAAGCTAAGACCAGCCATAATGTTGCTAAAAATCCTACAAAAGAAAAAACAAATTTGGCTTTGGCTGATGTGAAGGAGGCTTCAAATACTGCTAAAGATAAAACGGTTAAAACAGCTCAAAATGTCCAGCTGCAAGCCAAGAAGGCCCAAGTTCAGCTGAAGAAACAAACTGTTCAAAAAAGTCCGGCACAGCCTTCGTTAGCACCTCGGGGAAATTATGTTTTCAAAAAACGGACAGCTGTTAAGAATGAGCCAAAAGAATCTAGTCCTAATCAATTTTTCTTTGATGCAGGACAAAAAGTTTATTATGATAAGCTTCTTGAGAATGATGGCTACCAATGGCTTAGTTATATTTCCTATAGCGGAGTTCGCCGCTATGCTCCAATTTTTGCTACAAAAACAACTTCAGCAGCTGCAAATAAAGAGATTAAAAATAGCCTATCTTCACAAGGGACTTATCACTTTACGAAACAGACAGATGTTAAAAATGAACCCAAAGTATCTAGTCCAACACAGTTCTCTTTTTATAAAGGAGATCAAGTTTATTATGATAAGGTTTTAAATGCAGACAATCATCAATGGCTTAGTTACATTTCATACAGCGGTATTCGCCGTTATGTTTTAATTGGAGAATCGGCTGCACCGGCAAAACCTTCTGCTATTAAAGTCAGCGGAAAGATCACTATTCAAAATAAGAGCAGTCAACAATTTGATGTTGTGATTTCTGAAGTTTCCAGCAATCAGGGTTTAAGGACTGTTCTAGTTCCAGTTTGGTCAGAAGAAAATGGTCAAGATGATCTCATTTGGTACCGTGCTAATAAGCAAAAAGACAATCATTATAAGGTAACAGTTAAGATAAAAGATCATAAGAATAGTACTGGCCAGTATAATATTCATCTCTATTATTTGCTTGGCAATGGTCAGCAAGTAGGCGTTGGAGCTAGGTCAACTACAGTGGAAGCACCTAAAAAGGATAATAGAGCTAGACTAAACCTTCCTGCACGAGGAAGTTATACCTTTACTAAAGAAGTTAGTGTTAAAAATGAACCTAAAATGTCAAGTGCAACTCAGTTTACATTCAAATCTGGCGAAAGAATCAATTATGATAAGGTTCTTGAGAATGATGGCTACCAATGGATTAGTTATATTTCCTATAGCGGTATACGCCG
The DNA here is from genome assembly GCF_000187995.2 of Streptococcus macacae NCTC 11558. Classification (GTDB taxonomy): domain Bacteria; phylum Bacillota; class Bacilli; order Lactobacillales; family Streptococcaceae; genus Streptococcus; species Streptococcus macacae. Next base: position 1,107,066 of record NZ_AEUW02000001.1, on the reverse strand, counting down.
TTATATACCGCTGCTTTCTGCTTCTGCCCCTAAACCAAGAAAACAAAGTCAATCATTATCACCAACTATTAACTTGCCTTTACAAGGAACCTATCGTTTTACAAAACGTGTCGGTGTTAAAAATGAAGCAAAAGCAGGCAGTCCAGATCTATTCTCCTTTAATAAAGGAGACAGTGTCTATTATGATAAAGTGCTAAAAACAGATGGTCACCAATGGATTAGCTATATCTCTTATAGCGGCATCCGGCGTTATATCATAATTGCTTAAAAAAAGAGGAATGCTCTGTTTGAGATAAGCAGATAAAAGTAGCCGCTAATCTCTTGTCTAAATAGGCAGTCTGATTAGAACGAATGATTTATTTTATCATTCGTTCTAATTTTTGGTCTAAAAACTGATCTTTTTATTTTTCAAGCAATAAATTTGACAATTCAAATAAATAAGTTTACAATTTGATTAATTATTGTTACAAAAAAATAATTGAAGATTGAATATCATTTTGATTTGGAGGATTCATGAAAGTCAAAAAAACTTACGGTTTTCGTAAAAGTAAGGTTAGTAAAACACTTTGCGGTGCTGTTCTAGGGACAGTAGCAGCAGTTTCTATGGCAGGACAAAATGTTTTTGCTGATGAAACGACTACGACTAGTGATGTTGATACTAAAGTGGTTGGAAGCCAAACCGGAAATCCAGCAACCAATCTGCCAGAAGCTCAAGGAAATGCAAGTAATGAAGCAGAACAGAGTCAAAAACAAGCTGGAGAGTCAAATGGTTCAATATCAGTAGATGTACCTAAAACTGATATTAATCAAGCAGTATCAGATGCTCAAGCTGCTGGTGTCAATGTTGTTCAAGATGAAACTGTTGACAAAGGTACGGTACAAACAGCTCAAGAGGCTGACCAAAAAGAAACTGAAATTAAAGAAAATTATAATAAGCAAGCTGAAGACATTAAAAAGACAACAGAGCAATATAAGTCAGATGTAGCTGCTCATGAAGCAGAAGTTTCTAAGATTAATGCTGAAAATCAAGCTACTAAAGAACAATATGATAAAGATATGGCAGCTCATAAAGCGGAAGTAGATCGTATTAATGCTGCTAATGCTGCGGCAAAAACGGATTATGAAGCTAAGCTAGCACAATATCAAAAAGATTTAGGAGCTGTGCAAAAAACGAATTCCGATAATCAAGCAGCCTACAAAGCAGCACTTGCAGCCTATCAAGCAGAATTAGAACGTGTTCAAAAGGCTAATGCACAAGCAAAAGCTGCCTACGATGCTGCTGTAGCTGCTAATAACGCTAAAAATGCAGAATTAGCTGCTGCTAATGAAGAAATTAGAAAACGCAATGCCGCTGCTAAGGCTGAATATGAAGCTAAAATGGCTCAATATGAAGCAGATTTGGCTGCAGTGAAAAAAGCCAATGCAGATAATGAAGCAGATTATCAAACCAAATTAGCCGCCTATCAAGCAGAATTAGAACGTGTTCAAAAAGATAATGCACAAGCAAAAGCTGCCTATGAAAAAGCAGTAGCAGAAAATACAGCGACTAATGCAGCGATTACAGCTGAAAATGAAGCCATCAAACAGCGCAATGCGGCAGCAAAAGCGAACTATGAAGCTGCGCTTAAGCAATATGAAACAGATTTAGCTGCAGTGAAAAAAGCCAATGCAGATAATGAAGCAGATTATCAAACCAAATTAGCCGCCTATCAAGCAGAATTAGAACGTGTTCAAAAAGCTAATGCACAAGCAAAAGCTGCCTATGAAAAAGCAGTAGCAGAAAATACAGCGGCCAATGCCGCGATTACAGCTGAAAATGAAGCCATCAAACAGCGCAATGCGGCAGCAAAAGCAGATTATGAAGCTAAACTTGCTAAATATCAAACTGATCTTGCCAAGTATCAAAAAGATGTAGCCGAATATCCAAGCAAGCTCAAAGCCTATGAAGATGAGCAGGCAGCTATTAAGGCAGCGCTAGCTGAACTAGAAAAACATAAAAATGAAGATGGGAACTTAACTGAACCTTCTGCTCAAAGCTTGGTCTACGATCTTGAACCAAATGCGAATTTATCTTTGACAACAAATGGTAAATTTCTTAAAGCTTCTGCTGTGGATGATGCTTTTAAGCAAGATACAGCTCAATATAGTAAAAAGAACCTCCAATTAGATAACCTTAATGTTAAATACCTAGAAAATGCAAATGCGACTACATCATCTATGGAGTTATATGGGAATATAGGTGATAAATCAGATTGGACAACAAATGTAGGCAATAAAACAGAAGTAAAATGGGGTTCTGTACTATTAGAACGCGGTCAAAGTGCTACGGCAACCTATACCAATCTTCAAAATTCCTACTATAATGGTAAAAAGATTTCTAAAATTGTTTACAAGTATACAGTAGATCCTGAATCAAAATTTAAGGGTAAAAAGGTTTGGTTAGGTATTTTTACTGATCCAACTCTCGGGGTCTTCGCATCTGCTTATACAGGCCAAGATGAAAAAGATACCTCTATCTTTATTAAAAATGAGTTCACTTTTTATGATGAAGAGGGAAATCCGATCAACTTTGATAATGCCTTGCTATCAGTGGCTTCTCTTAATCGTGAAAACAATTCTATTGAGATGGCCAAAGATTATACGGGTAAATTTGTTAAAATTTCAGGGTCATCCATTGGTGAGAAAAATGGCATGATTTATGCAACGGATACCCTAAACTTTAAACAGGGTGAAGGTGGTTCCCGTTGGACTATGTATAAGAATAGTCAACCGGGTTCTGGCTGGGATACTTCAGATGCGCCTAACTCTTGGTATGGTGCAGGTGCTATTAAGATGTCTGGCCCTAATAATAGTATTACAATAGGAGCAACCTCCGCAACAAATGTAATGCCTATTTCTGAAATGCCAGTTGTTCCTGGAAAAGATAATACGGCAGGTAAAAAACCAAATATTTGGTATTCCCTCAATGGTAAGATTCGTGCGGTTAATGTTCCTAAGGTGACAAAAGAAAAACCAACACCACCGGTGGAACCAACAGCTCCAACTCAACCAACTTATGAGAGCGAAAAACCATTAGAGCCGGCTCCTGTTGCGCCAAGCTATGAGGCAGAGCCGACACCTCCGACCAGAACACCGAATCAGGAAGAGCCCAATAAGCCGACAGAGCCGACTTATGAGAGCGAAAAACCATTAGAGCCGGCTCCTGTTGCGCCAAGCTATGAGGCAGAGCCGACACCTCCGACCAGAACACCGAATCAGGAAGAGCCCAATAAGCCGACAGAGCCGACTTATGAGAGCGAAAAACCATTAGAGCCGGCTCCTGTTGCGCCAAGCTATGAAGCAGAGCCAACACCGCCTACACCAACACCAGATCAACCAGAACCAGACAAGCCTGTTGAACCAACTTATGAGGTGTTACCAACGCCGCCAGCAGATCCTGTCTATAAGAAGACGCCTCCGGCTCCAGCTGTACCAACTGTTCACTTCCATTACTTTAAGTTAGCCGTACAGCCACAAGTAAATAAAGAAATCAAAAATAATAATGATGCGAATATTGATAAAACGCTGGTAGCTAAACAGTCTATCGTTAAGTTTCAGTTGAAGACGGCTGATCTACCAGCTGGACGTGATGAGACGACTTCCTTTGTTTTGGTAGATCCATTACCATCTGGTTATCAATTTAATCTTGAAAAAACAAAAGAGGCAAGTCCTGGCTTTGATGTTAGCTATGATTCAGCGACAAATACAGTTACCTTCAAAGCAAATGCACAAACTTTAGCTGCTTTTAATGCTGATCTGACCAAGTCAGTGGCAACGGTTTATCCGACCATAGTAGGACAAGTCCTTAATGATGGTGCAACTTATAAGAATAACTTCACGCTGACAGTCAATGATGCTTACGGTATTAAGTCCAATATTGTTCGGGTGACAACTCCTGGTAAACCAAATGATCCGGATAATCCAAATAACAACTACATCAAACCAAGCAAAGTAAACAAGAACAAAAACGGCGTGGTTATTGATGGTAAGACTGTTCTTGCAGGATCAACTAATTATTATGAGCTGACTTGGGATTTGGATCAATATAAGAATGATCGTTCCTCAGCCGATACTATCCAAAAAGGATTTTACTATGTTGATGATTATCCAGAAGAAGCACTTGATTTGCGTCAGGATTTAGTTAAAATAACGGATGCCAGCGGCAATGAGGTTACTGGTATTAGTGTAGCTCATTATACTAGTCTTGAAGCTGCTCCTCAAAAAATTAGAGAAGTTCTTTCTAAAGCAGGGATTAAACCTAAAGGTGCTTTCCAAATCTTTTCTGCAGATGAACCACGGGTTTTCTACGATACCTATGTCAGAAATGGGATTAGTATAAAGATTGTCTCTCCAATGGTTGTTAAAGCACAAATGGGTCAAACAGGCGGCAGTTATAAAAACCGAGCTTATCAAATTGACTTTGGTAATGGTTATGCCACAGATATTGTCACCAATAATGTTCCTAAGATTGATCCTAAAAAGGATGTTACTTTAACACTTGATCCTGCTGATACAAACAATGTTGATGGTCAAAGTATCCCGCTAAATACAGTCTTTAATTACCGTTTGATTGGCGGTGTTATTCCAGCAGCTCATTCAGAAGAACTTTTTGAATACAACTTCTATGATAATTATGATCAAACTGGAGATCAATACACTGGACAATATAAGGTTTTTGCCAAGGTGAATATCACGCTTAAAAATGGAAGGACCATCCAGTCTGGTACTGATCTGACTCAGTATACACAAGCTGAAGTTGATAGTGCTAGAGGTATGATCACTATTAAATTCAAAGAAGACTTCCTGCGCTCTGTTTCAGTTGATTCAGCTTTCCAAGCTGAAAGCTATATCCAAATGAAACGGATTGCAGTCGGTACTTTTGAAAATACCTATATTAATACTGTCAACGGTGTTGCCTATAGCTCTAACACAGTGAAAACGACAACACCTGAGCCTCAAAAACCAGAGGATCCTCAAGATCCTGATCCTACAGATCCGCAAGATCCATTCACACCACGGGCTTCAACTGTTGTCAGCTATAAGCCTCATTTAACTGCTTATCAACCTAGTTCTGTTCAAAAAACACTGCCAAATACAGGTGTAACAGATAATGCTTATATGCCTTTACTAGGTTTGGTTAGCTTGGTTGCCGGATTTAGCTTACTAGGTTTAAAAGGTAAAAAGAATTAAAGATACAATTACAGTCTGAGGTTATTAGTGCCTCAGGCTTTTTACATAAACTATAGCCATTGTAGGAATTTTTAATTTTGCTGTATTTAAAATTTTTCTCTTCTAGCTCAGATAAATACTTGAAAAGAATTTAAATAAGCCTGATTTTGTGCTGTTATGAGGATGCCGTTAAAGAATTTAACTGAATTTTTAACTATCTTTCTTAATAATAAAATGATATAATAATTTAGTTACACATTACTTACATTTGATAAGGCAGCTTCGTACTGCCTTTTAGAAAGAGAAACCATTGAAATTTACAGAATTAAATTTAGCAGAAGATATTCTTTCGGCCGTTGAAAAAGCAGGCTTTGTAGAGCCCTCACCTATTCAAGAATTAACAATTCCTCTTGCACTTGAAGGAAGAGATGTAATTGGCCAGGCACAAACTGGAACGGGGAAAACAGCAGCTTTTGGCCTGCCAACCTTAAATAAGATTGACGTTACAAATGACAAGGTTCAAGCCCTTGTCATTGCACCTACACGAGAATTAGCCGTTCAAAGTCAAGAAGAACTCTTTCGGTTCGGACGCGGAAAAAAGATTAAAGTTCGCTCTGTTTATGGCGGATCAAGTATTGAAAAACAAATTAAAGCACTGAAATCTGGTGCGCATATCGTTGTTGGAACACCAGGGCGCCTGCTGGATCTGATTAAACGCAAGGCGCTGAAACTAAATCATGTTGAAACGCTTATTTTAGATGAAGCCGATGAGATGCTTAATATGGGCTTTTTAGAGGATATTGAAGCTATTATTTCACATGTCCCTGAATCTCGTCAGACCTTGCTTTTTTCTGCTACTATGCCAGATGCCATCAAGCGTATTGGTGTCAAATTTATGAAAGATCCTGAACATGTTAAGATTGCAGCCAAAGAATTGACGACTGATTTGGTAGATCAATACTATGTCCGTGTTAAAGAAAATGAAAAATTTGATACGATGACTCGCTTAATAGATGTGGAGCAGCCTGAACTTTCTATTGTTTTTGGCCGTACTAAACGTCGTGTTGATGAATTAACGCGTGGTTTAAAATTACGCGGTTACCGTGCAGAAGGTATTCATGGCGATCTTGATCAAGGGAAACGTCTGCGTGTTTTGCGTGATTTTAAGAATGACAACCTTGATATTTTGGTTGCTACAGACGTAGCGGCACGCGGACTGGATATCTCAGGAGTTACTCAGGTTTATAACTATGATATTCCTCAAGATCCTGAAAGTTATGTTCACCGTATTGGCCGTACGGGCCGTGCTGGTAAGCATGGACAATCCATTACTTTTGTAGCGCCTAATGAAATGGGCTATCTGCAAATTATTGAGAATTTGACCAAAAAGCGCATGAAGGGATTGAAGCCTGCGACGGCACAAGAAGCTTTTCAAGCGACTAAAAAAGTTGCCCTTAAAAAAATTGAACGTGACTTTGAAGATGAAAAAGTTCGGGCTAACTTTAACAAATTCACTGCGGATGCTCAAAAATTAGCTGCTGAATTTTCACCAGAAGAATTGGCACAATATATCTTAAGCCTAACTGTCCAAGATCCAGAAATGTTGCCAAAAGTGGAAATTGCTAGGGAAAAACCGCTGCCTTTTAAATTCTTTGGGGGTAAAAACAATAAAGGAAATAACCGCCGCCGTGCTAATCGCAAGGGCGGACGAGATAGCCGCCGCAATAAACGTGACAATAACCGAGAATTTAAACGAATATCCAATAAAAACCGCAAAGATTTTGAAAATAAAGGCAATAAACGCCCTCACCGCACATCAAGCGAAAAGAAAAATGGCTTTACCATTCGTAATAAAGGGGATAGATAACCAGTCAAGCTCTCTTGAAAGATGTATTTCAAAAGAGCTTTTTGAGGCTTTCCACATGGAGACGATCTGAAATAGCTTTATAAGCTATTTCAGATTTTGAAATTTTCCATATCTAGGCTCAAGATACAAAGAGTATCCGCGGATAAAGACAAATAGAGAATAGGACGCAGAACCTGCAACGTTTTTTGACATTTTATTTGAGAATTTGTGCAGTGACTGGTCCAATTGGTTGGGGACTTGGTGCTGCTTATCTACTTACATCTGCTGCTGCAGGAGGGATGATAGGTTACGGTGCAGCAACATTAGATTAAAATGATTTGAATTATAATATTTTCAATTGTTTGAGGTATTGATAATGACAAAAAAAAGCTCGTTTATTTTTTGTTCATCTCTAAATGTTATCACTAATTTATTGATGATTTGGCCCTTCAATAATGGGGAGGGAATATTTTCTAATCTATTTTTGATTATTGTTACCTTAATGCTACTTCCTGGGTTTTTACGAACAGTTGACAATCAAATGACTTCTCTGATTAGGATTGAATCCTCGTTATTGATCATACTGACAGTAGTTTCAATTATGCAGTTACTATATAGGGTTGATGCTATATCTGGAACATTTGCTAGTACAGCAGCACTCATAGCTTTTGGTTTAATAACAGTATTGCTGGTGGCTGGTATTGTCAGATGGATAAAGATGGATAAAAATCATTGATTTATATCTCAGATTGAAGACAGAGTCTTCTTTTGAGGCTTTCCTTGGGTGATACGGACGGCAGTAGCCTCCTTTGGAACTTGCTTTGCTTGCGTAAATAAGAGAAATTAAATTGACAGAGTTAAAACATTTTGACGTTGAAAAAATAGCTTGTCTTCAGTCTGTTATATCTTCTTTTTCTTTCTTAACTATCTCAACTCCATATCTATCCATGAACCGTAACGTATAGGTAAGGCTTGAATTATTCACACCATACATCTGACTAATCTGAGGCCAAGATGTCCTATTTTTTAGATCATATCATATATAGTTAGTTTATCTTCATAAGTTTATTTCAGCAAAAAACACCCCAATCGTTAGATTTTTGTCTAACTTTTGGGGTGTTTTTCTTTTGAAATTTTTGCTCTTAAGATGTGTCATAAGAAAGTGTAAACTTAAACTAGTGACAGTGCTAAATTGGACTTTTAGTTCATTTCTGTAAAGCCAAGGGATTTTTAAAATGAAACCACACTAGCTCAGCTCTTCATTGTTTCTTGTACCTTGTTTGTCTATAGAGCTTTTTGAAAATATTATTTTTAAGGTATAGCTAAACTGTGTTTAATCACTTAGAATTAATGGAGAAATTGAATAAGAATGCCGCCGCAAATAAGGACTATAGCACCGCCAAGGCGGTTAGCCATTTGCGCAAAAGCAATCATTTCCATGCGATTGGCGGCAGATAAAACAGCAATGTTGCCGGTACCGCCCATTGAGTTATTGATCATACCGGCACAAATAGCTGTTTCAAGAGGATACAGTCCTAATAATTTTCCTAAAACAGCACTTGCAAGTCCCATGGAAACAACAGATGTTAAACTAAGAAGGACAAACTGCCAGGTCATGGCATGAGCAAGTGAAGATAAGTCAATCATGGATAAACCAATTCCTGCTAAGACAGCATGGGTTAGGTTGATCATAATAACTTGGTTAAACATAATAACGGCTTCTTCAAGCGCTTTTGGGACAGTATTTGTTGCTTTTAAGATAAAGACAATAATAATCATAAAAGCATAACTATGTACTTTGGGGATAAAGGAGTTGAAGATAACACCAATCAGAAAGAGCATAAAAGCAAACATTAAACCAAGACCAATTTTGGCAGCATCCAATTCAATCTTAGGTTTTTTAAGTTCATCTTTGCTGACTGGAATTAAGACGCCATGTCCATTGTATTTTGTTTTTGCAAAGGCTTTAGCTATAAAAATGGCACCTATAATAGCAAATATATTTCCAAGAGTAGTGGCAGGAGCTAATTGAGAAAGGATATGCTGCTGGCTGCTATGCAAACCATTGGCATAAATTGTTGAAAGCGGGACAATACCGGCTCCCATACCTCCGGCCATTTGTGCCATAGAAATATACATAACAGAGTGTCCGAAGCCTTGGCCTAAAATAGCTCCCATACCGCCAACTGCAAAGAAACCAATGATCATTGATATTAAAGCTACAGGAATAAAGCGAGCGGAAGCTTTTACTAAAAGATTGCGATTCATACCGAGAATAGATCCGCAAATAAGAGCTGCGATATAAAAATCAAGAAAGCCCCATTTATTCATGAATGTAGCTGTTGCAGCAACAATTTCTTTGGGAATTATTCCAGTGGAAGCAAGGATTGCTGCGGCCAAGAGACAAAAGACAGAGCCTCCCCCAAGATAGGAATTAAAAATAGGAAGTTTTTCCCCGATAAAGTAGAAAAGGTGGCCAAGAATCACAAGAAGAAAGGTAATTCCTACCATGTTCAGAGGCAGTTTACCTATCCAGACTGTGATAGCTAACACGATAACAAATGCAGTATATAAAGGTAAACTGACTCCTGAAATTTTAATATCGTTTCGTTTTTTCATTTTGTAAGGTCAGTCCTTTCTCAGTATTTAGGATACCATTTCAGATCACGAACAGCTTTTGCCATATCTTTTTCTTCAGCTTGTGCTAATCCTTGTTCCTGAGCTTTTTTGGCAACAGCTTCAGCGACTTTGATAGAGACTTCAGCGACGTATTGGAATGGAGGAAGAACTGGTGCGCCTGCTTGACCTGGATCTACTAGACCGCTGAGCGAGTGAGCGGCAGCGCCAATCATTTCATCTGTTAGGAGTTTGGCTTCTGAAGCTAGCATACCAAGTCCAAGTCCTGGATAGATCAAAGCGTTATTGGCTTGGCCAATTTGATAATCAACTCCTTTGTAAGGAACAGTTCCTGAAGGAACACCAGTAGCAACGAAAGCTTTTCCGTCTGACCATTGGATGACCTGCTCAGCAGTAGCTTCTAACTTTTTAGTTGGGTTAGAAATAGGAAAAATAATAGGACGTTCAGTATTATGACACATTGCTTCAACAACTTCTTGTGTGAATGAGCCAGCATCAGTTGAAGTACCAACTAAAATCGTTGGTTTTACTGCTTTAATGACATCAAGCAAATTTGTCATGTCAGAAGCATGAGCGAAATCAGAACGTTTTTTAGCAAATGGTTTTTGTTCTGGTGTCAGGTCATCCATGTCATCAAAAAGAAGGCCTTGTTTATCAATCATATAAAAATGTTTGTAGGCTTCCTTTGCTGACAGCCCTTCGCTAACCATTTCAGCGTGGACACGAGAAGCGATACCAGCACCAGCTGAACCACCGCCATAGCAAAGGTATATTTGATCCGTTAATTTTTCACCAGTTATATCAAGAGCACCGAAAATTCCTCCTAGGACAACAATACCTGTTCCTTGAATATCATCATTAAAGGTTGGAATTTTATCTTTATATTTGTTCAAAATAGTAGCAGCATTTGCTCGGCCGAAGTCCTCCCAGTGGAGATAAAGTTTAGGGAAAAGCTTTTCAGCTGTTTGAACAAATTGATCAATAAAGTCATAGTACTGATGGCCGCGGATACGCTCATGCCGGTTACCAATATACATAGGGTTTTCTAAAAGTTCTTTGCGGTTAGTGCCGGCATCAATAACCAGAGGCATAACTGAGGAGGGATCAATACCAGCAGCTGCTGTGTAAATCATCAGTTTGCCAACAGAAATATCAACACCTTGAACACCCCAATCCCCAATGCCAAGGATACCTTCACCATCAGTGACAACAATAAGGCGAATATCACGATTGCCAGCAGCATTCTTTAAAATAGTTTCAATATTTTCTGGATGATTAATATCAAGGTAGGCAGCGTACTGAGGGTCGATAAACAATTCGCTGTACTTTTCTATCGTTTCAGCAATAGTTGGGTCATAAACAATTGGATTAAACTCTACGATATGCTGATTGAAAAGATAATAGAAAAGGGTACGATTTGTATTAAAAATTTCCATCAAAAACAAACGTTTTTCAAGATCAGATGTTTTTTGAAGATATTGTTTATAGCTTTGTTGAGCTTGTTCTTCGATCGTTTGAATATGAGGAGGTAAAAGTCCCATCAGGTTTAGTTCTTGTCGTTCTTGCATTGTAAAGGCTGTCCCCTTATTTAAAAAAGGATCATTTAAAACATTGTGTGCTTTCATTCTATTAGTCTCCTATAACTATTTTTTAATAAGATCATTCTTACAAAATTCATTATAGACGTGTAGTTTACTTATAGTCAATTAGCCCATTTATTATAAATGCTGCTTATAATAAAAAAATTTTTTCTATGGTAAAATGAGAAAGGAGGAGTAAAAAATGAATGTTAGAGACTTAGAATATTTTTACCAATTATCGCAGCTGCATTCTTTTACTGCTGTAGCTCAGTCTTTTAAAGTTAGTCAGCCGTCAGTTACCTATGCTGTTAAACGTTTGGAAAAGCAGTTTTCTTGCGATCTGTTTATTAAGGATCCCTCTCATCGTTCAGTGATATTAACGCAGCAAGGTCAAATACTTGCTCAGCATGCTGAAACAATATTGCTTGAATTAAGTATCTCTGAAAAGGAAATAAAACGCGTTTCTCAAAAGAAGGTTAAAGTTGGTTTTCCTCCAATTATTAGAGCACGTATTTTATCACAAATGATTGAACAAGGGAATGACCTCTCTTTTATGTCTTCAATCAGTATATTTGGTGATGGTTCCAATGATTTATTGCAGCAGTTGCTTGCAGGTGACCTTGATTTTAGTTTGATTGGCAGTCTTCATTCTTTAGAACATCCAAAACTTGTAACCAAAGAACTTTATCAAAGACAGTTTTACATTGTGGTTTCAGAAAAGCATCCTTTTGCCAAGCGAAAAGAACTGTCTTTTAAAGATGTTTTGCAAGAAAATTTTATTTTACTAGATGAGGGACACATCCATTTAGATGCTTTTAATTATTTAAATGAAAAATATCATGATGAAGCTGCTATTTTATTTAAATTAAGTGAGCTTTCTGTAATTGGTCAGTTAGTTAAAGAAAATTTGGGAATTACTTTTCTGACTGATTTTGTTCTTTTTTCAGATTTTGAAGGACTTGTCAAAATTCCTCTTGTAAATGAAGAAAAACTGAGTTTTCATGTAAGCTATGCTTATCCTAAGCGTGCCGTTTTATCTACAGTTATAAAGGATTTAATAAATAGGTTGGAAAAGTTAAATGGTGAAAACGGATTATAAAAATAAGGCAAAGTATCATAAAAAACTACTCATAAAATGAGTAGTTTTAGAATGTAGACAGCCTATTTTCAACGTCAAAATATTTTAGCTTCTGTCAATTTTAATTGTGATTTCTCTTATTTAGGCGAGCAAAGCGAGCTCCAAAGAAAGCTGCTGCCGTCTGTATCACCCAAGGAAAGTCTCAAAAGAAGGCTCTGTCTTCAATCTGAAATGACTAGTTTCATAAAAGTGAATTCTTTTGCTTTTGCTCTTCAATATAATTTAGTTTTTGTGCGCGTGTTTTTTGTTTAAAAATACTTTCTGCCCTCATAGCAGCTTCTTTAGTTGGAAATTCTTCCCAATATATTAATTCTACAGGCAGACGGGCTTTAGTATATTTGGCTCCTTTGCCGCTATTATGTGTAGATACTCTTTTTTTAATATCTGTTGTATAGCCTGTATAAAGTGTGTTATCGCTGCACTTAAGAACATACATGTATCCTTTTTTTCCTGCTTGCTTTTTACCAAAATAGATTTCAAAAACATCATCTGTGTAATCGCCATTATCTTTATGTACAATAAGAGGCGGCAGTATTTTTAAGCCATCTGCAGATCCATCTTTAATGGCTTCAATGAGAAGCATATTGGCCTCTTTTCCTAATTTTGGATAAACAAACTGGATACGCTTAGGCGCCAATTTATATTTTTGAAGGGTAGCTATAATTTCTAAGAAGCGATCAGGACGGTGAACAATAGCTAAGCGGCCGTTTGTTTTTAAAGCTTGTTGGCTAACTTTACAGATTTCTTTGAGATTAGTTGCTATTTCGTGGCGAGCAAGCAAATAATGTTCTGATAGGTTCTTCTTAGATGTTTTTGTTGCTTTGAAATAGGGAGGGTTGCATATGATAAGATCAACACCTGAGCGAGGGACATACTGCATCAGGTTTTTTAAATCATCGTTGATCATAGAAACTTGATTTTGAAGCTGATTGAGTTCAATAGAACGCTGAGCCATATTCGCTAAACGCTTTTGAAGCTCTATTTCAATAATTTTAGCCTTTGTCTGTGTTGATGCAAAAAGGCCAACAGCTCCATTTCCAGAACAAAGATCAACAATCAGTCCTTTTGAAGGAAATTTAGGAAAGCGAGAGAGCAAAACACTGTCAACAGAATAAGAAAAGACTTCTTTATTTTGGATAATTTTGACGTCAGTTGAAAAAAGCTGATCAATACGCTCTTTTTTCTTTAGTTTTGATTTGGTCATAGCTCTTATTATAACAAAAAAGGCAGAAAGTTTCCTTCTATTCCAAGACTCCAAAAGTGTAGCCGCGGTTTTTATAATATTGAATAATGTTAGGAAGACTAGCTAAAGTGATGTCTTTACTAGAGATATCATGCATTAAGACCACTTGAATATTAGGATTATCTGAGGCTTTAACAGTTCCGTCAAGATAAGCTAGCATCTTTGCGACAGACTTTGGCCTAACAGCCTCAGGTTCTGCATCACCAACCATTGCATTCCAGTCCATCCATTGGATCCCTTTGGCTGAAAGCTGTTTATCAGCAGCTTCTAGTCCTGACCATGAAAGATGGCCTCCAGGATAACGAAAAACTCTAGCTTTAAATCGCTTGCCTAGTTGTTTTTTCAGAAGATCCTGAGTTTTATCAGCCTCAGCCAGAATTTGTTTAGTGTTGCCTATCCGATTAGGATATAAGAGGGAGTAATTGTGTGAGAAACTGTGAATACCAATAGCATGCCCTTCAGCAATCTGTCTTTTTAAAATAGGAGCGGACCATTGATTAATGTTGCAGCCTAAAACAAAAAAAGTAGCAGGCACACGGTATTTGGACAGGACATCTAAAATGCGTGGTGTCATTTTAGGATCAACTCCATCATCAAAAGTTAAAAAAACAAGTTTACCTTTCTTTAATTTCTTCTGATTCTCCATCATGTTTCGGATAGATTGTGTCGGGTAAGCATAGTTTTTAGCTTTGTTATTATGATTGTGATCTGGCATAAGAGCTGTTGGCTTAGGAGGCAGGTGCTTTTGTCTAACAGCTTGCGCTAAAGGATGTATCTGCTGAGATTTTTCGATTGATCGCATTTGAGCTAAACCTATTCCTAAAATAAGTCCAGTAACGCCTATGATGAAAAGTAACTGTGTTTGTTTATCTTTTGATGAAAAAATAGTCTTGATTTTTTTCCAATACTGTTGATATTTCATGTTATCTCCTAAATGGTATCCCTGTATCTCTTTTATTATACATCAATTAGTGCCTTTAAACTATATTTTCAGATAAGATTTGTTGTGATAAACTATTTAGAATCCTCTATTTTACCATCCTCTCACATCTTGCTTAATAGAAAATACAAATAAAGTAAGCTTTATACTTCTCCTCTATGGTGTACTGCTTTTATAAATAATCACCATGCCAAGCCGACTTGGAATCTCTTTTTAAGTTATGTTATATAAAGAATGAGCTCTTTGTTTTGCCATATCTGTGTTTATATAGTTAGTTGGTGTTTTATGGTATTTTTTAGTATAATAAAGTGATGATATTGTAAGTGAAAAGGAGATTTATAGTGTTCTATACTTATCTACGATCTTTACTTGTTTTTTTAATCTGGGCTGCAAACGGCAACATTCATTACCATCATCGAGATAAATTGTTGTCTAAAAACGATAACTATATTTTAGTGGCGCCCCATCGTACGCTTTGGGATCCTATCTTTCTGGCCTTTGCTGCACGGCCTAAGCAATTTATTTTTATGGCTAAAAAAGAACTTTTCAAAAACCGAGCTTTTGGTTGGTGGATTCGGATGTGCGGTGCTTTTCCAATTGATCGTAATAATCCTGGAACGGATGCTATTCGTTATCCTGTCAAAATGCTTAAAAATGGGGATCGTTCTTTGGTTATGTTTCCAAGTGGGAGCCGTCATTCTTCTAATCTTAAGGGGGGCGTTGCTGTTATTGCTAAGACCGCTAAGGTTAAAATTATGCCTGCTGCTTATGCTGGTCCCAATTCTATTAAGGGTCTGCTTAAACATGACCGTATTGATGTGACTTTTGGGAATCCTATTGATATTTCGGATATTAAGCGCATGAATGACGAAGGAGTTGAAGAAGTTGCCCAGCGTATTGAAAAGGAATTTGCTCAGATAGATGCTGAAGTGGCTCATTTTAAAGATAACCAACGACCAAGCTGGTGGAGTTTAATCTATCGTATTCCAGCAATGGTCATTGTTGTTATTGTGTTGGTATTGACCTATATCTTCTCCTGGTTTGCTAGCTTTGTCTGGCAGCCAGAAAAGCATCGCGATAAAAAATTAAAATAAAATGTTGCTGTACAGTTAATGGCTGTTCTTTAGCAGCATTTGAAATGTAGTATCAGTCAGATAAGATCATCTTTAATAAATCAATTAGACTCTATGATTTCTTTAGTGATTTAATTCATTATAGAAAAGCTAGGGTCTTTTTATTTTAACTTGTTTTCTTTTTACGAATGAATAGTTAGGAGGATAAAAGTTAAAAATGCTGGAAGAATTGATTGACAGATTAAAAGAAAAAAGAGTTCTTTATTCTATTTTGGGTGTCATTTTAATATTGTGTCTGCTTGGCTGTTTTTTATTTTTTTCATATGATAAATCTGACGATAAACTTTCAAGTTTAAAAAGTCAGTCCAGTCAAATTATTTCAAAAACTGCAGAAAAGAAAGAAGAAAAAAAGCCTTCTGCACATTCGAGTACAACTATAACAGTTGATATCAAAGGTGCTGTTCGCCATCAAGGTGTTTATACTTTACCAGCAGACAGTCGTGTTAATGATATTATTAGGATTGCAGGAGGCTTAACAGCTGAAGCGGATCGTAAATCTGTTAATTTGGCCCAAAAACTAAAGGATGAATCTGTCGTTTATGTAGCAACAAAAGATGAAAAGATCAATGTTTCTGATGATTCCATCCACAATCATTCTGCTGCAGCAGAGAAAAATCAAGATGCTGATCAAAAAAAGATTAATCTCAATACAGCAACGTTAACAGAGCTGCAGACCATTTCAGGAATTGGAGAAAAACGGGCACAGGATATTATTGATTATCGTGAAACTAATGGTGGTTTTAAGTCTGTTGAGGACTTAAAAAATATATCAGGTATTGGCGATAAAACATTTGAAAAATTAAAGGATATGGTAAGTGTTGATTAAATGCTTTCCTATTAAACCGATTTATCTAGCTTTTCTAGTAGTTCTGCTTTATTTTCTGATTTATCGTTTTTCTTTGATAGTCTGTTTTCTATTTTTAGGCCTTTTATTTTTTCTTTTTTTACAATATAAGCAAAAAATGGGTTTAAAAGTATTACTTTTTTTGCTCCCTTTTGGTCTTTATTTTCTATATCACCATCAAGAAATGGAGGCGTCTTATCGAACATCTCCAACTGAGATTAAGCAACTATTGCTTATTCCAGATACTATTACCATTAATGGAGATCAGCTGCAGTTTAAAGCAAAATCTGGGAACAGGCTGTACCAGGCTTTTTATACTTTGAAATCAAAAAAAGAAAAAGCTTATTTTGAAAAGTTATGGAAACTTACTGTTATCAATGTTTCTGCTGATATAACAGAAGCAGAAGGGAAGAGAAATTTTAAGGGCTTTGATTATCAAGACTATTTAAAAACACAAAAAATTTATAGGTTAGTATCTATTAAAAGGATCAATGCTATGAGGATTAAATCCAGTTGGGCCTTAAAAGATTGGCTGTCTGAATGGCGCCGCAAAGCTATTGTGGCTATTCAGCAAAAATTTCCAAGTCCAATGAAGCATTATATGACGGGTTTACTTTTGGGATATCTTGATAAATCTTTTGATGAAATGAGCAATATCTATTCCAATTTAGGGATTATTCATCTTTTTGCACTTTCAGGAATGCAGGTCAGTTTTTTTATTGGTAAGTGGCGTTATTGGAGTTTACGTTTAGGGGCAGAGCAGGAACATTTGAATTATTTGCAAATACTTTTTTCTGTTCTTTATGCTGGTTTAACAGGCTTTTCAGTATCTGTTGTTCGCAGCTTGCTTCAGAATTATCTATCCAAGCTAGGCTGTAAAAAGCAAGATAGTTTTGCTTTAACCATTTTGCTTTTAGCGATTTTAATGCCTTCTTTCTTATTGACGGCAGGAGGTGTTTTGAGCCTGGCATTTGCGTTTATCCTGCTTATTTTAGATTTTGAAAAATGTTCAAAAATAAAACGTTTCGTTTTACAAACTTTAAGTTTGTCTGCGGGAATTTTACCGTTATTAATGTGGTATTTTAGCAGCTTTCAGCCTCTGTCCATGCTGTTAACGGTTATCTTTTCTTTTCTTTTTGATTGTTT
The DNA here is from genome assembly GCF_000187995.2 of Streptococcus macacae NCTC 11558. Classification (GTDB taxonomy): domain Bacteria; phylum Bacillota; class Bacilli; order Lactobacillales; family Streptococcaceae; genus Streptococcus; species Streptococcus macacae. The sequence continues at coordinate 1,089,351 of NZ_AEUW02000001.1, read as the reverse complement.
AATGCTGCCTGTTTTGCTTATAGCTTTCTTTCTATCTCCCTTTCTTACATTAGATTGTTTAAATCCTGCTTTTATTGTTCTGGAAAAAGTTATTATCTTTATTCATAGTCATTTTAGCAGGCCTTTGGTTTTGGGAAGTCCATCATTGAGCATACTCTTATTAAGCTTATTTCTCTTAGCTGTTCTTTATGATTACCGAAAACAAAAGAAAGTATTGATAACGGTAAGCATTGTCCTTTGTTTTTTGCTTTTTTTTTTATAGTAAATATCCATTAAATAATGAGGTGACAGTGATTGATGTTGGCCAAGGAGACAGCATTTTTATAAGAGATATGAGAGGGAAGACGATCTTAATTGATGTTGGCGGCAAAGTGGCATTTGCTAAAAAAGCTAGTTGGCAGAGAGCCCTGCAGACAGCTAATGCTGAAAAAACTTTAATTCCTTATTTAAAAACACAAGGTGTAGATACGATTGATCAGCTTGTTTTGACTCATACGGATACAGATCATATGGGAGATATGGAAACTGTGGCAAAGTCATTTAAAATTAGAGAAATACTTGTGAGCTCCGGCAGCTTGACAAAACCTAATTTTGTCAAGCGTCTGAAAAAAATGAAGGAGAAGATTAAAGTTGTAAGAGCAGGAGACAAGCTGCCTATTATGGGAACTAGCCTGCAGATTCTCTATCCTTTTGAAAAAGGAGACGGCGGAAATAATGATTCTCTTGTTCTCTATGGTCAGCTTCTTAACTTAACATTTTTATTTACAGGAGATTTGGAAAAAGAAGGGGAAGAGGCATTAATGAGAAGCTATGTTTCATTGCCTGCTGATGTTTTAAAAGCAGGGCATCATGGGAGCAAAGGAAGCTCCAGTCTTAAATTTTTATCTTTTATATCAGCAAAGCTAGCTTTAATATCTGCAGGAAAAAATAATCGCTATAAACATCCTCATCTTGAAACTTTAGAACGCTTCAAAAGGCAGCATATGATTGTGTATCGAACAGATCAAGAAGGAGCAATTCGCTTTAGAGGGATCAAAAAATGGAAAATTGAGACGGTTAGATAGCAGCTTTATCTTCTTTCATCTTATTTATCACTGCTTGTTTTTTTATTAAAAGATACCATAATTGAGATGCTGTATCTTATCAACATATAATTGGAACAGTTGCGTATTTGAAAAGAGGGTTATGAAATTTATCTAAATATTAAATTCTTTATATATTATTTTTTTTAAAATTATGACATAAATAGAATTTTCCCTTTTTAAAAACTGATCAATTTAAGCTGCAGAGAGTTTTAAACTTTCTATGCTTCATATGAGAACAGTCTTGTTTTCCGATAAGAAATATGATATTCTTGTTAAGTAAAAAATTAAAGAGGTGTCTATTTTATGTTTAGCGCATTTAAGAAATTCTGGATCAATTATGTTAATTTCACAGGTAGGACTAATCGTTCCGATTTTTGGTTTGCTAATTTAGCTAATGGCTTGATTCTTTTGCCATTTGTCTATACGGCATGGTCTATTTATTTGTCAAATTTTTTAAAGTATTGGCCGCTTGCGATGTCATCAAGTATAAGCAATAGTTTTTCAGATAAATTTGGTAATTCATCTGACTACTATAGCAATGGTTTAAATACAATTACAAATCAAAAAGATGCCTTCTCATCTATTTTCTCAATTGATGTGATTATTCTTTTTGTTCTTATCTTACTTTTTGGACTGGCTATATTTTTGCCAAGTATTGCTATGCAAGTACGTCGTTTACGTGACGCAGGCTTCCACTGGTCATTGATCTTTATTCCAGTAGGAGCAAGTATCTGTTCATTCTTAATACTTATACCTTTCTTGCGTGCAATTATTATGCTTTTAGTAATGTTTGCTGGTATTTTTTACACTCTTTTGCTTTGCCAACCAACTAAGCCTTATCAAGCACCTGTACAGCCAGTTACGCCACAACAACCGCAGGCACCTATGCAGCCAGCTGCGTCACAGCCACAAGCAGCAGAACCTTCACAGTCAGCTGCAGACCAACAAAACCCAAGCAATCAATAATATATAAATAGGTTGGGACAAAATGTGTCCTACCCTATTTTTTTGTAAAAACTTTGAATCAGCAACTGCTTGCTTTCTTTTTTACTATAAAAAACAAGACCAAGCAAAAATAATTAGCCAATGATGTGGAAGAAAAATAATAAGCTAACCTAAAAATAAAAAATGAGGAAGAGCTTAGGCCAAGCCTTTGCCTTGCCTTTTCACAAATCCATTAGGTGCTTTAACACCACAGCTGCTATTGATTGTCCTTCTCATCTTTTGATTTTTAGGCTTCGCATCCTTTTTATAAGCAATGGTATCGTATATAATAATTCAAAATATAAAAGATGCCAAAGTTTATGACGTACAGGCTAAATCAAAATTTGTTATAATAAAAATATGATTGCTATAGAAATGCTAGAAACTTTGCAGAAGGAGAACCTAGCTCCGGTAACGGTTTTAACGGGGGAAGATCTTGGTCAATATGTTCAGCTAAAGCAGGCTTTTTTAGACAAAATTGCATTTGATCCCAGTGATTTAGCTTATTCCTATTTTGATATGTCTGAAACGGATTATCAAGATGCTGCAATAGATTTGGAGAGTCTTCCTTTTTTTGCAGATCAGAAAATAGTTATTTTTGATCATTTTTTTGATCTGACAACGGATAAAAGATCTTATCTTAATGAGCAGAGTTTAAAACGCTTTGAAGATTATTTAGGAAATCCATTAGACAGTACAAAGTTGGTCATCTGTGCTGCTGGTAAGTTAGATGGAAAGAGGCGCTTGGTTAAACGGCTAAAGCGTGATGCTCAGATATTGCAGGCGAATCCTTTAAAAGAAGCGGAGCTGAAAACTTATTTCCAAAAACGAGCGCATCAGGATGGACTTAGTTTTGCATCAGGTGCCTTCAATGAACTTATGCTAAAATCAAATTTAGATTTTAGTGAAATGGATAAAAATCTGATTTTTTTGAAGTCTTATAAAAAGAATGGACAAATTACAAGCCAAGATATTAAGGAAGCTATTCCTAAAACCTTGCAAGATAATATTTTTGATCTGACTCAGCTGGTTCTATCAGGTAAAATTGAGGCTGCTTATGATTTGGTGAGAGATTTACGTTTGCAAGGAGAAGATGAAATAAAGCTAATTGCTATCATGCTGGGACAGTTTCGGCTGTTTGCACAAATTAAAATATTAGCTAATCAGAACAAACCTGAGCAACAGATAGTTACAGATCTGTCCCATTATCTTGGGCGTAAAGTTAACCCTTATCAGGTTAAATATGCACTGAGAGATTCAAGGACTTTATCTTTATCTTATTTAAAACAGTGTTTGATTTATCTTATTGAAACGGATTATCAAATAAAGACGGGTGTCTATGACAAGGATTATTTATTTGATCTTGTTATTTTAAAAATGGCGGGCGCAAAAAAGTAAGCTAAAAATTTGTAAGCTCTATTAATTTTTGATATGATGGGCTCATATTAAATGAAAAGAGGAAATTAATATGGCTATTATTTTGCCAGACCTACCATATACATATGATGCGCTTGAACCGTATTTTGATAAAGAAACAATGACGCTTCACCATGATAAACATCATGCCACTTATGTTGCTAATGCTAATGCTGCATTGGAAAAACACCCAGAAATAGGTGAAGATTTAGAAGGCTTACTGGCAGATGTTGAGAAGATTCCTGAGGATATTCGTCAGGCTTTGATTAATAATGGCGGCGGTCATCTTAACCACTCTCTTTTTTGGGAATTGCTTTCCCCAGAAAAAACAGAAATCACTGAAGAAGTGGCTGCAGCTATTAATGATTCTTTTGGCTCTTTTGACGCTTTTAAAGAAGCATTTACAACTGCTGCGACGACTCGCTTTGGTTCTGGCTGGGCTTGGCTGGTTGTCAACCGCCAAGGGAAGCTTGAAGTGATTTCAACGGCTAATCAAGATACGCCAATTTCACAAGGGCTAAAGCCAATCCTAGCGCTTGATGTTTGGGAACATGCCTATTATCTTAAATACCGTAATGTTCGTCCAAATTATATTAAAGCATTCTTTGAAATTATTAATTGGAATAAAGTTGCTGAACTATACGCTGCAGCTAAATAGACTCGTTTATCAAGTTTGTGGCTTTAATTGATTCTGCAGAATGAAAAATTATATTTGCATGTTAGATACAAAAAACATCTCAAAGTGAGTTAACATTTCTCCTTTTGGGATGTTTTTTTGTATGAAATTAAAAATTTTCATCTTTTTCTTTAATAGCCTTGTCATTCTTTTAATAGTCTTTTATAATAATAGGAAAGTTAGGAGAAGACAGTGGATAAAAAGAAGTTCATTATTTCTGGAGTGCTGCTTGCTATAGCTGTTCTTGTATTTGCTTTGGCGGGACATTCGAAGCAGATTAAACGCTATATAACCGGAAATTCGATGAAAATTGAAAAACAAAAAGGGTCTGATAAGGATACGAAAAAGAGAAGCACAAAGCAAAATCCTAAACCTAAAGTAGCGGAAAAAACGATGGAAGAAAAACAGGCTGTTATGAATGCTGATATGGAGAGAATGGATGCTCTTAATCTTCATTATGATTATGCTAATATGACCCTGCCGCAAGTGGTTCAGACTTATATGAATGAAATGGGGATTGACCCTTCGGCTGTCGCTTTTTCTTATAAAAATACGGCTACGGGTGAGATCATTTCAATGAATGAGACTCAGCCTATGACGGCTGGTTCTACCTATAAGTTACCGCTTAATATGTTGATTGTGGATCAGGTTGCTGAAGGTAAGCTATCAATGGATAAGGCCTATGATATTACTAAAATAGACTATGAATATGAAGGGGAATATAATGCTTATCGCAAACAGTTTGGAGATGATATGACTATCTCAGAGATGCAAGAGTATTCATTAGTTTATTCTGAAAATACACCGGCACATGCTATGGTCTCTTTGTTAGGTGGGTTTGAAAAAGCCTACTCTATGTTTGATCGTTATGGAAAATCTAAAGCAGATCTTAAAACGATTGACTTAAACAGCGGCAATAAAACGACGACAGACTATTATATTCAAGTTCTTGACCATTTGTGGAATCAAAGAGATAAGTATACGGATATTTTAAAATTTTTAGGTCAGTCTTTTTCAGGGCTTTACTATAAAACTTATCTGCCCGATATTCAAATTTTCCAAAAGCCAGGCTATGTTAGGGAAGCCCTTAATATTGATGCTGTGGTAAATGAACAAACGCCTTATCTTATTGCTTTATATACTGCTGGACTTGGAGGATCAACTTCAGAAAGCTCAGAAGTTAATGATCTTGGTTATAATCAACTCTGCCAGCTGACCTATGTCATCAATGAATGGCATCGTGTGAATCAAAACCCCTAAAGAGTTTTATAATTATAGGATAAGCAGGAGAAGGAACTTGTCTGTGCTAAAATGCTGTACTGAGCTTGATCTCATCAAGAAGTATTTATTAATTCCTGTCTTATATAGATACTTGGAGAGCTGAACAGGCTCTTTTTTTTTAAAGCTTGGTTTAGTTAGCATTTAGGCTATGGTGTTATGCCAAGGAATGTGATAAACTAGTAAAGCAAAGTGATTTGCACAGAGTAGATGGTTTGCGTTAAGTGTATGTGGATGGGATGTTGCCACATAACGAAGCTTAAAGCGCGGTAAATCATTGCATCCGCTGTCGAAATTCTTTTTGGCAGCTCCGATTAAGATAAAGGAGCAACATATGAAAATAAAAACACCCAAGTTAACCGTTCACTTAATGACGGCTATTGCTGTCCTTTTGGCTTTAAATTTTATTTTAGGCAAATTTAGTTTTGGCAATAAGCTTCTGCAGATCAGCCCTAATTTTATTGACAATACCATTATAGGAAGTATTGCCGGGCCGGTCATTTCTTTTTTTACTTTAGGACTTTGGGATATTATTTCCTTTTTACTATCAGGAAAGGGAGATTTTATTATATGGTTCACTTTAATTGAAGCTTTGCAGGGTTTCATGTACGGCTATTTCTTCTATGGTAAGGAAATTAAGGTCAACCAATGGAGAGACTGGGTCTATGTCAGTCTAGCTAGCTTGATTAATTTGGCTGTGTCTACCTTCTTTTTGACCCCTTTGGCTCTTCATTGGTATTATAAAATTCCTTTTATAGCTCTATATGCTGCCCGTGCTGTCAAAATTTTGGAACTTCCTATTAGGATTATAGTAACAATGCTCATTATGCCACAGCTGCAAAGAATTCCAGAATTGCGTAAATTAATGGGGATTAAATAGTACTGTGAGTCCAGGATAGAAGTACTAACCTGCTTAGATAAAAGAGACATAACAGCTTGATGCAGTGACTAATTGTCATTCTTGCCTTTTGTTTTTTGAGGCTACACCTTTAACAGTACCCTGGACTGTTTGAGATGACCAACAAAGCTGACTCCGATTCAACTATGCGAGAGTAGGACGACAAATCAATTTCTATGAAATCATGATGGAATCCTACTCTTTTTACTTAAAAGTGCTGCTTTCTATGCTATATAAAAAGAGGCAGCTTTTTTATATTTGCTTTTTATTTGACAAACATAGCATCGCCAAAGCTGAAAAAACGGTAATGACTATCAACAGCATGTTTGTAAGCCTCAAGAACAAAATCACGGCCTGCAAAAGCAGAAACTAGCATGACCAGAGTTGACTTTGGTAGATGAAAATTAGTTGAGAAGGCATCAACGATCTTAAATTGGTAGCCTGGCTTGATAAAAATATTGGTCCAGCCAGAGTCTGCTTCAATGTGACCAGCAAATTTATTACCAATAGTCTCCAAGGTACGAATAGAGGTTGTTCCAACAGCTACAATGCGCCCGCCACTTGCTTTAACATTTTTTAGGGTCTGAGCCGCTTCTTGTGATAGACTGTAAAATTCAGAATGCATTTGATGTTCGTCTACATTATCAACTGATACTGGGCGAAACGTTCCTAAGCCGACATGCAAGGTCAGATAAACTAAGTTAACACCTTTAGCTTCAATTTTGCTTAAGAGATCTTCTGTAAAGTGAAGACCAGCAGTTGGAGCAGCAGCAGAGCCATTTTCTTTAGCATAAACGGTCTGATAACGATCGCGGTCTTTTAATTTTTCATGAATGTAAGGCGGTAAAGGCATTTCTCCAAGGCTTTCCAAGACTTCTAGAAAAATACCGTCATAAGAAAATTCTACAATGCGCCCGCCGTGCTCCAACTCCTCTTTGACTGTCGCCTTCAAACGGCCGTCTCCAAAAGAAATTTGACTGCCGATCTTTAGTCGTTTAGCCGGTTTGGCTAGAACTTCCCATTGGTCTCCCTGAGTATTTTTCAATAGCAGGAATTCCACATGACCGTGGGTTGCGATCTTTTCTCCATGAAGGCGGGCAGGCAGGACACGTGTATCATTCATGACCAGAGCATCACCTGGATTGAGTTCATCAATGATATGGTCAAAATGAGTATCTTTCATTGTTTTGTGATGATGATCAATGACTAAAAGCTTGGAACTATCACGCTGTTTAAGAGGTGTTTGGGCAATTAATTCTTCAGGCAGATCAAAATCAAAGTCACTTGTATTCAAGACATTCTCCTTTATCAGATATGTAGCTTATCTATTATAACATGAGATAAATCATAAGGCTAAGAAATTTTAACGCTATTGCTATTTCTGATGAAGTGATGGTTATTATTCTTGCCATCCTTCTCATTGCGGATTATGGACTATAATAGTAGTCTTGATGAGGCATCGGCTGGATCAGATATAGAGACTTCACTTGCTGCTAACCTTATAATCACTTATTGGGGAGGTGCATTTTGAGGTTTATACGTTTAAAATAGGAATCTAAGCGATACAGATTGCCTGGCTGTCTTAACTGTTTTTTTAATTTTTGAACTTGACAAAAATTGGTCTATACCTTATACTATTTGTATAGACCAATTTATAAGGAGGTTAGCATGAAAGTTATTAAAGTAAAAAATACGGCAGAGGGCGGCAAGTCGGCCTTTAGGATTTTACAAGAAGAAATGGCATCTGGTGCTAAGACTTTAGGTTTAGCGACTGGCAGTACTCCGTTAGGGCTTTACAAAGAAATGAGAGAATCTGCCTTAGATTTTTCAGATATGGTTTCTGTTAATCTAGATGAATATGTTGGCTTATCTGCTGATGATCCTAACAGTTACGCTTATTTCATGAAACAGCATCTTTTTACTGCTAAACCTTTCAAAACCAGTTTTCTTCCCAATGGACTTGCGGCAGATTTGCAGGCAGAAGCACAGCGTTATGAAGATTTGATAGCAGAGCACCCCATTGATTTACAGATTTTAGGTATTGGACGTAATGGGCATATTGGATTTAATGAGCCGGGTACTCCTTTTGATATACCGACACATGTAGTGGATTTGACTGAAAGTACCATTCAAGCCAACAGCCGCTTTTTTGAAAAGGCAGAAGATGTTCCAAAGCAAGCTATTTCTATGGGAATTGCCTCTATTATGAAGTCTAAAATCATTATTCTTATGGCTTATGGTAAGGAGAAAGCGGATGCTGTTGCTGCGGCAGTTCAGGGACCAATAAGAGAAAGCTTACCTGCCAGTGTTTTACAGAGGCATCCTAATGTAATCCTCATTGTTGATGAAGAGGCAGGAGCAAAATTGTTGTGAAACATTCACGCCTTTGATTCAGAAAGACTATCAATTGACTTTAAATTAACAAAGAAAATGGAACTGGTCATTTCAAAAGAAGCGATAAGGCAAGCAGTGTAACTTATCCAAAGGGCTTTGAAGATTAAACAAGCCAATCAACTGTTACCAAAAGCTTATCGCATTTTGCTCGTTGTTAAAATTTAAAGCTAGGGATAAAAGCAGCAGTCAGCCCTTATGTCTTAACTGACAATCGGGAAATTGCTTAATATTATCCTAGCTTTTTTATTATTTAAGTTCAATTCTAAATAAAAGAGCTTATCATTAAAATTTTTAATTGAGAAAATGTTTTATTTCATTAAAGGCAAGGTCCATATGTCCAAATTGACAGTGCTGTTCACCGCCGCTTTCTTTGGTAAAGAGATTGGCTTGGATGCTCCGTGCAGATGTCAGTCCTAATAGGATATCAGCAATGCGTGTGTAGGGAACATAATGGTCTTCTTTTCCAACTAAGAGCAGACAATCCTGAGTGATTTTTGGCAGGTATTGACGGCTATTATGCCGCTTTAAATTCAGCAAAAGGTCGTATGGGTTTGTTTCACCCGTTAGCATGTAGCCGTTGTTGAGTTCCCATCTCAAATCAATTGCCTTTTTAGCTCTCTTGTTGATAAGATGGTTGACAATGGGTTTAGCTTTTAGATGAAGTAGGGCAGAGAGACCATAGAAAGATCCCTTTCCAAGATTCATTTTGAAGATATCCATGGAGCTGTAAAAGATATCCATAGCGATGACCTTACGGATTCTCTTTTCAAAGGCTGCTGCTTCCATGACAAGAAAGCCTCCCCAAGACAAGCCAATTGCATCAACACTATTTAGATGGAAGTAATCCAAAATGGCTGACACAGGCTTATGAAAGTCAGGTGTAAAATGCAGTCCTTGGCTGATAGTATTTCCTTGTCCCGGACCGTCAAAAATCAAAATATTGTAATTTGTATTTTTCATAATAGTAAAGAAACTAGCAATTTCTTCTAGAAATCCATCAAAACCTCCCATAACTAAAAGTGTTCGCTGGGCTTGTGCATTTTTTAATAAAAGTGTTGGCAGAAAGCCACTTTCATAAGGAACCTGATCTTTCTCATAATCGAAATCAGTAAAACTGGCGTAAAAAGTTCTCAGAAAACTTTGATATAAATCCTCTCTTTCTGAATCTTCCAGAGTGAGATAAAACATGGCGGCTTTATAATAACTAGAAGCGATTTTAAGTTTTCCGGCTTTTTCATAGTGATGCGCTCTGCTCTGCCACCATTGATGCCAAGATTCAAAGTCCTTAATATGACGGCCTATAGTTTTTCGATCTTCTAAAACTTCTTTATCTGCTGTAAAAGGAGAGGTGAAACGCTCAATTTGAAAATCAAATTGTTTATTACCTGTAAATACCATCTAACTACCTGCTTTCATTTTTTGTGTAAAATAAGTATAATGAATAGTATCATTAACTGACAGCACAATTTATGAGATATGTTGTTTATCAAACAAAAACACATTAAATGTACGAGAACTATTACTATGGATCGCAGAATTATTAAGACAAAGGCAAGTATTAAGCAAGCTATGCTGGTGTGTTTAGCTAGCCATTATTTTTCAGAGATTACGATTGAAGCTATTTGCAAGGAAGCCCAGTGCAGCCGCTCAACGTTTTATGCCCATTACGATAATAAAGAAGAGGTCATTGATGCTATTTCTAAGGAAATCATTGAGCAAATTCGACCTTATATGAAACAGACTTTTGATGAGCCAAAAGCATTTTTAAGTATTATCACAAGCCTGACGAACCAGATTTATCAACCGCGCAAGGATGTCATTAAGTTCTTGATGGATCCTGAATTTCGCGATTTTGGTTTAGAAGCTCACTTGTTGATCTTGTTTGAGGAGCAATTTTTGCAGCGTTTCAGCCATATCAAGGGTAAGGCTATCCTTGCAGAGATATATGCAGCCTGTGTTTTATGCAATATTAAATCCATCATAGAAAATCGCTCAACCAAAGAAGATCAGGAGGCCATTGGGGCTCTGAAAAATATCCTTTTTCAATCCTTACAGGAGCAAGAAAAAAATCAAGTTAGAAAGAGCTAACTTGATTTTCCATTACAATATCCAGTCCAATTCTGGTCCGACTGGAACGATGCCTGTAGGATTAATGGTTTTGTGGCAAGCCGCTGAGCTATTTTTCTGTAGCAGTCAACGCCGATCTTAGTGCTAACGCTCCTGCTTTCTTTGAAAATGTAGACAGTACAATCTGCAAACCAGCTAAGTTACGGATTATCAGTTCTAGTCCAGAAATCAGCAGTGCTTATGTCACTATTTCGGAAGGTAAATTTCATCAAGTTAAAAAATGTTTTTAGCTTACGGAGTAAAAGTCACCTATCTCAAACGAATTTCTTTTGGATTTTTTGAGTTAAGGGATTTGCCGCTTGGAGAGTATCGGGAGCTGTTGGAGGAAGAGAAAAACAGCCTTAGAAATGATTTGAATTAAGCAAAGGAGGCTCCCTATGACTACCACTATTCGTCAAATGACAGCAGAAGAATACCCCCTTTTGGAGGAATTCTGCTACCAAGCCATTTTCCTACCAAAAGGAGTGCCAGCACCTGATAGGAGTATTATCCAGCTGCCAAAGCTGCAGCTTTATGTCAAAGATTTCGGGCGATATCCTCATGATCAAGCCATGGTGGCTGACGTTGATGGACAGGTTGTTGGTGCTGTCTGGGTTCGTATTATAGATGATTATGGCCATATTGATGATGAGACACTTTCTTTGTCTATGTCTCTATTGCCTGCCTATCGCGGACAAGGAATTGGCACCGAATTACTTAAGGCTTTTTTAAAATTTCTCAAGGTGAAAGGTTATCACAAGGTTTCTTTATCTGTTCAAAAGGAAAATTATGCCTGTAACATGTATCGAAAGGCTGGTTTTCAGACAATAATTGAAAATGAAACAGATTTTATCATGGTTTGTGAGTTGTCAAAAGCTATTGAAAATGAGACAAATAAGATAAAAAGGAGTAGTATAAATAGAAAGTAAGTTTTGGAGGGATTTCAAATGACAGCAGCAGAAAAAATCTATGAAAACTGGCATCATTTTGCCAAAGAACGTGATACGGACGGGCTCATCAGCCTCTATGCGGAGGATGCCGAGTTCGAGTCTCCATTGGTCCCTATTATCATGAACCAAAAAAGCGGGGTGCTGACAGGGCATACTCAAATCCGTGCCTTTCTAGAAGAAGGTACCCAGCGCAGACCGAATGAATTGGTTCGCTGGTATCGGGATGGCTCTTATTTGGTCAATGACAGCATGCTGGTCTGGGAGTATCCGCGTCAAATGCCAGATGGTGAGCAGGTAGATATTTTGGAGCTGATGGAACTGCGAAACGGCAAAATCCAGCGCCACCGTATTTACTGGGGCTGGTTCGGGACACAGATGCTGATTAAATCGGCTCTTGATAAGTCAGCTAAATAATAAAGATATGCTGAAAACTGGTTAGCCTTGTCTACTTCTCCACTAAGGATTTCAAAATTTTAAGGCCTCTGTCTAACTCGTCTAATGTATTTGGTGAGCAAGTTGCAATGCGCAAAGCAGACTGCTCTGTTAGTCCGCCAACAAGAAAGCGTTCCGCGCATAAAACTTCAACACCCTTTTCTTTGGCCAAGGATTCAAATTGATAGCCGCTTCTATTTTTAGGTAATGGCAACCATTGAAACAAACTATAGGAATTAGTAGAAGTGGTTTCTGGGAAATAGTGGTTGTAGAGAGCATTTCGTTGCTGAGATAACTGATTTTTTTGAGTTATTGTACTGTTTGCTTGACCGCTTGAAATGAGATGGCTCGTAATCTTAGTATTTAATAGAAGTGGATGGGTATTGATAACATCAGCAGTAAGATTAATCTCATGAATAAGATAATCAGGCACCACCATATAAGCCACTCGTAAACCAGCAAACAAGGCTTTTGATAAACCATGAATATAAATCGTTTGTTTAGGAATCATAGTTACCAATGCAGGTAATTTTTCATAATTTGTAAAGGCATAGGTATCATCTTCTATTAGTAGAAGGTGATTTTTGTTTATCAAGGAGCTTAGCTGCTGTCTCCTTTCTAATAGCATTGTTGCTCCGGTTGGATTATTAGAAGTCGGAACCAAGTAAATGCCTTTGATCATTTGCTGACGGCATTTCTTTTCCAAGTCCTCTGGAATGATTCCATTATGGTCAGATAGTATTGGGATGAGTTCAATTTTAAACTGCTGGGCTAAGGCAATAAAGTTAGTATAGGTAAACATATCGGTTGCTATTTTGTCACCCGCTTTAAATACGGTCAAAAACAGTAAAACCAAAGCGTTCTGTGTCCCCTCAGTCAGAAAAATATTCTCTTTAGAAGTATCGACCTGAAACTTTTTTAACCATTGTTGAGCAACAGCCTTATGCTCATTCAGATCATTTTTTCTATCAAATTCAAAAAGTTTATCAACAGATTGACTCTGTAAGATTCGTCTAGAAATATCAGATACAATATAATTGAGTTGGTAATAAGGACGCAGATTGCCAAGAGGAATAAGGGGTTCATTTTTTTGTAAAGCAGCTAAAGGTTTTACCCTATTTGGTGAAACAAAAGTTCCTTTGCCGATAATAGCATAAATAAGTCCTTTTTGCTCACATAATTTAAATGCTCTTGTCACCGTGCTTAAATTGATATCTAAGAAGTCAGCTAATTCACGTTGAGGGGGCAGTTTTGTTTCAGCTATCAAACGTCCTTCGATAATATCTTTCTCTAAAAGTTCGGCTAGGCTAGCATACAGAAAGGGGGTTAATAGCTGTTTATCTGGTTTCCAAGTCATAGGATAATTGTCAAATGAATTAACAGGCATTATGTTTCTCCTTAAAATTGTCTTGCCTACAATTTTAGAAATACAAAGTAAAGTTTTTCTTTTATAATAAAATTGTCTGGATTGTTGGTATCCATTGTAACATGTTTTAGAAAAAGGAGGGGAGGCAGAATATGAAGGCAGTTTATATTCAAAAAACAGGAGATCCCGCAACGATTATTGTTGGTGAGCTGCCTATTCCCAAAGTTAGACCAAAATCTGTTTTAATAAAAGTTATAGCTGTTTCCATTAATTATGTTGATCTCTTTATTCGTTCAGGCATTTATCAGACTGAACTGCCTCATCCCTATATTTTGGGACGGGATGCTATCGGTCAAGTTGTTGAGATTGGAAAAGATGTCACTCAGTTTAAAGTGGGTGATCAGGTTTGGACAAATAGTATGGGCTATGATGGAAGGCAAGGTATCACTAGTGAATATGCACTGATTCCAGAAGAGCGACTTTTTCTTGCCCCCAAGAATGCTGACTCTTTAAAGTTGATTGCTGCTGTTCATTCTGCGGCTACAGCAGCTATTGTCTTACAAGATACGATGATGTTGAAGCCAAAACAAAAACTCCTCATTGAAGGAGCAGCTGGTCATGTCGGCAGTAAGTTAGTTTATCTTGCCAATGAAATGGGGGGAGAGGTGGTGACAACTTCTAGTTTACAAGATTTTTCGAGGTTAAAACAATTGAGCGCTGCTATCTGTTTTGATTATCGTGATAAATCACTCTTTCAGAAACTAAAAAGCGCTTACCCTGATGGTTTCGACCACGTTATTGACACTTCTGGGGAAATTCCCTTACAGTTTAATTGCGATTTACTAGCCTCAAAAGGTGCCATTAGTCTGATTACTGCACCCAAAGACAGTTATTTTGATAGCAGACAGTTTTACATGAATTGTTGGCAAATCAAAGGTTTTGTGATTAGTCATGCCAGTTTAGCGCAAATACAAAAAGCAGGGCAGATTTTAAATGATGCTTTTAAAAAAGGACAGTTACTGGAGGAAGACATGACCATCAAAAAATTTGACGAAGCCGCAGAAATGCATGATTTGATGGAAACTAAAAAAGAAAATAGAAAAATCATTTTAGTTCCTTAAAGCAAACGATTAACTGTTTTTATAAATGGCGATCAGCAAGCCTGAAAATTTTTTATCCAACTCTGCTTGTCTAAGTGAGATAAAACGTTGTCTGCCTTCTATTCTAACATGAATAATTCCGCTTTCCCTTAAGATTTTAAAGTGATGGGATAAGTTGTTTTTTTGCCCTAAGTCAGAAAAAAAGCTGCAGTTCCTTTCCTGCTGGCAAGCGTATAATTGTTTGAATATGGCTAATCTTGTTGGTTCGCTTAAGGCATACAAAACCTGTTCAACAGTGATAGTATCTAAAGAGGGATGCAGTAGTGATTTCATTTGTTAAGATTCCTTTTGTTATTTTCATTGGCATTGTAACATGATTAGTGTTATAATTCAATTGTTCAATATATATCGAACAATTATTTTATACTCGGAGGATGATGTCTATGAACATACTTGATCGCTACTTTGTTTTATCTGATTTAGCAGGAAAGGATAAGGGAAAATTGACAGAACTTTGCCATTTATTTTCAGAGAATGCTATCATAGAAGCTAATGATGGTAAAACTTATTCCGGCAGAGAAGAAATTAATCCATTTTTTGAAAAGTTCTTCAACAAAAATTCAGAATCAAAGCATTTATGGGATATTGAAGAAATGGCTGATGGCTTACAACGAGCAAATTGGGCGGTTGTTTGCCGCCGAAAAACTGGGGCATACCTTGCCTTGACAGGTAGTGATTTAGCGAGGATAAAAGGCGATAAGATCATTTATCTTAAAGTGAGAAGTGATTCTTAATACCTAGAACATCCTATCTGTGAAAGGAGTTGTTAAAAATGAAAATAAATACCTCTATGCTTTGGGAAGATAAAGCAAAATCAGAAGTGACCTATACAGCTTACTTAATCGAAAAAACACCAGATATTAAAAATAAAAATCCTCGCCCAGCTGTCATTATTTGTGGTGGCGGTGGCTTCTTCAAAGTAACCGATAGGGAAAAGGAGCCCGTTGCACTTTATTTCCTTAATAAAGGCTTTCAAGCTATCACGCTTGATTATACGGTCGGAAAAGACAGTGGCTATCCTAAGCCTCTTTACGATTTAGCTAAAATGCTTTTAGTCGTTAGAGAAAATGCTCAACAATGGAATATTGATGCTGAAAAAGTTATTTTTATTGGTTTCTCAGCAGGAGCTACTCATAGTGCTTCTTTGGCAAATAGTTGGAAGGAGCCTTTTTTACAAGAATATTTTGATTATCCAGGGGAAGCTTTGAAACCAAGCTTAATAGTTCTCTCCTATCCTTTATTGGATTTTAATTACCAATATGAACAAGTGATGTCCGACCCTGATAATCAGACACCCACAAAACTGTCGCCAATGCCAAAAATAGATTTTTTGATGGGTGCCTTGAAAACAGTCGTAGGCAAGGAATTGACGACAGCCAATTTGAAGGCATATAGTCCCATAGAGCACATTTCTCCAGATACTGTTCCAACTTTTATTTGGGGCATGCAAGATGACGATTGTATCTATAACAAGGCTCTTTTAGAGTATGCCAAGCGGCTGAAAGATAATGGCGTCTTTTATGAACTTCATATGTTTGCGACAGGAGAGCACGGCTTATCCATGATTAATAGCAATACACAAGCGGAATTTTTGGATTATGAGGAGCTTGGCATTTGGAAAAAATTGTGCATGCAATTTATTAATCAAGTTTTGCATTTAAAGTAAGGTTAGGTAAAAATAATAATACTTTAGAATCTATATTTACTTAGAAATTTTCGAGAGTCTGACTTATTGTCATTCATTACACTGTTTCAAGTGCAGACTAATTTTGAGTAATGACACTAAAAATTAAAAAACTTTGAAAAAAATCATTTTTTACTGGGATTTACGAATAGTGTAAGTAAAGGCCAGTTCAATATTCTTTGAAAGGATTCTGTATTATTTTTTATTTGACACTATGGAAGAACTAGCTTTTAAAGTCTGCCTTTGAGCAGGCTTTTTAAATATCTGCTTGGAAGGGGATTTGCGATGCTGTCTGCAAGAAATAAAAATGGGAAGCTGGTTAATCTTTTGACTGAAATTCCTGTAAAGGGAGATTTTTACTGTCCCGTTTGTCAATCGCCTGTAAGGCTAAAAAAGGGTAAGATTATGCGTCCGCATTTTGCTCATATCTCTTTGCAAGGCTGTCAATTTTACAGTGAAAACGAATCTGCCGAACATTTAAACCTGAAAGCAAAACTTTATTGGTCATTGTCCCAAACAGAAAGAGTTGAAATCGAAAAAATTATAGCAGGAATTGGACAAATCGCAGATTTACTGATTAATCACAAGTTAGCCTTGGAGGTTCAGTGCTCCCGCTTGTCTGAAGACCGTTTGCGGGAGCGCACGCAAGCTTATCAAAAACATGGTTATCAGGTGCTTTGGCTGCTGGGTGAAAAGCTTTGGCTGGGCAGGAGCTTATCCAGCTTGCAAAAGCAGTTCCTTTATTTTTCGAAAAATATGGGCTTTCATCTTTGGGAATTAGACATTCACAAGCATGAATTGCGGTTAAAGTATTTGATTTATGAGGATTTATTTGGAAGGGTCTATTATAAGACCCAGTCCTGTTCTTTTAATCATCATATGATGAGTTTTTTGCGCCTGCCCTATGTCCAGCAGGCGGTTATGTCTTATCATGTGAAGCAGCGCAGGCAAGTTGGTTTAGCAATTCAAAAACAACTTATGGCAAGGAACCCTTATTGGCTGCGTCAGCAGGAAGCCGCTTATTTACAAGGGCGCAATCTGATAGCACAATCAGACGCTGATTTTTTCCCGCAGGTAAGACCGCCGCAATGTTCAAGGGGATTTTGTCAGATCAATCAGGATTTGATTTATTTTCGCACTGCTTTTTTCCAATATTATCAAAAACAAGGAAATAGAGCCACTCAAGAACTGTATCCGCCAGCCTTTTATGATAAAATGAAAGAAACAAATCATTAAGGAGCAGTTCATGTCTGATAACCGCAGTCATATTGAAGAAAAATACCAGTGGGATTTAACCACCGTTTTTCCTAGCGATAAAGCCTGGGAAAAGGAAGAAAAAAGTCTTATTGATGACTTAGAAGCAGCCAAGGGCAAGTCAGGACATTTATTGGATTCCAGTCAAAGTTTGTTAGAGATTACAGAACTTTATTTGGCTCTTAGCCGTCGTTTGGAAAAGCTTTATGTTTATGCTTCTATGAGGAATGACCAAGACACAACGGTCAGTTACTATCAGGAATTGCAAGCAAGAGCAACAGCTTTGGCAGCTAAATTTAATCAAGCTTTTGCTTTTTATGAACCTGAATTTATGCTTTTATCTAAAGAAAACTATCAGGATTTTTTGACAGAATGCCCAGACTTGCTGCCTTATCAGCATTTCTTTGAAAAATTATTCAAACAAAAGGAGCATGTCCTTTCTCAAAAGGAAGAAGCGCTTTTGGCAGAAGCCAGTGAAATTTTTGGAGCTGCCAGTGAAACCTTTGAAATTCTTGATAATGCTGATATTGTTTTTCCTTGGGTCAGCGATGAGATGGGAGAAAAAGTTGAATTGTCTCATGGTAACTTTATCAGCTTGATGGAGTCTAAGAACCGTGATGTTCGGAAAGAAGCTTATGAGGCTATGTACAGCATTTATGAGCAGTATCAGCATACTTATGCTAAAACACTGCAAACCAATGTTAAGGCCAATAATTTTCAGGCAAAAATCAGGAATTATGGCAGTGCCCGTGAAGCAGCCCTGGCAGCCAATTTCATTCCAGAAGCTGTCTATGATCTCTTAATCGAAGCGGTTAATAAACACTTGCCCTTGCTGCAGCGTTATGTCAAACTGCGGCAAAAGATTTTAGGACTCGATGAGCTTAAGATGTACGATCTTTATACACCGCTATCCGAAGCAGATATGAGCTTTACCTATGAAGCTGCTTTGAAAAAAGCTGAAGAAGTATTAGCTGTTTTTGGTACAGCTTATGCTGAGCGTGTGCACCGTGCTTTTAGAGAACGTTGGATTGATGTGCAGGTTAATAAGGGTAAGCGTTCGGGTGCTTATTCGGGCGGCTCTTATGACACGAATGCCTTTATGCTGCTTAATTGGCAGGATACCTTGGATAATCTCTTTACTCTTGTTCATGAAACAGGGCACTCTTTGCATTCTACCTTTACACGTGAAAATCAGCCTTATGTTTATGGTGATTATTCTATTTTTCTAGCCGAGATTGCCTCAACAACCAATGAAAATATTTTAACAGAGACCTTGCTTAAAGAAGTAACAGATGATAGGCAGCGTTTTGCTATTCTTAATCATTATCTTGATGATTTCAAAGGAACGGTTTTTCGCCAAACTCAATTTGCTGAATTTGAAGACCGCATTTATAAGGCTGATCAAGCAGGCCAAGTTCTCACTAGTGACTATCTCAATAATCTTTATGCAGATCTCAATGAAAAATACTATGGTTTAAGCAAGGAAGATAATCCCAAAATTCAATATGAATGGGCTAGAATCCCGCATTTTTATTACAATTTTTATGTTTACCAGTATGCTACAGGCTTTGCTGCAGCTAATTTCTTAGCTCAAAAAATAGTGCACGGCGCTCAAGAAGATAAGGATAAGTACCTTGACTATCTCAAGGCAGGTAATTCAGATTATCCTCTCAATGTAATTGCTAAAGCAGGTCTTGATATGACGGATTCAGTCTATCTGGATCAAGCCTTTAAAGTTTTTGAAGAACGGTTAATAGAGCTGGAAAAATTAGTCGAAAAAGGGATTGTTCAATGAAAAATGAAATGGAGAAATAATGTCGCAAACAGTTTTTATTTGGGATTTAGATGGCACTTTAATTGATTCTTATGAGGCCATTATGGAAGCACTGGCTGTTACTTATGATCACTTTGGTTTCGATTTTCAAGCGAAACCTATTCGGACTTTTATTATCAAAGAATCGGTTGGAAAACTCTTGGATATACTGGCAAAACAGCACAGCTTTTCTGCCAAAGAATTAAAAACTTTCTTTATGCAAGAACAAGTTAAACGTGATGATAAAATTAAGCTGATGCCCTTTGCTAAAGAAACCTTGCAATGGGCAAAAGATAGGGCTATTGAGCAATTTGTATATACCCATAAAGGAGCATCTGCCCAAGCTGTGCTGACAGAATTAGGGATTGACTCTTATTTTACTGAGGTAGTAACAAGTGCATCAGGTTTTAAACGTAAACCAGATCCGCAGGGAATCTTTTATTTGCTGGAGAAATATCATTTAGACAAGGATAAGACTTATTATATTGGTGATAGACGTCTTGATGCTGAAACTGCTGAAAATGCGGGCATTCAATCTATTAACTTAGTCCAGCCCAATTCGGATCTTAATCAGAAAATTGAGGATTTACAATCCTTGACCAAGTTATTTGATTTTTAAAAGTCACTATTATTCCTTAAACTCTTAACCCGGGTTGAGGAATTTTTGTTATAATGGCATTATGGTTAAATCTTATAGTAAAAATGCGAATCACAATATGCGACGCCCTATTATTAATGAAGATATCCTTTACTACCTGCGCCATGAGCAAAAGGAAAATGAGGGCTTTCTTAAAGAGCTGGAAAAGTTTGCTGATGAAGAAAATATTCCTATCATTCCTTCTGAAACAGTTTCTTATTTTCGCTTTTTTCTCCAAACAATGCAGCCAAAAAAGATTTTGGAAATAGGAACAGCTATTGGCTTTTCAGCTCTTTTAATGGCTGAGAGTGCTCCTTGCTCTAAGATCACAACGATTGATCGTAATCCTGAAATGATTGCCTTAGCTCAAAAAAATTTTAGAGAATATGATCAAAGAAGACAAATTACCCTGCTCGAAGGAGATGCTGCAGACTTACTGAATCAACTGGATGAGACTTATGATTTTGTTTTTATGGATTCTGCTAAAGCAAAATACATTGTGTTTCTTCCGCAGGTTTTGAAACACTTAGAAGTTGGCGGAGTTATTTTTATAGATGATATTTTTCAAGGCGGTGATCTTGTCAAAACTATTGAAAAGGTACATAGAAATCAAAGAGCCATTTACCGCGGTCTTCATCGTTTGCTTGATGCTACTCTTAAAAATCCTGGCTTGACAGCTAGTTTGCTTCCTCTTGGAGATGGGCTGTTAGTTATCCGTAAAAACAATTCTGAAATCACTTTGACTGATTAAGTCATTTTTAAGATATTATGTTATAATGAAAGAGTTAATGACAAAAAGGAGTTTATTATTACATGAAAAAACGTACGATTGCTGCAGGGTTGCTGACTTTACTATCGGTTGTGACCCTGGCAGCTTGTTCAAAGACATCAGAAAGCAGTAAGATTGTTACGATGAAAGGTGACACTGTGACAGTAGGTGACATCTATGATCAGCTAAAGGGAACGCCTACTGCTCAGCAGACGACTTTAAATATTCTAATCTCGCGTGTTTTTGAAAAACAGTATAAAGGCAAAGTAAGCGATAAGCAAGTTGAAGAAGCCTATAATAATACTGTTAAGTCTTATGGCGGTGAGAAGAACTTTTTATCAGCTATTTCTCAGCAAAATTACACAAAAGAGACTTATAAGCAATATATCCGTGCTGAAAAATTAGTAGAATATGCTTCCAAACAAGAAGCACAAAAAGAATTAACAACAGCAAATTATAAGTCTGCCTATAAGGACTATAATCCAGAAGTTACGGTTCAGCTTATTCAAATGGATGATGAATCTAAGGCAAAATCTGTTTTAGATCAAGCTAAAGCTGACGGTGCTGATTTTGAAAAGCTGGCAAAAGATAACAGTAAAACAAAGAAGACGGAATATACTTTTGATTCTGGTTCTACCAATATTCCAGATGCCGTTTCTAAGGCAGCTTTCAGTCTGAAAAAAGGAGAGGTTTCGGATCTGATTACAACAGCTGATTATCAAAGTTTACAGCAAGGTCAGCAAAAATCACTCTACTATATCATCAAGGTAACCTCCAAAGCTGATAAAAATGCTAATTGGAAGGCCTATAAGAGTCGTCTCAAAGAGATTATCCTCAATCAAAAAATCAATAATGCGACTTTCCGAAATGCCGTCATTGGTAAAGCTTTCAAAAAAGCCAATGTTAAGGTGAAAGATAAAACGATGAATGATATTATCACCAGATATGCTAAAGCGGCAGATACATCTGCTAGTACAACAACGACTAAGAGTGAGGCAACAACTGCAAACTCTGATAAGACTACTGAAGCAAGCACTGATTCCCAGACAACAGCGGCAGAATGATTGCTTTAAACAATTGACGGATATAAGAAAAGACAGTATAATGATTTCTATCAAGAATAGATTTTTAAAGACTATTTGCTTCAGAAAAATAGCGGTTGATGTGAGCTATGCAAATCAAAAAATCTTGCTGCTTGATTAGTCAATAGAATAAGATAATAAGAATGACAAGTTCATTGAATGAAGGTGGTACCGCGGTTTTTCGCCCTTCTTACAGTGGACTTCTTTTTTTGAGGAGAAAGAAAGACGATGAAGAATTTTCGGATCAAACAAAAAATGTGGTCACTCGGTGGTAAATTTACGATTACAGATGAGGCGGGTATACCCTCTTATGAAGTAGCGGGGAGTTTTATGCAAATTCCTAAAACATTTACCATTTACGACATGCAAGGCAGTCAGATCAGTCACATTCAAAAGAAGACTTGGTCTCTTCTCCCTAAATTTTATGTCAGTCTAAATAACGGCTCTTCATTTTCCTTAAAAAAAGACCTGTCATTTTTTAAGCCTCATTACACTATTGAAGGTCTGGGCATGAAAATTCAAGGTGATTTCTGGAATATGAATTTTACCCTTAGTCAAAATGGTCAGACAGTTGCCAAGATTTCTCAAGAATGGCTTCGGATGACTTCTACCTATAATATTGAAGTCTATGATGACCAGTATGCTGATCTCGTCATCTCATTGGTCATTGCTATTGATTATGTCAAAGAAATAGAACACAGTGCCAATAGCAGCGGCCGATAACTAATTAGAATAAAACAATGGAAAAGGACTAACAAATAAATGAAACAATTAACCAGTGCACAAGTTCGTCAAATGTGGTTGGATTTTTGGAAATCAAAAGGCCATGCTGTTGAACCATCAGCTAACTTAGTTCCTGTCAATGATCCGACACTTTTATGGATCAACTCAGGCGTTGCAACGCTGAAAAAATATTTTGATGGATCCGTTATTCCTGAAAATCCACGGCTGACTAATGCACAAAAAGCTATTCGTACCAATGATATTGAAAATGTCGGCAAGACTGCTCGCCACCATACTATGTTTGAGATGCTGGGGAATTTTTCAGTGGGAGATTATTTCCGTGATGATGCTATCAAATGGGGCTTTGAACTTCTAACAAGTCCTGAGTGGTTTGATTTACCAAAAGATAAACTGTATATGACCTATTACCCAGATGATAAGGATTCTTACAATCGTTGGCTTGAATGCGGTGTTGATCCAAGCCATCTGATCCCTATTGAGGACAACTTCTGGGAAATTGGTGCCGGGCCTTCAGGACCAGATACAGAAATTTTCTTTGACCGCGGGGAAGACTTCGATCCTGATCATATTGGTGTGCGTCTCTTGGAAGAAGATATTGAAAACGATCGTTACATTGAAATTTGGAATATCGTGCTTTCGCAATTTAATGCTGATCCAGCTGTGCCGCGTTCTAAATACAAGGAACTGCCTCATAAAAATATTGATACGGGTGCTGGTTTGGAGCGCTTGGTTGCGGTTATGCAAGGGGCAAAAACAAACTTTGAAACCGATCTCTTTATGCCCATTATTCGTGAGATTGAAAAATTATCTGGTAAGACTTATGATCCAGATGGCGACAATATGAGCTTTAAGGTCATTGCAGACCATATCCGCTCTCTTTCATTTGCTGTTGGCGATGGTGCTCTGCCTGGTAATGAAGGCCGAGGCTACGTCCTTCGCCGCCTGCTTCGCCGTGCCGTTATGCATGGCCGCCGTCTGGGTATCAATAAGCCCTTCTTATATCAGTTGGTACCAACTGTGGGCAAGATTATG
The DNA here is from genome assembly GCF_000187995.2 of Streptococcus macacae NCTC 11558. Lineage (GTDB taxonomy): Bacteria > Bacillota > Bacilli > Lactobacillales > Streptococcaceae > Streptococcus > Streptococcus macacae. The sequence continues at coordinate 1,065,591 of NZ_AEUW02000001.1, read as the reverse complement.
GAGTCTTATTATCCAGAAGTGCTTGAAAAGCAAGATTTTATTGAAAAAATCATCAAACGTGAGGAAGAAACCTTTGCGCGAACCATTGATGCGGGCTCAAGCATGTTAGATCAGCTTTTGACTGATTTAAAATCTGCTGGTAAAGATAGGCTTGATGGGCAAGCCATCTTTAAACTCTACGATACCTATGGTTTCCCAGTTGAATTGACTGAAGAATTAGCTGAAGACCAAGGCTTTAAGATTGACCATGCAGGTTTTCAAGCTGCTATGAAAGAACAGCAAGAGCGTGCCCGTGCCAGCGTTGTTAAAGGTGGTTCAATGGGTATGCAAAATGAAACCCTATCAAGTATCACAGAAAAATCCGTCTTTAGCTATGAAAAAGAAGCACTTGACAGCAATCTGTCAGTCATCATTGCAGACAATGAACGTACAGAAGCTGTTTCAGAAGGCCAGGCCTTACTTGTTTTTGCAGAAACTCCTTTTTATGCTGAAATGGGGGGACAGGTAGCTGACCGCGGTGTCATCAAGAACGACAAAGGGGATATCGTTGCCCGTGTAACAGATGTGCAAAAAGCACCAAACGGTCAAGCTCTTCATACAGTTGATGTCTTGGCCAGCTTATCAGTAGGAAGGGTTTATCACCTGGAAATTGATCATGAGCGCCGCAATCGGGTCATGAAGAATCACACTGCTACTCATTTGCTCCATGCTGCTCTTCACAATGTTATTGGCAAGCATGCTACTCAAGCAGGGTCTCTCAATGAAACGGAATTTTTACGCTTTGACTTTACCCATTTTGAAGCTGTAGGGCCAGAAGAACTCCGTCGTATTGAAGAGGAAGTTAATGAACAAATCTGGAAGGCTATTCCTGTAACAACCATTGAGACAGACCTTGATACCGCTAAACGGATGGGGGCTATGGCTCTCTTTGGTGAAAAGTATGGAAAAAATGTCCGTGTGGTGTCTATTGGAGACTATTCCGTTGAACTTTGCGGCGGTACTCATCTTAAGAATACGTCTGAAATTGGACTTTTTAAGATTGTCAAAGAAGAGGGTATTGGCTCAGGAACTCGCCGAATCCTAGCAGTGACGAGTAAGGAAGCCTTTAAAGCCTACCGTCAGGAAGAAGATGCGCTCAAAGAAATTGCTGCAACTATCAAGGCACCTCAAATGAGCCAAGTTGCTAGTAAAGTGGTTTCGCTGCAAGAGCAGTTGCATAAACTGCAGAAGGAAAATACAGAGCTCAAAGAAAAAGCAGCCGCAGCTGCAGCTGATGATATCTTTAAAGATGTTAAGGAAGCAGCCGGACTACGCTATATTGCCAGTCAAGTAGAAGCTGCTGATGCAGGAGCGCTGCGTACTTTTGCTGATAAGTGGAAGCAAAAAGATTACTCTGATGTTCTTGTTTTAGTTGCCAGCATTGGTGAAAAAGTGAATGTTCTTGTGGCTAGCAAGTCTAAAGACGTTCACGCTGGCAATCTCATCAAGACTTTGGCTCCAATCGTCTCAGGCCGAGGCGGCGGTAAGGCAGATATGGCCATGGCAGGTGGTTCAGATGCAAATAAGATTGCTGACTTACTCGCAGCAGTAGGTGAACATTTGTAATTATTATAATAGTAAATATTAGAAAACGCATGAAATGATGATAACCATTTCATGCGTTTTTGTTATGTGATTTGAGTTCATTGAGTATTATTTCTGTAAAGGTGATGGTTTCTAAATGGCTGGATAGGTTTTTGTGACTATACTATTTCACATCTTTAACTTTTAAGAAGGAGTTTGTCCTTAAGGCTTTGAGATCAACATCATCAGATAGAATACCAATTTTCCGTAAATCACTAGCTACAGTATCGAAACTATCATAAGCACCAGAATAGCTGGGTTTAAAAGTATAACTGTTTAAACTGGTAAGGTTGCTGTCTTTATTTCCAGCAACATAGTTTTTATCTAATTGAATAGCAGCAGTTTGCTCTTTATGTTTTTGAATCCAGTTGGTCGCTTTTTGCATAGCAAGAGTATATTTAGCAGTGACGGCGGGGTGTTTTTTGGCTATATCGTTTGACACATAGGCAACACAGCAGTATTCATCTTTGAATCCCTTGTCAGTTGATGAATTGGCAAGTGTTTTAAAGTGATACTGTTTTTTCAAAACTTCGGTGTCTGGATCGCCCAGGGCAATAGCATCAACTTCGCCTTTATCTAAAACCTGACCTAACTGATCGCTTTGGTAAGTAACAAAGCTAACATCACCTTTATCGTCAGAGACTTTTAAGCCGGACTTCGCCAAAACACGCTTGGCAAAAATGGCAGGACTGCCTGCAACAGCAGTCACTCCGATTTTCTTACCCTTTAGATCAGCAGCAGATTTGATTTTACCATCTTTCGTTAATAGCTGCAGACAGCCGGTATGAAGGCCAGTTGTGATTTTTAATTTAGCACCGTTGGCTAAAGGCTGGATAATACTTGCCATCAAGGAATTGGAGGCATCAATTTTGCCAGCATTGAGAGCATCCAGGTTAGAAGTATCCTGCCCAATTTTAACGACCTTATATTTTAAACCAACCTCCCTAAAGAAGCCTTTTTCAACAGCTATTTGCTGTGGGGCACCGCAAAGATCGGAATTTTCAGAGATTTTTAGGACGTAAGGATCTTTTTCTGAAGCATCATAGTTTTTGGATGTCGAAGAAGAGGAATTTGAGCAGGCTGCCAAGCCTACAGATAGGGTAAGCAGCATCAGTCCAAGTCCGAAAAATTTTGGGGTTAAGTATTTTTTCATAAAGGTTTCCTCTTTTCTTTAAAAGTTTAAAGTATGTAATATTTTTTCTTTTACAGCAATAAAGTTTTGTGAATCTCTTTCTCTAGGCTTTTCCAGATCAACCGAAATAATTTTTTTGATAACAGCTGGTCTTGGTGTCATGGCAAACACGCGATCAGAGAGAAAGACAGCTTCTTCGACATCATGAGTAACCATAATCATGGTGATTTGGCGTTTTTGCCAAATATCAATTAGTTCAGTCTGCATTTTGCTTCTGGTGAAGGCATCTAAGGCACCAAAAGGTTCATCAAGCAAGAGGATATCAGGTCGGTTAATCAGTGCCCTAGCGATGTTAACGCGCTGCTGCATGCCGCCGGATAAATTATGAGGATAAGCTTTTTCAAATCCCTTTAGTCCAACTAAATCAATATATTCTTCGACTTCTGTCAGTTTTTCTTTTTCTTTATTCAGCTTTAAGCCCAAAGCGATGTTATCATAAACAGTCAGCCAAGGGAAAAGGGTTGCTTCCTGAAAGACAAAACCGAGTTTTCGCGAGGGTTTGGTAATCGTCTGTCCATCCAAACTCGCTTCACCTTGGCTAGCTTCCTCCAAGCCCGAAATAATACGCAGCAGGGTTGTTTTTCCGCTGCCTGAAGGGCCGACAAGTGAAATAAATTCCCCAGGCTGAATTTCTGCATTAATCTGGTGTAAAGCTTCAATGTCTTGATGTCTGGCATCTGTTGCTTTGAATATTTTTTGAATCTGATGAAGTTTGAGATATCCTACCATTTTATGAATCCTTTCTGCCATGAGAGTAATTTGTCACGAATCTTGAAAAGAAGTGTGATAATCAAGCTAAAAGTAATGGCAATAGTAATCAGACCAGCATAGACATTGGCATAGCCTAAAACTTCTCTCTGCCAGTTAATATACCAGCCGATACCGTATTTCACTCCTAACATTTCTGCTGTCATTAGGGTGATGAAACTTGTACAAGCACCATTAAAAATACCAACGAAAATATTAGGCAGACTGGCTGGAAAGGCAACATGAATGATCTTTTGAAAGGTTGATGCTCCTAAGGTATCAGCAACTTCAAAGTAGGTTTTTTTAACATTTTGAACACCAGAGTTAGTTAGAATGGTCACCGGGAACCAGACCGAAAGACTGATCAAAAAAATACTAGCCGCAAAACTTGTAGGAAAGGCTGTTAAAGCCAGAGGAACAAAAGCTGTAGACGGAATGGGTCCTAAAATTTTAACAATAGGATCTAACCAGTAATTAAAGGAGGTAAACCAGCCAACTAGAATACCTGTTAGTAAGCCCAGGGCAATTCCGATAGCCCATGAAATAGCCAGCAGTCGTAAAGAAAAGAGATCACACTTTAAGATGAAAGGGCCATTTTTGACAAAAACCTCTAGAATTCTATTGGGGCTAGGAAAGAAAATTTCAGGCAGCAGGCTGAGTTTTTCAGTAGCAAGATTATAAACAGCCAGTGCTAAATAGCTGGCACCGATAAAATAACTCTTATGAAAGAACCGCCCTTTCTTTCGAACAGCCATGCTAAAAAGAGCTGCTGCAAGCGAAAGAGCAAAAGAAATCCAAAGAAAATACAAATACCAAGACTGCGTTTTAGTAAAACTAAGAGCAGACTTAGGAATGAGGATCTGTGCTAAAATCGTCAGTAAAATAGCATTGCTGGCAAAGAAAAGGCGATAATAATCCTTTAATGTTTTCAAATGACCAACTCCTTTCTTATCTTTCATTATAGTTTCCAAATAGTATTTTGTATAATTAGAAAAAATTATGCTGAGCTATAAAAATAAGTTATGAATCTAAAACAAACTGTTATTTTTTAACTGATCCTTATAAAATCCTTAAATTTGTTTTTTATAATTAATATAAACGATGGGATACGAATTAATGCGCAATGTAGAAGACGTCTATAGACTTTTTCCTTTAGTGACCTGGAGATTTATCTCGCAACACTAACATTGGGCAACTGAACACGGGCTAAAAGCATCGAGAAAAAGACAGCTTGTCTCGGGAATTGGGATTTCCGGATAACCTTCTGCTTTTCTGTCGAAAATTTTCGCTAAAGCGAACCGTCCCTTTGTATCTTATATAAGGAGGTTAGTATAATGGATTATATGCTAGAAACGAAAAATTTAACCAAGCAGTTTGGTAAACAAACAGCGGTTAACCAACTAAACTTGAAAGTGGAGCGTCATTCCATTTATGGTCTGTTAGGACCTAATGGTTCTGGTAAGTCAACAACACTTAAAATGGTTACAGGGATGCTGAGAAAAACATCTGGCCAAATTCTTATTGATGGACACGAATGGAGCCGCAAAGATTTAGAAAATATCGGGGCCTTGATTGAATCACCGCCGCTTTATGAAAATCTGACTGCGCGTGAAAATTTAAAGGTAGGCACCCTGATGCTGGGCTTACCCGACAGTCGTATTGATGAGGTTTTAAAAATAGTGGACTTAACCAATACCGATAAAAAAAGAGCCGGACAATTTTCTATGGGCATGAAGCAACGTCTGGGTATTGCCATTGCACTTTTAAATTCACCTAAGCTCTTGATTTTAGATGAACCAACTAATGGCCTTGATCCTATTGGTATTCAGGAACTGCGTGAGCTCATTCGTTCTTTTCCTGAACAGGGGATTACAGTTATCATTTCCAGCCATATCTTATCTGAGATTCAGATGACAGCGGATCACATTGGGATTATTGCCAATGGCGTGCTGGGTTATCAAGATAGGATTCACCAAGGTGAAGACTTAGAAAAACTCTTTACTGAAGTAGTTATGAAGTATCGAGGAGGTGAGTAAGAATGATGGGAATGTTTCAGGCAGAACGATTAAAATTGAAGCGGACGATGGCAAAGAAGCTGCTCGTTTTTGCCCCTATATTAGTGATTATATGCAGTTTTATGGTGCCTCAATATTTTATTATAAATGCTTATAACTGGTGGTATATCATTATTTTACCAGGGCTGCTGACCTTATTTGCTGCTTTAATGAATACTTACGAAGAAAAAAAGCTGCGTTATCGGGCAGTATTTCCTTTGCCAATTTCCTTAAGAAAATTTTGGATGTGTCAGATTATGGCTTTGGCTTATTATTTGATCCTGACCAGTTTCTTGCATTGTTTTATCTTAGTCTTGTTGAAATACTTTGTTTTTCCTAACGCTGGAGAAACTTATCCTATTAGCCAAATGCTTCTTGCTTCTATGGTTTTATGGCTCAGTGTCCTTTGGCAGCTCCCGTTTTGTTTATGGCTGGCAAAAAAATGGGGCTTCATTGTCACCTTGCTAGTCAATTTCACAGCTCATATTATCTTAGGAGTTACTTTGTCGACAACTGCTTATTGGTTGCTGTGTCCTTATTCTTGGGGAATACGATTGATGGTCCCCATTATGACAATATATCCCAATGGGCTGAAAGCTGGTTCAGAAGCTGCGGCACCGCTATTAGCAACCAGCTACTGGAGCATTATGCTCAGTTTAATACTGGCTCTTATTTTATTTGTGGGACTGACTTGGTTAACAGCCTTATGGTTTGAAAAACAGGAGGTTAACTAATGCTTAAACTCATTTGGGCAGAATTTTTAAAATATCGTCGTACCTTTTTGCCTTGGATACATTTGATTTTACCGGTTGGCATTGCTGTCTTAGTTGCTGTTTTTGGTCTGGTGACGCCTGCTTATTCTTGGGAGGGTGTGACGAGTGGTTACTTCCAAGTGCTGGGGATTGCTTTTCCGTTAGTCATTGCTATTATTTGCGGTAAAGCTGCTGAATTAGAGGCGAAAGCTAATCGCTTTCAGACTGTCTTAGCAAATGGTCAACGAAAAAGGCTTTATTTGATCAAACTTATCAGCCTGATCATGCTGGAAATCATTGCTGTTTGCTTAGCTATTGCTGTCTTTGCCCTCTTGTATCCTGCCAAGACAGGTTATTTTGCCTTTTACATTTATGCTGGCGTTTTTCTGGTAAGCTCCACAGCTTTCCTGTATTTATGTCATCTAATGGTTGCTTTTTTATTTGGCAATGGCGCAACGATTGGTTTAGGTATCTTTGAAGTTTTGGTTTCGGCTCTGCTGCTAACAGGTTTCGGCGACGGTATTTGGCAATTTCTTCCTTGTGCTTGGCCAGCACGCTTAATGGTGACCTTGTTTGATATGTGGCAGCATCCAGATCAAAATCCTATTTTTGCACAGCAAATTCTTCTTTGGTCAGAGATAGCTTTTTCAGCAACTTTACTTGGCCTGTTTCTTAGTCTGATTTGGTTTGACAGATGGCAGGGGCGAAGTGATGGCGAATAAAATTTAGAAAAAATCAGTAGGACTTGAACTCTTATCGGCTTTTAATGTGTCCGCTTTGTGATAATTTGCTAATTGAATGATTAGAATTAAAATTTATGTCATAGCAAAAGGAGATCTATAATGACAAAAGTAAAAGGTTTAACAGGTTTTCAGCTTAAATACATTGCTTTAGGTGCGATGTTATTGGATCATATCCATTACTTTTTTGAATACACAGGTAAAATTCCTTTATGGTTTGCACAAATAGGGAGGATTGCAGCTCCTTTATTCTTATTTGCTATTATTGAAGGCTTTACTCATACACATGATCGCAAGAAGTATTTTCTAAAGATTTACGGTTTAGCTGTTTTAATGGGCTTGATTCGGTTTGGCTTTTCTAATATCCTGCATCCTTTGGTGCGAGGAGATGGCTTTTTTCCGCAAAATATGATGCTGTCTTCTTTTGCTATTTTACTGGTTGCCTTGCAGGGATTGGCTTGGATTAAAGAAAGGCGCTATTTAAAAGGACTTACCACTTTCTTGTTTCCAATTATTCTCCCTTTTCTTTTTATGCCTTTCTATCGTATTTTCCTGACTTCTGGCAATCAAATGGGGCTGTTTTGCCTTAATCTGCTGAATTCCACTGCCTTGCCTTTGCATTTTTCAATTGTAGATGGCGGAACGGCTACCTTGATTGTAGGGATTGCCATGTATCTCTGCCGCAAAAATATAAAAAAAGAAGTTATGGCTTTTGTGATCGCTTCTTTGATAGTTGATTTGGGCCAGATCGTCCTAGCAGGTGTTCCCCTAACAGTTCATGGTCTCTTTTCTTCTTATTTTGAATGGTTAGAGATTTTCGCCGCACCGCTTATGCTTATGTACAATGGCAAGCGCGGTAAAGGCAGTAAGTATCTCTTTTATGTTTTCTATCCGCTTCATATTTATTTGCTTTATGGCTTGTCAGTATTACTCTATAGATGATATGATGATACATGTAATAGATAAAAAAAGGAAGAACGATGACACGTATTTTAGTAATTGATGATGAAGAAGATATTCTAACTTTAATCAAAAATACCTTACAGCTGCAAAACTATTTGGTTGATACCTTTATGCAGGCCAAGCAGGTTGACCGATCGAAATTAGCACGCTATGACTTGATTTTGCTGGATATTATGATGCCGGATGTGGATGGTCTCAGCTTTTGTCAGGAAATTCGCCATTTAGTGGACTGCCCCATTCTTTTTCTGACCGCCAAGTCGCAGGAAGCAGATATTGTCACGGGACTTAGCTATGGAGCTGACGATTATATTTGCAAACCCTTTGGTGTGGAGGAACTGCTGGCACGTATTCATGCACACCTGCGTAGAGAAAGGCGTGAGCATCATGCTAGTCTGGTTTTAGAGAATATCCGTTTTGATCTTTCTGCTAAACAGATTACTGTCAATGAGAAGAAGCTTGATTTAACAAAGTCAGAATATGAACTTTGTGAACAGCTGGCGAAACATCGCGGTCAGGTCTTTTCAAAAGATCAACTTTATGATGATTTATATGGTTATGAAGAACGCGGGACACCTGCTGCTGTTGCAGAACACATCAAAAATATTCGTGCTAAATTTAGAAATGTTAATCTAGATCCGATTAAAACAGTCTGGGGGATTGGTTATAAATGGCAATAAGAAGATCCTTACCTTCTCTAAAAGTTGTTTTTGGGACTTACTTTTTAACTATCATCGTAGCCTGCTTGCTTGTCTCAGCACTAGTCCTGTTAGCTTTCAACAGAGCTTCTGACAGCGGATTGCTTATTCCGGCCAACCAGACGGAACAACGCTTATTGAAACAAAAGCAGCAGTTGGAGCAAACAAGCAGTTTTCAAGCACGGTTATTGCCCAAAGAAAGCCATTACGTCTTTTTGAATAAGGATGGTAAGGTTAAAAAAAGCAATATGTCTTCGAAGTTAGAAGCAGCCGCTTTGCGTGTTAGTAAAGGCAAGGAAGTTGATCATAACACTTATGGTTACTTTATGACCATTGAGCGTCAGGATGGCTTGCTGCTAGTGAATTATCAATTGGTCAGCCGTTATCGTTTATCTTGGATGAATCGCTATCTGCCAAGTGCTCAAGTTATAGTTATTATTATTTTTACCTTGATCAATTTACTGATTTTTATACTAGTCACTCTTTACTTTGCCCGCAGTTTGCAGCGGCAGCTGGCCCCGATTTTAACGGCAACGGGGCAAATAGCAGATCAGGACTTGGACTTTACTGTTGGTTCTTCAAACATCAAAGAGTTCAATCAGGTGCTGACAAGTCTTGACAGCATGCGCGTGGCCTTGAGGGATTCTTTGATGCACAGCTGGCAATTGGAGCAGGAAAAGCAGAACCAAATAGCTGCCCTAACACATGACATTAAGACCCCCTTAACTGTCATTCGCGGCAATACTGAATTGCTAAACAGCACAAGCTTGTCTGGACAGCAGCAGGAATTCATTCAGTACAGTTTGAAGAACATTGGACAGGTGGAAACTTACCTTCAGCAATTGTCCTATTTAGCTAAAAACAGCCAATTACAAGATTTCCATCCTGAAAAAATAAAGGTTGCAGCCTTTTTGGAAGAATTATCCCAAAATAGTCAAGCCCTTGCTGCAAGGAAAGATATAAAGGTTCAATTTTTCAATGATTTGTCTGATAATCAACTTACTGCTTATTGGGATAAGGATTTGCTGAAACGTGCCTTGATGAATATTATATCCAATGCAGTGGAGCACAGTCCCAAAGGCGGTCAGCTGCAATTAACCTGTCATCTGAAAGATGATCTGTTTCATTTTACCTGTCTTGACAGCGGCCAAGGTTTTTCAAGAGAGGCTTTAGAAAAAGCGACCTATCAATTTTTCCAAGATGACACTAGCCGTCACAACCGCAATCACAGCGGTCTTGGTCTAACTATTGCAGATAATATCATTCGTTTACATGAAGGAAGCCTAAACTTATCCAATGATCTTAAAACGGCTGCTGGCAGGGTTGAGGTCATCTTACCGCTGACTAAGATATAAGTTTATAGTCTGACTATTTATTTACTGTATTTTATGTCTCATTTATAGTTTTGAAATGAAAAATAGTTATTATCTTAATAACAGAAGAGGCCTGGGACAAAAGTCCTTGGCCTCGTTTGATTTTTTCTAAGCTATTTGTAAGACACAGCAGTTGGGAGAATTTCTGTTGACTTTAGTCAGTCTGGAATTTCCCTCTGCAGCAGTTCATTGGTGCTAAGAACCTAATGAACTGCTATTTAAGTAGGCACTATTTAACTGATCAATCACCCCTTACAGCCCTATTCAGCTGTGCGGGGGTGAAAGTTAAAACAGTCCTGTGAACTGTTTTAGGTCAGCAACTAAAAACTAAAATTTGCTGACAAATCACATTCTTTGAATGATTGATTTGGCCGTCCCATTTTCTTTTTTGTATTTTATTCATTATTTGCTTGACTTATGAATAAATATACGATAAAATAAGCAACAACTTGATAAAGGAAGTGAATAAGTATGAAAGTTTCAATTGTCGGTATAACAGGATATAGCGGTCTGGAGTTGGTCAAAATTTTGCATCAGCATCCACATGTTGATATCGCTTCTATTTATGCTGTTAAAGAAGTCGGTGGGCGGCTTTCAGATCGATACCCTTATTTACTGGGGGTTTGTGACTTGACAATTGAAAGTTTTGACAGTCAAGCTATTATGGCCCAATCAGATTTGGTTATCTTTGCAACACCCAGCGGTGTCGCCAAAGAGTTGGCTAAAGACTTTGTTGCAGCTGATTTTCCAGTACTGGACATTTCTGGCGATCACCGTTTGTCTGCGAATACTTATGCAAAGTGGTATAAAAAAGAACCTGCCAGTCAGGACAATCTGAATAAATTTACCTATTCTGTAGCTGAATGGACAGATATTAAAGGAAAAAAATTCATTGCTAATCCAGGCTGCTATGCCACAGCGACAGAATTAGCTTTAATACCATTAATCAAAGCAGGTGTTATTGATTTGGATACTATTATTGTAGATGCTAAATCTGGCTTAACAGGAGCAGGTAAGGCTTTATCTGAGTCCAGTCATTTTGTTAATGTTCATGATAATTATGTAACCTATAAATTAAATCATCACCAGCATATTCCAGAAATTGTAGAGGAGCTGAAACTGTTTGACAGCAGTCTGCAGCATATCCAGTTTTCAACTTCGCTCTTGCCAGTCAACCGCGGCATCATGGCAACTTGCTATGTCACATTAAAAAGTGTTTTATCAAGTGATGAAATAGCTAAGATCTACCATGCCTGTTATGCAGATAAACCCTTTGTCCGTTTGCAGCAGGACTTACCGGAATTGCATAATGTCATTGGGTCAAATTTTTGTGATATTGGCTTTGCCTATAATCCAGTAACCAATGTGTTAACGGTTATTTCAGTTATTGACAATCTGGTTAAGGGAGCAGCCGGTCAGGCAGTGCAAAACCTCAACTTAATGATGGGATGGGATGAGACAGCAGGTTTTCTGATGACACCTAGCTATCTCTGATTTAAAGCTTGTAAGAACAGACAAAAAGAGGAAGAGAAGATATGAAAGTAATCAAGGGAAATATTGCCAGTCCGCTTGGCTTTTCAGCAGATGGTTTACATGCTGGTTTTAAAAAAAGGAAATTAGACTTTGGCTGGATTGTATCCGAAAAGCCAGCCAGTGTTGCCGGCGTTTACACTACTAACAAGGTGATAGCTGCACCGCTGATTGTTAGCAGAGAGTCTATGAAAAAAGCTCAAAAAATGCAGGCTGTTGTTGTCAATTCAGGTGTCGCGAACTCTTGTACGGGCAGTCAGGGAATGGAAGATGCTGTTAGCATGCAAAAATGGACAGCAGATAAGCTACAGATTGATCCTGACTTGGTTGGCATTGCCTCAACAGGAGTTATAGGTAGCCTATTGCCTATGGATGTTTTACAGAAAGGACTTGCTAAATTGGTTGTTAATGGCAATTCAGATGATTTTGCCAAAGCCATTTTGACAACAGATACCGCCGTTAAAACAGTGGCTGTCACAGAGCAGTTTGGACGTGATGAGGTGACCATGGCAGGAGTTGCCAAAGGTTCTGGAATGATTCATCCCAATATGGCAACTATGTTAGCCTTTATTACCTGTGATGCTAATATTTCAAGTAAGACACTGCAGCTGGCTCTCAGTCAAAATGTTGAGACCACCTTTAATCAAATTACAGTAGATGGTGATACTTCGACAAATGATATGGTCCTTGTCCTCTCTAATGGCTGTAGCTTAAATAAGGAAATACTGCCAAATACGGCAGAGTTTGAGAAATTTTCAGCCATGCTTCATTTTGTAATGCAAGAACTGGCTAAGAAAATTGCTAAAGACGGCGAAGGAGCGACTAAACTGATTGAAGTTGAGATGCTTAATGCTCCCAATAGTTTAGATGCTCGTATGTTGGCTAAAAGTGTTGTTGGCTCTAGCCTTGTCAAAACAGCCATTTTTGGCGAGGATCCCAATTGGGGACGCATTTTAGCAGCTGTCGGTTATGCCGATATTGATCTTCCCGTAGATAATATTGATATTTATTTGGCAGATATTCCAGTCATGCTAACTTCCAGCCCTGTCACATTTGATGAAGAAGATATGCAGGATGTCATGCAGGCCGATACGATTAAAATTGTTATAGATTTGCATGCAGGAGAAAGTACTGGTAAGGCCTGGGGTTGTGATTTGTCTTATGATTATGTCAAAATAAATGCCCTCTATCGGACTTAGCCGCTAAGCGATTAGTAAAGGAAAAGGAATGAAAGATATTATTGTTATTAAGATCGGAGGAGTTGCTAGTCAGCAGCTGGGTGCGGATTTTCTTAGTCAGATTAAGAACTGGCAGGAAGCTGGCAAGCATCTTGTTATTGTGCATGGAGGCGGCTTTGCCATTAATAAACTGATGAAAGAAAATCAGCTGCCAATCAAAAAAATCAATGGCCTGCGCGTCACAAGCAAAGAAGATATGGTTTTGGTTAGCCGTGCCCTTCTTGATCTTGTTGGGAAGCATTTGCAGGATAAATTGACTCAAGCTGGTGTGGCCAGTAAACAATTACGGACAGAAATAAAAAATACAGTAAGGGCTGATTTTCTGGATAAAAAGACATATGGTTATGTCGGAGATGTGACAAGCATAGATGAAACAGTTTTAAAAGCTTTGCTTAATGATGGATTGGTTCCTATCCTTGCTTCTTTAGGCTATTCAAAAGAGGGAAAAATGCTTAATATCAATGCTGATTATCTGGCAACAGCAGCAGCGGCAGCCCTGACAGCTGATAAATTGATTCTGATGACCGATGTTAAAGGTATTTTGGAAAATGGATCTGTACTGGATCTATTAAAAATTAAACACATTCAGGAAAAAATGAAGGCCGGTGTGATAACAGGCGGAATGATCCCTAAAGTTGAAAGTGCTGTGAAAACAGTAAAAGCAGGGGTAAGACAGGTTTTAATAGGGGATAATCTGCAGACAGGTACGATTATCGCAGAAGATTAACAGAAAGGACTTGGATTCGGACAGAAAAAGCCAGAGATTTAGGTAAGAGATAAAGTAGGCTCATAAAATGGCCTTATAACAGTTTTTTGAGGACTTTCTTTCTTAATGTTTTCCGGCTTTCTATTCGTTTTTTGGTATTGGTTTATGAGTCAATTATTTCAAAATTATCAAAGAGGGGCTATCGAATTTGTCAAAGCAGAGGGAAATGACCTTTTTGATAAACAGGGGAAAAAATACTTAGATTTTTCAACAGGTATTGGTGTGACGAATCTGGGATTTCATCCGCAGGTTCAAGCTGCTTTGCAAAAACAAGCTGAGCAAATCTGGCACACTCCTAATCTTTATCAAAACAGTTTACAAGAAGCAGTTGCTGCTAAATTAATCGGTGATAAAGATTACTTAGCCTTCTTTTGCAATAGCGGTGCAGAAGCTAATGAAGCAGCTATTAAACTTGCCCGTAAGGCAAGAGCTAAGCAGGATATTATCACCTTTCAGAATTCTTTTCATGGCAGAACGTTTGGCTCCATGTCAGCAACTGGTCAAGAAAAAATTAAAACTGGTTTTGGTGATCTTGTACCGCATTTTCATTATGCTATTTTCAATGATTTGGACAGTGTGAAAGATTTAGTCACAGAAAATACGGCTGCTGTTATGCTGGAACTTGTTCAAGGTGAATCTGGTATTGTACCCGCTAAGCAGGATTTTGTGACGGCACTTGCTGACTATTGCCAAAAAAAGGATCTTTTGCTTATTGTGGATGAAGTGCAAACAGGGATGGGGCGGACTGGGAAACTCTATTCTTTCCAACACTATGGCATTGAGCCGGATATTTTTACTCTGGCAAAAGGTTTAGCTAATGGTGTTCCTGCTGGAGCTATGCTGGCTAAGGAGCAGCTAGGCGCTGTTTTTGGTCCTGGTTCGCACGGCTCAACCTTTGGCGGCAATAAATTAGCCATGTCAGCCAGCTCGGCTGTTCTTGATATTATGACTGAAGATTTCTTTCAGCAGGTCAGAAAACATGCGCTTTATTTACAAGAACAGCTCAAAGAAGCTCTAAAAGATAATCCTAAAGTGATTCAAATCCGTGGCCTTGGCTATATGATTGGCATTGAAACAAGGGCAGATTTAGGACAGTTGGTTCAGGCTGCACGAGATAGAGGTTTACTTATCCTTACCGCAGGAACAGATGTTATCAGATTGCTCCCGCCTTTGACACTGACTAAAAAAGAGATTGATCAAGGAGTAGCTGTTTTAAAAGACATTTTCCAATAATAAATGATGGATCAGAACTAAAATAGAAGAGCAGATAAAAAGATGATGAAAGAGTAAGCCCCCCTCAAAAGTCAGAGATAAAATCTAGCGATAGGAAATTCTTTTTTTGTAAATTAAAAAACAATTCGCTAGAAAAGATGAGCTAGTTATTGTATTTTGATGAAGCAAAAAGAAGGCTGGGAAAACCTTTTCCCAGCCTTAAATAAATGTTAGCTGCAGTAACTGACTGAATTTTTTGCCTTTCAGGCAATTAGCCTTAGGGGGTGGACTTGTCAACTAAGAATCTTTAAGATGAGCTCTGCCCCTTTCTTGTTACCGCATCATCAAAGTTAATTATTTCATTCCGATAAGATAGTCTTCATCGCGCATAGCCTCGACATTACCAAGGAGATAGCCATTTCCAACCTGGCTAAAGAAGTCATGATTGGAAGTTCCAGTTGAAATACCATTCATAACAATTGGATTAACGTCACTGGCTGTATCTGGGAAAAGGGGATCTTGTCCTAAATTCATTAATGCTTTATTAGCATTATAGCGAAGGAAAGTTTTGACTTCTTCAGTCCAGCCGAGTTCATCATAGAGTGTTTCAGTATATTTCTCTTCATTTTCATAAAGCTGATATAAGAGATCATACATCCAGTCACGGAATTCTTCTTGTTCTGTTTCTGATAATTCATTAAAACCAAGCTGGAATTTGTAACCAATGTATGTGCCGTGGACAGATTCATCACGAATAATCAGTTTAATGATTTCAGCTACATTGGCTAATTTATTGTTGCCAAGGTAGTAGAGCGGTGTAAAGAAACCTGAGTAGAAGAGGAAAGTTTCAAGAAAGGTTGAAGCTACTTTTTTTTGCAGAGCAGCTCCATTCTCATAGATCTCATTGATGATTTTAGCTTTCTTTTGTAAATAGTCGTTATTGTTTGTCCACTCAAAAATCTCATCAATTTCAGACTTTGTATTAAGAGTCGAAAAGATAGAAGAGTACGATTTGGCATGGACAGACTCCATGAATTGGATATTATTAAGAACAGCCTCTTCGTGTGGAGTACGGACATCGCCGCGGATAGCTTCCACACCCGATTGGGACTGCATCGTATCAAGAAGTGTCAGACCGCCAAAGACCTTACCAACAAGGTCTTTTTCTGCAGCAGTTAACTTGCGCCAGTCATCTAAGTCATTTGACAAGGGAATACGCGTATCAAGCCAGAACTGCTCTGTTAGTTTTTCCCAAGTGGACTTATCTATGATATCTTCAATAGCATTCCAGTTTATAGCTTTATAATAAGTTGTCATATTTATCTCCTGATAGAAGTATAGATTATTGCCTTGGTCGTTTTTATATTATTTTGACAGTTGATTAGAAGCGGTGGGAACCTAAGCCAATACTTTTTTGCTCTGGTGCAAAGAACAAGGCAAGGCGGTTGATTAAAAGAAGTTCAAAGACTTTAAGCTTTAAACCTAGTCATGGAAGGACATAGTCAATTCTTGATTATCTCACCAGCTAAAAAGTATCAAAAAGAAAGAGTCAGATCACACAGCTTTCACACTCATTAGCACCGACTTCATCACCATCATCAGTAAAGGTACGAACGTAATAAATGGATTTGATGCCTTTATTGAAGGCATAGTTACGAAGGATAGAGAGATCACGAGTTGTTTGCTTACTTTCGGTTTTCCATTCATAAATACCTTGCGGAATATCACTGCGCATAAAGAGCGTCAGCGATAACCCTTGATCAACATGCTGTGTAGCAGCGGCATAAACATCAATAACTCTGCGCATATCCATATCGTATGCTGAAGTATAGTAGGGAATAGTATCGGTTGACAGCCCAGCTGCTGGATAGTAGATCTTACCGATCTTCTTTTCCTGACGTTCTTCAATACGGCGTGTGATAGGATGAATTGAAGCAGATACATCATTGATGTAAGAAATAGAACCATTAGGAGCTACAGCCAAACGATTTTGATGATAGAGTCCGTCTTTCATGATGGCTTGACGAAGGGCTTCCCAGTCTTTGGCTTGCGGAATGAAATGATCTTTGAACAGCTCTTTAACTTTATCAGATTTTGGAAGGAATTGTCCGCTGACATATTTGTCAAAATAAGTCCCATCAGCATATTTTGATTTGTCAAAACCAACAAAAGTTTCTTGACGTTCACGGGCAATATGATTAGATTCTACTAGCGTCCAGTAGTTCATGAGCATGAAGTAAATATCCGTAAATTCAATAGACTCAGGACTTCCATATGCAATATGATTTTGTGCTAGATAAGAATGAAGCCCCATTGCTCCCAGTCCAAAAGTATGAGCCTGAGCATTACCCTTTTTAATAGAAGGAACAGCATTGATGCTTGAAGAGTCCGTTACAAAAGTAAGAGCACGGGTCATAGCTTTGATGGAGCGTCCAAAGTCTGGGGAGGACATCATATTAACAACATTGGTAGAACCCAAGTTACATGAAATATCGGTACCCATTTGAACATATTCCTGAGCATCATTGAGTTCACTTGGGGTTTGTACCTGAAGAATTTCCGAACAGAGGTTACTCATGATGATTTTACCATCTATAGGATTGCTGCGGTTAGCCGTATCTACGTTGACAATGTAAGGATAACCAGATTCTTGCTGGAGTTTAGATATTTCAGTTTCTAAATCACGCGCTCTTATTTTTGTTTTAGTAATATTAGGATTAGCTACCAACTCATCATACTTTTCAGTAATGTCAATGTAGCTAAATGGGATACCGTATTCGCGCTCCACTGTATAAGGACTAAAAAGGTACATCTCTTCATTTTTACGGACAAGTTCGTAAAACTTATCAGGGACAGTAACACCTAAAGATAGTGTTTTTACACGGACCTTTTCATCAGCATTTTCTTTTTTAGTTGAAAGAAAAGCAAGAATATCAGGATGGAAAACGTTTAAATAAACGACACCAGCACCTTGTCGCTGACCAAGCTGGTTAGAATAAGAAAAACTATCTTCAAAAAGCTTCATAACAGGAACAACGCCTGAAGCTGCACCGGAAAAGCCTTTAATCGGTGCTCCAGCTTCACGTAAGTTATTGAGTGAAATCCCAACACCGCCGCCGATACGAGACAGCTGCAAAGCAGAATTAATAGAGCGTCCGATAGAGTTCATATCATCAGTTACCTGAATAAGAAAACAAGAAACCAGCTCACCGCGGCGGCTGCGGCCGGCATTAAGAAAGGATGGAGTGGCTGGCTGGTAGCGCTGAGCAATCATCTCCATTGCCAAATCTCTGGCTAAATCTTCCTGGCCATCAGCAAAATAAAGAGCGTTAAAGAGAACGCGGTCTTCAATGCTTTCAAGATACTCCTGCCCATCATTTGTTTTAAGAGCGTACTGTTGGTAAAACTTATAAGCTGCCATAAAGGATTTGAAGCGAAAATCATAATCAACTAAAGACTTAGACAGCTCTTCAATAAATTCAGGACGATATTTAGCAATAAATTCAGCTTCAATATAATCGTTATCTACTAAAAATTTTATCTTATCTGTAATAGAAGAAAATCTTTTTGTATTTGGTTTAACATTCTCCGCAAAAAAAGCTTCAAGAGCTTCTTTATCTTTGTGGAGAGGAATCTGTCCATTAACAGGACGGTTAATTTCGTTATTTAGGCGAAAGTAGGACACATCGCCGAGACTTTTTAAACCCATTTTTATATCCTCTTTAAATTATCATTAATCTTTTTATTAAGAAATAAAACTTTCCTTATCGCTAAATAATAAGGAATAGTTTGGTTTATGCAGCGGTTAACAGCTTAGATAATTTCCTTTAATTTAGCTGGCTGAAAGCCTGAAAAAACAATATCACCTGCTTCGATAACAGGCGCTGCTGTAAATCCAAGGTTTTTTACATAATCAATCTTTTCAGGATGTTCATCAATGTTGATTTCTTCAAAGTCAGCTTTGTTTTGCTCTAAGAATTTTTTAGTCATCTTGCATTGCATGCAGTTATTTTTTGAAAAAACAGTAATTTTAGCCATTTTTTTCTCCTAAAATTTTTTTATTTAAGTTGCTTTAATAGCATATCTAAAAACCCTAAAAAAATCAAGAGATTTAACTGAAAAAAACACAAAATATAGTATTAATAATTTATTAGAGCTACAAGATGTAGTGTTTGCCTCCTATATAATGGTTTTCACCTTTATTAGCCATTAAAGATATTAAATTTTTTAGAGCAAAGGTTAAAAAATTCCTCATCAAAATGGGATTTTGATCAGCAGTTTTCGAAGTTTTTTCACTGTTTTTTGAAAGCTATTGAAAGCTTTGTCTCCTTGTTATATTTGAATTTCAAAGGTTCCCAAAAACCAAGTAACTTTAGTTCTTGAAAATCAAATAACAATATGCTATAATCTAAAATTGTAAGGGTTATCATTGATGGCTCAAAAAAACACAATTAAAAGGAGAACCATACTATGGCTTCAAAAGATTTTCACATTGTTGCAGAAACAGGGATTCATGCACGCCCAGCCACTTTGCTTGTGCAAACAGCTAGTAAGTTTGCATCAGATATTACACTTGATTATAAAGGTAAAGCCGTAAACCTTAAATCAATTATGGGTGTTATGAGCCTTGGAGTTGGTCAAGGTGCTGATGTGACAATTACTGCTGAAGGTGCAGATGCTGATGATGCAATTGCAGCTATTAATGAAACTATGACTAAAGAAGGATTGGCTTAAATTATGACAGAAATGCTTAAAGGAATCGCAGCGTCAGACGGTGTTGCAGTTGCTAAGGCATATCTACTTGTTGAACCGGATTTGTCATTTGAAACAGTTTCGGTTTCAGATACAAATGCAGAGGAAGCTCGTTTGGAGGCAGCTCTGGAAGCTTCTCAAAACGAGCTTTCTCTTATTCGTGACAAAGCAGTAGAATCCCTTGGTGAAGAAGCAGCCGCTGTTTTTGATGCCCACTTGATGGTTCTTGCTGATCCAGAAATGATTGGTCAGGTTAAAGATGCTATCCGTGAAAAACAAGTCAATGCAGAGGCAGCTCTTAAAGAAGTAACAGATATGTTTGTTGCTTTGCTTGAAGGTATGGAAGATAACCCATACATGCAAGAACGTGCCGCGGATATTCGTGATGTTACAAAGCGTATCATTGCTAATCTTCTTGGTGTAAAACTGCCTAATCCAGCAGCTATTAACGAAGAGTCTGTTGTGATCGCTAATGATTTAACACCTTCTGATACAGCTCAATTAAATAAACAGTTCGTAAAAGCTTTTGTAACAAATGTTGGCGGACGGACCAGCCATTCTGCTATTATGGCACGTACACTTGAAATAGCTGCTGTCCTTGGGACAAATGATATTACAGCACGTGTTAAAGATGGCGATCTTGTAGCTGTTAATGGTATTACTGGTGAAGTCATCGTCAATCCAACTGATGATCAAGTGGCAGAATTTAAAGCAGCAGGTGCTGCTTATGCTAAGCAAAAGGCTGAGTGGGCTCTTCTTAAAGATGCACAAACAGTTACTGCTGATGGCAAACACTTTGAGCTGGCTGCCAATATCGGAACTCCTAAAGATATTGATGGAGTTAATGATAATGGCGCAGAAGCTGTTGGATTATATCGTACAGAATTCTTATATATGGATTCGCAAGACTTCCCAACTGAAGATGAGCAATATAAAGCCTATAAAGCGGTTCTTGAGGGAATGAATGGTAAACCAGTTGTTGTCCGTACGATGGATATCGGCGGTGATAAGGAACTTCCTTATTTTGATCTGCCAAAGGAAATGAATCCATTCTTGGGATTCCGTGCTCTTAGGATCTCCATCTCAGAAACAGGAGATCATATGTTCCGTACGCAAATACGAGCTCTTCTTCGCGCTTCGGTCCATGGACAGCTTCGCATTATGTTCCCGATGGTTGCCCTTCTTAAAGAGTTTCGCAAGGCTAAAGCAGTTTTCGAGGAAGAAAAAGCAAATCTTAAGGCAGAAGGTGTTGCAGTAGCAGATGATATTCAGGTTGGTATTATGATTGAAATCCCTGCGGCTGCTATGCTAGCAGACCAATTTGCTAAAGAAGTTGATTTCTTCTCCATTGGGACTAACGATCTGATCCAGTATACTATGGCTGCAGACCGTATGAATGAGCAGGTCTCATATCTTTATCAGCCTTATAACCCATCTATCCTGCGCTTGATTAACAATGTTATTAAAGCGGCTCATGCTGAAGGCAAGTGGGCAGGTATGTGCGGTGAAATGGCTGGAGATCAACAAGCAGTTCCGCTTCTTGTTGGGCTAGGACTGGATGAGTTTTCGATGAGCGCAACTTCTGTTCTTCGGACACGCAGTTTAATGAAAACTCTTGACACTGAAAAAATGGCAGAGTATGCTAATCGTGCGATTACAGAATGTGCAACAGCAGAAGAAGTTCTTGAACTTCAAAAAGAATACGTTCATTTTGATTAAATTTAAAATTAGGAGTATGTTATTACTGTTCTCAAAAAGTTAAGTTGGATACAAAACAACAACTTTGGGTTACAGTTTATAACGGCTCCTAGTTTTTTTATTTTTGCTAAAGATTAAAGACAGAAAAATTGACACAGTGTCATAAAAGCAGTATACTGCCTAAGTTGACTCGGTGTCAGTTTTTTTAGACCTAAGTCTTCATTTGAAAACATCAGCTGATCTAAATTGAATGAGCAGATATTTTCAAAGTCAGTACTTGGCTAATAAACATAAGGCCAGTATAGAAAACTGAAAAATATGGGAGGAGACATCATGGTTTACAATGATTTGCGGGGTAAAGCTGCTGTTATCACTGGTGGTTCAAAAGGAATTGGTGATCCAGCAGAAGCAGCAGCTATGGCAGCTTGGCTGGTATCAGATAAATCTAGCTATACAGGTCTCACACTCTTTGTGAATGGCGGTATGATCTTATACCCTGCCTTCCAAGATGGAAAAGGTTAGTGAGGTGTAAAGAAAATGTCAGTTTTAATTGCATTATTACCAGCTCTTGCCTGGGGAATGATTCCGCTTACGGTTTCTCGTGTTAAAGGAAGGCCGACAAATCAAATTTTAGGAACAGGATTTGGAGCTGCCTTGATTGGTTTGGTTGGTTTTTTGATAACTGGTGCGCGTACAAATGCTTTGACTTTTTTATTAGCTATGCTGTCAGGTGCTTTTTGGACGATTGGTCAAACAGGGCAGTTTGCTTCTTATAAGCGTATTGGGGTCAGTAACACGATGCCTATCTCTACTGGCTTTCAATTAATCGGGAATTCTCTGATTGGGGTTATCATTTTTGGTGAATGGTCCGGAGCTGCTAATCTGCTGCTGGGTAGCTTGGCGCTCTTATTAATTATTATAGGGATTGTTTTAACAGCTATCACAGGCAGTAATGATAATACAGGAGAACTTAGCATTCGTTCTCAGGATATTCTCTTTTTATTAGCTACAACGATTGGTTACTGGGTATATTCTGCCTTTCCTAAAACGGTTACGGGTTCGGCAGAGTCCCTCTTTTTCCCGCAAATGCTGGGAATTTTGCTGGGGGCTAGTCTTTATGCTCTGCTTACAAAAAATGCTCTGGCCTTTCGTCAAAAAGCAAGCTGGCAAGCTGTTTTGGCTGGTTTCGTCTTTTCTATCGGTGCTTTGAGTTATATTTATTCTGTTAATGCCAATGGTGTGGCTGCAGCTTTTGTCTATAGCCAGTTAAGTGTTGTTATTTCAACTTTAAGCGGTATGTATATTTTAGGGGAGAAAAAGCAAGGACGGGCTTTGTTCTTGACCTTTGCTGGCCTTCTTTTAATTGTTGCAGGAAGTATTTTAACAGGATTAATTTAAAAAATGGATATAACGTATTTAAGCATCCATAGCTTTTTCATTACATTAATGAAAAAATAAATGAAAACGGCTAACAAAGCTCTTTTTAGCTAATCCAACCAAGTATGATATGCTATAATAAAATGAAAATAGTCATATGAGATTAAGTTAAAGGAGTTTATAGTTTTGCAAAAGGGTAAAAAGGAAAACAGGCGCGAGGAAGTTATTGATGTTTGTGAAAAGCTTTATCAGGAAAAGAACTTTACTGATATTACGATTAAAGAAATTGGTTCAAAAACGTCTTTTACCCGGACTTCTATTTACAATTATTTTCTGAATAAGGAAGAAATTTTTTTAGCGCTGCTAAAGCGTGAGTATCAAAAGTGGCAAGTCGATTTACAGCAAATGCTGGACCAAGACCAGCTAACTCTTGAAAGCTTTGCTGATCAATTAGCCACAAGTCTCGCCAAGCGTCCTGCTTTATTAAAAATTCTGTCTTCTAATTTTACAGATCTTGATATCGCAAGCCGAATGGAAAACCTTATTGATTTTAAAGAGAGTTTTGGCAGCTCTTTGCAAATGGTGGATAAGTTATTGCAGAAATTTTTTACTGAAATGACTGAAGCAGATCGTCAGCATTTCCTCTTTGCCTTTTTTCCTTTTATTTTTGGAGTTTATCCCTATACTGTTGTGACAGATAAACAAAAAGAAGCTATGGCAGCAGCTAAAGTCCCTTATGTTTATTTATCGCTTCATGACATAGTTGAAAATTGTATTCTAACTTTACTAAGAAAGGATTATTGATGTTTTTAATTAATATTACAATTCAAGAAAATAAAGTGCCGGCTGCTAAGGCTGATGAACTCTTGGCAGGGCATCGTTCATGGTTTACACATCATTTTGAAAAGGGCGATTTTCTGTTAGTTGGGCCTTATAAAAATAAGGGAATGGCAGGGGTTGTCTTGGCTCAGGCCGACAGTCAAGAAAAAGTAGAAGCTATTATTGCTGAGGATGCCTATTATCCTAATATGGCTGTTTATGATATTAGTGAGCTGACAGCTAATCTTATTGCTGATAATTTGACAGAATTTAAGGGAAAGTAACTTTTTTACAGTCCTTAAATTAGTGAGTGAAAGATAATAGCTTACTATTATATCATCCAATAGAGTAAAATTTTGGTTATTTCTAAAATTTTACTTTTTTCACTTATATCGATAAGAATAAGACACTAACTTCAGCTTCATCCATAGCAAATGATTTAGGCTTTAAAATACTCAACGGTATAATCATTTAACAGTCCAACTAAAATGATTATTAGAAAGTGTGAAAAAATGAAAACAACTCTTTTAGTATTTCATCCCAATATTCAAAAATCTCGTGTCAATAAGCGTTTAGCACAAGCTGCGGAAGAAGCAGGTTTAGAGGTTCGCTATCTTTATCAGCTTTATCCAGACGGAAAAATTGATGTTAAAAAGGAACAAGCTATTTTAGAAGCAGCTGATCGTATTGTGCTTCAGTTCCCTATGTATTGGTATTCAAGTCCTGCTCTTTTGAAGCAGTGGGAAGATCAAGTCTTAGAGTATGGCTGGGCTTATGGGTCAACAGGGACAGCTCTTCAAGGCAAAGAGTTTCTGATTGCGGTCTCTCCAGGGGCAAGTTTAGATAGTTACCGTAAAAATGGCCGCTTTGGTTTTACGATTGATGAACTGCTGGCCCCTTTTCATGCTAGCAGCAACCATATTGGGACACGTTTTTTACCTCCTTTTGTGACAGCTGGTACTCTTAATCTTTCTGATGAAGAATTAGAAAAGCAGGCGGCAGCCTACGTTGATTATCTACTGAAATAAAGCTTGTTTTGTAGATGGCTTATATAAAAACTATGCCAACATTTTCTGAATTTGGCTGTAGCAAACGTTTGAAAAAAATCATAAAAATGATAAAATAGTTTTATTATAGTAAAAAAGGAGACTTTGCTTTGACAAAACAATACAAAGATTATGTCAATGGGGAATGGAAACTTTCAAAAAATGATATTAAGATCTATGAACCAGCAAGTGGAGCAGAACTAGGTTTAGTTCCTGCCATGAGTACTGAAGAAGTAGACTATGTCTATGCTTCAGCTCATAAAGCTTTGAAGGAATGGCGTGCGCTTTCTTATGTAGAACGTGCAGCTTATCTTCATAAAGTAGCGGATATTTTAGAACGTGATGCTGAAAAGATTGGAGCAGTTCTTTCCAAAGAAGTGGCTAAAGGCTATAAGTCAGCAGTCAGTGAAGTGATCCGTACAGCTGAAATAATTAATTATGCTGCTGAAGAGGGCCTTCGTATGGAAGGTGAAGTCCTAGAAGGCGGAAGTTTTGAAGCTGCTAGCAAGAAGAAAATTGCTGTTGTACGCCGTGAGCCAGTCGGTCTTGTGCTTGCGATCTCACCATTTAACTATCCTGTAAATCTTGCTGGATCTAAGATTGCTCCGGCTCTTATTGCAGGAAACGTTGTGGCCTTTAAGCCACCGACGCAAGGCTCTATTTCTGGTCTTCTTTTAGCGGAAGCTTTTGCAGAGGCTGGTCTTCCTGCTGGTGTTTTCAATACCATTACAGGACGTGGGTCAGAAATCGGAGATTATATCGTAGAACATCCAGCTGTCAATTTTATTAACTTTACAGGTTCAACGCCAATTGGCGAACGTATTGGCCGGATGGCTGGTATGCGTCCGATTATGCTTGAACTTGGTGGTAAAGACTCTGCTATTGTTCTTGAAGATGCAGATCTGGAATTAACAGCTAAAAATATTGTTGCCGGTGCTTTTGGCTACTCTGGACAGCGCTGTACAGCTGTTAAGCGTGTTCTTGTTATGGAAGGCGTTGCTGATAAGCTTGTCGAAAAAATTCGTGAAAAGGTGCTTGCTCTTACAATCGGAAATCCAGAAAACGATGCTGATATTACACCATTGATTGACACTAAAGCAGCTGATTTTGTGGAAGGCTTGATCAATGATGCTAAAGAAAAGGGCGCTGATAACCTTACTGAAATTAAGCGTGAAGGAAATCTTATCTGCCCTGTTCTTTTTGATAAGGTAACAACTGATATGCGCCTTGCTTGGGAGGAGCCATTTGGACCTGTCCTTCCCATTATTCGTGTAAAATCTGTTGAAGAAGCGATTGCTATCTCTAATCAATCAGAGTATGGACTTCAGGCTTCCATTTTTACAAATGATTTCCCGCGTGCTTTTGGTATTGCTGAACAGCTTGAAGTTGGTACAGTCCACCTTAATAATAAAACACAGCGCGGTACAGATAATTTCCCATTCTTAGGGGCTAAGAAATCAGGTGCTGGAATCCAAGGTGTTAAATACTCTATTGAAGCCATGACAACAGTAAAATCAGTCGTTTTTGATATTAAATAATAATTTAAGAGGTTGGGACAAAGAGTGTTCCAACCTCATTGATTGTACTTGCTGGACTGATGAAGCGGCTGCCAAGCTGACTGCTAATCAAAGAGCAGAAAAAAAGCCCATAAGCAGTCAAAACCAAGCTTTTCTAAAAATCAGCTTTAGTAACCTGTTTAAAACAGTTACTTATCTGTCCTTTAGTCTTTTGGACTGCTTGGGCTATCACTTGTATAGCAAAAGAAGTGATAATAAGTCATCAGCCATGGTCTCAAAAATTTAGAGTGGTGAGAGAACTGGATAGATTTTTGAAATTTTTTCATCAGCTTTGTTTGTAACGACTACATTCGCTGTATCTACAATGAATCTTAAAACTTATTGCAGCTTTGCAGGAGTGAGCCGACAAAATCGAATGTTTGCATTTCTGATTTTTGGTTCATTCCTTTTTATTTTAAAATCATAACAGGCATATAATCGTGCCATGCTCTGAAAACCAAGAGCTTATTTGGGAGGAAAAAATGGTTACACGTCAATATTTTCAAGCAGCTTCTATGCGTCAAAATAATCCTTATTTTTCGGCTTTAAAAGCTATCATTGAAACAGCTTTTTATGAAAATCATGTCCTTCCTATAGAAGGGTTGGCAGAAGCTTATCGTTTGGCTGCAAAATCCCCCCATACGATTGTTTTGGACAGTCCTGTTTCCCATGCTGAGGAGCTAGGGCTTCCTAGAGATGCTAAAATCCTATTGGCAAATTCTGGAGCTGTCGTTGGACGTACAGCTCAAGCCCGCCGTATTTTTGGAAAAGACAGCAAAGAGGATGATGAACTGCTGAAAATTATCCGAGAGGCTGTTTTTCAGGCCAGAAAGCGCACTTTTTACCGATCAGAAGCTGTTGTAGGATTGGATGAAGCTTTTATGCTGCGTGCGCATTTACTGCTGCCGCAAGACGATGTTCATAACCTCTATTCTTGGTTAGTTAATTTCCAGATACTTAATGATACTTACCGTTCGCGTTTAAAAAAATCCAAACCTTATGAAGAGAACGATATTTATATTTTTTCCGATCCGGATTGGAGTCACCCCGATTATCCAGATGGTCTTGTTTATTTTGACAGTAAGCGCAATTGCGGAGCTGTTCTTGGTTTGCATTATTTTGGTGAATTAAAAAAAGCTACCTTAACCTTAGCTTGGGCAACAGCCAACCGTAATAACTATATTGCTTGTCATGGCGGTTTAAAGGTATTTGAGAAAGAAGGCCATAGTCCTTATGCAGCCTCCTTCTTTGGTTTATCTGGATCAGGGAAATCAACTTTGACGCATGCTAAACATCATAACAAATACGAGATTAATGTTCTGCATGATGATGCCTTTATTATTTCTGAAAAAGATGGCTCAACAATAGCGCTTGAACCGTCCTATTTTGATAAGACAAATGATTATCCAGCAGGTCATAAGGAGCAAAAGTACTTTGTGACCGTTCAGAATTGCGGTGCGGCTTTGGATAATAATGGACAGCTCCGTCTTGTTACTGAGGATATTAGAAATGGTAATGGACGAACTGTTAAATCGCGCTTTTCAACTCCTAATCGTGTTGACCGTGTGGATCATCCAATTCAATCTATTTTTTGGATAATGAAAGATGATTCTCTGCCTCCTCTTATTCGTATAACTGACCCTGTTTTAGCTGCCGTTATGGGCTGTACTTTAATGACAAGACGCTCAAGCGCTGAAAATACCAATAGTCCTTTGGATGCTTTAATTATAGAACCCTATGCCAATCCTTTTCGTATCCATCCTTTAGCGGAAGATTATTTTAAATTTAAAAATTTATTTGCCTCAGGAGTTAAAGCCTATATTATTAACACAGGATCTTATTTAGGGCAAAATATCCCTAAGGAAGACTCTTTAGCTGTGATTGAGCAAGTTGTTGATGGAAAAGCCAGCTTCAAAAAATTTAGTGCCATCAAAGGTTTTGACTATTTAGCTTTTGCTCATTACGAAATTCCTGCTTTTGATAAAACCTATCTTAAAATGCTGCATCAGCGCATGAGCGTTCGTTTGCAGTATTTGGAAGCCTTTAATCAGAAAAATCCTCATCCTCTTCCTAATGAAGCTATCCTCTGCTTAAAAACTATTGTGGAACATTTAACGG
This sequence comes from Streptococcus macacae NCTC 11558, assembly GCF_000187995.2. Lineage (GTDB taxonomy): Bacteria > Bacillota > Bacilli > Lactobacillales > Streptococcaceae > Streptococcus > Streptococcus macacae. Next base: position 1,037,340 of record NZ_AEUW02000001.1, on the reverse strand, counting down.
ATGAGGCCAAATAGCTTTATTGCGCTTAATTTTTTATGGCTGCGATTAAACATCAAAAAATGAGAACTAGGAGAAAAAACGGCTTTTCTCCTAGCTCTCGTTTTTTGTTTCGGCTCTCATTTTTGCTGCAATACTTGATTTTTTAAATAAACTTCCTTGGCCTGAGTAAATTTTTTCAGTGTTTTTAATTCTTCTGGATGAGTGATAAAAGTAATAACTCTGCCGGCTTTTCCCATTCGGCCTGTTCTTCCGGAGCGATGAAGATAATCTTCTTTATCTTTTGGCAAATCAAAGTTGATAACTGTTTCAAGATTTTCAATGTCTATGCCGCGTGCTAATAAATCTGTTGCCAGCAGCAGAGAAATCTCGTGCTCTTTGAATTTTGCTAAAAGGACTTTGCGAAATTTGACATTAACGTCGCTGGCTAGCGAAAAAGCTAAAGCTCCCTTAAACTGTAGGCGTTCTTCGCTGGCTCCAAGATCAGATAGGCTGTTAAAAAAGACCAATCCACGGAAATCAGCTATATTAGAAAATTTCCGCAGTAAATCAACGCGCTCTCGTTTATCAACAAGGATATAGTAATGTGAAATCTGATCGTTTTTTTGTTCTGATAGATCAATGCGAAGTGTATTGGCTGCTAAAAATTGAGGGTCAATCTTAGCTGTTGCGCTCATGTAGATCATTTGATGGTCACGGGGAACCCGCTTAATAATATTTTTAACAAAATGGTATTGGGAGTTGCTGAGCAATTCATCAAACTCATCTAAAACAATGGTATTCACATTCATCATCTTAATCTTTTTGAGTTTGACCAGTTCAAAAAGACGTCCAGGGGTTCCGATTATAATTTCGGGGCCTTTTTTAAGACGTTCAATCTGACGTTTTTGACTGGATCCTGAGATGAAAAGCTGAGCTGTCAGACCAATAGGCTGAGCCCATGTTTTTGTCACTTCAAACAGTTGGCCGGCCAATTCGGTATTAGGCGCTAAAATTAAAAGCTGCTGTGCCTTTTTGGGAGTGAGGTTCAATAAGCATGGCCACAGATAAGCCAAGGTTTTACCACTACCAGTTGGGCTGATACCAAGAAAATTATCGCCTTTTTTAATGGTTTCAAATGCAGCTTCTTGGATCGAAGTGAAATGAGAAAATTGTTTTTGCTTTAGTCTGTCTAACCAGACTTTGGGAAATAGTGTCTTCATTTGTTATCTGCCTCAAATACAATACCAGCACTTTGGCGCATTTGATAGAGGATCTGACTGGCAGACCTTGCATCTTCTAACCAAGTCTGGTAAAGTGTTTCATTCTTGTGATTGAGCATATCAGCAAAATGCTTGGCTTCTGCTGACATAAGGTGTTCCATTTCAGGAAGGGTTAATTCTTTGCGGCTGCCGTCATGTCTTCTAAAGTGAGCAGAGCTGATTCCTTGAATATGATTAAGTATGAGAGTACCATCTCTTGTATAAATTTCAGCATGATTGAGGGCGTCATAATTTTTTCCAGTTCGAAGAGCAATATGAAAATGAGGGTAAATAAGGTTGCCATTGCCATTTAAATCAATGCTGTTTGCTAATTGACTAGCTGTATAGTTAACACTTTTGGGTTTTCCAAATAGCTTTAGAGCTGCATAAATAGGATAGATCCCTAAATCAACCAAAGCGCCTCCAGAAAATTTATCTGAAAAAACATTGGGCATTTTTCCTGCTAATAAGTCCTTCATTTTTGAGGAGTATTTGATATAGGAGAAATTGGCTCCAACAACAGTTTTATCAGCTAAAAACTGCTTGATAACCGCTAAAGAATCTTCGTGGTAATTTCGAGCAGCTTCAAAGAAATAAAGGGATTTTTCTTCTGCTAGCTTTAAAATAGCCTCTAATTCCTGCGGTGTTGAAAAAGCTGGCTTTTCGACAATAAGATGTTTGCCGGCTTCCAGAGCTGCTTTGGCATGTTGATAATGCAGAGCATTTGGGCTGGCTAAATACAAAATATCAAAGTCTGAGGCTAGAAAGGCCTTTAAATCATCATAACAAGCCAAGTTTTTCGTTTCGTATCGTGCCAAAAAGTTCTGAGCCCTTTCCAGCTGCCGTGAATAAACCGCTTTTAAGTGATATTGCTGTGTTAACTGAGCGGCTTCAATAAACTGATGGGAAATTGTTCCCGTTCCTATAATACCTAAATTGAGCATAAGGGAACCTCATTTCTCTAAGTTTTTATTTCATTATACCATGATTTATTGTAAAATAAATAAGAACAAAATTATAAGAAGCCAGAAAGGAAAAAAGGCTAAATACTATAAAGTCCTATCATCAGACAAAGAAAAAAAGCAGGATATGGAGTCCTAAATGATGAGCCTGGTTTAAAAAATCTAAGTGAGCTCTTAGTTTAGCTTATTTGTGCTTTATGCTGTTTATGCCTTTATTAACTCAATATGCGACACAAACCGATTGTCATTGGTGTAACAGGTGGATCTGGCGGCGGGAAAACCAGTGTATCTCGAGAGATTTTAGCTCATTTTCCCAATGCCAAAATTGCCATGATTGAACATGACTCTTATTATAAAGATCAGAGCCATTTAAGCTTTGAAGAACGCGTAGCAACTAATTATGACCACCCTTTAGCTTTTGAAACTGATCTGATGATTGAACATCTCAATGAATTAATTGCTGGACGCCCGGTTGATATTCCTATTTATGATTATACTCAGCATACTCGCAGTGAGCAGACCTATCGGCAAGAACCGCAGGAAGTTTTCATTGTTGAAGGAATTCTGGTATTAGAAGACCAGCGTCTGCGTGAACTTATGGATATTAAATTGTTTGTTGATACGGATGATGATATTCGCATTATTCGCCGGATTAAGCGTGATATGCAGGAGAGAGGACGCAGTTTAGACAGTATTATTGAACAGTATATTTCTGTGGTTAAGCCAATGTACCATCAATTTATTGAACCAACAAAACGCTATGCTGATATTGTTATTCCAGAAGGTGTGACAAATACAGTAGCTATTGACCTGATAAATACCAAAATTGCCACCATCTTAGGAAAATAAAATCTCTAGCTGTTATAGTATGATAGAAATAGTCTACCCAGTGGGCTGAGCTGTTATTCTAAAAAGAAGGAGGAATAAAATGAAGAGAAAACGACTGCTGCAAGTCCTGATCATGGGTCTGTTCTATCTCATTTTTGTTATCCTATCCTTGACGGTCCTGACTGACTTGATTATGCAGGGCGCTTTAGCTCTGGGCCTGAGCAAAAAAGGAACGGAAAATTTAGGCATGATTGTCATAGCAATCTTAGCTTTGGTCTATACCTCAGAAGGCTTTTACCATGCCCTCAGTAAGACTATTGAGCGTCAGCTTAAAAAGGCAAAGGGATGGTGGGCGGCAGGTCTTAAAGCTCAGCAGATCCTGCTTAATTTCCTGATGGCCTTGCCGCTTAGAACTATCCTTTTTCTCGTCTACCTTTTATTTATCATCTTGGAGCAGCTGGAGCTGATTGACAAGGCCAAAGACTATGTGACTATAGCTGTTTTTGTAGTGGGAGTAGATAGGGTCGGAAAAACCATTCCCGGAGAAAAGGAAAAATTTCAGACTTATTGGGGAAATTTCCGCCGCTTGCTGGGCCTTGAAGCCAAAGATGAACAAAAATAGACAGCTGCTGTTTTAAAATTTTCAAGTTTTAGAAAATACCCAAAACCTTAAAATGGACATTATCCTTTAGACCAAAGCTTTTCAGCCTTGGTTTTTATTTTTAACAATTGGTTTTTTCATTGACAAAAAAAGTCCTAGGATATATAATGATCCTAATATAATAAATGTCTTAAGAAAAACGAGGTATCAACATGACAAACATAGTATTATTAGGCGGCAATGGCTATATCGGACGCAATGTGACAGAGGCTTGGCTGGCCAAGGATCCGACGGCGACTTTCTACGTCGTATCACGATCAGGGGAAAATGCCCTGAAAAACGCTCAAGTCCACAATATCGCAGCGGACGTGACCGATTATGAGGCCGTCAGTCAGCAGCTGCCGGAGCAGGTGGATTATATCGTGGACTTTGTCGGCCGGCCGGAAAGTGATGATGCAGCCTTTATCGAGGTCAATGACAAACCGGCCCAGGTCATGCTGGAGATTGCCAAAGCTAAGAAAGTCCAGGCCATGGGCTTTATCGGCGGTCTTCTTGGGCCCAAGAAATTTCTGGAAGGCAAGAAGCGCATTGCGGATCAGCTGCGTGCTTCAGGCATTCGCACTGAAGTGATGGAGCCAACGCTGGTCTATGGCAATGGCCGCAGTGACGCTCTGGCTAAGATGGTGCCTATATTTAAATTCTTCGGGCTTTTCATGAAAAATATGAAGCCGGTTCTGGTCGGTCAAGTTTCAGATGAGCTGGTCAGCAAGATGGTGCAATAGATGGCAGTAGAAATCGTGAGCGTCCAGCAGGAAATTGCTGCATCGCTGGAGCAGACCTTCGACTGGTTTTACAGGTCTGAAAACTTTATAGCTTCGCTCCTTGTTTTCAAATCCAGCTGGCGACCGGGTGACCAGTGGCAAAAAGGAGCTAAACGTGATATCATCATGATAACGGGTTGGTATGCGAAATAGCTTACCGAGGTGGAGGAGCTGGCTTTTTATAGGGTCAATCCTTCCCTGCCGGCAGTTAGGCAGGATTTTACAGAGATTGCCTTTGAAGCTGTGAACCCTCAGCGGACCAAGGTGACCTGGACCATCGAGATTGAGGTGCCCATTTCCCTAGGGCAAAAAGCTCTCAACCTCCTAGCCGGCAAGATGGCGGCTACTCTCTACCGAACCATCCTCACAGCTGGAAAAAGAAGATTGGAGGCAATATGAAGTTAAATAAAAGTTTTGAGCAGGCGACCTATGTCATCACTATGCTGGCGCTGCAAAAGGGGCATCAGCCTGTCAAAAGCCATGTCCTGAGCCAGATTCTGCAGGTGTCGGACTCTTATCTAAAAAAGGTCCTAATGAAGCTGTCCAAGGCGGGCTTGGTCTCGTCCAACGCCAGCAAGACAGGTGGCTACCAGCTGGCCAAGCCAGTGGAGGAGATTAGTCTCAAGGATATCTTTTTTGCCTTGGAGCTGCAGGCCGATGTCCTGGACTTCAAGCACATGGCCTACCAGATCTATGATGACGGCGCTCATGTCCGTGAGGTGGAGGACAAGGTCAAAAGCACGCTGGAAAAAGGCCTGGGCGCCTTTTATGACCAGCTCCAGACTCTGACCATCGCCGATCTCCTCCAGCAAGAAGCCTATGAAAACGGGGCTATTGATTGGAACGAGCGAGTGGAGGATTAGTTTTGGAAAAGGAGAAAGCCAAGATTACAGATACTCTTTAGAAGCATAAATTTAAAGAACGTTTATGGTTTTTAGTTATGTCCTTCATTACTTGAGTGACCAGTTATAAACTCACAGAACAGCCTAAGAGTAATAGAGGTTGAAAAGCCAAAGTCCGTACTTTGTATATTTTGCTATTGATTGATACCAATCAGATACCTAGAGAAGAAAAAATCACCACTCTTAATATTGAAGTGAAGAGTAGTGATAGTTGTGAATCTTGTTTTTTTAGAGCTCGCTGCCATTTGATTGGATGACATCCCTGTACCAATAGAAGGAATCTTTTCGCAGGCGGTTGAGGCTGCCCTTGCCTTGATCATCCATATCTACGTAGATAAATCCGTAGCGTTTCTTCATTTCTCCCGTTCCAGAAGAAACCAGGTCAATACAGCCCCAAGGGGTATAACCAATCAAGTCAACGCCGTCCTCAGTGATGGCTTTTTTCATTTCAGCGATATGTGCTTTGAAATAGGCGATACGGTAATCGTCGTGAATGTTGCCATCTACAACTTCATCAATGGCTCCAAATCCATTTTCAACAACAAAGAGCGGTTTTTGATAACGATCGTAAAGTTGGCAAAGAGAGATGCGCAGTCCTAGAGGATCAATCGCCCAGCCCCAGTCACTGATTGGGAGGTAGGGATTTTTATAGGCCAGTACCTGATTGCCTTCAGAACGCTCGGCATTGGGGTCAGAGCTAGCAACCGTAGACATGTAGTAAGAAAAGCCGATATAGTCCACTGTTCCCGCAGCCAGGATGGCATCATCATCTGCTTCTTTGGCAATGTGGATACCCTCTTGTTCAAAGGCCTTCAACTGGTAGCTTGGATAGTAGCCGCGGCATTGTACGTCCATGACAAATTCCTGCTGGCGGTTACGTTTGATGCCCTCATAGACATCCTCAGGACGGCAAGACATAGGATAAGCGGGAATATAAGCAACCATCATCCCAATCTTAAAATTAGGATTGATAGCATGCCCTAGTTGCACAGCCTTGGCACTGGCTACAAAAATATGGTGCAGGGCCTGAAACTTGCTTTGAGGTTCAACACTGTGAATCCCGATCTGTGTCCAAGAGCGTAAAAAGTTGATCTCATTGAAGGTCATCCAGTAAGTGACCTTATCCTTAAACCGTGTAAAAATCGTTTCACAGAGAAAGACATAGTAGTCAATCACCTTGCGACTGGACCAACCGTCGTAATGGTCCGCCAAATACATGGGAATATCGAAGTGATTGATGGTGATAATGGGTTCAATACCATAACTGAGCAATTCATCAATGACAGCTTCGTAAAAGGCAAGTCCTTCCTCATTGACCTCATCGGTTCCTTTTGGGCAGATACGTGACCAGGAAAAGGACAAGCGGAAACATTTGAAGCCCATTTCAGCAAAAAGTGCGATGTCTTCTTTATAGTGGTGGTAGAAATCTGTTGCCACGTGGGAAGGGTAGTAACGGTCCTTGTCGATATAGCCGACTGCTCCATCAGGGAGAGACTCTTCTCTAGTCACTTCACCCAGACTACCATCCTGACGTTTAAAGGTGACTTTTCGGGGGACTTTATAGGCTCCACCTGCTACAGCATCAAGAGTCGATAGCCCCTTACCTCCTGAAAGGTAGCCCCCCTCATATTGATTGGCTGCTGTTGCTCCGCCCCATAAAAAATCTTTAGGAAATCCATTTTCTTGTGTCATGTGTTTATCCTTTCAATTATTGTTTTATCTTTCTAAGAGTTAAGAGTCGCTAGGCGATTCTTAAATGATTTCAGTTCTAATTGGAGCTTTTCTCACCTTCCAACATCATAATCACATCTTTTTGTGTGACGGTTTGCTGGTCATAGGTTTGAATGTTTGAGAAAGCACTGTTGTTGGTCACGATAATAGGTGTTTCCATTGGGTATTTTTGAGACAAGGTCTCGAGGTCAAATTCTAGCAGGACTTGTCCCGCTTTGAAGTGATCACCTTCTTTGACCAAGGCATGAAATCCACTACCATTTTCTTCTACAGTGTTCATTCCAATGTGAATGAGCAGTTCAATCCCAAGTTCGTCACTAACCAAACCAAGTGCGTGTTGGGTTTTGAAAATCATCGATACTTTCCCATCAAAAGGTGCATAAAGTTTGCCTTCGTTTGGCAAGATGGCAAGGCCAGTTCCCATGGCCCCACTGGCAAAGACTTCGTCCTTGACTTGGCTAAGTGGAAGGACTTGTCCTGCAAGAGGAGCTAAGATATCTTCAGAGACAAGTTTCTTATCCTCTTCAGCTGCTGGTGTTGACAGTGATTTTCCAGTAAGACCGAAGAAATAAGACAAGATGGCAGCCATAAAGAAGGCGACGGCAACACCGATAAGGACAAAGACAAAACTATCAGCCTTATAAGTAATCAGGGTAAAGAGTCCTGGAGGCGCGTAGACCATGGCACCTGTGTTAAAGAGGGACAAGAATGCAGCAGCGACAGCTGATGAAGCAAGCGCAATAGCAAAGGGGCGTTTGTATTTGAGGTTGACCCCATACATGGCGGGCTCTGTAATACCAAGAAGTGCTGTGAAGGCAGTAGAGAAAGCAACAGATTTTTCGGTCTTATCCTTGAGGGCAACCCCTGTCCCCAAGGCAGCACCCGCTTGGGCAAAGTTTGCAGTTAGGGCACTGACCAAGAGTGTTGAAGCTCCAGTCTCTGCAATTTGTTGTATTTGTAGTGGGGCTAGAGCATAGTGCATCCCAAGCATGGTCAGGATGGAACGTGTTCCTCCCAACAAGGCAGCTGAGAAGACACCACCAAACGTATAGAACCACTCAATGGCTTGAGCAATGTAAGTCCCTGCGTAAGAACCGATAGGTCCCAAGACCACAAGTTGTAGTGGAACCATGACCAGTAAAACTAGCATGGATGAAAAGAGAATTTTCAAAAAGTCAGGGACCAATTTGTCGATTTTGTTGTAAATTAAACTCAAAATCCAAACTGACAGGATGATGGGAATAACGGTTGAGCTATAATTGACAAATAAGATTGGCAGGCCTAAGACTGTCAAAGCTGATGGACCACCTTCTGCAATCTTAGCAGCCCCTTCCATGATAGTTGGGTACATATAAGCGGCTGCCAAGGCCAGGGCCATATATTCACTGACCTTAAATTTCTTAGCAGCACTGACTGCTAGGAAAAAAGGAAAGAAATAGAAGATGAGATTACCCATCATAGAGAGGAGGATGGTCAGAGAATCATCAGCACCTATGATATGGAGATTGGTCAAGAGGGATACGATTGCCTTTAACATCCCACATCCCACCAATACAGGTAGGGTCGGTGAAAAGACGCCAGAGATTGTCTCTACAATAGCGGAGAGACTGAAACGTGTTTTTGGAGCCTCGTCAGACTCCTCCTTAACATTGACCAGATTGATCACCTCTTTATAGATGGCCTGCACCTTGGCTCCAATGACCACTTGCAGCTGGCCGCTTGAAAATTGAGCTGTCAGAACCCCAGGTAAGTTTTTCAAGACTTCCGCATCCGCTTTACTATCATCTTTCAAGTTAAAGCGGAGCCTGGTTGCACAGTGAGTAATCGTAGCAATATTTTTCTCGCCAGCCACTAAATCAATGATTTTTTGAGCTAATTCCTTATTTTCCATGGCGAATCTCCTTTTTGTAATTTTTATGTTTTTATTATATCGGAAGCGTTTTCTATTGGCAATGTCAGAAAAGAAGTTGATTACTATCAAAAAGTAAGATATACTATAGCCATGACAAAACAAGATGAACTCAAAAATTTGGAAACGCTATTATTTGAACATACAGAAAATGAAAACTACTATTTAACCCACAGCGGCTCTTATTCCAAACGCTATGAGGCTACCTATACCGAACGGCAATTTATCGATGGCAAGGAAGTCCTGATGATTGATGTAGGAGATTTGGTACATAATCCCCTTCATATTCGTAAGGATTCCCGCTATACCTTTATGCCCTTTCACACCTATCGCAATATCAATTTGAACTATATTTATTCGGGTAAGGCTACCTACTTTATCGATAATCAAGAGATTACCTTGACAGCTGGTGACATTTGCTTTTTTGATACGCAGGTCGTGCGGGCCAAGATGAAACCGGTTCATGATGACATTATTATCAACATTGTCATGCAGCACGATTATTTCAAGTCCTTATTGACACTGGATGACAAGAACCTATTAACGCATTTCATGAGTCAGACACTTTATTCCAATCAAAGTCATAACAACTACATCATTTTCAGAACAGGAGATAGTCCTCAAATCCGATCTCTCTTTGAAGACTTACTGCTGGAACAATACAAGGACCGGACTTATAAGATGGAAGCCAGCAAGCACTACTTTTCCTTGATCTTTTTAGAGCTCATCTATCTCAGTAAGCAAGAGGATAAGAGTCTCATCCATTTCTCAGATAGTTCCTCCAACACCATTTTTAACGTGGTCAATTACATTGAACAGCACTATCAAACCACCAATCTGTCAGAATTATCTCAGGTCTTTGGCTATCATGAAAAATACCTGTCTTCTCTTCTGAAAAAATCCTATGGCAAATCCTTCAAACAAATACAAATCGAGAAACGCTTAGCCGATGTGGAACGCTATCTTAACACTTCTACTTTACCAATCAGCGACATCGCAGAGCGAACAGGATTTACAAATCTCAACCAGCTTTATCGAGAATTTAAAAACAAACATGGTCTATTACCGAAGGCCTATCGTAATCAGATAACTGGACCTGGTGCTGGTGAATGAATCATCTTTTTTGACTATCATTGAAAACTAGGTTCAGTAATTTGAAGGGCTTTAAAAAGCTGAGGCTGAAATTATTGGGTGACTGAAAGATACAAAAAGTCGTGTGGCTTTTTGTATCATATCAGCTTTGGCTATACATCTAATAAACTATTGAAGAGAAGCTAAGGCTGATTTGACGCTTACCTTTTTCGGAATGATTGCTACGGATAGTAGAGGAAAAGTAAAGCTAATAAAAGACATCCAAGCAGATTTTAGTGCTGTGGATGTCTTTTTAGGTTGGCACGGTTTCATTTTTTTCATAGTAGCTCTGCAAGAGCTGGACAAACTCAGTGACTAGGGGCTTGGAGTGGTTCTTGTGTGTGCAGAGGACGCAGGGGATGGTTTCCGGACAGTCAAAGGGGGTCCAGGCAAACTCGTCATTAAAGTCATTGAGGAGGCCCGGGACGATGCAGACGCCGCGTCTGGCTCGGATGTTGGTCAGGGGGGGTTCATGGTTGGCTTTTTACCTATATAAGATTTTTTAATGCTATTTTACGAATAGATAAGGTGAAGGGAGGATGACTATAGCTCTTTTAAATCAGTACTTTAAAGAGAAATTGTTAGCAGGGAGGAAATTTTTTAAAAAGCAGCTAATATGTTGCGATTTGCAATACAAGTGCTATAATTGATGTAATCACTAGTGAAAGGATGATTGCAGATGAAAACAGCAAGTGTAAATGTTAGAATTCAAGAAGATATTAAGGAACAAGCGGAGGCTATCTTGACGAAGATTGGTTTGCCTAGGGCAGTAGCCATTGATCTTTTCTACCGCCAAATTATTATGAATAACGGTATTCCCTTTGCTTTGACAGTACCAAAAGAAATTCCAAATCGAGAGGAGATGAGCGACAAGGAATTCCATAACATGCTGTCTAAAGCAATGGAACAAGCCAGGAATAAAGAAGCTCAAGACCTATATACAGTCTTCGATGATTTACTACAAGGGTTATAGTATGGAGAGTTATGATGTACATGTAACACCGATTGCAAGAGAACACTTAGAGAGTATTCGTCATTATTTGACCTATGAGTTAAAATCATCAGTAGCTGCGAGAAAATTATTGATTCTTTTAAAGGAAAATATTGGGAGATTGGCAGTTATGCCAACAAGTTATCGAGTAATAGACGAAGAACCTTGGGGGAGTCAAGGTGTGCGAAAAATCCGTGTTAAAAATTACTATATCTATTACTGGGTAGATGAACCAAACTTAGAGGTGTTTATACTTTCTATTATTTATGCGAAAAGAAATCAAAGACAAGAACTAATAAAATATTTATAAGCATAATAGCAACATAAGACACAAAAAGAGGAAGTCTGTTCCATCTCCACGGAGGCAGGCTTCCTGTTTTTTTTATTTCTCACAAACTCAGGTCCGTCTCTTCATAGACTTCCTGCAGGGTTTTGATGAAGTCTTTGATGGCTGGGCGTTCATCTTGTTCGTGACGGCAGAGGGAGAAGGGAAAGTTTTCTTGGCAGTCAAAAGGTAGCCAGGAGAAGGCTGAATTGCGGTCTTGGTAGATGCCAGGCGACAGGCAAATGGCTTTTTGGCTAGCTACCTGAATCAGGGTGAAGTCATGGTTGGGACTGTTAAGCTGTTGAATGGGGACCTGGGAAATGACGCGCTGCTGAACCTGCTGGAGGCGTTTGGAGGAGCCACCATTGACCAAGAGTGTGCGGTGCGCCAAGTCTTGAGCAGTCACTCGCTCTTTCTGTGCCAAGGGGTCCTCTGGCAGACAAAGCAGGTAAATCTGACTGGTAAAGAGCGGGTCGCATTGGATATGCTGGAGCTTATCAGCTTCATAGTCTGGCAGCAGGATCAAGTCTGTCTCCTGACGTAGAAAACTGGCGATGCCTTGCTGATTGGGCAGGATTTGCGGGACGATTTGCACCTGCGGATGGATCTTCTCAAAGGCTTTGATGGCTTGGGGGAGAAGATAGAGGGCTGTCCAGTTGGGAATGGCAATGGTGATTGAATCTTGGTACTGACTTCCCAGATTTTGTGCCTGTTCGATAGCGGTTTTGAGATCCAGCTGAATGCCCTGCAAGGAGGTGACCAGCTGCTGGCCCGCTGGTGTGAGGCGGATGGATTTGCCGATACGGTCGAAAATCAGAAAACCAACCTCCTCCTCAAGGACCTTGATCTGGTAGGAAAGGGAGGGTTGGGAGATAAAGAGATTTTCAGCGGCCCGACTGAGATTCATGGTCTTGGCCGTTTCAATGACGTAGTCAATTTGTTTATTGTTCATGGGAATCCTTATAAAAAAATTATATAAATTATCCAAAATATGTATTGGATATTTTTATTATAAGGGATTATAATGGTTTTAGCAATGAGAAAGAAGGAAAAGAAATGAATAGACCAAAAGAAGTAATCTTGGTGGTTGGTGCAGGTCAGATTTCTCTGGCTATTGCCCGTCGGATGGGTGCTGGGAAGAAGATCATCCTGGGTGATAAGAGCTTGGAAAATGCTCAAGCGATTGGTCTGGTATTGAGGCAAGCTGGTTTTGATGTCGAAGTAATGGAGATGGATCTTTCATCTCGTGCCTCCATCCGAGAGATGATTGCCCTTGGTCAGAGCTTTGGTCCAATCAAGTACTTGGTCAATGGTGCGGGTGTCTCCCCCTCTCAGGCGTCGATTGAGACTATTCTCAAGGTGGATCTTTACGGAACAGCAGTTCTCTTAGAGGAAGTCGGCAAGGTCATCGCAGCAGGCGGTGTAGGCGTGACTATTTCCAGTCAGTCAGGCCACCGCATGCCAGCTCTGACAGCTGAACAAGACCGAGCTCTAGCCATGACTGACACCGAGGACTTGCTGCAGCTGGATTTCCTCCAAGCGGACCAGATTGACAATAGCCTCCATGCTTATCAGCTGGCCAAACGGGCCAATGAAAAACGCGTCATGTATGAGGCTGTTCGCTGGGGTGAGAGGGGAGCCCGTATCAACGACATTGCTCCAGGCATTGTCGTGACTCCCTTGGCTCTGGATGAGTTCAATGGTCCTCGTGGAGACTTTTACAAAAATATGTTTGCCAAGTCCCCAGCAGGGCGTCCCGGTACAGCTGATGAAATTGCGGACCTAGCAGAACTCCTCATGAGTGAACGGGCGGGTTTTATCACAGGATCAACTTTTTTGATTGATGGTGGTGCAACAGCTGCTTACTATTACGGGGAGTTGTAACATCGTGTTTGGAGAGGTGGATATTTTGTCTTGCCTCTTTCCCTTTCATTGAGTTGAGAGGGATTTTTTGTGCCTGAAAAAATTTTAAAAAAATAGTAGAAAAGCCTTGACTTAGACCGACTCTAAGGTTGTATACTAGTAGTATAAGCGAGAAAGGAGCGAGCTATGAAATCTTATTCTCTTATTTGCCATATGTTGCTGTCCATGGATGGCCGGGTAACGGGCCAGTACTTGGAAAGAGAGGACTGTAAGCCGTACATAGAAGACTATTATCAGATTTTGGAGGCCTATCAGGGCAACAACTGGATCTGTGGTCGGGCTACCTTTGCGGAGTTTGTCCCACTGGTGTCAGAGTTGGATCTGCAGGCTTTTGCTGGTCAGACAGTGAAACGGCAGGATTTTATCGCAGATGAGGCTGCAACTTCCTTTGCTATTGCCCTGGATCCGTCTGGCAAGCTGGCTTGGGGTTCTTCGACTATCGGTGAGGAATTTCCTGAAAGGCATGGTGACCATGTGGTCACCATCCTGAGCGAGACTGTTTCAGATGCCTATCTGGCCTATCTGCAGTCTGTCGGTGTTTCCTATATATTTGCAGGTCAGAACCGGGATTTGGATGTGCAGCTGATTTTGGAAAAACTGCAGCGCTATTTCCAGCTGGAGACCTTTTACCTACTGGGTGGAGGCATTATCAATGGCGCCTTTGCTAAGGCTGAGTTGATTGACGAGGTCAGCCTAGTGCTGGCGCCGCTCATTGAGGGAAATAGCGATACCAGAGCTTGGCGATCAGGTCTATGATAGTCAGTCCCAGTACGCCTTGGAAGCTAGCAGGCGCTTGGATTCAGGTGCCTTGCATCTGACTTATCGAAAAAAATAAAAAAATTTCAAAAAAGTCTTGACTTAGACCTGGTCTAAGCTGATAAACTAGTGACAATTAAGAAAGGAGGATTCATGAAAACCATCAAAGATATTGCTGCTGAGACGGGATTGTCAGCCCATACTATCCGTTTTTATGAAAAGGAAGGTCTGGTGACCATTCCCCGCAATGAAAATGGGATTCGCTATTTTGATGAGGCTTCGGTTGATACGCTCAAGTCCATCGCCCATTATCGCAATGTCGGGATGTCCCTGGAGGATATCCGGCAGATCATGAAAGAGTTTCACAATCATCAATTATCGACCCAGCTCTTAAAAAGAACCTTGCCAGAGTTGGATCTGCAAATCGCTGAGCTGACTGCGACGCGGGATTTCCTGATTGAAAAGATTGGGATCCACCAGCATTTAGCAGACCTACAAGCCCAGGGCTATAGCGAGCAAGAGCGCTATGAAGCCTATCTAGCCATTCGGAAAGAACAAGAAGAAAAAGGAGCACACTAATATGTCAAAAGTTATCGTTATCACAGGAGCATCAAGCGGCATTGGTGAGGCAACAGCCAAAACCCTCGCCAAAGCAGGCAACAAAGTCGTTCTCGCAGCCCGTCGTCAAGATCGTCTGGAAGCCTTGGTGGCTGACATCCAGGCAGCAGGTGGAGAGGCTATCTATGTCCTAGCCGACGTGTCAAAACTCGAAGAAAACAAAAAAATCGCTCAAGCGGCGCTTGATACCTATGGACGTATTGATGTCTGGGTCAACAATGCTGGTCTCATGCCCCTGTCAGAGTTTTCAAAAGGCCTGGTGGAAGAATGGGATCGCATGATTGATGTCAATCTCAAAGGAACCCTCTACGGTATTGACGCAGCCCTGCCAACTATGCGTTCGCAAGAGTCAGGGCAATTTGTCAATGTGGCATCTCTCTCAGCCCACCAAGCAGGCGCGACGACTGGTGTCTATGCTGCTACCAAATTTGGTGTCTGGGCAGCCAGTGAATCCCTGCGCCAAGAGGAAGCCATGGCCCAGTCCAATGTTCGTGTAACGGTTATCTCGCCAGGAGCAGTCGATACAGAACTGCCTCAACACGCCTCAGATGCAGCTGTCAAGGAAAATCTAGCTGGCTTTTATGCGGCCTTGGCCATCCCAGCAGAGGAAGTGGCTCGCAGCATTCAGTTTGCCATTGATACCCCTGAAAACACCTCCATCAATGAAATCATTATCCGCCCAACAGCGCAAACTTTGTAAAAAAGCCAATTGGATTAGGGGGTGATAATTGTTGATGTTTCAAAAGAAGGAGAAATGATGTTTCTTAAAAAATCATCCCTTTTCAAGATATTATCCGCCCTCGTCTATACAGCACTATTGACGGCTTGTCAAGCTCAGTCCTCATCAACCAGTCTACCGAGTAAGAGCGACAATAGCTCATCAAATGTAGAAAGTCAACAAAACATGAGATTTACCTATAAGATTTCAGAGAAAAGCGTTGAAGGTCCTTCAGGGAAACTCTACGGAAAACTCTATCGACCAGAAGGTCTGGATAAAGCTCCTCTAGTCATCTTTGCTCATGAGTTAGGCAATACTCACCAAGATGGAGAGACCTATGCAAGATTTTTAGCTGAGAGAGATGTGGCGACTTATGTATTTGACTTTGCCGGTGGGAGTTCAAGTAGCAGGAGCGATGGCGATACCCATACGATGTCCGTATTGACGGAAGTTGCTGATCTGGAAGCTGTCGTAGAAGCAAGCCAAGACTGGTCCGGTATTGATTCCTCAAAAATCACTCTTTTTGGGGCCAGCCAGGGTGGTCTTGTCTCTGACTTGACTGCTGCCAAGAAAAGTCAGCAGGTTTCAGGCTTGATTCTACTCTATCCAGCTTTTGTGATTCAGGATGCCATCAAGGAAGCCTACGATTCTCTATCAGAAGTACCAGACTATCCAAACTATCTGGGCTGGTTCCCTATGGGAAGAAAATATGTCACAGACATCTGGGATATGGACTTTTATCAGGAAATCAGTAGCTTTGACAAGCCGGCCCTAATCTTGCATGGTAGTCGAGATTGGCTGGTGCCAACGGACTACTCTAAAAAGGCTGCCCAAACCTATCCGCATGCGACTTATCAGGAAATTGTCGGTGCTGGTCACAGCTTTTTAGATGCTTCATTTTCAGAGGTATCCAATCATATCTGGACCTATCTGGAAAGTCATCAATTGCAGATAGCAAACAAATAATAAGCCTGTTTTGTCAGTTTATTAAAATCTGAACGGATAAAAATCGTCTTTGTTGCTAGTGAGTAATGTCTTTATGACAAAGAAAGGAATAACATCATGAAGAAAGAAGATAAGATTGCCATTCTTGGTATTACGGGCTACACAGGAGCCTGGCTGGCTAAGGAACTCAGCGACCAAGGCTTTACCAACATCGTGGGGACCTATAACAGCCAAGAAAAAATGGATGACTTACAGCGCCGTCTGCCTCAGATTAAAGGTATCCGTCTGGATATTTTGAAAGAGGAGGAGCAGGAAAAGCTGGTTCAAACTTTAGCCAGTGTGTCTTGGCTCTTTAACAACAGCGCCCCTTTCTCAGGTAAGGAAGAGACCCTAGAGGATTTTGCGGCAACCAAAATTTTAGCTGTTGACAACCTTTTTAAGGCCGTTAATCAAGTAGGAACAGTCCAAAAAATTGTTCATCTGGGTTCGGGGGGTGCCATTGGCTTTGGGACAATAGATGATGACAAACTTGTCTTAACAGAAGATGATTGGACCAACCTTGACCTGCCAGACTATCCCTATGATAAATTTATGGTCGCCAAGGTTGCTGAAGATAAACGTCTGCTGGATCTGTCCGCTATCTGTCATATCCCTGTTTCGATTGTGGATCCCATGAATATTGTCGGACCGAGCTTTACCCCTTGGCAGCATGATATGGTTTATGCCAATTTAGCCAATCGAAAAGTGCTGCCAGATGGCCCCATGGATTGCATTGATGTGCGTGATGTGGCAGGTCTGGAAGTAGCACTCATGACCAATCCTGATGCCGATGGCAAGCGTGTCTTAGGTCTGAGTTATAGCCTATCGTTTGGAGAACTGCTGAACATTAGTCAGGAAACCTTGTCAGGAGCAGAAGCTGAAGCTCTCTTTGGTGGCCTACCGAGACTCTTATCTATTGAAGACCAATTGGCTAGCTGGCAACCCTATCAAGCGACTTCATTTTATAAAGATATGACTAAGCGTCTGACAGGAGAGAGGTATTATCAGACTAAATATCCTGATTTCTACACCTACCAATATATTAGTCCAGAGGACAGTATTGTCCCTGGTCTTCAAAAAATGATTGCAGATCTTGCCTAATGACACCCCAGAAAACACCTCCATCAATGAAATCATCATCCGCCAAACAGCGCAGGTCTTGTAATGACCAATAAAGGCTATCTCAAGGCCTCTTTTTTGATGGTTTAGAAAAAATCCTCATCATTATCCAATTTTTTCTAAAAATTTTCATTTCTTTCCCAAGCATTAAGGGCAGTAGTTTCTGTTTTTTGTAAGCTTTTACAACAGATTTAGCGATTTTGTTATTGATGTTGGCCATTGTCACAGTATGTTCTCCTTCTTGCTTCCTTATTGTTCTTTTATTTCTATTTAGTAGTTATCACCTATTAATTATGATTATCATTTTTTTGAAGTCTTTCTTTGGCTTCTTGAGTTGTTTCACCATTCTTTTTGAAAAATTTACCGACAAAGAAGTTCTCAGTTTTCTTCCAGCCCTTGATGGCAGCAGATTCTGTCTTTTTATAGCCATTGACAGCGATGTGTTCAGTTGTCTCGTAGCCTTTTGTTATAGCTTTAGCGATTTTGTCATTGATGTTAGCCATTGTCATAGTTTTTCTCCTTTTGATTCTTTGTTTGAGTAATAGGTTTAGGCGATTAATCGTTCTTTGTTTGAAGTCGTTCCTTAGCTTCTTGGGTGGATTCGCCGTCTTTAGCGAAGAACTTAGAAACGAAGAAATCTTCTGTTTTCTCCCAGCCTGTCACAGCAGCATTTTCTGTAGCCTGATAGGCGGAGGTGATGGTCTTTGCAACCGCATTATCAGTGAAATTGACCTGACCATTTGGTGCCTTGTAAGCAGCATACATACCAGCCAGAGCAACAGTTGTAAGAGCGGCAGCGATAGCGATTTTGGTTGATTTTTTCATAGTTGGAACCTTTCTTTATGGGAGGGGGAGTGGGACAAAAATCGGTAATTTCAAAGAAATTCGATTTTTGTCCTACTCCCGCACAGTTGAGTAGGGCTGTAAAGGTTGATTTATCAACCGAATAGAGCCCACTCAACCACTGCGTCTTGCAAGTAACTCAGAAAAATCTGACGAGATTAAGGACTTTTGTCTCAGCCTCGTTGTTTTATTGACAAGATTTATTATACGGAGCTTTGAGACAAGTAACAACCATCAATGTCGATACAAGTGTTGGGATAATGTTTGAATGATTTGTCCAGCTTATGCTATAATAGGAAAAAAACAGGTAGGGTAGGCAGATGGCAAATACAGAGAAAAATAAACAGTACCAGGAAACGGAAGATCGGATCGAGGAGGTATATCGTGTTCTACGAAAGAAGCTGCCGCTGGAAAAGGTTACGGTCAGTCAGATTTGCAAGGAAGCCCAGATTAATCGCTCTTCCTTTTATTACCATTATTTAGACGTCTATGATCTCAACGAAAAATTAGTCTACAAGATGAACGACCGGCTTTCTCAAAAGATGGGGGAAGTTGGCCGAGACTTCCTATCTCGGACCAATCTTCTGGTCTTTTTCCAGCATATCAAGGACGAAATGGAGACTTACAAGCTCATGACTTCTGCACAGATTCAGTTTCCTATCCAGCGTTCTTATGACCAGTTTAAGGATTTCCTTCTTCAAAAGCCACGTTATAAAAAACAGACTGAGGAAGAATTGCTCATGTCCATCGTCTATGTACAGGCTGGATTTCATTATATGATGCGCCAGTGGCTGGCGGATGACTGTCAGATGCCAGTTGAGCAGATTGTGGATCTCTTTTTAAAGGAACTAAACTAGGAGTCAGCAGTGAAAGAAAAAATCTTATCCCTATTTCAAGTCTATAAAGACAAGGGGCACCGGACAGCTCTATTTGCTTCTTTTAGCACAGTACGAAATGTTGCCTATAGTTTGGGCATGCTGGTCCTGGCTTGGCTGAGCTGGTCGGTCTTTCTGGTTATTAATGGGAGTTACCAGCTTATTTTGTCCTTGATTCGTATCCTAAATGTCTTTTCCTATTCCAGAGCGCAGCGGGGTCTAGTTCAGGATAGGTCTAGGATCATAAGGATAACAGGAGTGCTGATCATCCTGCTGGGTTTGGTTTATTTTTTGATTAATCTTTATTTTTACCGCGTTCGTCCAGTGGAAGAGATCTCCCATCGCTATATGCTGATGACAGCGACTATTGCTTTTGTCAAGCTGGGCAGTTCTATTTGGGGCTTTATATCCAATCGCAAGTCCAAGGATCCGGAGGTAATTAGTATCCGCTTGCTCAGCCTGGTAGATGCGACGGTTTCCATTGTCACCACCCAGCGGGTGATTCTGACCTTTGTTGAAGGGGGAGAGTCTGCAGCAAAGTCCACTCCACTCTTTGGAATGGCTATCAGTCTGGGCTTTGTCCTGGTCGGTCTCTATCTGATTCATAGAAAACAGAAGTAGCTAAAAAGCACTTGACAACTGTCAGCTGCTTATTTTATAGGAGTATTTTAAATCTTAGTTTTTAGGTAAACGGATGAGGAATTGTTTTTAGGACGGTGATTGTTTGCTATTTTTATGCAAATGTATTACAATGTATATACAAATTGAATGTGAGGTGGGGAAAATGACAACGATTTCTGTCCGTGTAGATGATCATTTAAAAAAAGAAGCACAAGAACTGTATCGGGATTTGGGTCTTGACATGTCAACGGCCATTACCATGTTTTTAAAGAAAAGTATTCAAACTCAAGGAATTCCTTTTTCTGTTAGTCGCTACAGCCCAGAGACCATGCAGGCATTTTATGAAGCTGAACATGGTTTGACTAAGTCTTTTCCGAGCCTAGATGCTCTTTTTGAGGATTTGAATGATGAGGATTGAACGTACCTCAGAGTTTAAACGTGATTATAAACGTTTACTGAAAAAACACCGGGATGTAAGCAAATTAAGAAATGTGTTAGAGTTGATTATTTCAGGCGAAACTGAAACGCTTTATCGTCGCTATAAAAATCATTTTTTAAAAGGGCAATATAAAGGGTATCAGGAATGTCATATTGAAGCAGACTGGCTCTTAATTTACAAAGTTGAACAAAAGAGGCTAGTTTTGGTATTGACGAGGACTGGTTCACACGATGAATTATTTTAAACATTAAAAAGCACTTGGTCATTTTCCAAGTGCTTTTTATCTATAGTAAATTAAATAAGATCCCAGTTAGCATTTCCCTTATGTTTTCGGGATTGACTAGTGTAGAAGAAGGCGAAGTGGAGCTGGATAGCAATGAGCATGACGGTCGTGATGATGATGACCAGATTGAAATTGGCTGCAAAGATGAGGCTGAGGATCAAGCCGGCCAGGAAGAATCCAGCTTCCACCAAGTAATAGTTGCGGCTGAGACGCAGGTAGTCTTTGTTAAACTTGCTATTAGCCAGCACTGCCCATTGGAAGAGGAAGAGACCGACATAAAGGAAGGCTACCACAAAGAGGTGATTGGCTTCATGCTCCATCAGAAAGCTCATGGAAACGGTCGTCATGATCAGTCCGATAAAGATAGGATAATGGCTGTAGATCAAGAAGAGTCCCTTGGCATCCGCAGTCTCGTCAATAGCATGGTCAAACTGGCCAAAGTAGTAGAGGAACATGGCCGCCATCATGAGGAAGAAAAAGACGGAGTTAAATGTGAAATTCTCAGGTGTAAAGAAATTGGCAATACCCATAATCATCTCGCCAAAGGTGATGATGACGAGGAGCGACACCCGCTCAATCAAGTGGGGCATGTTGACCCCAAAGTTGGGATTGCCCTTGGTGAAGATCAGCGGCATGACGAAGGTTCCGATAATCCCGATAGCGTAAATGGGGACCCCGATGCTCATCGGCATAAGAGCCGCGATATAGAGGGCTAGGGTGCGCAGGCCTGTCATGACCAGAAAACTCCTCATGCTGTCCTTGGCTTCTGGGCTGTGTGATTTCTTGGAGTATTCCGCCAGATACTGGAGGAAGAGGGTCAGGGTTAGACTGCCGACAGCCCAGCAGAAGGTAGCAAAGTAGCCCTCCCAGTCATTGGTGATCATGTTGGAAATAAAGAGTAGGATACCCATATTGGTAAACATGATCAGGATATTAAAGAGGGAATTTTTCCCGTAACGGTTAGTAAAGACGGTCTGGATCATCCAGCTGTTGACCAGGATCAGGAGAGCCAGGAGGAAGGCCCAAATGGAGCTCCAGGTCAGAACCCCATGATGGAGGTGGTGGATGAGAGCTGTTGTTTTGGAGATGGCGTATACAAAGACCAGGTCATAGAAGAGTTCTGTGAACTCCACTCGCTTGTGTTTAATCAGAGATGGCATATCAAGTTCTTTCTATTTTTATAATGTAAAAATTTTGTAATGTCAAAAATTTCCTCACCTAGTTTAAAAGAAATCTGCCTAAAAGTCAATGAAGACGAATTTTAGGACTGGATGAAAGCCATTTGTAGAAATAGGAGGTGTAATTCAATTAGCTGCAAGTAAAAAGGGGACTTATTTTCAGAAAATTATTAAAATTTTCTTGACAATCATTCTAAAAAAGGTTAAGATATTAACAACATACAGCGAAAGGAAGAGGTCAAATGGCTTCAATGATACGTTTTAACTTATTATTGCGGTATTCGGGCTAATGCAAAAGCATTAGTCCTGTTTGGCTTACCAAGCGGGAAAAGAAACATCTCGTTTGGCTTTCAGCGAGATGTTTTTTTATTTTCCAATTAGAAGGTGGTAATCTTATGCAAAAGGTTGAATTTCTTGATACAACACTTCGGGATGGTGAACAGACACCAGGTGTTAACTTTTCAATAAAAGAAAAGGTTGCTATTGCAAAACAGCTTGAAAAATGGGGAATATCTTCCATTGAAGCGGGCTTTCCGGCAGCCAGTCCTGATTCTTTTGAAGCTGTTAAACAAATTGCAGCGGCAATGACGACAACAGCAGTATCTGGTTTGGCCCGTTCTGTAAAGTCTGATATTGATGCCTGCTACGAAGCCTTGAAAGATGCCCGCTATCCTCAATGTCATGTTTTTATTGCAACCAGCCCTATTCACCGTCATTTCAAACTTAAAAAATCTAAAGAAGAAATTCTTGAGGCTATTACAGAACATGTAGCCTATGCGCGTTCAAAATTTGATGTGGTTGAATTTTCACCCGAGGATGCGACGCGTACAGAATTGGATTATCTCCTTCAGGTAGTGCAGACAGCCGTTGATGCGGGAGCTACTTATATCAATATTCCTGACACAGTTGGCTTTACAACGCCGGTTGAATTTGGCAATATTTTTAAGTATCTGATTGAAAATGTCAAATCTGATCGTGTTATTATTTTCAGCCCTCACTGCCATGATGATTTAGGGATGGCAACAGCTAATACGCTCGCTGCCATAAAAAATGGAGCTGGACGCGTTGAGGGAACTGTTAACGGCATTGGTGAACGTGCAGGAAATGTAGCGCTTGAAGAAGTAGCTGTTGCTCTTAATATTCGCTCTGATTACTATAATGCTAAAAGTGATATTGTTTTAAATGAAACAATTGATACTTCCGAATTAGTTTCACGCTATTCAGGTATTCCTATTCCTAAGAATAAGGCTGTCATAGGCGGAAATGCCTTCTCGCATGAATCAGGTATCCATCAGGATGGCTTTCTTAAGAACCCGCTGACTTATGAAATTATTACTCCTGAATTGGTTGGCGTTAAGAAGAGTTCGCTTCCGCTTGGGAAGTTATCAGGGCGCCATGCATTTATTGAAAAATTAAAAGAATTATCCATTGATTTTGAGGAATCTGAAATAGCAGATCTCTTTGCTAAATTTAAAGCATTGGCGGATAAGAAGCATGAAATTACAGATGCAGATGTTAAAGCTCTGGTTACAGGCAATGATATTGAAAATCCTGAAGGCTTCCATTTTAAAGATTTAAAATTAACCTCCAATGCTGATGATACGATTACAGCACAAGTTATTATGATTAATGGTGATGGGGAAGAAGTTGAAATCTTTGCTAATGGCAAGGGTTCTGTCGAAGCTATTTTTAATGCTATTGACAAATTCTTTAATCAAACCGTTAAATTGGTCAGCTATACTATTGAAGCAGTTACAGATGGTATTGACGCTCAGGCGCGTGTTATTGTATCTGTTGAAAATGTGGATACAGATACGATTTTCAATGCCTCTGGTATCGATTTTGATGTTTTGAAAGCCAGTGCTATTTCTTATATTAATGCCAATACTTTTGTCCAAAAAGAAAATGCAGGTGAATTTGGCCGCAAGTTATCAGAAAAAGAATACTAAGGGGAAACTTAGCATGACTAAAAAAATTGTAACACTGGCAGGAGATGGCATTGGGCCAGAAATCATGGCGGCTGGTTTGGAAGTGCTTGAAGCAGTTGCTCAAAAAATAGATTTTGCTTATGAAACACAGGCCAAGGCTTTTGGCGGTGCAGGAATTGATGCGTCGGGACATCCTCTGCCTGCTGCTACCTTGGAAGCTGCCAAATCTGCGGATGCGATTCTGTTAGCTGCTATTGGCAGCCCTCAATATGACAAGGCTCCTGTTCGTCCTGAACAAGGTCTGCTGTCTATTCGTAAGGAGCTTAATCTCTTTGCTAATATTCGCCCTGTCAAGATTTTTGATGCTCTTAAGCATTTGTCCCCTTTAAAGCCAGAACGTATTGACGGTGTTGATTTTGTGGTAGTGCGTGAACTGACGGGCGGTATTTACTTTGGGGAACACACTTTGAATGAGGATTCAGCTCATGACAGCAATGATTACTCTAGTGATGAAATCCGCCGAATCTTACGCAAAGCTTTTGATATCGCGCGCGGTCGTTCTAAAAAAGTGACTAGTATTGATAAGCAAAATGTTTTAGCCACTTCAAAGCTCTGGAGAAAGCTAGCAGATGAAGTCGCTAGAGACTATCCAGATGTCACTTTGGAGCACCAATTAGTAGACAGTGCAGCTATGATTATGATTACTAATCCAGCGCGCTTTGATGTCGTTGTCACTGAGAATCTGTTTGGAGATATTTTGTCGGATGAGTCTTCGGTTTTACCAGGGACACTTGGTGTCATGCCCTCTGCCAGTCATTCTGAAAGTGGGCCAAGTCTTTATGAGCCGATTCATGGTTCTGCTCCAGATATTGCTGGGCAAGGTATTGCTAATCCTATTTCTATGATTTTGTCAGTTGCGATGATGCTGCGTGACAGCTTTGGCCAAATGGCTGGTGCTGAAATGATTGAAAAGGCTGTTGATAAAACGTTAATGAAAGGGATTCTAACGCATGACCTAGGGGGATCTGCTGATACTAAACAGATGACAAGATCCATTATTGCTAACCTTTAAATGGAAATTCCTTTTTAAATTTTTTTAGCTATTTGAAATAGAGTTATTTTAGATTTTTATCATTTCTGATTAAAACGAAGGCTTAAAGAATCAGCAGTGTTATAGAAAATTAATTGATGTTAAGTATAAGAGGTTTACTGATAGATATGATTGTAGTATACAGTTGGGAGAATCTAGTATGAGTGGAAAGTCAATTTTTGATAAATTATGGGAGCGTCATGTCATTACTGGCAAAGAAGGAGATCCCCAACTCATGTATGTAGATCAGCACTATATCCATGAGGTAACTAGTCCGCAAGCCTTTCAAGGCTTACGAGATGCTGGACGGAAAGTACGCCGTCCTGATTTGACCTTTGGGACTTTCGATCATAATGTGCCAACCGTTAACATTTATGATATTCGCGATGCCATTTCTAAGGCCCAGATGGATGCTCTTGCAAGAAATGTTGTCGAATTCGGCATTCCCCATGCAGACCATGGTTCTGAAAATCAAGGGATTGTCCATATGGTTGGTCCTGAAACGGGCCGCACGCAGCCGGGGAAATTTATTGTTTGCGGAGATAGCCATACCGCAACACATGGTGCTTTTGGTGCGATTGGTTTTGGGATTGGTACGACTGAAGTCGAACATGTTTTTGCAACCCAGACTATTTGGCAGGTTAAACCTAAAAAACTCCTGGTAAAATTTACAGGAAAACCGCAAAAAGGTGTCTATTCGAAAGATTATATTTTAGCTTTGATTGCTAAATATGGTGTTGCTTTAGGTGTTGGTTATGTGGTTGAGTATGTTGGCGAAGCTGTTGATAACCTAAGCATGGAAGAGCGGATGACCATCTGCAATATGTCTATTGAATTTGGCTCTAAAATGGGGATTATGAATCCGGATCAGACAACCTTTGATTATCTTAAGGACAAGGAATGTGTACCTAAAGATTTTGACGCAGCCGTTGCTGATTGGAAAACGCTGGTTTCTGATGAAGATGCTCAGTATGATAAAATGATTGAATTGGATGTTTCTCAGTTGGCACCGATGGTAACGTGGGGAACCAACCCTTCAATGGGAGTAGCTTTTGGCCAAGCCTTTCCTGAAATTAAAGATATGAATGATCAGCGGGCTTATGATTATATGGATATGAAGCCAGGTCAAACGGCAGCAGATATTGAACTGGGCTATGTCTTTTTAGGCTCTTGTACCAATGCGCGTTTAAGTGATTTAAAGGTAGCCGCTAAGTACGTTGCTGGCAAACACATTGCACCTAATGTGACGGCTATTGTCGTTCCAGGGAGCCGTCCTGTCAAATTAGCCGCTGAAAAAATTGGTCTGGATAAAGTCTTTTTAGATGCTGGTTTTGAATGGCGTGACCCTGGCTGCTCCATGTGCCTGGGGATGAATCCAGACAAGGTGCCTGAAGGGATGCATTGTGCTTCAACTAGTAATCGTAATTTTGAAGATCGGCAAGGTGTTGGAGCAAAGACACATCTCTGCAGTCCTGCCATGGCTGCGGCAGCAGCAATCGCTGGTCGTTTTGTAGATGTTCGTCAATTATCGGAGGCACAAGCTTAATATGGAAAAATTTACAATTTATACGGGAACAACGGTTCCTTTAATGAATGACAATATTGATACCGATCAAATTTTACCCAAGCAGTTTTTGAAGTTAATTGATAAAAAAGGGTTTGGCAAGTACCTTATGTATGAATGGAGGTATTTAGATAATAACTATACAGAAAATCCGGATTTTATTTTCAATAAGCCAGAATATCGTAAGGCCAGTATCTTAATTACAGGTGATAACTTTGGAGCCGGTTCTTCACGGGAACATGCGGCCTGGGCTTTGGCTGATTATGGATTTAAAGTTATTATAGCCGGTTCTTTTGGGGATATTCACTATAATAATGACTTGAATAATGGTATTTTACCCATTGTCCAACCTAAAAAAGTTCGTGATCAATTGGCTGCATTAAAACCAACAGATGAAGTTAAAGTTGATCTGTTTAAGCAGTGTATCTATTCTTCAGTAGGAGATTTCACCTTTGATATTGACGGAGAATGGAAGCATAAATTGTTAAATGGTCTTGATGATATTGGGATCACGCTTCAATATGAAGATCTGATTACACAGTATGAACAAAGACGCCCCAGCTATTGGCAATAAAAACGGGAGTGAGACAAAACGGTCAGACGAAGTCTTCAATTTTTCAGCTTCTATCAATTTCAATTATCATTTCTTTTATTTACGCGAGCAAAGCGAGCTCTAAACGAGACTTTCCGCCGTGATAAAAGAGAGTGGGACAGAAAAATCAATAATCTAAAGAATTTGATTTTTCAGCAAGTCCTAATTTCTAGTTGCTGACCTAAAACAGTCCTGTAGACTGTTTTGACTTTCACCTCCGCACAGTTGGTTAGGATAGCCGCTGTCACTTGTACAGCAAGGGATAAGGTTATCCAACCAACCACTGCGTCTTACAAGTAAAACGACAAAAATGCACGGGGCTTGGAACTTTTTATACGCAATCTTCTAGATTTCATTCTTCTGTGGGTGAGGGCTGTTGCCATCATGGCTGTCTGTCCCAGCCTCTTCGGAAGATTTGAGACCTTAGACTCAAATCTTAGGCATGGAATTCCAAAGGAAGCCGCTGCCGTCCGTATCACCCAAGGAAAGTCTCAAAAGAAGATTTTAGCTTCAGTCTGATAGTCCACAGGAAATTCTAGGCTGATTAAAGTCAACAGAAATTCTTCCAACCCCTCACGTCTTATAAATAATTCAAAAAAATCAAACGAGGCCAAGGATTTTGGTCCCAATCTCAGACTACTTTGTTAAAAAAGCAAAAGAGATTTGAGCTGATCTTAACATCAGCGATCTCTTTTGCTTTTTTTCTTTAAAATAAATTGAAAATTCCTTGAAGGTAGCTGAGAAGCAGACTGGCATAATTTTTGTCAGACTGGCTATTCTTGATTTCTTTCTTAAGACCAGTCAGGTTATCTGTAATAATACCATTAACTCCCATCAATAGCATTCTTGATATGGCTGCTTCTTCATTGACAGTCCAAGCATAAACTTTTTTATGATTGCTCAGCAGTTTAAGCATGAAATTTTGATCTAAAGAAGAATATTCCATCGTATAACCATTGGCTTTGGTTCTTGGAAAGATTGTATTGTAGGGAAGTATGAAATAAGCGACAAGAGATTTATCATACTTTTTGACATCATTAATAACACGATAATCTAAAGAATGAATGTGATGTTTGTGATTTTTAATTTGTTTAGCGTATTTTTTAAGGAAGCGAGCCGTCATATTTTTTGAGTCACGAGATGATGTTTTGATTTCAATAAGTAATTTTTGCCCCAATTGATTTGCTCTAGCGAGATAAGCATCAAAGCTGGTCATTTTTGCTGCATGTCCGTTTTCGGAGACCATCATTTGCTTGAGTTGTTTGAGGGTGAAGTCATGACTTGTTCCATCAACACCAGTCAAGTTAAAGAGATTTGAATCGTGCATCATAACGAATTGTTTATCAGCTGTTTCCTGTATATCTATTTCAATGAAGTCAGGTTTCAATCGGCTTGTTTTTTCCAAGGATTGCAGTGTGTTTTGGACACCATTTTCATTGTTGACACCTCGATGTGAGATAGTAAGGGGTAAGTTTTGAAAAGGATAGCTTAAATAAACAAAACCATTGAATGCAAAAATCGCAGCAAAAAAGAGCAGAATACCTAATTGAAAACGTCGGCGTAATCTTTTATTATAATTGGGCAAGTGGCTATCTGTCAGTAAGGAAACAAATTTAACTAAAAAGAATGCGATACTGATATAATAAGCAAATGTCATAACAACAAAATTCAAAATAGCAAAAATAAAAGAAAGACTATCTGGCAGATCATCTGCTAGAAGCTGAATAAAATAAGCAGAAAAAGCAAACAAAAGAAAAATGCTAACTGCTTGGATGATCAAAAAGAATAGACGAAAAAGAGAAATCAAAGTTTTCTTTTTTGTCTGCTGCCAGCTGAATTTGACTGCCTGTCTGACAGACCAATGGTCAAAATAGATTTTGGGGAGAGCATACATCAAACGACTGGCCAGCAGAAAAAAGATACCAGTAAGCGTTAAAATAAGGCCGCCCAATAGATACTGATTGCTGAGATAATCCCAGATAAACTGAGGAACAAGAAGCTTATTGAGGTAGTAAACATTGAGAACACGTTTGAGAAAAGGCAGGAGAATAGAAGCATAAAGGAGCAGAAAAAAAGCTTTTCCAAGGCTAATATGCCAGACAACAGTTAAAAATTCCTGCCAGGTGGCTTTAATAAACTGGCTCAATGTTTTGGGTCTTTGAGCTAAAAGTTGGTGAACTCCTGAAAACAGAAAACCAATTTGCAAGTAGGAAATCATAATATTAAAGACAAAAAGTAAGATGAAGGCAGCTGTTACCCACCAATGGCGCGTAAAAACGGAAACGATATTATTGGGTGAGAGATAAAGATAGCCTGTCAAGGCTAAAAGATGTTCAGAAATCCAAGAATTAATAGGAACCCAGATATATTCTATAGCAATAAAGAGGCTGAAGAACAAAAATAATATCTTATCTAAATTATAGTAGAGTTTTTGAAATTCTAGTTTTAAGCGATTCACTGATTTCTCCTTAAAAAATGATAATTTATTTTAACATAATCTTTACAAGAAATGTCAGTCAGCATTAACCTAAATGGCTTTTTTAAAAAGAAAATAGCGTTTGATTTTCATGAGACTTACTGATATAATAGAAGTTGTCAGAAAATACAGACATTAATTAGAAGAGGAATTTTTTATGACTAAACATATCCATTGGGATGGCAGTCTTTCACAAGAAGGCTTTGAAACTGTTAAAGAAGAAGGCGGCGTTATTGTCTGTCCAACCAAGGTCGGCTACATTATCATGACCTCAGATAAAAAAGGCTTAGAACGTAAGTTTGAAGCTAAAAAACGTCATCGCAATAAACCAGGGGTTGTTTTGTGCGGCAGTATGGAAGAGTTACGTGAACTAGCCCAATTAACACCAGAAATTGATGCCTTTTATCAGAAGCACTGGGATGAAGATATCCTGCTTGGCTGCATTTTGCCTTGGAAACCAGAAGCTTATGAGAAATTAAAAGCTTATGGTGACGGTCGTGAAGAATTGATGACTGATGTTCGCGGTACTTCTTGTTTTGTCATTAAATTTGGTGTGGCAGGTGAGCAAATTGCCAAAGAAATGTGGGAAAAAGAAGGCCGTATGGTCTATGCTTCTTCTGCCAATCCATCAGGTAAAGGCAATCGCGGTAAAGTTGAAGGTATTGGTGAGCGCATCGAATCAATGGTTGACCTTGTTATTGAAGCTGATGATTATGTGGCTTCTATTCAGCCGGATAAGACTGTTGAAACGCGCTATGAACAAGGTGTTATGGTTTCAATGGTAGATGCAGACGGCAAATTAATTCCTGAACAAGGCCAAGGCAGCCGTTCGGTAGAACCATGTCCAGTTGTTATCCGTAAGGGACTTGATATTGATAAAATCATGATGCATTTATCAGATCATTTCAATTCATGGAATTACCGCCAGGGTGAATATTATTAAAACGGCCTGTTCTTTTAGGACATTAGGACAGTTTATCTATAGCCTAAAATCACTCGATAAGAGTGATTTTTTGCTATAATGACACTAGAATGATTAAAAGGATAGGTGAATAGAAAGATGGCAAAAGCCTTATCAGAAATGACTTTGGAAGAACTCTGGCAGTTATTTCCCATTTTTCTTGTCCAGCACAAAGAAGAGTGGAACCATTGGTATCAGGAAGAAGAAAAACGGCTTTTGCAGCTGTTGCCAAGTAAAAGCATCAAAAGAATTTCTCATATTGGCAGCACAGCTATTTCTAACATCTGGGCTAAAAATATTGTTGATATGCTATTAGAAGTTTCTAAAGATCTAGATTTACAATATTGCAAAGGGCAGCTGCTAAATGCCGGATATTTGCTCATGTCTGAAGAGAAGAATCGGATGTCTTTTAATAAGGGTTATACAGAAGCTGGCTTTGCCAAAAAAGTTTTTCATCTCCACCTACGTTATCAGGGAGATCATGATGAACTTTATTTTAGAGATTATTTAAGAGAGCATCCAAAAGTTGCTAAAAAATATGAAGTTTTAAAACTAGCTTTATGGCAAAAATATGAACATCATCGTGATGCTTATACGGATGCTAAGACTGATTTCATTAAGAAGTATACGCAAAAAGCCAAAGAAAATTATAAAGGGAGATATAAGTGATGATCATTTTAATCATTATTTTAGCAGCAGCTCTAGCCTTGCTTTGGGGCTTACTTAACTATCTCGTTCGTCAATCAAAACATCCATCAGGTTTTGTAGGACAACTGATGATGAAAATATGGAATAAGGCTTATCTGCCTATGGCTAAGTGGAGTCTGTCTTTACTCCCTAACAGGTCTTATCAAACGATATTAGATATCGGTGTTGGCAATGGCGCTTCAACAGCTTATCTGCAGAGGCTTTTTCCAAATAGTCAAATCAAGGGAATTGATATTTCAAAGGACGCTATCGCTCAGGCTCAGCAGCATTACGGACAAGATAGGCTTACTTTTGAAGTGATGGATGTGGGCCAGATATCATATCCTGATCAAACCTTTGATCTTGTCTGTGCTTTTCAGACACATTTTCATTGGCCGGATTTGAGACACTCTTTATTAGAAATCAAGCGTGTGCTGGCAGACGATGGACGGCTCATCATAGCTTGCGAGCAAAGCAAAATCAAGTATTATTTACCAAACTTAAAAGAAAGAGAAGATTTTGCCAACTATTTGGATAAAATAGGCCTGCAGCTGCAGGATTATCGGCAGCAGGCAGCTTGGCTTTGTTATGTGGTTGTAAAACAGTAGTTGCTAACTAAAATATTTTGTGTCAGAAGATGAAGGTCTGTTCTTTGCTTTTAGCCTCTTAAATAACTTGTTTATTTTTCGGAAGTCATTCACTTTGTTTTAGGGTATAATAATAAAAATTGATGAACGAGGAGACTATAATGATAGAAAATGAACAGCTAAAAGAGCGTTATTATCAGGCTTTGCTGGAACGAGATGCGCAGTTTGACGGGATTTTCTTTGCGGCCATTAAGTCAACAGGGATTTTTTGCCACGCGACCTGCCGGGCCAGAAAGCCTAAGTTTGAAAACTGTGATTTTTACGAAAAGGCAGAAGAAGCGCTTCTGGCTGGTTATCGGCCATGCAAAATCTGTCAGCCTCTATCTTACCCGCATCATATTCCTGAAGAAGTTAGAATGCTCATAACAGCTGTAGAAGCCGATCCTGAGAAGCGGTGGAAGGAGGAAGATTTCAAGAGGCTGGGCATCCATTCGGCGACTGCTAGGCGAAAATTCAAAGAAGTTTACGATATGACCTTTGTTCAGTATGCGCGTGCCCGGCGGATGGGTCTGGCTTTTAAGAATATTGAGGATGGTCAGACAGTCATTGAGCAACAGCTGGCTATGGGCTATCAGTCATCTAGTGGTTTCAATGACGCCTTTAGCCGTATTATGGGAAATCCAGCGAAAAAAACGACTATTAAAGTGCTGACAGCTGCTTTTATCGCGACACCAATTGGACGAATGCTGGCTTTGGCGGACGAGGATTCTCTCTATCTCTTGGAATTTGACAATCGGCGAGGACTGGAAAGAGAAATTGAGCGGCTGCGCAGCAAACTGAATGCAAGAATTATCCACGGAACCAATCCTCTTTTACAGCAATTGGAAAAAGAGCTAGCTGCTTATTTTTCTGGAACTTTTGCAGGTTTTACCATTCCTCTGTATTTGAATGGCTCGGCCTTTCAGCAAGCCGTTTGGGAACTGCTTCAGAAGATTCCGCTTGGGGAAACACTTACCTATAAAGATTTGGCTCTAGCACTGGGTGATGCCAATAAGGTCAGAGCTGTCGGCAATGCCAACGGAGCCAATCAGATTGCTATTTTGATTCCTTGCCACCGCGTTATTGCTAGTGATGGAAGTTTGGGCGGTTATGGCGGCGGAATGGAGCGCAAAAAATATCTGCTGGAACTGGAGAAAAGAATTAAAAAACCTTACAGGAAGGAAAATTCATGAAAACCTTATTCTTATGCTCTTATTTTGCAGGAGTGCAGCCTTTATTTGAAAAATTTGCAGAGCAGCATGAGTTGGAAAAGAAAGTCCTTTTCCTTCCTACAGCTGGAAATGTCGAAGAGTACAGGGACTATATTGATGAAGGCAGGGCTGTTTTTGCTGATTTACAATTTGAAGTTGCCCTGCTGGATATAGCAGAAGTGACAGAGGCTGTGGCGAGAGAAAAGATTACTCAAACGCCTTGCCTCTACATTTCAGGCGGCAATACCTTCTATCTTTTGCAGGAATTAAAGCGAAAAAATTTGCTGTCCCTAATTCGTGAACGAATTAATCAGGGGATGGTTTATATTGGTGAATCAGCTGGTGCCATTATTGCCTCCAGTGATATTTCTTACAACCAAATTATGGATGATAAGCATTTGGCACCTGATTTGACGGATGATGCTGCCTTAGGTCTGGTTGATTTTTCTGTCCTGCCGCATTGGGGCGAATTTCCTTTTGAGGAGACCGCTGAGCAGACAGCTGCTGTCTATGAAGGACAGCTCAAACTGCTTAAATTAACTAATCAACAAGCTGTTTTGGTGGACGATGATAACTATGCAGCAGAAAACAGTTAGTAGCGGGCTGGGGTATTTTTACCACGCTTTTTAACAGAAATAGATTTGTTTAATAAACCTTCCTTGCTTGAAAAGCAGGGATTTTCTTTTAGCATACATTTTGAGAGGTTTTTTGTTATAATAGTCTTATGCAAAATCAAGAAAAAATTTCAGCTTATCAAATTTTACTGGATCAAGCGCAGTCCATGTTTGCCAATGAAACCAACGCTTTAGCCAATTTGGCCAATGCCGCAGCTATGCTGAATACAACACTTCCCAACTCAGTCTTTGCAGGATTTTATCTTTTTGATGGAAGAGAGCTTGTCCTAGGACCTTTTCAAGGCGGTGTGTCTTGTGTCCGCATTAAGCTTGGTCAGGGGGTCTGCGGTCAGGCAGCAGCAGAAAAGAAAACCATTATTGTAGGAGATGTTACCAAGCACAACAACTACATCTCCTGTGATTCAGCTGCCATGAGTGAAATTGTTGTGCCTATACTAAAGGATGGACAGCTCATTGGTGTGCTGGATTTAGATTCGCAGTTGACAGAAGACTATGATAGGGCTGATCAAAACTATTTAGAACAGTTTGTGGCTATTTTGTTGAAAAAAACAAACTGGCATTTTGACATGTTTGGAGTGAAAAACTAATGTACCAAGCGCTTTATCGAAAATACCGCAGTCAGACTTTTGATGAAATGGTGGGACAGGAAATTGCAGCGACAACCTTAAAACAGGCAGTTGCTTCAGGGAAAATCAGCCACGCCTATCTTTTTTCAGGACCTAGGGGAACAGGAAAAACCAGTGCGGCTAAGATTTTTGCCAAAGCCATGAACTGTCCCAATCAGCTAGATGGTGAGCCCTGCAATAACTGTGATATCTGCAGGGATATCACAAACGGCAGTTTAGAGGATGTCATTGAAATTGACGCAGCTTCCAATAACGGTGTTGATGAAATCCGAGAAATTCGTGACAAGTCAACCTATGCTCCCAGCCGTGCTAACTACAAAGTGTATATTATTGACGAAGTCCATATGCTCTCAACAGGAGCTTTTAATGCTCTGTTAAAAACGCTTGAAGAACCGACAGAAAATGTCGTTTTTATCTTAGCAACAACAGAGCTGCATAAAATTCCAGCCACCATTT
Organism: Streptococcus macacae NCTC 11558; assembly: GCF_000187995.2. Taxonomy (GTDB): domain Bacteria; phylum Bacillota; class Bacilli; order Lactobacillales; family Streptococcaceae; genus Streptococcus; species Streptococcus macacae. The sequence continues at coordinate 1,002,692 of NZ_AEUW02000001.1, read as the reverse complement.
TATCACGTGTTCAGCGTTTTGAATTTAAGGCGATTAAGACAGCAGCTATTAGCCAGCATTTAGCTGATATTCTCCAAAAAGAAGGTATCTCTTTTGATGACGCAGCTTTGCGTTTAATTGCCAAACAGGCAGAAGGCGGTATGCGCGATGCTTTATCTATCTTAGATCAAACTCTAAGCTTGACTGGCGATCATGAACTTTCCTTGGAGATGGCTGAAGAAATGACAGGCAGTATCAGCTTAAAAGCTTTAGATACCTATGTCAGCCATCTTCTTAAAAATGAAGCTCAAGAGGCACTGGCAGATTTAGAAATGATCTTTGACAGCGGCAAAAGCATGAATCGTTTTGCAGCAGATTTGCTAAACTATCTGCGGGATCTTTTGGTAGTTCAGTCTGGCGGTGAAAATACCCATCAGGCAGAGCTGTTTACAGAAAATCTTGCATTTCCGCAAGATAGGCTGTTTGATATGATTGAGCGTATTACAAAGAGTCTGCCTGAAATTAAAAATGGGACTCATCCTAAGATTTATGCTGAAATGATGACTATTCAGCTGAGCCGCAGAGAAGATTCTCCTTCTAAGGAATTGCCGGAAAAATGGGCTCAGGAAATCCAGAATCTACAGGCGGAAATCCAAGATTTGAAAGAGCAGCTAGCTGCTCTTTCAAAAGGTCAAAAGACAAGTGTAGCAGCAAAGCCAAAAAGAAACAGCCATCGCTACAAGGTAGACAAAGACAAGGTGATGACCATCATGCAGGAGACTGTAGCAGACAGCCAAAAATCAAGGGAATATTTAGAAGCTCTTAAGAGTTCCTGGAATGAAATTTTAGAGAGTATCTCTGCTCAGGATCGTGCTTTGCTGATGGGTTCTGAACCTGTTCTTGCCAATAGTGAAAATGCTATTTTGGCATTTGATGCAGCCTTTAATGCCGAACAGGCTATGAAACGCTCAGACCTCAATGATATGTTTGGCAATATCATGAGTCAGGCATCTGGTTTTTCCCCTAATATCATGGCGGTTCCGCGGGCAGAATTTAATGCTATCCGCAGTGAATTTGCCAATAGTCTAAAAACAAATAAAAGCAGCAATCAGGCAGACGAAACAAAAGCAGAACAAGATTTGATACCAGAAGGGTTTGACTTTTTGGCTGATAAAATTACAGTAGAAGAAGAATAAAAGGAACAGCTAAAGACTATTAATCAAAATAAAACTTTAGCTGTTCCTTTATATCTAGTCCTAAGGTTTGTTTCAGAGTTTCTAGACAGTAACTTTTGAGGGCTGCACTTGAGAAAACTCACAAAAGCTGAAAATTTATTTTCTAGTTTCTTTTGGATACATTTGATACAATAGAAATATGAAAAAGCAAGATTTTACTATTTTCTTGATCATAACAGTCATTGAAACCATTTTGTTTAATAATGCTGTTTTTGCAGCAGATCTTTTTATGGCAGGATTCTGGGGTTTTCTTCTCATCCGAAATCTGCGTAAGATCTATATAGTGGATAAATGGACACGTATCATATTAGCGGCTACCAAGAAGAAAGACTGATCTCACCGCTATTAAGGACTTTTTCCTGTCCGTTTTCCAATTGGACGATGAGCTGTCCGGTATCTGTAATATCTGCAGCAATCCCCTTATAAACCTGATCGTTTTCAACGAAAGTCACTTGTCTGTTTAAGACAAGTGATTTTTCTTTGTAAACCTTAATAAGATCGTCTTTTGGAGTCCGGAAAAAGATGTTCCAGATCTCAGAGATGAGCTGATTGCGCGTGATGGTCGGTTTTCCAGAAAAAATACTGCTTGCCTTGCTTTGCAATTCCTCAGGAAAGTCAGTGACATGAAAATTAATGCCCATACCAATGATGACGTCTGTAATCAAGCCTGTTTCAACAGAAGACATGGCTTCGGTTAAAATACCAGCCACCTTTTTGCCATCCAGATAGATATCATTGACCCACTTGATCTCAGCTTCAATACCAGTTAAGCGAGAAATGGCTTTAACCACGCTGGTAGCTGCCATCAGTGTATAAGAAGGGAGCTGTTTAAAGGGCAATTGAGGCTGCAAATGCAAGGACATGTAAATGCCTCCAGACTCAGGAGTAAAAAAAGGCCGGCTAAAGCGCCCTCTGGCAGCTGTTTGACAAGGAGCAAGGTAAAGAGCCGGACTAGGATTTCCTTTTTCAATGCCAGCTTTAGCATCTAACTGTGTTGAAGAGCTTTTCGTGTTGAAAAAGACCTTAATACCAGTTGTTTGTTCAATGATGTCCGGTAAAAAGAGATCACCTGAAAGCAAGCGGTAGCCGCGATTCTTGACAGATTCAATGGCCAGTCCCTTCTTTTCCAAAGTCTGAATCGCCTTCCAAACAGCCGTCCGAGAAATGGACAGCTCCTCCCCCAGAACCTTACCTGTCACAAAATCATCCTTCTGTGCCAGCATTTGATAAATTGCCTCATACGTTTTCATAACCCAACCTCAGCCACTAACGAATTTCTCACTGTTATTGTAGCATAAAAAAGAAAGAAAAAATAAAAAGAGAAATTTAAGTAGATGAATAGGAAAGTATGAAGAACACTAACTGAAGCAGAAGAGACAAAACATATTTGAAAAAAAGCAAAGGCAAAGAAGCTATTTTAAAGTGTTTAATCTGTAATAATTATGTAATCTTTTTGAAATAGTGATATAATAATGGTTGTGAATGTTTACAAATTTAAAACTAATAGATAAAGAGAGCAGACAAAATAACAAAGTCTAAAATGTCTACAAGGTGGAATATTTTTAAGAAAGTAAAAAAGTGAAGTTATGAAAAAGACTATAATTGACTTAACGCAAATACAATTTCTAGATTCTGATAAACCACTATTTAATGGAGAACAATTAGAATTAAGCAGTAACAATTTTATTTTTGCTAGAAATGGTTCTGGGAAATCAACTTTAAGTGATGCTATTATATCCCAAAAATCTCTTGATTTGATGTTCAGGTATTTAAAGGATTTGAACAACTTGTAGGTGAAAACGAAAATTTAAATGCTTTTTTATCAATTATTGAGATGAAAAAATAAGAGGAGATAAAAATGGAAGATATTTTAAAATCATTAGTTACATTGGGTGGATTTGGATTTTTTAATTATAAAGTTTTCTTTTCAATTACAGATTTTGATAGTGGAAGCAGTGCAGACAAACACTATTTCATCGCACTTATGTCATCATTTAATTATTTTATATACTTAATAATCAATAGTTTTTGTAGTAATATTATTTTGTCAATAATGATTACTATATTAATATCTTTTGCTATAACATTAATTCTACCTTTAATTTTTAAAGTCTATTATTGGTTTGTAAATTTTATGCGAAGAAAAAATCATTTACCAAAACTTAGCAATGAAAAAATCAGTGATAAGGTTTTTAATGATGAAGATAATAACAATTGCTTTATTTTTAATTTTGAAGGACATCTGATTTCTAAAGGAGTTATCGGAGGAATGAGTGGTGAGAATGAAGAGTTTTCTTATATAATTTTTCCTTTTATAAAAGATAATGACGAAAGCATAATAGAAACTGAGGCTGAGCTATTTGAGTATTTAAATGATAAAAAAATTCAGGCTACAATTTATTTGAACTTTGAAAAAAAAATAAAAGTTATTTTCTATCAGTAGTTTTAGGATGTTTTACTTTATCTGGAACAGATTTAAGCTTACTTGTTTGACTATTTTTAATATCAGCAGTATCTTTAGTTTTCCAATTATTTAATTTCTTCATTTTTAACCTCTTTAACCTCATCTAAATAAGTAGGATAAATATTCCTTGAGTATTTTATTTGTGGTTTATACATTAATTTGGATAATCTAATTATAATTTTATTGTAACATAGAGTCAAGTTATTATATTTTGCACATATGCTTTTTATTTTCTGAAAGCTAATATAAATAATAAGTAGTGATATTAATAAATATTATATGAAATTATATTAATTATTTTAGTAATGAAATACAAGTTTCTTTGATTAATGATTAATAGTGTTGCTAAATATTTTTTAAAATTTAAAAAATTATTTGAATACATTCCCCTTGTTTATTATGTACGATGATTTATTGTGAGATGTTCTGAATAAAAAGTTAAATATTGGATTAAATCAATAAAAGTATCATCAGCAATTATTTTGTTCAATTACAGAGGAAAATTGATGAATACCAAAAGTTTATAAAGGAGTTTAGCTAAGTGATTAATTTTTCAGATTTAATGACAACAATCATAGGAGCATTTATAGGCGGTTTATTTTCTATTTGGGTTGTAAGACTTCAATTAAAATCAAGAGAAAAAGAAAGGGAGGCTAAACAAGCTTCTAAAATTGCAGCCTGGTTAACAGGTGTATCAAATTCAAATGACCAATCTAAAAATTGTTTTATTAGATATAATTTAATTATTAATAACAGTTCTAATTTACCTATATATAATGTATTAGTTTTAGCATTAAGTAATAAAAGATATCTTCATTTTCAAAATATTAAATATTGGGATTATAATCTTATCAATTATTATCCATTTTTAGCACCAGGGGAAAAAATAGATTCAATAAAGACTTATGGGAGTGGTTTTAGTGAGTATCCTATGGTATCAATATTATTTACTGATACTAATATGAGACATTGGTATCGTAATCAAATGGGAAAATTAACTCAATTAAATGCCCAAGAATACGATAAACTAGTTAAAAATTTAAGTTACAGACCACCCCTCTAAAAAATTTTCTCCTCTTAAGTTTCTTTTAAGAAACTTGTCTTATACTATAGTCATCCTAGAAATAGGACTCCTAAAACTTTTCTTTTTCATAATCTCCTAAAAAATCTCAATCCTTGTGGGTTGGGGTTTTTCTTTTTTATGCTGTAACAGCAAGACCAGTAGCTTTAGATCGAGATTTAATTAATAAAACTGGTTTTGCTGTTTTGGGGAAAATAACGCGCTAAAGATGAGATAGCAGTATCTTAAATTCATACAAATACTTTATTTTGTTTTATTTTTAGAATAGATTAGTAAAACTTAAGAAATAAAAAATTAAGTTTTCTTTAAGTCTCTTGCTTTATACTATAATCATTCTAGCAATAGATGTTCCCCTAATATAAAAATACTATTGCTAGCTAGTCGTAAGTGACTAGTATAAAAAACTTTTCTTTTTCATAAATCTCCTGAAAACCTCGGTTCTGCTGAATCGGGGTTTTCGTTTTGTCTAGGTATGCCATCTGCTCCTTATTAAAAGTAAAAGGAGATGAAAAAATGTTTAGGCTTGCTTTGTGATATTGATAAATTTTATAATCGGCCATAAAAAATTCCTATAGAAATTTCCTAGCTATTTACTGAAAAGATGGTACAATGATAGAGTTAATGAGTCCCGAAAAGGCATCTTTGTGTTTGTCGTAACGATTTTCTTAAAAAACCTATTTTTATCTTATGATTTTAAGCTCAGAGATGGTACTTTGTAACTTTTTAACACTTATTTTATTAAAAGGGGGACATTTATATGTCAGAACGTAAACTTTTCACATCTGAATCTGTATCTGAGGGACATCCTGATAAGATTGCCGATCAGATCTCCGATGCTATTTTAGATGCCATTTTAGAGCAGGATCCTGAAGCTCATGTAGCAGCTGAAACAGCTGTCTATACTGGGTCTGTGCATGTTTTTGGTGAAATTTCAACGACTGCTTATGTGGATATCAATCGTGTTGTGCGTGATACCATTTCAGAAATTGGTTATACCGATACGGCTTATGGTTTTTCAGCAGAAACGGTCGGTGTACACCCGTCATTGGTGGAGCAATCTCCTGATATTGCGCAGGGCGTTAATGAAGCTCTTGAGGTTCGCGGCAATAGTGAGCAGGATGATCTTGATTTGATTGGGGCTGGAGATCAAGGGCTTATGTTTGGCTTTGCTGTTGATGAAACGCCAGAGCTGATGCCTCTTCCTATTTCACTTTCTCACAAGCTGGTTAAGCGCTTGGCAGAACTGCGTAAATCAGGTGAGCTGTCTTACCTTCGTCCGGATGCTAAGAGTCAGGTTACGGTGGAATATGATGAAAATGATCAGCCTATTCGCATAGATACAGTTGTTATTTCAACACAGCATAATCCAGAAGTAAGCAATGAAGAGATCCATCATGATGTGATTGAAAAAGTCATCAAGACGGTTATTCCAGCTAAATATCTTGATGACAAAACGAAATATTATATCAATCCAACAGGACGTTTTGTTATCGGCGGTCCGCAAGGAGACTCTGGTTTAACTGGCCGTAAGATTATTGTAGATACTTATGGCGGTTATGCACGTCATGGCGGCGGTGCCTTTTCTGGTAAGGATGCCACTAAGGTTGACCGTTCAGCTTCTTATGCAGCCCGTTACATTGCAAAAAATATTGTCGCTGCCGGTTTGGCTAAAAAGGCTGAGGTGCAATTGGCCTATGCTATTGGAGTAGCTCAGCCGGTTTCTGTCCGTGTTGATACTTTTGGGACGGCCAAAGTTCCTGAGACTGCTTTAGAAGCTGCTGTACGGCAAGTCTTTGATCTTCGCCCGGCAGGCATTATCAAAATGCTTGATCTTAAACGGCCTATCTATCGTCAGACAGCTGCTTACGGACATGTTGGACGTACCGACATTGACCTGCCTTGGGAAAAGCTGGACAAAGTTCAGGATCTTCAAAAAGCTTTAGAAGGTTAAGAAAAATAAATAAAAGAAAGAGTGGGATGGCATCATGATGCCATCCCACTCTTTCTTTATGCTGCATAACTTAAAACTGGCTAATGCTGTTCTGTCTTTCTTTTTTCTGAGATTGAAATGTCTGCTAGTATGTGATAAAATAGTCTGGTTGGTATTCTAGTTTAATTTATAAGAAAGTTTTGATTGCATGAGAAAAATTATCATTAATGGCGGAAGGCCTCTTAAAGGAGAAGTTGCTGTCTCTGGAGCAAAAAATAGTGTTGTGGCACTGATTCCAGCCATTATTTTAGCAGATGATGTGGTAACGCTGGATGGTGTGCCAGCCATTAGTGATGTTGAGAGTTTAATTGATATTATGACTTTGATGGGAGCCAGTGTTGATCATGACGGTGAGACGCTGACGATCGATCCGCGCGGTGTAAAAGATATTCCTATGCCTTATGGTAAAATTAATAGTTTGCGGGCTTCTTATTATTTTTATGGCGGGCTTTTAGGCCGCTTTGGCCAAGCTGTTGTCGGCCTTCCTGGCGGCTGCGATTTGGGACCGCGTCCGATTGATTTGCATTTAAAAGCTTTTGAAGCTATGGGGGCTTCTATTTCCTATGAAGGAGAAGCTATGCGTCTTTCAACAAAAGGGCAGCCTCTTAAAGGTGCTCATATCTATATGGATACTGTCAGTGTTGGAGCGACGATTAATACGATGATTGCAGCCAGCCGTGCTAAAGGGCGTACTGTGATTGAAAATGCAGCGCGTGAACCAGAGATCATTGACGTTGCTACTTTGTTAAATAATATGGGGGCTCATATCCGCGGTGCAGGTACAGATATTATTACCATTGAAGGTGTTGAAAAACTGCACGGGACCCGTCATCAGGTAATTCCAGACCGTATTGAGGCTGGCTCTTACATTGCAATCGCTGCAGCTATCGGAGAAGGTATCAAGGTGACAAATGTTCTTTATGAACATTTAGAAAGTTTTATTTCCAAGCTTGAAGAGATGGGTGTTCGTATGACAGTTGATGAAGACAGCATCTTTGTTGAAAAGCAGGATAAGCTAAAAGCAGTGTCTATCAAAACATCTCCCTATCCCGGTTTTGCAACAGATTTGCAGCAGCCCATTACCCCTCTTTTATTAAAAGCAGAAGGCCGCGGCAATATTCGCGATACAATCTATGAAAAGCGCATCAATCATGTGGCAGAATTAGCTCGTATGGGAGCCCATATCTCTGTTTTAGGCAGTCAGATTATCTATGACGGCCCAAATGATTTGACAGGAGCAGCGGTTAAAGCGACAGATTTACGTGCAGGAGCAGCTTTAGTAACAGCTGGTCTAATGGCTAAGGGGACAACTGAGATTAGCAATATTGAATTTATCCTCCGTGGGTATTCCGATATTATCGAAAAATTAAGAAATCTGGGTGCAGACATCAAAATTATAGAAGGCGATTGAAATGTTTGTCCACTGTCTATATTTAACTCAACTATACAGGAGTGAGAAAGAAACAAAGGTTAACATCTTTGGCTTCCTTTCTCACTCCTTTTAATAGCAAAATAAAACTTTAGAATCTTGTAAGTAGAAGCAAACTGTTGTAAAATAGGTTTGTGATATAAGAAGTTAAGTGATTTATATTTATAAATAAAGTCAATTGACAAATGACAATAAACTCTTTTTGATGTGATGAAATAAAAGAAATAGAAAAAGACCTGTCTCATTTGAAGCTGATCTGGGGATAAGAAAAGGAAACGATATGGTTACGATTAAGGATGTCGCAAAAGAAGCAGGGGTTAATCCTTCTACTGTCAGTCGGGTTTTAAAAAATAATGCCTCAATCTCAGAAAAGACCAAAATTAAAGTTAAAAAAGCTATGGCAGATTTGGGCTATGTTCCTAACTTAGCTGCTCAAATGCTAGCCAGCGGCCTGACTTATTGTGTGGGTGTTGTTTTGCCGCCCTTGATGAGTCCAGATCGCTTAAATGATCCTTTTTTCATGGAGATTCTAACGGCCATTAATGATGAAGCAACGCAAAATCAGTTTACGGTCTCTATTGCAACCAGTGATACGATGGCGGATTTAAAAGATCAAGTGCAGTTAATGCACCGGCAAAAGCGAGTGGATGGTTTTATTGTTCTTTATTCAGAAAGAAAAGATCCTGTACGCCGCTATCTCATGGAAAATGAGATTCCTTTCGTTATTATCGGAGCACCTGCTGGTCTTGAAAACGAAACCACTTATATTGATAATGATAATCAGCTGATGGCAAAAACAGCTGTTGATTATCTTTACAGCAAGGGGCATGAAAACATTTTATTTGTGACTAATGATCAAAGCAGCGATATCTATACTGAGCGCTACAAAGGCTATCAAAAAGGAATGCAGGCTTTGCGATTGAGCTCTTATCAGAGCGCTCTTTTTGACTCTAAAAAGGCTACTACTTTGGCGGCTTTTATTGAAAGGATTCAAAACGAAAATATAACAGCTTTGGTCATTATTGGCGATGTTATCTCAATTAGAGTTATTCAATTTTTATCTTTTTATGATATAGCGGTACCAGAAGATATATCTCTCATCTCTTTTAATAACTCCAGTTATGCCACACTTTTACATCCCTATTTAACGACCTTTGATATTAATGTCAGCCGTCTGGGCAGAACCAGCCTGCATTGTTTATTGGAAAAGATAGAAGATAGTTCAGAAAATAATCAGAAGGTGCTGGTGCCTTTTACCTTAAAAGAACGCGAGAGTGTTCGCAATCTCAAAAAAAGCTAGTTTCCCCTAGTTTTTTTTAGTTTGCTTTTAAGGATTATTGCTAATCTTTTGGTTTTTAAAAAAATTTCTTGACTTGTGCAAGCGATTGCGTTATACTTTTTTTAACAATGATAATTAAAAAGTTAGGAGAAGGTATGGAAAAACGAGCAAGCGGTATTTTAATGCATATCAGTTCTCTGCCGGGGAAATTTGGTATCGGTACTTTTGGTCAGGAAGCTTATCATTTTGTGGACTTTTTAAAGGAAACCTCTCAGACATACTGGCAGCTGTTGCCTTTAACATCGACTAGTTATGGTGATTCTCCTTACCAATCTTTTTCAGCAGTAGCTGGTAATGTGAATTTTATTGACTTTGATTTGTTGAAAAAACAAAATCTCTTAAAGGAAGACGATTACCGTCATGTTTCTTTTGGGGAAAATGAAGAGCTTGTTGATTATGCTCTCTTATTTAAGGTGCGCCGTCCGATTTTAGAGAAGGCAGTTAAAAATTTCTTAGCAGATGCAGAAAATCTTAAAAAATTAGCTCTTTTTGAAAAGGAAAACAGTTCTTGGTTAGCAGATTTTTCAGAATTTATGGCTATAAAAGAGCACTTTGGCTATAAAGCGCTGCAAGAATGGGATGATAAAAAAGCGATTCAGCGTGATGAAGAACGTTTAGTTTATTATCGCCGTCAGCTATCTGATAAGATTGATTATTATAAGGTAACTCAGTATTTCTTCTTTGAACAGTGGCTGGCGCTGAAAGCTTATGCCAATAAGCACCACATTAAAATTATTGGTGATATGCCTATCTATGTAGCTAAAGACAGTGTTGAAGTGTGGACTATGCCAGAGCTCTTTAAACTAGATACAGCTTTACAGCCTTTATCAGTAGCAGGCTGTCCGCCGGATGATTTTAGTGATGAAGGTCAGCTTTGGGGAAATCCTATTTATGATTGGAACAATCATAAAGAAACAGGATTTGCCTGGTGGATTTACCGCATTCAGGAAAGCTTTAAAATTTATGATATTTTGCGGATTGATCACTTTAAAGGCTTTTCAGATTTTTGGGAAATCAAAGGTGATTCCAAAACAGCCAAGAATGGCAGTTGGCAGCCAGGACCAGGACTTGCTCTTTTCAGAGCTGTCGAAAATGCCTTAGGCAGTTTGCCAATTATTGCTGAAGATTTGGGCTATGTTGATGATAAAGCACGGAAATTGCTGCGTGATACCGGTTTTCCTGGTATGAAAATTTTAGAATTTGGCTTTTATGATTTGACTGGCCACAGTGTTGATATGCCTCATCATTGTGTTCCTAACAGTGTGGTCTATATTGGGACCCATGATAATGAGGTGGTCAATGGCTGGTATGACAATCTAACTACAGATCAGCAGGAGTTTGTTGATGCTTACAGCAATCGCAAGCCTATTGAACCTGTTAACAAAGCTATGCTGCGTCTGCTTTTTGCTAGTGTCAGCAATACAGCTATTTTGACCATGCAGGATTTGCTCAATAAACCGGCAAGCTCTCGAATGAATATCCCATCTACCATTGGCGGAAATTGGCAGTGGCGAATGCGCTCTGAAGATTTGACTAAAGATAAGAAAGCTTTTTTAAGCAGATTAACGACATTATATCAAAGAGGAAATGAAGACATGTTAACAAAGACGAAGACCTTTACGCAATACGTTTCAGAAAAAACTGATAAAAACTTATCTGAATTGAGCAATGAAGCGATTTATACTCAGTTGCTGCATTATGTTCAAGAAAGGGCAGAAGATTTGCCTAAGAATGATTCTAAGCGTAAAGTGTACTATATTTCTGCGGAATTCTTGATTGGAAAACTGTTATCTAATAACTTGATCAATCTTGGTATTTATAAGACAGTCAAGGAAGAGCTGGCAGCTGCTGGAAAATCAATCAGTCAGGTAGAAGATGTTGAATTGGAACCCTCGCTTGGTAATGGCGGTTTAGGACGCTTGGCTTCTTGTTTCATTGATTCTATGGCAACGCTTGGTATTAATGGTGAAGGTGTAGGGCTAAACTACCATTGCGGTCTCTTTAAACAAGTCTTTCGGAACAACCAGCAGGAAGCTGAGCCTAATTACTGGATTGAGGACGATTCTTGGCTGATTCCGACCAATATTTCTTATGATGTGCCTTTCCGCCACTTTACCCTTAAGTCTAGATTAGACCGTATTGATATTTTAGGCTATCATCAAGATCGAAAAAATTATTTGAATTTGTTTGATATTGATGGATTGGATTATGGGTTGATTAAAGACGGCATTACTTTTGATAAGACAGAAATTAAAAAGAACCTGACCCTCTTCTTGTATCCTGATGATTCTGATAAAAATGGTGAGTTACTGCGGATCTATCAGCAATACTTTATGGTTTCTAATGCTGCCCAGCTTTTGATTGATGAAGCGCTTGAACGTGGCTCAAATCTTCATGATTTGGCAGATTATGCTTATGTGCAGATCAACGATACTCACCCATCCATGGTCATTCCTGAGCTTATTCGTCTGCTCAATGAAAAGCATGGCCTTGATTTTTATGAAGCAGTTGATATTGTAAAAAATATGGTTGGTTATACCAATCACACTATTTTGGCGGAAGCCCTTGAAAAGTGGCCTTTAGACTATCTAAATGAAGTTGTTCCGCATTTGGTAACTATTATAGAACATTTAGACCGCCTCATCCGCAGTGAATATAAGGATGAAGCTGTGCAAATCATTGACAGAGATGATCGAGTGCATATGGCTCATATGGATATTCACTTTTCGACAAGTGTCAATGGTGTTGCGGCTCTTCATACGGAAATCCTTAAAAATAGTGAATTGAAAGCTTTCTATGATATTTATCCTGAAAAATTCAACAATAAAACCAATGGCATTACTTTCCGGCGCTGGCTGGAGTTTGCTAATCAGGACTTAGCAGCTTATATTAAAGAGCTGATTGGTGATGGCTATCTAAAAGATGCAACTGAATTAGAAAATCTGGATGCTTTTGCAAATGATAAGGCTGTCCATAAAAAATTAGCTGAGATTAAATACGGCAATAAGAAAGCACTTAAACGCTACCTTAAGGAAAACAAAGGGATTGAACTAGATGAAAATTCTATTATTGATACCCAAATTAAACGTTTCCACGAGTACAAACGTCAGCAAATGAATGCTCTTTATGTCATTCATAAATATCTTGAAATCAAAAAAGGCCATTTGCCAAAACGTAAAATAACAGTTATCTTTGGTGGTAAAGCAGCACCGGCTTATACTATTGCTCAAGATATTATTCATTTGATTCTTTGTTTGTCTGAGCTAATTAACAATGATCCGCAAGTAAGTCCTTATTTGAACGTTTTCCTTGTTGAAAACTATAATGTAACAGTGGCTGAAAAACTGATTCCAGCTACAGATATCTCAGAACAGATTTCTTTAGCTTCAAAAGAAGCCTCTGGTACTGGTAATATGAAATTCATGCTTAATGGTGCTTTGACACTGGGAACGATGGATGGTGCCAATGTTGAAATTGCGGATTTAGTTGGTCAGGATAATATTTATATCTTTGGTAAAGATTCAGATACGGTTATTGATTTATATGATAAAGGGACCTATACTTCTAAAGACTATTACAATAATGATACTCTGATCAAAGAAGCAGTGGACTTTATTGTTAGTGATGATCTTCTGGCCCATGGAAAGAAAGACCGCTTAGAACGTCTTTATAATGAGCTTATCAATAAAGATTGGTTTATGACTTTACTTGATTTGAAAGAATACATTGCTAAAAAAGAAAAAATGCTAGCAGATTATGAAGACCAAGATATTTGGAATACTAAGGTTGTTCACAATATTGCTAAGGCTGGCTTCTTCTCATCAGACCGAACGATTGAACAGTATGACCAAGATATTTGGCATAGTTTATAAAAAACAGACACTAAAAAGTTACTCCTAAAGCAAGGAGTAGCTTTTTTGTATTTGGAAGTATTTTTTCTTTTGACACAGTGTCATAATATGCTAAAATAAGCCTATAATGACACTGTGTCATCACCTATATAAAGCTAAAAGACATTTATCAGCAGAAGTATTGTTTTTGTATGAGTGTTTGGCTCAGTTCTCATTTAAAATAATGGTAAAAAAGTAAAAACTCGTCTAAATTTTCCTTCTGGTTTTACAGGAGTTTTCTGACATTTAGATTTATTTTAAGAAAGGAGTTAGATAGATGCCTGGGACACTTATTATTTATTATTCAAATACCGGTAATACACAAAGAGCGGCTCGAGCTTTAGCTAGAGAACTTGGTGCAGATATTTACCGTATTTTTCCTGAAGAACCTTATACGCAGGCTGACCTGGATTGGACGGTTCTCTCTTCAAGAGCGAATCGGGAGCAAAATGATGAAGAAGATCGGCCTGCTTATAAGGGCAAGCTGCCAGATATATCGGCTTATGATCGCCTTATAATTGGTCATCCCATCTGGTGGGGTATTCCGCCGAAAATTATTCATACCGTTCTTGATGATTTAAAGTTATCAGAAAAAGAGCTGGCTTTTTTTGCGACATCAGGCGGCTCTAGCTATTACGATTCACAAAAAACAGTAGAAAAATGGCTAGGCAGGCAATTGCCCAAGGGCCAGGTTTTATCAAATCTAGCCAGTATTAAAAACTGGAGTCAGCATTTAAAAAGGAGCTGCATATGAAATATGTTCATTTAAATACAGGGACTCAGATGCCTATGTTAGGCTTTGGAGTCTATCAAATTCCTCGAGAGGATACCCGGCGGGCCGTCAGTGAAGCGATAGCCATAGGCTATCGGCACATTGACACTGCTCAATACTATCGCAACGAAGCAGGTGTGGGTCAGGCTGTTAGGGAATCTGGTTTTCCTCGCCAAGAATTTTTTATAACAACAAAAGTTGGAACGTCTGGTTATAAAGAGACTAAAAAACAAGTGGAGCGGGCACTTAAAAATCTTCAGACAGATTATATTGATCTCATGCTTATTCATTGGGTGGTCTCAGATTATGAAGGAACTTATCAAGCTTTAGAAGAAGCTTATCATGAGGGAAAGCTAAAAGCTATCGGTTTATCAAACTTTCAGCCAGAATTAATTGAGCACCTTAAAAAAAGAGCTGAAGTTAAGCCTGCTGTTTTGCAAAATGAAATGCATGTTTTGCAGCAACAGGTTGACACACGTGCTTACTGCCAGGCAAACAGTATCCAATTTGAATCTTGGGCACCTTTTGGGGAAGGCAGACAGGATATTTTTAACCATCCTGTCCTGACAGAAATTAGACTCAAATATAGTAAAACAGCTGCTCAGGTGATTTTGCGTTTTATTCTTCAGGAAGGTGTGGTCGCTATACCGAAAACTTCTCATAAGGACAGAATGGCTGAAAATTTTGCTGTTTTTGATTTTAACTTGACAGAAAATGATCTGCAGACCATTAGGCAATTAGATCAGCAAAAGGGCCTTTTTGGCTGGAATGGCTAATGTGATAACGCATTTAATGAGAGTAAAGAGAAAGGAAGAAAATGATGAAAGTATTTGTTGCAGGCAGTACGGGACGTGTTGCCACAGAATTGATTAAACAGCTTAGAGCAAAAGGACACACTGTTTTAGCGGGTGCCAGAAAGCCAGAAGCTGTTGTCGCTGGTGAAGGAGTTACTGCTGTTAAGATGGATTTGCATCAGGATGCTGCAGAGTTGGAGAAATTATTGGAAAATGTTGATGCTGTGATTTTTACAGCCGGATCTCGCGGTAAAGATCTTCTGCAGGTGGATGCTTTTGGTGCCGTTAAGCTGATGCAGGCCTGTCAAAAGACAGGCATTAAACGTTTTGTCATGCTGAGTGCCCTTTTGTCCTTAGAGCCTGAAAGCTGGTCGCAGGTAGCAAATTTATCAGACTACTATGTAGCCAAGTATTTTGCTGATAATTATCTGGTTCATCAATCTGGCTTAGACTATACGATTATTCAGCCAGGCCAGCTTTTGGAAGAGGCTGGAAGCGGACAAATATCTTTAGGAAAAGAAGGACTGACAGCCATTTCTATTTTGGATGTAGCAGCCGTTTTAGCTGAGGTTCTTGATAAGCCCTCAACTTATAAAAAGGTATTTGAAATTCATCCTGGCCAAACAGCCATTACAAAAGCTTTTTAGCAAAGGTAAAAAGCTTAAACATTGTCTTAAAAAATGATGACTAGTGATAGCCCCTTTAGTGTCATGAATTAGAACTTTCTTTAATGGTATCTAAGAAAATTGATTGGCTCTGACATTCTTAGAGCTGTGCCTGTTAGATAAAAAGGAGAATAGCATGGAATATACGAAATTAGGAAAATCTGGACTTGAAGTCTCTAAAATCTGTCTCGGGGGTATGAGTTTTGGTGATGCTAGCCGTGGCGGTATGCATCAAGGCTGGATTTTAGATGAAGAAAAGACTCGTCAGATCATGAAAAAAGCGCTTGATCTTGGAGTGAATTTTTTTGATACAGCTAATGCTTATGGCTATGGCTCCAGTGAAGAATTTATGGGACGCTTTATCCATGATTTTGCAGACCGTGATGAAGTGGTGCTGGCAACAAAAGTCTTCTTTGGTGACGGTCAGCATGAAGGCCGCAATACAACTGGCTTATCCCGCAAGGCTATCTTTAATCAAGCAGAAGCCAGCCTTAAGCGCTTAGGGATGGATTATGTGGATATTCTCTATATCCATCGATGGGATTATAATACGCCGATTGAAGAGACCATGTCCGCTCTAAATGATTTGGTTCGATCAGGTAAGGTTCGCTATTTAGGAGCATCTGCCATGTATGCCTGGCAGTTTCAAAAAGCGCAGTATGTGGCTGAGAAAAATGGCTGGACTAAATTTTCTGTTATGCAAAACCACTATAATCCACTATATCGGGAAGATGAACGAGAAATGATCCCGTTTTGTAAGGACTCAGGCGTGGGTCTAGCTCCTTACAGTCCTTTTGCGGCAGGGCGTGCTGTCCGTGACTGGGATGCTGATACAGCTCGCAGCCAGACAGATTCCTTCTCAAAGACTAAATATGACAGTACGGAAGATCAGGATATGGCTATTGTCAAGCGTATTGCAGAAATAGCGGAAAAGTATCAGCATAGCCGTGCTCAAGTGGCCTTGGCCTGGCTCTGGCAAAAGGGAATTGATGCACCGATTGTCGGTGTTACTAAGGAAAAATATTTAGATGACTTCACAGGAGCTTTTGCTTTAACTTTATCTGATGAGGATATAGCTTATATAGATGAAATGTACCTTCCTCATAAGATTGTTGGTGCTCTGTAAAACTATTGTTATTAGTTTGCTGACTTCTCTGAAAAAGCAGGACTTTGAACTATTTCCTTCAAAAGGCTGACCTTGTAAAGGTCTAAAGGCTGGGGACAGTTTGTTTTTGTTCCTGCTTTTTTATTTATTGTGTTATCTGAAACGAGGTAAAAAGAGACTGTAAAGAAAAGACTATTAAGATAAATTTTGATAGTAATTGTCAGAGGGAGATAAAAGTATTTTCTATCTTCTTTGGATTTAGAGAGTGCGATTGGTTTAGCTTTTTAGATCCTTTTGACAAGAAAAGCTTTGACTATTGGCTAAAAAAACTGTATTATAACAATATGGATATATGGACACAGTTAGGACGTTTTTCAGAATTTGAAACCCAGCATCTTTTCATGCGCCCCTTTGCCTTCAAAGATCATGAGGACTTTTATGCTATTTCTGGAGATGTGCATAATTTAGAATTTATTTTTCCGCTTCAAGCTACATCTAAAGAGAGTGATTTTTTATTTGTGCATTATTTTATGAAAAATCCACTTGGTATTTGGGCTCTAGAAGAAAAGAACAGTCATAAGATGATTGGAGCTATTCGTCTGGAAAATATTGATCAAGACAGATGCTCAGCAGAAGTAGGGTATTTTATAAACAGAACTTACTGTGGTCAGGGACTGGCTACTGAAGCTTTGCAGAATCTTGTCTATTTGGCCTTCGAAGAATTAGGGCTAAAAAGGCTGACCATTATTGTACATAAGAAAAATGCAGCCAGCGCCCGTGTCGCTGAAAAAGCTGGTTTTACTTTGATAAGACAGTTTAAAGGAAGTGATAGGTACAGCCGTAAAATACATGATTATTTAAAATACAGCTTAAAAGCAGGTGATAAAAGTTATGAGTAAGCATCAAGAAATTTTAGAGTATTTAGAAAATTTAACAGTAGGGAAACGTGTCAGTGTCAGAAGCATTTCCAACCACCTAAAGGTTAGTGACGGGACTGCTTACCGAGCTATTAAAGAAGCTGAAAATCGCGGTATTGTTGAAACTAGACCGCGCAGCGGTACAGTCCGTGTGGAAAAAAAAGTACGGGTCCGTCTTAGCAAACTAACTTATAAAGAAATTGCAAATATCACTGAATCTGAAGTGGTATCAGGCTCTGCAGGCCTCAGTCATGAATTCAGTAAGTTTTCTATCGGAGCGATGACAATTGACAATATTCAGCGCTATCTGACAAATGATGGGCTTTTGATTGTCGGAGACCGAGAAGATATTCAGCTTCTGGCTTTGGAAAATAAGAATGCAGTTTTAGTAACAGGTGGTTTTTCAGTTTCTGATAAAGTGCGCCAAGTTTCGAATCAGCTGGGCATACCTGTTATGGTTTCTAATTATGATACCTTTACCGTAGCCACCTTGATTAATCAGGCCTTATCAAATGTCCGTATTAAGACTGATATCAAAACTGTTGCCGAAGTTTATCAGGAAAAAATATACCATGGTTTTTTGCGTGATACCGATACAGTCAGGGATTATAATAGTTTAATAAAAAAAACGAATCATGTTCGCTATCCCATTATCAACAGTCATGATATGGTTGTTGGAGTTGTCAGCATGCGTGATGTTGCAGGAAAAGATGCCAATGTTTCCTTACATCAGCTGATGACAAAAAATCCTGTTGTCGCCAAACCTAATCTGAGTTTGGCCAATATCAGCCAAAAGATGATTTATGAGGGCTTTGACATGCTGCCGGTCGTTAAGGAAGATTATAGTCTGTTAGGCGTGATTACACGGCGTCAGGTTATGGAAAATCTGCAGAGTTTTCAAAGAACCAGCTCCCATACTTATAGTGAGCAGATTACAGCCAATTTGCAAGAAGATCGAAAAATGTATCAATTTGTGGTTGAGCCTGCTATGATTGACTCTGCAGGGAATCTAGCCCATGGTGTTTTGGCAGAGTTTTTAAAGGATATTACCATACGTGTATTAACCCAAAAGCATAGAAAAAATGTCATTATTGAACAAATGATGTTATACTTTTTACAGGCTGTTCAGATTGATGATCTTTTGAGAATTCAGCCTAAAATCATCATTGAAAACAGACGCAGCGCTACTTTGGATTTTGAAATTTTTCATGGCAATCAAGTCGTGACAAAGGCTGTTGTTACAACAAAATTGAATTAAGCAAAAGGAGTATAGACGAGAGATGATTACATTGAAATCAGCACGTGAAATTGAAGCTATGGATACTGCAGGAGATTTTCTGGCCAGTATTCATATCGGCTTGCGTGATTTGATTAAACCAGGAACAGATATGTGGGATATTGAAGAATATGTTCGCAGACGCTGCAAGGAAGAAAATTACCTACCTTTGCAAATCGGCGTAAGCGGGAGCTTAATGGACTATCCTTATGCAACTTGCTGCGGTCTAAATGACGAGGTTGCCCATGCTTTTCCACGCCATTATCTTTTAAAAGATGGCGATCTGCTGAAAGTAGATATGGTCTTAGGAGGGCCTATCTCTAAAGAGGATTTGGATGTTTCAACCTTAAATTTTGACAATGTTGCTGAGATGAAAAACTATACAGAACGTTTTCGCGGCGGTGTTGCTGATTCTTGCTGGGCTTATGCTGTCGGAAATGTCTCACAAGAGGTGAAAGATTTGATGGCTGTTACGAAGGAGTGTCTTTATCGCGGTATTGAAAAAGCAGTAGTTGGCAACCGCATAGGTGATATTGGAGCAGCCATTCAGGAATATGCAGAGGCGCATGGCTATGGTGTTGTCCGCGATTTGGTTGGACACGGGGTCGGTCCAACCATGCATGAAGAACCGAATGTCCCGCACTATGGGAAAGCAGGGCGTGGTTTGCGTCTTAAAGAAGGGATGGTCTTGACTATTGAACCGATGATTAATACTGGAACTTGGGAAATTGATACGGATATGAAGACCGGATGGGCTCATAAAACGCTTGATGGCAGTTTATCCTGTCAATATGAGCATCAGTTTGTCATTACAAAAGACGGTCCTCGTATATTAACCAGCCAGGGAGAAGAAGGAAGCTACTAATTGATAAAATCATGAAAAAACGTATTGATAAATTATTGGCAAGTCAGTTTGTGCAGCATTTTATTACCTATTATAAAAGTTCTGAGATGGACCTCTCCAGTATTGCCGTAGCTTATTATCTTATTTTGACGATTTTTCCGTTTTTAGTCCTGCTGGCTAATTTATTTCCTTATCTTAATATCAATACCTCAGAGCTCTTGTCTTTTATGAAAAATAATCTGCCCGAGCAGCTCTATGAAAATACTGCAGGAATTGTAAGAGGTATCTTTGATAAGCCTTCAACCAGCCTCTTGTGGTTAGCTGTTATTATAGGTTTATGGACCATGTCCAAAAGCCTGACTTTCCTGCAAAAGGCAATGAACAAGTCTTATGGTATTCAAGATCACCGCGATGTCATTTTAGGGCATGTCGTCGGTATGTTTTCAAGCTTGCTGGTTATTTTTTTTCTAGCTTTGGCTATTATTCTCTCTACTTTTGGTAAAACTGTTTTAACGTTTTTGTACCATAATACTTATCTCAATCAAAACTTGTATGATGTACTGATGGCATTGACGCAGCCTGTGACAGCAGCTATCTTTTTTGTTGCTCTTGCTATACTTTATTATATTTTGCCCAATGTTAAAATCAGTCGTATTCGTTATATTTTACCGGGAACTATTTTTACCGGAATTCTTTTCTTCACGATGACAAGTTTGTTTGGAACTTATATCAGCTATGCCATGGCCAGCATGGAAAATCTGCGTGTATTTGGTTCGGTTACCCTCTTTGCCTTGATGTTATGGTTTACGTTTTTTGCTAGAGTTCTGATTTTAGGAGCTGTTTTAAATGCTAGTTACCAAAAGCAGTATGTCAAAGAATTTAAACCGCGCCGAGGGAATATTATTAGCATTATTCAGTCCAGACGGGATTATATAACCAAAAAAGATCGATCTAAAGATGACCAATAGAAAGAGTCATCTTTTTCTATGACAAAAGTCATAGCAGGTCATGACATTAGGGGCTAATGTTCCTTTTTTTATAAAGCTATACTGGTATCAGAACTAAAGAAAATGAGGAATAATGATGAAAATCAAAATCACTTATGCCATTTACGCGCTGATTGCCATTATTTTTGCAGGTCTCAGTATCTTTACAGATATTTTTGAAAAATATCATTTTGAAGCTGTTTTTTCACATCTGGGTCTTTTTATCGGTTTATTGATTTCAGCCTTTGTTTTGATTAATCTCGCTAAATTTTTCATTAAAGAGCTGACAGACTAGGAGGTTAATATGAGATCGTTGAAATTATTGCTTATCTTTATCTGTATTGCTGTCTTTGTAGGAGTCTTGGCGTTCACTACAGATTATTTTAAAGGGGTTTCGCTTTGGTATGTGTACAGTCTCATGGGCATTTGTATGGTCCTCTTTTATGGCGTATTTCCTTATTTTAGAAAATCATGAGGAGGGAAATAATGACTTATAAGGAAATTAAACTGAGCTTTTTTAAGGATGGTATTCGCAGTAAAAAAATATTTCATGGAATGAAACTGTATTCTCATACGATAAAATCTATGAATGGGCAATGGCTGGTATCCCGAAGGGTATATTTGACAGAAAAAGGAAATTATGTTTACTACGAACGAAGGGATGTTAATTGGCATTACTGGGACGGGGAGCAGGAGGGATTGAGTTTTGACCCTAGTCAGACTGATGAAAATAATATCTTTGAAGTTGCCAGTGATTTGGAAGCATTCGCTAAATATTTAGGAGAAGATATCATTGAAAAACTAGCTGTAAAAGTGCAAAATGGTGAAATCATAGAGTACTTAGATATTTAAAATAACAAGAAAGTACATCATATAAAGAAGAATAGAATGGAAAGTTCAGTAATAAGAGCGCGGGCGATTGGTAAAGCAATTCAGCAAAAAAAGATTTTAGAGGATATTTCCTTTGATATTTAACAGAAAGACTGTGTTACTCTCATTGTTCCCAACGGTTCGGGGAAAACGGCCCTCATGCCTTGTCTTTTAGGCGATAGAAAGATGGCTTCTGGTTAAAGGTTAGAAGATTAAGCCAAAAGGTCAGGTAACTTGGCTTTCCTTGCTTATTATATTAGCCTATGTCATAATAGTGGCTGGGCTCGCCCTTATCATTAAAGAAAGGCAAGAGGCTGAAAGTGCTTAGACGACACGAAAAAAATGATTTGCCCTATTATATAGGACTAGTCTTTCTTATTTTCCCTATTGGAGGAGCCTTTACGGGTTTCTATCCCATATGGACTTTAAACTTGACAGCAGGATTTCTTCTTTCTTATCTGCTTTTAGTGAGATTAGAACCTCGCCATCAAACGTTGATTGCTTTTTTATGGTTCTATACGCTGGCTTATGTTAGCTTTATGACGCTTGTCTATCAGGGGACGATGATGTGGTTTCTCTTTTATCATGTCAATCTTCTAGTCTGGCGCTTTGGAGATCATTACCGTTCTTATCGTTTTACTTCTTTTTTGATCGTTGCTCTTTTGCTTTCAGCTGCTGGTTTGATTTACGGAGCTGGCTTAGCGACTGTCTTGATGTCGGCTGCTGCTCCGGTCTTTGTTCTTGGTATGTATTATTTTCAAAATCGCTTGCACCTGCAAAAAAAGATGGAAGATGAGATTGTCGAGCAAAACCATACCATTAATCTTTTATCGGCCGAAAATGAGCGCAATCGGATCGGCCGGGATTTACATGATACACTGGGGCACACTTTTGCCATGATGACGCTGAAAACCGAACTGGCGCTTAAGCAGATGAAAAAAGGGCAGTATGATGCAGTGAGGCAGCAGCTAGAAGAACTCAATCAGATCAGCCAGACTTCTATGCATGAGGTTCGTGAGATTGTCAATAACCTCAAATACCAAACGGTAGCAGAGGAACTCAGTGAGATAGAGCGGCTTTTTGGTCTGTCAGAGATAGGACTGGCTGTTGATAATGAGCTGGATTTGAACAGTCTAGCTCCTGTCACTCAGTCTATTATCACCATGATTTTGAGAGAACTGGCTAATAATGTCATCAAGCACAGTCAAGCTAGCCAATGCCAGATTTTGATAAGAAGAAAAAAGGGCATTGAAATTATTTTCAGAGATAATGGAGTAGGTTTTATTAAACTAACAGGTCAGGAACTGCACTCGATCCGTGAACGGCTAAGTCTAGTGGAGGGCAGTGTGGAAGTTACTTCATCAGCAAATCCTACAATCGTAACCATTACCCTCAAAGAAGGAGGTAAGCAATGAAATTATTAGTAGCAGAAGACCAGTCCATGTTAAGAGATGCTCTTTGCCAGCTCCTTCTTATGGAAGAAGATGTCGATCAGGTCTACCAGGCAGGCAATGGTCAGGAAGCGATTGAACTGCTTCAAGCTCAGACTATTGATGTGGCTATTTTAGATGTTGAAATGCCGGGGAAAACGGGTCTGGATGTCTTAGAGTGGATTCGAGCCAATAAAGATATGAAGGTTATTATTGTGACGACTTTCAAGAGAACTGGCTATTTCAAACGGGCGCTTGCAGCTCATGTGGATGCCTATGTGCTCAAGGATCGTTCCGCAAGCGAACTTATGCAAACTATTCACGCCGTTTTAGCAGGTCAAAGGGAATATTCTCCTGAGCTGGTGGAAGAGGCGGCCTTTGCTTCCAATCCTCTCAGTCAGCGCGAACAGGATGTTCTCAGTTTAGCAGCTAAGGGATTATCCAATCAGGACATTTCAGAAAAACTATTTCTGTCTAACGGAACGATTAGAAATTATATGACCAGTATTTTTAACAAATTATCAGCCAGCAACCGAACGGATGCGGTGCGGATTGCGCGTGAAAACAGCTGGCTGTAACTTGTCATATACAGGTAAATAAAAAAGGCTGAAACTTCAGCCCTTTTATTAGATTTCTCTATGGGGAGAGCATCAAATTAGCTCTCCTTTTTGTTTTTGAAGATAAAGAATTTGCTAATAATATAGTTGGTTGCCATGATTAAAAACTGCGATATAATGGTTTCAATGAAGTTAACCAGATTGTGGCTGTCACCGACAAATTGTCCAATGATATGCGGAAATTGATCTACCAGTAAAAAGGCCAGTGCCAAATCAAGTACCAAGGTCGACAGGCGGGCGATGAAAAATTGGATGAAACGTTTCAGCCAGCCTTGGCGTTTTTGATTGAAGACAAAATAATCATTGGTAAAAAAGGCAAAGATAATAGCGATGATATGAGCGATAACTGCTGAAAAAGTGGCTTCTTTGGTGAAATAAAACAGCGGGGTCCGTATGACAAAATAGACCAAGGTAGCCAAAGCTCCAAAAAAGATATACTTAGACGCTTCATGGGTCACCATTTTTTTTAAGGTTTTCTTGTGTATTAATTTTTTCATAGTATTACTATATCAAAATCCTAAGAAATATGCTATACTAGATGAGTTGCTTTAGCAGCCCTTGACACTTCCTGCCTTTGGTCAAGCATATTATAAGCGGTTAAGCCGCTAAAGGAGAAAAGAATGAAAAATTTAACTCTACGTGATATGACGCAAATAGCGCTTGTTGCAGCTATTTATGTTGTCTTAACTGCAATGCCCCCTTTAAATGCCATTTCTTACGGTGCTTATCAATTTCGTATCTCTGAAATGATGAATTTTCTAGCCTTTTATAATCGGAAATACATTATCGGTGTGACGCTTGGCTGTATGATTGCTAATGCCATCAGTCCTCAAAGTCTGGGCTTAATTGATGTTATAGTAGGTGGCGGCTCAACCCTGGTCTTTTTAACCCTAGGTGTTTTATTTTTTGAAAAATACTGTCATTCCTATCTTTTTAAAGGGCTGATAAATAAAGGTTTCTTCTTCTTTTCCCTCTTTTTTGCTGCTAGTATGGTGACGATTGCTTGGGAATTGCATGTGATCTTAAAGTTACCTTTTCTTTTGACTTGGTTTACGACAGCAGTCGGCGAATTGGCTTCCTTGCTTGTTGGCGCTATTGTTGTGGATAAGTTAGCTAGATATATTAATTTTAAACAATAGTAAAGTATTTCATGTATTGGCTTTTATGATAAAGGTTAATGGCAGTTGTTTTCAATGATGCAGCTTAGCATCTAACGATTATCATTTTTGTTTAGCCAAGGTATTGCTGCAAGAGAGATGGAGACTAAGGTGTTTCCATCTCTTTTTCTTTAAAATTATCGCACGCAGTAAACCAATGTATTTTGTTGCTATACTTGTTTACTGTCACATAAACAATAAGAGAAGGCACAGAAAGAGAGAGGTTAGATCGCGACATCATCCATAAGCTATGTTATAATGAAAAAATGATAACATTTTTTCAAACAAGTTTTAAAATTTTACGTTTGCTTTTACTTGTTTTTAGTCTGCACTGGCTGTTTGTTTCTGTGCAGGAGCTGTTTATACTGGCAGAATGGAAATCTTGGACAATTTGGTTTTTGATTTTCTTTTTTTTATGTATTATAGCATGGCGAAAACATCTCTATTCTTTTTTAATGAAGCATAAGTTTGCGATTATGGCAGCTGTTATCATTGTTCAGCTGCTGATGCTAGGAGCTGCCGAGCAGCTGATTCGCCGAGATGCAGGAGTTGTCTTCTCAGGAGCTTTTAAAACAATAACAGAAAATCAAATTTCCAGTTATCTGACACGAAATCCCAATAATCTTCCTCTCTTTTTATATGAGCGTTTTTTCTACTCTGCTTTTGGCTTTTATGGTTTATGGGTCATGCAGTTACTCAATATGGTTTATACGGATCTTACAGCTTGGATCTTATATAAAGGGATGAAAAGGCATTTTGATCAAGCTGCTGCAGATGCTGTCTTTAGCTTTTATCTTCTGTTAATTGGATTTTCTCCTTATTTTTACTCTATGTACACGGATATTTTGCCCTTACCTTTAATTGCCCTACAGATTTTTTTAGCTTTAGATATATTCAAGACAAGGGAGGGGCTAAGGCTTAAGAAACAATCTGTTTATTTGGGTTTGTTATCAGCTCTGGCTGTCTTGGTGAGACCAACCACTTTTATCTTAGTCTTGGCCTTTTTACTTATTTTGTTTTTTAAAAATCAATGGAAAAAATTTGCTGTTATCTTATCTTGTATAGGGCTTGCCTTTGGCTTATCCTATGGTGCTGTTAAAATAGCTATTAATCATCAAAAAGTAGTTCCTTTGGTAAAAGGAGAAGGTTTGGCTAAGGGCCCTTTGCTTTTTATTGATTTAGGCCTGACTGATACAGGGCATAATCAGGAAGATATGAAAAGGGGCTTACTGCAGTATGTTGACCCCAAGAAGCGAAATGATTACAATAACGGCATGTTTAAGACAGAAAATGTTATAAAAGATATTCAAAGAAGATGGAAACATTATACATGGTATACCTTTCTTGGCCATCTCTATCAAAAGCAGTCGCTGACAGTTGCAGAAGGAACTCTTGGCTGGTCATATCAGGATTTAGAAAATGAAAAGACACCGATTATTAGTCCGCTTTACAAATATACTAAACATAATCGTTTGGCCCAATTTATCCGCACCTATTTTCTCAGTATTGATAAGAAAGAATATCAATACTATGCCTATAGCAAACAGGTCGTATGGATTGTGATGGCTTTGGGACTTGTAGCAGTATTCTTTTATTATAAAGCCAGTGATCCTATGCACTTTCTTTCTTTGGCTGTTTTTGGCGGTCTCTTATTCCTTCTTATCTTTGAGGGAGGAAAAACCCGTTATTTAATTCAATTTTTACCGCAGATTCTTATTTTATCTGCTTTAGGTTTGACACAGTATAGGCAAGGAAGAAGAGGTCTGCCGTAAATCTTTAAGAGGTTAGGATAGAATCCAACCTCTTTTAAAATACATTAGGTCTGTCTTTTGGCTATTAAGAGCTTGGAGTAAGATGCTAAAATTGATTTCTGCCAAATCACGATTGTAAACGCCTCTCTTTTCTGTATTTCTAGTCCAAAAATTAGGGAAAAGTAGAGAAATTATGGTAAAATAAAAGCTATGAAAGAACGTATGAAGGAACTGGTTGACTTATTAAACCGTTATGCTAGAGAATATTACAGCCAAGATAACCCCAGTGTTTCCGATAAAGAATATGATGAACTTTACCGTGAGCTGGAAGAACTAGAGGCAAAATATCCAGACGCTGTTCTCCCCAATAGCCCCACTCATCGTGTGGGGGATCTTGTTTTAGATGGTTTTGAAAAGTACAGGCATGAATATCCCCTGTTTTCTTTACAGGATGCCTTTTCCCGTGATGAACTAATGGCTTTTGATAAGCGTATTAAAACGGAATTTCCTAAAGCCCAATATCTGGCAGAATTAAAAATAGATGGCTTGTCCATCTCCTTAACTTACCGCGAGGGGAAGCTAGCTGTTGGAGCTACAAGAGGAGACGGAACAATTGGTGAAAATATTACCGAAAACCTTAAGCGCATCAAAGATATTCCTTTGACCTTACCGCATCAGGAAACACTGACAGTAAGAGGAGAAGCTTATCTTCCTAAAGCTTCTTTTGAAGCAATCAATGCCGAGCGCCGCGAAAATGGGGAACCAGAATTCGCTAATCCCCGCAATGCCGCAGCAGGAACCCTGCGCCAATTAGACACAAGAATTGTGGCGCGGCGTAATTTAGCTACGTTTATCTATCAAGAAGCTGGCTCCACAGAAATTGAGACCCAAGAAGCTATTTTAAAGTATTTTGAGGAGCTTGGTTTTTCAGTCAATTCACGCCATCTTGTCTCAGACTCAATGGATAGTATTTGGCAGTTTATTGAAGAAATAGCTCAGGAGAGACAGCACTTGGCCTATGATATTGATGGTGTCGTTATTAAAGTCAATCATTTATCAATGCAAGACGAGCTTGGTTTTACGGTTAAGGCTCCCCGCTGGGCGATTGCCTATAAATTTCCGGCAGAGGAAAAAGAAGCTGAAATTCTTTCTGTTGATTGGACGGTAGGGCGTACGGGAGTTGTTACACCTACGGCTAATTTGACCCCAGTTCAGCTAGCTGGAACAACCGTCAGCCGGGCTACTTTGCATAATGTAGATTATATTGCTGAAAAAGATATTCGGATCGGCGATACAGTAATCGTTTATAAGGCTGGAGACATTATCCCGGCGGTTTTGCATGTTGTGGCTTCAAAGCGTGCTAAACAAGAAAGTATGCCTATTCCTAAAGAATGCCCATCCTGTCATAGTATACTGACACATTTTGAAGATGAAGTGGCTCTTCGCTGCGTTAATCCCCGCTGTCCGGCTCAGTTAAAGGAAAAGCTGATTCATTTTGCCAGCCGAAACGCGATGAATATAGCAGGAATGGGACCTTCTATTGTGGATAAATTGTTCAGAGCTGAGCTGGTTCATGATGTTGCGGATATCTATCAGCTTAGTGCTGAAAAATTGATGCAGCTTGAAGGTGTGAAAGAAAAATCTGCCAAAAAACTCTACGAGGCCATTCAAGCTTCTAAGCAGAATTCTGCCGAAAAGCTTTTATTCGGTCTAGGGATTCGCCATGTAGGCAGCAAAGCCAGCCGTCTGCTTTTGGAAAAGTTTGACAGTATTCCTAAGCTGGCAGCAGCTGACTTTTATGATATTGCAGCTATTGATGGTTTGGGGGCTGTTATTGCACAATCTCTTAAAACTTATTTTGCAACTAAGGGGGCACAAAAGCTCTTGTTAGAGATTGAACAGCTTGGTTTAAATGTGACTTACCTTGGAAAAAAGGCAGCAGCTGATGCTCTTTTATCAGGAATGACAGTTGTTTTGACAGGAAAGTTAGAGCAGATGACGCGTCAGCAGGCTAAGGAAAAACTGCAGAATTTAGGAGCTAATGTAGCAGGAAGTGTTTCTAAAAAGACCAGCTTAGTCGTCGCAGGAGCTGATGCAGGATCAAAATTAGATAAAGCTAAAAGTTTAGGAATCACGATTCAAGATGAAACTTGGTTAGAAAGTCTTTGAGGGATAAGAGATGGTAGCAAAGAAACTAAAGCGGGCGCGTTTGATTTATAATCCTACTTCCGGACAGGAAATTATGAAAAAAAATGTAGCAGACGTTCTTGATATTTTGGAAGGATTTGGATATGAAACGAGCGCATTTAGGACCACACCGGATAAAGATTCTGCTAAAAATGAAGCTGCTCGTGCGGCAAAAGCCGGTTTTGACTTGGTCATTGCAGCAGGAGGGGACGGGACAATCAATGAAGTTGTCAGTGGAATAGCTCCTCTGCGCAAGCGCCCTAAAATGGCGATTATACCAACTGGGACAACGAATGATTTTGCGCGCGCTCTAAAAATTCCTCGAGGCAATCCCATTGAAGCGGCTCAGATGATTGGAAAGAATCAATCTATTCATATGGATATCGGCAGAGCCTATAATAATAAATATTTCATTAATATTGCTGCTGCAGGCAGCTTGACAGAGCTGACCTACAGCGTTCCAAGCCAGCTAAAGACCATGTTTGGCTATCTGGCTTATCTGGTTAAAGGTGCGGAATTGCTGCCGCGCGTGCGCAATGTTCCTGTCAAAGTTGTCCATGATCATGGTGTCTTTGAAGGAAAAGTTTCTATGATTTTCGTAGCTTTGACGAATTCTGTTGGCGGATTTGAAACGATTGCACCAGATGCTAAATTAGACGATGGCCAATTTACCTTGATACTTGTTAAGACGGCAAATCTTTTTGAATTGACAGGTCTGATTCGTTTGGTTTTGACAGGCGGACGCCATATTAATCATAAAAAAATCGAATATATTAAAACCAGTTATCTACAGATTATCCCCCAAGGAGAAAAATCCAAGCGGATGATGATAAATCTTGATGGCGAGTATGGCGGTGATGCTCCCATTGAATTATACAATTTAAAAAATCATATCGAGTTCTTTGCTAATACAGATGAAATTTCAGATGATGCGATCACTTTAGATACAGAAGAATTAGTTTTAGAGGCGATTGCTCAAAAATTTGCCAGAGAAGCAGAGCATTTGGAAGGCAGCAAAAACGAAGAGGAAGGTGACTCAGGTAATACTGTATGAAAAATTCTGTCGTTGTCCACTACCACAGTAATAATGGCAATTATTTTGACCTTAATATGTGGCAGTGGCTAGAAGGTCATATGGGAAAAGATGCTTTTTTCTCACGTTTTGATAGTTTTGGAATTGTCGGTAATTTAAGCTATGAGTCAGATCAATTTCAAAACCATGTCTACCTTATTGTAAAAAATGCCGACTGGTCTACTCGAACGCCTGATTTTCGGATTAATTGTGATCCTGGCTTAACAAAAAGAGAAGTTTGGATTGTACAGGGAGACGATACCTTATACTATTCCAGACAGGCAGCTGTAGCCAGTCATGCTTACAGTCAGCGCCAGCCTCATGCTTTTGATCCAGCTCTTAATTTTCAGCGCTTTGATCATGAATGGGGCTTTCAAGGCTGGCTTGGTTTTTCTTACCGTAAAGAAGCTACTGAATTTCGCCTTTGGGCTCCGACAGCGAAGAAAGTCGAGTTGATTATTTATAGGTCCACAGATGAAAAGTCCAGTGTTCTTAAAGTATTGAAAATGAAACGCGGCGGACGCAGAGCACCTGATAACCATGACGAAAATACCCATGGCGTTTGGTCTTTAACAGTTGATGAGGACTTAAACTATCACGCCTATTCTTACCGTGTTTATTATAGACGCAAGACTTTTAGAACGACAAGAGATCCTTATACTATTGCGACTACAGCTAATGGGCAGCGTTCTATTGTGATTGCTGATGCTGACTTGACTCCTGCAGGTTTTACGGTTAAACAAGGCAAAGAAGCTTTTTGGCGTCTTAGTAACCCTGCTCAGGCGGTCATCACAGAGATGCATATTCGTGATTTTTCAAAATCTGCAACCTCAGGTGTTCGGCAGGAGAACCGCGGAAAATTTCTAGGTGCTTTTGAAAAAGGGACTAAAAATGCTTATGGAGATAAGACAACGTTTGATTATCTCAAGGATTTAGGCATTAGCTATGTTCAGCTGCAGCCGGTTTTCGATCATCATCAAAGTTTTAATGATGATGGAAGCTATGCTTACAATTGGGGCTATGATCCTGAAAATTACAATGTGCCTGAAGCTAGTTTTTCAAGCAATCCGCATGCTCCGACTGCCCGTATTTTAGAATTGAAACAGCTTATTCAGGCTTATCATGAAGCGGGGATTGGGGTCATTATGGATGTGGTGTACAATCATACCTATTCATCTTATGATTCAGCTTTTCAGTTGGCTGTTCCTGATTATTATTACCGTATGAACAGTGATGGTTCCTTTCAGAATGGATCTGGCTGCGGAAATGAAACAGCCAGTGAAAAAGAGATGTTCAGAAAATATATGATTGACTCTATTTTGTATTGGATTCACGCTTATAATATTGATGGTTTTCGTTTTGATTTGATGGGGCTGCATGATGTCGAAACAATGAATGCTATCCGATCGGCCGTCGATGAAGTAGACCCTAATATCTTGCTCTATGGTGAGGGCTGGGATATGGGAACTGGTCTTATGCCGGAAAATAAGGCTAAAAAAGAAAATGCTTTTCAAATGCCTCGTATTGGCTTTTTTAACGATGATGCACGCAATGCTATTAAAGGGGCAGAAGTGTATGGGGATTTTGAAAGAGGTTTTGTTTCTGGAGAAGCTAGGGAAGACAAAATTGCTAAGGCCTTCTTAGGGAGTGATGAGTTAGCACCTTATCTTAGGCCAACTCAGGTAGTGAATTATGTGGAAGCACATGATAATTACAATTTAAATGACCTTCTGTGGGTTTTGAATTCTAAGGACAGCCAAGATGTCCATGTTCAGCGTGTAGAGCTGGCTACAAGTCTTGGAATACTTATGCAAGGAGTCGCTTTTATAGAATTAGGGCAAGAATTTTTAAGAACAAAACTTTTTCCTACAGGGCCTGATGGAGAGATAACAGAGGAAGATAGGCAGCGTGCTATGAATAGTTACAACGCACCAGATGAGGTTAATCAGGTTGATTGGAACAATGTTACTTTTTATAAATCAACTGTTGATTTTGTCAGAAAGCTCATTGCCCTTAAAACGAAAGAAGCTGTTTTTTCTTATCAGACCTTTGAAGATATTCGCAAGCACATCTATGTTGAATCAGCTGAATATGGTTCTGGTTTAGTGGCTGCTACAATCAGCAGTGGCAGCAAAACCTTCAAATTAATTTTTAATAACCGTGGAAAAAATTCCCAAATTGATATGACAGCATACGAAAATTATGATATAATATTAACAAATGTAAAACGCTTACATAAACTGAAAAGTCAATTTGAATTTTTGTCAGCTACGGTCTTTGAATTAAAAAAATAATCCAAGTTTTACTTGGGTTATTTTTCTTTTTTTAAAGGACTTTTCAGTGACCGCTGCCTAGCTAAGACAAATGTTAAGGAGGTGACAGGATGAACGAAAAAGAGGCTCTCAGAACATTTGGTACAGGAGAAAATTTTCATGCTCAGCATTATTTTGGCTTTCATAAAGCCGAAAAAAACGGACTGGCTGGCTATGTATTTAGAGTCTGGGCACCAAATGCTGAGGATCTTCATTTGATCGGTGATTTTACAGACTGGTCTGACCATCCTATACAAATGGTAAAAAACGAAGCCGGTGTCTGGGAAGTTTTTACAGATTTGCCTAAGGAGGGACAGATTTATAAATACCTTGTCAAAAGACAAGGCGGTCAGGTCGTTGAAAAAATGGATCCCTTTGCTGTCTATTTGGAAGATCGTCCTGGTACGGGAGCGTTGATTCGAACCATTCCCGAAAAAAAATGGAAAGACGGCCTTTGGTTGGGACGGCGTAAACGATTGGGCTTCTTTAATAGGCCGGTATCTATTTATGAAGTGCATGCCGGATCTTGGAATCAAAATGAAGACGGCAGCCCTTATACTTTTGCACAATTGACAAAGGAGCTGATTCCTTATCTGGTCAAGATGAATTATACTCACGTTGAGTTTATGCCATTAATGGCTCATCCTCTGGGAATGAGCTGGGGTTATCAGCTGATGGGCTTCTTTGCTTTAGAACACAGCTATGGCAGCCCTGAGGAATTTCAGGACTTTGTAGAAGCCTGTCATCTTAACAATATTGGTGTCATTGTGGACTGGGTTCCAGGACATTTTACACAAAATGATGATGCCTTAGCTTATTTTGATGGGACAGCAACTTTTGAATATCAGGATCATGATAGAGCGCATAATTATCGTTGGGGAGCTTTGAATTTTGATCTTGGCAAAAATCAAGTCCAGTCTTTTCTGATTTCTAGTGCTAAATTTTGGATTGATTTTTATCATATTGATGGTATCCGCGTGGATGCTGTCAGCAATATGCTTTATCTAGATTATGATGAAGGCCCCTGGCAGCCTAATCAAGAAGGCGGCAATCGTAATTTAGAAGGTTATTATTTCTTACAGCGTTTAAATACAGTCTTAAAACTAGCTCATCCAGATGTCATGATGATTGCGGAAGAGTCAACAGCTTCAACTAAAATCACGGGCCGTCGTGAAGAAGGAGGTCTGGGTTTTGATTATAAGTGGAATATGGGCTGGATGAATGATCTGCTTAGATTTTATGAAGAGGATCCTATTTATCGTAAATACGATTTTAATTTAGTGACTTTTAGTTTTATGTATCTCTTCTCAGAAAACTTTATTTTACCTTTTTCACATGATGAGGTTGTACATGGTAAGAAGAGTTTGATGCATAAAATGTGGGGAGATCGCTATAATCAGTTTGCAGGCTTGAGAAATCTTTACACTTATCAAATGTGCCATCCAGGAAAGAAGCTTCTTTTTATGGGAAGTGAATTTGGTCAGTTTTTAGAATGGAAGTATGATCAAGCTCTTGAGTGGGGCAATCTTGAGGAAGAAGATGGACTCAACCTCAAAATGCAGACCTTCACAAGTAAGCTCAATCAGTTTTATAAAGATCATAAAGCACTATGGCAGCTTGATCTAAGCTATGATGGCCTTGAAATTATTGATGCAGATAATGTTGATCAAAGTGTTTTATCCTTTATTCGTAAAGACGCTAAAGGAGATATGCTGATTTGTATTTTTAATATGGTACCTGTTGAACGCCGCCATTTTAAAATAGGTGTTCCGCTTGCAGGAATTTATGAAGAGATATGGAATACAGAGCTTGAAGAATACGGTGGTGTTTGGAAAGAACATAATGAAACTGTGCAGACACAAAAAGAATTGTGGAAGCACTATGAAAATACACTTTGTTTTACGCTGCCTGCTTTAGGAGCAAGTATTTGGAAAATTAAACGTCGTTTAAGAAAATAAGGTAACTTGGGAAGGATAGATTATATGAAGAATGAAATGTTAGCTCTTATTCTTGCTGGAGGGCAAGGAACACGTCTTGGAAAACTGACACAAAGCATTGCCAAACCTGCTGTACAGTTTGGAGGACGCTATCGTATTATCGATTTTGCTCTCTCTAATTGTGCTAATTCAGGAATTAATAATGTCGGAGTAATCACTCAATATCAGCCTTTGGCGCTTAACAGCCATATTGGAAATGGTTCTAGCTGGGGTCTTGATGGTATTGATTCTGGAGCAACTATTTTGCAGCCTTATTCAGCAACAGAAGGAAACCGTTGGTTCCAAGGGACCAGCCATGCTATTTACCAAAATATTGATTATATTGACAGTATTGATCCAGAATACGTTTTGATCTTATCTGGAGATCATATTTATAAAATGGATTATGATGACATGCTGCAAACTCATAAAGATAATCTAGCCAGTCTGACAGTCGCTGTTATCGATGTTCCTCTTAAAGAAGCTAGCCGCTTTGGGATTATGAACACAGACTCTAATGATCGAATCGTTGAGTTTGAAGAAAAACCTGAGCATCCCAAATCCACAAAAGCTTCTATGGGAATCTATATTTTTAACTGGCGCCGTCTGCGCAATATGCTGGTAGATGCCGAAAAAAATAACATTGACATGTCTGACTTTGGTAAAAATGTTATCCCTGCCTATCTTGAATCTGGCGATCGTGTCTATACTTACAATTTCAAGGGTTACTGGAAAGATGTTGGTACTATTGAATCGCTTTGGGAAGCTAATATGGAGTATATTGGTGAAGATAATGAGCTCAACAGCCGTGACCGTTCCTGGAAGATTTACTCCAGAAACCTCATTGCACCGCCAAACTTTATCGCAGACGAGGCCAGTGTAAAAGACTCGCTTGTTGTAGATGGCTGCTTTGTATCTGGCAAGGTTGAACATTCTATTCTCTCAACAAATGTTCAGGTTAAAGAGGGAGCTGAAATTAAGGACTCCTTTATTATGAGCGGTGCTGTGATTGGCGAAGGAGCTAAAATAAGGCGAGCCATTGTTGGTGAAGGGGCTAAAATTGGCGAAGGTGTTGAAATTGAAGGCACAGATGACGTTCAAGTTATTGGATATAATGAAGTAGTGGGGGTTCCAAATGAAGATTGATAAATATTCTGCAATTCTCGGGAGTGCTATTGGTTTTCCTGAAATGAAAGGCCTGACAGATACACGTCCTTTGGCTAGTTTGCCTTTTGATGGCAAATACCGTTTAATTGATTTTCAATTATCCAGCCTAGCTAATGCAGGTATCCGCAGTGTCTATGGTATTTTTCGCGGACAAAATATTCGCTCTATTTTTGATCATATCCGCAGCGGCCGTGAATGGGGATTAAATACACTTCTTAGTCATTATTTTCTTGGTTTTTATAATACGAGAGAAGACAGTGTTTATGCTGATGAAGAATATTATGATCAGATTTTAACCTATCTCAAACGCTCAGGTTCAGATTTGACTGTTTATATGAGCAGTGATATTCTTTGTAATATTGATTTAGAGCAAGTTATCCATTTGCATAATGCGAATGAACGTCACATGACAGTGGTTTATAAAAAATTACCGGCTGAGTCTATTTCTGCAGCTAATGATATTTTGGAAATTGACGAGACAGATTCTGTCGTTGGACGCCGAGAATTTGAGGCTTCTAATCCGGTTGAAAAGATGTCAGCAGGCATTTATGTTATCAGCACACCTTGGCTGATTGAACAAATTGAAAAAGAGATGGAAAAAAATGAGCCTCAGAATCTTCGCTTTTTGCTTCGTGATTTAGCAGTGGCAGATAAAGCCCTTGCTTTTGAATACACTGGCTATCTGGCTAATATCTCTTCGGTCAGCTCTTATTACAAAGCGAATATGGATATGCTGGATCCTCAAAAGTTCTATTCATTGCTTTATTCTAATCAAAAAGTTTATACAAAAGTTAAGAATGAAGAAGCAACTTATTTTGCAAGGGAATCAACTGTTAAAAATGCTCAGTTTGCTTCAGGAAGTATTGTGCGAGGAACTGTTGAGCATTCAATTATTTCGCGTAATTGCCGAGTCTCGGCTAATTCTCAGGTTACAAACAGTATAATCTTCCCTAAAGTTACGATTGGTGAAGGAGCTGTTGTGGAAAATGCGATTATTGATAAAAATGTCAGTATTGCAGCAGGAGTGACGATTCGAGGAAGCAAAGAAAATCCTGTTGTTATCGGAAAAACAAGTGAGGTTGTTGAGGATATAGTATAATGAAAATTTTATTTGTAGCGGCAGAAGGCTCCCCTTTTGCTAAGATAGGTGGTTTAGGTGATGTGATTGGTGCATTGCCTAAATCTCTGGTTAAAAAGGGAAATGAAGTAAGTGTTATCCTTCCTTATTATGACAGTATTGATGCTAAATTTGGTGAAGAAATAGAAGATCTTTTCTATTTCTTTACGAATGTTGGCTGGCGTCATGAATATGTTGGTATCAAACATACGGTCAAAGACGGTGTTGATTTTTACTTTATTGATAACAATCATTATTTTTACCGCGGTCAGGTTTATGGAGAATTTGACGACGGTGAACGCTTTGCTTTCTTTCAGTTAGCAGCATTGGAAGCGATGGAGAAGATTGATTTTATTCCAGATATACTGCATGTTCATGATTACCATACTGCTATGATTCCTTTCTTGCTGAAGGAAAAGTACCACTGGATTAATGCTTATCAAAAGATTAAAACGGTCTTTACCATTCATAATATTGAATTTCAGGGTCAATTTGCTCCTTCTCTTTTAGGAGAAGTCTTTGGTGTTGGCGAAGAGCGTTATTGGGATGGAACCTTGCGCTGGAGAGACTGCCTAAATTGGATGAAGGCTGCTATTCTTTATGCTGATCGTGTGACGACTGTATCTCCCTCTTATGCTCAAGAAATTCAAACGCCTGAGTTTGGTAAAGGACTTGATCAAATCATGCGCATGGAGTCTGGTAAGTTAAGCGGTATCGTGAATGGAATTGATACCGAATTATTGGATCCAAGAACAGATGAGCATTTGCTGGCCCATTTTTCAAAAGATGACTTATCAGGCAAAGCAAAAAATAAGGCAGCCTTGCAGGAGCAGCTTGGTTTGCCGGTGCGTGATGATGTTGCTCTCATTGGAGTTGTCTCTCGCTTGACAGATCAAAAAGGTTTTAATCTGGTTGTCAATGAACTCAATGCCATGATGCAGATGGATATTCAGCTTGTTTTATTGGGAACAGGCTATGCCGAATTTGAGAATGCTTTTTCATGGTTTGCTCAAGCCTATCCTGAGAAAATGTCTGCTAATATCATGTTTGATTTGACCTTGGCTCAGCAGATTTATGCAGCCAGTGATATTTTCTTAATGCCAAGTGCTTTTGAACCCTGCGGCCTTTCGCAGATGATGGCTATGCGCTACGGCAGTCTTCCTCTTGTACATGAAGTAGGAGGTCTGCGTGATACAGTTATTCCTTATAATGAATTTGACAAAACAGGGACTGGCTTTGGTTTCCAAGAATTTTCAGGTTATTGGCTGACTAGAACCTTAGCAAAAGCTTTGGATGTTTACTATAACAGAGAAAAGGACTGGAAGAAGCTGCAGGAAAGTGCTATGACGACTGATTTTTCATGGGATACAGCCAGTCAGGCTTATGAACATTTATATAGAGAACTTGTCTAAGTTAGGTCTTATTTTAGGGAAAGGAATATCATGCAATTAACAAAAGAAAAATTTATTCGTGATTTTAAAGATACTCTTCATGAAGAACAGTTAATCAAAGTAGCTGAGGCCACACCAACGGAACTTTTTGCTTCCTTAGCAAAAGTTATTCGTAAATATTACACACCGCTATGGCTGGAAAGAAATCGAAATATCTCAGAAAAACAGCAAAAAGTAGCTTATTACTTTTCCATTGAATTTCTTCCTGGACGGATGCTTGAAACAAATCTTTTGAATTTAGGGATTCTAGAGACAGTTAAGGAAGGATTTACAGACCTAGGTGTCGATTTTGAACTAGTAAAAAATGCCGAACATGATATGGCATTGGGAAACGGCGGATTAGGCCGGCTAGCCGCTGCTTTTATGGACTCGCTGGCGACAACAGGCTATCCAGGTTTTGGCAATGGCCTTCGCTATAAATACGGCCTCTTTAAGCAGCGGATAGTTGATGGCTATCAGGTTGAGCTTCCTGACTCTTGGTTTGGTTCTGTTGGCAATGTTTGGGAGACACGTAAAGATCATGATACCGTTGAAGTAAAACTTTTTGGGAATGTTTATCTACAGGCCAATGAAGAAGGACGTATCGTTCCTGTTTATGACGGCGCGCAGGTTCTTCGTGCTGTCCCTTATGATGTCCCGCAAATCGGTTACGGTAATGACAATATTAATAATCTTCGCCTTTGGGATGTTGAAATCCCTGAAGAATATGAACTGGATTATCCCACTTTAGAATCACGCCGCCGTGTTAAAAATATTACAGCTATCCTTTATCCAGATGATTCTAATTATGAAGGAAAAGAATTGCGTTTGATTCAGGAATACTTTATGACAAGTGCAGGACTTCAAACGATTATCAAATCTTATTTGAAGCAAGGGCTGCCGCTTGAGAAGATCCATGAAAAAGTTTCAGTGCACACTAACGATACTCATCCAGCAGTAGCTCCTGCCGAATTCATGCGTTTACTAGTAGATGAATATGGACTGGAATGGGATCAAGCTTGGGAAACCACGGTTAAAACCATGAGTTATACCAATCATACTATTCTTTCAGAAGCCTTGGAAAAATGGGATGCTGGGCTTTTCAAGCATGTTCTTCCCCGTGTTTACCAAATTGTTCTTGAAATAGACAACCGTTTTGTAGCGGGTCTGGCGCAAAAAGGGATTGATCCGCAGATCATTGAAAATACACGGATTGTTAAAGATAATCAGATCCACATGGCCAATCTTGCCATTATTGGCGGGCATTCTGTTAACGGTGTGGCTAAGCTTCATACCGAATTGCTTAAAGAAGATACACTGCATGATTTTTACATGCTTTATCCCGGAAAATTTAACAATAAGACCAATGGTATCGTTCAGCGCCGCTGGACACAGATTGCAGCACCGGAGCTTTCGAAAGCACTGGATCAGACTATCGGCAAGAACTGGCGCAAAGATATTCATGAATTGCGAAAATTAAATGAATTTGTAGATGATCAAGCTGTTCTCAATACTTTCTACCGTGTCAAACAGGATGCCAAAGCCAAATTAGCAGCCTATATTAAAGAAACAACAGGTATTGATGTTTCTACCGAGGCGATCTTTGATGTCCAAGTAAAGAGGCTGCATGCATACAAACGGCAGCTTTTAAACCTTTTGCATATTATCAAATTGTACTGGGATCTAAAAGATAATCCAGATAAAGATATGGTTCCTAGAGTCTTTATCTTTGGCGCTAAAGCAGCACCGGGCTATCATTTTGCGAAATCTGTCATTAAATTGATTAACGAACTGGCTAATCTTATCAATCATGATGATTCTCTTCAAGGGAAACTCAAAGTTGTTTTCTTAGAAAACTATAATGTCAGTTTAGCAGAACTCATTATTCCAGCAGCCAATGTATCCGAACAGATTTCACTAGCTTCTAAAGAAGCCTCAGGGACTTCTAATATGAAGTTTATGATGACAGGAGCTATTACGCTGGCAACGCTGGATGGTGCAAATATTGAAATTAAAGATGAAGTCGGTGATGATAATATCATTATCTTTGGTATGAATAAAGATGACGTCTACCGGCATTATGAAAGCCATGATTATTATTCACGCGGTGTTTATGAATCCAATCCGCTCATTCGCCGTGTGGTAGACACCTTTATCAATGGTACGATTCCTAATAGCCAAAGTGAAGGCACTGAAATTTATGAGGCTCTGATAACACATAATGATGAATATTTCCTTTTGGAAGACTTTACTTCCTATGTAGAAGCACAAGAAAAAATTGATTCACTTTATCGCGATCAAGAGACCTGGCAGCGTATGAGTTTACGTAATATTGCAAACTCAGATAAATTTACTTCTGATGATACGATTACAGAATATGCTAAAGAAATTTGGCATTTAGAAAAATAAGCCTTCCCAAAGGGAGCAGCAGAATTGAAAGGATTCTTGTTGCTCCCTTATTTTTAGAGAGAAAATAGTTTGTAACTGTTTGATCTAAAGAAAAAGAGCCAAAAAACTATTGACTTTATTTAAATCAAAGAAAGTCAACTTTTAAATGGTGTTCTTAGCTTTTTTGTCCACTTTAAAGAAGCATTTATCTTACTTTTAATGATAGATTTTAAAAAGACTGGGGCAGGAAAAAAAGCAAAATGGGAAAAAGAAATGAAAATATTATGAAAAGGTAAAGACAATTCGTTATTTTCGTTGACAAATGCCGGAAATAGGAATAAACTAAACGAGTAAAAAATATAAAAGGAGAATTCTTATGTTACAGAATTTAGCTATTTTAGCACTTGGTATTGCTGTTATGGGAGTTAGTATTGGCGAAGGTATTCTTGTTGCCAATATTGCCAAATCATCAGCCCGTCAGCCAGAAATGTACAGTAAATTTCAAACCCTTATGTTTCTTGGTGTAGCCTTTATTGAAGGTACTTTCTTTGTCTTGCTTGCATGTACTTTCTTTGTAACAACAAGAGGTTAGTTTTTAGGGTTACTTAGAAGGAAGGAGGGTGTCAGTTGGAAACAACAGTAAATCCAACAGTCCATTTTTTAGGAATTACGTTTGATTTGACGATTCTTGTTATGTCTCTCTTGACTGTTGTAATAGCATTTGGTCTTATTTTTTGGGCAACCCGCCGCATGGCACTGAAACCTAAAGGAAAACAAGGCTTTATTGAGTTTATCTATGACTTCGTTCAAGGTGTCATGCGTCCTGTTCTTGGAAAATATTCTGCAAACTACAGTTTGTTTATATTTACCCTTTTCTTCTTTATTCTGATTGCAAATAATGTAGGCCTGCTGGCTAAGCTGACAACCAAAGAATACAATTTTTGGAGTTCGCCGACTGCTAATTTTATGGTAGACCTGACCCTTTCTTTGATGGTGGCTTGTGTTGTCCATATTGAAGGCATTCGCAAAAGAGGTCTCAAAAAATATCTTAAGAGTTATCTCAGTCCTTATCCGGCTATGCTGCCTATGAATCTTTTGGAACAGTTCACTAATGTGATTTCCTTGGCTCTTCGTCTTTTTGGGAATATTTTTGCCGGAGAAATTGTCATGTCTCTTTTGGTTAGTTTTGCACATTATAGTGCCATTACAGGTCCCATTGGCTTTATTTTAAACATGATTTGGACAGCCTTTTCGATCTTTATTTCATGTATTCAGGCTTATGTATTTATCATTTTGACATCTACATATCTTGGCAATAAAGTTAATGTTGAGGATGAGGAAGAATAAGAAAGGAGTTAAGCACTATGTCAATGCTTATTAACAGTACAAGTCTTGGTAATCTTATTATCACTACGGGTTCAGTTATTCTTTTATTTATTTTAATTAAACGCTTTGCTTGGAAACAGCTGACTGGAATTTTTGAAGCGCGTGATAAAAAGATTGCTGATGATATTGATAGTGCCCAATCAGCTCGGCAAGAAGCAGAAGTGTTAGCGCAAAAACGTGAAACAGAGCTATCTAATGCTAAAGATGAAGCCAATCAAATTGTTACAGATGCTAAAGCAACTGGTGAGGCAAAAGGCCGGCAAATCGTTACAGATGCCAGAGAACAGGCCGATCAGCTAAAAGAAAAAGCCAATCAAGATATTGAACAGGATAAGGCAGAAGCTTTATCAAGCGTTAAGGAAGAAGTGGCCGATTTATCTGTTCGCTTAGCTGAAAAAATTATGGCAAGTAAACTTGATAAGGAAGCTCAAAGCAATCTCATTGACAGCTATCTTGATGATCTAGGAGATGCTTAATGGATAAAAAAACACAAGCTCTAATTGAGCAATATGCAAAAAGTCTAGTAGAAGTTGCTGTTGAGCATAAGGAGACAAAAACAATCCAAGAAGAAGTCAATTCTATCTTAGAAGTGTTTGACGGGACTGTACTAGCAGCAACTTTAGCCCATGATGGCATTTATCATTCAGACAAGTCCAAGCTTGTGAGGTTATTTCAAGACTCTTGTTCCCCTTATATGAATAATTTTCTTGAAATAATTTTGCAAAATGAAAGGGAAAACTATCTTTATGCTATTTTAAAGACAGCTGCTGATCTCTTTGCGCATACAACTGAAAGTTATGATATCTCAGTAACATCAGCTGTTGCCTTAACAGACAGTCAAAAGACAAGAATTTTAGAGATGGCTAAAAAGAAGTTTAACATTCGTGATGGCAAACTTGTTGAAAAAATAGATGAAACGATCATTGGCGGTTTTATCATTAATGTTAATAATAGAGTAATTGATACCAGTATTCGTCATCAATTACAGCAACTCAAACTGAAATTAAAATAGAAAGTGGTGTGACTTTTGGCAATTAATGCACAAGAAATTAGCGCTTTAATTAAAAAGCAAATTGAGAACTTCCAGCCAAATTTTGACGTCACAGAAACTGGTGTTGTCACTTATATTGGTGATGGTATCGCGCGTGCCCGTGGCTTAGACAATGCCATGAGCGGTGAACTTCTTGAATTTTCAAACGGTGTTTATGGTATGGCACAAAACCTCGAATCAACTGATGTAGGTATCATTATTCTGGGTGATTTCTCTGGGATTCGTGAAGGTGATGAAGTCAAGCGTACCGGTAAAATTATGGAAGTCCCTGTTGGAGATGCTCTCATAGGCCGTGTTGTTAACCCGATTGGTCAGCCTGTTGACGGTCTGGGAGATATTGAAACGACAGCTACCCGTCCAGTTGAAGCACCTGCACCAGGTGTTATGCAGCGTCAATCTGTTTCTGAACCTTTGCAAACAGGGCTAAAAGCTATTGATGCCCTAGTTCCGATTGGCCGTGGACAGCGTGAATTGATTATTGGTGACCGCCAAACCG
The DNA here is from genome assembly GCF_000187995.2 of Streptococcus macacae NCTC 11558. GTDB lineage: Bacteria > Bacillota > Bacilli > Lactobacillales > Streptococcaceae > Streptococcus > Streptococcus macacae. The sequence goes on along the minus strand of NZ_AEUW02000001.1, from coordinate 959,519 downwards.
GGAAAACATCAGTTGCTATTGATGCTATCTTAAATCAAAAAGGCCAAGATATGATTTGTATCTATGTGGCTATTGGTCAAAAAGAATCAACGGTTCGTGCTCAAGTTGAGACCCTTCGAAAATATGGAGCACTTGATTATACTATTGTTGTGACAGCTTCAGCTTCACAGCCTTCACCATTGCTTTTTATTGCGCCTTATGCAGGTGTCGCGATGGCTGAGGAATTTATGTACAATGGTAAACATGTTTTAATTGTTTATGATGATCTATCAAAGCAAGCTGTAGCTTATCGGGAATTGTCACTTTTGCTGCGCCGTCCGCCAGGCCGTGAAGCTTATCCAGGAGATGTTTTTTATCTCCACAGCCGTTTGCTGGAGCGATCAGCTAAGCTCTCAGACGCTTTAGGCGGTGGTTCTATCACAGCTTTGCCTTTTATTGAAACACAGGCTGGTGATATTTCTGCTTATATTGCGACCAACGTTATTTCTATCACTGATGGGCAAATTTTCCTGCAGGAAGATCTATTTAACTCAGGTATTCGTCCGGCTATTGATGCGGGTTCTTCTGTATCACGTGTTGGTGGTTCGGCTCAAATCAAAGCTATGAAGAAGGTTGCAGGAACTTTGCGTCTTGACCTTGCTTCTTACCGCGAACTTGAAGCTTTCACACAATTTGGTTCAGACTTAGATGCAGCGACTCAGGCAAAATTAAATCGAGGCCGCCGTACGGTTGAAATATTGAAACAGCCGCTTCATAAGCCGCTTCCTGTTGAAAAGCAAGTTGTTATTCTGTATGCTTTGACTCACGGCTTTTTAGATGACGTACCAGTTGATGATATATTGGCTTTTGAAGAGGCGCTTTATGATTACTTTGATGCTCATTATGAAGACATCTTTGAAACCATCAGAACAACAAAAGATTTGCCAGATGAAGCTACTTTAGATGCTGCAATCAAGGCCTTTAAAGACCAATCACAATTTAAATAATAGGAGGTTCTAATATGGCAGGATCTCTCAGTGAAATTAAGGGAAGAATTGTCTCAACTCAGAAAACAAGTCATATCACGGGAGCCATGCAAATGGTTTCCGCAGCAAAACTGACTAAATCTGAGCAGGCAGATAAGGATTTTCAGATTTATGCTTCTAAAATCCGTCAAATTACGACTGACTTATTAAAATCAGAATTGATCTCTGGTTCCGTTAATCCCATGTTGGTATCACGTCCTGTTAAAAAAACAGGCTATATCGTTATTACATCCGATAAGGGTTTAGTTGGCGGTTATAATTCCAAAATTTTAAAAGCCATGATGGACACAATCAATGAATACCATCCAAATAATCAAGAAGATTACGCCATTATATCAATTGGCAGTGTAGGTTCAGATTTTTTTAAGGCACGTGGTATGAATCTTGCTTTTGAACTGCGCGGTTTAGATGATCAGCCAAGTTTTGAACAGGTTAGCCGCATTATCTCACAATCGGTTGAAATGTATAAAAATGAACTTTTTGATGAACTTTATGTCTGCTATAATCATCACGTAAACAGTTTAACCAGTCAGGTACGCATGCAGCAAATGCTTCCTATTGTTGATCTGAATGCTGATGAGGCAACAAAAGCGGGCGGAGCAGGCTTTGAGCTGGAACCAAATCGCGAAATGATTTTGGAGCAGCTCTTGCCCCAGTACACTGAAAGCTTGATTTATGGAGCTATTATTGATGCCAAAACAGCAGAACATGCAGCTGGTATGACTGCTATGAAGACTGCTACTGATAATGCTAAAAATGTTATCAGTGACTTGACTATTCAATACAATCGTGCCCGTCAAGCAGCTATTACGCAGGAAATTACAGAAATCGTGGCAGGTGCAAATGCACTTGAATAATCATATTAAAGTACTTGTTATCATAGCTTTTAAGAAAGACTTTATGGTCATTTAATGCTTGATAATAAGCTAAATGGACTATTAATGAAACAATCTGTTAGGTTGTTTACTCGCAGATCGAAATAAAAAAGTTAACGATAATGTTAATTTTATAATTTCGATCTGTGAATGTCCTTGTCTATTAATTTATAAAGGAGAAATACATGAGCTCAGGCAAAATTGCTCAGGTTATAGGTCCTGTTGTTGATGTTGCATTTTCAGCAGAAGACAAACTACCTGAGATTAATAATGCATTGATTGTTTATAAAGATGGCGATAAATCTCAAAGAATCGTTCTTGAAGTTGCACTTGAACTTGGAGATGGACTTGTGCGCACAATTGCTATGGAATCAACAGATGGGCTTACACGTGGATTGGAAGTTCTTGATACTGGCCGTGCTATCAGCGTTCCAGTAGGGAAAGAAACACTTGGACGTGTTTTCAATGTTCTAGGAGATACTATTGATCTTGAAGAACCATTCCCAGAAGATGCTGAGCGCCAGCCTATCCACAAGAAAGCCCCAGCTTTTGATGCCTTATCAACCGCATCAGAAATACTTGAAACAGGTATTAAAGTTATTGATCTTCTTGCTCCTTACCTTAAGGGTGGTAAAGTTGGTCTTTTCGGTGGTGCCGGTGTTGGTAAAACCGTGCTTATTCAGGAATTGATTCACAACATCGCTCAAGAACACGGCGGTATTTCAGTATTTACCGGTGTCGGTGAACGTACTCGTGAAGGAAATGATCTCTATGGCGAAATGAAGGAATCTGGCGTTATTGAAAAAACAGCCATGGTTTTTGGTCAGATGAATGAACCGCCTGGAGCGCGTATGCGTGTGGCTCTTACAGGCCTTACTATCGCGGAATATTTCCGTGATGTTGAAGGTCAGGACGTGCTCCTCTTTATTGATAATATTTTCCGCTTCACTCAAGCAGGTTCTGAGGTGTCAGCTCTTCTTGGCCGCATGCCTTCGGCTGTTGGTTATCAGCCCACTCTGGCTACTGAGATGGGACAGCTCCAAGAACGTATCACATCAACTAAGAAGGGTTCGGTTACTTCTATCCAAGCTATTTATGTGCCGGCTGATGATTACACAGACCCAGCGCCAGCGACAGCCTTTGCTCACTTGGATTCAACAACCAATTTGGAGCGTAAATTAACACAAATGGGTATCTATCCTGCTGTTGATCCTTTAGCTTCTAGCTCTCGTGCTTTGGCTCCGGAAATTGTTGGCCAGGAACATTATGATGTTGCAACAGAAGTTCAGCATGTTTTGCAGCGTTATCGTGAGTTGCAAGATATCATTGCTATCCTTGGTATGGACGAACTCTCTGATGAAGAAAAAACTTTAGTTGGCCGTGCCCGCCGTATTCAGTTTTTCCTCTCACAAAATTTCCATGTTGCAGAGCAATTTACAGGACAGCCAGGATCTTATGTGCCTGTGACAGAAACTGTTCGCGGATTTAAAGAAATTCTTGAAGGAAAGCATGACGATCTACCTGAGGATGCTTTTCGCAATGTCGGTGCTATTGAGGATGTCGTTGAAAAAGCAAAAACGATGAACTTTTAATGAGGTGATCTAAATGGCAAATATGACTGTGCAAATTGTAACGCCAGACGGGCTAAAATACGATCATCATGCAAAGTTTATCTTAGTAAGAACGCCAGATGGAGACTTAGGTATTTTAGCTAACCATGAAAATTTGATAGCTCCGCTTGAAGTTCATGAAATGAAAATTAAGCGGATTGATGATGATAGTCATGTTGACTGGGTTGCAGTCAATGGCGGTATTATTGAAGTTAAGGATAATATTGTAACAATTGTTGCAGATTCAGCTGAGCGTGAACGTGATATTGATCTCTCTCGTGCTGAACGTGCTAAGCAGCGTGCAGAAAAAGAAATCAAAGAAGCGAAAGAGCAACATCGCATTGATGAGGTTCAACGTGCTCAGGTTGCATTGCGGCGTGCTCTTAATCGTATCAATGTAGGATCTAAATAAGACAAAACAGAAAAAATCAATTTTCTGTTTTTTTTTTGATATAATAAATGCATGGATATTTTACAAAATAGCGTAATGCTGATTAGTCATTTTATTTTTATCGCAATATTTTATTATTTATTGCTTCAGTTATTTGATTGGGCTAAAATTATCAGAAGAAGTGCCGAAAATATCGGGCGTTTGAAACTGTTCTTATTATTTATTAGTATCGTTGTAGGCTATGCTGTCAGCAGTTTTATCTGGTCTGTTATCTCTCTAAGCCGGGAAGTATTTTTACAATTTAATTGATACGAAATTGTAATCTATTATGATATAATGCTAGATAATGATTAAAAAATTGGAGTAAGTTCGTGGATAAAATTATTATAGAAGGCGGAAAAACACAATTAAAAGGAGAAGTTATCATTGAGGGAGCTAAAAATGCTGTACTCCCTCTTTTAGCAGCGACTATTCTGCCTACAGAAGGGCAGACAGTGCTGAAAAATGTTCCCATCTTATCTGATGTCTTTACAATGAATAATGTGGTCCGTGGTTTAGATGTTACTGTTCACTTTAATGAAGCTGAAAATGAGGTGACTGTTGATGCTAGAGGCGACATTCTTGATGTTGCTCCTTATGAGTATGTCAGCAAAATGCGTGCTTCTATTGTTGTATTAGGACCTATTTTAGCCAGAAATGGGCATGCCAAAGTATCTATGCCTGGAGGCTGCACAATTGGCAGCCGGCCGATTGATCTCCATTTAAAAGGTTTGGAGGCAATGGGAGCTAAAATTGAGCAAACAGGCGGAGATATTACAGCAACAGCTGATCGTTTAAAGGGAGCCAATATCTATATGGATTTTCCCAGTGTAGGTGCTACACAAAACCTGATGATGGCAGCAACACTGGCAGAAGGGACGACAACTATCGAAAATGCTGCGCGTGAACCTGAGATTGTGGATCTGGCTAATCTTCTTAATAAAATGGGAGCTAGTGTTACCGGTGCGGGAACAGAAAATTTAACGATTATCGGTGTTGATAAAATGCATGGAGCTGAGCACAGCGTTGTTCAAGACCGGATTGAAGCCGGAACATTTATGGTAGCCGCAGCAATGACAAATGGCGATGTCTTGATTAAAGACGCGGTCTGGGAGCACAACCGTCCCCTGATTTCTAAGTTACGGGAGATGGGAGTTGAGGTCACAGAAGAAGAAGCAGGCATCCGAGTGGTTTCTAATCTTGATCATTTAAAACCTGTGACTGTAAAAACCATGCCCCATCCGGGTTTTCCGACAGATATGCAGGCTCAGTTTACAGCACTGATGGCAGTTGTATCAGGTGAGTCAACAATGATTGAAACTGTTTTTGAAAATCGTTTTCAGCATTTAGAAGAAATGCGCCGTATGGGCCTAAACTCAGAAATTTTGCGCGATACTGCAAGAATTCATGGAGGCTTACCGCTTCAAGGGGCTCAGGTTATGTCAACAGATCTTAGAGCAAGTGCAGCACTCATTTTAACTGGTATGGTAGCAGAAGGAACGACTATTGTTGGTAAGCTAACGCATTTGGATCGCGGCTATTATAAATTTCATGAAAAATTAGCTCAGCTAGGAGCTAACATCCGCCGAGTCAATGGAGATTCATGATGAATAGTGGCTGGAAATATGTCCGCAATCAGCTGGCTTTTCTTCTTTTGCTTGCTTTATTAGGTCTTGTCTTCTTAGCACTTGGTTTGATGATTGGCTACAGTTTCATTGGTGAGGGGAAGGATCCTTTATCTGTCTTATCATGGGATAAATGGCAGTCCATCATTAATAAATTTACGGGAAAGTAGGGCAACCTGCTTTTTAATTAAGACTCAATATCTCTTCAAACTAGAAAGTTAGCCGCAGGCAGTACTTAGCATACGGCAAAGTGATGCTGACCTAGCTTGGAGAGATTTTCAAAGAGTATAGACAATCCCATATATAAAGGAAAGATATGAGAAAAAAGAACAGACAACAGCAGCGTTTTTTAGTTTCAATAGCAGCCCTGCTTGTTTTGGCTGCTTTGTCCTATTTTGCTACTAATGATAAGATTGCTGATGGTAATCCTACCAAACAAGTTGCCCAGTTTTTTACGGACAAAGAAAAGGCAGGAAAAAGGCATTCGAATGCTTTTTCTGATAATCAGGATACTCCCAATAAAGGCTTAGCTGATAGTGTTCTGACAGAAAATGTCAAGCAGATTTTGGGAAATCAGCTAAAGTGGAATGGCGCTGGTGCGTATATTTTGAATCATAATAAGACAGATTTAAATGCTAAAGTTGCTAGTATTCCTTATGCAGTTAATGAAACAAAAATAATTCAGGGTAGGATGGTTCCTACAGTTGCTAATGCGCTTTTGGCAAAGTCAACACGGCAGTATAGAAGCCGCAGAGAGATGACAAATAAAGAGACTTATTGGCGTCCTGCTGGTTGGCATCAATTGCATGGTTTAGCCGGAACTTATAATCATGCTGTTGATAGGGGACATTTACTGGCTTATTCTCTTGTTGGTGGCTTAAAAGATTTTGATGCTTCTACTAGCAATCCGAAAAATATTGCTACGCAGACAGCTTGGTCCAATCAAGCAGGAAGTGACAGTTCGACTGGTCAAAATTATTATGAAACAATGATTCGAAAGGCTTTGGATAGCAATAAGCGTGTCCGTTATCGGGTAACACTTATTTATGACACTAACAATATTTTAGCCAGCGGAAGGCAGCTGGAAGCTAAGTCTTCAGATAAAAGCCTTGAGTTTAATGTTTTTATTCCTAATGTTCAGCCAGGTTTGACTTTTGATTATACCACAGGAAAAGTCCAAAAAAATTAAAAACAGCTCTGCTGTTTTTAATCTTAGACTTATAGACAATTTATTTTTCAAGGTAAACATTTTTTAGCTTCTATTAATTTCAATTGTGATTTCTCTTATTTAGGCGAGCAAAGCAAGCTCCAAACGAGACTTTCCGCCGTGATAAAAGAGAGTGGGACAGAAAAATCAATAATCTAAAGAATGTGATTTTTCAGCAAGTCCTCTTTCTACTTGCTGACCTAAAACAGTCCTGTGGACTGTTTTGACTTTCACCTCCGTACAGTTGGTTAGGATAGCCGCTGTCACTTGTACAGCAAGGGATAAGGTTATCCAACCAACCACTGCGTCTTGCAAGTAAAACGACAAAAATGAATGCATGGGGCTTGGGACTTTTGTCTCAGCCTCTTCGGAAGATTTGAGACTTTAGGCTCAAATCTTAGGTATGGAATTCCAAAGGAAGCCGCTGCCGTCCGTATCACCTAAAGAAAGTCTCAAAAGAAGTTTGTCTTCAGTCTGAGTTAAAATCATAGAAAAAATTGACCTTAAATTGCTCTCTATCCGTTGATCTTTTTATTCAACTTAGAGATGTGTTTAAGGCCAATTTTTTTCTTTTATTCAGCAGCCTGTTCCCATTTTTTAGCCAAACGGCGGGAGAAGCTTGAAATCGCAAAGTTAATGATGAAATAGATCGCTGCAACTAAGCCATACAAGGTGAAGACTTGACTAGGCTCAAAGTACTGCCCCATTAAGATCTGGCTCTTTCCAAAAAGCTCTTGAAGTGCAATGACAGAGTATAAGAAAGAAGTATCTTTAATGACAGTTACAAACTGAGAGATAATAGCAGGCAGCATTTTTCGAATAGCTTGTGGAAAAATAATATAAATGAAAATCTGAAAGCCTGTAAAACCTTGTGATAAACCAGCCTCTGTTTGGCCAATGTCAATGGCGTTAAGTCCGCCGCGAATAATTTCAGCCAGGGCTGCAGAAGTAAAGACGGTAAAAGCAGTAATACCAGCAGGAGTAGACTTCATTTGAAAAACAAGGAAGATAATGAAAATCCAAAGCAAGTTAGGCACATTGCGCACAAATTCAATATAGATACTTGAGATGAGCCTTAGGAAGATATTTTTCCCATTTCGCATGACCGCAAGAATTGTCCCAAAAATTGTTGATAAAACAATCGAAATAAATGAAATATAAAGCGTTAGCCATAGTCCTTGCAAAAGAAAGTTAAGGTTTGCTGTTGTTAATAATTCCTTCATGACGAGACCTCCTTTTATAGACTATAGGCTTTCTTATTTTTTTCTTCTTTACGGCGAGCCCAGGTTGCCAGAGGGAAACACATAATAAAGTAAAGAAGAGCAGCTCCTGCAAAAGCTGGGACATAATTCGTTGTTTCATAAGCCCATGCTTTAGCCGTAAACATGATATCTGCTCCTGAAATAATAGCTACCGTCGAAGTGTTTTTTATAAGGTTAACCACTTGATTGGTCATAGGGGGCAAAATAGTACGAACAGCCTGAGGGAGGATGATCAAGGACATGGTCTGTTTGTAAGTAAAGCCTTGAGAAAGAGCTGCTTCTGTCTGACCTTTAGGAACAGCTTCAATACCTGAACGAATGACCTCTGCGATATAGGCACCATGATAGATGCCAACACATAAAACAGCTGTCATAAAAGTTGAGATCATAATAGCACCATTTGACAAAATAGCTAGACCATAAAAGACAAATACAAATTGCACAAGCAAAGGAGTATTTTGAAAAATTTCTACATAGATACGGGCAATAGCCTTTAAAATTTTATTTTTGGATGAACTCATAGCTCCAAAAATAAGACCTAAAACAAGTGAAAGAGCCAGCGCACCTGCTGACATTCCCAGAGTGTATAGGAAGCCCTTTGCAAACTCACCGAAATTAGCAAAAAAGGCTGTCCAACGTTCCCATGCAAAAGGACTCGCTGTTAAATAAATCATAAATCTATCTCCTTTTTTAGTTATTTGAACTAGACTTAGCTGGTTTTAAATTATATTTTTTATAAATTTTTTGTAAACTGCCATCTTTTTTCCATTTTTTTAAAAGACCATCTATATAAGCTGTTATTCCACTATTGGACTTTTTAGTAGCAATACCATATTCTTGTGTATTGAAACCTTGACTGAGAATTTTGGTCTTTTTGCTGCGGTAACCCGTTAAAATAGACTTATCAACAGAAAAAGCGCTGATACGATTGGCATAAAGTGAAATGGCTAATTCGGGATAAGATCCCAGCTGAACAAATTTAAATTTCAAATGATGTGCTTTAGCATATTCTTCAATAGACGCTTTTGTTGTTGAGCCTTGAGAAACGCCAATAGTTTTGCCGTCTAAGTCATCAATTGTTGAAAAACCTTTTGATTTACTAACTAAAAAGCCAATTTCATCTGTATAATAAGGTGTTGAAAAACTATAAGTCTTGGTACGCTCTGGTGTAATCGTATAAGTTCCAATAACGATATCAACTTGGCCATTATCCATAACTGCTTCACGTGTTTGAGCAGTCACAGCAGTAAACTCAATTTTGACTCCTAGTGCTTTAGCAATTTTACGAGCTATATCAATTTCCATACCCTCATAATCATTTGTTTTGGAACTATAATAACCAAAGTTAGGAACATCTTGTTTTACGCCGACCTTTAATACACCGGCTTTTTGAATTTTCTTAATTTGCGGAGAGCTTGTATTATCAGCTTTTACCCTAGCTGCCCCTAAAAAACTAACTGATACTAAGAGCAAGGCAGCTAAGCTTATAACAATTTTTTTGATACTCATTGACCTTCTCCTTTTTTATTGATATTAACTTTTTCACTGGAGTGATTGATTATTTTGCTTAGGAACTGCTGAGCACGGGCTTCTTGTGGATTCTCAAAAAAGCCATTGACATCTGTCGTATCTACCAAAATTTCACCGTCAGCCATAAAGATGATACGATCAGCTACTTCACGAGCAAAGCCCATTTCATGAGTGACGACAACCATATTCATACCTTCATAGGCTAGATTTTGCATAACGGCTAAGACGTCTCCGATCGTTTCAGGATCAAGTGCAGAAGTAGGCTCGTCAAAAAGCAGCAATTCAGGCTGCATGGCTAATCCGCGCGCTATTGCAATCCGCTGTTTTTGACCGCCTGATAACATACCAGGATAGGAGTCTTTACGATCCCACATGTTTACGAATGTTAAGTATTTTTCAGCTAAGGCATTGGCTTTGGCTGTTTCCATACCAAGGACTTTGATAGGGGCCAACGTAACATTTTCTAACACAGTTTTGTGAGGGTAGAGGTTGAAGTGTTGAAAAACCATTCCAACTTCTTTTCGGAGCTGCACTAAATCTTTTGCTGTGGCAGATGTTACCTCGTGTCCATTTACTGTAAGGGATCCTGAATCAATTGATTCAAGAGCATTAATTGTCCGGATAAGTGTTGATTTACCTGAACCTGATGGCCCAAGCAGGACAACAACTTGTCCTTTTTCCACTTCTAGATTGATATTGCGAAGAGCGTGATAGTCTCCATAGTATTTTTCAACATTTTTAAAGCTAATAAGTGCCATAGTTTTTCTCCTTGATCATTAGAATTATTGTTAGCTTTTCTAACATAGTCTTTTTCTTTAGAATTCTAGCATATAAATTTTTTCTTGTCAAATATTTTCAGAAAATTCAGTAAGATAACTTTTTATAATATTTGAAACAAACTTGTTGTTTTTCATTTGCTTATGAATCTGTTATAATGAGTGAGGAATTGCTTTAAATGATAAGGTTTGGAGCAAAATAAGAATGAAAAATGCATAGAAGTTTTCTAATAAGTTTCAAATAAATTGAATTGTTTATTTGAAAAATGAGTCACAGTTCAGAAATTGTCTTGTTGGTTAAATTCTATCATTTTGCGAGGTATTATAATGAAGAAGATTTTAATCGTTGATGATGAAAAGCCGATTTCGGATATTATCAAATTCAATCTATCCAAGGAGGGCTACGATACGATTACAGCTTTTGACGGTCGTGAGGCCTTAGCAAAATTTGAAGAGGAGAATCCTGATTTAATCATTCTGGATTTAATGCTGCCAGAGTTAGATGGTCTAGAAGTGGCAAAAGAAATCAGAAAAAGCAGCCATGTCCCTATTATCATGCTGTCTGCTAAAGACAGCGAGTTTGATAAGGTCATCGGCCTTGAAATCGGCGCAGATGACTATGTTACAAAACCTTTTTCAAACCGAGAGTTACTGGCACGTATCAAGGCACATCTTCGCCGTACTGAAAACATTGAAACGGCAGTAGCTGAAGAAAATGCTTCTGGTATACCAGAAATTGTTATTGGTGAGCTGCAGATTTTGCCAGATGCCTTTATAGCGAAAAAGCGCGGTGAAGAAGTGGAGCTAACCCATCGTGAATTTGAATTGCTGCATCATTTAGCGACACATACGGGTCAAGTAATGACTCGGGAGCACTTACTGGAAACCGTTTGGGGTTATGACTATTTTGGAGATGTGCGAACAGTTGATGTCACTGTTAGACGTTTGCGTGAAAAAATTGAAGACACACCGAGCCGTCCGGAGTATATTTTAACAAGACGCGGTGTGGGCTATTATATGAAATCGTATGACTAATATATTTGAATCCACTCCCTTGCTTTTAAGGCTTTTATTAGCAAGTCTTATTATTCTGCTGTTTCTTTACTTTATCTTTTTAAATTATCGTGAATATAAAAACACCAATCAGATTAAATTGTTAAATACTAAAGTGCGTTCTTTGATTACCGGAGAATATACCGATAAACTCGAAATGAAGTCTAATCCTGAACTGTCTGATTTGGTTAGTAACATTAATGATTTGTCTGAAGTTTTCCGTTTGACGCATGAAAATTTAGAACAGGAAAAAAACCGTCTGACAAGTATCTTATCGTATATGACAGACGGTGTTTTGGCTACTGATCGCAGCGGCAAAATCACTATGATTAATGAAACTGCTCAAAAACAACTTAATTTAAGCCGCGAAGAAGCCTTGGAATATAATATTCTTGATATTTTAGAAGATGATAGTTATACTTATAATGATTTAATTACAAAGACCCCAGAGATTACTCTGAATCGCCGCGATGAAAACGATGAGTTTATCACTTTGCGTATTCGTTTTGCTTTAAACCGCCGTGAAAGCGGCTTTATTTCAGGATTGATTGCAGTCCTGCATGATGCAACGGAACAGGAAAAAGAAGAGCGTGAACGTCGTCTCTTTGTTTCCAATGTTAGCCATGAGTTGCGTACGCCGCTGACTTCAGTGAAGTCTTATTTGGAGGCCTTGGATGATGGTGCTTTAACAGAATCTGTCGCGCCAAGCTTTATCAAAGTATCATTAGATGAGACCAATCGTATGATGCGTATGATTTCAGACTTGCTGAGCTTATCTCGCATTGATAATCAAACTTCGCATTTAGATGTAGAGCTGACTAATTTTACAGCTTATATGAATTATATTCTTGATCGATTTGATCAAATCAGTCTGCAGTCTGAAAGCAAAGTGTATGAGATTGTTAGGGATTACTCTGAGGATTCTGTTTGGATTGAGATTGATACGGATAAAATGACACAAGTTATTGATAATATTTTAAATAATGCCATCAAATATTCTCCCGACGGCGGGACAATCACGGTAACTATCCAGACAACAGATACTCAATTAATTCTTTCAATTTCAGATGAAGGTCTTGGAATTCCCAAAAAAGATTTACCGCTTATTTTTGATCGCTTCTACCGTGTTGATAAAGCAAGAAGCAGAGCGCAAGGCGGTACGGGTTTAGGTCTTGCGATAGCTAAAGAAATCGTTAAGCAGCATCATGGTTACATCTGGGCCAGCAGTGATGAAGGGGAAGGATCAACTTTTACAATTGTTCTGCCTTATGAAAATGATAATACAATGGATGAAGAATGGGAGGAAGATGAAGACATATAATGACAGAATCAGGTTTTAAATTTAGTATTCTGGCTTCTGGATCTAGCGGAAATAGTTTTTATCTTGAAACCTCTAAAAAGAAGATTTTAGTAGATGCCGGTCTTTCTGGTAAAAAACTTGCTCAGCTAATGAGCGAAATTGACCGCAGCCTAGCAGATGTGGATGCCCTTTTGGTAACACATGAGCATAAAGATCATATTCATGGAGTCGGAGTTTTGGCACGCAAATATGGTCTGGATATTTATGCCAATGAAGAAACATGGCAGGCTATGGATGGTATGATCGGTCAAATTGACAGCAGTCAAAGACATCTTTTTGAAATGGGGAAGGTCAAAACTTTTGGTGATATTGATATCGAAAGTTTTGGAGTTAGCCATGATGCGGCAGCCCCTCAGTTTTATCGCTTTATGAAAGATGGAAAGAGTTTTGTTATGCTCACTGATACAGGCTATGTGAGTGATCGTATGGCAGGAATTATTGAAAACGCAGATGGCTATTTGATTGAGGCTAATCATGATATCGAAATCTTACGTTCAGGCATTTATCCTTGGCGCCTAAAACAGCGGATCTTGTCGGATAAAGGACATTTATCTAATGATGATGGTGCTGAAACCATGATACGAACTTTGGGTAATAAAACAAAGAAGATTTACTTAGGTCATCTTAGTAAGGAAAATAATGTTAAAGAATTAGCTCACATGACGATGGAAAATAGTTTGCTGCAGGCTGATTTGGGAGTTAATCATGATTTTAAGATTTATGATACCTCACCTGATCAAGCATCGCCTCTGACGACTATTTAAGGAACTTATGTCAGAAGAATTTTTATTATTGCTGATCTGTCTTTAATTGCTTTCAGGAGACTGTTGCTTCTTTTGAGGTTCAACATAAAGTATTTAACGATTCTTTTTTAGACGGTAACAATTTTACCTTCAGAAATAAGCAGCGTCTTATCTAAATTGCTCAGAAAATAGCTGTTCTGAGTAATTTTTGTTATAATAAAACAGTTAGAATAGTGCTAGAAAGGATTTACATGAAAACACTAGAAGATAAATTAGCCAATCAATTTGGTATTGTTTTTGCTGATAAAAAATTGCTGGAAACAGCTTTTACGCATACAAGTTATGCTAATGAACATCGCCTCCTAAACATTTCACATAATGAACGCTTGGAGTTTTTAGGAGACGCGGTTCTTCAGCTGATTATTTCAAGATATTTATTTCTGAAATATCCTCATAAAGCTGAAGGAGAACTCTCGAAAATGCGTTCAATGATTGTTCGTGAAGAGAGCCTTGCAGGTTTTTCAAAGAACTGTGGATTTGATCATTACATTAAATTAGGAAAAGGCGAAGAAAGATCTGGAGGACGCAGCCGAACAACGATTTTGGGAGATTTATTTGAAGCCTTTTTAGGAGCTCTTTTCTTGGATGCAGGTGCTGAGGCCGTTGAAAGCTTTTTAAATCAGATTATGATTCCGCTGGTAGAAGCAGGCGATTATGACCGGGTAATGGATTATAAAACAGCCCTGCAGGAACTGCTGCAGGTTGATGGGGATATTTTGATTGATTATCAAGTGGTGAGTGAAACAGGACCTGCACATGAAAAAAACTTTGAAGTAGCTGTTTCTGCCAATAACGATATTTTAAGTAAAGGCAATGGCAAATCGAAAAAAATAGCTGAGCAAGAAGCTGCAAAGAAAGCTCTTGAAAAACTTCAGCGAGGTTCTTAATGTTTTTAAAAGAAATTGAAATGCAAGGCTTTAAGTCTTTTGCTGATAAAACAAAGATTGAATTTGACAGAGGGGTTACTGCAGTCGTTGGGCCAAATGGCTCTGGTAAAAGCAATATTACAGAGAGTCTGCGCTGGGCTTTGGGAGAGTCAAGCGCCAAGAGCCTGCGCGGTGGGAAAATGCCTGATGTTATTTTTGCTGGAACAGAAAAACGCAATCCTTTAAATTTTGCACAGGTCACAGTTGTCTTGGACAATAGTGATGGCTTTATTAAAGATGCTTCAAAAGAGCTTCGTGTGGAGCGTCATATTTATCGTAATGGTGACAGTGATTACCTTATTGATGGGAAAAAAGTCCGCCTGCGTGATATCCATGATTTGTTTATGGATACTGGTTTGGGGCGTGATTCCTTCTCTATTATCTCTCAAGGGCGGGTTGAAGAAATTTTTAATAGTAAGCCTGAGGAACGCCGTGCTATTTTTGAGGAAGCAGCAGGAGTCTTAAAATATAAGACTCGCAAAAAGGAAACAGAGTCTAAACTCAGCCAAACCCAAGACAATCTTGAGCGTTTGGAGGATATCATCCACGAATTAGAAACACAGATAAAACCCTTGAAACGGCAGGCTGAAACAGCTAAGGAATTTTTAGTTTTAGATACTGAGCGAAAAGAACGCCATTTGGACTTGCTGGTTTATCAGATTATCCGTTATAAAAAACAGCTGGAGGATAGCCAGACGGATTTAGAAGCTGTTAAAAAAGATTTAGAAACTTATTATCAAGAGCGTGATTCTTTAGAAAGTAAAAATCAAGCCTTAAAAGAAAAACGCCACCGTCTGTCCAGACAGATTGACCAAATACAGGCAGACTTGCTTGAAATGACACGCTTGATAAGTGATTATGAGCGGCAAATTGAATTAATTAAGCTTGAGTCTACGCAAAAAAAAGAAAAAAAGCAGACGACAGAGGAAAATCTCAAGCAATTAGCAGCAGAAAAGACCGCTTTAAAAGAGCAATTGACTGAAAAAAGAGCTGTTTTAAAGCAATTAGCGAAAGACCTTGAGCATAAAAATTCAGCTATTCAAAATCTAGAAAAAGAACTTTCACGATTCGCTTCTGACCCAGATCATCTCATTGAGAATTTACGGGAAGAGTTTGTAGGCTTGATGCAAAAAGAGGCGGATACTTCCAATAAATTAACCGCTTTGACAGCGGAAATTGAAAGCCAAAAGCAAGAGTCAGAAAATAAATCGACTGAATTAGGCCGCTTAAAGAAAGATTTACAGGAAGCAAAAGAGCAAAAGCAAGCAGAATCTCAGCAGTTAACCGCTGCAAAGGATAAGGTTCAGACTTTATTAGCCTCTTATCAGGATCTGGCTCAGGATATTAAACGAGCAGAGTCAGCCTATCATCAAAAACAAGATCTCATGTTTAAACAGTTAGATGCGCTAAAAGAAAAACGTGCCCGACAGCATAGTTTAGAGTCCATTATGAAAAGTCACAGCAACTTTTTTGCTGGAGTCAGAGCTGTCTTACAGCAGTCTGATAAAATACCAGGGATTATCGGTGCTGTTAGTGAACACCTTACTTTTGATCAAAAATATCAGACAGCCATTGAAACTGCTCTAGGCGGCAGCAGTCAAAATATTATTGTAGAAGATGAAACAGCTGCTAAACGCTCAATTGCTTTTCTAAAGCAAAACCGTCAAGGCAGAGCAACTTTTTTGCCTTTAACCACTATAAAACCACGGCAGCTATCAGCTCATCATTTTTCTAATTTAAGTTCTTGTCCAGGTTTTCTTGGGTTAGCAAGCAATTTGATTGATTTTGAGCCAAGACTGTCCCATATTTTTGAGAATTTGCTGGGAGTGACAGCTGTATTTGAGACAGTAGATCAGGCCAATGAGGCTGCTAGACAGCTTCGCTATCAAGTAAGATTGGTGACGCTTGATGGAACTGAAATCAGACCGGGCGGTTCTTTTTCAGGAGGAGCCAACCGTCAAAACAATACAGCTTTTATCAAACCTGAATTAGAGCATTTGAAAAAAGATATAGCTCTTTTAGAAGCAGAGCAGCTCAAGCAGGAAAAGACTGTTGGTGAATTACAGCTGGAATTAAAGCAAAAAAAGAAGCGCCTTTCAGATTTAAAAGAAGAAGGTGAACAGGCAAGATTAGCTCTGCAAAAAGTAGAATTTGAATATCAGCAGCTGACAGACCATTTAGAGAAGTTGCAGCTTTTGTATCAGCAGCTGGACAAGACTGATGATCAAGCGACTGTTTATGATCTAGAAAAAGAAAAAGCAGGTTTAGAGCAGATCTTGCAGGAACTTACTAAAAATAAGGAAGAACTTAATCTTCAAATGACGCAAATCAAGGAAGATAAGTCTCTTATTCAAGAAAAGACAAACAGCTTAAATCAGAACTTGGCACAGCTCCGTCTTTCTGAACGTGATCTAAGCAATACACAACAATTTGAGCAAACAAATACCAGGCGTTTAGAAGATGATCTTTCTCGTTTGGAAAAAGAGGAAGAACAAATGTTAACTCTCTTATCCAGTCAGGAGGAAGACTTAGATGAAAGCCGTCTGCCTTCTTTAAAGCAGTATTTGTCTGAAAGTCAAACTAAAAAGGCTGAAAATGAAGAAGCTTTAGTACGCTATCGCTTTGATCTGGAGGATTGCGAGGCTCAGCTGGAGGAAGTTGAAAGCAGTCTTATAAAAGCGAATCAGCAAAATGAGACACTTATCCGTCAGCAAACCAAGTTTGAGGCAGAAATAGATAATATTTCAGATAAGTTGCGCAGTTTTGCAGCTGATTTGACTGGAGAATATCAGTTGAGCTTAGATGAAGCGAAAAAGCAAGTGCAAGCTATCGAAAACGCAGAAGCAGCTCAAACTTATCTCAAACAGCTTGAAACTAAAATTAAGAAACTTGGTCCCATTAATGTCGATGCTATCAGCCAATATGATGAAGTATCTGAACGTTTGGCCTTCTTAAACGGTCAGAAAAATGATCTGGTAGATGCTAAGAATCTCCTTTTAAAGACTATTCATGATATGGATGATGAAGTTAAGGCACGTTTTAAGACAACCTTTGTAGCGATACGGGAAAGTTTTCAAACGACCTTTACTCAAATGTTTGGCGGCGGTCGTGCTGACTTATTTTTAACAGAAAACGATCTGCTCTCAGCAGGTATTGATATTTCGGTACAGCCCCCAGGCAAGAAAATCCAGTCCCTTAATCTAATGTCAGGAGGCGAAAAAGCTCTTTCTGCTTTAGCCTTGCTGTTTGCTATTATTCGTGTAAAGACTATTCCATTTGTTATTTTAGATGAAGTAGAAGCGGCTTTAGATGAGGCCAATGTTAAACGATTTGGTGATTATCTCAATCGTTTTGATAAATCCAGCCAGTTCATTGTTGTTACTCACCGAAAAGGGACGATGTCTGCTGCAGATAGTATCTATGGAGTAACGATGCAGGAGTCTGGGGTCTCTAAAATAGTATCCGTGAAACTAAAAGAAATTGAAAAAGTTTCCTAAATAGAGTACTGAAGAAAAGGAGATAGACCAATGTACATTTCAGTTCCAATGTCTCAAGTACAAGATGAAATAAAAGCGCAAAAGTTGGATCTGATTGACGTTCGAGAAGCGGATGAATTTAAGCAAGGACATGTGCCTAGTGCGCAAAATCTACCGCTGAGCCAGCTTATTGAAAGATCAAAAGAGCTGGATACCGAAAAGACCTATTATATTATGTGTCAAATGGGAGGCCGTTCAGCATCTGCCTGTGATTTTTTAGACGATCAAGGATTTAAGGTGGTAAATATTGAAGATGGCTTTGCAGCTTGGAGAGGTGACTGAAAAACTTAGCTATTGTGAAAGTTTTTAAAATTTGATAAAATAATAACAATTGAATAGAGGTCTATTGAGACTAGTAACTTTATGGCAATTGAACAGAGAATGCAGGCCATGGCTGGAAGCCTGCTGAATGAAAGTTTAGTGAATTCACTCAAGAAAGGACTGGAAAATTAAGTTTCAGCTCTAACAGCTGAAAGAAAACGGATGGTACCGCGTGTCAACGCTCCGCTTGTGAGTGTGAGACGCGTTTTTTCATGTTTAGGAGGAATTATGGCGACTATTGAGGAAAAATTGCAGACCTTGCGTGAAGAAACTTTAGCAAAATTAAAAACTATTAAATATGAAAACGCTAAAGAAATGCAGGATTTGCGTGTTTCTGTCTTAGGTAAAAAAGGTGTTTTGACAGAAATTCTTAAGGGAATGAAAGATGTTTCAGCTGAGATGCGGCCTATCATCGGAAAGCATGTCAATGAAGCCCGTGATGTTCTTAACCAAGCTTTTGAAGAAGCAGCAGCTCTTTTAGAGGAGCAAAAAGTAGCTGCACAATTAGAAAAAGAGACCGTTGATGTGACCCTTCCGGGCCGCAGAATTCCATTTGGAAATCGGCATGTTATCAGTCAGATCAGAGAAGAAATTGAAGATATTTTTATCGGTATGGGCTATCAGGTTGTAGATGGTTTGGAAGTAGAAAGCGATTATTATAACTTTGAAAGGATGAATTTACCCAAGGATCATCCAGCACGTGATATGCAGGACACATTCTATATCTCTGAAGAGATCCTTTTGCGTACTCATACGAGTCCAGTTCAGGCCCGCACAATGGATGCACATGATTTTTCCAAGGGACCTTTAAAAATGATCTCGCCAGGGCGTGTTTTTCGTCGGGATACAGATGATGCAACTCATTCCCATCAATTTCATCAGATAGAAGGGCTTGTTGTAGGAAAAAACATTTCTATGGCTGATCTGCAAGGCACGCTGCAGCTTATTGTTCAAAAAATGTTTGGGAAAGATCGCGTCATCCGGCTGCGTCCTAGTTATTTTCCTTTTACGGAGCCATCCGTAGAAGTAGATGTTTCTTGTTTTAAATGCGGCGGTCAAGGCTGCAATGTTTGTAAGCAAACTGGCTGGATTGAAATCATGGGTGCAGGGATGGTGCATCCGCAAGTACTTGAAATGAGCGGTGTTGATTCTAAGAAATATTCAGGCTTTGCTTTTGGACTTGGTCAGGAACGCGTAGCTATGCTCCGTTACGGCATCAATGATATTCGTGGTTTCTATCAAGGAGACATGCGTTTTGCAGAACAGTTTAAATAAGACGTTTACATTTCTATGATTATTAAAGTAAAAGACGATAAACTGTCTATATTGGCAGCACTAGCTAAAAAGACTTTCCAGGAAACGTTTGCTCATGATAACAGCAAGGAACAGTTAGAACAGTTTTTTAATCAAACCTATCATTTATCAGCATTGCAGGCTGAAATGTTCACTAAAGAGTCAGAGACTTATTTTATAAAAGATAATGATAAAGAAGTTGGCTTTTTAAAGATAAATTGGGGCAGGGCTCAGACTGAGCAGAAATTAGAACAGGCATTGGAAATTCAGCGCCTTTATGTACTAAAGGAATACCAAGGGCTGGGTTTGGGTAAGAAACTGTTTGAATTTGCTTTAACACAAGCTAAAAAGCGGCATTTTAATTGGGTCTGGCTGGGAGTTTGGGAAAGAAATACCAAAGCTCAAGCTTTTTATCAGCATTATGGTTTTGAGAAATTTGGAGAACACCCTTTTTTTGTCGGAGATAAGATGGATATTGATTGGTTGATGAGAAAAAAGGTGCAGTAAAGCAATAAGAAAGAAAGGAATAAATAAGACTTAAAAAAGTTTGGATAGTAAAGAGATATCATGTGAGCAGAATAAAAGCAGCAGCTTTATGGGTCTGGTCTATATCTGCTTTTGATTTTTTAATTCTCTTTTATTTAGCTGCTTATGGAGTCTTTAGAGTTTCATTATGTTAGTAAGTTATAAATGGTTAAAAAAATTAGTTGCTGTTGATGTCCCTAGCAAAGAATTAGCTGAGAAGATGTCAACAACAGGTATTGAAGTTGAAGGAGTAAGCTCACCAGCAGAAGGTTTATCAAAACTGGTAGTTGGTGAAGTACTAACTTGTGAACAAGTCCCTGATACCCATCTTCATGTCTGTCAAGTCAATGTCGGAGAAAAAGAAGCTCGCCAAATTGTTTGCGGTGCTCCTAATATCCGTGCTGGTATTAAAGTTATAGTAGCCTTGCCTGGTGCACGGATTGCTGATAACTATAAGATTAAAAAAGGGAAAATCCGCGGATTAGAATCTCTTGGCATGATTTGTTCGCTTGCAGAATTAGGCATCTCTGATTCAGTCATTCCTAAGGAATTTTCTGATGGTATTCAAGTCTTGCCTGAAGATGCAGAAGTTGGTCAGGCAGTATTTCCTTATCTTGATTTGGACGATGAGATTATTGAACTTTCGATTACTCCCAATCGTGCAGATGCACTGTCCATGAGAGGCGTAGCTTATGAGGTTGCAGCTATTTATGATAAAGCCGTTACTTTTAAAGATTTTCCGCTGACAGAAAGTGAACAGCCTGCAGCAGATAAGATTTCGGCAGCGATTGAAAGTGATAAGGCGGATTTTTATGCTGTTCGCATTCTAGATAATGTAAAGATTGCACCTAGTCCTCAGTGGCTGCAAAATCTCTTAATGAATGAGGGGATCCGCCCGATTAACAATGTCGTTGATGTGACTAATTATGTCCTGCTTTACTTTGGCCAGCCTATGCATGCCTTTGATTTAGATAAATTTGAGTCTGATAGGATAGTTGTCCGTGAAGCGCGTGCGGGTGAGACATTAGTAACGCTGGATGGTGAAGAAAGAAAATTAGAGCCAGCTGATTTGGTTATTACTGTGGCAGATAAACCGGTTGCTTTGGCAGGAATTATGGGTGGAGCAGACACAGAAATCTCTGATAGCTCCACTCGTATCGTTTTGGAAGGAGCTGTTTTTGATGGGAAAGCGATTCGCAAAACAAGCAGCCGCCTGGGGCTTCGTTCAGAATCATCTTCTCGTTTTGAAAAAGGAATTAATCTTGCTACTGTAACGAAAGCTTTAGATACTGCTGCTAGTATGATTGCTGATCTTGCCGGTGCAACTGTCTATGCCGGACTTGTTTCAGCTGGCAGTCTTAAGGAGGCAGAGACTCAGGTTTCAACAAGCCTAGCTGATGTTAATCGTGTTTTGGGGACAGATCTTAGCTATGGCGATATTGAAGAGATTTTCCGGCGTTTGGGATTTGATCTGACCGGCAATGCTGAGCAGTTTACAGTTAGTGTACCTGCACGGCGTTGGGATATTTCTATTCCAGCTGACCTTTTTGAAGAAATTGCCCGTATTTATGGTTACGACCGCCTGCCTGCTTCTTTACCGCAAGATGCTGGAACAGCAGGAGAGCTGACAGCTACTCAAAAACTAGGCCGCAAACTTCGGACAATTGCTGAAGGACTTGGTCTGACAGAAATAATGTCTTATACACTTACGACTCCTGAAAAGGCAGCAGAGTTTGCGCTTGAGCCTTCCCATTTGACAGAATTGATGTGGCCGATGAGCATTGAACGCAGTGTTCTTCGGCAGAACATGGTTTCAGGAATGCTAGATGCTATCAGCTATAATGTGGCTCGCAAGAATAAAGATCTGGCTCTTTATGAGATTGGAAAAGTTTTTCAGCAGACCGGCAATCCTAAAAGCGACCTGCCTAATGAAATCAATAGTTTAGCCTTTGCTTTAACTGGGCTGATTCAAGAAAAAGATTTTCAAACGCAGGCGGTTCCTGTTGATTTCTTTTATGCAAAAGGTATAGTAGAAGCCATTTTTGACCGTTTAGACTTAGCAGTGGAGTATACTGCCAGCAGCCAACTAAAGAGTATGCATCCAGGCCGTACAGCTCTTATATCTTTAGATGGCCAGCTTATTGGCTATGTGGGTCAGGTTCATCCCTCAACAGCCAAAGCTTATGATATTCCAGAAACTTATGTGGCAGAGCTTGATCTTTCAGCTATAGAAGCGCTTTTATCAGAAGATCATCCCTTTACTGAAATTACCAAATTCCCAGCGGTAAGCCGCGATATAGCTTTGCTTTTGAGCAGTCAAATCAGCCACAAAGAAGTTGTTGCGGCCATAAAGGCTGCAGGTGTGAAACGATTAACTCAGATTAAGCTCTTTGATATTTTCTCAGGTGATAAATTAGGTAAGGGCGTCAAATCAATGGCCTATACCTTAACCTTCCAAAACCCACAGGAGACACTTTCGGATGAAGAAGTGGCTCGTTATATGACAAAAATTGAGAAAACTCTGATTGAAAAAGTCGGAGCAGAAATCCGATGATTTCCTTACTCCCAGTTTTTTGGGCTAATTTCTGGACACTTCAATTCAGAAATCAGTTAAAAATCTGGGGTTTTTTAAGTGGTTAATGAAGAGAGTTATTATTTTTGCTCTCATTGGATTTATGTTAAAATAGGCTTATTTAGATGGTCTATTTTATGTGAAATTTTTGCTTGACTTGGAGTTTACTCTAAGTTTTATAATGCAAATAGTAAATGTTAGTAAAAAAGGAGAATTAAAAATGAAATCAGCAGTATTTTTAAAACCCGGTCAAGTAGCCGTTGAAGAAATCGAAAAACCAAGTCTTATCGCAGCAGATGATGCTGTGATTCGTGTCGTTCGCTCTTGTGTCTGCGGCTCTGATCTTTGGGCTTATCGAGGCATTGGTGAAAAAGAAGAGCATTCGGAAAATTCTGGCCATGAGGTTATCGGAATTATTGAAGAAGTAGGGAGTGATATCAGCACAGTGAAAAAGGGAGACTTTGTCATTGCGCCTTTTACTCATGGCTGTGGCCACTGCGCTGCTTGCCGTGCGGGTTATGAAGGGGGCTGTCAGTCCCATGGTATGGAGACAAACTTCAGTGGCGGCTATCAAGCAGAGTATGTCCGCTATACCCATGCTGATTGGGCTTTGGTTAAAATTCCTGGACAGCCAAGTGACTATAGCCAAGCAATGTTAGCTTCTTTCTTGGCCTTGGCAGATGTTATGCCAACAGGCTACCATGCTGCTCGTGTGGCTAATGTAGAGAAAGGGGATACTGTTGTTGTCGTTGGGGACGGTGCAGTTGGACTTTGCGCTGTTATTGCGGCTAAACTTCGCGGTGCTAAACGTATTATTATCATGAGCCGTCATGAAGATCGCCAAAAATTAGCGCTTGAATTTGGAGCAACAGATATCGTGGCAGAGCGAGGAGAAGAAGGGATTGCTAAGGTACTCAAATTGACCAATGGTGAAGGTGCTGATGCTGTTCTTGAATGTGTCGGTACTCAGCTGTCAACTGAAACTGCTATCGCTCTTGCTCGTCCGGGTGCTGTTGTCGGCCGCGTTGGGGTTCCTCATACTAAGGATATCAATATTGGAGATTATTTTATGCGCAATATTGTTTTTGCTGGCGGACCGGCTTCTGTAACAACTTATGATAAGGATGTCCTCTTAAAAGCTGTTTTAGATGGTGTTATTAATCCAGGTAAAGTCTTTACAAAAACATATTCTTTAGATGATATTGATCAAGCCTATAAGGATATGGACGAACGTCAAACCATTAAGTCTATGATTGTACTGGATTAAAGGCTTTGCGGCTATTTAGACTTCTTTCATTTCTAGGTTAAAGCATTAGCTGTTATCATCTAACTTAAATGCTTTATCACTATTTAAGCTAAGTTTTCTGTTCCATGAGGCTAAAATCTGCCTCGTGGAACAGAAAACTTTTTTTGTGCCTTATAAGGGCAGCCAGTGAGATCGGCCTGAAATCTGTTTTTTAGAAAAATCTAAAAATGTTGAGTAAAGCTTGAAAAATACTTCCTAAATCAGTACAATAAAAAGGCAGTTTCTATAACGATCAGATCAAAACGATTAGGTTAAAGAGAAAGATAAAAGTTAAAAAGGAGAAGATCTATGTCAATCTTAGTACTTGGAGGTGCTGGTTATATTGGTTCT
Organism: Streptococcus macacae NCTC 11558; assembly: GCF_000187995.2. Classification (GTDB taxonomy): domain Bacteria; phylum Bacillota; class Bacilli; order Lactobacillales; family Streptococcaceae; genus Streptococcus; species Streptococcus macacae. The sequence continues at coordinate 935,154 of NZ_AEUW02000001.1, read as the reverse complement.
CATATGGTTGATTATTTACTTGAAAAGACAGAAGAAAAGGTTGTCGTTGTTGATAATTTAGCTACTGGACATCGTGCGGCTGTTCATTCAGGTGCTAAGTTTTATAAAGGTGATTTAGCTGATCAAGATTTTATGCGCCATGTTTTTGCTGATCATCCTGATATAGATGCAGTTATCCACTTTGCTGCCTATTCTTTGGTAGCAGAATCTATGGCAGAACCGCTGAAATACTTTGATAATAATACGACCGGTATGATTAAACTGCTTGAAGTCATGAACGAAGCTAAGATTAAGCATATCGTCTTTTCCTCTACCGCCGCAACTTACGGGATGCCTAAGGAAATGCCTATTGAAGAAAGCACACCCCAGCATCCCATTAATCCCTATGGGGAAAGCAAACTGATGATGGAAACGATCATGAGATGGTCTGATCAAGCTTACGGGATTAAGTTTGTACCGCTGCGCTATTTTAATGTGGCTGGTGCTAAGCCAGACGGCTCCATCGGAGAAGCTCACAGTCCGGAGACGCACTTGCTTCCGCTTGTTTTGCAGGTTGCTCAAGGGCTTCGTGATAAGATCATGATTTTTGGAAATGATTACAATACTTTTGATGGCACTAATGTTCGGGATTATGTTCATCCGTTTGATTTAGCTGCTGCACATTTGCTTGCTCTTCAATACTTGCGAGAGGGGAATGATTCGACAGCTTTTAATCTAGGCTCTTCTACAGGATTTTCAAACTTGCAGATTCTAGAAGCTGCTCGCAAAGTTACAGGAAAGCCGATCCCTGCTGACTTGGCTGATCGCCGTCCGGGAGATCCCGATATTCTCATTGCTAGCTCTGAAAAAGCTCGTCGGCTCTTGGGCTGGCAGCCTCAGTTTGATGATATTGAAAAAATTATTGCTTCTGCTTGGGCTTGGCACTCCAGTCACCCAAAGGGGTATGACTGATATTTTGTGCTTGGACAAATTGCATTTATATTACAAGGCTTTTGGGCTTTGCAAGTACTATTAACATTGTCGTTTGATGATAAAGTCAAGGGAAGGCTTCTCTTTTGGTTCTGCTTGACAAATAGTGCCCAAACTTGTTAGAATAAAAAAGTTTTAAGAAGGAGTTTATGAAAAAGTTTAAACGATCGTTAATGGTGCTTGTCGGACTAGTATTTGCTCTTGTCTTGACAGGCTGTTCTCAAAGTGCTATGAATGGCACTTATTATTACTATGAAGACAACCAAGATGGCACCTATACTTTATATAAAGAGTATTATGTCAAAATATCGGGTAAAGATTATACAGCTGTCACTAATGACAAAATGTCTGGTAAAGTGGATTATAATAACCATACATTTGTTTCGGATAAAAAGTCTGGCGAAAAAGCCTCTTACAGTTATGATGATAAAACAGGTGTTCTAAAAGTGAAGACAAATGATACGACAACCTCATTTGTCAAAGAAGGAACTGATAAATATAAAACGATTGCGAAAAAGTCCCAATAATCTTAAAAAGCCCTATTAATGATGATAGGGCTTTTTCTGTCTTGTAAAAGGGTATGGTAAAGCAGGAACTAAGCTATAAGCGGGCGTCCTAAGTAAGGTTTTTAAAGGAACGCATTTTAAGCATACTGCTTCTGTGCTAGTCATTGCTGCACAGGCTATCATCTGGTTTTTGCAGGCCTTTTTCTTTATTTTGGTAGAGAGATGATAAGGGCTTATCATTGCTGATCTGGCGATGATTTAGTTTTGGGTAGGATCAAATTAAAATAGTGCCTAGCAGATGACAAGAAAGCTAAATTATTAGATAATAGAGTTAGACCAAATGATGTACTTAGAGTTTGATAGCACTATCAAAAAAACTTCTGGTAAGCCGGCTGAGAGCAAATATGTTTTTTCATTGATAGGGCAAAAAGGACATTTTATAGTTTAAGAGAAAAAGCATCCATGATGCGGCTCTTTAATTCTAGAGGCATTTATGAAACTTTTATATACCGATATTCAATATAATCTAACAGAAATTTTAACTAAAGAAGCACAGTTGGCTGCTGAAGCAGGAAAGAGGGTCTTTTATATTGCACCTAATTCCTTGTCTTTTGAAAAAGAGCGGAGCGTTTTAGAACGTTTACCGCAGCAGGCTTCTTTTGCTATTACAGTGACACGTTTTGCACAAATGGCACGCTATTTTGTTTTAAATGAAATTAATCAAGGGGATACCATTGATGACAATGGGCTGGCTATGATTTTTTATCGTGCTTTATCCAGTTTTTCTGACCAAGAACTGCGTGTTTTCGGGCATCTTAGGCAGGATCCCCATTTTATCAAGCAGTTGGTTGATTTATATAAAGAATTAAAGACGGCTAATATGGCTGTTTCAGACTTGACAGCATTAAATACAGCTGAGAAAGAGGAAGATTTACTGGCTATCTTTTCCAAAGCCCAGACTCTTTTAAATGATGGTCATTTTGATAGTCAAAGTAAAATGGCTTTTTTTGCTGAGCAAATTCAATCAGGGCATCTCGATGCAGCTTTAGAGAATTTGGTTGTTATTGTTGATGGTTTTACTCGTTTTTCTGCGGAGGAAGAAAGTCTTATAACACTTTTGCATGAAAAGGGCGTTGATATTATAATTGCTGCCTATATTAGTCAAAAAGCTTATCACTCTACTTTTTCTAGTGGTAATATTTATCAAGCCAGCCTTGATTTTATCCGCGGACTGGCTCGTAAATTTCAAGTTAAACCAGAATACAGAAGTTCCCATCAGGAAAGTCAGCCGGCTTTTACAGCTCTTTCCCAACTTTTTGAAAGCCGTCATGACTTTTCAGACTCTCAGCAAGTCCTAACAGATGAAGATAAAAAACATTTTGCTGTCTGGGATGTTATCAATCAGAAAGAAGAAGTAGAATATCTTGCTAAAAGCATTCGCCAAAAGCTGTATGAGGGCTATCGCTACAAAGATATCTTAGTCCTTCTGGGTGATGTAGAGTCTTATCAATTACAGATAGGTAAAATTTTTGACAAATATGAAATCCCCTATTATTTTGGCAAGGCAGAGTCTATGGCTTCACATCCCTTGGTACATTTTATAGATAGTTTAGAGAGGGTCAAGCGCTACCGCTTTCGTGCTGAGGATGTTATAAACCTGTTAAAATCAGGCCTGTATGGGAAAGTTAGCCAAAATCAATTGGATAAATTTGAACAATACCTTATTTATGCAGATATTAAGGGACAGAGCAAATTTTTTAAGGATTTTACCTTAAATAATCATGGTCAGTTTAATCTTAAAAGTTTAAATAAGCTGCGATTTGAACTTATGCTGCCCTTGCAGCAACTGATGAAAGCAGGGCCTCAAAAAGGAGATAGCCTGCTTAAGAAACTGACTGCTTTTTTAGAGGCTGTTTCTTTGCCAGCTAATTTTTCAGCCTTAAGCAAAGATGCTAAAGAGACTGAACAGGAAAAGCAGGAGCAGGTATGGAAAACCTTCACCGGTATTTTAGACCAATTTCATCGTATTTTTGGTCAGCAGTCTTTAAGCCTGGATGAATTTTTAGCGCTCCTGCGCAGCGGCATGATGGCTGCAGATTATCGTCTTGTCCCTGCAAGTGTAGATGTTGTCAATGTTAAATCGTATGATTTGATAGAACCGCATACCAATAAGTTTGTTTTTGCGCTTGGCATGACTCAGTCTCATTTTCCTAAAATTGCTCAAAATAAGAGTTTGATTTCAGATGAAGAACGGATAAAAATCAACGAAACTACTGCGGAAAACCGTTATTTTGATATTATAGCGAAAGAAAATCTTAAAAAGAATCATTTCACGGCCTTGTCCCTTTTTAATGCTGCCACCCAAGAGCTGGTTCTAACCTTGCCGCAGATTTTAAATGAAACGGAAGACAGCAGATCGCCTTATATACTTGAATTGCAGGAAATGGGGGTTCCTATTTTTGAAAAAGGGCGCAGCTATTCAGCTGCCAGTCCAGAAGATATTGGTCATTATAAAGCGCTTTTATCGCGCGTGGTTGAACTGAATCGTTCAGCTATTGAGCAAGACTTATCTAAGAACGAGCAGACCTTTTGGTCAGTTGCTGTTCGCTATTTGCGTAAAAAATTAGCGGCAGAAGGAATCACAATACCTGACATTAATGATAATATACAGACAAAAGCAATTGCTCCTCAAGTCATGGCAGCCCGTTTTCCTGCTGATCAGCCCCTAAATCTATCCTCTTCTGCTTTAACAGCTTTTTATAATAACCAATACCTGTATTTTCTGCAATACATACTTGGCTTGCAAGAGATGGAAATGCTTCGGCCTGATGCTAGGAATCACGGGACTTATCTGCACCGTGTATTTGAATTGGTTATGCAGAATCAGTCAGACGCTGACTTTGATGGTAAATTAGATAGAGCTATTCAAATCACCAATCAAGAAGATCGCTTTTGGTCAGCCTATAGTGCAGATGCAGAAAGCCGCTATACTTTAGGTGTTTTAGAGGATATTGCCCGCAGCACCGCTGCTATTTTAAAAGATAAAAGTTCTATTCAAGTCACAAGTGAAGAGACAGCCTTTGACTTACTGTTAGAAAGAACGATAAAAATCAAAGGTGTTATTGATCGTATCGATCGGCTGTCAGACGGCAGCCTAGGAATTGTGGATTATAAATCAAGTAAAACGACCTTTGATCTCCAAAAATTTTATAATGGACTTAGTCCGCAGTTGGTGACCTATATAGAAGCACTTCGCGCTAATAAAAATGCGGATGAGACAGGAAAAATTTTTGGAGCCATGTATCTGCATATGCAAGAGCCTAAAATTGATTTAGCGAGTGTCAAGTCTATTGAAAAAATTCCAGAGAGTGCTCGGAAAGAACTGCGCTATAAAGGACTTTTCCTAGAAAATGAAAAAGGGTATTTGGCAGGCGGCCAGTACCATCTGTCAGACTCTGTCTACAGCCAAGAAGAAATGGACCTTTTGTTGGATTATAATCAAATACTTTATGAGCAGGCCGCTCAGCAGATTAGAAAAGGCCGCTTTCTTATTAATCCTTACAGTCAAGATGGCAAATCTGTCCAGGGTGAGCAGCTAAAAGCAATTACCCATTTTGAGGCTGATCGCCATATGTCCCATGCCCGCAGACTTTGTCAGTTGCCACGTGGAGAAAAACGCCAGGGCTTCTTAGAGCTGATGCAAAAAAAGAAAGAAGAGGAAGACAATGGCCTTTAAAAACTTTTTAACAGATCCAGAAATTGCTTCCTTACAAGCTCAGGAAGCTCAGTCTGATAAGAAACAAAAACGAACGCCAGAACAAATTGAAGCAATTTATACCGCAGGGGTAAACATGTTAGTTTCAGCTTCTGCAGGTTCAGGAAAAACCTTTGTCATGATAGAGCGTATTATGGATAAGATCTTACGCGGTATAAGGATTGATGAGCTTTTTATTTCTACTTTTACAGTTAAGGCTGCAGGTGAACTCAAAGAACGTTTGGAAAAGAAGATTACGGAACACATACAAAGAACTGCCGATAATAGCCTTAAGCAGTTTCTCAGTGAACAACTGCTTGGCTTACAGACAGCAGATATTGGAACCATGGATGCTTTTACACAAAAATTGGTAAACCAATATGGCTATACTTTGGGCATTTCGCCAAATTTTCGGATCATGCAGGATAAAAGCGAACAAGATATCCTTAAAAACGATGTTTTCAAGGATATCTTCACTGATTATATGGCAGGAGATCAAGCTGCTGCTTTTATAAAGCTTGTTAAAAATTTTGCTGGCCATCGTAAAGATACGAATCCATTTAAGCAATTGGTTTATAAGATTTATGATTTTAGCCAAGCGACAGACAATCCTACAAAATGGCTAGAGGAGAACTTTCTAAAGGGTGCTGAGTCCTATACCGATTTCTCAGCTGTTCCTGATCAAGAGATTAATGATTTTCTGACCAGTTTACATGATACGGCCGATGCTTTGCAGGATATAACCAATTTAGAAGATTACAAGCAGTTAACAGCTAAAGGAAAACCAACTGCCAAATATCAAAAGCATCTCAGCATAATCGAAAAGCTGCATGAATGGGCCTTGCATTTTGACAGTCTTTATGGACGAGAAGGTTTAGGGAAATTAGCTAATGATGTGAGTCAGCTTATTCCATCTGGCAATGATATAACTGTCGCCGGTGTTAAATATTCTGTCTTTTTCAGCCTTCGCAGCCGTTTAACAGCTTTTAAATATTTGGAAACCATTTTTAAATATCAAGGCGAAAGTCTGCCTTTGCTTCAGGTTCTACAGACTTTCATGCTTGATTTTTCAAAACAGTATCTGCAGGCAAAAATCCAGGAGAATGCTTTTGAATTTTCAGATATTGCTCATTTTGCTATTCAAATTTTAGAAGAAAATAAAACGATACGAGAGCTTTATGTGGATAAGTACCATGAGGTGATGGTTGATGAATACCAGGATAATAATCATACACAAGAACGTCTGCTAGAGCTCTTGTCTAACGGCCGCAATCGCTTTATGGTCGGGGATATTAAACAGTCTATTTATCGTTTCAGGCAGGCTGATCCGCAGATTTTTAATCAGAAGTTTAAGGATTTTCAAAGCCATCCTGAGCACGGTAAGCTGATCCTTTTAAAAGAAAACTTCCGCAGCCAATCGGAAGTACTAGATGCTACAAATAGTGTTTTTACACACTTGATGGATGAAGCTGTAGGAGAAATCCTCTATGATGGTACCCATCAGCTGCTAGCAGGCAGTCCAAAACAGCAAGTTTCCTATCCGCAAAATAAAACTCAATTGCTTATTTATGATAGCAATCTTGAGCCAGAAACAGGTGATAATCAGATCAGTCTTGGGGAAGTCCGGTTAGTGGTTAAAGAGATTATCCGTCTTCATAATGAAGAAAAGGTTCGGTTTGAAGATATCACCTTGCTGGTCTCATCACGTACACGCAATGATGACATTATGCAGGTTTTTGATCAGTATGGCATTCCTCTAGTAACAGACGGCGGTGAACAAAACTATCTTAAATCAGTAGAAGTGATGGTTATGCTGGATACCTTGCGTTCTATTGATAATCCTCTTAATGATTATGCCTTAGTGGCTCTCTTGCGATCCCCCATGTTTGCTTTTGATGAAGATGATTTGGCCCGCCTATCTCTGCAGCATCTGCCAGATCAACCTCAGCAAAACCTTTATGAGAAAATGGAGAATGCTAGAAATAATCAAGGACAGCATGCTGAACTGATGTCAGAAAAATTGTCTGCTAAATTAGCCGCCTTTTTTAAGGTTTTTCTCAGCTGGCGTGAATTTAGCCGTTTAAATTCACTGTATGACCTGATCTGGAAAATTTATAATGATAAATTTTACTATGATTATGTCGGCAGCCTCCCAAAGGCAGAGCAGCGCCAAGCCAATCTTTATGCTTTGGCTCTGCGTGCCAATAATTTTGAAAAGACTGGTTTTAAAGGTCTATCGCGCTTTATCCGTATGATTGACAGAGTTTTAGAAAGTCAAAATGATCTGGCTGATGTCGAAGTCATCCTGCCTAAAAATGCTGTAACTCTTATGACTATCCATAAAAGCAAGGGGCTGGAGTTCCCATATGTTTTTATTCTCAATAGTGATAAAAAATTTAGTATTCAAGACCTTACATCGCCTTTGATTTTATCGCGGCAAAATGGAGTTGGTATCAAATACGTAGCTGATATGAAAGAAGAGTTGGAAGAAAAGCTTTTGCCCTCTCTCAAGGTTAGTATGGAGACTCTTCCCTATCAGATAAATAAACGTGAACTGCGCTTAGCAACTCTGTCTGAGCAGATGCGCCTGCTCTATGTGGCTATGACCAGAGCTGAAAAAAGGCTTTACTTGGTTGGCAAGGGCAATCAGGAGAAACTGCTAGATAAATATAATGATAAATCAGAAAATAATCATCTAACAGTTGCTGACCGTGAGCGTTATTTAAGTTTTCAGGATTGGTTTTTAGCTATTCAAGCAGCTTTTCCTCAAAATAAGCTGCATTTTGAAACGCGATTTGTGACTGATCAGGATCTGACAGAAGACAAAATGGGTCAGCTAAGTGTACAGAGTCCTTATAATGCTGATGACCTTAAGGATAATCGCCAGTCAGAAGATATTGCGTCTGCTTTGGATAGATTGGAGGCAGTAGAAAAGCTCAATCAGCAGTATAAGGCAGCCATCAGCCTGCCAACTGTGCGTACCCCAAGTCAGATTAAGAAATTCTATGAACCTGTTATGGAAACAGAAGGTATAGAGGTGATGGAGCAGTCCCGCTTAGATAAGCACTCATTTGAACTGCCCGATTTTTCTAAGCAAAAGCCTATCGAGCCTGCAGCCTTAGGGTCCAGCGTACATGAATTGCTGCAGCGGCTGCATCTCAGCAAAGAAATTGATAAAGCAGCTGTTTTAGCTGCCTTAGATGAATTAGCGCTGGAAGAAGAAGTTAAAAAAGCTATTCAAGTGGATAAAATTTTATCTTTTTTCCAATCAACAGCTCTTGGCCGATTAATTCAGGAAAATAGCGATAAAGTCTATCGTGAAGCTCCCTTTGCAATGCTTCAAGAAGATCCGGCAAGCAAGGAAAATTTTGTTATCCGGGGCATTATTGATGGCTATCTGCTATTTGATGACCATATTGTACTTTTTGATTATAAAACCGATAAATTTACGAATGCTTTGACTATTAAAGACCGCTATAAGGACCAGATGTCCCTCTATGCCCAGGCTTTAAGGAGATCTTATGGTATATCAAAGATTGAAAAATATTTGATCTTACTTGGCGGACAGAAATTAGAGGTTATAGAAGTCTGAAAACGATAAGCGGTTAAATGCTGGAATTCTTTTGCATCAAAAGGACTTAAGGACTGCTTGATCGTTTAGACTGTTTCAGAGCTACTATAAAGAAAAGGCAGATCCCCCTAAAGTTGGACTTTTAGTCTAACTTTAGGGGGATTTTTAGATGAAATTCAGTTATGAAAATAAAATCAGTCTTCAATGTAGGAAAATAGTCTGTCTTATTTTTTCTTGCTGACATAACTCAGGCTTATCAATTTTTGATAAGACCTGTCAGATTGATTCATTTTGTTTGATTTCTGTTTGAATATCGAAAAAATAGAAAAAAAGGTATATAATAAGAGTGAAATGGAGAGAGATGAAGGAATGATTTTCTTATCACTTTCAAAAAACAGTAAAAGAAGGAGGAGAATATGAATAAAGAACAACGATTGGAAGAAATCAGCAGACTGATAAATAAGCGAGGAACTATTCGGGTTGCTGAAATTGTGGAACAGCTTCAGGTGTCGGATATGACAGTTCGCCGTGATTTGACAGAGTTGGAAGAACTAGGAGTATTAAAGCGTATTCATGGCGGTGCTAGGAGCAATAGTGCCTTTCAGTATAAGGAAATGTCTCATGAAGAAAAGCATTCCCAGCGCATTGAGGAAAAACGCTATATTGCCCAAAAAGCTGCTGCTTTAATTGAAGAAGGCGATACCATTTTTTTAGGACCAGGAACAACAGTCGAATTGTTGGCTGAAGAGATCAACAACAGTGTTTTGCAGGTCATCACAAATTGTCTGCCTATTTTTCAGATACTATTACAAAAAAAATCAGACAGCTTTCGGGTTCACCTTCTGGGCGGCGAAATGAGAACCATTACACAATCTTTTGTTGGGGAAATGACAAATATTGTTTTAGAGAAAATGCACTTTTCCAAAATGTTTTTTAGCAGTAACGGTGTTAAGAACAATGAAGTGATGACATCAAGTTTTCAAGAAGCCTATACTCAAAAAATAGCTCTTGGCAGGTCTGTTGAAAAATATTTGCTAATAGATGCTTCCAAAATAGATAAAGAAGATTTTACTTCTTTTTATCAATTGACAAGGCTGACTGCCTTAATTACAGACTGTCAAGACAGTGAAAAGCTTCAAAAAATTAGCAGCTATACCGAGATTATTAATTGACAGCGGTAAGAATAATGGAAATAGCACCTCGCTTTAAAGGAGCGTAAATAGGAGTCTTCTTATCCTAAGAGCTCAAGCTAACTAAATAGGGCAGTAAACAAGATAAGCTTATAAAAAAAATCAAAGGAAGCCAAGGACTTTGTCCTTGGCTTCCTTTGATTTTCTCAGCTATTTGAAAGACACAAAAGCTGGGAGAATTTCTGCTGATTTTAGTCAGCCTGAAATTTCCTTCTGCACAGTTCATGAGGTGCTTTAGCGCCAATCAACTGCTGCTTAAGTAGGATCTATTTAGCTGATCAATCACCTTTTTTTATGCGAGCAAAGCGAGCTCCAAACGAGACCTTCCGCCGTGATAAAAGAGAGCGGGACAGCAGTCAATAATTCGAAGACTTGGAAATAACCGATTTTTGTCTCACTTCTATTTTTGTTTATAGATGATTAAAATTCAAACAATAATTAATTCTGTAATCTTTTTAGCGGTAAATTTTTTGTGAAAAACAAAAAAATGTTTAAAAAATAAACAAAAACATGTTGACATTTTAAACAAAATATATTAAAGTAAAGATAAAGAAAAAGGAAAGCGCTTTTCTAAATAAAATAATTTCAAAGGAGAATACAAATGGCAATTATTGTAGGTGCTGATGCAGATGGCAAAAGACTTAAGGATGTTTTAAAAAATAGCTTGAAAGAAAGCGGTTACACAGTTCTTGATGTCAGTGAAAATAGTGAGAGTGACTTTGTTGAGGCAGCTATAGCTGTTGTTGAAGAAGTTAACAAAACAAAAGATAATCTTGGCATTATCGTTGATGCATACGGTGTCGGACCTTTCATGGTAGCTACTAAAATGAAAGGAATGATTGCTGCTGAGGTATCAGATGAACGATCCGCTTATATGACGCGAGAACATAATAATGCAAGGATAATCACTTTGGGCTCTGAGATTGTTGGCGATGGCCTGGCTAAGAATATTGCAAGGAACTTTGCAGAAGCTAAATATGATGGAGGCCGTCATCAAATCCGTGTGGATATGCTCAATAAAATGTGCTAAAGAGAAAAAAGAGAGTGAGGAATAAAGAAATGAAAATTGCTATTGGATGCGATCACATTGTGACAGATGAAAAGATAGCTGTTGCAGATTATTTAAAAGCACAGGGCTATGATGTTATTGATTGTGGAACTTATGATCATATTAGAACGCATTATCCTATTTATGGAAAAAAAGTCGGAGAAGCAGTTGTCAGTGCTCAAGCTGATCTTGGTGTTTGTATCTGCGGAACAGGTGTTGGGATCACAAATGCTGTTAATAAGGTACCAGGTGTTCGGGCTGCTCTTGTTCGCGATATGACTTCTGCGCTTTATGCTAAAGAAGAGCTCAATGCTAATGTTATTGGCTTTGGCGGCAAGATTGTCGGCGGACTTTTAATGAATGATATTATTGAAGCTTTTATCAAAGCTGAATATAAACCAAGTCAGAAGAACCAACAGTTGATTAAAAAAATAGCACAGGTTGAAACCCTTAATCAAAGTCAGGCCAATCCCCATTTCTTTGATGAATTTGTAGAAAAATGGAAGCGCGGAGAGTATCACGATTAAGCAAAAGAACAACAATAAGAAGCATAGTCTGTATCGGTCTGGACAAGTGTAGTAGATTTTGGTAATGAAAGCAGTGAGGTATAAAAAGATGGCATTAACAAAAGAAAAACGCAGTTATTTGGAAAAAGTCAGCAATTCAGCAGGTCTGATTTCTGCCTTAGCTTTTGATCAGCGCGGTGCTTTAAAGCGTATGATGGCGCAGTATCAAAAAGAAGAGCCGGCTGCTGAGCAAATTGAAGAGCTAAAAGTGCTGGTATCAGAAGAATTGACTAAATACGCATCCTCTATTCTCCTGGATCCTGAGTTTGGGCTGCCAGCTGCAAAAGCACGTGATAAAAATGCAGGTCTCTTATTGGCTTATGAAAAGACGGGCTATGATACAAAGACCAGGAGCCGTCTTCCAGATTGCTTGGGAGAATGGTCGGTCAAACGTTTAAAAGATCAAGGGGCTGATGCCATTAAATTTTTACTCTATTATGATATTGATGGTGATCCTAAGGTCAATCTTCAAAAGCAAGCTTATATTGAACGTGTTGGGGCCGAATGTAAAGCTGAAGCTATCCCTTTCTTTCTTGAAATTTTGACTTATGATGAAACGATAGCAGACAATTCAAGCAGTGCATTTGCCAAGGTAAAACCTCATAAGGTCAATGGAGCTATGAAAGTTTTCTCAGCTGAGCGGTTTGGTATTGATGTTTTGAAAGTTGAAGTTCCTGTCAATATGAAATATGTGCAAGGTTTTGCTGAGGAAGAAACAGTCTATACAAGAGCTGAAGCTGCAAAGGCCTTTTATGAACAAGAAGCAGCAACTCATTTGCCTTATATTTATTTGAGTGCTGGCGTCAGTGCTAAGCTTTTTCAAGAGACTCTTGTTTTTGCACGTGAAGCAGGTGCCAAGTTTAACGGCGTTCTTTGCGGCCGGGCAACTTGGGCTGGCTGTGTACAGGTTTATATTGAAGAAGGTAAAGCAGCGGCTCGTCAGTGGCTGCGTACACGTGGCTTTCAAAATATTGATGAACTCAATAAAGTTCTCAAAATGACGGCTTCATCTTGGAAGGAAAAAACGGATATTTAATCGTAATAAGGAGGTATATCATGAACAGAGAAGAAGCAACTCTTTTAGGATTTGAATTGTGGCCTATGCAGGTGATGCGCGCTCTAGATTGCTCGAAGCTTTAAATGCTGCTCAGGCAGGTGACTACGATAAGGCTGAAGAGCTGGTTTTAGCTGCTGATGATTGTATTGTCGATGCTCATAAAGCACAGACCAGTCTTTTAGCTAAAGAGGCACAAGGAGATGATATTGAACTCAGTGTGACTCTGATGCATGGTCAGGATCATCTGATGACCACGATACTTCTGAAAGATTTAATGAAACATTTAATTGAATTGTATAAAAGAGGGAGTTAAAAATGAACACTTTGATTGCTCAAATTGAAAAGGGAAAACCTTTCTTTGAAAAAATTTCGCGCAATGTTTATTTACGTGCGATTCGGGATGGTTTTATCGCAGGCATGCCTGTTATCCTTTTCTCCAGTATTTTTATCTTAATTGCTTATGTGCCTAATTCTTGGGGTTTTCATTGGAGCAAAGCAATTGAAAACTTATTGATGACACCTTACAATTACTCCATGGGAATTCTGGGCTTCTTTGTGACAGGAACAACCGCTAAAGCATTGACAGATACCATGAACCGTGATCTGGCAAGCACCAACCAAATCAATTTTATCTCAACAATGCTGGCAGCAATGGTAGGGTTCTTGCTGATGTCCGCTGCTCCTGTTAAAGAAGGCGGTTTTCTAAGTGCTTTTATGGGAACAAAGGGGCTTTTGACAGCTTTTATTGCCGCTTTTGTCACGGTTAATGTCTATAAGGTCTGTGTCAAAAATAATGTAACCATTCGGATGCCTGAAGAGGTTCCGCCAAATATTTCACAGGTTTTTAAAGATTTGATTCCTTTTACCCTGTCAGTCCTTATTCTTTATGCAGTAGAACTTGCTGTTAAAAATTTCCTTGGTGTTAATGTAGCTGAGTCTATTGGAACCTTATTGGCTCCTTTGTTCTCAGCAGCTGATGGTTATCTTGGAATTACTTTGATTTTTGGTGCTTTTGCCTTCTTCTGGTTTGTTGGTATTCATGGACCGTCTATTGTTGAGCCAGCTATTGCAGCTATTACTTATGCCAATGCAGAGGTTAACTTAAATTTGCTAAGGGCTGGGCAGCATGCAGATAAAATCTTGACGTCTGGAACGCAAATGTTTATTGTCACAATGGGCGGTACGGGAGCGACGCTTGTTGTTCCCTTCATGTTCATGTGGCTAACCAAATCAAAACGCAATAAGGCGATTGGCCGTGCCTCTGTTATTCCAACCTTCTTTGGGGTTAATGAACCTATCTTATTTGGTGCTCCGCTGGTTTTGAATCCTGTTTTCTTTATTCCTTTTATCTTTGCTCCCATTGTCAATGTCTGGATTTTTAAATTCTTCATTGATGTTTTGGGTATGAACAGTTTTACAGCTAATCTTGCTTGGGTAACACCAGCTCCGCTTGGTTTAGTGCTTGGAACAAACTTTCAAATACTTTCTTTTCTTCTAGCTGTCCTTTTGATTGCTGTAGATGCTGTTATTTATTATCCTTTTATCAAAGTCTATGATGAACAGATTCTTGCGGAAGAAACTTCTGGAACAGGCTCTTCAGATGCTTTAAAAGAAAAGGTAGCAGCTAACTTTGATACAAAGAAAGCTGATGCCATTCTTGATGGTCATAACCCAGCAGCAAAAGAACGAGAAGAGACAGCAGCTAAAGCTACAGCCAGCGTGGACAGCAGTCTCAAAGAGCCGATAAACGTCCTTGTTTTATGCGCTGGCGGCGGAACCAGCGGTCTCTTAGCCAATGCTTTAAATAAAGCAGCAGCAGAGTACGGGGCACCTGTCAAGGCTGCAGCTGGAAGTTACGGGGCTCACCGTGAAATTTTAGACCAATACCAATTGGTTATCTTAGCTCCGCAAGTGGCTTCTAATTATGAAGATATGAAGGCAGAAACAGATAAACTAGGAATCAAACTGGCTAAAACAGAAGGTGCTCAGTACATTGGTTTGACACGTGATGGCCAAGGGGCACTTGCCTTTGTAGAAGAACAATTTAAAGACTGAGAGGTCCTATTATGAGCAAAATATTACCTAAAGATTTTATCTTTGGCGGCGCAACAGCAGCTTATCAAGCTGAAGGTGCTACGCATACAGATGGGAAGGGCCCTGTTGCTTGGGACAGCTATTTAGCAGCTAATTATTGGTACACAGCAGAGCCTGCCAGTGACTTTTACCATAAATATCCTGTTGATTTAAAATTGGCAGAAGAATTTGGGGTCAATGGTATCCGGATTTCCATCGCTTGGTCACGGATTTTTCCAAAAGGTTTTGGCCAAGCCAATCCTAAAGGAATCGCATTTTATCATAAACTTTTTGCAGAATGCCGCAAACGTCATGTTGAACCCTTTGTAACTCTTCATCATTTTGATACCCCTGAGGCTCTGCATTCTAATGGCGATTTTCTTAACCGCGAAAATATAGAGCACTTTGTCCATTACGCTGAGTTCTGTTTTCAAGAGTTTCCAGAGGTCAATTATTGGACAACCTTTAATGAAATTGGGCCGATTGGTGACGGTCAGTATTTGGTGGGGAAATTCCCTCCGGGCATCAAGTATGATCTGGCTAAAGTTTTCCAGTCTCATCATAATATGATGGTCGCACACAGCAAGGCCGTTAAAGCTTTCAAAGAGGGCGGCTGTTCCGGTGAAATCGGTGTTGTCCATGCTCTGCCGACAAAATATCCCTATGATCCCAATAATCCAGGAGATGTTCGTGCTGCAGAATTGGAAGATATTATCCATAATAAGTTTATTCTTGATGCGACTTATCTGGGGAAGTATTCTGAGAAAACCATGGAAGGTGTCCGTCATATTTTAGCTGCCAATGGCGGAGAACTGGATCTTCGTGAGGAAGATTTTGCCGCTCTTGAAGCTGCTAAGGATCTCAATGATTTCTTGGGGATCAATTATTATATGAGTGATTGGATGCGTGCTTTTGATGGAGAAACTGAGATTACCCACAATGCCAAGGGGGCTAAAGGCGGATCAAAATACCAAATCAAAGGCGTCGGTCAGCGTGAATTTGATGTAGATGTACCGCGTACCGATTGGGATTGGATGATTTATCCGCAAGGCCTTTATGATCAGATTATGCGTGTCAAACAGGACTATCCAAACTACAAAAAGATTTATATTACTGAAAATGGCCTTGGCTATAAGGATGAATTTGTAGACCATACTGTTTATGACGATGCTCGTATCGACTATGTCAAAAAGCATCTTGAAGTGATTTCAGATGCTATAGCAGACGGTGCTAATGTCAAGGGATACTTTATCTGGTCTCTCATGGATGTCTTCTCCTGGTCCAATGGTTATGAAAAGCGTTATGGGCTCTTCTATGTTGATTTTGAAACACAGGAACGCTACCCTAAGAAAAGTGCCTATTGGTATCAAAAAGTAGCTCAAACGCAGGAAATAAACTAATTTTTGCCGCTCTTTCTTCCAATATTTTTAAGGAAGATCTAAAAAAGAGCCAAGGCCGCTAAATTTAAGAGATTCGAACACTCATTTGGAGTGAACGGCTCTCTTTTTTTGTATAAAGCATGAACAGCACCGATTTCACCAGAATACCGCAGGCAGTGCAAGGTGCTGCTGACCCAGTTTGAAGAGCTTTTCAAAGAGTATTAAGAGACCCAAAATGGCATAATCATGTTATAATAAAGTAAACCGATAATTCGTTTAAAAGGGGAAATCAGCTCAAAGTATATTGATATATTGCTGCGGTCTAGGCGGAAACAAAGATTTTGTAACATACTGTCAGCCAATTAAATGGCTAATTTTTATAATATCATACAAGAGGTGCTTTATAAAAATGAATAAGAAGACTTCAATCCTGTCAGGGTTACTAGCTATTATCACAATAGGAGGCATAGCAATGTTTAATCCCTTTACAGGAAAAGACGAACCCATACATAAGCATGAACAGGATAGGGTCGCTAAATATCTTGTTGAGCATTATGAATTAGCAAATGGTGATAAAATTAAAACGGTAGAGGTGACAGAATTTCAGAAAAATGACATGACTGGTTTCTGGAGAATTACGACGAAGGTTAATAACAAATACTATATTTCTTTTAGTAAAAAACAAATCGGTGATGAATTGGAAGGGGAAGGATATTATCCAAATGAAATAAAAGATCGCTCAGAAAGTAGTCAAGATAGCAATATGAGAAACGTTAAGGTTATCTATTTAAAGGAGTAAAAGTAATATGGTAACAGATAAAGATGATAATAAGACTGTTAAAGAAGTTTATCATGTGGATTCTAGAAAGGCAGATAATCCCGTTAGAAAAGGAGATACCGTAGTGGAGGGGCAGTACAAAGTAAAAGACAACACAAATATAAAAGAAAAACAATTCAGACGCAATGAGAATATTTTGGCATCTTTTTTTATGCTGTCCTATTTTTGGCTACTCATTTGTTTGTATTCATGGGATGGGGGAACGATCATATTTATTAGTATTTTCACCTTTGGGCTTCCTTTGCTGTACTATGGATTTCCTTTCCTTAGTATTATCATGTTAACGAATAATAAACTAACTATTAGCATTGGTTATTTATCTAGTTTAACTGCTATTTTCTATCTTATTTTTGCTCTTTCAAATTTTCCATTGAAGCAAATAACTGATGAGGCAGGGCATACAGCAACATTAACTTATTGGCATTCTTTTTCAGTTATTCTATCTATAATAGTCTTTTTATTAATAGCTACCCTGTTGTTTCTTTATAAAATATTTCAAGGGAGGTGTCCATGGAAAAATGGAAAAAGCCATTAGCGCTGGGCGCTATTGGAGCATTATTAATTTTAGGAGGTTGTAGTATGTTTGGAAGTAAGAAGGAAACATTGACCAAAGAACAACAGGATAATGTGGTTAAAAGGATAGTTAAAGATTATGATATTCAGAGTATCGAATTTACACAATTTAGTCAAGATAGGAAAACGGGAACATATTTGTTGAATATAAAAATAAATGGGAGCAGTAAGCTTGAAACGACTCTTCCGTTTAGAAACTTAGAACGATTGAATAATGATTCTGATTCCATAGGACTTAACCCTGTGGATAACTTTGAACATATTGAAAGAAAACAATCATTGGAAAAAATAGATATTTCTAAAATAAAAGTAACTTATCTGGAGGAGTAGTATGCCAATCACAGAAGAACAAAATAGCTGGTTAGCAGAACAAGTATCACCCAGTGGAAGGAGGAAAATATGATTTTAATCCGGATAATAAATCATTAGGTCAATTCCAAGTCCTCAAAACTGAAAACAACACCTCAAATGGTATGCAGGCCATGGCGGTGGCGCCAGTAGATAAGAAGGGTAATGTGGATACCAGCCAAGTGGTCATTGCCTACGCTGGGACGAACAGATCTGATCCTGATGATATTGCGACTGATGTACAGTCAATTGGCCATGGCCGTGATGAGTTGAAGAAACGCGGTTCTTCCCCTACTGGCCCGACAGTCGATTCTCAGTTCAGCACAGCCCAAGACTTTGCCCAGGATGTCGCAAAAGACTACCCTGATGCCACCATCACCACCACTGGCCATTCGCTAGGAGAATCGGTAGCTATGTATGATGAATTTATTTGTCTTATAACTTAAGCTAGTTAAGGTTAGCTAGTTTAACTATAAGATAAAAGGAGGTATCCATGAAGCAATGGAAAAAGTTGTTAGCGCTAAGCGCAGTTGGAACGTTATTAATTTTAGGAGGCTGTAGTATGTTTGGAAGTAAGAAGGAAACATTGACGAAGGAGCAACAAGATAATGTAGTAAAACGAATAGCAAGAAATTATAAAGTCAAAAAAGTAGAGTTTTTAAACTTGGAAAAGAATAATTCTACTGGATACTATAACTTAGTATTTAAAGTAAATGATAAAAACAGTAACAATATAGTTCAATTTCAGAAAATCGAAGAACTTAATACTGCAAAAGGAATTATTGCTTTAGACCCTATCGAGGAATTTTCTGATATTAGAAAATATGGAGAGTTTAATAATAGTGAAAGTGTGGATATTAGTGAAATTACCGTAATTTATTTAAAGGAGTAATATATTATCATGCTAACTGAACAACAATATAATTGGCTATCTACGCAAGTTTACAGTGTGGATAGTGGAAAAAACGATGGTCAATATAAAACCATTGAAAAGGGAACTTATTATTATGATAAAAATAATCCTGATTTAGGTCAATACCAAGTCCTCGCCACCGAAGACAACACCTCAAATGGCATGCAAGCTATGGCCGTAGCTCCTGTGAAAGAAAGCTTATTGCCTACGTTATAGTATAAACCCAGCCAGTTAACAGGTAGCTGGTTTGGCTTATATTATAAAAAAGGAGGTTTTATGGCAGTTAAGAAAAAGGTATTAATGCCATTGGGAATCGCAGCAGTTTTAATAATAGGAGGTATCATAATGTTTAATCCCTTTACAGGCAAAGATGAACCAAAGTACAAACATGAGCAAGATAGAATGGTGAAATATCTAGTTCAGAATTATGAGGGTATTAAGAAGGTTGAGTTTACAGAAATAGAACATAATAAAATGACAGGATCATACTCATTTTATGCAACAATAAACAATAAAATTAAAGTTAATTTCACACTAATGGGATTAGATGGTGAGATTTACGTCAATGAACTTTCTTCTAGAAACCATGGACATTCTCTTAAAAAGTTAGACACACCTGATGAGAAACCAGATATTTCTCATATTGAAGTTAAGCACTTGGAGGAATAATATGATATCGGAAAAAGACTATAATTCACTTGCTAACGAGGTTTATAAAGTTGATTCAGGTAAAGTTTCTACTCCATATAAAAAAGGAGATACTGTTGCAGGCGGCAAATACCAAGTCCTCGCCACCAAGGACAACACCTCCAACGGCATGCAGGCCATGGCCGTAGCTCCGGTAAGCCAGTCTGGTCAGGTCGATTACAGTAACATCACGATCGCTTATGCTGGGACGAATTCTGACGATCCAAAAGATATCGACACTGATCTGCAGTCTGTTGGCGAAGGAAGCAAGAAGCTAACGTCAGGATCAGATATGAGTGTTAACGGAGTGACGATTGCAGACTCTCAGTTTGAAACAGCTCTGGCCTTTGCTAAGAAGATTGAGAAGGCCTATCCTAAGGCCAAGCTCACAACAACCGGCCACTCTCTCGGAGGCTCTCTTTCTATGTATGTGGCTTTAAAGCGTAAGTATCAAAGTACCACTTACAATGGCCCTGATATTCACAGTATGCTTTCAAGCAAAGAAATTGCCTACATGAAAAAGCACAAGCGGCAGTTTCGCAATTACCGCAATCCCAATGATATGATAGGGAATATCACAGGCAATGAAACAGGCAGTGCTATTTATGTCGATATGGCCAACAAAAGCGGCCTGTCAGCCGACCATTCTCTCAGTAATTGGAAGTTTGATAAGAAGGGCAATCTAGTGGATAAGGCCAATAATATGGCGGACCTTGGCCATGTCTATGATACTGTAGAGGGCAAGGTCTCTGCTTATATGAACCATAGCTTTAAGGCCATGAAGTCCAAGTTAGGTGCAGGCGGCTATTCTGGCCATGAGAAGATTTACTTGGACTATCTGTCCGCAAGCACTGTAGCCAAAGGATTAGGAAGCACTGCCCAAATCGGTTATGACAGCATCAAAGGTCAGGTCCGTGCTGCTAACGAAGCAGCTGATGAACTCTACAAGAGCCTGACCAGCAAGCGCCCAGCCTCGGTTAATAAGCTGACTGATGAGGAGATCTTGGCGATTTATGCAGAAGAAGGCCTTACTTATGATTACA
The DNA here is from genome assembly GCF_000187995.2 of Streptococcus macacae NCTC 11558. Classification (GTDB taxonomy): domain Bacteria; phylum Bacillota; class Bacilli; order Lactobacillales; family Streptococcaceae; genus Streptococcus; species Streptococcus macacae. The sequence continues at coordinate 914,639 of NZ_AEUW02000001.1, read as the reverse complement.
TGGTGACCCAGGTCAAGGAACATTTTGACCAGAAAACAGCCAAGGCTTCCGCCTTATCTGACAATTTCACTGCTCTAAGCAGTCATATTGAAAGGGGAATGCAGGACCTAGTTGCTAAGGATAATACTTTAGGAGGAGAGATTTCAGGATGGACGCATGGGATGTAGCACAAGCCAAAGTGCAGGAATATGAACTGGAAATTGAAATTCTGGATGAGGATTACCGAAGGATCAAAAATCAATTGGAAGAAGAACGGATGTCCTATGAGGAAATGTTACAGTCAGTGATGTTAATATCACTGACTTGGAGGAATGAAATGGCAGTGACAGAACAAAATTATAGAGATATAGCAGATAGAGTTTATGCTATTGAGGATGGTAAAGAAGCTCATACAATAATCAAGAATGATACATTTAAGTCTGGCGGTAACCAATACAAAGTCCTCGCCGCCGAAGACAACACCTCCAATGGCATGCAGGCCATGGCGGTGGCGCCTGTGAAAGAAAGCTTGTTGTCCGCGTTATAGTATAAACCCAGCCAGTTAACAAGTAGCTGGTTTGGCTTATATTATAAAAAAGGAGGTTTTATGGCAGTTAAGAAAAAGGTATTAATTTCATTGGGAATCGCAACAGTTTTAATAATAGGAGGTATCATAATGTTTAATCCCTTTACAGGAAAAGACGAACCAAAGTACAAACATGAGCAAGATAGAATGGTGAAATATCTAGCTCAGAATTATGAGGGTATTAAGAAGGTTGAGTTTAAGAATTTTGAAAAGAACCATACTACTGGAACTTGGAGTAGTGATGCTGTAGTCAATAATATTTACTATATAACTTTTAGTTTGAATGGATTGGGTGGAGAAATAGATGTGACTGAACATATTGCTAAAAGTAATAATAAGGAATTAAACATAAGGAATAAAGCAAAGAATATTAATATTTCAAAAATAGAAGTGATTTATTTTGAGGAGTAGAGAATGGTAACAGATAAAGATTATAATAAAATTTCTGAAGATGTCTATGATGTTGATTCAAAAAAAGAAAGTAAACCGCTTAGGAAAGGGATATCTGTTGCAGATGGCAAGTATAAATTCCTCAAAACTGAAGACAACACCTCCAATGGCATGCAGGCCATGGCCGTAACTCCTGTGAAAGAAAGCTTGTTGTCCGCGTTATAGTATAAACCCAGCCAGTTAACAGGTAGCTGGTTTGGCTTATATTATAAAAAAGGAGGTTTTATGGCAGTTAAGAAAAAGGTATTAATGCCATTGGGAATCGCAGCAATTTTAATAATAGGAGGTATCATAATGTTTAATCCCTTTACAGGCAAAGACGAACCCATACATAAGCATGAACAGGATAGGATTGTTCAATATATAAGAGAACATATTGAATTAGTTGATGGAAAACCTATTAAAAAGATTGAATTTGTGGAATTCCAAAAAAACGATATGACAGGAACTTGGAGGATGACAACAACCATTAATAGCAAATATAATATTTCATTTTCAGAAAATGAGATAGGAGGAGAAATTGAGACTGCTAATTATTCTCCTAAGGAATTTAAACAAAGTAATGAAAAAATAAAAAGCAACCGTATGGATAATGTTGAAATAGTTTATTATTATTGAGGAGTAAAAAATGGTAACAGATAAAGATTACAAAAGAGTTGCCGACCGTGTGTATGATGTTGATCCTAATAAGGTGCAAAATCCAGTTAAAGATGGACAAAAAATTTTAAATAACCAATACCAAGTCCTCAAAACTGAAAACAACACCTCCAACGGCATGCAGGCCATGGCGGTGGCGCCAGTAGATAAGAAGGGTAATGTGGATACCAGCCAAGTGGTCATTGCCTACGCTGGAACGAACAGATCTGATCCTGATGATATTGCGACTGATGTACAGTCAATCGGCCATGGCCGTGATGAGTTGAAGAAACGCGGTTCTTCCCCTACTGGCCCGACAGTCGATTCTCAGTTTAAGACGGCCAAAGCCTTTGCCAAGAAGATTGAGAAGGCCTATCCTAAGGCCAAACTCACAACAACCGGCCACTCTCTCGGAGGCTCTCTTTCTATGTATGTGGCTTTAAAGCGCAAGTATCACAGTACCACTTACAATGGCCCCGATATTCACAGTATGCTTTCAAGCAAAGAAATTGCCTACATGAAAAAGCACAAGCGGCAGTTTCGCAATTACCGCAATCCCAATGATATGATAGGGAATATCACAGGCAATGAAACAGGCAGTGCTATTTATGTCGATATGGCCAACAAAAGCGGCCTGTCAGCCGACCATTCTCTCAGTAATTGGAAGTTTGATAAGAAGGGCAATCTAGTGGATAAGGCCAATAATATGGCGGACCTTGGCCATGTCTATGATACTGTAGAGGGCAAGGTCTCTGCTTATATGAACCATAGCTTTAAGGCCATGAAGTCCAAGTTAGGTGCAGGCGGCTATTCTGGCCATGAGAAGATTTACTTGGACTATCTGTCCGCAAGCACTGTAGCCAAAGGATTAGGAAGCACTGCCCAAATCGGTTATGACAGCATCAAAGGTCAGGTCCGTGCTGCTAACGAAGCAGCTGATGAACTCTACAAGAGCCTGACCAGCAAGCGCCCAGCCTCGGTTAATAAGCTGACTGATGAGGAGATCTTGGCGATTTATGCAGAAGAAGGCCTTACTTATGATTACATGGTGACCCAGGTCAAGGAACATTTTGACCAGAAAACAGCCAAGGCTTCCGCCTTATCTGACAATTTCACTGCTCTAAGCAGTCATATTGAAAGGGGAATGCAGGACCTAGTTGCTAAGGATAATACTTTAGGAGGAGAGATTTCAGGATGGACGCATGGGATGTAGCACAAGCCAAAGTGCAGGAATATGAACTGGAAATTGAAATTCTGGATGAGGATTACCGGAGGATCAAAAACCAATTGGAAGAAGAACGGATGTCCTATGAGGAACGGCTTCATTATTTTAATGCTATGACTGACATTAAATACGAAGAAGCTATGGCCGATTTTAGGAACTTAGAAGTGGAAGATGAAAGACCTTTTACAGATACAGTAACAGACATTAATATCCGAGTTCAAAATGCTTTTATTGATGTTTTCAATTATTATAGCGAACAGTTTGAAGAACTGGATACAGCTTACAAAAAGACCTACAGTAGGGTCAGTGATAAGCTGGAAGCAGCTTACAGTGAACGAAGGAAATTATCGTAAACAATTGAAAAAAGAAAGAAGAGGACAATAAATGGGAGCATTTGCGGATGCTTGGAATGGTATTAAAGAAACAGTAGGCGGTGCGGCACGCACCAACCTAGGAAAAGCTGTTGGCGACGCTTTATCCGGCGATACAGAAGCAGCTGAAAAGGAATATGAAAAGGGGATTATTAGAGCCTGCGCTGCTGCTCAAAAGACCAAGCGCAAGGAGCTGGTCGATAAGTACGATAAGGCGATCAGCCGCATTGCTTCTGAGACGAAGTCCAGCCTAAAGACGATTGGCGGAAAGCTAGATAGTGATATTAAAGGCCAGTTTTCCAAGGCCATCAATCAAGCCATCAAGGATAAGGCTTCTGCTTATGATGATTTAGCGGCAGATAAAAAATAAAAGCTCTTTTCAATCATTTATCAAGCAGACTAAAATTGTGGAATAAAACAGGAAGTTAATAGCACTTTCTGTTTTTTTGGCATATGATCAAAAAAGAGCATACAAAAAAACCTGATTTCTTTATAATCCGAAATCAGGCTGCTAGTTAATATGTTAGTATTTAACAGTCTAGTGATAAGGAACTGTCTAAAAAATATTTGCCTTCATGTCTTTATGACTGCTTAGGAATTACCCCAAAACTTTTTAGCGATTTCTTGACCTTGTTTGATTTTGGCCCATTGCTGCGGGATAGCCAGTTCATTGCCTGAATCACAAGAAGCAAAACCGCATTGATGTGACAGCAGCAGACGTTCTTTAGGAAGAATTGTACTAGCTTCTTCTAATAAAGCAAGGACACGTTCTTCATCATCCAGCTCTGTTGTCTTACTAGAGAGAAGTCCAAGGACCACTTGGGCCTCCTTATCTTTAAGGGAAGCAAGAGCTTTCAAATCACCCGATACATCACTGTCCCATTCTAAGAAAAAGCGGTCATAGTGCTGGTCACGTAGGAATTTTTCCGCAATCGCTTCATAAGTTCCGCCTGAGGCAGACCGGCTTTCATAATTTCCGCGGCAGTTGTGTGTCCAAACTTTCAGTCCTAAGTGATGTCCGTAATCAGCAACTTCATTATTAATCGCAATGAATTGGTCAGCTAAATCCGCCAGTGCAGCATTGCCATCAGTAAAAAATGAGGCAGGATTGGATTGGTCAAAAAGTTCCCAGAGGCAGTCGTCAAACTGGATAATCTCACCGCCGGCTTCCTTATATTCTGTCAAAAATTCTTTATAAGCCTTGATGAGACCCGCCTTTAAGTCTTCATTGGTTTTATAAACCTGGTCATCACCAGCCAGCCCATCAAAGATAGCCAATTCAGTGTAGGCATGAGCAGGACCCCAAATGGTCAATTTGGTTTGCATGCCGTCAGCCTCTTCCTTGAGCAATTTGTAGATGTCTAAGAAATGATGATTTTTACCTGAAAGAGGTTCCGTGATACGGATACCTATGTCTTTGCGAGTCTCATACTGTCCGCCGTCATGGTCTTTAAAAGTGTAACCATGGTCTGCAATATAGCGTTCAATACCTTTAAGGCCCCAAACGAAATCTAAATGCCACATAGACTTAGAGTATTCACCGTCTGTTAGAATATCAATACCGTTGGCCTTTTCATCAGCGATCACTTTTTTAATCTCTGCTGTCTCGGTTTCATGATAGCCAGGGAAGCTATCATAAAAGGGATAGTGAATGTCATCACGATGTTCAATTTTGTTCTTATAATCCAGTAGATTAGCCGGGCGAAGCAGGGAGCCGACAAGCTGGAATTTTGATTGTGTCATATAAAAGCCTCTTTCTAAATTTCTTACTTTTATTGTACACAAGCTAAGCGCTTTTGAGAAATAGTCATTTTAAGGAGAATGATATAGTTTCAAACTATAGCTGTTTTTGCGATAATTTCTTTTTTGAAGGCAATCTGCTAAAATAGAAAGAAACAGTAAGGAGAAAAGCATGCGCGACAACCATTTACATACTCATTTTTCTTATGATTCAAGAGCTGATTTTAAAGATTACCTTGATCACTATGAGGGAGATATTATAACGACAGAGCATTACGACTTATCAAATCCTTACACTAAACAGGATGATGTGCCTGATTATGAAGCTTATTCTAAAGAAATAGCAGAGCTTAACCAAACGTACGGCAACCGTATCAAACGCGGCATTGAAATTGGCTATTATCAGCCTAGAGAAGCTGATATTATCAGCTTTCTGGCAGATAAGGATTATGACTTAAAGCTCCTTTCCCTTCATCACAATGGCTTTAATGATTATCTGGATGATGAAGTCGCTAATATGGATAAAGAAACTATTATTCAGGAATATCTGGATAAGTTAGAATATGCTATTGGGCGCGTGGAAGCTGATGTTTTAGCTCATTTTGACTATGGCTTTCGGCTCTTTGATCTGACTGTAGAAGAATTGAAGGCTTATGAGCCTCAGCTGCGCCGTATTTTTCAAAAGATGATTGACTATGGCCTAGCTTTTGAGCTCAACAGTAAATCCATGTATCTCTATCACCACGAGCATCTCTATCGCTATGCTTTAGGCCTAGTCAAAGAGCTTGGCTGCCGCAAATACTCCGTCGGCTCCGACGGCCACAAACTGGAGCACTTCCGCTTGGCGTTTGATAAAATCCAAACCATTTTGGATGAATATGAGATTGAAGATGGGGAGATCATCTAAAAGTAAGGGCGGCTTGCTTAATAGTGTTTTGTTTATAAAGAGGATTCCTGCTGGCAGTTAGCCTTATGCGGTTCGGCACGCCAGCAAACCTATGCTTTCATGGCTAAATGGAAAGCCGAAAGGCTTTCAATTTGCCTGAGACTGGGACAGACAATCAATAATTCAAAGAATGTGATTTTTCAGCAGGTCTTCGTTTCTAGTTGCTGACTCAAAACAGTCCGCAGGACTGTTTTGACTTTCCCCTCCGCATTTTTCAATCCTGCTTACTGTAAAAAATAAATCCAAATTTTTGTGATTCTTTTGATTTCATGGGATAATAATAAGAGTGGGGCAAAAAATGTGATTCAACAGAAACCGCTTTGCCCCGCTCTCTTATGATATCACTGCTGCACATAAGAGCTTGGAACTATTTCTTATCTCAAGCTCTTGTAAAGATTAAAAGGAGAATGCGATGTCAAATGCTATCAGAGTTTTACTCTACTATAAATATGTCCCTATTGAAAATGCCCAAGCTTATGCAGCTGAGCATTTAGCTTTTTGCAAGTCTATTGGTCTTAAAGGCCGCATTTTGATTGCAGATGAAGGGATCAATGGAACCGTCTCTGGCGATTATGAGACAACACAAAAATATATGGATTATGTCCATGCTAATCCTTTATTTAGCGATCTTTGGTTTAAGATTGATGAAGAAAATCACAATGCTTTTAAAAAGATGTTTGTGCGCTACAAAAAAGAAATCGTCCATCTGGGTCTTGAGGATAATCATTTTGATCAAGACATTGATCCTCTAAAGACAACAGGCGCTTATCTATCGCCTCAGGAATTTAAAGAGGCGCTTTTAGATGATGATACAGTCGTGCTTGATACCCGCAATGATTATGAATACGATTTAGGGCATTTCCGCGGTGCTATTCGCCCGGATATTCGCAACTTTCGAGAACTGCCCCAGTGGGTTCGCAGCAACAAGGAAAAATTTATGGATAAGCGTGTGGTTGTCTACTGCACAGGCGGTGTCCGCTGTGAGAAATTTTCAGGCTGGATGGTAAGGGAAGGCTATAAAGATGTTGGTCAGCTTCATGGCGGCATCGTAACTTACGGCAAGGACCCAGAAGTTCAAGGCGAACTCTGGGATGGTAAGATGTATGTTTTTGATGAACGTATAGCTGTTGATATCAATCATACAGATCCTAGAATTGTCGGTAAAGACTGGTTTGATGGAAGTCCTTGTGAACGTTATGTCAACTGCGGAAATCCTTTTTGCAATCGGCAAATACTCACATCTAAGGAAAATGAAGACAAGTATCTCCGCGGCTGCTCGTATGAATGCCGTGTTCATCCGCGCAATCGTTATGTTAAAGAACATAACCTGACGCGTGAACAAGTTGCTAAACGCTTAGCAGCTATCGAAGAAGAACTGCCAGAACCTATTTTATAAAAGGGAGTAAGACAAAAATTGGTCAGACCAAGTCTTCGATTTTTCAGCAAGTCTCAGTCTCAATAAAAAATGAGCTTGGAACTATTTTTGTTCCAAGCTCATTTTTTTATGCTATATAGTGACTAACGTGTGACGCGTTTACGTGCAGCTTTTTTACGGTTTTCTTCAATAAATGCTGCTTTTTTTTCTTCTGGATCAATAATCGTTTTTTTAACAGCATATACTGCTCCTGCAACAGTTGCAGCAGCACCAATAACACCTGTTGCAACACCTTTAGCAAATGAATGTTTCTTAGTCATAATGAGGACTCCTTTATATGTTATAATGGTTCTATTATCTAAAAAAATGATATTTTTTTCAAGGAAAAAACGTATGAAAACAAAAATAATTGTCATTTTGGGTCCGACAGCAGTTGGAAAAACAGCCTTGGGAATTAAATTGGCCCAAAAATATAAGGGTGAAATTATTAGCGGTGACAGTCAGCAGGTTTATCGAAAATTAAATATCGGTACAGCCAAAGCAACAGCAGCTGAACAGGCAGCAGCACCGCATCATTTAATTGATGTTAGAGATATCAATGAAAACTATTCCGCTTTTGATTTTGTCCAGGAAGCAGCAAAGGCCATTCAGACGATTCAGGATCGTGGACACTTGCCGATTATTGTCGGTGGAACAGGACTTTATCTTCAAAGTTTATTAGAAGGCTATCATCTAGGCGGTCAGGTCAATCATGAAGCCGTACTGGCCTATCGTAAGAGTTTGGAGGAATTGTCAGATAAGGAGCTGTTTGACTTGCTCAAAGATAAAAATATGACGAGTGATCAGCTTAACCGCCGCCGTGCTGTCCGATCTTTAGAACTCTATCGTTTCAGCCAGGGAGCCAAAAACCAAAAAAGAGCTTATGAAGTGCTGCTGCTTGGTCTTAATGATGACCGTCAGAAGCTTTATGAGAGGATTAATGCTCGTGTTGACAATATGATGCTATCAGGTTTGCTGGAAGAAGCTAGAATGCTGTACCAGCATTATCCTGATGCTCAAGCAACCAAGGGAATTGGCTATAAAGAATTCTTTCCTTATTTTTCAGGAGAGATGAACCTAGAAACTGCAGTAGCAAAAGTCAAGCAAAACAGCAGACGTTATGCCAAACGCCAGTTAACCTGGTTTAAGAACCGTATGAAAGTTGATTTTTATTTCCTGACCGATCCAGACTGGCAAGAAAAGATCTTTAAAACTGTTGAGCGTTTTATTCAGAAAAATTGAGAAAATCAGAATCTTAAATAGCATGGACTTGTGTACTGTTTTTTGAGCTGGATTTTATATCATCCGCTTAAAAGGCAGTGCATTTTTGTGACTGCTAGTATTATTTTGGTTTTGAGGAACTTTTATGGCTTTTCATTTTCAAACCATTATCACAATTATTAAAAGTGTAAAAAAACGATTTTGCTTTTCGCTTTTTTCAGCTTCTCTATGCTATAATAAAAAGAGAAATCTCAAGAAATGAGCGATAGAAAAGGAGGCCAATAATGTTTGAGACAAGACAGAAGCAAGAGCGCCTTATTTTGCTTGGAGTAGAGCTTCAAGAAAGTGAAAATTTCAGCTTGTCCATGCAAGAATTGGCTCGATTAGCCCAAACAGCAGGAGCTGATATCGTTCATTCTTATACTCAAAAAAAAGATAGATATGACAGCCAAACCTTTGTTGGTTCTGGAAAGCTAGCAGAACTAAAAAGGGTTATTCAAACAGAAGAGATTGATACAATGGTTGTCAATAACCGCTTAACTCCTCGGCAAAATAGCAATTTAGAAGCCGAATTAGGCATCAAAGTTATTGATCGGATGCAGCTTATTCTGGATATTTTTGCTCTTAGGGCACACAGCCGCGAAGGAAAGCTGCAGGTTCATTTAGCCCAGTTAGAATATCTGCTGCCGCGGTTGAGCGGTCAGGGGATCATGCTTAGCCGTCAGGCTGGCGGTATTGGCAGCCGCGGACCTGGTGAAAGTCAGCTGGAGCTGGATCGGCGCAGGATACACAAACAAATTTCTGATATTAAAAAAGAGCTTAGGACAGTCACTAAAAATCATGAGACAGTCCGAAATAAACGCCTTTCCTCACAGGTTTTTAAAATAGGACTGATAGGCTATACTAATGCAGGCAAGTCAACGATTATGAACCTTTTGACGCAAACCTATCAATACGAAGCTGATGCTCTTTTTGCTACCCTTGATGCCAGAACCAAGCAGGTTTATTTAAAAGATCATTTTCAAGCGACTTTGACGGACACGGTCGGCTTTATCCAAGATTTGCCGACAGAACTCATAGCTGCTTTTGCATCCACTCTGGAAGAAAGCAGGCATGTGGACTTACTGCTGCATGTGGTTGATGCCAGTGATCCTTACTATGAAGACCATGAAAAAGTTGTTTTTAACCTTTTGAAAGATCTCAAGATGGCAGACCTGCCTCGTCTGACAGTTTATAATAAGATGGATAAGGTAGATAAGGGCTTTATTGCCAATCACTTTCCCCATGTTTGCTTATCAGCCAAATCAGCAGATGCTGCCATAGAGCTGAGAAAGCAGCTATTGCAAGTGATTAAAAAGCTTTTTATTCCTTTTAAAGTTAAAGTATCTCAAAAGAATCGCTATAAGCTTTATGAATTAAATAAGATAGCTTTGCTAAATTCTTATGGGGCTAATAAAGAGATTGACCAGATTGAAGGATATGTCTCAGAAAAAAACAAATGGAAACTGGAAGAATTTTACAATGCATTATATTGATTTAGCCCTTAAATACGGTGGTTTTACAAGCTTAGATAAAGTCTATTTAAAAAATAAATTAGCAGATTTGCCGGATGCTGACAAGCTGATCTTTATTACACCGCCGCCAAGTGTGATCAATGCCTATTTTGCAGAACTCTATCAAAAAGATTCTCCCCAGGCAGCGACTGATTATTATTTTGACTTATCGCAGCATCTGCAGCTGTTAACAAAGGAGCCTTCTTTTGATGAGCAAAAACCATTTGTCAGGCTCAATTTGTCGGGAAAAGCCTACGGTTTTGCCTATGAAAACGATCAAGAAAAAGCTCAGGTTTTCAGTGAAGAAAAAGACGCTGTCTCAGACAGCCTTTTATTTGAGTTAGCACAGATTTTTCCGCAGTATAAAATTTTTCTTGAAAATCAGGTTATTAAAATGGCTAAACTAACTTTTGATGAAAGTCAATTAGAAACAATAGCTGTTTCAGACAGCTTGCTTAGTGAAGCTGTCAGACTAAATAAAGAATGGCTTAAACTAACAAGCTTTAATCAAGAAGACTTGCTTGAATTGGCCCAAGATTATCAAGGCCAAAGGTACTATAGTTATGAGCAAAATCAAGCAGTGCTTTACATAAAAGAAGACGAACCAGTATAGAAAGAAAGTATCAGGAAGTATGGAATTACAATTTTTAGGAACGAGCGCAGGTCAGCCAGCTAAAGCTAGAAATGTTTCAAGCCTTGTTTTAAAGCTTTTGGATGAAATCAATGAGGTTTGGATGTTTGACTGCGGGGAAGGAACTCAGCGCCAGATTTTAGAAACGACCATTAAACCGCGGAAGATTCGGAAAATTTTCATCACGCACCTGCATGGCGATCATGTTTTTGGTCTGCCAGGTTTTTTATCCAGCCGTGCTTTTCAGGCCAATGAAGAGCAGACGGACCTTGAGATTTACGGACCAGTTGGTATTAAGGCTCTGGTTATGGCTTGTTTGAAGGCCTCAAGAGCCCACTTGCCTTATCCTATTTATTTTCATGAATTTAATGAAAAGCATTTGGGAAAAATTCTTGAAACGGATAAGTTTACCGTTTATGCTGAAAAGCTGGATCATACGATTTTCTGTGTAGGATACCGTGTTGTGCAAAAAGATTTAGAAGGTACCTTGGATGCTGAAAAATTAAAAACAGCAGGTGTGCCTTTTGGACCGCTTTTTGGTAAAATTAAAAACGGACAGAATGTTATCTTAGATAACGGCACTGAAATTATTGCCAAAGATTACCTTTCTGCTCCTAAAAAGGGCAAAGTGATCACCATCTTAGGGGATACAAGAAAGACAGATGCCAGTGTTCGTCTGGCTTTAGGAGCCGATGTACTTGTTCATGAATCAACCTATGGCAAGGGAGATGAGAAAATAGCCAGGCGTCATGGGCACTCAACTAATATGGAGGCAGCGCAGGTCGCTAAGCTAGCTTCTGCCAAGAAACTCCTATTAAATCATGTCAGTGCACGTTTCTTATCGCGCGATATCAGCAAGATGCGAAATGATGCCCAAGACATTTTCCAAAATGTCCATGTTGTCAGAGACTTAGAAGAAATAACGATATGAAAGATGAACGTATTATTGTCATAACAGGAGCGTCAGGTGGCCTGGCTGAGGAGCTTATCAAAAGGCTGCCTCAAAAGGATCAACTGATTTTATTGGGCCGCAGCAAAGAAAAGCTTGAAGAGCTCTATGTTAGACGTGAGAAAAAAGTATGCTATCAAATTGATATTACAAATGATAAAGCTGTTCATTCTATTGTTGATAAAATCTATGAAGAGTACGGTGGCGTTGATATTTTGATCAATAATGCCGGCTTTGGCGAGTTCAAAGACTTTAATCAATATACAGATGATATGATTCGTTCGATGTTTGATGTTAATACATTGGCAACTATCCAATTTTCACGTTTAATAGGGCAAAGAATGGCTAAAGATCAAGCTGGGCATATTATTAATATAGCCAGTATAGCAGGACTTATAGCCACCAGCAAATCAACGATTTATTCGGCAACTAAATTTGCTGTTATTGGTTTTTCGAATGCTCTGCGTTTAGAATTAGCAGACCGCCATGTTTATGTGACAACTGTAAATCCAGGACCGATTGCTACCAAATTCTTTAATCAGGCAGATCCTAGCGGTGAATATCTTAAAAGTGTGGAAGAATTTACCATGCAGCCTGGAGATGTTGCCAGACGCATTCTGAGAATTTTGGGAAAAAATAAGCGTGAATTAAATATGCCTTTTACCTTAAAAGCAGCTTATAAAGCTTATGTGCTTTTTCCAAAATTATCTGATTTTTTAGCCAGAAAGGTATTTAATTATAAATGATCACTTCCAAATTTAATTGGAAAATAAATCAAGAAAAGCCGGATGATGGCTTTTTTGAGAGGACTGAAAAAGCAGGACTCCATGCGGCCGCTGCTAAGATTTTGTATAAAAGAGGTATTAAAACAAGTAAGGATGTCGAAGCGTTTTTAAACCCTCAGCTATCCATGCTTCATGATCCCTTTCTTTTAAATGACATGCAAAAGGCTGTTGATCGGATTCGCAGGGCTATTGAAAACGAGGAACATATTCTCATCTATGGTGATTATGATGCAGATGGCATGACTTCAGGAGCTATTGCTAAGGAAGCTCTTGAAATATTAGGAGCGCAAGTAAGTGTTTATCTGCCTAATCGTTTTACTGACGGCTATGGTCCCAATCAAAGTATTTATCAATACTTTATTGAACAGCAGCATGTATCGTTAATTATTACGGTGGATAATGGTGTTGCCGGAAAAGAAGCTATTGCTTATGCTCAGAAAGAGGGAGTTGATGTCATTGTTACAGACCATCACAGTATGCCTGCTGAACTGCCTCAAGCTTATGCTCTTATACATCCTGAACATCCTAAGGCTTCTTACCCCTTCCCATTTTTGGCTGGCTGCGGAGTAGCTTTCAAATTAGCCTGTGCTCTGCTGGAGTCTGTCCCGACAGAGATGCTGGATTTAGTAGCCATTGGTACGATTGCGGATATGGTATCACTGACCGATGAGAACCGTGTCATGGTCAAGTTCGGCCTTGAAATTTTAAAACAGACAGAACGCATAGGACTGCAGGAATTGCTGGAAGCTGCAGGTGTTGATTGGGATAGTATTGATGAAGAAACTATCGCTTTTAAATTAGCTCCTCAGCTTAATGCCCTGGGCCGTTTGGATGATCCCAATCCTGCTATTGAATTGCTGACCGGCTTTGATGATGAAGAAGCTCATAAAATCGCAGCCATGATCAATGAAAAAAATGAAGAGCGAAAGGTTATTGTACAGACGATCTTTGATGAGGCAATGGCTATGGTTGATCTAGAAAAACCTGCTCAAGTCTTAGCCAAAGAAGGCTGGCATGCAGGCGTTTTAGGAATCGTTGCCGGACGGATCATGGAAGAAGTCTGCCAACCCGTTATTGTCCTTAACATTGAGAATGGCTTGGCTAAAGGCAGTGCACGCAGTCCAGAGTCGGTTAATATCTTTGAAGCCCTCAATGAACACAGAGAAGAGCTTTTTACCGCTTTTGGCGGCCATGCTGGAGCTGCGGGGATGACTCTGAAAACTGAAAAGTTAGCAGAACTGTCAAGTATTTTAGATCACTATGTTCAAGCCCATGGGATTGATCTATCGCAGAAGCCCACTTTAGTAATGGATGAAGAGCTTTTTTTGCCAGAACTTAATTTAGATAGGCTTAAAGATTTAGAAAAGCTGTCTCCTTTTGGGATGGATAATAAAAAGCCAGTCTTTTTTTTGAAAAATGTTACTGTTAAACAGGCTAGAACTATGGGACAAAACGGTGCACACCTTAAGTTAAAAATAGCTCAGGAAAAAGCTGAATTTGATCTTTTGGCCTTTCATAAGGGAAGTCTTGCAGCAGAATTTCAGCAGGCTCAGCATTTGGAGCTGGCGGTGACTTTATCTGTCAATCGCTGGAATGGCAATACAAGTTTGCAGCTGATCTTAATTGATGCGCGTGTTGAAGGCATTCAGCTGATTGATATCCGAGCTCGCAGCAGTTCTTTGCCAGAAGGTGTCCCTCTCTTGAGTGCAGAAACAGACAGTAAAGCAGTCATTTTATCTGAAATTCCAGAACAGGCAGAAGAACTCCTGGCCCTGTTTAAAAATCGTGATTTTGAAGCTATTTATTTTAAAAATACGATTAAAAACCAGTACTATTTAACAGGCTACGGTACTCACGAGCAGTTCGCAAAACTCTATAAAACGGTCTGTCAGTATCCTCAGTTTGATGTGCGTTATAAACTAAAAGAACTCAGTCAGTATTTACAAATACCTGAAATTCTGCTGATTAAAATGATTCAGATTTTTGACGAACTAAACTTTGTCTCCATTGAAGATGGGGTTATGACAGTTAATAAAGCTGCCAAAAAACGCGATATATCAGAAAGCCATATTTATCAAGACCTGAAAAAATTAGTCAAGTTTCAGGAACTGATGGCACTAGGAACACCACAGGAAATTTATCATTTTTTAACAGATCAAGGAGACAGAAAAAAACATTAATGAATACTCAATGACAATCAAAAAGCAAATAAGGAATAGCCGCAGGCAGTGCTAAGGTACAGCAAAAAAGTAACACTGACCTAGCTAGTTTGAAGAGATTTTCAAAGAGTATACGTTATTTCAAAAAGTGATAACACAAATAAACGACAGCTTGTTTTCTCATCCAAAGAGACTGAGCTGTCGTTTTTTTAAATACTTTTTTACAGCAAAGATAGCTCCTGCCGCCGTGTTCATGATTTTTAGGGTTTACTTTGCCGTCATAAATACCTCTATTTCTTTTTACTCATCCATCAGCTTATCTTTACGCTTAATGATTGGTCTTTTAAAATCTAGCTGTTATTTTGAGTGTGATAAAGCTATGTTATAATGATTCAAAAGGAGGAGTTGTCAAGCCTTGCAAGAAAGTAGATTATTTCGAATGATTTATCAGTTATTGGAAAAAGGAAAGATAAGGGCAGGTGATCTCGCACAGCAATTTGAGGTCTCTGTCCGGACCATTTATCGTGATGTGGATGCATTGAGCGCTGCTGGTATTCCCATTTATGCTAGCCCAGGCAGAAATGGCGGTATAGAACTGGATAAAAATTTTATCCTTTCAAAATCTTTACTATCGCAGGAGGAAAAACAGCAAATTTTACAGAGTTTGCAAGGTTTGGCTTCTGTTAATGGTTTTCACTATACTCAGCAGCTGATGATCAAATTATCAGCTCTTTTTCAAATGAGAAATCCTAATTGGATTGAGGTGGATTTTAACACCTGGCAGTCTCAAAATAAAGAGCAGGAATTATTTGACAGCTTAAAAGAAGCTATCTGCTGCAAACAGGTTATTTCTTTTTGCTATTTTAGCAGCCAAGAGAAAATGACTCAGCGTAAAGCCAAACCTGTCCGTCTCGTTTTTAAAGGTCAAAACTGGTATTTATATGCTTATTGTCTCTTGAGACAAGATTTTCGTTTTTTCAAACTATCACGTTTAAAAAAACTAAAGCTGGCAGAAGAGACTTTTGAAGATGACTTTTCAGATCTTGTCATTGAAAAGAAATTAAACCTTCCACCAACAGTTCATTTGTCCTTGAAATTTGATCGAAAGCTGGCCTTTCGTGTTTACGATGAATTTTTAGAAGTTAAAACAGATACTGAAGGTGATTTATATGCAGAATTAGATATTCCAGATAGTGCTCTTTTAGACAGCTATATTTTATCGTTTGGTGATGCTGTAGAAGTTTTAGAGCCAGCCTTTATCCGTCAAAGAATCACAGAAAAATTAGGAAAAATATTAAAACGATATAAAAGCTGACAAACGCTGTCCACTTTTATTTGCTACACTAATTATGTCAATAAAAGATTAAGGAGGAGTCTGCTGATGGTTTTAAAACTAACTATTTTATCTCTTTGATAAGGTGAAAAGACATTATTTTAAAGGTTCTAAACTTGCTAGCTAAGTTTGTTTAACTTTGCAGAGAGTTCGAAAAAGGAAAAGGAGAAATACGATGAAATACGAATGGCGTAAACTTGAAAAAGACTTATATGGCGTAAAAACAAAAGCTGTTCTTCTTGATGTTAAAGAGCAGCAATTCATTACAATCAAGGGACAAGGCGATCCTAATGATGAAGACTTTTCTAAACGTATAGGCGCTCTTTATGCCTTGGCTTATGGTATCAAAATGAACTACAAGCAAGCTATGAAAGAAGTTAAAGAGGAGCAGGCAATGACAGATTTTACGGTCTATCCTTTAGAAGGTCTCTGGCAGCAAAATGAAGCAGGCAGTCAAGAAGCTTTGGAAAAAGATAAACTTTCTTATACAATTATGATCGGCCAGCCTGATTTCATCACAAAAGAAATGGTGGCGCAAGCTTTAGAAAATGTTAAAATCAAAAAACCTAACCCTTTATATGACGAGATTGACTTTGAAAGTATCAGGGATGGAAAAAGCATACAAATCTTGCATATTGGCTCTTACGATGATGAGCCAGAGAGCTTTGCAAAATTAGATGCTTTTGCACAGAAAAAAGGCCTCAGGCGCTCATCAAAAATTCATCGGGAAATCTATCTCAGCAATGCTGCGCGAACAGCTAAGGATAAATTAAAAACTATTTTAAGATATCAGGTGGAAGAAAGATGAAGCAATACCAATCAAAAGAAGAGCTGTCTGCTGCATGACAGCATCCATGTCTGAAAAGGAATTGTTTAAGCCCTACTAAAAGACAGTGGGCAGATGCTGCTGCTAAGACAGCAGTATGAGAAGTTGCTAAATTTAACCATATCAATACTGATGCACCTTTTACCGCTTTTAGGATTAAAATTCGAAAATGGAAGAAAACAAATCAAATAGCGTGATGGTATAACATTAGCTCTTTCTTTCTTATTTAAATTTGAACTGCAGCAGTTATTTCTCTAACTGCTGCAGTTTTGCTATTATACAGTCAAAGACAATTATCAGCTGTGCGTAAAAAGGAGCTGCAAAAAGAGATTTCTGCCAAATCAGGACCAAGGCTTGCTTTCTAACTCCTTGTCTCTTTTTAGGGATTCTATTTTCTTAATCAAACATTTCATGCTATAATAAAGAGTAAAAAATATTTTTTGGCGAAAGCCTTATAGGAAGAGGAAGTAACCCTGAACTAAGGAAGTTAGCTGCTAGCTATAGATAAGGGAGACGCTTTAAAGGGTTTATCAGTACATAGGCTGAAAGATTTCATTTTGATTGATTTGGTTAATGAGAATGATCTTTCCTTGCAGGGCTTGCTGCTGTTTTGCTTTTTAACCCCCATGGCTTCTTAAGGTTTTAGGTATCTAAGAAATGGATTTAAAAAAATATATTGCTTCAATTGAAAACTACCCGCAAGAAGGCATTACTTTTCGTGACATTTCACCTTTAATGGCTGATGGTAATGCTTATAGCTATGCTATTCGTGAAATTGTCCAATATGCAACGGATAAAAAGATTGATATGATTGTCGGTCCAGAAGCGCGTGGTTTTATTGTTGGCTGTCCGGTTGCTTATGAATTAGGTATTGGTTTTGCTCCTGTTCGTAAACCCGGAAAGCTCCCTCGCAAAGTTATTTCAGCTCATTATGAAAAAGAATATGGTATTGATACACTCACCATGCATGCAGATGCTATCAAACCCGGTCAGCGTGTCCTTATCGTAGATGATCTTTTGGCAACAGGAGGGACAGTTAAAGCCACTATTGAAATGGTTGAAAAGCTGGGAGGCATTGTTTCTGGCTGTGCTTTTTTGATTGAGCTGGAGGGGCTTAATGGGCGTCAGGCTATTGAAGATTATGATACAAAAGTTTTGATGACTTTTCCTGGATGATATAGTTTAAATTTATATCTAACTAAAGAAAATATATATTTGATACCTATATCTCTCTGTTCTATAATATATAAGATACTAGATAGAACTGGAGATGTTTTCATGCCAATTACCCTTGATAAAAAATTGCCTGCTGTAGATATTTTGCAGTCCGAAAATATCTTTGTAATGGATAATAAGAGAGCCACTCACCAGGATATTAGGCCAATGAGCATTTTGATTCTTAATCTGATGCCGACCAAAATAGCTACTGAAACGCAGCTTTTGCGCCTTTTGGCTAATACTCCTTTACAAATAGGAGCGGATTTTTTATACATGGCTAGTCACCATTCTAAAAATACGCAGGCTGAGCACATGAAAACATTTTATAAGACCTTTGCAGATATTGAGAAAAATTACTATGATGGTCTTATTATTACAGGTGCTCCTATTGAAACACTGCCTTTTGAAGAAGTTGATTACTGGGAAGAGCTATGTCAGGTCTTTCAGTGGTCAAGGACTCATGTTTATTCTACGCTTCATCTTTGCTGGGGAGCGCAGGCTGGTCTTTATTACCGTTACGGGATTGATAAGGTTCAAATGGCTGATAAGCTATCCGGTATTTATTTGCAGCAGGTTAAAGAACCGCTGAGTCCTTTGATGCGCGGTTTTGATGATTATTTTCTCTCACCGCATTCGCGCCATACCAAAATACTGCTGAAAGATATTGTCAATCAGACTAATCTTGAAGTATTAGCCAGTGGAGATAAGGTCGGTTTATCTATTTTAGCCAGCCGGGATATGAGAGAAGTCTATAGTTTTGGTCACTTGGAGTACGATCGTGATACGTTAGGAAATGAATATAAACGTGACCTTAAGGCAGGAAAAAATCCTAGTATTCCGGAAAATTATTACCAAAATGATGATACAGCGGCTGTCCCCAAGATGTGTTGGAATTTAGCAGCAGCAACATTTTTTAGCAATTGGATTAACTATGCGGTTTATCAGGAAACACCTTATCGCTTAGAAGAGTTGGAAAAGGATGTTTCGTTTTACAGTCATTTATAAGGAGCTTGTATGAGTTTTTTACAGCATTATAAGTCAGGGAATTTGGTCTTGCCAAGTGCCTTGCTTTTTCATTACAAAGATATTTTTACTAGCACAGATGATTTTCTGGTTTGGCAGTTTTTTTATCTTCAAAATACGACAAACAGAGATGAAATAGCAACCAGCCAGATAGCAGAAGCTATCGGTAAAACTGTTCCAGAGGTTAATCGATCAGTATCGCATTTGATCAGTCAGGAACTTTTAGATATGAAAACGATTGAATTAGAGGGTGAGAGTGAGGTTATTTTTGATGCTACCTTAGCTTTGAAAAAGTTGGATGATTTAGTTGAAGAAACAATTGAGCCAACTGCTTCCTCAGCAGATTCTGGCAATATTCTCAAAGATTTAGCAGAAGATTTTGAGCGTGAACTAGGGCGCATGCTAAGTCCCTTTGAATTAGAAGATCTTCAAAAAACGCTTTCTGATGATCAAACAGATCCTGATTTAATCCGTGCAGCGCTTCGCGAAGCTGTTTTTAATGGCAAAACAAATTGGAATTATATCCAGGCTATTCTACGAAATTGGCGGCGGGAAGGGATTTCAACACTTCGTCAGGTTGAAGAAAAACGTCAGGAACGCGAACAAGCCAGTCCGACTAATGTCTCCGTATCAGATGATTTTCTATCTGCAATGAATTTATGGAGTGATTCGAATGCTAAGTAAAAAGAAGGAAACAGTTCTGTCTCAGCGTTTACAGGAAGTTGCAAGCTTTGTACCAAAAGGTGCAAGGCTTCTTGATATTGGGAGTGATCATGCTTATCTGCCTATTTATCTTTTGAGAGAAGAAAAGATAAGTTTTGCCCTTGCTGGTGAAATTGCAAAAGGACCTTATGAGTCAGCACTTAGCAATATTGCTGCTTCAGAGCTTCAGGATAAAATTGAAGTTCGTTTAGCAGATGGTTTAGCTGCTTTTAGTGAAAAAGACAATATTGATCTTATTTCGATCTGCGGTATGGGCGGACGGCTGATAGTAGCTATTTTAAAAGCTGATCCTGTCAAATTAGCTACTGTTAAGCAGCTGATTTTGCAGCCCAATAATGGTGAAGATGAGCTGCGCTTTTGGCTGATGGCTAATGGCTTTGCTATTGCAGCTGAGAGAATTGTAGCCGATAAGGGTAAATACTATGAGATCATAGTCGCTAAAAATGGCCATATGTCCTTATCTGATAAAGAGCTGCGGTTTGGACCCTTTTTAAAACAAGAATTGTCACCTGTTTTTAAGGAGAGATGGCAAAAGGAATTGGCTAAACTGGAATCTGCCCTTACGAAAATTCCTCAGGAAAATACGGAAGAAAAACTTATTTTGCAGCAGAAAATAGATCAAATCAAGGAGGTACTTTATGAAAGCCAGCCAAATCATTGAACGTTATGAGGCGTTTTGTCCTCAAGATCTTTCTTTAGAAGGCGATATATCAGGCTTACAGATTGGGACGCTTGATAAAGAAATTGACAAGGTCATGATTGCTCTTGATGTGCGCGAGGCCACAGTAAAAGAAGCTATTGAAAAAAAGGTAGATTTGTTAATTGTTAAGCATGCTCCGATTTTTCGCCCTTTGCAAAACCTAAAGGAAACTGCTCAAAATCAGATCTATTTCAACCTAATCAAGCATGATATTGCTGTTTATGTTAGCCATACAAACATTGATATTGTTCCTGGAGGCCTTAATGACTGGTTCTGTGATTTACTGGATGTCAGCAATAGAGAAATATTAAGCCCTAGTAAGGATAATGATGGCATTGGACGTGTTGGCGACATTGCTCCGCTTCCTTTTGAAACATTAGCCCAAAAGGTTAAGAAGGTTTTTGAGTTAGACAGTATCCGCCTTGTATCTTACCGTGAGGAAAATCCTTTGATTTCTCGGATTGCCATCTGTGGCGGCAGTGGTCAGAGTTTTTATAAAGAGGCTTTGGCAAAAGGTGCTCAGGTTTATATTACAGGCGATATTTACTATCATACAGCTCAGGAAATGCTGACTAATGGCCTATTAGCCTTGGATCCTGGACATCATATTGAAGTTTTATTTGTTGCTAAACTTTGTGAAAAATTCCAAATGTGGTCTTTGCAAGAAAAGTGGGATGTTGCTATTATAGAGAGTCAAGCAAATACGAATCCTTTTTCTCATTTGTGATTATAAAATGAGGCTTGTTGGCTGATCATCAAATGAAGCCTTGTTAGCCTTATTTTTTACTTAAAAATTAATTATTTGAGGTTTTTATGAAAAAAGTTGCTGTTATTGGAGCAGGAATTGTCGGCTCAGCTGCTGCTTATTATTTGTCCAAAGAGACGGATCTTGAGGTTACTGTCTTTGATGATGGAGCAGGACAAGCGAGTAAAGCAGCTGCAGGGATTATTTGCCCTTGGTTTTCCAAGCGTCGAAATAAAAGCTGGTACCGTTTGGCACGCTTAGGTGCTGATTTTTATCAAACTTTGGTTTCTGATTTACAGGCAGATAATATTAAGACAGATTTTTATGATCAAGCCGGTGTTTTTCTCTTGAAGAAAAAGGACAGCAGTTTAGAAGAGCTGTATGAACTGGCTAAAAAACGAAGGGAACAGTCCCCTTTGATAGGTCAGTTAAGTCTTCAAAGCCGTTCAAATCTGCCAGCAGACTTAGCAGATTTGAACGGCTTTGACAGATTGCTTTACGCTTCAGGAGCAGCTCGTGTTGAAGGTTCTGTTCTGACGAAAACGCTTCTAGCTGCTAGCCGTGCAGAAATTATTAGAAAAAGAGTTTCTTTAAATGTTAGCTCAGATGGTAACTATTGGGTTTCTGATAAGCTGTTTGATGCGGTATTTCTGGCCTGTGGAGCTTGGCTGCCGCAAATTCTCAAACCGCTGGGATATGAAGTGGATATCAGACCGCAAAAAGGGCAGCTGCGCGATTATTTTTTTAAAGACAGCCATACAGGGGATTATCCTGTTATCATGCCAGAAGGTGAACTGGATATTATTCCTTTTGCTGGCGGTAAGGTCAGTATTGGAGCAACTCATGAAAATGAACAAGGCTTTGATTTATGCATAGACAGCAGACTCTTAGATGCCCTAGAAAGAGAAGCACAAACTTACTTTCCAAAACTAAATGAGGCTTATTCAAAGAGCGAACGAGTGGGAACACGGGCTTATACCAGTGATTTTTCTCCTTTCTTTGGTCAAGTGCCCCAATTAAAAAAAGTTTATGCTGCCAGCGGTCTGGGCTCTTCTGGACTGACGAGCGGGCCTTTGATAGCTTACCAGCTAGTTCAGCAGTTTTTGCATAAGGAACTGCTGCTGCCTGCTGATGACTATAGTCCCAATAACTATATCGTTAAAGGTAGCTAGTGACACTGGTCCTAAAAAGTGATAAAATGAAAAGTGATTAAATATAAAAGAGGAGACCTAGAATGAAGGGTATTATTCTTGCAGGAGGATCTGGAACACGTTTGTATCCTTTGACTCGTGCAGCTTCAAAACAACTCATGCCGGTTTATGATAAACCGATGATTTACTATCCGCTTTCAACCTTGATGTTGGCAGGTATTAAAGATATTTTAATTATTTCCACGCCTCAGGATTTGCCTCGTTTTAAAGAACTGCTTCAGGATGGTTCAGAATTTGGTATCAAGCTTTCTTATGCTGAACAGCCAAGTCCAGATGGATTGGCGCAAGCCTTTATCATCGGAGAAGAATTTATTGGTGATGATCATGTGGCTCTTATTTTGGGAGATAATATTTATTATGGTCCAGGTCTTAGCCGCATGCTGCAAAAAGCGGCTAGTAAAGAAAGCGGTGCAACTGTTTTTGGCTACCAAGTCAAAGATCCAGAACGCTTTGGTGTTGTGGAATTTGATGACAAGATGAATGCTGTTTCTATCGAAGAAAAACCTGAGCATCCTAGATCTCATTATGCTGTCACTGGTCTTTACTTTTATGATAATGGTGTTGTTGATATCGCTAAGAATATCAAGCCTAGCTCTCGCGGAGAACTTGAAATTACTGATGTCAATAAAGCCTATCTTGAGCGCGGTGACTTATCAGTAGAAGTTATGGAACGCGGCTTTGCTTGGCTGGATACAGGAACGCATGAAAGTCTGCTTGAAGCTGCCCAATACATTGAAACTGTTCAGCGTATGCAGAATTTACAGGTAGCTAATTTAGAAGAAATTGCTTATCGGATGGGCTATATCACAGCTGATGAGGTACGTGAGCTGGCACAGCCTCTGAAGAAAAATGAATACGGGCAGTATTTGCTGCGTTTGATTGGAGAAGCTTAGATGAATGAAACATCATTTTTTGGCAAGGAATTAGCAGCACGCAGGATTGCTGCTATTCCTGGTATGATTGAATTTGATATTCCAGTACATGGTGATAACCGCGGTTGGTTTAAAGAAAATTTTCAAAAAGAAAAAATGCTGCCGCTTGGTTTCCCAGAGAGCTTTTTTGCAGAAGGCAAACTGCAAAACAATGTGTCTTTCTCCCGTAAAAATGTCCTTCGCGGTTTGCATGCTGAACCTTGGGACAAGTACATCTCAGTCGCAGATGAAGGCAGGGTTCTTGGTTCTTGGGTTGACCTGCGTCAAGGTGATAGTTTTGGCCACGTCTATCAAACGGTCATTGATGCCTCCAAAGGTATCTTTGTTCCCCGCGGTGTAGCTAATGGTTTTCAAGTCTTGTCTGACAAGGTTTCATATAGCTATTTAGTTAATGACTATTGGGCCTTAGAGCTCAAACCTAAATATGCCTTTGTCAACTACGCTGATCCAAGCCTTGGTATTACTTGGGAAAACTTGGAAGAGGCAGAAGTTTCAGAAGCAGATAAAAATCACCCACTGCTTAAAGATGTCAAACCGCTTAAAAAAGAAGATTTGTAAAACAGAATCAGCTATTTTGTGCGGCTGTAGAGATAACTGTTGGGGTTTTTATCATCATATGAGATGGTTATAAAACAGGAGTTTGGAGATCTAGATTCTTATTTTCAGCATGACAGTTGCTTTCATGCTGTAGTATACTGGCTGATACTCTTTAAAAATCAAAAAATGTCATTTAATTAAAAAGAAAATAAATCAGAAAGGAATGTTTAGTTTATCTTCTAAACTAAACACGAGGGCTCATTTCCTATGAAAAAAGATAATCCTTTCCAGACGCAAGACGTCTTTGTCAGGCTTTCTCTTTTCTAGGGAAAATTTCAGCAAGCTGAAACCGCCCCTTTGTATCTTAATATATGTCTGAATATAAAAATATTATCGTCACCGGTGGCGCTGGTTTCATCGGTTCAAACTTTGTTCATTATGTTTACAACAATCATCCAGATGTTCATGTGACTGTTCTGGACAAGCTTACTTACGCTGGCAATCGCGCAAATCTTGAAGAAATTTTGGGTGAGCGTGTTGAGTTGGTTGTTGGCGATATTGCAGATAGTGACTTGGTAGATCAATTAGCAGCCAAGGCAGATGCTATTGTCCACTATGCGGCTGAAAGCCACAATGATAATTCACTAAAGGATCCTTCACCATTTATTTATACTAACTTTGTTGGTACTTATACCTTGTTAGAAGCAGCTCGTAAATATGACCTTCGCTTCCATCATGTTTCTACCGATGAAGTTTACGGAGACCTTCCTTTGCGTGAAGATCTACCAGGTCACGGTGAAGGGGAAGGCGAAAAATTTACGGCTGAAACCAAATATAACCCAAGCTCGCCTTATTCATCAACCAAGGCTGCTTCTGACTTAATTGTTAAAGCCTGGGTGCGTTCTTTCGGTGTTAAAGCAACCATTTCAAATTGTTCCAATAACTACGGCCCTTACCAGCACATTGAGAAATTTATCCCGCGTCAAATTACTAATATCTTGTCAGGCATTAAGCCTAAGCTCTACGGTGAGGGCAAGAATGTTCGCGACTGGATTCATACAAATGACCACTCAACTGGCGTTTGGGCTATTTTGACTAAGGGACGTATTGGTGAGACCTATTTGATTGGTGCTGACGGTGAAAAGAACAATAAGGAAGTACTTGAACTTATACTTGAAAAAATGGGGCAAGCAAAAGATGCTTATGATCATGTGACAGACCGTGCTGGACACGATTTGCGCTATGCGATTGATTCACGTAAATTACGTGAGGAACTTGGCTGGAAACCGCAATTCACTAATTTTGAAGAAGGTTTAACAGATACTATTGCATGGTATACTGAACATGAAGATTGGTGGAAGGCTGAAAAAGAAGCCGTTGAAGCGAAATACGCTAAAACACAGAAAATTATTAAATAGCCATAAAAAAGCCATCGTAATCATTTCTTGTGATTGATGGCTTTTTAACATCTAATACCCTTCGAAAATCTCTTCAAACCAAGTCAGCGTCACCGGCCGTACGCTAAGGACTGCCTGCAGATAGCTTTTTCGTTTGCTTTTTGATTTTCATTGAGTATAAAAGATAAAGCTCTAAAAGCAATAGAAAGACAGTTTTATTAGAGTAACTAAGTCAGAAAATTTTTCTTATAAAATCTTATGAGGAAGTTATGGCTGTATTTTTTGATATAATAGGTAAAAAATAAAGAAGGTAAACAATGACAAAACTAGCAACAATTTGTTATATTGATAATGGCAGTGAACTGCTTTTGCTGCATCGCAATAAAAAGCCTAATGATGTCCATGAAGGCAAGTGGATCAGTGTCGGTGGTAAATTAGAAAAAGGAGAAACGCCTGAGGAGTGTGCTAAGCGTGAAATTTTTGAAGAGACACACCTGCATGTTGAGAAAATGGATTTTAAAGGGATTATTACCTTTCCTGACTTTACACCTGGTCACGATTGGTATACTTATGTTTTTAAAGTCACAGCTTTTACAGGTCAGCTAATCTCTGATGAGGAAAGCAGGGAAGGAACACTTGAGTGGGTACCTTATGCTCAAGTGCTGCAAAAGCCGACCTGGGAAGGGGATTACGAGATTTTTAAGTGGATTTTAGAAGACCGCCCCTTTTTTTCAGCGCGTTTTAATTATAAAAATCAAGAATTAATAGATAAAAATGTAGTGTTTTATGATTAATAAAGATAAAAACAAGAAGTGGAGATCATAATGGAAAACAAAAAACAAGAAAAATTTAATGTCAGCTGGTTCTTTAGATGGTTTTTAAATAACCAAGCTGTCACTGTTTTATTAGTAATGCTTTTAGTTTTTTTAAATATTCTTGCTTTTACGAAAATAAGCCCGATTTTTAAACCTGTTTTTTCTTTTTTGGGAGCCATTATGCTCCCCTTGGTTATATCGGCACTCATTTATTATCTTTTAAAGCCGATTGTTGATTTTATTGAACGCCGCGGAATCAGCCGAATAACAGCTATTACAATTGTTTTTCTTGTCATAGCAGGACTTCTGATCTGGGGAGGAGCTCGTTTTTTTCCAATGCTGGAAGAACAATTGCTTTCCTTCTTTAAACATTTGCCCAGCTATGTGAAATCAGTAGATAAGCAGATATCGCATTTATTGAAAGACAACAGACTGGCTAGCTATAGACCGCAAATTGAAGATGCTGTGACAAATATCAGTAAAAAGGCCACAAGTTATGCTGAAGCTATTTCTAGAGGAGCCGTTGCCTGGGCTAGCAATTTTGCCTCTGTTATTGCGCGTACGATGGTTGCTATTTTAATTTCTCCTTTTATTGTCTTTTACCTTTTACGGGACAGTCAAAAAATGAAAAAAACTTTTGTGTCTTATTTACCGGTCAAAATCCGTCAGCCTGCTCATCGTATTTTAGGCGATGTTAATCGGCAGTTATCTGGTTATGTTCAAGGTCAGGTAACAGTAGCTATTATTGTTGGTGTCATGTTTTCGATTATGTTCACTCTTATTGGCTTACGCTATGCGGTTACCTTTGGGATTATTGCTGGTGTTTTGAATATGGTTCCTTATTTGGGCAGTTTTTTAGCGACCATACCGGTTTTTATTTTAGCCTTGGTGGAAGGTCCTCTTATGGTTGTGAAAGTCGCTCTTGTCTTTATTGCTGAGCAGACCATTGAAGGCCGTTTTGTGACTCCTCTCATTATCGGCAGTAAATTAAGTATCCATCCTATTACTATCCTTTTTATCCTTTTAACAGCAGGTTCAATGTTTGGCGTTTGGGGAGTCTTTCTTGGAATTCCAGTCTATGCTTCTATTAAAGTAGTGGTTAAAGAAATTTTTGAGTGGTATAAACCAATCAGCGGACTATATGAAGAAAAAGAGGAAATAAAAGAAGATGTTAAACAGTGAGAAGATGCTGGCTTCTATTCAAAGCCAAGATTTAAAAGCAGCAGAAACCTATTTTGAGAAGGCTCTTAAAGAAGACGACAGCGAAACGCTTCTGGCTTTAGGGGACTATCTGCAAACGATTGGCTTTTATCCGCAGGCTAAACAAGTCTATTTACAATTACAGGCAGAGTTTCCAGAAGTCCATATTAATCTTGCTCAAATGGCCAATGAAGATGGCCATACGGAAGAGGCGTTTAGGCATTTAGATGCTATTGGGCCAGACAGTCCAGATTATATAAGAGCCTTATTAGTTAAGGCAGATCTTTATGATGCAGAAGGCCTAAGTGATGTTGCGCGTGAAAAACTGTTGGAAGCTAGCCAATTGAGTTCAGAACCGCTTATTCTTTTTGGTCTGGCTGAAATTGATTTAAATTTGGGTTATTTTCAAGAGGCTATCCATTATTATGCACAGTTGGATAATCGTGCGATTTTGGAAGATACAGGTATCTCAACTTATGAGAGAATTGGACGTGCATACGCTAACATGGGAAAGTTTGAAACAGCTATTGAATTTCTGGAGAAAGCTGTTGAAATTGAATTTGAAGAAGCAACGGTTTTTGAACTGGCTGTTCTCCTCTATGAACAGGAAGAATATCAAAAAGCTAATCTTTATTTCAAGCAGCTAGACAGTATGAATCCCGATTTTCCAGGCTATGAATACGTCTATGCCCAATCGCTTCACAAAGAGCATAAGACACAGGAAGCTTTGCGCCTTTTGCAGCAGGGTTTGGCAAAAAATGATTTTGACAGCAGACTTTTACTGCTGGCTTCACAGTTTTCTTATGAATTGCATCAGCCTAAAGAAGCAGAAAGTTACCTTGAAAGAGCTTTGGAAGTGGCAGAAGATGATGAGGAAGCTCTGATGCGCCTTAGCAATCTCTATTTAGAAGAAGAGCGTTTTGAAGAAGTTGTCAATCTAAACAGAAAAGATATTGAGAATGTTTTGACAAGATGGAATATCGCTAAAGCTTACAGAGAACTTGAAAGGGATGAGGATGCCTTGAGGATTTTTGAAGAGCTGTCAGCTGATTTATCTGACAATCCCGACTTTCTTCAAGATTATATCTATCTGCTGCTTGCCTTTGGCGATAAAGACAAAGCCAAACTTTTGCTGGAACATTATCTGCAGCTTGTACCTGATGATGCGAACATGGCTGACTTGAAAGAACAACTGTGATTGTTTATGAGTATTGATCTCTTTCCTAGCGAAAAAATTCACAAATAAATTTCACAAAGTACTGGAGAAACTGTGATATAATTGAAGTAAAATTTGTGAAAGAAGGAATGTATATGACTGAGAATCATAAAGAAAATTATGGGGCTGACTTGATCGTAGACAGCCTCATTAATCATGATGTGAAGTATATTTTTGGAATTCCGGGAGCAAAGATTGACCGTGTGTTTGATACATTAGAAGACAAAGGACCAGAGCTTATTGTAGCCCGTCATGAACAAAATGCTGCTTTTATGGCTCAAGGGATAGGACGTATTACAGGAGAACCTGGAGTTGTTTTGGCGACGTCTGGTCCTGGAATTTCCAATCTCGCAACAGGTTTAGTAACAGCGACAGCAGAAGGAGATCCTGTTTTAGCTATTGGCGGACAGGTTAAACGTTCTGATTTGCTAAAACGTGCCCATCAGTCAATGAATAATGTGGCTATGCTTGAGCCAATCACAAAATATTCAGCTGAAGTTCAAGATCCTGCTACTCTCTCAGAAAATATTGCCAATGCTTACCGTCTGGCTAAGGCAGGCAAGCCAGGTGCTAGTTTTCTCTCTATCCCGCAGGATGTGACAGATAGTACTGTGGCTGTTAAAGCTATCAAACCTTTAACTGATCCTAAATTAGGTTCGGCTTCTGTTGCTGATATTAATTATCTAGCTCAGGCTATCAAAAATGCGGTGCTGCCTGTTATCCTTTTAGGAAATGGAGCCTCAACGCAAAAGGTAACAGCTTCAATCCGTAAAATTTTAGAATCGGTCAAATTACCTGTTGTAGAAACATTCCAAGGAGCAGGGATTGTTTCTCGTGAATTAGAAGAGGATACTTTTTTTGGACGTGTTGGCCTGTTTCGCAATCAGCCTGGCGATATGCTGCTGAAAAAATCAGACCTTATTATTGCTATCGGCTATGATCCGATTGAATATGAGGCTCGCAATTGGAATGCTGAGATTTCAGCTCGTATTATTGTAATTGATGTGGCCCTTGCTGAGATTGACACCTACTTTCAGCCTGAACGGGAATTAATTGGCGATATAGCTGAAACATTAGATTTATTATTGCCTGCTGTTAAGGGTTATGATTTACCAGAAGGTTCTAAAGAATATCTGCTGGGTCTTAAAAATAATATGACAGATGATCTCAAATTTGATCAAACTCCTCGTTCTGGTTTTGTCCATCCTTTAGATCTTATCAAAGTTTTACAGGACCAAATAACAGATCAGATGACAGTAACCGTTGATGTCGGCAGCCATTATATTTGGATGGCTCGTTATTTCAAGAGCTATGAAGCCCGTCATTTACTTTTTTCTAATGGTATGCAGACCTTAGGTGTGGCTTTGCCTTGGGCTATTTCTGCGGCTTTAGTGCGGCCTGATGAAAAGATTATTTCAATTTCAGGTGACGGCGGTTTCTTATTTTCTGGCCAAGAGTTAGAAACAGCTGTCCGTTTGAACCTGCCTATTGTGCATATCATTTGGAATGACGGGAAATACAATATGGTGGAATTTCAAGAAGAGATGAAATACGGACGGGCCTCAGGCGTTGATTTTGGACCGGTAGATTTTGTAAAATATGCTGAAAGTTTTGGAGCTAAAGGCTACCGTGCAAACAGCAAAGAAAAGTTTTCTGAGATACTCCGTAAAGCACTTGTTGAAGCTGAAAAGGGACCTATTTTAATTGATATTCCCGTTGACTATAAAGATAATATAAAATTAGGAGAAACTATCTTGCCAGATGAATTTTATTAAAAGGGGTGTAAGGAAATGGAAGCTAATAAATTATTTCAATATAACACATTAGGAGCATTGATGGCAGGGCTTTATGACGGTTCTTTGACCGTTGGTGAATTGCTGGAGTATGGCGATTTAGGCATAGGAACGCTTGATTCAATTGATGGAGAGCTCATTGTTTTGGATGGTAAGGCTTATCAGGCTAAGGGTTCTGGTGATAAACCAAAAGTTGTTGAGGTTCCTAAAGATATGAAAGTTCCTTATGCTGCTGTTATCCATCACGAAGCAGAAGTTATTTTTAAGCAGCGTTTTCCCATGACAGATAAGGAACTGCAAAATCGAATTGAGTCTTATTATGATGGTGAGAATCTATTTCGTTCTATTAAAATTCACGGTATGTTTGCAAAAATGCATGTTCGCATGATTCCGCGGTCTACTTCAGATGTAAAGTTTGCAGAAGCTGCCACTCATCAGCCTGAATATACGGCAGAACATATTAAAGGAACGATTGTAGGCATTTGGACACCGGAAATTTTCCATGGTGTTAGTGTCGCTGGCTATCATTTGCATTTTATTTCTGATGATCATACGTTTGGCGGCCATGTCATGGATTATGTCATCACAGAAGGGCAGGTTGAAGTAGGAGCTGTAGATCAGCTGGATCAGCGTTTTCCTGTTCAGGACCGTCAGTATCTCTTTGCTAAATTTAATGCCAAAGAGGTTCGCGGTGATATTGATAAATCAGAATAAGGATATTATATGGACAAAGAGGCTGAGACAGACAACTATGATTGCTGCACACTCTCTTCGTCTTTTATTATGAAGTCTATCCCTAGAACAGCAGATTTACAAAAATTAATGGTATACTTTTTTGACTTTTGCAGCTAATAAGAGCAGTATAAAACTTAAAAATAACAGGTTCTTAGTTGGTCAATCTGTTTTGTTCTTATTTAGAGAAAAGTAGTATAATAAAAACAAAGAAAATTGTTAGTCTTATAAAGAAGAGGTATGATTATGAGTAATCATCTAAATGAAGAGACAGCTCATCTTAACCTTGCAGCTTACAGTGCGGATGATGTATTTAAAGTTGCTGATAGCAGTATTTCTGGGCTCTCTCATGATGAGGTCAGAAAGCGTCAGACAAAAGATGGCCCCAATCGTTTGAAAGAAGCCGAAAAAGAGCCCATTTTCCTTACCTTCATTAAGAATTTTACGAGTCTAATGGCAGTCTTACTATGGGTTGGCGGAGCTGTTGCGATACTCTCCCATAGCTTAGAATTGGGGATTGCCATCTGGTTTGTCAATATTATCAATGGTATCTTTAGTTTTGTGCAGGAGCATAGAGCTAGTCAGGCTACAGAAGCTCTCAAAAAAATGTTGCCGGCTTATGCCCGCGTCATACGTGATGGGAAAGAAGAGAAGATTTTAGCAGAAGAGCTTGTCGCAGGAGATCTTGTCCTGATTGAAGAGGGAGATCATATTTCTGCTGATGGCCGCCTTATTTTTTCGACAGACTTGCAGGTGAATCAATCAGCTCTTACAGGAGAATCAAATCCAGTATCTAAAACCAGCCAGCCTGATTTGGATACCTCCAAAACAGATTTAGAGTTTGACAATATGGTTTTTGCAGGGACGACTGTTTCAAGCGGCAGTGCAAAAATGATTGTCACTGAAATTGGTATGGCAACGCAGTTTGGGCAAATAGCCCATCTGACGCAGAATATGGCAGAAGATAAAAGTCCTCTGCAAAAAGAATTGGACCGTTTAACCAAGCAGATCTCTATCATTGCAGTAACAGTAGGCGCTGGTTTTTTTATGGCGGCAACTTTCTTTGTTCATGAGCCTATAGCAAAATCTTTTATATTTGCTCTTGGTATGATTGTTGCTTTTATTCCAGAAGGATTGCTGCCAACAGTAACCCTGTCTCTAGCAATGGCTGTCCAGCGTATGGCTTTTGATCATGCTCTTGTCAAAAAACTGTCATCAGTAGAAACGTTAGGAGCTACTTCAGTTATTTGTTCTGATAAGACAGGCACCTTAACTCAAAATGAAATGACTGTTAATCAGCTTTGGCAATTATCTGGAAAATATGAAGTTACTGGACTTGGTTACTCCTCTCAAGGGGATATTATAAAAGATGGGAAAAGAGTCTCTTTAGTGGACAATGAAGCTTTAGAACATTTGGTTCGCTTTGCTCATCTTTGCAGCAATGCTCAGGTTCTTGCACCGGATGAAGAACACACTTCTTATACTATTCTTGGGGATCCAACAGAAGCTTGCCTTAACGTTCTTGCTGAAAAAGCAGGGATTACCTTAGAAAACAATCATAAATGGGGACCTCGCTTGAAGGAGTTGCCCTTTGATTCGATCCGCAAGCGGATGACAACGATACATAACATAGAAGATCTGGTAGATGGGAGTCAGTATATTTCTATTACCAAAGGAGCTCCTAAAGAGATTGCTGAGCGCTGCCATTCCTATAAAGACCAAACTGGTTTGCATGAAATGACAGATGAAAAACTGTCACAAATACTGCAGGTAAATGACGATTTTGCTCAGAATGGCTTACGTGTTTTGGCGATTGCTTACCGGCCGCTTGAAAAAGAAAATCTGCAAAATCAAGAAAAATGGAATCAGGATGTTCTAGAGAACGATATGGTATTTTTAGGATTGGTTGCCATGAGTGATCCGCCAAGAGAAGGTGTTAAAGAAGCAATTGAAAAATGCCATCAAGCTAGCATCCGTATTATTATGGTAACTGGTGATTATGGTTTAACAGCTTTAAGTATTGCAAAGAAAATCGGAATTGTGACAGGCGATGATGCTAAAGTTATCTCGGGACTGGAGTTAGAAGCTATGTCTGATGCTGATTTGAAAGAAGCTTTAAGGCATGAGATTGTCTTTGCACGTGTTGCTCCTGAACAAAAATATCGCGTTGTAACAGCCTTGCAGGAATTGGGAGAAGTTGTGGCTGTAACTGGCGATGGCGTTAATGATGCCCCTGCTCTTAAAAAAGCTAATATTGGTGTTGCTATGGGGATTACAGGTACGGATGTAGCCAAAGAATCTGCCGATATGATTTTAACAGATGATCACTTTGCTTCAATTGTTCATGCTGTTGAAGAAGGCCGCGCTGTTTATCATAATATCAAAAAGTTCTTAACCTATATTTTTAATAGTAATACACCAGAAGCAGTTCCATCAGCTTTCTTTCTCTTTTCAAGAGGTTTTATTCCTTTGCCATTGACGGTTATGCAGATTTTGGCAATTGATTTAGGTACAGATATGATCCCTGCTTTAGGATTGGGAGTTGAACCACCCGAAAAGGGAGTGATGAAGCGGCCTCCGCGTAAGCTGACAGATCGTTTATTAAATCGGCAGCTTTTGTTAATAGCTTTTGTTTGGTACGGTCTGATTGAATCGGTCTTGGCAATGGGAGCTTTCTTTCTGACTTATTTTATGCACAATGGCAATCTAGCTAGTTTTGCAGCTTCCGGTCAGCTCTATCAAGAAGCTACCAGTATGACTTTAGGTGCTATTGTCTTTTGTCAGATTGGTATGGTTATGAATAGCAGAGCTGCCAATCAATCCATTAGAAATATAAAAATTTTAGGAAATTCTGTTATTAACTTAGGTTTGATTGTTGAGTTCTTTGTTTTTCTAGCCCTAATTTATCTGCCCTTTTTCCAAAATCTTTTCCATACTGCTAGTTTAGGTATCTGGCACTGGCTTTACCTTTTTAGCTGTCCTTTTATTATGATTGCTTTAGATGAAATTAGAAAGTATTTTGTCAATAAAAAGAAGAATTAATCTTTTTCATTTAAACTAATATGAGGCCTAGGACAAAAGTCTTAGGCCTCGTGCATTTTTACGTTTTACTTGCAAGACGCAGTGGTTGGTTGGATAACCTTATCCCTTGCTGTACAAGTGACAGCGGCTATCCTAACCAACTGTGCGGAGGTGAAAGTCAAAACAGTCTACAGGACTGTTTTAGATCAGCAAGCAGAAACTGGGACTTGCTGGAAAATCAAAGACTTGGTCTGACCGATTTCTGTCTCACTCTCGTATTAGTTTTAAGACAGTAGTTAATTGGTTTGCTTTTTGATTTTCATTGAGTATAAGATAAGGTCAGTCTATTAAAAAATCAGGGGATAAAAGTTGATTTTTAGAAAATCATAACTTTTATCCCCTGATTTCATTTTACTTGTCATTTCGAAATTTATAAAGGCTGTAAATCCCAAATACTACAATCCAAATAGTAGCGCCGATAGCACCAATATAGGTTGAATCTTGCAAGAATAAAGTGATAAAGACAAAGATCATAAAAGCGGTAGTAATAGGATTGAGTATTTTATAATGAGGCATCAGATAGCCATCTGGCATAAAATCTTTGGAACGGCGGTATTTCAGATGCGCAAACATAGTTAATACATAAATAGCAATGTAAACACCAGAAGATGAGGCTGTAATTAAGGCAAAAGCATCTTTAACACCTGGAAGTACATTGATAAAAGCTGAAATAGCAATGACAATGGCTGAAAAGATAATAGCTCTGCTTGGGACACCGGTTTTTGAAAGTGTTCCTATTTTTAAGCCTGTCATAAATTTATTAGGAGCTTCATTAGCAATTTGATAAAGGTGGCGGCCGGTTGAATAAAGCGTAGAATTAAGTGCAGAAGCTGCAGAAGTTAGTACGACAAAGTTAATCAAAGCAGCGGCCCATTTAATACCAGCTAATTTAAAGACCATAACAAAAGGCGAAGTATCTTCTGGCAGCCCCCTCCAAGGGAAAATAGTCATGATAGCCAGCAGGGCACCAACATAAAAAATAACGATCCGCATAGGAATTTCCTGAATGGCTTTTGGTAAAACCTTTCTGGGATTTTGTGTTTCTGATACGGTAATACCAACGAATTCAATAGCTTGATAGGCAAAGAAGACCATTTGGAAAGACATGATAAATCTTACCCACCCTTTAGGGAACATTTCAAAATGATGTGAAATATTAGTAAGACTGACAGGCCCTTGACTGGTTTTAAAACCAGTCAGCAGCATAAAAACAGCAGTAGCGATCAAAGCCAGGATGGCAATAATTTTTATCATAGCAAACCAAAACTCTGCTTCCCCAAATACCCTAACAGCAATCAGATTAACAGAACTAAGTATAAGCAGAAAAACAATTTGAATAATCCAAGAAGGCCAGGAAGGGAACCAATACTGGACGTACTTAGCGACTGCCGTGATCTCTGCCATTCCAAGAAAAATAACAGAAACCCAATACGACCAGCCAGCAAAATAGCCCCAGCCTTTACCAATATATTTGGTAATAAAATTAATGAAAGTATGCTGGTCAGGATCGTAATAGAGCATCTCGCCCATAGCACGCATCATCCAAAACATGAAAAGCCCTGTTAAGAGATAAACAATGATAATAGATGGGCCTGTTAAAGCAATTGAGTGGCCTGATCCCAGAAAAAGTCCTGTTCCAATTGTCCCTGCGATAGCAATCAATTGAACATGACGGTTTTGAAGGCCTCGAACCATTCCATTTTCTAATTCAGGTTCAGAAGTCTTCTGGTGTTTATCCGTTTCTTTTGGCATAATAATATCCTTTTTTACTAAAAATTACTTATTATTATAATATTATTTTGATAAAAGCACAAATAAGGCAGGAAAATGGTGGCCAAAATATGAGTGAAAGGATGAGGCTGTTGCTCTTGTTTTCTGCCTTTGAAAGTAAACAATAGAAATCTTATTTTAGAGTTTCCATCACTATTGTTTCATCCGTTTTATTTTATCTTCATCAGGTGTGACCCGCAGTGTTTTTTGTCCGGTATAGGTAACAAAACCAGGTTTTGCGCCAGTTGGTTTATTCAGTTTTTTGGCTTCAATCATATCAACCTGGACGAGATTAGAAAAACGCGCTTTGGAAAAGAAGGCTGCAAGTTCAGCGGCATCTGTTTTGATAGCATCGCTGGGATTAATATTATTTTTGATTAAAACATGACTGCCTGGGATACCTTTGGCATGAAACCAGAGTTCTCCCTTTTTGGACATTTTAAAGCTCAGTTCATCATTTTGTAAGTTGTTTTTGCCGACAAGTATGATAGTGCGGCCGTCAGAAGCCAGATAAGTCTCTGGTTTTTTACGTTTGTGAATTTTTTCTTGGTGTCTGCCTTTGATAAAGCCTGTCTCAATAAGTTCTGCTCGAATATCGGCAATTTCTGAAAGATTGGCATGATTAAGAGACATTTCAACACTTTCTAAATACTGGATAGTTGCTCTGGTTTCTTCAATGAGTCCTCCAAGATGTTTAACGGCTTCTTTTAGTTTTTGGTATTTCTTAAAATAACGCTGAGCATTTTGACTGGGTGATAGGCTTTTATCTAATGAAATAGTTAATGTTTTTCCAGTGTAATAATTATCAAGCTCAACTTTATCTTGATTATTGGGGACAAGATTAAGATAAGTTGTTAGCAATTCTCCTTTTTGCCGGAAATCTTCAGCCTTGTCTGTATCTTCAAGGTCTTTTATCTGTTTTTTTAGCTTCTTTTTGTTTTTGTCAAGTTCCGTTTGAACACGGCGGATAAGATCGCTAGCCTGCTGAGCAATACGGTCACGTTCTGCTTTATCTTGATAAAAATAATCTAATAAATCAGACAGAGAACCGCTTTGTTTTTGAGAATCTGTAAAGGAAACAGCAGCAAAAGATTTTTTTGTTAGACTGGGGCTGGTTGGCAAAGCAAAGAAATTTCTAAAATTTTTGACTTTGTCTGATTGCAGCCTTTTTAGGAGTTCTTCTGTGCTGTCACGCCCTAATCCCTGAAATAATGTTTGCAGGTTTCTTGCATTTAGTGTCTCTGTTTGAAGCAATTCAAACAGTTTTTCATCAGAAATAGTAAAAGGGTTTTGGGCATCTGTTTTTGGTGGAGCTAGGTAGGTAGAGCCAGGTAAAACAGTTCGGTAGCTATTTTGTGAAAAGCCAATATGTTTGATCGATTCGATAATTTTATTTTCATTTTTATCAATGAGAATAATATTGCTGTGCTTTCCCATTATTTCAATCATTAGGGTTACTTTAGTCTGATCGCCGATTTCATTTTTATTAGAGACCCTTAATTCTACAATACGGTCATTTTCAATCTGATTAATAGCTTCAATGACAGCTCCTTGCAGATACTTTCGCATAATCATGGTAAAAGTGTTAGGCTTAGGAGGATTTTGAACATTAGTTTGGGTTATTTGCAGGCGCCCAAAAACAGGATGGGCAGACAGGAGCAATTTATAGTTTTGCCCATTATTTCGGACAGCTAGAACAAGTTCTTGTTCAAAGGGCTGATTAATCTTCTGGATACGGCCTCCAAGGAGCTGTTCTTTTAGTTCTTTAATGAGATGATGTAAAAAAAAGCCATCAAAGGACATGGTCTACCCTCTTTCTTTTTAA
Organism: Streptococcus macacae NCTC 11558; assembly: GCF_000187995.2. Classification (GTDB taxonomy): domain Bacteria; phylum Bacillota; class Bacilli; order Lactobacillales; family Streptococcaceae; genus Streptococcus; species Streptococcus macacae. The sequence goes on along the minus strand of NZ_AEUW02000001.1, from coordinate 876,917 downwards.
TTGCTATTAGCTATTATACCATAAGGAAAAAAGAAATCGTTTTTTCTGAAAATGAAGTCGTTTTCAGTATGAATTGAAAAAAGTTAGAAAAAGCTGTAAAATAAAGTGAATAGTAGGAAAATGTTGAGGAAGCTTTATGAAAAATAAACGTTTATTAGCTAGCTTGCTGGCTTTAGCAGCTCTTATTGTTATTCTTCTTGCCTATCAGGCTTATGATCAGTCTAAACAGAAAAATTCCAATGCTAACACTTTTAAGTTAGGAGTTCTGCAATATGTCAGCCATGAAGCGCTTGATGAGATTTACCGCGGTGTTAAAGACGGTTTAAAAAAAGAAGGCTATTCAGGCAAAAAGGTTAAAATTGAATTTTTAAATGCCGAGGGAGATCAAAGCAAAGTTCAGACCATGAGCCAAACACTGGTTAATCATAACAATGATTTACTGATTGGTATTGCCACACCTTCAGCGCAGGGACTTGCTAGTGCAACTAAGTCTATTCCAGTTGTTATGGGAGCTGTTACGGATCCAGTTGGGGCTAAGTTAGTCAAAAATCTTAAAAAACCAGATGGTAACGTTACTGGTGTATCTGATAAAACACCTATTGCTGCACAAGCAAAACTTATGAAGACCCTAACCCCTAATGTTAAAACAGTAGGAGTCCTTTATTCCAGCAGTGAAGACAATTCAAAATCGCAAGTAGAAGAATTTAAACAAAAGGCAAAAGAAAAAGGCCTTAAAGTTTCAGAGTATGCCGTTCCTTCGACTAATGAAATCTCAACGACTATGAATGTGCTGCTTGAAAAATCCGATGCTGTTTGGCTGCCGCTGGATAATACGATTGCCAGTGCTTTTCCAACAGTCGTATCAGCTGCTAAAAAGGCTAAAAAACCCATTTATCCAAGTGTTGATACCATGGTAGACCAGGGAGGATTAGCTTCTGTTGTCGTGAACCAGTATGAGCTTGGTCTTGCAACCGGTAAAATGGCAGCTAAGATTCATAAGGGGCAAAAGGTTACTGATACACCTGTTTACATCTTTGATAAGGGAAAACCCATTATCAATAAAAAAGTTGCTAAGACACTAGATATTAACATTCCGGCTGAAGTTTTAAAAAGTTCAGCAAAATAAAGCAGTTAAAGTGCTGCTCCTAAAAAGAAGGGAAAGAGAAGAACTCTCAAGGTTTTTTTGGCCTCTCTCTTTTTATAATAACGTCAAACTATTACACAAAAAGGATGGATAAATGTTACTTTCAACCATTTCACAAGGCTTTCTTTGGGCTATTTTAGGCCTGGGCATTTTTATGACCTTTAGAATTTTAGATTTTCCTGATATGACAACTGAAGGATCCTTTCCTTTAGGAGGTGCTGTAGCCGTTACATTAATCACTCAGGGAACAAATCCTTTGCTGGCAACCTTGCTGGCCGCTTTATCAGGCTGCCTGGCAGGTTTGGTGACGGGTCTTCTTTATACTAAAGGCAAAATCCCAACGCTTCTATCAGGCATTTTAGTGATGACTTCCTGTCACTCCATTATGCTGATGATTATGGGACGCGCTAATTTAGGACTTTTAAATGCTAGTAAGCTGCAGGATTTGCTTCTTTTTTCAGATGCGACAAACCTTATTGTTTTAGGCTTGGTCTTTGTCACTTTAGTTGTGGCTGCTATGATCTTCTTTTTAAATACCCGCTTGGGGCAAGCTTATATCGCAACAGGTGATAACCGTGATATGGCAGAGAGTTTTGGCATCAATACAGACAATATGGAATTGATGGGGCTTATTTTGTCCAATGGTGTGATTGCTCTTTCAGGAGCTCTTATCAGCCAGCAAGATGGCTATGCTGATGTTTCTAAAGGAATTGGTGTCATCGTTATTGGACTGGCAAGTATTATTATCGGTGAGGTGCTTTTTTCGACAAATTTAACCTTACTAGAACGTTTACTGGCTATTGTTATTGGTTCTGTTTTGTATCAATTTTTGATTTTAGCAGTGATTTCACTAGGCTTTAAAACCAATTACCTTAAACTCTTCAGCGCTCTTGTTTTAGCTATTTGCCTCATAATTCCGCAGCTGAAGAAGAAATTTTTTAAGGGAGTGAAGCTAACACGATGACTAAAATTATTGAATTAAAAAATGCCACAGTACAGGTTAACAATGGTTTAGATGATGCTAAGACCATTTTAGATGACGTTACTCTGACGATCTATGAACATGATTTTTTAACTATTCTTGGCGGCAATGGAGCCGGAAAGTCAACCCTTTTTAATGTTATTGCTGGAACCTTACCTTTGACAGAAGGCAGCATCACTGTTATGGGAGAAGATGTGACCTTTATGACAGCTCAAAAGCGTGCCAAATATATCTCCCGCGTTTTTCAAGATCCTAAAATGGGAACAGCTCCTAGAATGACAGTCGCTGAAAATCTGCTAATTGCGAAATACAGAGGGGAAAAGCGCCGTTTAATTTCCCGTCGTATCCAAGATCACAAAGAAGAATTTCAGAGAATGATCGCTAAAATTGGCAATGGCTTGGAGAATCATTTAGAGACTCCTGCAGGGCTTTTATCAGGCGGTCAGCGTCAGGCCCTTAGTCTTTTAATGGCAACTATTAAAAGGCCAGAACTTTTATTGCTTGATGAGCATACAGCAGCACTTGATCCTAAGACAAGTGCAGCCTTGATGAATTTAACAGAAAAGTTCATCAAAGACGATCATCTTACAGCGCTTATGATAACACATCGTATGGAGGATGCTTTAAAATACGGCAATCGTTTGTTGGTGATGAAAGATGGCTGCATTATCCAAGATTTAGCTGCTGATAAAAAGTCAGAAATGACCATTTCAGACTACTATGGATTGTTTGAATAAATTGAAATAATCACTAAAAAGTTGTATACTAACTGTGTATGCAATTTTTTATTGCCCGCAGTAATTCGACTTGGCCTGTCAAGGACCAAGGACCGTTTGTATAAAAATATTATTATAAGGAGGAATAATGAGCACAATTAAAATGATTGCTCTGGGAGGAGTCCGCGAAAACGGCAAAAACTTCTATATAGCAGAAGTAAATGACTCTATATTTATTTTGGATGCTGGATTAAAATACCCAGAAAATGAACAGCTGGGAGTTGATGTTGTCATCCCTGATATAGACTATCTTATTGAAAATAGGGATCGTGTAGAAGGAATTTTCTTAACACATGGGCATGCTGATGCTATTGGGGCTCTGCCTTACGTATTGGCAAATATCAAAGCACCGGTTTTTGGTTCTGAGCTGACTATTGAACTAGCTAAGCTGGTTGTGAAAAATAATGAAGCAACTAAAAAATTTAATAATTTCCATCTTGTAGATGCTCAAACAGAAATTGAGTTTGACAATGCCCTAATTTCATTTTTTAAAACAACGCATTCTATCCCAGAAAGCCTTGGAATTGTTATTGGCACTGAGGAAGGAAATATCGTCTATACAGGTGATTTTAAATTTGATCAGGCTGCAAGTCAGCTTTATCAAACCGATTTAGCCCGTCTTGCTGAAATAGGACGTGAAGGCGTATTAGCTCTTTTATCGGATTCTGCTAATGCTGATAGTAATATTCAAGTGGCCAGCGAGGCTGAAGTCGGTATTGAGATAGAACAGGTGATTTCTAACTGGACTGGCCGTATTATTGTAGCAGCAGTAGCTTCTAACCTAGCTCGTATTCAGCAGGTTTTTGATTCAGCTGCTCATAATGGCCGCCGTGTTGTTCTCACCGGATATGATGCTGAAAATATAGTCCGTACTGCTATCCGCTTGAAAAAACTATCTGTCCTTGATGAGAAATTAATTGTCAAACCAAAAGATATGCATAAGTTTGAAGAACATGAGCTTATTATTTTGGAAACTGGCCGTATGGGTGAACCGTTGAATGGCTTGCGTAAAATGGCAATTGGCCGCCATCGCTACGTAGAAATAAAAGATGGTGATCTCGTTTATATTGTAACAACACCGACACTTTCTAAAGAGGCGGTTGTTGCACGTGTAGAAAATATGATTTACAAAGCAGGTGGGACGGTTCGCTTGATTACACAGGATTTACGTGTTTCAGGGCATGCTAATGGCCGTGATCTGCAGTTAATGATCAATCTTCTTAAACCTCACTATCTTTTTCCGATTCAGGGAGAATATCGTGAATTATCTGCCCATGCTGATCTAGCGCTTGAGCTAGGGATGTATCCTGAAAATATTTATCTTGTCAAGCGTGGGGATATCATGGTTTATGACCCAAAAGATGGTTTCAGGCATGAAGGAAGCATCCCTGCAGGAGATGTCATGATTGATGGCAATGCTATTGGCGATGTTGGCAATATCGTGCTGCGCGATCGTAAAGTGCTTTCTGAAGATGGTATCTTTATTGTTGCTTTGACTGTCAATCGAAAAGAGAAGAAAATTATCTCCAAAGCCAGAATTAATACACGTGGATTTGTTTATGTCAAAAAAAGCCGTGATATCTTACGTGATAGTGCAGATATCGCTAATAAGACGGTTGAAAGTTACTTGTCGCAGGATAGCTTTGATTGGGGAGAATTAAAATCCCTTGTCCGTGATGAAATCGGAAAATTCCTTTTTGACCAAACTAAACGCCGCCCAGCAATTCTGCCGGTCATTATGGAAGTTAAATAAGACATACAAAAAGATCTAGGGTGCAAAATCCCTAGTTTTTGTATCTATAAATATTAGTGAAAATATTAGTGAAGATTTTACGCTTAGGATTAAAAGAAGCCGATGGATAGAGATAGGTTTGTTTTTTGTATTGCTAAGTCATCAGCTCTCCTTGGCTGGATCCGCAAAAGGCAAGCTTCTGGTATGTTTTAGTTTTACCAAAATAGTAAAGTTTGTGCTATAATGAGACAAACATAAAGAAAGGGAAGATAAATGGCTTTTTTTCAAATAGAGTATCATTCAAAAAGTTTAGGGATGGAACGTCATGTTAATGTTATTTATCCTGATGCTTCAGAAATCAAAGAACAATATATTGATGATAAAGACATACCTGTCCTTTATCTCTTACATGGTATGGGGGGCAATGAAAATTCCTGGTCAAAACGCACAGCCATAGAACGCTTGCTTAGAAAGACTAATTTAATCGTTATCATGCCGTCAACAGATTTAGCCTGGTATACCAATACGGCTTATGGTCTAAACTACTATGATATGATCGCTGAGGAACTGCCGCAAATCATGCAGCGTTTCTTTCCCAATATGACTAAAAAGCGAGAAAAAACTTTTATAGCTGGGCTTTCTATGGGCGGTTATGGCGCTTATAAAATTGCTCTTTCAACAGACCGATTCTCGTATGCAGCTTCCTTTTCAGGAGCGCTTGGTATTGGTATTGATGGTCAGGATTTAGGAGACGCCGCAGGAGAGACGCCGCATTATTGGGAAGGTATTTTTGGTCAGCTGCAAGATAAAAAGGTAGAAGGACATTTCCTAACGGCCTTAGCAGAAAAATCTGATAAAAAGACTAAGTTTTATGCTTGGTGCGGTTATGAAGATTTCCTTTATCAGTCCAATGAAGCAGCTATAGCCAAATTAAGACAGTTAGGGCTTGATATTGACTATCACAATGATCATGGTAAACATGAATGGTATTATTGGGAAAAACAATTAGAGCAGCTGTTTTTATGGTTACCGATTGATTATGTCAAAGAAGAAAGACTAAGTTAAACCATCAAAATCATTTATAGTAAGATTATTAAATGAAACCAGTTAGTATAGGATAGGATTATTTTAGCTGATGTAAAAGATGAATTTTTTACATCAGTTTTTTTGCTTAGACTAGTTATCAATAATGCCCTTAAGGAATAGTCCCTCGTCTTTTATTTTTCTAGAAAGGTTTTTAAACCTTGATATGATAAGCTTTATATAGAAAAAAGTAAATAGTTGCTAATTTTTTTGGAGCTTGCTATACTAAATTAACATAAGTTTTAGGATTTTAAATAATAATATAATAAATAAGAAAAGAGTGTTATTATGAAACAATTATTTAAAATTTTGTTCCTTATTCCAAGATTAATTGTGAATATTATCTGGAGTTTTTTAAAAACAATCTTAGTATTTACTATTTTAATTTTGCTCCTTCTTTTTTTAATTAGTCCCAATAAAGACAATTTTACATCAGATATTTCTAGTCAGCTTCGTAAGATACCGTCCTTTTTCAAGAGTGATTTAAATCTAAAAGAAATGGGGCGTAAGTTAGCTACAGACAGCTACCAGCACCAAGAGGGCAATAGATGGGAAACAAATTCAGCTAAAGTCTACATTGCTTCTACCAATTCTACTTTGAAAGAAGCTTATCAGTCAGCTATTGAGAATTGGAATGCGACAGGCAGTTTTCATTTTACTATTGTTTCTGATCAAGCCGCAGCCAATATCATTGCGACAGATCACTCTGACAGCCAGACCCAGGCAGCTGGAGTAGCAGAAACACAGACAAATGCGCTAACCAATCGTATCAGCCATGTGGACGTTAAGCTCAATACTTATTATCTATTGAATGAACAGTATGGTTATACGCAAGAAAGGATTATCCATACAGCAGAACATGAACTTGGCCATGCTATTGGACTTAACCACAATGACAGTGAAGCTTCTGTAATGGAATCATCGGGTTCTTATCATGGTATTCAGCCTGATGATATTGCTGCCGTTAAAAAGCTTTATTCGTCCTAATTTATTAATATTAGAAACCCACATTTTTATTTAATATAAATACCATAATTAAAATGCTGTAATTCATTTACAGCATTTTAATATTACTTTATTAGAGAAATTTTATTGTAAACTCATTTTTATCAAATATATATAATTAATTGAAAAAATAGGAAATGGCCCTTATTTTATAAGCATTTTTTTAATTTTTTAATAAAATAAATGAAATTGTTTTAAGATAAATAGGAGCAAATTGTATTGAATTTGTAATAAGTTAGTGATATTCTATTAAAGATGTATTGATTAGCTTTACATTAAATTTTGATTATCATGAAGAGGAAACATGAAGAAAATTAAAGTTATGCTTGTTTTTGGTACAAGACCAGAAGCAATTAAAATGGCTCCTTTGATCAGAGCTCTGAAAAACCATTCTGATCAGTTTGAGCCTGTAACTGTTGTAACAGCTCAGCACAGAGAGATGCTGGATCAAGTCTTGGAAACATTTGATATAAAACCAGATTATGATCTGAATATTATGAGCAAGCAGCAAACACTGTCTACCATTACGACAAATGTTTTGACCCATCTTGATTCCATTTTAAAGACAGAAGAGCCAAACATTATTTTGGTCCATGGCGACACGACGACTACTCTTGCTGCTAGTATCTCTGCCTTTTATAATCAAATTAAAGTTGGTCATGTTGAAGCTGGTCTTAGAACCTGGGATAAGCTTTCCCCTTTTCCAGAAGAAGTAAACCGTCAGATAACAGATGTAGTGTCTGATCTCTATTTTGCACCTACTTATCAAAGCCGGGAAAATCTCCTCAAAGAAAATCATCCTAAAGAGTATATTTTCGTTACAGGAAATACTGCTATTGATGCTTTAGATTTAACAGTCAAAGATGATTATCATCATCCGGTTTTGGATCAGATTAATCCTGAAAACAGGATGATATTACTTACTATGCACCGCCGTGAAAATCAGGGAGAACCGATGCGCCGTGTTTTTACAACCATCAAATCTGTACTTGATCAGTATCCTGATCTTGAAGTTGTCTATCCTGTTCACCTCAGTCCGGCGGTTCAAAAAGTGACCCAAGATATTTTGGCAGATACTAAAAGGGTACACTTAATAGAACCGCTTGATGTCGCTGATTTTCATAATTTAGCTAATAAGAGCTATTTTATTATGTCCGACTCTGGCGGTGTTCAGGAAGAGGCCCCATCGCTTGGTAAACCTGTTTTGGTCTTACGTGATACAACAGAACGTCCTGAAGGTGTTGAAGCAGGTACTTTAAAATTAATCGGAACGAATGAAGAAGATGTTAGAAAGGCTATGATTCAATTATTGGATAATAAAGCAGACTATCAAAAAATGGCACAAACGAAAAATCCTTATGGAGATGGTTTTGCTTCAGAAAGAATTTTAGAAGCTATTGCCCATTATTTTAAAGGCAGTCACAGGCCTGAAGATTTTGGAATGGGGGAGTAATTAAATGAAGCGTTTATTGTCCCTTTTCTTCCATCTGATATTGTTGATCCTAACAGTTAGCCTTAGTTTGTATACTGCCCTTCACTATGGCTTTCTTGTGTTTGGAATTTATGCTTTTTTGATCTTGATAGCTATTGTAACACCGTGGTTTTTAACTGATTTATTAGTAGCCTGGACAGAATTATTTTCGATTGTCATTGCATCATTCATGCTGACTATTGGTATTTCTTATTTTCAAATGTGGGATCGTATCATCTTAATTTTTGCTTTCCCGCTTGTCTTGTTTGCTGCTGATCAAATAGAAGGTTTTATTTTAGAGAAAAAAGATGCTATTGCTGTACAAATTTCAAAAGCTAAAAACTACTATGAATACTATGCTCGTAAAGCTAAGCGTTCTGAAGATATTACTATTCAGACCATGTTAGTCAGATGGGCTCATGCAGAGCAATTTAAGCAAACACAGCCTAAAGAATATTATGCTACTATAAAAAGGATAAACCGTGCTATTCTTAGATCCAAATATGATAGTGATCGTCTCTTTTATTTAAGAAATGGTTTGTTTCTTCTAGTCCAGACAAAATCTTACCCTGATTGGCATCTTAGCCTTGAAGAAGAAATTAGTATTAATCTTAGCAGACTGCGTTTTAACAATGAAAGCAGCATGCATGAGATTCAGTTTCAGTATGCTTATCAAGCCATTAATCATAAAAATTGGAAACGTTATGCTTACTATGAAGATCTTATCAAAAGGCTGGAGCGTCTTTTGGAAACCCATATTATTGTAGAGTATTAAGAAAGAGAAAACGATGAATCTAACAAATTTATTTTTCAATATTGGTTTAGGGATCAGTCTTTTTTTTGCAGTCTGTTTTATCCTATTGTTTATCTGTTATTTGATTATTTTAGAGCGTGTTAACAAAAATTTTAAGGCGGTGGATGATGATTAGTCAGATTTTAATGATTATCAGTTTAATTTCTATTTGGTCTTCTTTAGCTATGGCCTTGATTATCCTGATGTCAGCGGTTCATTTTTGGTTTAAACACAGTAACTTTGACGTTGATCTCAGCCCTTTAGATGAGTATCCTGTGGTGACTGTGGTTGTTCCGGCTCACAATGAAGATGTAGTCATTGCTCAGACTGTTCAAGCTATTTTGGATATGAAATATCCTAAAGATAAAGTTGAAATTCTTCTTTTTGCAGATAATTGCGAAGACAAAACTTATCAGGAAATGCAAAAAATTAAAAATCTGCCTCAATATGCTGACCGTGATGTTACTTTGATTAATCGCAGCGGTACTGGCGGAAAAGCAGGTGTCTTAAATGACGCTTTAAAAATGGCTAAGGGAGACTATATCTGTGTTTATGATGCGGATGCGATGCCTGAGAAAAATGCTCTTTATTTTCTGGTGCAAAAAGTTATGGAAGATCCTAAGCGCCATGTGGCAGCTTTTGGACGCAACAAAACACGCAATGCCAATCAGAATTTTTTAACACGATGTATCAACCAAGAAATTGTGGTGACACAAAGGGTTTTGCATGTAGGGATGTGGCATTTGGGAAAGATTGGACGTATTCCAGGAACAAACTTTATTATTAATACTGAATTTGTTAAAAGTATCGGCGGATGGCGAAATGGTGCGCTGACAGAAGATACAGATATTTCTTTTAAAATTATGCAAAGCGGCAAGCTGATTGCTTTGGCGCATAATTCAGAAGCTTTTCAGCAAGAACCCGAAACTCTTAAGTCTTATTATTTACAGAGAAAACGCTGGGCTAAAGGAAATTATGAGGTTGTTATTGCCAATTTCAAACATCTTTTCGGCCGTGGCAATTGGCGTGTAAAATGGGAAGTTTTCTATTATACTTGTACTTTCTTTTGGTTTAATGCAGCAATTGTTCTCTCTGATATTCTCTTTTTTGCTAATTTAATAGCTTTAGTGATCGGTTTCTTCAAACCTGGTGTCCAAGTGCCTTTTGCTTTTGATTCTAATAATATTTATATGGCACAATTATTGCTCTTTAATTGGTTTTTGATGATTCTGCTTTACCTTTTGCAGGTTTCTATTTCTCAAGCTACTCAATATGGTCAGGCAACCGTTAAACAAATTTGGATTGCTCTGTTAGCTTACTTTACTTACACCCAGCTCTTTATCATAGTATCCATTTCTTCTGTTTTTTCAGTTCTTATGGATAAAATTTTGCGCCGCGAGGGTACAAAATGGGTTAAAACAAAACGATTTGCAGGCTAGAGGAGAGAAAAGTGAAAAAAAAGAAATTAAAATACATTTGGCTCGTACTTTTGTTGCTGTCAATGATTGTTGGTTTTTACTTTATTCGAATTAAGGGAACTGATGATATGCAAAAAGATACTTATAAAAAGTGGTCTAAATACTATGTTGTTACGCAGGGAAAAGAAGCTTATGTAAAAACAGCAACAACTGATACAGATGTCACAGCGCTGTCAGAAGGTCAAGGCTATGGTATGTTCATAGCAGTAGAAGCTGCTAAGAAAGGTGTTAATACAAAGAAAGAATTTGACAGACTGTATCGTTACTATATGGATCATCGGACAGCTAAGACACAATTAATGTCTTGGCAGCAAAAAGTTAAGACAGACGGTACGGTTAAAGATGCTGAAAATAGTGCGACAGATGGCGACTTATACATTGCTTATGCTCTGATAAAAGCAGCAGCGCTTTGGTCTGATAAGGCAGCTGAATATAAAAAACAAGCTAGGCTGCTTTTGAAAGATATTTTAGCTTATAATTATAATGCAGAAACAAAGTCTTTGACTGTAGGGAATTGGGCCGTAAAAGGAACGGATTACTATGATCTTGTAAGGACTTCTGATATTTTACCTGAACAGTTTGATACTTTTTACGATTTTAGCCATGATTCGACGTGGAAGTCTATTAAATCATCAATGCTAGCAAGTTTGGAAAAAATGAGCAATCAGCATAATACCGGACTAGTCCCTGATTTTATGTGGGTTCGTGAATCTGGAGAAATAAAGGCTGCAAAAGCTAATCTTGTAGCCAGCGCCTATGATGGTGATTACTACTATAATGCTTGCCGCATGCCTTATAATCTAGCTCGCAGTCATAACAAAAAAGGCCGAAAAATTTTAAAGAAGATGATGAATTTCTTCATGGATGAAAAAGTGATTTATGGAGGTTATCAGTTAAACGGTAAGCGTTTGGTCAATCATAAATCGGCCAGCTTTGAAGCTCCTGTCTTTTATGCAGCTAAAACTTTGGGACATCAGTATGAACGGCTTCACCAGCAGGAAAAAAACATCTTTATTAAGGGCTTATCAAAAACAAATTATTATGATTCTGCTTTAATAACGATGGCTGTTCTGTCTGATTAAATAATGAAAAAAGATAGCTAAGGCTGTCTTTTTTATGTAGATGGAAACTAGCTTAGAAGGGTAAGTTTTGATAGAATAAAGATATGATTATTTTACAAGGAAATAAACTTGAGCGTTCTTTTTCAGGAGAAGTGCTCTTTGATAATATTACAATACAGGTTGCTCAGCATGATCGAATAGCTTTAGTTGGTCCCAATGGTGCTGGCAAATCAACACTTTTAAAAATATTAGTTGGAGAAGAAAGAGCCAGCGCAGGAAGCATTGATAAAAAAAGAGATTTGTCTTTATCTTATTTAGCTCAAAACAGCCGCTTAGATTCTTCTAAAACTATCTTTGATGAAATGCTTCATGTTTTTGAGGATTTAAGAAAAGATGAAGAACGGCTTCGCCATATGGAAATGAAGATGGGTGAAGTAGAGGCTGTTGAGCTAGAAGATTTGATGCATACTTATGACAAACTGTCTGAAGACTTTCGGCAAAGAGGCGGCTTTACTTATGAAAATGAGATTAAAGCTATCTTAAATGGTTTTAAATTTGATGAAACGATGTGGTCAATGCGGATTGCTGATTTATCTAGCGGTCAGAATACCCGTTTGGCTTTAGCAAAAATGCTTTTAGAAAAACCTGAACTTTTGGTTTTGGATGAACCAACCAACCATTTGGATATTGAGACAATAGCTTGGCTGGAGAATTATTTAACACACTATCAAGGAGCCTTGATTATTGTTAGCCATGACCGTTATTTTTTGGATAAGGTGACTACTGTAACTTTAGATTTGACGAAGCATTCCTTAGATCGCTATATAGGAAACTATTCTCATTTCATGGATCAGAAGGCTCAAAAACTGTTAGCTGCAGAGAAACTATTTGAAAAACAGCAAAAAGAAATTTCTAAATTAGAAGATTTTGTCCAGCGTAATATCGTCCGTGCTTCAACGACTAAAAGAGCCCAATCACGCCGTAAACAATTAGAAAAAATGGAACGTTTAGAAAAACCTGAGGGATATGCTAAGTCTGCAGACATGACTTTTAAAGCGGATAAACCTTCAGGCAATGAGGTCTTAAATCTTACTGATGCTGCGATTGGTTATGATGGCATCAGTTTGTCTGGTCCTATTAATGCAGACGTCAAAAAGTTAGATGCTCTGGCTATTGTGGGACCAAATGGTATTGGCAAATCAACACTGATAAAATCTATCGTTGGCTTACTGCCTTTCATCCAGGGAGAAGTAAAATACGGAGCCAATGTTCAAATGGGGTATTATGATCAGACGCAGTCCAGCCTGACTCCTGGAAATACTGTATTAGAAGAACTATGGTCTGCTTTTCCGACAAAGCTGGAGCTAGATATTCGTAATTGTCTAGGAGCTTTTCTTTTTTCTGGCGATGATGTTCAAAAGACTGTCAATATGCTGTCTGGAGGTGAAAAGGCACGTTTGCTTTTAGCAAAATTGTCAATGGAAAATAATAACCTTTTGTCTTGACGAACCAACTCATTTGGATATTGATAGTAAAGAAGTTCTTGAAAAAGCTTTAATCGATTTTGATGGGACACTTATATTTGTTAGCCATGACCGCTATTTTATCAATCGTTTGGCAACTAAAGTCTTAGAAATTTCTGAAAAAGAATCTCATCTATATTTGGGTGATTATGATTATTATCTCATGAAAAAATATGAACAAGAAGAAAATACTAAAAATACTCAAGTTAAAGCAGAAGAAACTTCTAGTACTAAATCTTCCTCTGCAGACAATTATAAAAATCAAAAGGCCAGCCAAAAAGAAATCCGCAGGCTAAGGCGCCGTATTGAAGAGGTTGAAAATCAATTAGAGGAAGCTGAGCGAGAAACAAAAGAGCTGTCGTTGCAGATGACTCAAATAAATGAAGCTCAGCAGCTTATAGAGCTCCAAAAAGAACTAGATAACTTGAGTGATTGTCAAGAAAGGCTTATGAAAGAATGGGAGACATTGTCTGAAGAACTGGAAAAATATTAAATATTTGAATTGGATATACCTCTATAGTTTGGTTAAACCAATTATTTTAATTTTTTAACGTTTCATCTAAAAGGAAAAGGAAATAGAAATTGATAGCTGTTCGATCAATTTCTATTTCCTTTTTTGATCATTTAAATTCTGCCTTACTTTTAATATCATCATATTCTTCGGCAACTTCCTTATTTAAAATATCTTGATAGTCAGGAAGTTGGATATCTTGGCCATATTTATTTTTTAAAGCAGTAGAGACTAAGCGATAAGCAAGGTTAGCATTGCGCGAGAGAAGAGGTCCGTGAAAGTAAGACCCGAAAATATTTTTGTAATGCAGACCTTCTGTACCGTCTTCTTTATTATTGCCGTTTCCATAAATAACTTTTCCCAGTGGTTTTTCATCCTCTGACAGGAAAGTCCGTCCTTGGTGGTTTTCAAAACCATAATAAGTTTCCTTAAATTCCTCATTATAAATTTTGATATCACCAATATAGCGATTATTATCTTGGTTAAGTGTATAGTGTCCCATAACACCGATACCGTTGATCTTTTGACCGTCAGCTTGGATGTAATACTGTCCTAAAAGCTGGAAACCACCGCAGATAGCAAGGCCGACACCTTCATTTTCAATGAAACGGGCAAGATTTTCTTTTTTATTTGGTAAATCTTTAGCGACAATAGATTGTTCATAGTCCTGGCCGCCGCCAAAGAAAATAAGATCATAATGGTGCTCATCGAACGGATCTTCGATAGAGACAATATCAAAAGTCATCTGAGCAGATAATTTTTCACCCACATATTTCATCATCAGTATATTGCCATTATCGCCATATGTATTTAAAAGATTGCCATAGAGATGAGCCACATTTAGAGAATAAGCATAGTCCTGATTTTCAGGAGATTTTAAAGAAGTGTAAACCATTTATTTAGCGCATCTCCTTTCCGACAGCATGTCTGTTGGCTAAAATTTCACGAAATTCTAGCATAGCCGTGTAGGTTGCTAAGATATAAGCATGCTCTGTTTCTTGATTTTCAATAAGCTGCATAATATCTTCTAGTTTTTCTGCCTGTATAATTTTATCCTCATCATAGCCAGTGACGCGCAAGCGGCGAGCGATTTCGGAATGGCGAACACCTCCTGCAAAAATGTGAGGAATATCCATATCTAAGATATTTTCAAAATGAGCATCCCAAATCCAGCTCGTATCGATCCCATCAGCATAATTAGCATTCAGCAGAACAGATAAGGTGAAAGGATAGGGAGCTAATTTGATCATATCGAGAGCCTGACTAGCGCCTACTGGATTTTTGATAAGAACTAGTGTACAGGATTTATCGCCAATTTTAAAGGTTTCCTGACGGCCAAAAACGGCACGGCTTTTATCAAAGCCTTTCTTAATTTTTTCAGGAGGAACTTGGAAAAATTCGGCTACTGAAACGGCAGCTAAGGCATTGTAGATATTGTATAAACCGCCGACATTGATCTTATAGTTTTGCTGATCAATGGTAAACTCGGCGCTTGTATTTGTAATTTTCTTAAGTTCAGTCAGTGAATAGTTTAAAGACGGACGCTTAAAACCACAGTTTTCACAAATATAATCACCTAAGTTAGCATAGGTATTCAGTTTATATTTTAAGATTTTTTGGCATTTAGGGCAAAGTACGCCTTCTGTATTATAATGAGCTGGCTTTAATTTTTCTTTTTTGGTATCAAAGCCATAATAATA
The DNA here is from genome assembly GCF_000187995.2 of Streptococcus macacae NCTC 11558. Lineage (GTDB taxonomy): Bacteria > Bacillota > Bacilli > Lactobacillales > Streptococcaceae > Streptococcus > Streptococcus macacae. The sequence goes on along the minus strand of NZ_AEUW02000001.1, from coordinate 861,658 downwards.
AATAGGATTAATCACTTTGGCTGAATTGAAAAGCGGACTGTCACCATTAGCAAGAATAGTGGCTTGAGGCGCTTTTGCGGCACCATCTAAAATCATTTGATAAGTCGTATAAATTTCACCGTAACGATCCATCTGATCCCGGAAAATATTAGTAAAAACAAAAAGGCTTGGTTTTAAGTATTCTGTAATCTTAGGAAGGCTGGCTTCATCAATTTCTAAAACAGCTATTTGTTTGCTGTTCTTGGTCTTTTTAGCTGTTAAAAAAGCAGAGGTGATACCAGTAATCATATTAGCACCGCTGGGGTTCGTAAGAACTTCACCGTAAGCTTCTTTTAAAATTCCGACCGTCAAAGCAGTGGTCAGTGTTTTGCCGTTAGTGCCTGTAATGACAACGATCTCATAATCTTTAGCTAAACTGTTTAAGATATTTTTATCGCATTTCAGAGCGATTTTTCCAGGCAGGGTAGAACCGCGTCCTAATTTACTGAGGATAAAATGGGACGTTTTTCCTGCTAGAATTCCTAGTGTTGTTTTAAAAGTCATGTCTTTATTCTATCATAAAAAAATCAGTTTGCGCTAGAGTAAAATTGCCTGAAAAGTGATATAATAATAAGGTGTGCCATAGACCTCTATATTAATAAAGTGAAAGTTAAATTGTATGAGTAGTTTGTTTAATCTAAGTAACCAATTTTGGGCCAGTTTGTTTGATAGTCCATTAACTATAATAGTACATATCATTGATATTGCTATTGTTTCCTGGGCGATTTATAAATTTATTAAGGCGTTAGCCGGAACGAAGGTTATGTCCTTAGTTCAAGGTGTTGTTCTTTTTGTTCTATTTAAATTTATAGCAGAACTTTTAGGTCTGACAACAATTGCCTTTTTAATGAATCAGGTTATCACTTATGGTGTTATTGCGGGTGTTATTATATTTGCCCCTGAAATACGCTCCGGATTGGAGCGTTTTGGCCGGACACCTCGAACCTTGATCCAGACCCAGCAGCTAAGTGATGAAGAAAAAATTGTTACTTCTTTTGTTAAAGCTGTTAGTTATATGAGCCCGCGCAAAATTGGAGCGCTTGTTTCGGTTGAAGAAACCCAGACCCTAAATGAATATATTTCGACGGGAATTCCTTTAGATGCTGATATCTCAGGAGAATTACTGATTAACATTTTTATTCCAAATACACCATTGCATGACGGTGCTGTTATTGTCAAAGGAAATAAAATTGCGGTTTCATGTGCCTATCTTCCGCTCTCAGAATCAAGCAGTATTTCTAAGGAATTTGGAACCAGACACCGTGCAGCTATTGGTTTATCAGAAGCATCTGATGCTTTTACCTTTGTTGTCTCTGAGGAGACAGGAGCCATCTCTGTAGCTTATAAGGGGGAATTTTTTCACGATTTATCCCTTGAGGCCTTTGAAAAGATATTACGTGAGCACTTTGTAAAAGAAGAAACTAAGAAAAACTGGTTCAAACAATTGTTTGGAGGTAGAAAGCATGGTTAGACGTATTTTTACCAAAAAAATTGGTCTTATTATTGTTTCGGTCTTTTTTGCTGTTCTTTTGTTTTTAACAGCTAATTCTGTTAATTATGGGTCTAAAAATCAGCCTAAAGGTCTCCTGCAGACGTACAGCCATACTTTAGAAAATGTCCCTATTGATATTAAGTATGACAGCGATAAGTTTTTTATTAGTGGCTATTCTTATGATACTGAGGTTTACTTAACCTCTACCAATCGTGTAAAATTGGACTCTGAAATTAATAGCGATACCAGAAATTTTAAAGTGGTGGCTGATTTGACTAAAGCCACTGAAGGGACAAGAAAGTTTCCGCTGGAAGTGAAAAATCTTCCAGATGGAGTAACTGCAGAAACATCGCCGGCTAATATCACTGTAACCGTCGGTAAAAAGCAGACAAAAACCTTTCCTGTTGAGGGACAGGTTTCAGCTAATCAATTAGCTGGCGGCTATCAATTAAAAAATATAAAGACGGGTGTCTCAGAGGTTAAAGTAACAAGTGATGAGGCTACAATCAGCCAAATTGATCATGTTATTGCAGCTTTGCCAGATAATAAAATTTTATCAGAGAATTATAGTGGTTCTGTAACACTGCAGGCGGTCTCAAGCAATGGAAAGATTTTGCCAAGCATTATTAATCCTACTAAAACGCAGCTGAATGTAGAAGTTGCGGAATTATCTAAAACAGTTCCAATCGTCGTAGAATTAACAGGGCAAATGAAGGATAATGTGTCCGATATTCGTTATGAATTAGACACTAAAGGAGCCGTTGTTTTTGGAAAACAAGAAGATCTTGACAAAATCAATAGTATAAAAGTTAAAGTCGATATCTCAGATGTCAGCAAAGATACAACAAAGACTGTTAATCTTTCGGCTGGGAATCACCTTAAAGTCAGTCCAAACAAAGTCTCTGTTAAGTTGACAGCTAAGAAGAAATAATATTATAATCTAAACGAATGTAAAATGGAGGAAGATGCCTAGCATCAAAAAATTATGGGAAAATATTTTGGTACAGATGGTGTACGTGGTGAAGCCAATGTCGAATTAACGCCGGAATTAGCTTTTAAATTAGGACGTTTTGGCGGCTATGTACTCAGCCAGCATGAAAAAGACAAACCGACAGTTTTTGTAGCGCGTGATACACGAATTTCTGGACAAATGCTTGAAAGTGCTTTGGTAGCAGGACTCTTATCAGTTGGTATTGAAGTCTATACGCTTGGAGTTCTTGCAACACCTGGTGTTTCTTATTTGGTTCGAACAGAAAAAGCGAGTGCAGGAGTTATGATTTCTGCTAGTCATAATCCTGCTTTAGATAATGGCATTAAGTTTTTTGGAAGCGATGGTTTTAAATTAGATGATGAGCGTGAATTAGAGATTGAAGCCTTGCTTGATGCGAAAAGCGATCATTTACCGCGGCCAAGTGCTGATGGTTTAGGAAAATTAGTGGACTATCCAGAAGGGGTAAGAAAGTATGAAAAGTTCCTTGTTTCATCGGGAGTAGACCTTGAAGGAATGGCGGTCGCTATTGATGCAGCAAATGGTGCAGCCTTTGCTTCTTCTCGCCATGTTTTTCTTGACCTAAATGCTAATATCACCGTTATAGGCGATGAGCCTGATGGGCTTAATATTAATGATGGTGTGGGATCGACCCATCCAGAAAATTTACAGGCAATAGTTAGAGAGTCTGCTTCAGCTGTTGGACTGGCTTTTGATGGCGATAGTGACCGCCTCATTGCTGTAGATGAAAATGGGGAAATTGTTGATGGTGACAAAATTATGTATATCATTGGCAAGTATCTGTCAGAAAGAGGAGAATTAGCTAAAAATACGATCGTGACAACTGTTATGTCTAACCTTGGTTTTCATAAGGCCTTGGATCGTGAGAATATTAATAAAGAAATTACAGCAGTTGGCGATCGTTACGTTGTTGAGAAGATGCGTAGTTTAGGCTACAATCTTGGCGGGGAGCAATCTGGCCATGTTATTATCATGGATTATAATACTACTGGTGACGGTCAGCTAACAGCGATTCAGCTGACTAAAGTCATGAAAGAAACAGGGAAACCTCTTTCTGAGCTGGCAGCTGAAGTGACTGTCTATCCTCAGAAATTAGTTAACATCCGTGTTGAAAATAGCATGAAAGATAAGGTAATGGAAATCCCTGAGATTGCTCAGATTATTAAAAAAATGGAGACTGAGATGGGAGAGGATGGCAGAATTCTTGTTCGTCCAAGCGGAACAGAACCTTTATTGCGTGTGATGGCAGAAGCTCCCAGCATCGATGAAGTAGATTATTATGTGGATACCATTGCAAAAGTTATTCAAACTAAAATTGGTATTTAAAAATAGAGATGACAATAAAAAAGATTCTATGCTTACAAAAATATAAGCATAGAATCTTTTTTATTTTTAAATGCAGGATGGAAAAGTCCCTCCTTTTGCTAAATAATTGCCCTTCCAGTTTTTGAGGAGCTATCCAAGCAACCACTGTATCTTGCAAGTAAAACGATAAAAATACTTAGAGCTGGGGACTTTTTATACGTAATTTTTACGATTACACTTTTTCTGTGGGTGAGGGTGCAGCCATCATGGCTGTTTCTGTCTCGGCCTCTCCTGATAAAGGTAGCTGTTATTGCTGTCATCTTCTTTAGATATCACGGGCCCTTTTAGCAATTTTTTCCAGCATTTTTTGACGCTGTTTAGCACTGCTAGCTCTTAAATAAGGAAGCGAAGTGCGTTTGCAAGGCTTGATACCGCACATACCTAAGATTTGTCTTTTTAAAACGATACCATAGTCTTGAACAAAAGGCAGAAAGAAAGATGGTGTATTATGTGTTGAGATAATCCAAGCAGTCTTACCCTTGAGATGGCCAACCATCCCTTTTCCTTTGTAAGAGTAAGCAAAGCCAGACGCAAAAACACGATCAATAAAGCCTTTGAGAATAGCAGGCATGCCGCTCCACCAAATAGGAAAAATAAAGATCAAATGATCAGCCCAAGATATTAGCTGACGGTAAGCTTCCATTTCAGCAACTTTATCTAGATCGCGGCGGCGATGCTGATCATCAAAGATAAGGACCGGATCAAATTTCTCTGCATAAAGATCTAAAACTTTAAGATGGTGCTGCGAATTAAGATTGTTTTGAATCTGTTTTAGAATGGCAGCATTAAAACTTTGGTGGCTAGGATGTGCATAAATAATTAGAATGTTCATGACTTTTCTCCTTTAATATAGATAGTAAGCATATGGTCAATAGTAGTTTGGACAGCATGACTGTCAAGATCCTGTCCAATAGGACTATTAGCCAGAATAGCTAGTCCTGAGATAAAACTCCAAAAGTGAAAGAGTGTTTCAGCTTCGCTGTTGTTAAAATGCTCTTCTTTGCGGAGATCTAAAACAATACGTTTAAATTCATCAAATCCCGGCAAATCAGAATCTAACAAAATAGTATCCTGAGTAACTTTCATATACTTGAAAGGAAATTTAATGAAAAGAGCTTCAAAAAAGTAAGGATAACGCTTAGCAAAGGCGATGAAATTAAATCCCATTTGAGTCAGTTGATTTCGAGCTGAAGTTTTCCGATCAATGCCTTGCCTGACCTCCTGATTAAGAAAGACGGACAAATGTGTCAGAACGATTCTTAGATAATTTTCCTTACTTTTAAAATGCCGGTAGGGAGTGCCGTGAGTGACACCGCAGGATTTAGCAACGATTCTCATTGAGAGCTGATCAATACCATGCTCTTTGATTTCTTCAATACCTGTCTGAATTAATCTTTCTTTCAATTGGGCTGTATTGCGTTTCATCCATTTCCTCCAAAAAAGTATACATTGTCCACTTTTTATTAGTATACACTGTCTACTTTTTTCTGTCAAGTCATTAAATCATCACATAATACCCCATTTTGACTTAAAAAGTGATAAAATAAGGACATGTATCAAAAACCTAGATCAGCTTATGTACATATCCCTTTTTGTACACAAATTTGTTATTACTGTGATTTCTCAAAAGTTTTTATTAAAAACCAGCCGGTTGATGCTTACTTAAAAGCCTTAATAAAGGAGTTTAACGATTACTACCAAATTAAAAATCTGCGGACACTTTATATTGGCGGTGGCACGCCGACAGCTATTTCTGCTGTGCAGCTAGATTATTTGCTGACTAATCTGTCTAGGAATCTTAATCTTGACCAGATGGAAGAATTCACCATTGAAGCTAACCCGGGAGATCTGACGCCAGATAAAATAGCAGTGCTGAAGCAGTCGGCTGTCAACCGCATCTCTCTTGGTGTGCAGACTTTCAATGATAAATATCTTAAACAAATTGGACGCGGACACAATGAAGATCAGATTTATGAAAGTATTGCTAGTTTAAAAAAAGCTGGATTTGACAATATTTCCATTGACCTTATTTATGCCTTGCCTAATCAAACTATGGCTGATGTCAAGGAGAATGTTTCAAAAGCCTTGGCACTTGAAGTCCCGCATTTAAGTCTATACAGTTTAATTTTGGAGCATCATACTGTTTTTATGAATAAAATGCGGCGCGGCAGACTCAATCTACCGGCAGAGGACCTAGAAGCTGAAATGTTTGAATATATCATTGGTGAACTTGAACACAATGGTTTTGAACATTATGAAATTTCTAATTTTACTAAGCCTGGTTTTGAGAGTCGGCACAATCTGATGTATTGGGATAATGCAGAATATTTTGGCTGCGGCGCAGGAGCTTCTGGCTATGTCAAAGGTATCCGCTATCGCAATCGAGGCCCTATTCAGCACTATTTAAAAGCTATTGCAGAAGAAGGACATGCTAGGCTTCAAGAAGAAGAGCTGAGCCAGACTGAGAAAATGGAAGAAGAAATCTTTTTAGGTTTACGGAAAAAATCGGGTATTTCTATTAAACGGTTCGAAGAAAAATTTGGCCTGCCTCTGACAGATATATATGGCCAAGTGATTGATGAGCTAAAAAAGGACGGCCTGATTATAGTAGAAAAAGATCAAATGAGAATGAGCAAAAAAGGCCTCTTTTTAGGAGATACTGTTGCTGAAAAATTTATTTTGGAGTAAAAGGAATCATGGGGAAAAAATACAGAACATCTTATCAAATACCTTTTTATGAAAGTGATATTAATCATCATGTCAAACTGCCTCACATTTTATCAATAGCCTTGCAGATAGCAAGTGATCAGTCCGTTGAGCTGGGCTTAGGGGATGAGCGCATTTTTAAAGATTACAATTTAGTTTGGGTTGTTTCCGAACATGAAGTGATTATTGATCGCTTGCCGCAATTTAATGAGATCGTTGAGATTGAGACAGAACCCTTATCTTATAACCGCTATTTTTGCTATCGGGAATTTAGAATTTATGACAAAAAGGGAGAAAAGATGATGACTATTTTTTCGACTTTTGTTCTCATGGATTATGATACACGTAAAGTGCATGAAGTCCCAGAAGATTTAATAGCACCGTATGAGTCTGAGAAGATCAGAAAAATCTTACGAGGACCCAAATATAGAGCACTGGAAAAGGCAGCCGAGACGCTGTATCATGTACGTTACTTTGACTTAGATGTTAATGGCCATGTTAACAACAGCCGCTATCTTGAATGGATGTATGATGTGCTTGATTTTACTTTTTTAAAGACCCACATACCTCAAAAAATTAATCTTAAATATGTCAAAGAAATTCAATATGGAAATGATATTGCTTCACGCTGGGAACAAGATGGCTTGATCACTAAGCATGAAATTACTTCCAACGGACAGCTTAATGCCCAAGCTATTACGCAGTGGGAAGAAGTATAAATGATAGGATTACCCAATGCAAAACAATGAATGGATAGATTGGCTGGTTCGTCTGCAGTCACTGGCTCAGGCAGGTTTAGCCTATGGGAAAGATAAATATGATATTGAACGCTTTGAAGAAATTAGGACTTTGACTGTCAAGATGATGGCATCTCTTTCTGATTTACCTGAAAAGAAGATTAAAAACCTTTTTGCCAATGAGACCGGCTATCAGACACCAAAGATTGATACCCGTGCCGCTATTTTTAAAGATGAAAAGATCCTCCTTGTCCAAGAAAGAGATGGCACTTGGGCTTTGCCTGGCGGTTGGTGCGATGTGGATCAATCGGTGATGGAAAATACTCTTAAGGAAGTCAAAGAAGAGGCAGGATTAGATGCGGTTTTAGATAAAGTCATAGCTATACAAGACAGAGACAAGCACAATCAAGAGCTTTATGCTTATAAGATTTGTAAAATTTTTTCGCTTTGCCATGTGACTGGCGGTGCTTTTACAGAGAATCTTGAAACGATAGCCAGCCGCTATTTTAGTTTGGATAAGCTTCCAGTACTTGCTCAGGCAAAAACAAATGAAGCCCAGATCCAAATGTGCTTTGCTGCTTATCAAACTGATGATTGGAAAACTTTAATAGATTAAAGGAGTTATAAGTATGACATATAAGGGCTACCTGATTGACCTTGATGGAACCATTTATAAAGGGAAGGATAGAATCCCTGCTGGAGAAGATTTTATTAAAAGACTGCAGGAAAGACAAATTCCTTATGTTTTAGTGACGAATAATACAACACGCACCCCTGAAATGATTCAGGAAATGCTGGCAGCTTCTTTTAATATTCAAACACCGCTAGAAACCATTTACACTGCAACTTTAGCGACTATTGATTACATGAACGATATGAAGCGTGGGAAAACAGCTTATGTCGTTGGTGAAACAGGATTAAAGACAGCTGTTGCTGAGGCAGGCTATCTTGAAGACACCGAAAATCCGGCTTATGTTGTGGTTGGTTTGGATACAGATTTGACTTATGAAAAATTAACGCTAGCAACTTTGGCGATCCAAAAAGGGGCTGTTTTTATCGGTACTAATCCAGATCTTAATATCCCGACAGAACGTGGATTGCTGCCAGGAGCAGGTTCTATCCTAACGCTTTTAGAAAAAGCAACACGAGTTAAGCCTATTATTATTGGTAAACCTGAAGCAGTGATTATGAATAAATCACTGGAGCGTTTAGGTGTACAGCGTCATGAAGCTATTATGGTGGGGGATAATTACCTGACAGATATTAGGGCAGGTATTAAAAATGATATGGCTACTCTTTTGGTGACAACAGGCTTTACCAAACCTGAAGAAGTAGCTGATCTGCCTATTCAGCCAGATTTTGTTTTATCGAGTCTTGCGGAGTGGCATTTTGATGAAAAATAATATTTCTTTTGGACTGACCATTCTATTTGTATTAGCTTTTTCTATTCTTGCAACTATTTATTTAGCTTGGCTTTTCTATCCTTTGGAAATTTCTTGGCAGCATTTGGAAACTGCTGTTTCTATGAAGGGGGATAAGATCCAGCATAATTTTAATATTTTGATGGAGTATTTGACGAATCCTTTCCAAAAGACTTTAACAATGCCTGATTTTCCTTCTTCTCAAAGCGCTCTGCATCATTTTGAGCAGGTCAAATGGTTATTTCATTTGGTTCAGCTGCTAACAATCGTCAGCCTGCCTGCTCTATTCTTTTTTTTGAAAAATGTTCTCTTTAAAGGCTTTGGCCTAATCTATCGGCCTCTTTTAAAGATAGTTGCTCTAGCTCCCTTTATTTTGTTGGCTTTAGCCTTTGTCTTAGGTTTTGATCGTTTTTTTACACTGTTTCATCAAGTGCTGTTTGTAGGTGATTCCAGTTGGCTTTTTAATCCTAACACAGATCCAGTGATTACTATTTTGCCGGAAAATTTTTTCCTTCATTGCTTTTTGCTGTTTTTTATTTTGTATGAGTGCTGTCTTTTCAGTTTGTTATGGAAAATGCCTCCTCCAAAAAGTAAGCATTAAGCGGGTCATTTGTGCTTGCTTTTTTACAAACAATTTAAAAATAAGTATATTTTCTAATATTTTGTTGAAATTTTAGAGTTAAGTGTTTAAAATGATAGTGAATTATGGAAAAGGAGCTGTTTGATGTTAGAATTAAAGCAAATAACCAAGGTTTACAGAGTTGCTAATGGTAAACAAACTGTTTTAGATGATATCACTATTAATTTTCGAACAAATGAATTTGTCTCCATTTTAGGGCCATCTGGATCAGGGAAAACAACCTTGCTGAATATTATTGGAGGACTGGATCAATATACTTCAGGCGATTTATTGATCAATGGAAAGTCTACCAAGGATTTTAAGAATAGAGATTGGGATCGTTATCGCAATAATACGATTGGTTTTGTTTTTCAGTCTTACAATCTGATTTCTCATCAAACAGCTCTGGCGAATGTTGAGCTGGCTTTGACATTATCAGGAGTTTCAAGGGAAGAACGTCGCCAGCGTGCTACTGATGCTTTGAAGCGAGTTGGCTTGGAAGAACATATTAATAAAAGGCCCAATCAAATGTCTGGCGGTCAAATGCAGCGTGTTGCTATAGCGCGTGCTTTGGTCAATAATCCAGATATCCTGTTAGCAGATGAGCCTACAGGAGCTTTGGATTCGGATACTTCTGTGCAGATTATGGCTTTACTAAAAGAGATTGCTAAGGAGCGTCTTGTTATTATGGTAACCCATAATCCAGAATTAGCAGAGACTTACTCTAATCGGATTGTCAATCTTTTGGATGGCCGTATTATTGCTGATAGCAACCCTTATCAGGAACAAGATGAGAAAAGTTCAGATGTGCAATTTAAAAAAACGAAGATGTCTTTTGCAACAGCTCTGTCGCTCTCATTTAGAAATCTACTGACAAAAAAAGGGCGAACCTTTTTAACAGCTTTTGCAGGCTCTATTGGAATAATCGGCATTGCCTTGATTTTATCGCTTTCTAATGGCGTACGCAGGTATATCAATAAAATGCAAGAGGATACCCTGGTAGCCTATCCCTTAACCATTGATCGTTCAGCAAGCGGAAATACGTTTAATTTTTCCATTTCTAATGATAATCAGCAGCAGAGAAACAGCCAAAAAAATAAGAAAAAAATTGGAACCAATAACGTGTTAAAGAATATGGTTTCAACACAAGTGGTTGATAACGATTTAAAAGCATTTAAATCTTATATTGAAAAGCATTCGAAAAAATTTAAATCTCTCACTAAAGATATTCAATATTCCTATAATTTAAAACCTAAGGTTTATTCGGCAGATACCTCAAAAGGTGTTAAAACGATAAATCCAAGCAATCTAAGTGATGAATTAAAAGATACAACAGCTAATATCAGAGCTATTGCCTCCAATATTGAAGTTTGGCAGGAATTATCTTCTGATAAAAAGATGATTGACTCGCAATATCGTGTCGTTTCTGGGCACTTGCCGAAAAAATACAACGAAGTTGTCCTAATGGCAGATGATAATAACAAGATTGCCGATTATGTCTTGTATAGCTTAGGGATTAAAAATGTAGATGAATTAAAGTCTAAAAATATCAAAAAAGCTAAATCAAGCAGTTATGCTTATAAAGATTTAATTGGTAGAACCTATAAGCTTGTCATAAATTCAGCTGTTTATCAAAAAGAGTCTGGTGTGTGGATTGATCGTTCTAATAACAATGATTTTATGAAGAAATTGATCAATTCTTCGGAAAATATTAAAATTGTAGGAATTGTCAAACCTAAAGAAGGGACAGGAAGCAACTCTGAAACAGGTGTCGGCTACAGTCAGGATTTAACAAACTATATTTCGCAAAAGATTAATAGCAGCCAGATTGTTAAAGAACAAAGAGCCAATAAAAAACATAATATTTTTACAGGCCAAAATTTTTCAAATGGCAAGAAAGAATTTTCGGTTAATAATCTAAGTAAAGAACAACGCTCAAAACTAGCTTCAATGGCACCAGAAGAGCTAGCTGCCTACGTTAATCGCTACAGTGAAAATGCAAAAGCGACTTATGATGACAATCTTAAAAAAATCGGTGTTATTGATACAGCCAGTCCTGAAAAAATTAATTTTTACACTTCCTCTTTTAAAGATAAAAAATCTCTGAAAAATATTATCAAAGATTATAACAAAGAGATGAAGCGTAAGAATCAACAGTCCAAAGTTCTTAAATACACTGATATGATGGGAGCTTTGATGTCAACTATAACGACTATGGTCAATGGCATTACCTTTGTATTGATTGGCTTTGTTGCTATATCCTTGCTTGTATCATCAATTATGATTGGTATTATTACCTACATTTCAGTGCTTGAGCGGACAAAAGAAATTGGTATTTTGCGTGCAATGGGAGCTTCTAAAAAGGATGTTGTACGTATCTTTACAGCAGAAACGGTTATTGAAGGAGCAATTGCTGGATTGCTTGGTATCTTAATTACCCTTTTACTCAATGCCCCTATCAGTACCATCGTAAAAAATACCGTGCATATTGATAATATTGCCGTACTTCCTTTATGGGCAGCCATAGTTCTCATAGTGATTTCCATTCTTTTAACTGTCTTTGCCGGCCTTATGCCATCACGAGTAGCAGCTCGAAAGGATCCAGTTGAAGCTTTGCGAACAGAATGACGAAAGAAACATAATAGGATTGGAAAAAATATAAACGTAAAGATTCAAATAGCCTGTTAGACAGTTGGCTGTTCTTTCTCATAAAAGACAGCCTTCAAGCGCTTTGTCAAACAGTACGGTTTCCTAAAACGAAAGAGGGCAGGACGAAAGTCCTGCCCTCTTTGTGTATTTCAGGTTTTATAGAAATAAGTTGTGAAATGTTTTCGTAATAGTGCTATAATATATTTGTTATAAAAAATAAAAGCACCGAATCGGTGCTCACTTTTTCAAGTTGGATACGGATAAACCTTATTTTAACTTGCTGTGTTGTTTCGAATGTTTCCAACACAAATATTGTATAATACTTATTGTTTTTTTGCAAGAGATTTTCAAAGGAGAAAATTATGACAAAACCTTATTCTATTGGACTTGATATTGGGACTAACTCTGTTGGTTGGGCTGTTGTGACAGATGGCTACAAAGTTCCTGCTAAGAAGATGAAGGTTCTGGGAAATACAGATAAAAGCCATATCAAGAAAAATTTACTTGGAGCTTTATTGTTTGATAGCGGTAATACTGCAAAAGACAGACGTTTGAAGCGGACAGCTAGGCGTCGATATACACGTCGTAGAAACCGTATTTTATATTTGCAGGAAATTTTTGCTGAAGAAATGGCTAAAGCAGACGAAAGTTTCTTCCAGCGCTTAAACGAATCGTTTTTAACAAATGATGACAAAGAATTTGATTCTCATCCAATCTTTGGGAATAAAGCTGAAGAGGAGGCTCATCACCATAAATTTCCAACAATTTTTCATTTGCGAAAGCATTTAGCAGACTCAACCGAGAAATCTGATTTGCGCTTAATTTATCTAGCTTTAGCGCATATGATTAAATTCCGGGGACATTTCTTAATTGAAGGTCAGCTAAAAGCTGAAAATACAAATGTTCAAACATTATTTGACGATTTTGTAGAAGTATATGATAAGACAGTTGAAGAAAGTCATTTATCAGAAATTAGTGTCTCCAGTATTCTGACAGAAAAAATTAGTAAATCGCGTCGCTTAGAAAATCTTATAAAATACTATCCCACTGAGAAGAAAAACACTCTCTTCGGAAATCTTATCGCCTTGTCTTTAGGATTACAGCCAAACTTTAAAACAAATTTTAAATTATCCGAAGATGCTAAACTACAGTTTTCTAAGGATACTTATGAAGAAGATTTAGGAGAATTACTTGGAAAAATCGGAGATAATTATGCAGATTTATTTATATCAGCTAAAAATCTTTATGATGCTATTTTGCTATCAGGAATTTTAACAATAGATGACAACACGACAAAGGCTCCGTTGTCTGCTTCAATGATTAAACGTTATGAGGAACATCAGGAAGATTTAGCACAACTTAAGAAATTTATCCGTCAGAATTTACCAGATCAATATAGTGAGGTTTTTTCTGATAAAACAAAGGATGGCTATGCTGGTTATATTGATGGAAAAACGAATCAGGAGGCCTTTTATAAATACATCAAAAATATGCTGTCAAAAACAGAAGGTGCAGATTATTTTCTTGACAAAATTGATCGTGAAGACTTTTTGAGAAAACAGAGAACGTTTGATAATGGTTCCGTTCCGCATCAGATTCATCTGCAAGAGATGCATGCTATTTTACGACGTCAGGGTGAATACTATCCATTCTTGAAAGAAAATCAGGATAAAATTGAAAAAATCTTAACGTTTAGAATTCCTTACTACGTTGGTCCTTTGGCGCGAAAAGGTAGCCGCTTTGCCTGGGCAGAATACAAGGCGGATAAAAAAGTTACGCCATGGAATTTTGATGATATTCTTGATAAAGAAAAATCAGCAGAAGAATTCATCACACGCATGACTTTAAATGATTTGTATTTACCTGAAGAAAAAGTCTTACCAAAGCATAGTCTTGTTTATGAAACGTTTAATGTTTACAATGAGTTAACTAAAGTTAAGTATGTCAATGAGCAAGGGAAAGCCATTTTCTTTGATGCCAATATGAAGCAAGAGATTTTTGATCATGTTTTTAAAGAAAATCGGAAAGTTACTAAAGATAAACTTTTAAATTATTTGAATAAAGAGTTTGAAGAATTTAGAATTGTTAACTTAACTGGACTGGATAAGGAAAATAAAGCCTTTAATTCCAGTCTTGGAACCTATCATGATTTGCGTAAAATTTTAGATAAATCATTCTTAGATGATAAAGTAAATGAAAAGATAATTGAGGATATCATTCAAACACTAACTCTGTTTGAAGACAGAGAAATGATTCGTCAGCGTCTTCAAAAGTATAGTGATATTTTTACAACACAGCAATTGAAAAAACTTGAACGCCGTCATTATACAGGTTGGGGAAGATTATCAGCGAAGTTAATCAATGGTATTCGAGATAAACAGAGTAATAAGACTATTCTGGGTTATTTGATTGATGATGGTTATAGCAATCGTAACTTTATGCAGTTGATTAATGACGATTCTCTTCCTTTTAAAGAAGAAATTGCTAGGGCACAAGTCATTGGAGAAACAGATGACTTAAATCAACTTGTTAGTGATATTGCTGGCAGTCCTGCTATTAAAAAGGGAATTTTACAAAGTCTGAAAATTGTAGATGAGCTTGTTAAAGTCATGGGGCATAATCCTGCTAACATTGTTATCGAAATGGCGCGTGAAAATCAGACTACAGCCAAAGGGCGTCGCAGTTCACAGCAACGTTATAAACGACTTGAGGAGGCAATAAAAAATCTTGACCATGATTTAAATCATAAGATTTTAAAAGAACACCCAACAGATAATCAAGCTTTACAGAATGACCGTCTTTTCTTATATTATCTCCAAAATGGCCGAGATATGTATACTGAAGATCCACTTGATATTAATCGTTTAAGTGATTATGATATCGACCATATTATTCCACAATCTTTTATAAAAGATGACTCTATTGACAATAAGGTTCTGGTTTCATCAGCTAAAAACCGTGGGAAATCGGATAATGTACCGAGTGAAGATGTTGTCAATAGGATGAGACCGTTTTGGAATAAATTATTGAGCTGTGGATTGATTTCTCAACGGAAATACAGCAATCTAACCAAAAAAGAATTAAAACCAGATGATAAGGCTGGTTTCATCAAACGTCAATTGGTTGAGACAAGACAAATTACAAAGCATGTTGCACAAATTTTAGACGCTCGTTTTAATACAAAACGTGATGAAAATAAAAAAGTAATTCGTGATGTCAAAATTATCACTTTAAAATCTAATTTAGTTTCACAATTTCGTAAAGACTTTAAATTTTACAAAGTACGTGAGATTAATGATTACCATCATGCGCATGACGCTTATCTTAATGCAGTTATAGGAAAAGCTTTATTAGATGTTTATCCGCAGTTAGAGCCCGAATTTGTTTATGGTGAGTACCCTCATTTTCATGGATATAAAGAAAATAAAGCAACTGCTAAGAAATTTTTCTATTCAAATATTATGAATTTTTTTAAGAAAGATGATATCCGTACCGATGAAAATGGTGAGATTGTTTGGAAAAAAGATGAGCATATTTCTAATATTAAAAGGGTGCTTTCCTATCCCCAAGTTAATATTGTTAAGAAAGTAGAAATACAGACTGTTGGACAAAATGGGGGACTTTTTGACGATAATCCTAAATCACCATTAGAGGTTACACCTAGTAAACTTGTTCCACTAAAAAAAGAATTAAACCCTAAAAAATATGGAGGATATCAAAAACCGACGACAGCTTATC
Source organism: Streptococcus macacae NCTC 11558 (assembly GCF_000187995.2). Lineage (GTDB taxonomy): Bacteria > Bacillota > Bacilli > Lactobacillales > Streptococcaceae > Streptococcus > Streptococcus macacae. The sequence goes on along the minus strand of NZ_AEUW02000001.1, from coordinate 845,883 downwards.
CTGTTTTACTGATAACAGATACTAAACAGCTAATTCCAATCTCAGTAATGAATAAGAAGCAATTTGAACAAAATCCGGTTAAATTTTTAAGAGATAGAGGCTATCAACAGGTAGGAAAGAATGACTTTATTAAATTACCCAAATATACCCTAGTTGATATCGGTGATGGGATTAAACGCCTATGGGCTAGTTCGAAAGAAATACATAAAGGAAATCAATTAGTTGTATCTAAAAAATCTCAAATTTTGCTTTATCATGCACATCACTTAGATAGTGATTTGAGTAATGATTATCTTCAAAATCATAATCAACAATTCGATGTTTTATTTAATGAAATTATTTCTTTTTCTAAAAAATGTAAATTGGGAAAAGAACATATTCAGAAAATTGAAAATGTTTACTCCAATAAGAAGAATAGTGCATCAATAGAAGAATTAGCAGAGAGTTTTATTAAATTATTAGGATTTACACAATTAGGTGCAACTTCCCCATTTAATTTTTTAGGGGTAAAACTAAATCAAAAACAATATAAAGGTAAAAAAGATTATATTTTACCGTGTACAGAGGGGACCCTTATCCGCCAATCTATCACTGGTCTTTACGAAACACGAGTTGATCTTAGTAAAATAGGAGAAGACTAATGGCAGGATGGAGAACAGTTGTTGTAAACACACATTCAAAACTTTCCTATAAGAATAACCACTTGATTTTTAAAGATGCTTATCAGACAGAGATGATTCATCTGTCTGAGATTGACATCTTATTACTTGAGACAACAGATATTGTTTTATCAACTATGCTGATGAAGCGTTTAGTAGATGAGAATATTTTGGTCATCTTTTGTGATGATAAACGTTTGCCAACAGCTATGCTCATGCCTTACTATGCGCGTCATGATTCCAGTTTGCAGCTGAATCATCAGATTTCTTGGGCAGAAGAAGTCAAATGTGATGTTTGGACAAATATTATTGCTCAAAAGATTTTGAATCAATCTTGTTATTTAGGGGCATGTTCTTATTTTGAAAAGTCACAGTCTATTATGGATTTATACCATGCTTTAGAACCTTTTGATCCCAGCAATAGAGAAGGGCATTCTGCACGGATTTACTTTAATACCCTATTTGGCAATGATTTTTCAAGAGAACAAGATAATGATATTAATGCAGGTCTTGACTATGGCTATACTTTACTTTTAAGTATGTTTGCGCGTGAAGTGGTTGTATCTGGCTGTATGACACAGTTTGGTCTCAAACACGCCAATCAATTCAATCAATTTAACTTTGCCAGCGATATTATGGAGCCTTTTCGTCCAATTGTGGATCGTATTGTTTATGAAAATCGCAATAGTTCCTTTATTAAAATCAAACGTGAACTATTCAGTATGTTTTCAGACACTTATCTTTATAATAATAAGGAAATGTATTTAACAAATATTGTCAGTGATTATACTAAAAAGGTAATTAAGGCGCTGAATAATAATGGGAAAGGAGTTCCTGAATTTAGGATATGAGTTACCGATATATGCGAATGATATTAATGTTTGATATGCCAACGGATACTGCGGAGGAACGAAAAACTTATCGTAAATTTCGGAAATTTTTACTGAGTGAAGGGTTCATTATGCATCAGTTCTCAATTTACAGCAAGTTACTTTTAAATAACTCTGCCAATACAGCCATGATTGCTCGTTTGAAGGAGAATAACCCAAAGAAGGGCAGCATCACCTTGCTAACAGTAACTGAAAAGCAATTTTCCCGTATGATTTATCTTAATGGGGAACGAAACAAAAGTATTGCTAATTCAGATTCACGTTTGGTATTTTTAGGGGAGGCTTTTCCTGATGAAACTTAATTTTCCTATATTAGATGAACCAATAGCCCTTGGAAAATCTACCATTCTGGTGTTAGAAGATGTTCAGGTCTTCGCGAAAATGATAAAAAATTTTTATCAATATGAAGAGGGCAGTGAGCTCAAATTATTTGATGCTAAATTGAGAAGCCTAAAAGTGTCTGAGTTGATGCTTGTGACAGATATTTTAGGCTATGATGTCAATGCTCCATCGCTGTTAAAGTTAGTCCATGCTGATTTAGAAAACCAGTTTAACGAAAAACCAGAAGTTAAGTCCATGGTTGAAAAACTGACAAATACTATTACAGAGCTGATTGCCTACGAATGTTTAGAAAATGAATTAGATTTAGAATATGATGAAATTACTATTTTAGAGCTGATCAAAGCTTTAGGTGTCAAAATTGAAACAAGAAGTGATACCATTTTTGAAAAGATGTTTGAGATTCTTCAGGTTTATAAGTACCTAAGTAAAAAGAAAATTTTAGTTTTTATTAATTCTTTGTCTTATTTTAAAACAGAAGAAATAGCACAAATTTTAGAATATATTCACTTGTCTAATATGACTGTTTTGTTTCTTGAACCACATAAAATTGATGGCTTTGCTCAGTATATTTTAGATGAAGATTATTTCTTGATAGCAGAAAGTGACAACTAAATACGAATAACAAGATAGTTCCATAATTTGGAACTATCTTTTATTAGAGATTGACAAATACGTATAATATGTATATAGTTAAAGGAGGAAATATTAGTTGCCCTTAACTGGAAAAGAATTAGCCAAATTGGCCGAAAAAAATGGATGGAAAGAAGTTCGTGTGAAAGGGAGCCATCATCATTTCAAAAAAGATAGGGTACCTTATATTGTAACGATTCCGATTCATGGGAATCAATCGGTTAAAATTGGTCTTGAGAAGAAAATCTTAAAGGATTTAGGTTTGCTATGATAGAGGAGGAAGTCTTATGTTGAAATCATATCCAGCAATTTTCCATAATGATGAAACAGGTGGTTTTTGGGTTGAATTTCCTGAATTTGGCGGTGGTACGCAGGGAGAAGATTTAGAAGAAGCCATGAAGAATGCCCGCCAAATGTTGGAGAGCATACTGGCATCTTACTTAGATGAGGGAATGGACTTACCCCAGCCGAGTGATATTAGAAAGATATCAGCTAAAGATGGCTTTGTTACTATGATTCAGGCCGATCCCAGTCCTTATCTTAGAAACAATAAAGCTATTCGGAAAAATGTGACGGTCCCTGAATGGCTGGTGCGATTGGCTGATCGTGACCAAGTGAATTATTCTGAAGTATTAACAAAAGCTTTGGAAAAGAAATTACAATTATAAAGTAAAAAGTGCCAGAAATGTTGATTTCTAGCGCTTTTTTAGGTATAATATAAATGATTAAAATATTTAAAAAGGAATCATTTCGAAGCTGAAATCTGGCTGAGATGAGTGGCGCGATTACGAAATCTTGAGACAAAAATTGGTCCACGAGGTTTTAGAGCTGTGTTGTTTCGAATGGTTCCAAAACAGAGATTTAACTAATCTAGCTAATCGTGTAGTTTTAGAGCTGTGTTGTTTCGAATGGTTCCAAAACGGCTTCTGCTTTTGTAGTTGCTAAACAAATGTTTTAGAGCTGTGTTGTTTCGAATGGTTCCAAAACTGCACTTTAATCTCGTTAAAAGACTCGGTGGTTTTAGAGCTGTGTTGTTTCGAATGGTTCCAAAACAAGTCAATTTAAATGCGTGCTGAGCTCGGAGTTTTAGAGCTGTGTTGTTTCGAATGGTTCCAAAACAATGCTATCTAACATTTGAGATACCTCTTTGTTTTAGAGCTGTGTTGTTTCGAATGGTTCCAAAACTGATGATGGTCAATAATGAAGCGGAAATCTGTTTTAGAGCTGTGTTGTTTCGAATGGTTCCAAAACTAGCTACGTTTACTTTCTTCTATCTTCTGAGTTTTAGAGCTGTGTTGTTTCGAATGGTTCCAAAACTATGGAACAGGAGCTTACTACAACCTACCCGTTTTAGAGCTGTGTTGTTTCGAATGGTTCCAAAACTACGGTTGCTGAAGATATAATAGACGCTATGTTTTAGAGCTGTGTTGTTTCGAATGGTTCCAAAACATCTTTTTGGGCGAAATCACCGATTACCTCGTTTTAGAGCTGTGTTGTTTCGAATGGTTCCAAAACACTTGGGCCGAAATTGGCGAGGTTGTTGGAGTTTTAGAGCTGTGTTGTTTCGAATGGTTCCAAAACAGTGTTGGCAGATAGTACAGTTGCTTGCATGTTTTAGAGCTGTGTTGTTTCGAATGGTTCCAAAACAAAACAAGTTTGGTAGCCGTGGTGCTGGTAGTTTTAGAGCTGTGTTGTTTCGAATGGCTTACTTGCTTTCAGAGATTATAGAAATTAAAAACTCAGTACGTATTAGTACTGAGTTTTTAAGTGATAACAGTTCCGATAATGTCAATAGTATCATTTTCCTTTAAGATAATGTCGTTATAATCGGGATTGAGCGAAATAAGTCTTATTTCTTTATTTTTGCGATAAAATTTTTTGACATATGCTTCATTATTTACAATAGCGACGATAATTTGCCCGTGATGAATCGTTTTAGTTTTTTTAACGAAGATGAGATCACCATCGTAAAATAAGGGTTCCATACTATTGCCATTGACCCTAAGAGCAATGTCGTGTTCTGGTATTGGTGCTGGATACTGAATCGTTTCTGCTTTTTCATGCCCTACCCAAACACCTGTTCCAGCAGATACTTCACCGTAAAGTATCACATCTTCATACTTGTGGCCTAAAGCCTGATACAAGTCTTTGACTTTTTTGATATTATTGAGATCAATCCTATTTTGATCTTCTAATTCTTTAGCAATAAATGTCTCAACAGCCTTTTGATAGTCTGCTTTAGCATTATCAGACGGTTTGTTTTTTACAGCTGCTGTCTCTTTTTGATCTGCTAGTTGCTGCTGACAGAAGGCAAGAACTTTCTTTTGCCGTTTACTTTCTAATTGTCTGCTAATATTGCTAATCTTTTCAACTGCGAAAGAAGTTGTTTTGGTTGAGAATCTTGGATCTATATCGGATTTTTTCAGGCCAAAGTAATCGGCAAGCTTTTGAACATTTCCGGCTTTAGGCAGGCTTTTTCCTTTGACATATTCATTTAAACTGCTTTTAGGTATCTTTAATAAAGTTGCTAAGTGTGATTGTGTTATTTCATACTCGTCAAGAAGTCCTTGAAGGTTAGCTGAAATAATCTTCATATCTTTTTTATCTTGTGGTGTTAGTTTTCCACGTCCCATAGGTCCCCTCCTTTAGGCTTTAGAACAAATTACCTTTATTACATAATAACGTTTTCAATCCTAAATGTAAATCATTAAAAGAAAAAATTAGAGGAAAATACTTGACTTACGATTTAAAACGAATTATAATATTGTCATTAAAAATAGTTTTCATAAAGCTAAAATTTTGGCTACAATATAAATCTTCACTTAACTTCATTTCATGAATTCAAAATATTAAATCTTCATTCCGGTCAAAATAGTTAGCCCAGTCCCCTTTTTATTGGCTGACTCAGCTTTTGAAAGTTAAGAGTATCACAGATAAGATACTGCTATTTTTAATAAAGAACCTAAATGGTTATAGGCAAAACGTTGGTAGGTGAAAGGGGGATGAGAATTGGACAAATTGACATTGCGAGCTCTTAGGGTAAACTATAGTTTAAGTCTTGAAGAGGTAGCAGATTGTCTAGAGATTCATCCAAATATTCTTCTAAAATACGAAGAGGACAGTTCTGATATCCCTATTCACCTTGCCAATGATTTGGCCGCTTATTATGGTGTTAGCTTAGATTCTATTTTTTTAGGCAAAGCAACCGATTTAAAACAGAAATTCAAAGAGTATAAACGCAAAGATAGCTGTAAAGACTGAGATGTTTTTCGAACCTGCTATCTTATTTATATGCCTCACTTTGGCATTTTTAGATAGCTGCTTTTGGCCTTTAAGTATAGTGATAGATGTGAAATAGTTAAAAAGAGCAGTCTAAAAATATTACGTTTGTATTAAACAATTTTAATTTTATGAGTCATATAAATTGCAATTATGTTATTTATATGATAATATATATTTGGTTAGTATTAAAAAATTAAATTATTTAAAAGGTGATTTAAAATGAAACACAAAGTAGGTAAAGTAACTTTGCTTAGCGGCTTAGCTTTAGCTGCCGCAGTTAGTACAACAACTGTTTTTGCAGATGATATCAATGCTGCTGCTCAGCAAAATGTTGACGCCAACACTGCAGCTGCTAATACTGACAAGAGTGGACAGGCTAGTGCTGATGATACACAGAACAGTAAAGCGGTTAACACTGATACAGCAGCTGCTAAAACTGATAATAAGCAAGAGACAGATTCTCCTATTGTAACAGTTACTGACACGAAGACAGAAGGTCAGACAACAACGACAACTTCACAGGTCGAATCAAAAGCCTTAAATGAAGCAAAAGCTGCTGCAAAAGAAGCTAAGGTTAAAATAACAGAAACAGCTAATCAGCAACAGCCTTCAATAGAAGCTGCAGATGCTGATAATAAGGTGCAGGCACAAGCTATTAATAAAACAGTTTCTGACTACAACAAAGCTAAGGAAGAATACGCTCAGAAACAGAAACAGTATCAAAAAGATTTAGAGGACTACAAGTCTAAAAAAGCGGAATATGAAATTGCTAAAAAGGCTTATGAAGACTATCAAAAAGAAGTAGCAGCTGGTAAAGCAGCTGGCCGAGTGGAAACAGCTCAGTCACTGGTTTTTAGAAGTGAGCCTGAAGCAACGATGACTATTGAAGGTGTCAGCCAATACCTTACAAAAGAAGCTCGTGCAGCTAATAAACCAAAAGATATTCTGGAGCAGTTTAATACTGATAATTATTCTAATTCAGACTATGTCAGTCAAAATCCTTACACTCCTAAAGAAGACACTTGGTTTAAGATGAAAGTTGGCGACCAAATTACGGTTACTTATAATAACATTAAAAATTCAAGCTATATGAATAAGAAAATTTCAAAGGTTGTCAGTACCTATAAGCTAAACAGTACAACTAGCAATGATGGTACGACTCTTGTTGAACTTTTCCATGATCCTACCAAGACTATCTTTATTGGTGCTCAAACAGCTAATGAAGGCCGCAAAGATCAAATTAGCGTGACAATGCAGCTGACTTTCTTTGATGAAAATGGGGATCCTATTAACTTAAGCGGCAACAATGCTATTATGAGCCTGTCTTCACTGAACCACTGGAAAACTGCTTATGGTGACCATATAGAGAAGGTCAATTTAGGCGGCAATGAATTTGTAAAAATTCCAGGTTCTTCTGTCGATCTGCATGGAGACACTATTTACTCAGCTAATGACAACCAATATAAAGCCAATGGTGCAGCTTTTAATGGTGATGGTGAAGATGGTTGGGATGCTATTAATGAAGATGGTTTCCCTAGAGCAGCTACGGCTTATTATGGTGCAGGTGCTATGACCTACAAAGGACAGCCATTTACCTTTTCTGTAGGCGGGAATGATAAGGGAGTACCAACAACTTTTTGGTTCTCAACCAATTCAGTTGTTGCCGTTCCAAAAGATCCAGGTGAAGAGCCAGTTCCGCCAACTGAGCCTAAACTGACAACTCCAAGCGTTACTTGGCATAAAAACTTTGTTGTCCAAACAAGTAAGAAGCCTACGCCGCCAAAGACAACGGGTGAACCACCTAAAAAGCCTACACCAAAGGATCCGGTTAAACCTACTCCTAACGTTCCAGTTAAACCAACTCCAGCTCCTAAATCCGTGAACTACTCAAGACCGGCAATTTTTAGGTCTGCTAAGAAAAATGAGGTGCGAGTGAGAGAGCGCCAATATACTGCTCCGCTTCCTCAAACTGGAGATGAAAAACAATACGGTTTATCTGTCATAGGTTTTGTTTCTGCTTCTTTTGCAGCAGCAACTTTGATGGCAGCTAAAAGACGTAAAAAAGAGAACTAAAGTTATTTTTTAGAAAATAATCGACTGGCTTAAAAGGCTGAGACGCATAGTCTCAGCCTTTTAATATTGATAGATCTGTCTCTCTAATCACTAATTAGCTATTTATCTCTTTAGTGATGTAAAAGAAGTTCGAGAAAAACTATAAGCTTAAGCGTATATAGTATCTGTAGATGTGCTTGTCCTATGCAAATAAGGAGAAACAAGTTATGGTAAGCCCCTCTAATTTTTGTTATAATATTACTGACTGATTAAGATTAACAAGGATAAAAAATGAATAGAGAAGAACTTAAAAAACGTCAGGAGAAAATTCGTAATTTCTCCATTATTGCTCATATTGATCATGGAAAATCAACATTGGCTGACCGTATTTTGGAAATGACGGAGACTGTCTCAAGCCGTGAGATGCAGGCACAGCTTCTGGATAGTATGGATTTGGAGCGAGAGCGCGGTATTACCATTAAACTAAATGCGATTGAATTAAATTATCAAGCTAAAAATGGTGAAACCTATATTTTTCATCTTATTGATACACCTGGACATGTAGACTTTACCTATGAAGTTTCCCGCTCCTTAGCTGCCTGTGAGGGAGCTATTTTAGTCGTAGATGCAGCACAAGGCATCGAAGCCCAGACATTGGCAAATGTTTATCTGGCTTTAGATAATGATCTTGAGATTTTACCCGTTATTAATAAAATTGATCTGCCTGCTGCTGATCCAGAGCGCATTCGAAACGAGATTGAAGAGGTTATTGGATTAGATGCTAGTGATGCTGTTTTAGCTTCTGCCAAAGCTGGTATAGGTATTGAAGAGATCTTAGAGCAGGTTGTTGATTTAGTTCCAGCGCCAGCAGGTGATCCTGCCGCTCCATTGAAAGCTCTGATTTTTGATTCTGTTTATGATTCCTACAGAGGTGTTATTTTGCAGATTCGCATTATGGATGGTATGGTAAAGCCAGGGGATAAAATTCAGCTGATGAGTAATAACAAGACTTTTGATGTCACAGAGGTTGGCATTTTTACTCCCAAAGCAGTTAGCCGTGATTTTCTGGCAACAGGAGATGTTGGCTATCTGGCAGCCTCTATTAAGACAGTGGCTGATACTCGTGTTGGCGATACGGTAACTTTGGCGGAACGTCCAGCAGCAGAACCGCTTCATGGCTACAAGCAGATGAATCCGATGGTATTTGCAGGAATTTATCCTATTGATTCTGGAAAGTATAATGATTTGCGTGAAGCCTTAGAAAAATTGCAATTGAATGATGCCAGTCTGCAATTTGAGCCTGAGACTTCTCAGGCACTTGGCTTTGGTTTTCGCTGTGGTTTTTTGGGCTTGCTGCATATGGATGTTATTCAAGAGCGCTTGGAACGGGAATTTAATATTGCTCTTATCATGACTGCACCATCTGTTGTTTATCATATCTATACTACTGATGATGAAATGCTGGAAGTCTCTAACCCGTCTGAATTTCCAGAACCGACAAAAATTGAAGGTATCGAGGAGCCTTATGTAAAAGCACAGATCATGGTGCCCCAAGAATATGTTGGATCTGTTATGGAACTGGCTCAGCGTAAACGCGGAGACTTTGTCACAATGGAGTATATTGATGAAAACCGTGTTAATGTCATTTATCAAATACCATTAGCAGAAATTGTCTTTGATTTCTTTGATAAGCTAAAGTCCTCCACTCGCGGCTATGCTAGTTTTGATTATGAAATTTCGCAATACCGTAAATCACAGCTTGTTAAGATGGATATCCTCCTAAACGGAGATAAAGTTGATGCTCTAAGCTTTATTGTTCATAAAGAGTTTGCCTATGAACGCGGGAAATTAATTGTTGAAAAATTAAAGAAGATTATTCCGCGCCAGCAATTTGAAGTGCCTATCCAGGCAGCTATTGGTCAAAAAATTGTTGCTCGCTCAGATATTAAAGCTCTTCGTAAGAATGTACTGGCTAAGTGCTATGGGGGAGATGTATCACGTAAACGCAAGCTTCTTGAAAAGCAAAAAGCAGGGAAAAAGCGCATGAAATCCATTGGTTCGGTTGAAGTTCCGCAAGAAGCCTTTCTCAGCGTTTTATCAATGGATGATGAGGATAAGAAAAAATAATATGTCTTTGGACAATTTTCCACGATATGATTTATCTATAGGCAGACAGTAACTGATCGTTGGATAATTGCTAAGTGCTAGCTGTGAGGCCTTGTTTATCTGATCAAAGATTTTGAAATGGCTTGATTTGCTTATTCTTTAGAGTAGCATTTGACAAAATTTTGGTCTGCTTTTAGCTGTAAATGGGAAATAGAAAGAACTCTTTAAATAAAAAGGAAGAAATGCAATGTCTATTCGCTTAGCTCAGAAAAAAGATATCCCTGCACTTAAAAAATTATTAAATCAAATTTTTCAAGTCCATGCACAAGCAAGGCCGGATCTTTTTAAACAGAAAGAAGAAGGAAGTAAATTCTCTGAGATAGAGTTGAAAGAGCTTTTGCAAAATGAATTAAAGCCTATCTTTGTGTATGTAGATGAAAAGGATCAAGTGTTAGCTCATCTTTTTTTGACCATACAAGAGACAAAAGAAAGCAAGATTTTAAAAGCAGTTAAAACGCTTTTTATAGAAGATCTATGCGTATCAGAAGAGTCAAGAGGGCAAAAAATTGGACTAAAACTGTATCATTTCGCTGAAGAATATGCTAGAGATAAAGGCTGTTACAATTTGACTTTAAATGTTTGGAATGCTAACAAGGACGCTCTAAAATTTTACGAGCATTTAGGTTTATCAGCAAAGAAAACAGAAATGGAAAAAATTCTTTAAATAGGATTCAAATAGCTGTTTTTTTAAGCTGATTTCATGTAAAATAGAAAGAGTGAAAAAGAATGAATGGAGAATGTTATGCCACGACATCGTGCAACTCGCAGGAGATCAAATACTAAGTTTTTTCGGAACCTTTTGGTTCTTGTTTCAGCAGTTATTTGTATGGGTCTGGCTGCCTATTTTATTTTTAGTCAGTGGAAACCTTCAAATCAGGCAGTAAATAAAGAAGCGGCAACGCACATTACCAATCCTAAAAAAGATCCTCAAAATAAGGATAAAAAGACAGAGACATCATCAGCTTTGGACATGGCTGCTATTGAAAGGGGCGATTATAGCTCTGCAGCAGGCAGCTGGCAAAATGAGCTAGGAGATAAACTTCAGCTGAATGCATCTGGCATTGAAAGTGCTAATATTAAGGGTACAGCAGATTTTACGCTCTCATCTGAACAGGCCAAAGGGGAAGGGATCTATCAAGCACGTTTAACATCTAAAGACGGGACAGCTGTTTATCATCTTATCTTTGTAAAAGCAGGAACGACAATACCATCAGAGCTTTTCAATGAAGGCTTTTCGGATACTTCTGATACATCTAAAGACCGGCTTTATATAGCTTCACAAGAAACTTTTGGTTCAGATGATTTTGCTAAAAATGTCTTGTATAAAACAAATTGATAATGAAATTAAAAAATAAGGAAGGGATAGCTGAGCTTTAAGCTTAACTGTCTCCTTTCCTTATTTTTTATAAAAATTTAGAGATGGGAGTGCGACAAAAATCGGTCATTTCAAAGTCTTCAATTTTCAGCCAGTTCTCGTTTCCACTTGCTGACCTCAAACAGTCCTGTGGACTGTCAGATTGAAAATAAAGTCTCATTTGGAGCTCGCTTAAATAAGAGAAATGACAATTGAAATTGACAGAAGCTAAAAAAAATTTGACGCTGAAAATAGACTGCCTACAGTCAACAGAAATTCACCCAAGCCTTACGTCTTACAAATAGCTGAGAAAAACCAAACGAGGCCAAGGACTTTTATCCCTGCCTCATCTCTTTAAATGACAGTATGTGTGAATGACAAGTCGGCAGTTCAGTTGACAGAAAAAAAGAATGCTTTATTTAATGTGAGGGCCAACATAGCGTTTGATGAAAAGAAATAGATAACCAACAGCCAGATAAGCAATTGCAATACCGATAGTATTAACCGCGACATATCCTACTCCGTATTTATTGATATTGATAAAAAAATAAGGAAAAGGATTGTCTGCACTTCCAGGGATAGTCCACTTTAAGACAAGCCCATTAAAGAGAGCAAATGCAAAATAAATTAAAGGGAGGCTGGTCCAAGTTATGGGATCAAACCAGCGATAAATTCTTTGCCGATCAAGTATTAAGGTGTCAACCATTAGGCTTAAAGGAACGATATAGTGGACAAGAAAATTACGAAGAGTATAATAGTCATGAGCTTTGACTCTAGGTGCTAAAAGAAAATGATAAACCAGAAAGGTAATCATTATAGCCATTGTGATACCGCCTTTAAGGCGGAGCAGTTTAGGATCGGTTTTAATGGCTCCTGATTTTGCTTCCTTGTAAATAAGATAAATCAAAAAACTAAAAACAAGAACATTTGAAAGTGTCGTATAATATAAAAGCATACCAAAGCCTGATTGTTTGATTTGAATGCTGACGCCAATAATTCCTAAAAGAGCAATAAAGCTTCTGAAAATTTGTGTTTTTGTGATCACTGTTGAACCTTTCTAAGGTAAAAACCTCTATTATCATACCATATTTTTTAAAACTTGTGCGGTAAATCTGCTGTTAGTAGTTTTTTCTTAAATACTATTGACTTTAAGTGCACTCTAAGGTTTATAATGGAACTGTAAATTGTAAGGAAAGAAATGATGTTATGAATATTAAAAAGGTTAGTGATCTAACCGGTATGTCTGCAGATACTATTCGCTATTATGAGCGAATTGGCCTGATTCCTCCTATAGCTCGTACTAAATCTGGAATTCGAAATTTTACAAAACATGATGTTGCTATTTTGGATTTTGTCAGATGTTTTCGCAAGGCTGGGATGAGTGTTGAGGCTCTTACCGATTATATTTCTCTTTTAGAAGAAGGCACAGGCAATGAAGAAGCACGCCTGCAGCTCCTTATAGAGCAGCGCAAAGAAATGGATGCCAGACTGGATGAGCTGACTCAAGCAAGGGAACGTCTAAATTATAAGATTAAAAATTATAAAAACTTCCTTCAAAATTGTGAGCACAGGCTTTTTGACAGTGAAGAAAAGCAAGATGAAATGTAGATAAAGACTGCTTGTTTCTATTTATGGTAAAATGAAAGAAAACTTCTAAAAATAGGAGCCTAATAAAAGAAAGAAGGTTAATGATGGTAAAATTTGAAGAACTAAAAGATAACGGCGGTGTCTTTCCAACAGGTGAAAAAAATGAAAAGTATGCTGATGTTTTTATAGGGCAGTCTTATGTCAATATGCTGGCACAAGCACCAGATCAGCATTTTAGTGTTGGTAATGTTACGTTTGAACCTGGCTGCCGTAATAATTGGCATGCTCATATTGATGGCTATCAAATTCTCTTGGTTACAGGCGGTCAAGGCCTTTATCAAGAAGAAGGAAAAGCAGCGCAGTTATTGAAGCAGGGAGATGTTGTTGTCACTAGAGACGGCGTCAAGCACTGGCACGGTGCGACTGCAGATGCTTGGTTCAGCCATGTAGCTATTACAGCAGGCAATGCTAAATGGTATGAAGCTGTTAGTGAGGTACAGTATGAACAAGCTAACAAAGAAGCTAAAGAAAAGGAGAAGGACTAATGACCATTAAACAAACAGCTGGCCGGGATCGTTTAGGAGATTTTGCGCCAGATTTTGCGCACTATAATGATGATATTCTTTTTGGAGAAAATTGGAATAACCAAGATATTGATCTTAAAACACGCTGTATTGTTACGGTTGTGGCTTTGATGTCTTCTGGAATTACGGATAAGTCTTTCATTTATCATTTGCAAAATGCTAAAAACAACGGCGTAAGCAAGGAAGAAATCGCAGCCATTATCACCCATGCAGCCTTTTATGTCGGCTGGCCAAAAGCCTGGGCAGTCTTTAATTTAGCAAAGGATATTTGGAAGGATTAATGTTTCATTTCAAATATCATCAACTTCAATTGTATGGAGAGTGAGATAAATGATACCATCGCCATTTTATCTGACTCTCTTTTTTTAGGATAAGGGCTTGCCGTTAAAATCATAAGCGATGGTTGGGCAGAAAATTAGTCTGATAGGCTGGCAAATAAGAACAATAATCCATCTTTGATTAGGAAATAACCTAAGTATTTTCAAAAGTTTGCCGTCAGAAAAATCGGTGAGTTTTTGCTATAATGATATTATGAATCAACTGATTGAATATAAACTTTCTTTACTGCCAGATAGTCCAGGATGTTATCTCCATAAGGATAAGACTGGGCATATTATTTATGTAGGGAAAGCTAAAAATCTAAAAAACCGCGTGCGTTCTTATTTTAGAGGCAGTCATGATACAAAAACAGAAATGCTGGTTTCTGAGATTGCTGATTTTGAATATATTGTGACAGAGTCCAATATTGAGGCCTTATTGCTTGAAATTAATCTGATTCAAGAAAACATGCCTAAGTACAATATCAGACTCAAAGATGATAAATCTTATCCTTTTATCAAAATAACGAATGAAAAGTATCCGCGGCTGCTTATCACACGTCAGGTAAAGAAAGACAAAGGGCACTATTTTGGTCCTTATCCAGATTCAGGTGCAGCTAATGAAATCAAAAAACTGCTGGATCGTATTTTTCCTTTCCGCAAATGCAAGAATCCGCCAGAGAAAGTCTGTTTTTATTATCATATTGGCCAGTGCTCGGCGCATACCATTTGCCATACCGATAAGGCTTACTATGACCAGATGATTGAAGATGTCAAAAATTTCCTTAATGGACATGATAATAAGATTGTGAATCAGCTGCGCGAGAAGATGGAAAAAATGGCTGAAGATATGGAATTTGAAAGGGCAGCAGAATATCGCGATCTGATCAGTGCGATTGGTATTTTGCGGACAAAGCAGCGTGTTATGGCCCAAGATATGCTAGACCGTGATATCTTTGGTTATTATGTAGAGAAAGGCTGGATGTGTGTTCAGGTCTTCTTTGTCCGGCAGGGTAAGCTGATACAGCGTGATGTGAATATGTTTCCTTACTACAACGAAGCAGAAGAAGACTTTTTAACCTATCTGGGTCAGTTTTATCAAGACAGCAAACATTTAATTCCTCGGGAAATTTTTATTCCAGCTGCTGTGGATGAGAAGTCTGTTCGGGCCATAGTAGATACTAAAGTAATGAAACCTCAGCGCGGTGAAAAAAAGCAGCTGGTTAATTTAGCAAACAAAAATGCCCGTGTCAGTCTGCAGCAGAAATTTAACCTTCTGGAGAAAGACTTTAGAAAGACGCAGGGAGCCGTTGAAAATTTAGGCCGGCTGATGAATATCCCGATACCTTTTCGTATTGAGGCTTTTGATAATTCAAATATCATGGGAACCAGTCCTGTTTCAGCCATGGTCGTTTTTGAAAATGGCAAGCCAAATAAAAAAGAGTACCGTAAATATAAGATCAAAACAGTCCTTGGGCCTGATGATTATGCTTCTATGCGTGAGGTTATCCGCCGTCGTTACTCCCGTATCCAAAAAGAAGGTTTAAGACCTCCTGACTTAATCATTATTGACGGCGGGCAAGGACAGGTTAATATCGCTAAAGAAGTTATTGAAAAAGAACTGGGTCTTGCCATTCCGGTTGCTGGTCTGCAAAAGAATGACAAACACCAGACGCAGGAATTACTCTTTGGAGATCCCTTAGAGGTTATTGATCTGCCTCGACATTCTGAAGAATTTTTCCTGCTCCATCGTATTCAGGATGAAGTTCATCGCTTTGCTATTACCTTTCACAGACAAGTGCGTTCTAAAAACTCTTTTTCTTCTAAGTTAGATGGCATTGCAGGGTTAGGTCCTAAGCGTAAGCAAAAACTGCTGCGTCATTTTAAGAGCTTGAATAAAATACAGGCAGCTGATCTTAAAGAATTAACAAAGCTTGGTATCCCGCAGAAAGTTGCCGAAAATTTACAGGAAGTACTGCAAAGTAACACTAATCAAACAAGGGTTAAGTAAGGTTGTTTAGTGGCTATGACAAATGAATAGGAAAAATCGCATATAGCGGTTTTTCTTTTTTGATATTGACAAAAAGTCTTCTTTTTGTTATTGTTAAGTTACTTAACAATAAAGAGAGATTAAGATGAATTATCAAAAAATAATTTTGGAAATGAATACATTTTTTCAAAAATACAAGGAATTGGAGTATAAACAGCATACGATAAAGGACTTAAATTTTGCAGAAGTTCAGACCATCGTTTTGTTGGCTAAGAAT
Source organism: Streptococcus macacae NCTC 11558 (assembly GCF_000187995.2). Classification (GTDB taxonomy): domain Bacteria; phylum Bacillota; class Bacilli; order Lactobacillales; family Streptococcaceae; genus Streptococcus; species Streptococcus macacae. The sequence goes on along the minus strand of NZ_AEUW02000001.1, from coordinate 829,753 downwards.
TCACAGTTAACGCTAGCCGATATCTCTAGAGAAAGAAATATCAGCCGCAGTGCTGTAACGCAAGTGATTAAAAAGCTGGAAAGAAAACACTATATTAACAGAGTTAAAGTTGATGATAAACGTTTTAATTTTGAATTGACTGAGCAGGGGCAGGCCGTTTGCCAGGAACATTATCAGCAGCATAGCTATCTTAATGAACATTTAGAAGTCCTATTAAAGCAGTATCCAGAAGAATTTTTTCAAATGCTCAGTCAGCTGATGTCTGAAGTGGAGTATTTTTGGGATCATTTGCCTTGGAATGGTGAGAAGGAGTGAAAAATGGCCTGTCATTTTCAAATAAGCGATAAAGAACAGATGGCCGATCAGGATTTAAGGATTACTGTCAGCCATTTGCCGATTTTTACTGAGATCCGCTTAGTTCTTGAACTAGAGGATTATTATTGCATTAATGCCCCGATGACACTTGATTCCAAAGTTAAGTGGCGCTCATCAGCTGTTTTTCTGACAGACAGCAAGGGACAAATTGATTTATCAAAAACTCCTGCTCTTAAAGGAAGCTATACAGGGATTAATGCTATGGGGCTTTTTGAGACTGCTCAGCCTGAACGAAAAAGAAAGAGGAAAAGTCAAACTCCTGTATTTAAAGATTTATCTTTAAACGATCGTTTTTATTGCAAGATCACCGCTTTCAAGGATAATACGGCAATCGGCTGCTGTTCTTTTCAAAGATATTATCTGCCAAAAACGTTACGTTTTAAAAACATATACCTGAACAAAGCTAAAGCAAGGTTATTCTATGGGAAAGAATGGCGAAATCGCCCAGCTATTATCGTTCTAAGTGGAAGTGAAGGAGGTTTAGAAAAAGCACAAAATATAGCACAACTGCTAGCCAGCAGAGGTTTTGTAACAATGTCTCTTGCTTATTTTGGTTTAGATGGCTTGCCTGCTGATCTTTGTCGAATTCCTCTAGAGAGTATTGAAGAAGCCTTGGCTTTTTTAAAATCATCAAGCCTCGTAGATTCTCAAAGAATAGGAATTTATGGCCGCTCCAAGGGAGCAGAGCTGGCACTCCTAGCAGCTTCTTATTTTCAGGAGATTAAAGCAATAGTCGCTAATGCTCCGACAGATTGTGTCTATGAAGGGCTTAAAGGCAAATGGAATGCTGGCTGTTCTTCTTGGACTTACAGAGAAAAGGAAATTCCTTATACCAAGTTTCAGCTTTTAAATTTTGCAGCAGAACGATTTTTCCATAAAAAGCTATTGAAGAAAAATACAGCCAGTCTTTTTTCCATGGCAGATATTTCTGCTCCTTGTCTTTTCATCGCCGCTTTAGAGGATGAAATTTGGGACGCTTACGGAGCTGTTACAAATATCATGAAGCAGCTAAAGGACAATACGAAACATGATTTTTTGATAACTCCTCATCTAGGGCATATGAATACTGTCAGTTATCAGCCTAATTGGAGGTATAGGAAATGGCCGCTTTCTGTTATTCAGTCAGAAACCAGAAGGAGCTGGCAGGCAACGGTGGAACATTTTCAACATTTTCTTTGATTTCAAGACGAACTAGTGGCTTTAAGCAGAAAGAACTTTTTTTTAAAATCTGCCTATCAGAGAGTTTTTAAGTATAAGAGGTATTTTTATGGTAAAATAGAAGGACAAATATAAAATTAGAAAGAAGAATAAAAGGACGGCCTTGAATTACTACCTAAAGGTAGAAGTTTTTCACCATTTAGGAAGGTTAGGCAGTTCTTTGTGTTTGCTTATGAAGTTTTTAGAGCTAAATAAAAAGCGCCATGCTACTAAACATTTTAATGCTAAAGAAGTGGATTTTAAAGATATCAGAACAGCAATTGAAATAGCACAGTTAGCACCAAGTGCACATAATATACAGCCTTGGAAGTTTGTCGTCATTAAGGAGAAAAAAGCTGATCTTGCTAAAGATCTACCTGCTTTAAATAAAGCTCAAGTAGAAGAGGCACAGTATGTGATCGCCTTATTTACGGATACGGATCTTATTCAGCGTTCTCGTAAAATTGCTCGAATTGGCAGCAAAAATCTTTCGGATAATATGATTGGTTATTTTATGGAAACACTGCCGCCGCGTTTTGCTTCTTTTGATGAAGGGACAAAGGGGGAATACCTTGCTTTGAATGCCGGACTTGTAGCTATGAATTTAGTCCTTGCTTTGACAGATCAGGGTTTGGCTTCTAATATGATTTTAGGGTTTGATAAATCAAAGATCAATGCTATCTTAGCTATTGATGATAGATTCCGTCCGGAATTGCTGATCACAGTTGGCTATTCCGATGAAAAATTGGAACCAAGCTACCGTTTGCCGGTTGATGAGATTATTGAAGAAAGATAGGAAAATAGAAGATGTTTGTAGATTTTCAAAAAGAAGTTGATAAACGTCGCGGAGATATTTTAGCTGATTTATTTAGGCTTTTGCAGATTAAATCAGAGCGCGAAGACAGTAAAGCAGATGCCAAACACCCTTTTGGTCCGGGGCCTGTTCAGGCTTTAGAACATTTTTTAAAAATGGCAGAGCGTGATGGCTATGAAACTAAAAATGTCAATAATTATGCCGGACACTTTGAATACGGTCAAGGTGAAGAAGTGCTAGGCATCTTTGCTCATCTTGATGTTGTCCCTGCTGGCAGCGGCTGGAATATAGATCCTTATCTTCCTGAGATTATCAACGGAAAACTCTATGCGCGTGGTGCTAGTGATGATAAAGGACCAACCATTGCTTGTTACTATGGTCTAAAAATTATCAAAGAGTTAGGGCTGCCTGTTTCTAAAAAAGTCCGTTTTATTGTCGGTACTGATGAAGAGTCGGGCTGGGCGGATATGGACTATTATTTCGAACATGTCGGTCTGCCAGAGCCGGACTTTGGTTTTTCACCAGATGCCTATTTTCCTATTATCAATGGAGAGAAGGGAAATGTCACAGCTTATCTTCACTTTGGAGGGGATAATGGCGGTTCTTTCTCCTTGAAATCTTTCAACGGGGGTCTGCGTGATAATATGGTTCCTGAAGCAGCCACAGCTGTATTTTCAGCCCCTGTATCCCTGTCAGAACTGCAAGCTAAGCTGGATGCTTTTACGGCAGATTATCAGCCAGCAGCAGAGCTAAAAGAAGAGGCAGGGGACTTCGTTTTAAGCTTTTACGGTAAATCTGCTCATGGCTCAACACCAGAAGCAGGAGTTAATGGGGCAACTTACTTGGCACTCTTTCTGTCTCAATTTGATTTTGCTGGGGCTGCCAAGGCTTATTTAGAGTTGGCTGGCAAGACCTTGCTGGATGATCATGATGCTAATAAAATAGGGCTTGCCTATACTGATGAAAAGATGGGCTCTGTCTCTATGAATCCTGGTGTTTTTCAGTTTAAGGCAGATGCAAAAGATAATACGATAGCTCTTAATTTTCGCTATCCGCAAGGAATGGATGCCCAAACGATTAAAGCTGGTCTGGAAAAACTAGCGGGCATTCAGAAAGTAACCCTGTCTAAACGTCAGCATGAACCACATTATGTCCCTATGGATGATCCGCTTGTATCTACTTTGCTGTCTGTTTATGAAAAGCACACAGGCGATAAGGGGCATGAGTGGGTCATTGGCGGCGGAACCTTTGGCCGTCTCTTGAAACGCGGTGTTGCTTTTGGCGCAATGTTCCCACACTCAGAAGATACCATGCACCAAGCCAATGAATTTATAGAAGTGGAAGACTTATATAAAGCAGCTGCTATTTATGCAGAAGCTATTTATGAATTAATCAAATAAAGAGCAATAGCCTCTTTTTATTGAGAAAGGCAGCCATTTCTCATTTAAGCTGCAGCAAGTCTTTTTTGATCTTTTATTATCTAACAAACTAAGCTGATGTTAAAAGAAAGAGGTCTTGATTATGGTAAATAGTATTAAAGAAATCACTCAAGCTATTATGGCTGATAAACAAAATAAAAGTTTTACGGAAAAAAATATTGAACCGCTTTTTGCAGCGCCCGTCACAGCCCGCATTAATATCGTTGGCCAAGCACCAGGTATCAAAGCACAAGAATCCCGCCTTTACTGGAATGATAAGAGCGGAGAACGCTTACGGGAGTGGATGGGAGTTGATGCCGATACCTTTTATCACTCAGGTTATTTTGCGATTATTCCCATGGATTTCTATTATCCAGGGAAAGGGAAATCAGGCGATTTACCGCCAAGAAAAGGTTTTGCTGAAAAATGGCATCAGCCAATTTTAGACCTTTTGCCAGATATTCAATTGACAATTTTGATTGGGAATTATGCTCAAAAATACTATCTTCACCAAAAGAAATCAGTCAAGCTAACAGAGACTGTTAAAGACTATAAAACTTATTTACCAGACTATTTTCCTCTTGTTCACCCTTCTCCTAGAAACGGGATCTGGATGGCCAAGCATCCTTGGTTTGAAGAAGAAGTAGTGCCAGATTTGAAAAGACATATACAGAAAGTTATTAAGAAATGAATCAGCCCTTGATTTTTCACCCTCATATTGCTCAAGATAAGCCAACTAATAAGGATATTTGTCCTTTTTGCCATCCAGATACTTTAGAAAAAATTCTGGATCAAGAGGGCAGTTTGATGTGGTTGGATAACAAATATCCCGTTTTAGATGAAAGCTATCAGACTATTATCATAGAGTCCAGCCAGCATTTAGGAGATATTGCAAACTATGAGAGCAAGCACAATCGCAGGCTTTTTCGCTTTGCTCTGCAGGCTTGGCAGCAATTAGCGGCTGATCAAAGCTTTACCTCAGTTGTTCTTTTTAAGAATTTTGGTCCTTTATCTGGCGGCAGTCTGCGGCATCCCCATATGCAGATAGTTGGTTTTAAGAAGGCTGATGCTTATGCTGATATTTCTCAGGAAAATTTTACAGGCTTATTGATTCAAGAATTAACAGATTCTCAAGCTAAAATAACCCTATCTGATAAACCGCTCATGGGTTTTTGTGAATTTAATATTGCTATAAGAGAAACGGCTTCTTCTGACTTATTGGCAGATGCTGTTCAGAAAATGGTTCGCTATGTTCTCAATGAGTATTTTTCAGGACGCTGTCAGTCTTACAATCTCTTTTTCTATCGTTTGGATCATCACGTGATTTGTAAGCTTGTTCCACGCTTTGTTGCCTCTCCTTATTTTGTAGGCTATCATTTATCTCAAGTCAATAATTTCAAACGTTTAGAGGCGATAAGAGAAGAGGTTCTGGCTTATTTATCCCAAGATCAATAGGCTAAAACCATAATGCGCTCAATATAAAGAAATATAGCTTTAGATGTGTTTTTTATTTATAAAACTGCTAGCCATCATCTATTGATTTGAAAATGCTGCTAGGCAGATGCAGTACTTAGAAATAAAAAGGCTTCAAAATCGAGGTTTCATCCAAACGATTTTGAAGCTTTTTTATTATTTTCCTAGACAGAATTGGCTAAAGAGCTGAGTAATCAGTTCATCTGGGGCGGCCTCTCCAGTGATTTCGCCAAGGATTTCCCAGGCCCTGGTCATATCCACTTGCAGCAGATCAACAGGCATGCCCAGTTCTAAACCTTCAGTGACAGCATGCAGGCTTTCAAGGGCTTTTTCAATTAAGGAAATGTGGCGGGCATTAGAGAGATAAGTAGCATCTTTTTCGACAATACCGGTATTGTCAAAGAAAATGCCGTTGATGCGCTCTTCGATCAGATCAATATTTTGGTTATGGAGGACGGAGATTTTAAGGCAATCTTCCGGGAGCTGTTCGCTTTCGATTTGCTCTGGCAGGTCTGTCTTGTTAAGCAGGATAAGGCGATTGCTGTTTTTACTGATTTCCAAGAGCATACGGTCTTGCTCTGTTAATTTCTCAGCACTATTGAGTACAAGCAGGACAAGATCTGCCTCTTCCAAAGCTTTTTTAGAACGCTCAACTCCAATTTTTTCAACGAGGTCATCAGTTTCACGAATGCCAGCTGTATCAATCAGTTTAAGGGGCACTCCTTTGATATTGACATACTCTTCAATAACGTCACGGGTCGTCCCCTCAATATTGGTAACAATAGCTTTTTCTTCTCGTAAAAGATTATTGAGCAGGCTGGACTTACCAACATTGGGCCGGCCAATAATAGCTGTAGATAACCCCTCACGTAAAATTTTTCCGCGCTTGGCTGTCTGCAAAAGATTAGTCAAAAGCCTTTCAAATTGCTCTGTTTTTTCCCGCATGAGTGCTGTTGTCATTTCTTCCACGTCATCATATTCAGGGTAGTCAATATTCACTTCAACTTGAGCCAAAGTATTGAGGATTTCCTGACGTGTATTATGGATTAGGTTAGAAAGAGAACCATCTAGCTGCTGAACAGCTACAGCCATAGCTTTATCTGTTTTGGCGCGGATAAGATCCATAACAGCTTCAGCCTGCGCTAAATCAACCCGTCCGTTAAGAAAGGCACGTTTGGTAAACTCTCCAGGTTCTGCCATACGGGCACCTGAGCGGATGACCAGCTGCAGGATTTCATTAGTAACAGCAACTCCGCCGTGTGTATTGATTTCAATCACATCTTCGCGCGTAAAAGTTTTAGGAGCACGCATGACAGAAACCATGACTTCATCAATAATTTCTCCTTTCTCCACAATATGCCCATAATTAATAGTATGAGAGGGAAGATCGTCTAAATTTTTCCCTTTAAAAATCTTTTTAGTAATGGCCAGCGCTTTAGAGCCTGAAATGCGAACGATGCCGATGGCCCCTTCGCCAAGAGGTGTAGCGATAGCGGTAATTGTATCAAATTCTTTGGTAATCATAGTTTTATTTTAACGTAAAAAAAAGGAAGTCGCAAGATTTTGAAATAGCTGAAAGAAAGAAGATTTCCTTTAACAAGGCCTTGATTTCATGTTATAATAAGATGATTATGTCTGAATGAAGGAGAGCGCATGGAAAAACTGAAAAAGATAGCTGGTGTCAGAGCGGCCCAGTATGTCAAAAATGGGATGACTGTAGGACTGGGAACAGGCTCCACGGCCTATTATTTTGTAGAGGAAATCGGCCGCCGTATCCAAGAAGAAGGCCTGCAAATCGCAGGCGTTACGACTTCCAGCCGTACGACAGCCCAAGCTCAAGAACTGGGAATTCCTTTGAAATCTATTGATGAGGTTGACTATGTTGATGTGACAGTGGATGGCGCTGATGAGGTTGATCCCCATTTTAATGGCATCAAAGGCGGCGGTGGAGCCTTGTTGATGGAAAAAGTAGTAGGAATCCAGACAAAGGATTATATCTGGGTAGTTGATGAAAGTAAGATGGTTGATACTCTGGGAGCCTTTAAGTTGCCTGTTGAAGTGGTTCAATATGGGGCTGAACGTCTTTTTAGAGAATTTGAGAAAAAAGGCTATAAACCTTCTTTTCGTGAGCATGACGGTCTTCGCTTTGTGACAGATATGAAAAACTTTATTATTGATTTGGATTTAGGAGCGATTCCTGATCCTCTGGCTTTTGGCAATATGCTGGATCATCAAGTAGGTGTTGTGGAACATGGTCTTTTCACTGGTATGGCTGATCGTGTTATTGTTGCAGGTCAAGACGGAGTTCGCATTTTAGAAGCTCATAGATAAAATAAAAAATAATGGTGGTGACGGGTGTGCTCACTTTGTCATCTTAGATTGGAGAATAATGTCAACTTTTAATCGCATTCACCTTGTTGTTTTAGACTCAGTTGGAATTGGAGCGGCACCTGATGCCAATGATTTCAATAATGCTGGTGTACCAGACGGTGCCTCAGATACTTTAGGCCATATTTCAAAGACAGTTGGACTTGAACTTCCAAATATGGCTAAGATTGGGCTGGGAAATATTCCGCGCGAAAGTCCGCTTAAGACTGTTCCAGCTGAAAGCAATCCAACTGGCTATGTTACAAAATTACAAGAAGTATCAAATGGTAAAGATACGATGACCGGCCATTGGGAAATTATGGGACTCAATATTACCGAACCATTTGACACTTTCTGGAATGGCTTTCCTGAGGAACTGATTCAGCAGATTGAAACTTTCTCAGGCCGCAAAGTGATTCGTGAGGCTAATAAGCCTTATTCGGGAACAGCTGTTATTGCTGATTTTGGCCCACGTCAGATGGAGACAGGTGAATTAATCATCTATACTTCTGCGGACCCTGTTCTTCAGATTGCAGCGCACGAAGATGTTATTCCTTTGGAAGAACTTTACAAAATCTGTGAATATGCCCGCTCCATTACTATGGAGCGTCCCACTCTTTTGGGACGTATCATTGCCCGTCCTTATGTTGGTGAACCGGGGAATTTCACGCGGACAGCTAACCGTCATGATTATGCAGTATCGCCATTTGCACCAACAGTGCTAAATAAACTGGCAGATGCTGGTATTTCAACTTATGGTATTGGTAAAATTAATGATATTTTCAATGGTTCAGGTATTATCCATGACATGGGGCATAACAAATCAAATAACCACGGTGTGGATACTTTGCTTAAAACTATAAGCTTACCTGAGTTTACAAAGGGCTTCTCATTTACTAACTTGGTTGATTTTGATGCCCTTTATGGCCACCGCCGCAATGCACATGGCTACCGGGACTGCCTGCATGAGTTTGATGAACGCCTGCCAGAAATTATTGCAGCGATGAATGAAGATGACCTTCTTTTGATTACCGCTGACCACGGCAATGACCCAACCTATGCTGGAACGGACCATACCCGTGAATATGTGCCGCTCTTAGCCTACAGCCCATCATTTACTGGAAATGGTGTTCTTCCAGTTGGCCATTATGCTGATATATCAGCAACGATTGCTGATAATTTTGGTATTGCTGCCGCTATGATTGGGGAAAGTTTTTTAAAGGAATTGGTGTAGTAAGGATATGAGTAAAATAGAACAATCATCTTCTCAGCTCAAAGAAAAAATCAAAACTTTTGTTAGAACGAAGCAACTAGTCAGTAACAATACGGACCAGGTTAGCAAAATAAGCCAAGAGGCGATGAGTAAAACGTTAGATTGGGCTTATTCTAAGGTTTTAAATGGAATTCCTGGACAAAAAGATATTGACCAATTTGTAAACGACTACTTAGCTAAAAGCGCTGATAAGGAAAGTGCTATTGATAAAATGATTAAATTTCAAACAACAAAAGCAGCTGCATCAGGATTTGTAACAGGATTCGGAGGGTTAATAACTATGCCTGTCACCATTCCAGCTAATGTATCAACAGTCATCTTATTTCAGATGAGAATGATTGCAGCTATAGCTAAAATGAGGGGTTACAATTTACATAGTGATCAAGTTCAGACTTTTGTATATGCTACTCTTGCAGGGACATCTGTCTTAGATATTACTAAAAAATTCAGCATTGAGTTTGGTAATAAATTTGCTATAGAAATGGTTAAAAAGATTCCCGGAAAAGTATTGACTAAAATAAATCAAGCTGTGGGATTTAGATTAGCTACAAAATTTGGAACAAGAGGATTAGTTAATTTGGGTAAAGCTATTCCTGTAGCAGGTGCAGTAGTCGGAGGTACTTTTGATGCTGTTACAACTCGAACAATTGCCAAGTTAGCAAAGGATACGTTTACTGATGTCGGATTGAACACTGGTGATGGAATGATAATACCTGAAGATAGTGATTAAGTATGAAAAAATTAGAAGAAATTAGTTCACTAAGCTATGTCCTCCTCTTAAGAGGTATCAATGTCGGCGGTAAAAACAAGGTGGTCATGAGCGAGCTTCGTCAGCTGGTGACAGATATGGGATTTGCAAACGTTAAGACCTATATCAATAGCGGGAATCTCTTCTTTCAATCAGAAAAGCCTCGCGCTGATATTCTTGCTCAGTTTGAACAGCTATTTGCAGAAAATTATCCTTTTATCCAGTATTTTTCACTCTTTTCACAAGAGGATTATGAAAAAGACTATCGTGCTCTGCCTGACTGGTGGCACCGTGACTTAGCCCGAAAAGATGTTCTTTTTTTCACAGAAAAGATGGATAAAGAAAGGGCTGTTGAGCGTGTCAGATCCTTTTCGCTGAGAGATGAAGTAGTTCATTTTGGAGTATTGGGCATCTATTGGGGCAAGTATACTGAGAGTGAGTACCTCAAAACAAGCTATCATAAGCAACTGATGAAAGAAGATTTTTACCGTCAGGTAACCATTCGAAACAGCAAGACAGCTGAAAAGATTTTAAAATTTCTTCAGCACTAAAAAGAATAAGGAATAACTATGTCATTACTTGAAAAAATTTATGAAACACGCGATTTTCTAAAAGCAAAAGGTGTAGAGCAGCCGGAATTTGGTCTGATTCTTGGTTCTGGTTTGGGTGAGTTAGCAGAGGAAATCAAAAATGCTACTGTCCTTGACTATGCCGACATTCCCAACTGGGGACGATCGACCGTTTCTGGTCATGCTGGAAAATTGGTATACGGAGATTTAGCGGGTCGCAAAGTTTTAGCATTGCAGGGACGTTTTCATTATTATGAAGGAAATCCTATGGAATTGGTGACTTTTCCAGTTCGAATCATGAAAGCCTTGGGCTGCAAAGGCCTTATCGTCACTAATGCTGCTGGGGGAATTGGATTTGGACCAGGGACCTTGATGGCAATTTCAGATCATATCAATCTAACAGGAAGCAATCCTTTGATGGGGGAAAATTTGGATGACTTTGGCCCTCGTTTTCCTGATATGTCCAACGCTTATACAGCGGACTATCGTCAAAAAGCACAGGCTGTCGCTGAAAAAATTGATGTGAAGTTGGCTGAAGGTGTTTATATAGGTGTTTCTGGTCCGTCCTATGAGACACCTGCTGAAATCCGTGCTTTTAAAACCATGGGTGCAGATGCAGTCGGCATGTCAACGGTAGCTGAGGTTATCACAGCTGCACATTCGGGTCTTAAGGTCTTAGGCATTTCTGCCATTACGAATTTTGCGGCTGGTTTTCAGTCAGAACTTAATCACGAAGAGGTTGTAGCAGTGACCCAACAAATAAAAGAAGATTTTAAGAGACTGGTAAAAGCTGTCTTGGCAGAATTATAAGGAGTGAGTGAGTATGAGAATTCATTTTGTCCTTCATGAAACGTTTGAGGCACCGGGAGCTTATCTGGCTTGGGCAGCTCTTTGCGGCCACGAAGTATCGATGACTAAGATTTATCGCTATGAAAAATTGCCTGAATCCATGGACGATTTTGATATGTTAATTCTCATGGGCGGTCCGCAAAGCCCTTCCAGCACAAAAAAAGATTTTCCTTACTATGATGCTCAAGCAGAGATTAACCTCATTCAAAAAGCAGTTAAAGCACATAAAATCATTATCGGTGTTTGTTTGGGCGCTCAGCTGTTGGGACTAGCCTTTGGAGCAGATTATTGTTCTAGTCCTCAAAAAGAAATTGGCAATTACTTAATTTCTTTGACAGAAGCAGGCAAACAAGATCCTTTGCTAGCAGATTTTGCAGATGGTACGGCTGTCGGTCATTGGCACGGAGATATGCCAGGACTGACAGATGAAGCTCTTGTTTTAGCAGCTTCCAAAGGCTGTCCGCGTCAAATTATCAAGTATGCAGACAAAGTTTATGCCTTTCAATGCCACTTGGAATTTTCAAAAGAACTGGTGAAGGCCTTGCTAGCCCACGAAGTCAATTATGACCAACAGGTGCAGGAAGAGCCTTACTATCAGCCTGCTTGGGAAATTCTTGATTACGATTATTCTAAAATGAATCAAGTTCTATACCGTTTTTTAGACAAATTGACGGCAGAGGAGAACTAGTATGAAAAAAGTTTAAATATGACTATCTATATTTTATAGTAGCTTTAATCGCCTTAATTGCTAGTTTTATGCCCAATCATCAAAGGACTTTTTGGTTTATCATAGCTTGTTTCTGGTTCATTTTAGGAAGGGCTGGAAGAGCAAATAAAAGAAAATAGGTAAGACTTGCTTTGCTGAGACTGCCTATGCTGTCTAAAAATTAAAACAAAAGGAATTGAGCCCGCCCTAAAAGGGAGTTTTGTTCTAAAAATACAGAAAGGAATAGGGAAGCTTGTATCAGTGCAACTGAATACGGGCTAAGGACTGGGCCCCTTCTATCTATCTGAAAATAAAAGAAAGGAAAGAGAGCTATTTTTTAATTTGAACCCGAGCGGAAAGCTTAGAAATATTCTCTTCCTACAAATTAAAACAAAAGGAATTGAGCCCGCCCTAAAAGGGAGTTTTGTTCTAAAAATGCAGAAAGGAATAGGGAAGCTTGTATCAGTGCAACTGAATACGGGCTAAGGACTGGGCCCCCTCTATCTATCTGAAATTAAAAAGAAAGGAAAGAGAGTCATTTTTTAATTTGAACCCGAGCGGAAAGCTTAGAAAATAGATAAACCTTCTGGAAATCAGGATTTCCCTTCGGTTTCCTAATTTTCAGTCGCTTTCTGGTCGCTCTCTGTATCATAAAATTATGTCTATTCATATTGGAGCTAAAGAAGGGGACATTGCTGATAAAATTTTATTACCCGGTGATCCTCTTCGTGCTAAATTTATTGCTGAAAATTTTTTAGAAGATGCAGTTTGTTTTAATGAAATCCGCGGTATGCTTGGATTTACTGGAACTTATAAAGGACAGTCCATTTCTGTCATGGGAACAGGGATGGGGATGCCCTCTATTTCTATTTATGTCAATGAACTGATAACTGCTTATGGTGTCAAAAAGCTTATTCGTGTCGGGACGGCTGGTTCTCTCAATAAGGAGGTTCATGTGCGTGATCTTGTTTTAGCGCAGGCAGCAGGCACAACTTCCAGTATGATTAAAAATGAATGGCCGCAATATGACTTGCCACAGATTGCTGATTTTGCGCTATTAGATAAAGCTTATCACCTTGCTCAAGATATGCAGCTAACAACTCATGTTGGCAGTGTTCTTTCTATCGATGCGTTTTACTCGGACTTTACTGAGAATAATATCAAGCTGGGACAGATGGGGATTAAGGCTGTTGAGATGGAAGCAGCAGCACTTTATTATCTGGCGGCCAAGCACGGTGTTCAGGCGCTGGGCATCATGACTATTTCAGACAGTTTGGTTGCTGATGAAGATACAAGTGCGCAAGAGCGCCAAAATACTTTTACCGATATGATGAAAATAGGATTGGAGACCCTTATTTCTTAAGAGGACAGTCCTGGCCTGCGGCAAGGTGATACTGACCTCGTTTAAAGAGATTTTCGAAGAGTATAAAATTCAGCTGTTTGTGCCAGAGAATATAAAAAGGAGCAGGGCAAAAGCTATGATTTCTCAAAAATCAGCTCTTACCCTGCTCCTTTTGTCTATACTAACCTTGCTTAAGGTAGGTCAATATGGGTTATTTATTAAATTTTACTTCTTCAAGGAGATAATCAATAAATTTTTCCCCCATTTTAGATAAATTTGCTTTTTCATGTTTGATATAGATAATATCAATTTCATCATTAACATCCAGAGGAATGGAAACAATATTATCTCCATTGAGATTACTGTTTAGGATTCCAGTAGCGATTGTATAGCCATCCAAGCCAATCATCAAATTAAATAAAGTTGCTCGGTCAGATACCACGATGGATTTTTTATGTGCAATCTGTGACATGATCTCTTCTGAGAAGTAAAAAGAATTATGGATCCCCTGTTCATAGCTTAAATAAGGAAAATCTTCTAAATCACTGACAGAAACACTTTTTCTGTTTGCCAGCGGGTTGGATTTACTGACAAAAATATGCGGATGAGCCTTAAAAAGATTGGTATAAGTTAGATGATTGTCATCAAACATCTTTGTTAGGACATCTCGATTGTAGCTATTCAAAAAAAGGACTCCAATCTCTGAGCGGAAATTTTTAACATCATCTATAATTTCCCAAGTCCGTGTTTCCCGTAAAAAAAGTTCATAGCGTGTCATATCTGTTTCTTTAAGCAGACTGACAAAAGCATTAACAACAAAAGCATAGTGCTGGGCAGAGACACTGAATAACTCGCGAGTGTTGCCCTGGCTTTTGTAGCGTTCTTCCAGCAGGGCGGTCTGTTCAACGACTTGGCGGGCATAGGATAAAAATTCAACGCCGTCTTTCGTTAACGTAATGCCTTTGGGATTGCGAATGAAAATTTCGATACCCATCTCGCGTTCTAAATCACGGACAGCATTTGAAAGTGAAGGCTGAGTAATAAAAAGCTGTTTAGCAGCTTCGTTCATGCTGCCGGTTTCGACGATTTTAATGATATAGTGTAATTGTTGAATACGCATAAAAGTATTGTATCACAAAACATGTTTTTTACAAATAACATCAAAGTCATAAAACTGCATTCATAATGGAAGGAAATTGCAATGACAGCCTAAAAGTGGTATACTAAACTAGTTGTGGTATGTATATTTAATTAGCATGTTGGGAGATAAAATTTATGGTAAATGGTTCGACTCGTTCAAGCAAGAGTTCGCATTCAGGAAAGCAAAAGCAATTGGGACTTATCAATGGTTTCTTCTTATTACTCTTTGTTATCCTATCTGCAGTAACTCTCTTTTTTATCTTCTCTTATCAAATTTTGGACTTTAGAAAATTAAATATCATCCTTGCTTTTGTCCTTTTGCTTATTGCTGGGATAACAGGAACTTTAATCATTCGCAAAAAAGCTCCAAAGACAACTTTTGCTGTCCTTTTGCTGAGTTCTCTGGCTATGGCAGTAGGGATTTATTACTTGAAATCGGCTGTTGATACCTCTAATTATATGAACAATACAGCTAAGTATGTAGAGACTGAAATGAGCGTGGTTGCTGCTAAGGACAGTGATGTTTCTAAGCTGTCGGATCTAAACAGCGTCTTAGCTCCAACTGACAGTGACGGCTCTAATATTGCTGCTTTGCTGTCTAAGATAAAAAGTGATAAAGGGCTGGATCTGACAACTGAGGAAGCAGAGTCCTATCAGGCAGCTTATCAAGCAGTTCTTCAGGACAAAAGCAAAGCTATGGTCTTAAATAGTGCTTACGGTGAACTTTTATCACAGTCAGATGACAATTATAAAAGCAAGCTGAAAACTCTTTATACCTTCAAAATTAAACAAAAGGTAGCCTCAGCTAATAAAAAAGCTAATTCAGATGTTTTTAATGTGTATATCAGCGGTATCGATACTTATGGATCTATCTCCTCGGTTTCACGTTCGGATGTTAATATTATCATGACGGTTAACCGCAAGACCAATAAAATCCTTTTGACAACAACTCCGCGTGATGCTTATGTGCCTATTGCTGATGGCGGCAACAATCAAAAAGATAAGTTAACCCATGCAGGTATTTACGGAGTAGACGCCTCTATCCATACCTTGGAAAAACTTTATGATATTGACATTGATTACTATGCCCGGATTAATTTCACTTCTTTCTTGAAATTAGTTGATTTGCTTGGAGGTATTGATATTGATAACGATCAAGCCTTTAACAGTCATATTGATCATTATGATTTTCCTAAAGGAAGACTGCATCTTGATTCTAAGAAAGCCCTAGCTTTTGTCCGCGAGCGTTATTCTCTGGAACAAGGGGACAATGACCGCGGTAAAAATCAAGAAAAAGTCATTTCAGCTATCGTGGACAAGCTGACCTCTCTCAATGCTGTCTCTAATTATAACAGCATTATTAAAGGTTTGAGCAAATCTATCCAGACTAATATGTCGCTAAATACCTTGATGTCGCTAGTAAATTCACAGTTAGAATCCAATTCTAAATATACGGTAACTTCCCAAGCGCTTACTGGTACAGGGTCAACAGGGGAATTAAAATCATATGCGATGCCAAATTCAAGTCTTTATATGCTGTCTATTGATGATTCCAGTCTAAGTAAGGCTAAAAAGGCAATCAAGGAAACCATGGATGGAGACTAGCAGTTGATTGCAAGTGATAAATGGAAAACCAATTATTATGATTTTAATGATAATTGGTTTCATTTTGAAACAGCTAGCTGATGATTCTTGTTGGAAACTAATAGCTCAGCAAAGATCAATAGCTTAGAATGGATTTGTAGAAAAAGAAAATATATTTGGAGGAGAAATTGACGAAACGAAAATTTCCACGTCTCCGCTATTTCTATATCGTATTTGTAAAACGCTTATTGGATATTATTATAGGAGTATTAGGTGTTGTCTGCTTATTGCTGCCTGTTACAATCGTTGTTGCCATAGCTTACTTATTCGGGCGAAATAGAGGGCATGTGTTCTTCACGCAAGAGCGAATGGGATTGAAAGGTAAAACGTTTAGAATCATCAAATTCCGTTCAATGATGGTTAATGCGGAAGAAGTTTTACGATCAAATCCTGAACTTTATCAGAAATATTTAAATAATAGTTATAAACTGCCGCCTAAGGAGGATCCAAGACTAACACGTTTGGGCTATTTTCTTAGAAAAGCTAGTATTGATGAATTGCCGCAGTTCCTCAACTTGCTTAAAGGAGATATGAGTTTCATTGGTCCGCGTCCTATTTTGGCTTCCGAATTAAATGAATACACCCAGGATGAGCAAAAAATATTGCTGTCTATTAAGCCGGGAATTACTGGCTGGTGGCAGGTTTCAGGCCGAAGTGAAGTGCTTTATCCTGAGCGCTGCCGCTTAGAGCTTTACTATGTTAAGAATGCTTCCTTTAAATTGGACCTTAAGATTTTTTTCCTGACTATTAAAAAGGTTTTTACAGGCGAAGGAGCTCATTAGTTTATCGTTAATCAATTGGAGTATTGCAGCGCATGAATCGTTATAATTCAGTCCGATTTAATTTCATCATGAATTTTCTTCTGACCGTATCGAATTTTATTTTCCCTTTAATTACTTTTCCTTATGCTTCCAGAGTGCTTCAAGCTCAAGGCGTCGGAGCGGTTACTTTTGCAACGTCCAATATTTCTTATTTTACGATGGTTGGTATGATGGGAATTCCTACTTATGGAATTAGAGCTTGTGCCAAGGTTAGAGAAGACAGGGCTAAGTTGAGCAAAACAGTTCAGGAAATTTTTTTTCTTAATGCTATCGTAACAGCTTTCGCCTTGCTTGCTTTAGCTGTTTCTGTATTGACCGTTGAAAAAATGGCACAAGAAAAGATGCTTTATCTTATCATGTCCTCTACTCTTATTTTTAACGTATTAGGGGTAGAGTGGCTTTATAAGGCTTTAGAAAAGTATTCCTATATTACCATCCGTTCCATCCTTTTTAAATTACTGTCTTTAATTCTGCTTTTGCTTTTAGTCAGAAGTAAGGGCGATTATGTTATATACGGAGCTATTACAGTACTAGCAGGAGTCGGATCAAATCTGATGAATTTTCTTAATTTAAGAAAGCTGGTTACTGTTCAGCCTATTCGGTATCTTAATTTAATACAGCATATCAAACCTTGTCTGACTTTCTTTCTTTTGACAGTTTCTACAACTATTTATCTTAATATGGATACTAGTCTATTAGGTTTTATTAAAGGAGACCATCAGGTTGGCTATTATTCGGCAGCGGTTAAAGTGAAACAGATTCTAGTTAGTGTGGTTACCTCCCTTGGTGCCGTTTTGCTGCCGCGTTTATCTTTTTATCATGAGCAGCAAAAACATATGGAATTTAAGCTACTAGTTGAAAAGGCTCTCAGTTTCGTATTTGTTCTCTCAGTTCCTTTGACACTCTTTTTTATCATTGACGCTAAAGAAAGTATCCTCTTTTTATCTGGCACTAATTTTCTTCCTGCTATTTTACCCATGCAGCTCTTAATGCCGACGGTTCTTTTTATTGGAATCTCCAATTTAATGGGAATGCAGATTTTAGTACCAACACAAAGAGAAAGATTGGTTGTTATCTCAACGATTATTGGTGCTATTGTGGATGTTTTGCTAAATATCATGATGATTCCCCTTTTTGGAGCTGCAGGCGCAGCTATTGTAGGCAGTCTTGCAGAGTTAACAGTCGTTTTGGTACAGCTTTATTTCTTACGTGATCTTATCTTGCCTATGCTAAAAAGAATTGGTTTGTGGAAGATAGCTCTTAGTTCAGCAGCAGCTATTATAGTAACTGTATTGTTTAAAAATACGATTTCATTAAGAATCTTTTTCATGCTGGTTAGCACAGGATTTATCTTCTTTGCCATTTATGGTCTGGGCTTGCTGCTAACAAAAGAGAAATTTACAAATGAGACTTTACGGTCCATGTTAGGACGGTTTAAATTTAAATAGGAGATGTACATGTCGCAATATGATTATCTAGTTGTCGGTTCAGGTTTATTTGGTGCTGTTTTTGCCCATGAAGCGGCTCTTAAGGGGAAAAAGGTTAAAGTCATTGAAAAACGAGGACATATTGCTGGTAATATTTATACTAAGGAAGTCCAAGGAATTCAGGTGCATGAGTATGGTGCTCATATTTTTCACACATCAGATAAGGAAATCTGGGATTATGTTAACCAGTTTGCTGACTTTAACCGCTATACCAATTCTCCTATTGCTAACTATAAGGGAGAAATCTACAATCTTCCTTTTAATATGAATACGTTTAATAAGCTTTGGGGCGTTGTAACACCTGAAGAAGCACAGGCCAAGATTGCAGAGCAGCGTGCAGTTCTTGGAGGAAAAAAGCCTGAAAATTTAGAAGAACAAGCTATCTCACTTGTCGGAACGGATATCTATGAAAAATTAATTAGGGATTATACTCAAAAACAATGGGGAAAACCCTGCACAGAGCTGCCTGCTTTTATTATCCGTCGTCTGCCTGTCCGCTTGACTTATGATAATAACTATTTCAATGATACTTATCAAGGTATTCCGATTGGCGGCTATACTCAGATTATAGAGAAAATGCTAGAACACCCCAATATTGATGTTCAAGTAAATACAGATTTTTTTGCTGCCAAGAAGAATTATTTGGCTGCTTTTCCGAAAATTATTTTTACAGGTATGATTGATCAGTTCTTTGATTACCAATTGGGGGAATTAGAATACCGCAGTCTTCGTTTTGAGACAGAAATACTTGAAAAAGATAATTATCAAGGCAATGCTGTTGTCAACTATACAGACAGTGAAACAGCTTATACACGCATTATTGAGCATAAGCACTTTGAATTTGGCAATCAGAAAGATACGATCATTACAAAAGAATTTTCTAAGACTTGGCAAAGAGGCGATGAGCCTTACTATCCTCTTAATAATGATCGCAATAACCATCTTTATGATAACTATAAAGCCTTAGCTGAAAAAGAAGCGCAGGTTATCTTTGGCGGACGCTTGGGTCAGTATCGCTATTATGATATGCACCAAGTTATTGCGGCAGCCCTGCAATGTGCCAGAAAGGAACTTGGATAAGGGGACTGGATGTGAAAGACATTAGATTAATTGTAGCGACACATAAGAAATTTCAAATGCCCAAGGATCAAAATCTTTACCTTCCGCTTCATGTTGGCCGAGAAGGAAAAGAAGATTTAGGTTACAAAGGAGACAATACGGGCGATCATATTTCAGCTTTAAATCCTTATTATTGTGAGCTGACTGGCCTTTACTGGGCTTGGAAAAATCTTGATTGCGATTATCTGGGTCTTGTTCATTACCGTCGTTATTTTACTGTCAAACGAAGAAAATTTTCCCCAGAAATGGTTATTGATGATGTTATCCTTAATCAGTCTCAGCTGGAAGAATTATTAGATCAAGCAGATATACTAGTACCTAAAAAACGCAGATACTATATTGAAACCCTATATTCGCACTATGCACATACACATGACGTAAAGCATCTTGAAGTGACAAGAGAGATTCTGACAGAGATACATCCCAAAGATGTGCCTGTATTTGATCGCGTATTAAAACAAAGAAGCGGTTATATGTTTAATATGTTTATCATGAAAAAAGCGTTAGCAGATCGTTATTGTCAGTGGCTCTTTCCTATTATTGATGAACTATACCGCAGATTAGATCTTACGGCTTACTCTGCTTTTGATGCCCGTTTATTTGGCCGTATCAGTGAGCGACTTTTTAATGTCTGGTTGGCTAAACAAAAGGCTATCGTCAAAGAAGTGCCTTTTATGTATATGGAAAAGGTAAATCTCTTTCAAAAGGGAAAATCTTTTTTAGCAGCCAAATTTTTTGGAAAGAAATACGGACAGAGTTTTTGAGAGAAGAAAAGGAAGAATAAAACTAATGAAAGAATATGTGTCATTTAGAGGAAGAGAGATTAGAATAGATGAGCTTCTATTCTTTTTAGCCTTTGTGCCTTATTTAATAATAGGAATGCTGTGGACCACAATGTTTCCTATGCCAGATTTTTCCCATGCGATCGCTAAAGCTTTTTTGATTTTTTCTTTTGCCAGTGTTTTTTTTAAGAAGCATTGGAATATTCAGTTTTTAGCTGTTTCTTTTAGCTTATTGCTTATAGGTTCTTTAGTTTGGTTAGCAACCAGTGATACTGGCGTTATAGCATTGGCCCTGCTGATTATGGGAGCTTACAAAATTGATGCCAGAAAAATTATTAAGACTTATTTGCTGATTGTTCTTTTAATTATGATTTTGGCTTTCTTTTCGTCTATGATTGGTATTATTCCAAATTTACAATATGTGCGGCCAGGGTCAGGGATTGTACGCAATTCGTTTGGCATTATTTATCCGACAGATTTTGCGGCACATGTGCTTTTTGCTTATCTTTTTTCAGCTTATCTTTATTTTGAAAAAAAGCCTTGGCTGTTTTCTGGCTTGGGAGTATTGCTAGTAGCCTTTTTGATTAAGTTTTCTGATGCCCGTTTGGATGCGATTACTTTATTTTTGGCTATCCTTTTATTTCTTTTGATCCGTTTTTTAAAGGGAAAAGCACTGCATCAAGCAGCACAGTTAGCCCCTTTTTCAACACTGCTAGCATTTTTAGTAACGTATGCTTTAACAATCTTCTACAATGCTAAAAATGGTTTTCTTCATTTATTGGATAATGTCCTTTCAGGCAGGCTTCATTTAGGCAAAAGGGCTATCGAAAAATATGGTCTAAAGCCCTTTGGACAGGTTATTAAGTTTTTTGGGAATGGCCGCTCCACAAAGTCTGTGCTGCATTATAATTTTGTAGACAGTTCTTATTTAAAATTTGCTTTTGTATTTGGTCTGATTTTCATATTATTTTTTGTACTGCTGATGACCCTTCAGGCTGTTACTTGTTTAAAAAGACAGGATTATTATACGCTTGCTGTGATTGTGGTTATTTCAATTAATAGTATGATTGCCCATCATTTAATTGAACCTTATTATAATATTTTTGCCATCTTGTTTTTAGCTAATTTTTCCTTCAGACAAGTGCCAAACGCCATAGAAAAGCAGTCAGCTCTAGAAAGTCATTCCCATGTCTAAGAAGATTAGTGTTATTGTTCCTGTCTATAATGTTGAAAAATATTTGAGCCGCTGTTTAGACTCTTTAGTGAATCAAACTTACTCTAATTTAGAAATTATCATTGTTAACGACGGAACAAAAGATAAGTCCATGGTGATTGCAGAAAGGTTTGCTCAAAAAGATCCGCGCATCAAAATAATTCATCAGGAGAATGCTGGTCTTAGTGAGGCTAGAAATAAGGGGCTGCAATATATTACAGGTGATTATGTTGCCTTTCTGGATTCGGATGATTGGCTTGAAAAGGATGCTTATGCCTATATGCTTCGCCTTTTGGAAGACTATGGGGCTGATATTTGTGTTGGTGCTATTAGAAGAACAGCACAGCCTCTTCCTTTTGAAAATTCTCAAAAACCAAAAGAAAACCTGCTGACTCAGAAAGCTTATGCTAAAAAGTATTTTAAAATAGGCAGTCAGTCTATTGAGTATTATGTTTGGAATAAACTTTATAAACGTCAGGTGGTTGAGGGAATTCGTTACCCTAAAGGATTTTATGCTGAAGATGTTCCCACAACCTTTCGTTATATTTTAAAAGCTCAAAAGATTATTGTCACCGATAAAATCGTCTACCATTATTTTAGCAATGAGCAGGGATTAACAGCTCAATTTTCTTCTAAACATTTTGATGTCTTAAAAGGTTGGGATATAGTGCTAGCAGAAGCTCGTAAAACCGGCAGCCCTGATTATATTGCCTGGGCCGAAATCAACCGTCAGAGGGCCGATTTTGCTCTCTTAACGGAAATATCCTTATCACCGCAGTTTAATTCCCTAAAAGTCAGTTTTAAAAAAGAAATTGAAACTCTATCTCAGCAGTTAAAACAAAACAAATCGGCTTTGCTCAGAGCACCTCTGCCCTTTAATCGAAAGCTATTAATTAGACTCTATGCGAGTCATTATTTCTTTTTTGCCAGTCTAATCAATCGCCTTACTAAAATAAAATCGGTAGTTAAAAAATGATGAAACATGCTTATTTGATCATGGCACATGCCAATTTTCAGCAACTTGCCTTTCTAATCTCTTTATTAGATGATCCTAGAAATGATATCTTTGTCCATATAGATGCTAAAGCAAACTTTACAGAAGAAGATAAGCACATGCTTGAGGATGCTAGCAAGCAGTCAAACCTGCTACTAACAGATCGAAAAGCCATCTATTGGGGCGGCTTTTCACAGGTTAAAGCAGAGTTTTTACTGTTTGAAAGAGCAAAACTGTATGGCCGCTATCATTTTTACCATTTACTGTCTGGTTCAGATTTACCTATTGTTCATCAAGATCGAATTCATCAGTTTTTTGATGAACATTCTCAGTCCATTTTTTTAAATCGTATGACTTTAGAAGGCGATCCTGAAAATATCAATCGTTTAAAGTACTATCATTTTTTTGAAGCTTTTACACCAAGAACTATTCCTGGAGTATTTGGCAAGGGTTTGTTTAAACTATATCGTTTTTTGGAAGTCAGCATTCAAAAAATCATGGGTGTTAATTTATTAAAAAAATATCATTTAAAGCCTATGAAAGCTAGTCAATGGGCAAGCCTTCCAGAAGATGTTGTCCTTTCTTTATTGGAACATAAAGAGTGGGTCTTTAAGACTTTTGGGAAAACGTTTATACCAGATGAAGTCTTTTTGCCCCTTTTCTTAAATAAATTTGGTTTTGACAATGATGTCTTTGACAATACTATCAAGCAAAATATTCCAGATGAATATCAGGCAAACTTGAGGTTTGTTAATTGGTGGGATGGTAATCCTTATGTCTGGACTAATAGCAAGGAGGATAAAAGGCAATTGCAAAGGCTTGCTGATAAAGGCTATTTTTTCACACGAAAGTTTGATCTATCCGAGGAAGATGAACTTTTCGATTTTATTCTTCGTTTAACTAAAAAAAGAAATTAAAATGATCTTATTCGTTAGAAAGTGGTGAGAGCAATCGAAAAAATTGATTTCGTTGTCTTGTGGGTAGATGATAACGATAAAGAGTGGCTAGAGGAAAAAGCAAAATTTACCAAGAATGCTGACAAAACAGTTGAAAATGATAAACTGTATAGAGATTATGGCACTTTTCATTATTGGTTTCGAATGGTGGAAAAACATGCGCCTTGGGTCCATAAAATCCATTTAGTAACCAATGGGCAAGTACCTGATTGGCTTGATGCAGCACACCCTAAATTAAATCTTGTTAAGCATGCTGACTTTATGCCAAAAGAATATTTACCGACTTTTAATGCTGCAGCGATTGAACTTAATTTGCACCGTATTCCTGAATTATCTGAACAGTTTGTGCTCTTTAATGATGATATGTTTTTAGTTAATGATGTTAGACCAGAAGATTTTTTTGTAGATGGGAAACCTAAGCTTATGGCGGTTTACAATGCCATTGTTCCTGCAGAAGCTTTTGATCAGCTCTTATTTAATAATGTTAAATTAATAAAGCGCCATTTTCCTGCGAAAAAGGCATTAAAAGAGTCGCCGTTTAAATTTTTTACTTTTAAGTACGGCAAGTATCTTTTTAAAAATATATTTTTACTGCCCTGGGATATTACAGGTTATCATAATCCGCATCTTCCAGCACCTATTCGCAAATCTACTTTAGATCTGTTGTGGACTAAAGAAAAAGAGACCTTAGGCACTGCTAGCTGTAACCATATTCGAAATTATGCTACTGATGTTAATCAATATATTTGTCATTATTGGCAAATTGAGACAAACCAATTTGAACCTTTTGAGCAAAATAAAGGGGCATTTTTAACGATTAATGAAGTAGGTCGTTTGCCTAGACTGTTTAAAAGCCGAAAGGTTAAAATGATCTGTATAAACGATACAGTTGATATAGACGTAGAAAATTTGAAATACCTTCAGGATTTATTACTAAAATATTATCCTGTAAAATCACATTTTGAAAAGTAAGCACCATGAATTATTATTTAAAAGAAAGTATTTTATATACTTATAATCAAAAAAATGCTGGTAATAAAGCTAGAGATGATGTTAATGCTATTCTTGCCTCCTTGCATTATTCTCCTATATCAGTCAGCATAAAGGAAGATACTATAGAGCCTTTAGGAAAAAGAGCACATTTTTATAAATATCGTATTTTTAAAAAAGCTTTTTCACCTTTAAAGTCCGGAGATAATCTCCTTATTCAGTTTCCCATCATTAATCACACTATCTTTTTTTCAAGAGTCTTGAAGCAGCTAAGAAAAAAAGGGATAAAGGTCTTTGTCCTGATTCACGATCTGGAGAGTCTGCGTTTTGCTAATGATAAACGTCATTTATCACTCAAGCACCGGCTGAGACTTTGGCTGCAAGAAATGACTGTTTTAAAGAATGCTGATCGCATTATTGTCCATAATGATAAAATGAAAGCCGTTCTTATTCAGAAAAAAATAGACGCTCAAAAATTATCCTCGCTTGACATTTTTGACTATTTAATTCCAAAATATAAGGGAGGTAAAATAGCAACAGTAGCTAAAGATTTACCTCTTGTTATAGCAGGAAATTTAGCTGCTGAAAAATCAGGTTTCCTTTATCATTTACCAAAAACCCCTCAGTTTAATCTCTATGGTGTTGGTTATGATGACCAAAATACGGCTAATATTTCTTATAAAGGTTCCTTTTTTCCAGATGAGCTGCCCTTTCATTTGTCAGGAAGCTTTGGACTCGTTTGGGATGGCCCTAGTGCTGATACCTGTACAGGTATGTTTGGAGACTATCTTCGTTTTAATAATTCTCATAAAGCTTCTCTCTATTTAGCGTCAGGCTTGCCAGTTATTGTTTGGTCAGAATCTGCACTTGCTGATTTTGTCAAAAAAAATCACTGCGGTATTAGCGTAAGCAGCTTATTTGAATTGGATGAAAAGATGAGGCAGCTATCTGAAAAAGATTATCAAGTTTTGCTGCAAGGAGCTAAAAAAATAGGCCAGTCTATTCGTGCTGGCTTGTTCTTAAAAAAACAACTATAGCACAATACAGTTTATTGCTATTGTATTAAGGAGTATTAATGAAACGCATTGAATGGATTGATTTTGGGAAGGGACTGACAATTTTTTTGGTTTTTTTGGGCCATGTTAATTTGGGTCTTTTGCAGTCAGGACGTTTTGAAGTTTATAACAGGGGATTCTTATTTATTATTGAGCTTCTCTACATTTTTCATATTCCGGTATTTTTTGCTTTATCGGGCTATTTTTTCCAACCGCTGGCTGATGGGAAAAGTTATTGGCACTATGTTAAAAAGAAGACTCTTGTGTTAGGTATTCCTTATTTGTTTTATTCTGTTATTCAGTTTGCTTTGCAGCGGGCTGGCGGAAGCGCTGTGCGCGACCCTGCTAGACTTTCAGACTTACTGGCTATTTATAAAATGCCTTTAGGAGTTTCATGGTATCTTTACGTTTTATGGGCCATTTATCTGGTTTTGGGTTTGCTTTCCATTTTTATTAAAAATAAGAAATGGCTCTTTGCCTTCACAGCAATAGGTTTTGCAGCAGCCTTGCTGTTTCCTCTTCCTATTTATCTCTTACAAAAGTTATTGTTATGGTCTTTCTTTTTCATGTTGGGCAGTTTTTTGCGTGAGATCAATTATCGTTTTAATTCCTGGAAGACCGCTAGTTGTGTCTTTCTTCCTTGCTTTTTTAGCCTAGCTGCTTTTATGTGGTTCTGGCAAAAGCAAGGTTTTACCCACTATACTAGCTATGATAGGCCGGGACTTTGGGGGCTTATTTTTATGGTTAGTGTTTTACTGGCTTTTGCTCTTTATCCTATGCTGGATAAGACTAAGTTTGCTCCTTATTTTGTGGCTAAAGGCAAAGACAGCTTAGCTATTTATATTCTGCATGCTCCTATTATCAGTGTCATCCGTATTGTCTTGTTCAAACTAGGCATTGAAGCCTTATGGCTCCATTTGCTGTTTGGTATTGCAGGAGGTTGGTTTGTGATTAGCCTGGCTGTTTCTATTTTTAAGAAAATTCCTCTTTTGACTTTCTTCCTTTATCCTCAGAAAATCATAGGAAGCGGCAAAAGGGAGTAAAAGCAGTATTTAAAAAGATTCAGGCTATTTCGTTTTGCTGACTTTATTTGACATTTTTATGATTAAAGGCTATAATATAAAAAATTAAATAACCTTTAATCTGGTCCAGAGAGGCTGTCAAGGAATATCGTGTTAAAAGGCAGAAGCTGTATTCTGCCAGCTTTTTGTGCAACCTTGCCTGCTGGTAAGGTTTTTTTCATAGAAAGGCAAGAGCTATGATTCTAAAAGAAGATATGATGCTGGTTAGGCAGAGAGAAATTGCACCGCGTATTTTTGAGATGACGCTGTCTGGTGATTTAGTTGAAGAAATGGCAGTCGGTCAGTTTCTCCATATCCGTGTACCCGATGCAACTAAGCTCTTGCGCCGTCCAATATCTATATCTGAGATTGACCGGGAGGCTAAAGAAGCTACTATCATTTATCGTATAGAAGGTGAAGGAACGGCTGCTTTTTCGCTTCTGAAAGAAGGCAGCAGGCTGGATTGCTTGGGTCCTCAAGGGAATGGTTTTGATACTTCCTTTCTGCTTAAGGGACAAACAGCCCTTTTGATAGGAGGCGGGATTGGTGTGCCGCCTTTGCTGGCACTCGCTAGAGAGCTGTATGAAAAAGGTGTTGAAGTTATAGCTGTTTTAGGCTTTGCCAATAAAGAGGCCCTTATCTTGGAAGATAAACTGAAACAGTACGCTAAAGTGACCGTAACAACAGATGATGGTTCCTATGGCCAAAAAGGCTACGTCTCAGCTGTTATTGATAAGATGACCATTCAAGCAGATGCTGTCTATGCTTGCGGTGCTCCTGGGATGCTGAAATATGTTGACAAGCATTTCGCTAATCACCCACATGCTTATATCTCAACTGAATCACGAATGGCTTGCGGTATGGGAGCTTGTTATGCCTGTGTTGTTCATGTTAAAGATCAAGCAGCTGCTCAAAATTTACGTGTTTGCAAGGAAGGTCCCGTCTTTAAAATAGGTCAGATTGTTTTAGACTAGGAGGTTACTATGTCTGATAGACTTGCTGTCAAATTGCCAGGACTGGATTTGAAGAATCCTATCATTCCAGCTTCGGGCTGTTTTGGCTTTGGTCAGGAATTTGCTAAGTATTATGATTTGAATCAATTGGGCTCCATCATGATCAAGGCTACAACACAGCAGCCGCGTTTTGGCAACCCAACGCCTCGTGTCGCTGAAACACCTGCTGGTATGTTAAATGCTATTGGTTTGCAAAATCCTGGAGTTGAAGCTGTTGTTGCTGAAAAATTGCCTTGGCTTAAAGAGCATTATCCTCAATTGCCTATCATTGCTAATGTAGCTGGTTTTTCTAATGAAGAATATGCTTATGTCTCTGCTGAAATCTCTAAAGCAGCTAATGTGTCTGCAATTGAACTTAATATCTCTTGTCCTAATGTCGATCACGGCAATGCAGGGCTTCTGATTGGGCAAGTACCTGAACTGGCTTATCAGGCTGTTAAAGCTAGTGTTGCTCATTCGGAGGTACCTGTGTATGTCAAATTAACTCCTAGCGTTACGGATATTACAACTGTTGCTAAAGCTGTTGAGGATGCTGGAGCAGCTGGTTTTACACTGATAAATACCTTGGTTGGTATGCGGTTTGACTTACAAACAAGAAGCCCCATTATTGCCAATGGTACTGGGGGCATGAGCGGGCCGGCTGTATTTCCTGTCGCCCTTAAGCTGATTCATCAAGTAGCCCAGATTTCTGATCTGCCTATCATAGGTATGGGAGGTGTTGATTCTGCTCGGGCTGCTCTTGAGATGATGGTAGCCGGTGCTTCAGCCGTTGCTGTTGGAACAGCTAATTTCACAGATCCTTTTGCCTGCCCCAATATCATTAATGATTTGCCAAAGCTTATGGATCAGTATGGGATTAAATCCCTTGAACAACTTAGAAAGGATATCAAAAATGCGTGAGGAACGCCCTATTATTGCTCTTGATTTCCCTTCACTGGATAAGGTGAAAACCTTTCTCTCTCTTTTTCCCAGTGATGAAAAACTTTATCTTAAGATTGGTATGGAGCTTTATTATGCTGCAGGTCCAGAAGTAGTTACTTATGTCAAAACATACGGTCACTCTGTTTTTCTTGATTTGAAGTTGCATGATATTCCAAATACTGTTAAGTCAGCTATGAAGGTGCTTGCAGATCTTGGAGTTGATATGACCAATGTGCACGCAGCAGGAGGCCTTGAAATGATGTCAGCTGCCCGAGAGGGCTTGGGTCGGGATTCCAAGTTAATTGCAGTGACACAGTTAACTTCGACCTCTCAGGAGCAAATGCAGGCTGATCAAAATATTCAAAGCACTCTAGCGGACTCTGTGCTTCATTATGCTAAAAAGACCAAAGAAGCAGGACTTGACGGAGTTGTCTGTTCTGCTCGTGAAGTTGAAGTGATTAAAAGAGCAACCTCGAGTGATTTTATCTGTTTAACTCCTGGTATTCGTCCTGAGGGCTCGGCTTCTGGTGATCAAAAACGTGTGATGACACCAGAACAAGCCAGACAAATTGGTTCGGATTATATTGTAATTGGCCGCCCTATTACCCAGGCTCCCGATCCACTAGCAGCTTATCAAGCTATCTATGACCAATGGAATCACCATTAATTAAAAAATTTAAGATAAAGCTAAAAGAGTTCTTTACAGAAATGAAAAATATTTTAAAGGAGATATATCATGACATTAGCCAAAGATATTGCCCGTGACTTATTGGATATTAAAGCGGTGTATTTGAAACCAGAATCACCTTTTACCTGGGCTTCAGGTATCCAATCTCCAATTTATACCGATAACCGTATCACGCTTTCTTATCCTGAAACCCGCACCCTTATTGAAAATGGTTTTGTGGAAAAAATTAAGGAAGTATTTCCTCAAACAGAAGTCATTGCCGGAACAGCCACAGCAGGTATTCCACATGGTGCGATTGTTGCAGATAAGATGGGGCTGCCTTTTACTTATATCCGCAGTAAACCAAAAAATCATGGAGCAGGTAATCAAGTTGAAGGCCGTCTTATTAAAGGACAGAAAATGGTGGTCATTGAAGACTTGATTTCAACAGGAGGCTCTGTTCTTGAAGCTGTTGCTGCAGCAGAGCGTGAAGGAGCAGATGTCCTTGGAGTTGTGGCGATCTTTACTTATGAACTGCCAAAAGCAACAGAAAATTTTGAAAAAGCAGGACTTAAACTTGTCACTCTTTCAAACTATTCAGAATTAATAAAAGTAGCTAAAGTACAAGGATATATTAATGCTGACGGTTTGGCTCTGCTCAAGAAATTTAAAGAAAATCAAAGTAATTGGCAAGAATGAGAAATAAGACAAAATCAGTATTTTAAAAGGGTGGTTTTCTGCTTCCATCTTTTACATAGCAGCTAGCTTGATTGTGATAACTTACGAAGTCAGAAATAAGAAGGCCCAGCGCTAAATGAGGAGAATCAAATGAAGTTGACGAAAAAAGAACTCATAGCCTTAGTTTTGATGATTACCAATGGTTATGAAGATTATCCTTTTAAACGTAAAGGACGCGAACATGCAGCCATTCGGCATCATCACAATCAAAAGATTTTAGCCATTATTTTAGAACAAGACAGCAGACTCCTGCTTAGTCTGAAACTAAAACCAGAACAAGTAGAAGAATATCTAAATGATAGAGGTATTATGCCTGCTATTGGCCTTAATAAAAAGCATTGGCTAACGATTGCCGTCAATGAGACGGAAGTGACTCAAGAAGAGCTCAAGCAAATGCTTTTGGAGTCCAGTCGGCTGACAAGGAAATGAGGTGTATTATGAACATTAATGTTCCATTTAAAAATAATATTATTCCGGATACTTATGCTAAAAAAGCAAGAGAGACAAACAAGGGATATGCTGTTAAGTCTTTTCCTTTTGAGATAAGTGATATTCCAGAAGAAACCAAGAGTTTGGCCTGGACTTTTGTAGACTATGATTCTATTCCAGTATGCGGTTTTGCATATATTCACTGGATTGTGGCTAATGTTAGCCCTACGACAGAGACTGTTCCTGAGGACTTTGCCAGATTGGATAAGGATCATCTGCAAGGAAAAAACAGCCTAGTATCTCGTTTTTTAACAAGAGATTATTCGGATATGGAAGAAGGCTATCTGGGGCCTTATCCTCCTGATAAGGATCATCTTTATACTTTAAATGTTTATGCTCTGGATAAGGAATTATCTTTAAAAAAGGGTTTTTATCTCAATGAACTTTTACATGAGCTGGAAGACCATGTCATTGAGAAGGCTAAAATAGACTTGGTTGGTAAATTTTAATTTTTTGCTTTTAAACCGTTTGTCATAAGGTAGTGTAAAGAGAAAGGAAGCATATGAAACATTCAGCTTGGCATGACTTGATAAAAAAAGAGCTCCCTGAAGGCTATTTTGCTCAGATCAACCGATTTATGGATACTGTTTATGCACAAGGTGTCATTTATCCGCCGCGGGAGAAAGTTTTCAATGCGATTCAAACAACAGCTTTAGAAGATGTCAAAGTGGTGATTATTGGTCAAGATCCTTATCATGGCCCTAATCAAGCGCAAGGACTGTCTTTTTCTGTACCAGAACAAGTGCCTGCACCGCCGTCTTTGCAGAATATTCTGCAGGAATTGGCTGATGATATTGGTCAAAAGAAGAGCCATGATTTGACATCTTGGGCTCGGCAAGGGGTGCTTTTGCTAAATGCCAGTCTAACGGTACCTGAGCATCAGGCTAATGCACATGCCGGCGGAATTTGGGAACCTTTTACTGATGCCGTCATCAAAGTGGTCAATCAAAAGGAGACACCTGTTGTCTTTATCCTTTGGGGCGGTTTTGCCCGTAAGAAAAAGCAGATCATTACAAATCCTATCCACTATATCATTGAATCTTCTCATCCCAGCCCTTTATCGGCTTATCGAGGTTTCTTTGGCAGCAAACCTTTTTCCAAAACGAATGCTTTTTTAGAATCTAAAGGACTAAAAGCTATTGATTGGCTCAAATAATAAGGAGGAATTTATGTTATTGATTAAAAGCGGCCGTGTTATTGATCCTAAGACAGGGTTTGACCAAGTCTCAGATATCCTGATTGATGGCAAGAAAATTGCCAAAATAGCTGAAAATATCGAGGGTAACTATAATCAGGTTATTGATGCAAAGGGAATGGTTGTTGCTCCGGGTTTGGTAGATATTCATGTCCATTTTCGTGAGCCAGGACAGACACACAAAGAAGATATTCATACAGGGGCTTTGGCAGCAGCGGCCGGAGGTTTTACAACAGTTGTTATGATGGCTAATACAAAACCTACGATTTCTGATGTAAAAACCTTAACTGAAGTCTTAAAGCGTGCTGCTAAGGAAAAGATCCATGTTAAATCAGTAGCGACAATCACTAAGGGATTTGACGGAGAGCATCTAACAGATTTCAAAGCCTTGTTAAAGGCTGGAGCTGTAGGTTTTTCAGATGATGGCATTCCTTTGACAGATTCCAAAATCGTTAAAGAAGCCTTAGATTCAGCTAAGGCAGCCAATACTTTTATCAGCTTACATGAAGAAGATCCTGCCTTAAATGGTATTTTAGGTTTTAATGAGCATATTGCTGAAAAAGAATTCCACATTTGCGGAGCAACCGGGGTAGCAGAGTACAGCATGATTGCGCGTGATGTGATGATTGCTTATGACAGGCAAGCACATGTTCATATTCAGCATTTATCAAAAGCTCAAAGTGTTAAAGTAGTAGAATTTGCTCAGCATTTGGGTGCCCAAGTCACTGCAGAAGCAGCCCCTCAGCATTTTTCAAGTACAGAAAATTTACTTCTCAGTCAAGGAGCTAATGCCAAAATGAATCCACCTCTTCGGCTGGAATCTGATCGTTTGGCAGTTATCGAAGGTCTTAAGTCAGGTGTTATTTCAGTTATTGCAACAGACCATGCCCCTCATCATTGGGATGAAAAAAATACAGAGGATATTACTAAGGCTCCTTCTGGTATGACAGGCCTTGAAACTTCTCTGTCTTTGGGCCTAACGCACTTAGTGGAAGAAGGACACTTGACTCTCAGCCAGCTGTTAGAAAAAATGACTTTAAATCCTGCTGAACTTTATGGCTTTGATGCTGGTTACCTAGCTGAAAATGGGCCTGCCGATATTCTTATCTTTGAGGATCAGAAAGAACGCGTCATTTCCAATCAATTTGTTTCTAAAGCCTCTAATTCACCTTTTATCGGCACTGCCCTAAAAGGGCAAGTTCGCTATACAATCTGTGATGGACAGATTGTATACCAAGCTTAAATAAAAAAATTTTATGCTAAACTAATAAAAAAGCGTCTTATGATAGCCAATCCAGGGTTAGTTTTTATCTAACATTAATGGGAATGGCACCTATAAGACGCTTTTTATTTTGCTTTATGCTGTTTGGTGATATTGAGTCCAAAAGGGACTAAATTTTCTTCCTTATTTTTGATGCGCTTGATATTTTCGATATGCCGTATGATAATTAAACCAGAAGCTGCTACCACAATAATGGTAAAGGTAAGATCATAGCTATCCAATAAAAAGTGAAAGGCCGGGAAAAAGAGAGCTGTAGCAATAGCAGCGATTGAAACAGTAACACTGGCAAAAGAAATCATGCTGCTAAGATAAAGAGCAAGGCCAAAGATAAGTAAAAGAAAAATTAAGTAAATAGGGGCATATCCCAGCAATACCCCAGCACTGGTTGCAACAGCTTTGCCGCCTTTAAATTGTGCAAATAAGGGGAAACTATGTCCAATAATAGCAAAGACTCCAATCAGCATAGGAGAGACAGATGTGACATGAAAAATAATAGGCAGACTTGTAGCGATTGTACCTTTTAAACAGTCTAAAATAAAAGTAACAATTCCTGCTTTGGCTCCTAGGACACGAAAGGTGTTAGTCGTACCTGTATTGCCGCTGCCATAATCACGGAGGTTTTTTCCATAAAAAAGTTTGCCAATCCAAAGTCCGCTGGGAATGGAACCAAGGAGGTAAGCTATAATGATAAAAACAAAAACTTTCATAAAAAATATTATAGCATAGAAAATAAAGAAGAACGATTTATTTTGCAAAAATGACAAAAAACTTGTAATATAAAATGGATGAAAAAATCTGGAGGTCCAATTGGCTAAGAAAGAAATAACAATTAATAATTATGATGATACTGCCATTCAGGTTTTAGAAGGATTAGATGCTGTCCGCAAGCGGCCTGGAATGTATATCGGATCTACAGACGGGATGGGGCTGCATCATCTTGTCTGGGAAATAGTAGATAATGCTGTGGATGAAGCGCTGTCAGGCTTTGGAGATCAAATTGACGTTATCATTAATAAAGATGGAAGTCTAACGGTGTCCGACCATGGCCGCGGTATGCCTACGGGTCAGCATGCTATGGGGATTCCGACTGTTGAAGTTATCTTTACGATCCTTCATGCTGGCGGTAAATTTGGGCAAGGAGGCTATAAAACTTCAGGCGGTCTGCATGGTGTGGGCTCTTCTGTTGTTAATGCCCTGTCATCCTGGTTAGAAGTTGAAATTACGCGTGATGGCTCAGTTTACAGACAGCGTTTTGAAAATGGCGGAAAGCCAGTAACGACTTTAGAGAAGATTGGAAAAGCTCCCAAAACACAGTCAGGAACCAAGGTAACCTTTATGCCGGATGCTAGTATTTTCTCAACGACTAATTTCGTTTATAATACCATTGCTGAAAGGCTCAACGAATCCGCTTTTCTTCTTAAAAATGTTACTTTGACTTTAAAAGATGAACGTCCGGAAGAAGCAGAATATGCTGTCTTTCACTATGAAAACGGTGTTCAGGACTTTGTAGGATATCTCAATGAAGATAAGGAAACCCTGACACCAGTCATTTACTTTGAAGGAAATGAATCTGATTTTCAAGTAGAGGTTGCTCTGCAGTACAATGATGGTTTCTCAGACAATATTCTCTCTTTTGTCAATAATGTCCGTACCAAAGACGGCGGAACGCATGAGACTGGGCTCAAATCAGCTATTACGAAAGCTATGAACGATTATGCTAGAAAGACAGGCCTGCTCAAGGAAAAAGATAAGAATTTAGAAGGATCAGATTACCGCGAAGGCTTATCTGCTGTCCTTTCTATCCTTGTTCCAGAAGAGCATTTGCAGTTTGAAGGACAAACCAAAGATAAGTTAGGCAGTCCTCTAGCCCGTCCGATTGTGGATGGTTTGGTTTCAGATCAGTTGACCTATTTCCTTATGGAAAATGGCGAATTGGCTGCCAATCTTATCCGCAAGGCCATTAAAGCGCGCGATGCCCGCGAAGCAGCCCGCAAAGCCAGAGACGACAGCAGAAACGGCAAGAAAAACAAGAAAGACAAGGGCCTTCTTTCCGGAAAACTGACTCCCGCCCAATCTAAAAATCCTAAGAAAAATGAACTCTATCTAGTCGAAGGAGATTCTGCCGGCGGCTCAGCCAAGCAGGGACGTGATCGCAAATTTCAGGCTATCCTCCCTTTGCGCGGTAAGGTGCTCAATACCGCCAAGGCTAAGATGGATGATATTATTAAAAATGAAGAAATCAATACCATGATTTATACTATCGGCGCTGGTGCCGGTCCTGATTTTAAGGTGGAAGATGCTAACTATGATAAAATCATTATCATGACCGATGCCGATACCGATGGAGCTCATATTCAGACCCTGCTTTTGACTTTTTTCTATCGCTACATGAGACCGCTGGTTGAGACAGGACACGTCTATATTGCTCTGCCTCCCCTTTATAAAATGTCTAAAGGCAAGGGAGCCAAAGAAGTAGTTGAGTATGCATGGACCGATCAAGAACTTGAAGACCTCCGCAAAAAATTTGGCAAGGGAGCCATTCTCCAGCGTTATAAAGGTTTGGGAGAAATGAATGCTGACCAGCTCTGGGAAACCACCATGAATCCCGAAAATCGAACTCTTATTCGTGTAACGATCGAAGATCTCGCGCGTGCCGAACGCCGTGTCAATGTTCTCATGGGCGATAAAGTCCCACCCCGCCGCAAATGGATCGAGGATAATGTTAAGTTCACCTTGGAAGAGAATACGGTGTTCTAGATTATGGAGAGAATATGGGAAAAAAGCAAGATAAAAAGAATTCGTTAGAGAATCAACGACAGGAATTGTTGAAGTCTGAAAGTAAAAAGTTTCAGAGGATGGAGAAAACTAACCTTAATGAGTATAGAGTAACTCTTACTAATCCAATTGAAATTAAAAAAGATAAGGTGGGATTATGGTCCAAAATTAAATCTGAATTGACGATTGGGCTATCCATTGTAGCTTTGTTAGTTTCCTGTTTTAGTGTCTATAAAACAAATAAAAGAAATGATTATCTTGAAACCACAAACTTTAATATTGTTCAAAATTTTTGGCAAGAACATCCAAGTTACACACTATACAATGAATCACAAAAACCGTTAACTTCACCACCACAACCCAGCTACTACCTATATATCCCTGCTAAGTTATACTATATATTTAAGGATGGGACACGATACTCAAGTCTAATCCTGTTACCCGTTTCCTACGAAAATGTTATTTCGCAAACAAGTACGGGGAAAACTATTGATGAAATTGAGACTTCAGTACTTTCTAAAAACTTTTATGGGAAGTTGGGAAATCGAGATTTACGAAGTAAAATTTATGGGAAACCGGGTAAGGATAATGTCGCATTTGAATTGCGGGTGTATCCCTTTTTGGCAATTGCAACTTATATAGAATATTCTTATAAAGATAATCCTAAAAAGATTATGACCGAAAAATTTATTACGACACCTTGGAATAAGGAGAAGTTGACAGATGATAGATTTTTAGATTTAGAAAATTATACTAGAAATATTGCACACTTTCCGGAGAATGAGGTCGTTGTTAAAGGGAATGAGAATGTATATGATTCAGCATTTAAATATTTAGAATCCCAATTTAATAATTTGCTTCCGATGTTTTTTTCTGGATTTAGAACAGAAGAAGACCAACAAAGATTTTATGCGCTGATAGGGACTAAGTGGGATATGACATATGACCCCGATAAAGATATAGCAGAGTATGCCAAACCAAGTAGAAATAATTTTAATTCTCTAGGAAGAAAGCTATCAGATAAAGTTATTCCAGCAAAAGATCCTCTATACCCAAACTATTAATTGAAGTCACTAGACAAAAAGAAATTAAAAAGGATAATAAAAAATGTCCAACGTACAAAACATGTCCTTAGAGGACATCATGGGAGAGCGCTTTGGCCGCTACTCCAAATACATCATTCAAGAGAGGGCTTTGCCAGATATTCGTGATGGCCTCAAGCCCGTACAGCGCCGGATTCTTTATTCTATGAATAAAGATGGCAATACGCATGATAAGGGTTATCGTAAATCAGCCAAGTCTGTCGGTAATGTCATGGGGAATTTCCATCCGCACGGGGATTCTTCCATTTATGATGCTATGGTGCGTATGAGTCAAGATTGGAAGAATCGTGAAACTCTGATTGAAATGCACGGGAACAACGGTTCCATGGATGGTGATCCTCCAGCAGCCATGCGTTATACGGAGGCACGTCTATCAGAGATTGCCGATTACCTGCTTCAAGACATTGACAAAAACACTGTGCCTTGGGCTTGGAATTTTGATGATACTGAAAAAGAACCCACTGTTTTACCCGCAGCTTTCCCTAATCTTTTGGTCAATGGCGCAACAGGAATTTCTGCGGGCTATGCGACTGATATCCCGCCGCACAATTTAGCAGAAGTGATTGATACCGTTATTTACCTCATTGATCACCCATCAGCTAAACTGGATAAGCTCATGGAATTTTTGCCTGGACCTGATTTTCCAACAGGAGCTATCATTCAAGGTAAGGATGAAATTCGCAAAGCTTATGAAACAGGCAAGGGACGTGTTGCTGTCCGCTCACGAACAGCAATTGAAAACCTTAAAGGCGGTAAAAAGCAGATTGTAGTAACAGAAATTCCTTACGAAGTGAATAAGGCTGCTTTGGTTAAGAAAATTGATGATGTTCGCATCAACAATAAAGTTCCAGGTATTGCTGAAGTTCGCGACGAATCTGACCGCCAAGGCCTCCGTATTGCCATTGAGTTAAAAAAGGATGCTGATGAGCAAACTATCCTTAATTACCTCTTCAAGTACACCGACTTACAGATCAATTACAACTTCAACATGGTGGCTATTGATCATTACACACCGCGGCAAGTGGGCATTATCCCTATGCTGACTAGTTATATCGCCCACCGTAAAGAGATTATTGTCGAGCGTTCCAAATTTGACAAGGAAAAGGCTGAAAAACGCCTTCATATTGTTGAGGGGCTCATTCGGGTTATTTCCATTTTAGACGAAGTGATTGCCCTGATCCGCGCTTCGGAAAATAAGGCTGATGCTAAGGAAAATCTAAAGGTCAGTTATGAATTCTCAGAAGAGCAGGCAGAGGCTATTGTAACTTTGCAGCTGTATCGTTTGACCAATACGGATATTGTGACTTTGGAAAATGAAGAAGCCGAATTGCGTGAGCGCATTACAACTCTCAATGCCATTATTGGCGATGAAGGCACTATGTATAATGTCATGAAACGTGAACTGCGTGAAGTTAAAAAGAAGTTTGCTAGTCCTCGTTTGACAGAATTGCAGGCTGAAACTCAGACCATTGAAATTGATACAGCCAGTCTTATCGTGGAAGAAGAAACTTATGTCAGTGTCACACGCAGCGGTTATATTAAACGGACTAGTCCACGTTCTTTTAATGCTTCTACAGTGGAAGAATTAGGAAAACGAGATGACGATGAGCCCATTTTTATTCAAAGCGCAAAAACAAGGCAGTCATTGCTTTTATTTACCAATTTAGGGAATGTCATTTATCGGCCAGTTCATGAGTTAGTTGACATTCGCTGGAAGGATATCGGAGAACATCTCAGTCAAAGTATCACCAATTTTGCGACAGATGAAGAAATTCTTTATGTAGATCTAGTAAATCATTTTGAAGAAGGTACTTACTATGCTGTTACACAGCAAGGTCAAATCAAAAGATTTGAGCGTAAGGATCTGGCACCTTGGCGCAGTTATAAAGTCAAATCGGTAAAATATGCAAAACTTAAAGGAGAAGACGATAAAGTCATTGCCCTATCACCAATTTTGCTAGATGATGTTATGCTGCTAACTAAGAGAGGTTACGCCCTTCGCTTTAATATTGAGGAAGTACCAGTTGTTGGAACTAAGGCAGCAGGAGTAAAGGCCATTAATCTTAAAGACGGTGATACAGTAGCTAGCGCTTTTATCTCAAATACGGATAGTATTTATATCTTAACGCAGCGCGGCAGCCTCAAACGAATGGCCACAGATGTTATTCCAGTAAGCAGCCGGGCAAACAGAGGTTTGCAGGTTTTACGTGAATTAAAATCCAAGCCCCATCGTATTTTTCAAGCCGGTCCGGTCTTTTCAGAGGGAGAGATTGATTTATTTACAACAGAAGTGCATGAACAAGAAGAGTTATTGGAGATTACCTCGCAAACTTTTGCTAAATATGTGGTCAATTTAGCCCAACTCACTCTTTCTGAACGTACCAGCAATGGCTCCTTCGTATCGGAAAAAATTTCTGATCAAGGTGTCTTATCAGCTAAGATACTGTAAGAAACAAAAGCAATTAAGAATAGTTAATTTGAAAGAGTAATGGATATGACTAATAGGAGCATTTGTTTACAGCAGCAATAGATCATGAACTGTA
The DNA here is from genome assembly GCF_000187995.2 of Streptococcus macacae NCTC 11558. GTDB lineage: Bacteria > Bacillota > Bacilli > Lactobacillales > Streptococcaceae > Streptococcus > Streptococcus macacae. The sequence continues at coordinate 790,634 of NZ_AEUW02000001.1, read as the reverse complement.
TTAATCATTGCTTATTAGACAAGTGGAGTCAAAAACTTTCTTTGACTCCATATTTAAAGGAATTGTCAGAATCTTATGAAAAGTGCTTGAAAATTTTAAGAAAAGGCGTAAAATAGAAAAAAATGAAGAAAGAAGGACATAAAATGACAGTAGATTTGGATTGGGAAAATCTAGGATTTGAATATCGCAAACTTCCATTTCGCTATATTTCTTACTACAAAGACGGAAAATGGGATGCAGGCCGATTAACAGAAGATGCAAAGCTTCATATTTCAGAAGCTTCTCCTTCTTTACATTATGGGCAGCAGGCTTTTGAAGGATTGAAAGCTTACCGTACTAAAGATGGTTCTGTTCAGCTGTTTCGCCCCGATATGAACGCTCAGCGCTTACAGCGTACAGCAGATCGCCTCTTAATGCCGCAGGTTCCTACGGATAAGTTTATTGACGCAGCAAAACAAGTTGTCCGTGCTAATGAAGATTTCGTCCCTCCTTATGGTACAGGCGCAACACTTTATCTACGTCCTCTTTTAATTGGTGTTGGAGATATTATCGGTGTTCATCCTGCGGATGAGTATATTTTCACCCTTTTTGCTATGCCTGTCGGCAATTACTTCAAAGGAGGTTTGGCTCCGACGAATTTCTTAATTCAAGATGATTATGACCGCGCTGCTCCCCATGGTACGGGGGCAGCAAAAGTTGGCGGCAATTATGCTGCTAGTCTTTTACCGGGTAAGGTTGCGCATGATCGTCAGTTTTCAGATGTCATTTACTTAGATCCTGCAACACATACTAAGATTGAAGAAGTCGGCTCGGCTAATTTCTTTGGCATTACTAAAGATAATGAATTCATAACTCCTCTTAGTCCTTCTATTTTACCTTCTATTACTAAATATTCCCTTCTCTATTTGGCAGAAAATCGTTTTGGCTTAAAAGCTATTGAAGGTGATGTTTACATTACTGATTTAGACAAGTTTACTGAAGCTGGTGCCTGCGGCACAGCAGCAGTTATTTCGCCAATTGGCGGTGTTCAGCACGGTGATGATTTTCATGTTTTCTATAGCGAGACAGAAGTTGGGCCAATGACACGAAAACTTTATGACGAACTAACAGGAATCCAATTTGGTGATGTAAAAGCACCAGAAGGCTGGATTGTCAAGGTTGATGACTAAAAAGAAAAGATAGCGAATATTGTTAGTCAGCCAGCCACTGTATTCTTAGTACTTGAGAAATTAGAACTAGACTTTCTGTCTAGTTTCTTTTGTTTTATGATCAGAAAAAGAAAGGTAATTTTTTATTCAGGCTTGCACCAATAGTTTTTTTTTAATAGAATAGAATGGCGAGGTGAAAAATATGGGAAAGAAAGATAAAAAAATAGAAGTACAGCTTGTAGATAGCAATGTAAAAGTAAATAAGACAGAAGTAGAAGGCTATCAGCTGATGATTGGAAAAAGGTTAGTTGGTGAAATTGCTGAGATTGATGGTAAATTTGCTGTGGTCAAAGACAAAGAAGTTTCTGATTTTCATAAAAATTTAGAGACAGCTATTGAAGCTGTGATCGGAGCCTATAACTTGAACAACTAAAATCAGAAAAAGCCTTGATTTTCAAAATAACTTATGTTAGAATTGACTTTGTTGTCAACGGAAGGGTAGCGAAGAGGCTAAACGCGGCGGACTGTAAATCCGCTCCTTCGGGTTCGGGGGTTCGAATCCCTCCCCTTCCATCCTAAGATATAAAGGGTGATGAAACGCAAAGTGAAAATAGAAAGATGAAACTTTAATCATGAAAGTTTAGAGGAGATCTACCGTTTTTCACACAGTGTTTAGTTTAACTTTATCTTAGAAGAACTAATCATTGGGGTATAGCCAAGCGGTAAGGCAAGGGACTTTGACTCCCTCATGCGCTGGTTCGAATCCAGCTACCCCAGTTAAGAGGTATTAGATTAATGTGTCTAAGACCGTCAGAGATATGCGTCTTGTTGTTTGTCCTTTCGGGTTACCTTGTGAAAATATATTGTTATCAAGAAATAAATCTTCTTTATTTCTTGTTGGAGGTTTTTTTAGAATGAATGAATTTGAAGATTTGCTAAACAGTGTTAGTGAAGTAAATCCTGGTGATGTTGTAACGGCTGAAGTTTTAACTGTAGATAGTGAACAAGCAAACCTTGTGATTGAAGGAACAGGTGTTGAAGCTGTTTTGACCCTTCGGGAATTGACAAATGACCGTAACGCTGATATTAATGATTTGGTTAAAGCTGGTGACAAAGTAGAAGTTCTTGTCCTTCGCCAAGTTGTTGGTAAAGATACAGATACTGTTACTTTCCTTGTCTCTAAAAAGCGCTTAGAAGCTCGTAAAGCTTGGGATAAGCTCATTGGCCGTGAAGGTGAAGTTGTTACTGTAAAAGGGACTCGTGCTGTTAAGGGCGGCCTTTCAGTTGAGTTTGAAGGACTTCGTGGATTTATTCCTGCATCAATGATTGATACACGTTTTGTACGTAATACTGAAAAATTTGTTGGCCAAGAATTTGATGCTAAAATCAAAGAAGTTGATCCTGCAGAAAATCGTTTTATTCTTTCTCGCCGTGAAGTAGTGGAAGAAGCTGCTGCGGAAGCCCGTAAAGAAGTTTTCTCCAAACTTGCTGTTGGAGATATTGTTACAGGTACTGTTGCACGTTTGACAAGCTTTGGTGCTTTCATTGATCTTGGTGGTGTTGATGGCTTAGTTCACGTTACAGAATTATCACATGAACGCAATGTTTCGCCTAAATCAGTCGTAACCGTTGGTGAAGAAATCCAAGTGAAAGTACTGGCTATTGATGAAGAAGAAGGCCGTGTTTCACTTTCTCTTAAAGCAACTACACCTGGACCTTGGGATGGTGTTGAACAAAAGCTTGCTGCAGGCGATGTTGTTGAAGGTAAAGTAAAACGTTTGACAGATTTTGGAGCTTTTGTTGAAGTGCTTCCTGGGATTGATGGCTTAGTTCACATCTCGCAGATCTCACATAAACGTGTTGAAAATCCTAAAGATGTACTTTCTGTGGGACAAGATGTTAAGGTTAAAGTTCTTGACATTAACACAGCAGATGAACGCGTCTCACTTTCTATTAAAGCACTTGAGGAACGTCCAGCACAAGAAGAAAATAATGGTGAAAAACGCCAGTCACGTCCGCGTCGTCCTAAACGTCAGGAAAAACGTGATTATGAACTTCCAGAAACTCAAACTGGATTCTCAATGGCAGATTTGTTTGGTGATATTGAATTATAAACTTTAGGCTGAAAAAGTAAGTAAAAGCTTTTTCGGCTTTTTATTTACTTATCTTAAAAATGGCATTTGAAAGGAGCTTAAAACTACGAGTTAAGCCTTATTTATAAAGTCTTTTTTTATTATTTATAGTCAATATAGGCTATCTTATGGTATAATTATTGTTAGCCACCTTTAGTGTAATGGATATCACGTAAGATTCCGGTTCTTGAGATGGGGGTTCGATTCCCTCAAGGTGGATTAGCATTTGATTTAGTGAAAAAAGGGAGTAGGACAAAGTTATAACTTTGTCCTACTCCCTTTTTGAAATTCAAACTGAAACAATTCATTCTTCTGACTGGTTCTTTCTCCTTTAAGAATTATTTAAAAAAGAATTCAACAATTTTGCTGCCATAGATCCAAAAATAGCTATAGGCAATAATAGACAGTGGTTTTGTGATAATTAATATTGTTGTAAAACGTTTGAGACTCATGCTTGTTAAGCCAGTTATCATGACCATAATATCTGCGGGTGAGACAGGGGATAGCATAGAAAAGATAAACAGTTTTTCATAAGTATCGCTTTCTAATTTTGCTTCATATTTATAGAATGTTTCTTCTTTCATAAATAGTAAAATAAATTTGCGTCCAAACCATTTAACAAGTAGAAAGAGAATGACACTTCCTATTAAAATGCCTATATAATTGAGGATAAATCCTGTCCATGTTCCAAAAATAAGGAATCCTGCAACAGTAGTGACTCCACCAGGAATAACTGGGAAGACAATTTGGAAAATTTGAACTAAAATAAAAATCAAAGGGCCTATGACTTTATGTCTTTGGACCAAATCTTTTAGAGCATTGCTATCGTTTAATATACCTAATTTGTAAAACCATATGACAAGGACAACTGAACCTATTATGGCTAAAATTCCCAAAAATTGAATGATTTTTTGGGTCATTACAAAGTGTTTACTTAATTTCTCTTTCATATTACTATCATACCATATTCAAACTGTATTTTGCTATTTTTACTGTATTTTGCTATACTTAAGTATGTATAGCTTATTTGGGGTCGTTACGGATTCGACAGGCATTATGAGACTTATTTTGCGACTCATCAAGCGGATGTAAAACGCCAGTTAAATATAACTGCAAAAAATAACAATTCTTACGCAGTAGCTGCCTAAAGCAGCCTGTGTGACCCGATTCGGATTGCTTGTGTCTGATGACCGGTCTTATTTATAGCAAGCTACGGTACAATCAGGTCTAGGGATTTTACAAGAGATTAATAGACTCGTCTGGCTTTGGCCTGAGCTATGTGTCAAAATCAGGTTAAATTAAGACATAGCCTATGGTTGTAGACAAATAAGTTGGCAGGTGTTTGGACGTGGGTTCGACTCCCACCGACTCCATAAAAATAAAGAAGCTTGAGATAATGATAACTGCAGCTGCATGTTGAAAAATGTTATTCAGCTGATGGAAACAGTGCTTATCCTCAAGCCTTTTAATTTTACTGGATATTAAGCTTATTTTTAATAATATAGTGGGTTCCAAAATAAAAGAAGAGACTATAAATTATGTGAATCATAATCTTCACAGTTAAGTGATAATACCCATTGGTGCTAGATACGATATCTATACTATTGCCATTGCTTCCTAGGAGAAAATCGAGAGAACTGCAAATAATAGAAATAAGGAAATAAAAGACAATAGCGAATAAAATGCGATTATCTAAGAATAACTGCCCTAATGAAGCAGCAAAATAAATTCCTAAAATGCAGGAAATAATGCTTACTAAAAGAGAAAGGGAAACCAAGAAAGAAGCAGGGTTGAAGAGAGTATTAAAAAGATCGGATAGACCGTTTGATAAATAATGAGAACGTAAAGCTGAACCAAGCCAAGGAGCAACCAGCAAAAAGACACTAAATAAAGAGACAAAACAACTGCAAATAATCCAGATCAAAGCTGCCGCTAATTTAGATAAAAGAATATTGTGAGTTGAGACAGGTAAGGTTAAGGTAAGGTAGCCTTCTCTACCAAAAATATTGTTATAAAAACGACGAATAATGAGCAATAAAGTCGCGATAAAGATGGTTATAAAAACAGCCAGCAGCAGGCTAAACAAAAGAGAAGCGAATACCCCTTGAACGTTGGAATTAAAATCAGCCCTATAATCAGAAGAACCAGAAAATGTTATGTTAAACCTAAGCCAAATGCCTAAAAAGAGAGAAAGGGCAATAGCTAGTCCATATAAGCCAAAGAACCAGCTGCCAACTGATTTAAATTCATATTTTAATAATTTTCCAAACATATTATCCTCCTAAATTAAGCTTTGAATTGTTCTCTGAAGATTTGATCAATTGACTGTGCCTGTTGCTCACGCAGATCATCCGCATTTTCCTGCAAAATAATGTTACCTTGATTGATGAAAATAACTTCATCTAAGATTTGTTCAATATCAGCAATCAAATGTGTGGAAATCAGTATGGAAGCATCTTCGGAATAATTATTGATAATTGTTTTTAGAATGTAATCCCGGGTAGCAGGGTCTACACCGCCAATGGGCTCATCTAAAATATAAAGTTTTGCTTTGCGGCTCATGACGAGAATCAGCTGGACTTTTTCTTTATTGCCTTTAGAGAGGCTTTTAAGTTTTTCATCTTGGTCAATAGCTAGGTCTTCCAAAAGCTGTTCAGCCTTTTGTCTGTCAAAATTAGCATAAAAATCTTCAAACAGGCGCAAAATATCCCGAACTTTCATTTTATCATTAAGGTAAGTGGTATCTGGCAGATAAGAAATGAGAGACTTACTCTCTGGACAAGGCCTTAACCCATTCACTACAATTTCTCCTTTGGTAGGCTGTAAAAGACCATTAGCTAATTTAATCAGTGTTGTCTTGCCGCTGCCATTTGGTCCAAGTAAACCAATGATTCTTCCTTTTGGCAGTTTTAAAGAAATGTCATCCAAAGCAGTTTTATTTTTGAACTTTTTAGTAACATGATGCAGTTGCAGCAAAGGTAATTCTTTTGTCATTTCATCTCTCCTTTAATGTAGTGATCCAATACAGAAGACAGATCGTTTTTATCAAAGCCGATAATTGTCATCTTGGTGATGAAGCTTTGCAGTTCAAACTGAGCTAGTTTATGGCGCACCTTTTCAATTAGCGCTTTATCTTCTGTAACAAAGCGTCCTGAAGTCCTAACAGAGAAAACCATCCCTTCTTGCTCGAGCGAAATAAAAGCACGCTGCATAGTGTTGGGATTAACTCCGGCTTCTTCGGCTAAATCTCTGACTGTAGGAAGCTTCTGTCCAGGCTTTATTTCCTGGCTGATAATCTGCATTTTAATATGATTAGCAATTTGGAGATAAATAGGTGATTTTTCATCAAATTTCCAGGCCATCTGCTCTCCTTTCTAAATAAATAGATGTATAATTGTGTTATGTATATAATACAATTATAAAAATATATTGTCAAGCATTAATTTATATTTATTCAATAAAGTATTAATATTAAATATTCTGAGAAGAGGATTTTTTTAATTTATAGTATAATAAAAATCAAGAAGTTGTTAAGGAGAAAAGAGCGATGTTTGCCCAATTGGCTACGAAAACAGTTTATTCTTTTATGGATAGTTTAATTGACATCCCTTCATATATTGAACGTGCCAAGAAATTAGGTTATCGTCAAATTGGTATCATGGATAAGGATAATCTTTATACAGCTTATCATTTTATTGTTAAAGCTCAAAAAGCAGGGCTGATCCCTATTGTCGGATTAGAACTGGACGTTTTCCTTGAAGGGCAAGAAACATCTCTTTATTTACTTGCTCAAAATACAGCAGGTTATCGCAATCTTATGAAGATTTCTACCTTAAAAATGACTGGCTATGATTCTTTTTCAGATTTTGAAGAATATTTGGAAGGCATTCAGCTTATTATTCCTTATTCAGATAGTATTGATGATATTTCTATTTCCCTTCCTTATTATATTGGTGTGGATTTAGATACACCTCAAAGAAACTTTTCTAAAAAGATTCTTCCTATTCACAAAGTGAGCTATTTCCAAAATGAAGATACAGAAACTCTTCAGATGTTACATGCTATTCGGGATAATCTTCCCTTAAAGGATGTTCCGCCTGTTGCTAAAAACCAATTTTTACTGCCTGAAAAGGAAATCTCTGATTTATTTAAAGAGCGCTTTCCAGAAAGTTTGACCAATCTTGAAGAAGTCTTATCAGATATTTCTTATCATTTTGATACAGATCTAAAACTACCTCGTTTTAATCGCGAGAAATCTGCAGTAGATCAGCTAAGAGAATTATCTGAACAAGGTTTACGAGAAAAACAGCTTTTTTCTTTAAAGTATAATCAGCGATTGAATGAAGAATTAGCTATCATTCATAAAATGGGTTTTGATGACTACTTTTTGATTGTTTGGGATTTATTGCGATTTGGTCGCAGCCGAGGTTATTATATGGGTATGGGACGCGGTTCGGCTGCTGGCAGCCTTGTTGCTTACGCCCTAGATATAACAGGGATTGATCCTGTTGCTAACAATCTGCTTTTTGAGCGCTTTCTGAATGAAGAGCGCTACAGCATGCCGGATATTGATATTGATCTGCCAGATATCTACCGTAATGAATTTCTGCACTATGTACGAGATCGTTATGGTTCGACACATTCTGCTCAAATCGTTACATTTTCTACATTTGGAGCTCGGCAAGTTATTAGGGATGTTTTTAAAAGATTCGGCGCTACAGAATATGAACTGGGCAATTTAACCAAGAAAATCAGTTTTCGTGATAGTTTAAGAAGTGCCTATGAGAAAAATATAGCTTTTCGTCAGCTGATTAATAGTAAAGCAGAGTTCCAACGAGCTTTTGAAATTGCTAAAAGGATTGAAGGAAAACCGAGGCAGACTTCAATACATGCTGCTGGAATCGTTATGAGCGATGACAATTTAACAGATCATATTCCTCTGAAATCTGGTGAAGAAATGATGATCACTCAGTATGATGCATCAGCTGTAGAAGCTAATGGATTGCTGAAAATGGACTTTTTGGGATTAAGAAATCTGACCTTTGTTCAAAAGATGCAGGAAAAAGTTGCAGCAGACTATGGCGAAAGTTTAGATATTTCTTCAATTAATCTTGAAGATAAAGAAACACTGGCATTATTTGCAGCGGGAAAAACGAAAGGCATTTTTCAGTTTGAGGCTGCAGGAGCCATCAATCTTTTAAGGCGTATTAAACCTTCTTGTTTTGAGGAAGTTGTCGCAACAACGAGTCTTAACAGGCCGGGAGCCAGTGATTATACTGAAAATTTTATCAGAAGAAAGTACGGCCGTGAAAAAATTGATCTGATAGACGAATCGGTTGCTTCTATTTTGGAGCCAACTTATGGTATTATGCTCTATCAAGAGCAGGTTATGCAGATTGCTCAGGTATTTGCAGGTTTTACTTTAGGGAAAGCTGATTTACTCCGTCGGGCTATGTCAAAGAAGAATGCCGATGAAATGCAGAAAATGAAAGCTGATTTTTTAGTTGGGGCCAAACAACTTGGCAGAGATCCAAACATTACACAAGATCTTTTTTCCAGAATGGCAAAATTTGCAGGCTATGGTTTTAACCGCAGCCATGCTTATGCCTACTCAGCCTTAGCTTTTCAAATGGCTTATTTTAAGACGCATTATCCAAAGGTTTTCTTTGATGTTTTATTAAATTATTCTAGCAGTGCTTATTTAACAGATGCTTTGGAAGCTGAATTTAAAATCAGCCCTTTATCAATTAATACGATTCCTTATTTTGATAAAATTGAAGATAATCATATCTATCTAGGCTTAAAGAATGTTAAAGGCTTGATGAAAGATTTTGCTTACTGGATTATTGAAAATCGGCCATATACAGGTATTGAAGATTTTATGACAAGAATGCCTGAGAAATATCAAAAGGCGGATATCTTAAAACCGCTCATCCAAATTGGCTTGTTTGATTTATTTGATAGCAATCGTCAGAAAATAATTATTAATTTAGAGCATCTGTTTACTTTTGTTAATGAATTAGGAAGCTTGTTTGCAGATTCTTCCTACAGTTGGATAGAAGCAGAAGATTACAGTAATGCTGAAAAATATCAATTGGAACAAGAGATTATCGGTGCAGGAATCAGTCCGCATCCTTTGGTTGAGATTGCTAAGACTTCTTCAGAAAATTTTACAGCTATTGCTGATATTGTTAAAGATAGTGAGGTTACTTTGTTAGGCCAGATTGAATCGATCAGAGTTATTCGAACCAAATCTAAAGGCGAACAGATGGCCTTTCTGAGTGTTACGGATACAAGGAAAAAGATAGATATCACCCTGTTTCCTGAAAGCTATCAAAAATATAAAAAGATATTGGCTGAAAAGAAGATCTTTTTCTTTACTGGTAAAATTCAAGAACGTGATAACCGTCTGCAGATGATTTTGAATTTTCTAAAACCGGCTTCTGCGGAGAAATTCTGGATCAAGATGCAAAACCATGATTATGATGCTGAAATCTCTGCTATTTTAGCAGCTAATCCTGGGGATATTCCTGTGGTTCTGCACTATGCAGATACTAAAGATACTTTTCAAAGTACACGCTATTATGTAGCTAAAACTCCAGAATTGGAACGTGAGCTAGAAACATTAGCAATGAAAACGGTTTTTCAATAAAAAATGGTAAAAATTAGCCATTTTAAAGACTATTGTGCTATAATAAGAACGTTAGATTAATAAAAGGAGTATCAGGTAGAATGAAACGTATTGCTGTTTTAACCAGTGGCGGAGATGCCCCTGGTATGAATGCTGCCATTCGCGCAGTTGTTCGCAAAGCAATTTCAGAAGGAATTGAAGTCTACGGAATCAATCGAGGATACGCTGGTATGGTTGAGGGAGATATTTTCCACTTGAACGCTAAAGATGTTTCGAACATCCTTAATCGCGGGGGAACTTTTCTGCAGTCAGCTCGTTATCCAGAGTTTGCCCAGCTTGAAGGCCAATTGGCTGGTATTGAGCAGTTGAAAAAGCATGGTATTGAAGGTGTTGTGGTTATCGGTGGAGATGGTTCTTATCATGGAGCTATGCGCTTGACTGAACATGGCTTTCCAGCTATAGGACTGCCAGGAACAATTGACAATGATATTGTTGGTACGGATTATACTATTGGCTTTGATACAGCTGTTGCAACTGCAACTGATGCTATTGATAAGATTCGCGACACTGCTTTTAGTCACGGTCGGACATTTGTTGTTGAGGTTATGGGACGCAATGCAGGTGATATTGCGCTTTGGTCAGGTATTGCTGCTGGAGCAGATCAAATTATTGTTCCAGAAGAGGAGTTTGACATTAAAGAAGTGGTTGCAAAGGTTCAGAATGGTTATGACAATAAAGGTAAAAATCATCATATCATTGTGGTAGCTGAAGGTGTTATGAGCGGTGAAGAATTTGCAGCTAAAATGAAAGAAGCTGGAGATACCAGTGATTTGCGTGTTACAAATCTTGGCCATATTGTTCGAGGAGGTTCACCAACTGCACGTGATCGTGTCATTGCTTCATGGATGGGAGCACATGCTGTTGACCTTCTGAAAGCTGGTTATGGAGGGCTTGCTGTTGGTATCCATAATGAAAAACTTGTTGAAAGTCCAATTCTTGGTACCGCTGAAGAAGGAGCATTATTTAGTTTGGGAGAAGATGGCAAGATTATTGTCAATAACCCACACAAGGCTCGCCTTGACTTTGCTGAATTAAATCGTTCATTGGCACATTAATTAAGTTCAAATTGTTAAATTATCTATATATTTATAGATGTCTATAAAAGGAGATGTACAGTAATCATGAATAAACGTGTAAAAATTGTTGCTACACTTGGTCCTGCGGCAGAGATCCGCGGCGGTAAAAAATTTGGTGATGACGGATATTGGGGAGAAAGCCTTGATGTCGAAGCTTCTGCACAGAAAATCGCTGAATTGATTAATGAAGGCGCTAATGTTTTTCGCTTTAATTTCTCACATGGTGATCATGCTGAACAAGGCGAACGTATGGAAACTGTTCGCTTGGCAGAAGAAATAGCTGGTCAAAAAGTTGGTTTCTTGCTCGATACTAAAGGACCGGAAATTCGTACGGAATTATTTGCAGATGATGCTAAAGAGTATTCCTATAAAACCGGTGAAACAATCCGTGTAGCCACAAAACAAGGAATTAAGTCAACACGTGATGTTATTGCTTTAAATGTTGCTGGGGGCCTTGATATCTTTGATGATGTCGAAGTTGGCAAACAAGTACTGGTTGATGATGGTAAACTTGGCCTTCGAGTGACTGACAAAGATGCTGCAAAACGTGAATTCGTTGTTGAAGTTGAAAATGATGGTATTATTGCTAAGCAAAAAGGAGTTAATATTCCTTACACTAAAATTCCTTTCCCTTCATTAGCAGAACGTGATGATTCTGATATTCGCTTTGGTCTTGAACATGGCTTGAATTTTATTGCTATCTCCTTTGTCCGTTCATCTGCTGATGTTAAAGCTGTTCGTGATATTTGTAATGAAACAGGAAACAAGCATGTTAAATTATTAGCTAAAATTGAAAATCAACAAGGTATTGATAATATTGATGAGATTATCGAAGAAGCTGATGGTATTATGATTGCCCGCGGTGATATGGGAATCGAAGTTCCGTTTGAAATGGTTCCTGTCTATCAAAAAATGATTATTACGAAAGTAAATGCTGCAGGAAAAATTGTTGTTACAGCTACTAATATGCTTGAAACAATGACAGATAAACCTCGTGCCACTCGCTCGGAAGTATCAGATGTCTTTAATGCCGTTATTGATGGTACTGATGCCACTATGCTTTCTGGAGAATCTGCTAATGGTAAATACCCAGTTGAATCTGTTCGTACAATGGCTACCATTGATAAAAATGCACAGACTCTTCTTAATGAATACGGACGCTTAAATTCAGATAACTTTAGCCGTTCAGGTAAGGTAGAAGTAGTTGCTTCAGCTGTTAAAGATGCAACTAAATCAATGGATATTAAATTGGTTGTTGCTCTTACTGAATCAGGTAACACAGCTCGCCTTATTTCTAAATACCGCCCAAATTCAGATATTTTAGCTGTAACTTTTGATGAAATTACGCAAAAATCACTTATGCTTAACTGGGGTGTTTTCCCAATTGTGACAGAAAAGCCTGCTTCTACTGATGATATGTTTGAAATTGCTGAAAAAGCTGCTCTTGAGTCAGGTCTAGTAGAATCAGGAGATAATATTGTCATTGTTGCTGGTGTTCCAGTTGGATCTGGCGGAACAAATACAATGCGTATTCGCACTGTGAAATAGACTGTGTGTAGAGAGATCTAAAAAAAGCACTTTACTTCCTTCAGGTCAGGGCTGACTAATAGAATTAAGAATAGTAAAGTGCTTGTCTTTTAGTATTTTTAAGTCCCAATAGACTAAAAAATGTCAAGCTGAGCTTGTTCAATAGGTGTGATTGCACTATTGACAAGCTCTTTTTAATACTTTGTGCTGCTTCCGTTAAAGGATAATGTAAAGGTAATCAAACTGTTTTTTAAAAGTAATCATTTTGTGATATCTTAATATTAGCGTATGAATTTAAAGGGGATAAAGTGCTATGGCTAAATTAAAAGAATCAATGGAATTAGGTGAGCTTTATAAAGAATTAAGAATGGCAAGGGGACTTAGACAGAAAGATATTACTAATAGTAATTTATCAACTGCTCAATTATCAAAATTTGAAAATGGGCAATCAATGTTATCTGCTGATAAGCTGTTGATTGCTATTTCAGGAATCCATATGAGTTTTGCTGAATTTGGTCATGTCCTTAACCATTATGAGGAGAGTGAATTTTTTAAACTTGGAAATAAAATAGCAGAGCTGCATTCTAAACAGGATATTGAAGGTTTGAAGTATTTACTAGAAGAATATAAAGATTACGAAACATTTGATGTTTACAATCGCCTAAATTTATTGGTCATAAAAAATAGTATATATTCTTTGGATAATAGTTACATCGTAAATGAGGATGACAAAGAATTTTTAGCGACTTATTTATATGGTATTGAGGCCTGGACTGAATATGAGCTTTATTTATTTTGCAATACAATGGAGCTGTTATCAAATGAAGATCTCATTTTTTTAAGTAAAACGTTTATTGAGCGCGATAAGCTGTACCAATCAATTCCCACACATCAAAATGTAGCTAAAATGACTTTTTTAAATCTTATTTCTGCTATGATTGAGAGAGATCAGTGTTTTTATGGAACATACTTCATAGAAAAGCTAGAAGCACGACTTACTTATCAAGATACATTAGTTTTCTTAACTTTAAAATTTTTAAAATTGTTAATGGAATTTCGACAAAGTAAAGGTGAACATATAGATGATGTTACCAAGTATATCTCAATGATTGACATGGTTGGTTTAACTGTTTTAGCAGAAATTTTCAGAGCGCAATTAAATAAATTTATAGAGTAAAAGCATTCTTTATCCTATAACGTTATTTAAATAATTTAGATAAAATGTTATGTATTCTAATTGTTTTCTTTGATAATTGTAATGGTTAAATAAGGAGTTGACACTAGTTTTGTCTTCTCTTTTTTATAATTTAGTACAGTAAAGTCTTAGAGTTCTTAATAAAAAATTCTCTATCATTAATAATTAGCAGTATTTTAAGATTTCATTATGCTAGTAAGAGATCAGAATTTTAAAAAACATTGATATAAATTGACCCGCACCCCAAAAGTTAGACAAAGGTCTAACTTTTGGGGTGTTTTTTGATGAAATGAACTTATGAAGATAAACTAACTATATGTAATCTAAAAAAGAATGGGGCATCTTGGTCTCAGAGAGGTAATTAAGAAAGGCAGGAATAGTTACTGTCCTTGAGAAATAAAATAGGAAATGATTGATAAAGTTCTTATTTTTTAAATCAATAAAAAAACCACCAGTAAATTGGTGATTTTTTATTGATTTATTATGCTAATTGAATTTGATAGATTACCACAAATAGTTAGTTTACATGTTTATTTTTATAATAAGAAAATTCGATAAAAAGTTAGATAACCGATGAATTTTTAAATAAAGATCAATATATCCTTTACTTACTACTTCATAAACAATAGCTTATGGATTTTAGCATATCAAATCTGTTTATCTTTTTATGTCATCCTTTTAAATAAAAATATCATAAAGTGGCTAGCACTAAAAAGGATAGACAATAAAAAGTAAAATAGTAAATACAATTTTTTTAAGTGTACTATTAAGCATATTATTCACCTCACCTTCACTATGATTGTACAGGTTAAATCATCAAAAAGTTGTTTATTTCGAATATGAAATTAACTTAATGAAAAAAATTATATTTGAAAGTTTTTAATTCTGGTCAAAATTCATGCTAGCATAGTAATGTTTTCAAAACTCCTTATCATTTTGATAGCTGATAACGATATCGGTAAAACTTCTATGAATAGGATATGTAAATAGCTTTGATGCTGTATTTATTATAGTAATTGAAAACAACTTAAAGAATAAGAAGAAAGAGAAAAGTAAAAGTGAAGTCCAATATAAAATTACAAACATGGTTTATTGAAAGTGAAAATTCAAAGGAAAATGAGCGTTTATTTATTTTTCATCATGCTGGTGGGGGTGCCTCCTATTATATGCCGCTCTTAGATTATCTTAGTTCATATTTTAATATATATCTGATACAGCTTCCGGGCAGAGAACATAGAATTAAAGAGTCTCCTTATAATGATTTAGAACAATTATTAAGTGATTTGGAAACAGTTCTCTTACCCTATCTTGATAGCTCATTTATATTTTTAGGGCATAGTATGGGAGCTATGATAGCTTTTGAATTAGCTCATCGATTGAAGGAACTTTACGGGAAAAAACCAAGACATTTATTTTTATCAGCAATGCGGGCGCCTCATTTATCAAAAGAAGAAAAATACAGACATTTACCAGATGAACAATTGTTATCCAAAGTATTTGATTTAGGAGGAACCCAGCAAGAACTTTCCAATGATAAAAAACTAGTGTCATTAATATTACCTACTCTCCGAAAAGACCTTGAACTCTGTGATAATTATCAGTATCGCAGAAATATAAAATTAAATGTGCCAGTAACTATTTTGGGCGGACATAAGGATAAAGTTGTCAGTATTCATGATTTACTAGCATGGGATAGCTATTTTGAAGATAAATTTAATGTATGTGTGTTCAAAGGGGGTCATTTCTATTTTAAAGATTGCTTTGAATTATTAAGTTCCACCCTTATAAAAGAAAGTCTTTAGATCTTAAAAGGTTAATAAAAGAGAAAACGGAGAATAATTAATGAAGAATGAAATAGATAAATATAATTTAAGTTACAGTCAGCAGTCTTTATACTTTTTGCAGGAATTGAATCCTTCAAATACTTCTTACAATGTGGGGATAGCTTTTCGATTTTACCAAAATTTTAATGAAGAATTGTTTCGGGCTACTTTTAATCAGCTGCTATTAAGGCATGACATTTTAAAAACAAAATTTCTTAAAGAAAATGGAGAAATTTATCAATACATTGATAAGCAGGCCAAATATGATTTAGTTATCAGAGATATCAGTGAACTAAATGATACAAAGATATCAGAACAAGTCAATTCAGATTTTCATGTCAGTTATAATTTATTGACAGATAATTTACTGAGAATATATCTTTATCGCCATAAAAACTATGTTTTAGTCAGCATAGTACTTCATCATATTATTGCGGATTTTAACAGTGTCGAAATTTTAATGAATGACTTTATAACTATTTATGATTCTTTAATGAAAAAACAAAAAGTTAGTATTTCAAGTATGCCAGCTTTATACAAGAATTTTGTTGAAGAAGAAAGAGACTTTATTTGTTCGGAAAAATTTCCTTCAAAGATGAAGTTTTGGGAAAATAAGCTCAAAGATAGGAATGAAGATCTAGATTTTGATATTGAAGCTGAGCAAGAAAGTACTTTCTTAGTTACAAAAGGCTCAAAAGTAGAATTTGAAATTAAGAGTGAAGAAAATGCAAAGATTAAAAGCCTATGTGAAAAAATTCATGTTTCACCTTTTATTTTTTTTCTAACAGTCTATAAATTATTTCTTTTTCAAGTATATGGTAAAAGAGATGTTGTTGTCGGTGTCCCTGTGAGTTTACGAAGAGCCATCAAATACAAAGCAGCGATAGGGAATTTTATTAATTTATTACCCATAAGAATGAGTAATAAAGGAGGAAATTTTATCCAAAACGCTAAAGAAGTGAACGATACTTTTATCAATGCTATGTTACATAAAAAAGTGCCATATTCTCTAATGGTAGAGCATCTAAACCCAAATAGGGATAAAAAAGATCCAATCTTCCAAACGACTTTTAATTATCTATCAAAAAGAACAGACAGCAATTTATATATGGATCAAAGTTTAGATGTTCTACAAACTATTTTAGGATATAGTATTAAAAGTTTTCCTTTAAAACAGCAGTTAGATCAAATGGATTTATCTTTAGAACTTGTAGAGCATCATGAAGGTTTTACTGGTATATTTAAGTATAATAATGCTGTTTTTAACCAAAATTTAATAAGAGATTATGCCTTTCGCTATAAAAAACTTTTATCAAGAATAGTAAATCATATAGAAAGTGATATAGATCATTTCAGATATGCAAATGAGAATGAAAGAAAAGAACTAATTTCGATATCAACAAAAAGAATTAAGAACTTTAAAAGCTATTTCAATGTTATGGAATTGATAGAAGAAAATTTCTCTGCTTATCCTGAGAGAATCGCTATTAGAGATATGCAAAAGGCCATTACTTACCAACAATTGCAAGTAAAAGTAGATATTTTAGCTGCTTGTCTTGAACAAAAGGGCATACAAAAAAATGATTGTGTTGTTGTTTATATGGAGAAAAGTGCCGAAGTAATCGCAGCTTTTCTAGCTATTATAAAAATAGGAGCTATCTATGTTCCAGTGGATACTTCTTTTCCAAAAAGTAGAATTGATGACATTTTAGAATCTACAACGCCAGCTGCGATACTAACTACTAAATCTTTAAAAGAAAAGGAAGTTTTTTTAAATAATGCTATTTGTGTTGATTCTAGTTTGAAGAGTGATCCATTGCTAAATAGAGATAATAAGATTGTAAGAGTCAAACCTAAAGATAGTGCTTATATTATTTTTACTTCTGGTTCTACGGGAAAGCCAAAAGGGGTTGAGGTGCAGCATCAAGCATTGGTTAATTTTCTATTGTCAATGCGTGAGATACTCACCTTGCAAAAGAAAGATAAAGTTAATATTGGCGGTATAACAAATATCTCCTTTGATATCTCAATATTAGAATTTCTCTTACCATTAGTATCTGGCGGTCAGGCAACTTTACTCACTAAAGAAGTTTTAGCTAGTCCCCGAATGTTTGAAAAGATCATTGCAGACTTTGAGATTAATATTTTTCAAGGGACCGCAACAACCTGGTCTATGATTCTTGGATCTGCTTGGCCAGGAGATAAAAATTTAGATGTCTTAATAGGAGGGGAGATGGTTTCAAAAGCCCTTTCTAATGAACTAACCTCTAAATTTTCAAAAGTATGGAATGTTTATGGCCCTACTGAAGCTACTATTTGGACAACAATCAAACAATTATCTCCAAAAGATGAGATTGTTTCTGCAGGCTATCCAATTCATAATATGGGAGCATATATTCTAGATGAAACTTATCAAATTGTACAAAAAAATGTCATCGGAAAACTTTATTTATCTGGAGTTGGTTTAGCCAAGGGTTATTATAAACAAGAAAATCTAACTAATGAACGGTTTTTCGAAATTGAATTAGATGGTATTAAAAAGCGTATTTATGACACTGGTGATTTAGCAAAATATTTGGATAATGGTGAAATTCAAATTATAGGCAGGGATGATAGTCAAGTCAAATTAAGTGGTTATAGAATAGAGCTTGGTGAAATTGAAAATAAGCTGAATAAATTCAATGGTATAAAGCGCAGTGCTGTTTTGATTAAAGAACAAAAATTGGTGGCTTATATTGTATATGAAGGAAGAAGAGATAATCTTTTAGGAGAACTGAAGGATTATTGCAGGCAAGAACTTCCTGTCTATATGATTCCTTCAGAATTTATAAAAGTTGACACTATCCCACTGACACCTAATCAAAAAACCGATAAAAAACAGCTTATCTCTTTAAAGGGAGATAGATTATCAGAATCATCAAAAACGGTAAGAGATGGTTCCTATGCCTATAAAGATATGATTCATGTTTGGGGAGAAACTTTAGGGCATCAAAATTTTGGAATAAAAGACAATTTTTTCGATATTGGAGGTACTTCCTTATTAGCAATGGTTCTGCAGCAGAAAATTGAAAAGGAGCTGCGGGTGCAAGTATCTGTTGCAGATATTTTTACTTATCCAACAGTTTATAATTTAGCTGAATTTCTTGAATCTCAGAGAAGTCATAAGCAAAAGAAGCAGATAAAACAAATTGAAAATAGTCGTAAAACAAGCAAGCTTGGAAATTTGAGGAAGCGTCGCAATCGAAAAGTATAGATATTAAATGAAAGTGCAGGTGAAAATAGAAAAATGGAAGATGAAAATTTAATTGCAGTTGTTGGAATGTCGGGCCGTTTTCCTCAAGCGGACTCTATAGATAAATTATGGGAAAATTTATTAATGGGCAAGGAATGTTTGCAGCATTTTACTCGGGAAGAGTTATTGGATGAAGGAATAGCGCAAGAGGATATAGATTCTGATAATTATGTGAAGGTAAAGGGAATTATTGACTCTCCTAATGCTTTTGATACAGAATTTTTTGAGTATACTGTTAAGGAATCAATGCTTATGGATCCCCAAGCTAGAGTATTTATGGAAGAAGTATGGAAAGCCATTGAAGACTCTGGCCATGCAGTTTCCCAATACAAGGGTAAAATAGGAGTCTATGCTGGTTCAGGAATGAATACCTATTTACTTCGGGCAATGCAAAGAGGTTTATTAGATCAATATGAAGATTTCGATATCATGTTGGGAAGTGATAAGGATTTATTGTCTACAAGAGTATCTTATAAACTAAACTTAACAGGACCGAGTGTGTCAATTCAATCAACCTGCTCGACTTCACTAGTATCAGTACATTTTGCCTGTCAAGGCTTATTAAGTGGTGACTGTGACATAGCTGTAGCTGGTGGCGTTTCTATTTCCTATCCAATTAAGCAGGGATACAAATATCGAGATGGTATGATCTTTTCTAAAACCGGTTCTTGTCAGCCTTTTGAAGCAAAATCAGATGGTACAGTATTTAGTGACGGAGTGGGCGTAGTTGTTCTGAAACGTCTAGAAGAAGCCATAGCAGATGGAGATGATATCTATGGCGTTATAAAAGGGACAGCTATTAACAATGATGGAAATGATAAGGTTGGTTTTACTGCTCCCAGTGTATCTGGTCAATCAGAGGTTATAAAAGACTGTCTTGACATAGCAGATGTAGCAGCTGAGTCAATTCAGTATATTGAAACGCATGGGACGGCTACAGAAATTGGAGATTTATTGGAAATCAAAGCTTTATCTCAAGTTTATGATGAAGAAACCTCTCGAAAAAACTTTTGTGCAATTGGCAGTATAAAGTCAAATTTAGGACACTTAAATACTGCTTCAGGAATCGCAGGGTTTATCAAATGCTTATTGATACTTAAACATGGAATAATTCCTCCTATGGCTAATTTTGATAAAGAAAATGAAAAACTAAACTTAAAGGACAGTCACTTTTTTATTAATCATCACCCTATTGAGTTAGATAAAAATGAATTAGCACGAATTGCGATTAGTTCTTTTGGCATTGGGGGAACAAATGCCCATGTTATTTTAGAAGAAGCTCCTTTGCTAAAAAAGAATGTGGACCATCAGATATCAAAACAGATTTTTCCTTTTTCTGCAAAAACGCCAAAATCTTTAACAAAAAATATGGAAAAACTAGCTGACTGGTTAAGTACTAACACTGAAACCAACCTGATGGATGTGGCCAAAACACTACAGACAGGCAGAGAAAGCTTTGGTTTGCGGCAAGCTATTGTTTCAGAAAGTATAAAAGAATTAGAAAGTAAGATTAACCAAAGTCTTGAGGAAAGAAAACCAGTTAAAGTTAAAAAAAGGCCGATTTATTTTTTAGTGACAGGTCAAGGAAGCCAGTTTATTAATATGGCAAGAGATCTTTATGAGAATGTAACGGTATTCAAAAATATTGTTGATAAAGGCATGAGAATTCTCCAAGAAAAATATCATGAAAATTTTCTTGCTATTTTGTATCCTGATAAATCTATTAATGAATCTCAAGAGACTATAAATAATACAAAATATGCACAACCTCTACTTTTTATCATTTCTTATGCATTAGGTCGGTATTTAATGTCTCTTGGGGTTCAGCCAAGCAAAATAATAGGACATAGTTTGGGTGAATATGTTGGTGCTTGTTTGGCAGGTGTTATGACCTTTGAAGAAGGATTAGATATTATCTATTGGAGAGGGCACTATCTTCAAAATGCTGAGCACGGAAAAATGATATCTGTACGAGCTTCAGTAGAGAATTTGAAAGAACTTCATTTAGAAAATGTTTATGTCTCTGCAGTGAATGGTCCTAGATCAACTGTGTTAGGAGGAGATTACGACAGTATAGCTAAAGCTGAAAAAATCTTGACGGCTCATCAAATATTGTATCAGTCCTTGCAAACTTCTCATGCTTTTCATACTCCTATCATGAAAAATGCAGCTAAAGAATTTAGAAGTTATCTGGAAAAATATGAATTGAAGGATCCCATTATAGATTTGATTTCTAATACTACAGCCCAGTCTGTTCAAAAAGGACAATTATCTGATTCTAGTTATTGGGAAAAGCATATTATTAATCCGGTTCTGTTTTCATCAAGTGTTCAACATTTATTAGCTGAAGAAGAGGCTATTTTCATTGAAATTGGGTCTGGAAGGACGCTGATTGAATTAACAAAGCAGCAAGATTTGGCAAAGAAACATCTCTTTATAGATATGCTGCCAGGAAGATATTCTAAAGAAAATCAATACACTTTCTTTATAGAAAGGTTAGCTGCTCTTTGGGAATTAGGGCTAGAAATAGATTTTGAAAAATTTCAAAATAAGGAAGCTCGTAAAGTTCATCTGCCAACCTATCATTTTGATCAACAGGAATTTTCATTGTTGTCACTTGGTAACAACGTGCCTAAAAAAGAAAAAGCAGACAATAATATAGTTAATTACAGTACTAATATAAGCAGAAATGGAATTTCAGCAGACTATGCTGAACCAGAAAATGAGATAGAAGAGCTCTTGCTAAAGCTTTTAAAAGAAAATGTCGGTATTGAAAATATTGGTGTGTTAGATAACTTTTTTGAGCTAGGATTGAGCTCCCTCTTAGCCAGTCAGTACGCAGTATCTATTAAAGAAAGTATAGATTTGGATATCGAAATTCAAAGTATTATTGAGGCAGGCTGTGTCTCATCACTTTCTGAAACTGTCATGGATAAATTAATAGAAGAAGGTTAGGCTATCTTAATAAAAGGATATTATGAAATACGAGGAATGTAATGAAATCAGACGAACAAAATAAAATGAATGACCAAAATAAGAAAAGTAAGGCAGAATCATTACTAGCTAAAAGACTTGGTAAACAAAAGAAGCAAAGAGAGATTAGGTTTGAAAGTAACTTTTTACAAGAATATGGGGTTTCTTCTATTCAAAAAAATATGCTTGAAAATGAAGAGATGGATGACAAAGTAAGCGCCTATAATCTTGTATCTGCTGTTGATGTATCAGGAAGGTTAGATTTAGAAGCACTAAGGCAAGCCTTTAATTGTTTAATTCAAAGCAATAGTTCTTTAAAGACAAAATTTACGGCAACTAATGATGGTTATAAACAAATCATCGAGGAGGTTTCATTTGCAGATTTAGACTATATTGATCTTTCAGAAAAATCTAATGGAGAAAGTGAGCTCAAAGAGATAATTCTTTCAAAATCATTGCAAAAAATGCCCTTAGAATCTTCTCCATTATTGCAATTATCTGTTATTCAATTAAAATCAGATCAATTCGTTATAGTTTTAGTAGCACATCATACGGTAATGGATGGATGGTCGTTTGGGCTTGCGGTCCATCAGCTTCAAGACTATTATAATCTGTATAAACAAAATGGTACGATTGCTCCAGCATCTGAAAAGTATAACACTATTGATTATCTAATATGGAAGAATAGAAATAAAAAGGACTCAAAATCTTATTGGATTAAAGAATTAACCAATACAAATATTTTAAGATTGGAAAGTGATTTTGAAAGAGGAGTCCAGTCATCTTATAGAGGAAAAAGACTTTATTTTACTCTAGATAAACAATTGACTGAATTGATGAAACAATATGAAAAAGTGCATCATATTACAGTAGCTAATATTATCTTGTCAGCTTATCAAATTTTGCTGCATAAATATACTGGACAGAATGATTTTGTAATTGGAACAGCTGTAGCAGATAGAGAAAATATAGCTGTTAGAAATATGATCGGGTGTCTTATTAACACCCTAGGTGTTAGAACAATTATCAATGATGATCTTGAAATAAAAGATTATCTGGAGCACACTCAGAAACATTTCTATGAAATCATGAAACATAAAGATATTGATTTATATGAATGTTTAGAAGAATTAGAATATGAGCAGGATAATCGATTTTCAACGCTGTTTCAAGCGATGTATAATTATGAAAATACACCTAAAGCCAAAATGAATTTTAAAGATTTAGATATTGGCTTTAGAAATGTAGAAGCAGGCAGTGCTTTATTTGATTTAACCTTATCTATTTTTGATACAGATGATGGATTAAATGGTTTTATAGAATATAAAGCAGATTTGTTTAAGCCAAGCAGAATCGAACAATTATTACAGTGTTTTATTCATATACTAAATACTATTGTGAAAAAACCAGAGATAGCTGTAAAAGACATCTCTTTATTATCGCCTCAACAGGAATCAGAACTTCTTGAGATAAATACTAAAAAAGAGATAAAAGAGACATTATTCACTGATAAGTTTAAGAAGATAGTATCGAAATATGGGAAAAATACGGCTCTTTCTTTTGAAAAACAAAGTGTAACCTATGAACAATTAGATATTGCATCAGATATAATAGCGCAGCAGCTTCTAAACCAAGCAGCCCCCAAGTCGTTAATTGGTGTTTTCATGAATAAGAGTATAGACGCTATTGTAGCTATGTTGTCTATACTAAAAGCAGGGATGGTTTATGTACCAATAGATACCGGATACCCAATTGAAAGAATCCGATATATCACTAAAGATGCAGGGATCTATCATCTGTTGACACATAAACAGGTTTCAAGGAATATTGATTGGCAGTCATTAGGTATCAAAAATATTAATGATATTGAAGAAATGCAGGCAAATTTAACATTAACTCCTCCTTCTCAACTGTCCAAAGTTTCATTGGATGCTGAGGATACTGCCTATATTATTTATACCTCCGGATCTACCGGAAAGCCAAAAGGAGTTATGGTTGCGCACCGAGGTTTATGTAATATTGTTGAAGAACAAAACAATTTGTTTGCAGTTGATGATAAAAGCAAGGTACTGCAATTTGCTTCCTTTTGCTTTGATGCTTCTGTGTTTGAAATCGTCATGGCACTTGGAAATGGCGCAGAACTGCATATTGTAGATAAAGATCAAGTATTAGGTGATCATTTAACACAATTTATTAAAGATAAGGCTATCACACATATTTGTGTAACGCCATCAGTACTTTCCTTAGCTTCTTCTGAGACATTAGATAAATTAGAAACTATTATTGTTGCTGGAGAAGCTTGTCCAAGCGAATTAGTTAATATGTGGGGAAAACATCATCAATTTTTTAATGCTTATGGCCCAACGGAAGCAACAATTTGGACGACTACTAAGAGATGTTTGCCAAATAGCAAGGTTACTATTGGAAAACCGTTAAATAATGTTGAAGTATTTGTTTTAGATGAACAATTAAATATGCTTCCAAAAGGCAATATAGGAGAGCTCTATATTGGAGGTATCGGTGTTTGTAAAGGTTATTTGCATCGTGAAGAGCTGAATCATCAAAAATTTGTTCAAAAGACATTTAGTGACGGCCATGAGAGCACTTTATACGCAACTGGTGATATTGTCCGTTGGGACGAAAACGGGGAATTAGAATTCATGGGCAGAAAAGATAACCAAGTTAAATTACGTGGTTTTCGTATTGAGATCGATGAAATACGTTCTAAAATTTTGGAATATCCCGATACTCAGGATGCTGTTATTGGTATTACTAATAAAGATGGGATGGATCTTCTGTATGCGGTCATAAAAAATAAATTAGATATTAATGATTCCAAAGCCTTTAAAGATTTTCTCAAAGGCAAACTTCCCTATTATATGATACCAAGCCTTATTAACTTTGTAGATGAGATTCCCCTAACTTGGAATGGGAAAGTTGATAGTAAACAGATTGAAGAAAACTTAATTTTTTATACAGATACCAAGCGTGATCTTAAAGAGCCTACAACTAAAATACAAAGAGAGTTACTAACTATCTGGCAAACTATATTAGCTACTGAAGCTATTAGCACTGATGATAACTTTTTTGAATTAGGCGGCCATTCGTTAATAGCTACAAAATTAATAAATGCTATTAATCAGCAGTTTCAGATAGATTTAACAGCAAATATGATCTTTAACTATCCAACAATTCTAGAGATGGAAGCTTATCTTGAGAAATTAGACAGAGTTAGTGATAGTTTGCCTATAAAAAAAGTGGAGCGACAAAAAGAATTATTACTATCGCCTCAGCAAAAACAGTTATGGCTTATGGAGCAAATGGTTCCTCAAAATGGTAACTATAATATTGTGACACCAATCCGACTCAAAGGAAACTTGAATATAAAATTACTGGAAAAAAGCTTTAATCAATTAATAAAAAATCATGAAATACTACGAGTGAATTTTCATGATAAAGAAGGAGTTCCCTATCAAATCATAAATGAAAAAGCCAATATTCGTTTACAGCATCATTATTTAATGAATTTTGATCTATCACAAGCAGAGTCTATTGCTAATACCATACTTGCTTTTGATGAAAAACGCCCTTTTAATTTAAGCAGTGAATTATTAATACGATCTTCTCTTATTCATTTAAATGAAGAGGAATATATCCTTATTATTGTTATGCACCATATCATTTCAGATGGTTGGTCCATGGAATTATTAATTGATGAGCTTTCAGAGATATACAATAAGTTGTTAAAAAGGCAAGAAGACAGTATGCTGCCCAAACAGCATCTTAGTTTACAATACTTGGATTACACTTATTGGCTTGATCAAGAAAAAAATAGGGAAAAGAAGCAGAAAGAGTTTTGGAAAAACACTCTCTCATCAGATATGCCTGCCTTATCTTTTCCAGCCGATTATAAGCGTCCTGCTATACAGACTCACAATGGCTATACGGTAGAGCAGATACTAGATGAAGAACTGAGCCATCAATTAAAGAAATTTTGTCAGGATAATAACATAACAACCTTTATGTTTATGTTAACAATTTTCTCTATCTTATTGCATAAATTAAGTGGGGAAGAAGACTTGCCAATTGGAGTTCCTGTAGCTGGCAGAACAAAAAAAGAAATGGAAAATATGATTGGTTTTTTTGTCAATACTGTAGTTATGCGCTGTAAACTCAATACTAATCTAACCATATTAGATTATTTGGAGGTTATTAGAAATACAACTCTTTTGGCATTTGAAAATCAAGATGTGCCTTTTGATGATATTGTACAAATGCTCTCACCAAGCAGAGATACGAGCAGATCTCCTTTGGTTCAAGTGATGCTAAATGTACAAAATCCCGAAGGTATAAAATGTCATATGGATGGCCTAGAAGCGGCACCATATCCGCTCACACAGGAAATCACGAAATTTGATGCCACCTTATATGTTGAAGAATACTTTGGGAAAATGAAATTTCGTCTGGTATATAATAGTGACTTGTACAAAGAGGAAAGTATGCAAGAGTATTTAAGGCAATTAAATACAGTCATGGTCGCAGTGCTGCAAAATAAAAAGACTAAGATTAAGGATATTTCCATACAAAGTCAGCATTTTAGTCAGCTATTGAAAGCGAAAGAAACATTGGCAGATTCGTCTTTGATTCGTTTTAACAGTTCACTTTGTATTGATGAAGTTGTTTCTAGGAATGCTGCTAAATACCCAGAGCGACTAGCTATTTCAGATGAAAGTGGTTCCCTCACTTATTTACAGTTAGAAGAGAAGTCAGAAAAATTAGCCGCTGTTTTAAGTAATCAAGGGCTAGGAAAAGGAAGCATTTTTGTGATTTATGGCGATCGCAACATGAAATTGATCATTAGCATGTTAGCTATTTTAAAGATTGGAGGAATTTTCTGTATCTTTGATCCAGAATATCCTGAAATCAGATTGAAGAAACAGTTAGAATCCATAAAAGCAGATGGAGCTATTGTCATTAATCATGAAGAGTTGAAAAATGCTGATTTCTTAAACAAAAACTTAAAACTATATAACAGTTATGATGAATTGATGCATATATCTAAGGAACAGCCTCTTGTAAGACAAGCTGTTACAAAAGATATCAAGGATACTGCTTATATACTGTTTACTTCAGGGACAACAGGAAAACCTAACTGTGTATCCACTTCCCATGAACCAATTAACCACTTTATAAAATGGTTTGTAAAACATTATCAATTGGATGAGAGCAGTGTATTTGGACTTTTTGCGGGTTTATCTCATGATCCCTTGATTCGAGATATTTTTACGCCGCTTTTTATTGGTGGCCGCTTGGCTATTCAAAATCAGAAATCTCGGTATGACATAGAAGATACTGGTCAGTGGATAAATGATCAAGGCATTAATGAGATCAATATAACACCATCCTTATTTCTGATGCTATCAGAAGGAGATAATATATCATTTCCTAAGGTTAAGCACTATTTCTTTGGCGGTGAATTATTAACTGCTGCTCCTGTGCAGCGTGCTCAGACAATCAGTCCTATGGCACAATGTGTTAACTTTTATGGGACAACAGAAACTCCTCAAGTGATGGGCTTTTATGATATACCTGAAGACTTTGACCTTGAAAACAATGTTATACCAATTGGAAGTGGAATTGATGCCGTTCGTTTATCTCTGTTAAATGATGCCGGCCTTGAAACTGGAGTAGGTGAATTAGGTGAGATTTACGTAGAGACATCATATCTTAGTGAAGGGTATGTCAACAATGAGGCTTTAAATTTGGAAAAATTTTTTAATTCTCAAAACCAGACTGGTTGGAGACGTTATAAAACAGGAGATGTTGGACGGTATCAGTACGATGGAAGTATTGTTATTGAAGGAAGAAAAGATACACAAATTAATGTCCGCGGTTATCGTGTAGAAGCAGAGGAAATAGAATTATCATTAGCAAAACATGATAATATCCGTCGTTCAGTGGTTTATCCTGTATCTGTAAAAGGCAGAAAACAGCTTATAGCCTATTTAGAAGTAATTGATCAAAAAGCTTTTACAACAAGTGATATTCGCGATTTCTTACGAACCTATATTCCAGAAAATATTATACCTGAACGCTTTGTGCTTGTTTCTCAAATTCCATTGACTCCTAATGGGAAGGTAGATTATAGAAAACTGCCAAAAGAATTTACAAAACAGACACCTGCGATAACACAGCCTAAGGATATTATAGAGAGAAAAATAAAGCAAATCTGGTTAGATGTTCTTAACATTGATGATATCAGTACTGATGAAAACTTCTTTGATGCAGGAGGGCATTCTTTACTATTGTCTCGTATAAAGGTATTGCTTGAGCAAAAACTGAATGTTAATTTGAAACTTATGGATTTATTTAGCTATCCAACTATTAAGCTAATTAGTGATTATATCAAGCAAAAAACTGAAGGAGTAAAACATAATATAAAAGGATCTCATATAGCCGATAATACTAGTAACAGAATAAATAAACAGCGGCAGTCCTTTGGTAATTTTAAAAGATAAAGGAGTAGAAAATGACGAATGATATTTCAAATGCAGTAGCTATTGTGGGAATAGCCTGTAAATTTCCGCAATCAGATAATTTAAAAAACTATTGGGAAAATATCAAAAACGGGAATGAATGTTTAACAACGCTTTCTCAAGAAGAGCTTGAGCAAGCTGGAATTGATGATACTATGATTGATAATGAAGACTATATAAAACGTTGTTCCTATTTGACAGATATAGATAAATTTGACGCCGATTTTTTTAAAATTAGTCCTAAAGAAGCTACTTATATGGATCCGCAACAAAGGATTCTTTTAGAAAAAGCTTGGGAGGCTATGGAAGATGCAGGTTATAATCCCGATACTATTGGTCAAAAAGTCGCCGTATTTGCTAGTACTAGTGCCAGTAATTATTTCCTGCAAGGATTGAAAAGTAATCCTAATTTTGTGGAAGAGGCTGGGGGGATTGAGGCTCTTCTTCATGGTTTAGATAAGGACCATATTGCTACAAAAATTGCTTATAAGCTTAACTGTACTGGTCCTGCAATTACAGTACAGTCTGCTTGCTCAAGTTCAATGGTAAATATTATTATGGCTTGCCAAAATTTATTGACCTATCAATGTGATCTTGCTTTGGCTGGCGGTGTAACTATCAATGTTCCTCAAAAGACAGGTTATATGTATAGTAAAGGCAGCATTTTATCACAAGATGGCCATTGTCGGCCATTTGATGATGCTGCTAGCGGGACTGTTTTTGGCAGTGGCGTAGGCTGTCTTGTTTTAAAACGCTTAGAAGATGCTATTGAGAATAACGATCAAATTTATTCTGTCATTAAAGGATTTGCCATTAATAATGATGGAAATGATAAAGTTGGCTATACAGCTCCGGGTATTAGTGGGCAAATGGAAGTTATAGATGATGCTCTGCAATTTTCACAGATTGATGTTGATTCTATTTCATATGTAGAAGCACATGGCACAGGAACTATTATGGGAGATCCTATTGAAGTAGAAGCTATTTCACAAGTATATAGGCGCTATACTGATAAAAAACAATTTTGTGCTTTAGGTTCAATTAAGGCGAATGTAGGACATCTTAATGTTGCTTCTGGTATAGCTGGTGTTATTAAGGGAGCTCTCATAACAAAAAATCGCCTTATTCCGCCACTCGTAAATTTATCGCAAGAAAATTCAAAAATAGATTTCAAAAATTCTCCTTTTTATACTAATAAAGAAAGTATCAAATATATTGAAAAAACTCCAATGCGAGCAGCAGTAAGCTCTTTTGGCATCGGCGGAACCAATGGACATATTATTTTAGAAGAATACGGCAAACATAGTCACAAATCTAGTTCAAAGAAAAGTATGTATTGCCTTTCGCTTTCGGCTAGAGATGATGAAGATCTAAGGCATATGTGCCAGAACTTAGCAGATTATATCTCAAGTCATTCAAAAGTAAATTTAGCTGATGTTGAACGAACTCTTCAGTGCGGCAGGAAACATTTCAACCATAGAAAAGTCTTTTTAGTAAAAGATTCTCAAGATTTCCTCCAAGCGATTAAGCAATTCTTGAAAGAAAATCAAGGATATGACAGTAAACTGCAACCTAAAGTATTACTGTCTCCTTTAGAAAAGATAGAGCCGTCAGAATTAGAAAAACTATGTCAGGACGTTCCTTTATTTAGAGAGAGATACAATACGATTAAAACAAGTCTGGAAAAAAACTTTTTAGGAGAGATAGAAAGAAAAGAGGCTGATATTTTTGAAGCACTTTCTATTCAGACTGCTATAATAAAATGCCTTAAAGAATTAGGGGTAGAACTGGAAGTAAGGTTTAGTCATTGTAGAGAGACCATCAGTGAAACCATTGCTAAGTATCTCGGTATATCTGTTAAGGAACAAGAATTTGATGAACAATGCAGGGCTGTTCGTTCTTACTATGATTTTTTGAATAGTGTCAAAAATTGGTGGGAAACTGGCCATGAACTGTCTTGGGAAAAACTGGTTAAAATGAAAGAGCAGAATATTATTTCTTTGCCTACTTATCCTTTTAAGAGAAATTCTTATTGGTATGCTAGTAATAGAGTTGAAAAAAGGAAAGTTGCAGAAACAGAGAAGACAGGCCGCTTCATCCAAGAAAATCAACACAAAAGACCTCAATTGAGTACAGCTTATGCAGCACCTGAAACTGAATTTGAAAAAAGTTTGACCCGTATATGGAGTGATTTACTGGGTATCTCACATTTAGGTACTGAAGATAACTTTTTTGAATTGGGGGGACATTCATTGATGGCTACACAACTGATTGCTGCTGTAAAAGATGAGTTTTTCGTAGAGTTGGAGGTAGATGATCTATTTGATTATCCAACGGTATCAAAGTTAGCTGAATTAATTACGGAAAGATTGGAGAATTTTATAGATTTAATGGATGAGCAAGAAATTAACAGTTTACTTAGAACTGAGGAATGAAGATGAATGATGAAAATAAGAAAAAACAGAAATTGCTAAATAGCATTCTAAAAGGACAAATAAAAAAAGAGCGGGTTAAAGAAGCAGATCGTCTTGAGAAAACTAAAAGCAAAGAAGCTCCCTTATCATATGCTCAAAAGAGAATGTGGTTTTTACATAACTTAAATGAAGCAAATGATACTTACAATATGCATTCTGTCTTAAAAATGACAGGTAATTTAAATAAGGATGCTCTGCTTTATAGTTTATTAAAAATTGTTGAACGCCATGATATTTTACGAACTCATTTTAAACGCGATCAGACCGGGGAGCCTATTCAAGTTGTTAATGATGATTTCGAACGCACCATTGAAGTTAAAGACATGTCAACAGAAGATGAAGGATTTATTACATCCTATATTAGGCATGAAATCTCTAAACCTTTTGATTTAGAAAATGATATGTTAATTAGAGCAGTGCTAATTAAAGGCCCATCGGCCGAGTGTTATTACTTAGTCGTAACTATGCACCATATTGTTTCTGATGGCTGGTCCTTTGCTGTTCTTGGACAAGAATTGATGGACTATTATAAACGGTACCAAAAAGAAGACTATTCGGTCGATTCTTTGGATTATCAGTATATTGACTATACTTTTTGGCAAGACCAATATCTTGCTTCTGAAAGATTGGAACATCAGTGTGATTATTGGAAAAGGCAATTATTGCCATTACCAGCTCCTTTAGATCTAAAAGTTAAACATCAAGAAGATTTAGCAGCAGCATCGGAAGCAGGCAGACATATTGTTCATATAGATCAGAATCAGCTTAGCGCCTTAAAAAGCCTATCTACAAAAACTGGTACCACTCTTTATATGGTTCTGCTTACAGCATATGCTATATTGTTAAATAAATATAGTTTTCAAGAAGATTTTATTATTGGAACTCCTGTGGCGAATCGCCGCCGTAAAGAATTGGAAAATTTAATTGGCTTCTTCGTTAACACTTTACCTATTCGAATTAAATTAAATACAGGCGAAACATTTGAAGAAACACTGCAAAAAGTCAAAGCAGAAACGGTGGATGCCTTTTCCAATCAGGATATTCCCTTTGAATATATTGTTAAAGAAGTTATGGGAGAAAGAGCTAACGATCAGCTGCCTATCATGCAGACAATGTTCGTTTTGCAAAATACCAATAAGGTTGATGTTACCTTGCCTAATGTCAAGGTAGAAAATCAAGTGTATGAAAATACTACTGCAAAATTTGATTTATTACTGACAGCTATGGAAGTAGAGCAAGGAGTGCGGCTTGCGTTTGAGTATAAAAAAGGGCTGTTTGATGCTAGTGTTGTTGAGTCTATGGCCAATAAGTATTTGATGATTTTAGATGATATTCTGCAAAATAGCCGTAAATCTCTTTTGCAGATAGCTCATGAGGAAATGGCAATAGTTAACCAAGATTCCTTATTTAAAGATACAATGGCCTTCTCTTCTTGTAACCTTATTGAGCGTTTTAGTGAAATGGTCAATGAAAATGCTAATAAAGTTGCGGTAAGTTATCAAGGACAAGAAATCTCTTATGCGCAGTTGGATAAAAGATCAAATCAATTAAGTCGCTATATAGACCGCTTTCTTCAGAGAGATTCGGGTTTTGTAGGTTTATGTATGGATCGTTCAATAGATATGATTGTTGGTATTTTAGCGATTCTAAAAAGCAACTGTGCCTATGTTCCCTTAGATCCAGATGCTCCTAAAGAACGCCAAGATTTCATTGTTAAAGATGCCAAATTAGAGCTATTAATTGGCCATAAAGAAAAATTGGCACATATTGCTGTTCAAGACGATATTCCTCTTATAGCAATTGACCATCAAAGTAAAAAGATTTTCGAAGAATCTGCTGCTCCAATAAAACTGACAAGGAAAGCAGATAGTAATGCTTATATGATCTATACTTCTGGTTCTACAGGTAATCCTAAAGGTGTAATTGTTAGTGATAATAATGTATTGCGCTTATTTAGTAATACAGAAGAGCTTTACCATTTTAATAATAAAGATGTATGGACCATGTTTCATTCAGTAGCTTTTGATTTTTCTGTTTGGGAAATATGGGGAGCATTGCTCTATGGCGGTGAATTAGTCATTGTCCCTTACGAAACTAGCAGGACACCAGATGATTTTTTGAAGCTTTTGCTGGATCGTAAAGTAACTGTCTTAAATCAAACACCATCTGCTTTTCGGCAGCTATTACAATACGATACAGTATACAGCAAGGAGACAGTTGGTCAAATTAAACTTCGTTATATTATTTTTGGTGGTGAGGCCTTAGATTTTAAAATGTTAGATCTTTGGATAAAGGCTTATGGAGATGATTCTCCTCAATTGGTTAATATGTATGGTATTACCGAAACAACAGTTCATGCGACTTATCAAATTTTAAATAAAGCTAGTATCAAAGATAATCGTAAGAGTATCATTGGAACCCCTATCAAAGATTTACAAATATATTTATTAGATCCGCAAATGCGCCTTGTCCCTAATGGTGTCATTGGAGAAATGTATATTGGAGGAGCAGGCGTTACAAAAGGGTATTGGAATAGAGAAAAACTATCTGCTGAGCGTTTTATCCAAAATCCTTTTTTAAATGATACTAATAGTATTTTGTACAAGACAGGAGATCTAGCTTGTAAGTACCCTAATGGTGATTTAGAGTATATCGGAAGAAATGATGATCAGGTAAAAGTAAAAGGCTTTAGAATTGAATTGAATGAAATTCAAGAAAAAGTCAATCAATCAGCTTATGTCAATGATAGTTTGGTTATCTTAGATAAAGATGATTATGATTCGAGGATTATTTCCTATTTCACTTTAGATAAAGGCAAGAAAAAAGAAATTGTTCAAAACCTTCTATTGAAAAATGATTATGATAAGGAGACGCAGGAGGTCTTTAATCATCATTATCTAAAAGATAACACCACTGGATATGATACGTTTAATATAACAGGCTGGAATAATTCCTATAACAATGAACAAATGACAGAAGCTGAGATGCAGGAGTGGCTGCAATCTATAAGTCGAAAACTTTATGAAATTCCAATGCGATCTGTACTTGAAATTGGTGTAGGAACGGGGATGATTTTACACAAACTTTCCCATAAGGTAAAGCATTATGTTGGTCTAGATATTTCGAAAGAAGCTATTGATTATAATAAGCGAGTGATTAAAAAGAATGGTTTAAACTATGATAATGTTGAACTTTTACATACATCTGTGGAGAACTTAGAAAAAAAGGTTAACAACACTTTTGATACAGTCATTATCAATTCAGTAGCCCAATACTTTCCAGATGTCAGCTATTTTGAAGATACTTTAGCAGCATCTATCGAACGTATAGGTGATTATGGCCATATTGTTATTGGCGATGTTCGAAGTTATGATCGCCTTGATATGTATTATTTGTCTGTTGAATTATCTCGTTTAGATAAGCAAGCTAGCATAGCTAGCTTAAGAAAAAATATGGCTATCAGGCGAGAAAATGAAAAAGAGCTTATTTTTGCTCATGATTATTTTAAGCTATTAAAAGATAAAATTCCAGAAATAGTTAATGTAGATATCACACCTAAAATAGGTGAGATTGATAATGAACTATCCAAATATCGATATGATGTCATTTTAACAATTGATAAAGAGCAAAAAGATACACCAACTCCTTTGCATCCTACAGTTGTCCATTGGACAGATTCGACAGATATGGCACAGTTTCTAACTGACGATATGGTACATTTTGTGAAGGTGCCTGATAAAAGAGTCAGTAATGAAAAGCTTTTTATAGAAAATTTAAGGTCTGTAAATGAACAGATGACAATTGAAAACTATATGAAGTCCTTAGCAGCAGATAATTCCCTCCTTTCAATTGAAGGTAAAAAGAGGGTGGAGGATCTAGCCAAGAAGAAGGGTTATCAGGTTTATACTAGTGTTGATAATGTTCTTGGTTATCTTGATTTGATCGTATACAATCCTGCTATTGTAGAGAAAAAAGCTATTATTCAATATTTGAATAATTACTATAGCTGTGACAGTAGTAAAGCAAAAACAACAGATCCGTTAAAATATAAAATTCAATATACTGTTATTGAACACCTAAAAGAAGCTTTAAAGGATAAACTCCCCTATTATATGATTCCAAATGAATTTCTATTAATTGATCATATTCCTCTTACCATTAATGGAAAGATAGATTACAAGGCTCTGCCAAAGTTAAATAACAGTGGGAATCAGCTATTAACTCAAAAAGAAGATTGGTGTGAGGACTATGTGATAGAAACAGTAACGAAGGTTTGGGAAAACTTGTTACATTTGGAAAATATTTCGCCAAAAGATAATTTCTTTCAGTTAGGCGGACATTCCTTGCTTGCGACTAACCTCATATTCTCTTTGAACGATATCTTTAATATACGCATTCCTCTTAAAGAACTCTTTGAAAATCCAACTATTTTAGGAAACAGTAAATTTATACAAAGTCAGCTGGGGATAGTCCATACTCAGAAGAAGGATACTGATAACTTAGAAAAAGATATCCAACTTCCCGAAAACTTTGAGATTATTAAAGAAAAAACAAGAGAAGATTTACAGCACATTTTAATTACTGGAGCGACAGGTTTCTTTGGATCTTTCTTAGTGCATCGTTTATTAAATGATACTTCTGCGACGGTCTACTGTTTAGTAAGAGCAAAAGATCAACAGCATGCTAGGGAACGATTGGTGAAATCTTTACAAGACTATAAGATTTATGATCCAGCTTATGAACAAAGGATAGTTGCGATTTGTGGCGATTTAGAGCTGCCTAATCTTGGAATGAATGAAGCAGATTATAATCTGTATTCCAAAACAATTGACACTGTTATCCATAATGGAGCAAAGGTAAATTTCTTTGAGCCATATAAAAACCTTAAAAAAACAAATGTCAAAGGAACCTTAAATATTATCCAATTTGCGGCTTTACATCGCTTGAAACCAATACACTTTATTTCAACACTTTATGTCTATGAGCCTTCACAAGATCCTCATAGTGAACGTTTAATTGATGAAGATCAGCCATTAGGAGGCTATAAGAATTTACCGATGGGTTATACACAATCGAAATGGGTATCTGAAAAAATTTTAGAATTAGCTAGAAATAAAGGCCTCCCTGTCAATATTTACAGGTTAGGCAGAATTTCAGGGCACAGTAAAACTGGAGCATGTCAACAAAAAGACTTTATTTGGTCACTTGTTAAGGGATGTATTGAAACAGGGGTATATCCAAATCAAAACTTAACTTTTGAATTAACACCCGTTGATTATTTGACAGATGCTGTGGTTCAAATCATAAAGAGCAATGAATTAAATACTAATTATCATCTTTTTAACCTCAAGAAAATTAGTTTACAAGAGATCGTTCAGTCCATTTCTGATAGTTATGATCTGAAATCAACAGATATGAAGCAGTGGATAAATGATATATCGTCTGCTAAGAGTTCAGCAAGGCACTTTGCACAGCTTTTATCTGATGGTACTTTTAATGGCGGAAGTCTTCACTTTAAAAATAAGCATACATCGCAACATGTTCCTTATTTTAAAAATGGTATTCACATTAATGAAGCCATGCTAAGAGCACAAAAAAATTATTTCATTGAAACACAGTATTTTCCCGTGAAATAAGTGAGTACTATCTTACTTTGAGATAAAGCAATACTAAACTTAAAAACTTCTATTTATTTGATGAACAGATTGTTTTTTAAATAGATACATTAAAACAAATTTACTTAAAACTCATGGAGAAAGGAAATAAGGATGGAGAAAAAGCATATATTGGTAACAGGAGGGGCAAGAGGGATTGGAAAGGGGATCGTAAAGGAATTACTTCAAAAGAATTATAAAGTTTCTTTCTTGTATTGCGGAAGCAAAGATAGAGCTGATTTACTGGTAGAAAATCAGCTTAAAAAGGGATATGAACTTGCAGCCTATCAATGTAATGTGAAAGACTATACAGATGTTAGTCAAACTATTAAAAAAATTACTGAAGAAAGAGGAGATATTTATGGTCTTGTAAACAATGCCGGAATAACCGAGGACAGATCTCTGTTCTTGATGGATAAGACGAGATGGGATAGTGTTTTGGACACAAATTTAAACGGTGCCTTTCATGTTATAAAATCGATCATTACATCTTTTATAAAAAGAAAAAAAGGTGTCATTGTTAATGTGTCATCTGTTGCTGGTATTAAAGGAATGGCAGGACAAACTAACTATTGCACTTCTAAAAGCGGACTCATTGGTTTTACGAAATCATTGGCTGTAGAAACTGCAAAATATGGTATTAGAGTAAATGCTGTTGCACCTGGTTATATCAATACAGATATGACTTCAGCTATTAATGAAAAGGTAAAAAAAGAAATATATCATCAGATCCCTATGGGACGTGAAGGAACAGTGGAGGAAGTAGCACCTATAGTTGAATTACTTTTATCAGATGCTGCTTCGTACATAACAGGACAAGTCATTTCCATAGACGGTGGAATTACGGCTTAAATAAAGAATATAATGATAAATGAGAGGAAATTAAAATGGAAAATAAAGAAAAAGTAAGAGAAATTGTGGAAGAAATTGTAGAAATGGAAGATTTTGCAGACGATGCTAAATTTATTGAGTTATTTGAATTTGATTCAATGCTCATTTTAGAATTAGTCAGTCAGTTAGAAAGAACTTTTAATATTGTTATTCCTGAAGAAGAGTATCCAAATCTTCAATCATTAAATGATATTTATAGGGTTATTGATCAGCAATTATCAGCTTAATGGCCAAATATAGAAAGAGGGGACTATGGGGACAGATAGAATTGTTGTCACGGGAATGGGCATTATGACACCCATTGGAAATAATTTAGAAGACTTTTCTGCAGCTATTTTTGAAGGTGAAAATGGAATCGGACCGATTACTGCTTTTGATGTGTCTCATCATGATATACAGCATGGAGGAGAAGTAAAAGGCTTTGAGCCTGAATATTACTTTGAAAGATTAAATCATGAAGATTTTGATCGCAGCACACAATTTGCAGTCGCCACTTCTAAAAAGGCTTTGCAAATGGCAAATATAAAACATGGATTTTATGATTCTAGAAAGTTAGGCTGTATTTTCGGTACAACTATGGGAAATCAGCAAATACCAGAAAAATACAACGACATGCTCGCAGGGAAGAAGGAAGAAATAAAATACCAACTCCGTAATTTTCAGCCTAGTGCTATTACAAGTGCAGTTGCAGCAGAGTTAGGACTAAAGGGTCCTAACCTTGTCATCCCTACGGCATGTGCAGCAGGGAATTATGCGATTGGCTATGGAGCAGACCTCATTAAAAGTAAGAGAGCAGACTGTGTTATCTGTGGAGGAAGCGATGCTATGTCAAGAGTCTGCTATACGATGTTCTCAAGATTAGGAGCCATGTCTCCTGATCTCTGCCGACCATTTGATAAAGATAGACATGGTATGATTGTTTCAGAGGGAGCAGCTGCCTTGGTTTTAGAAAGTTATGAAAAAGCAAAAGAGAGAAATGCTACAATATATGCTGAAATTTTAGGATATGGGAATAGCTGTGATGCCTATCACGTAACAGCTCCGCATCCAGAAGGGCAAGGAGCAATGCTAGCTATTAATAAAGCGATTGCTAGCAGCGGAGTCAATAAAAGTGATATAGGCTATATTAGCGCTCATGGTACAGGAACAAAGGCAAATGACACAGCAGAATCTTATGCTTTATCGCAAGTATTTGGAGATATCATTAGTGAGATTCCAATAAGTTCTATTAAATCAATGTTTGGCCATACAATGGGAGCAGCAGCAGCTATCGAAGCGGTTGCTTCCATATTAGTGCTAAATAAAGGCAGATTGCCAATAAATATGAATCTTGAACATTTAGATCCCTCTATTGGATTAAATGTTGTAAATAAGTCTACAATAGCAGAAAATACAAAGTATATTTTAAGTAATTCATTTGCTTTTGGAGGCAATATTAGTTGTATCATTTTAGGTCAGGAGAAATAGTATGGAAACCGTTG
The DNA here is from genome assembly GCF_000187995.2 of Streptococcus macacae NCTC 11558. Taxonomy (GTDB): domain Bacteria; phylum Bacillota; class Bacilli; order Lactobacillales; family Streptococcaceae; genus Streptococcus; species Streptococcus macacae. The sequence continues at coordinate 751,741 of NZ_AEUW02000001.1, read as the reverse complement.
TTATTACTGGTGGCTCATTAGTTACTGAAGAAATAAATTATGATAAAGATTTTTTGTTTCCAGTTTTAAAGTTAGAGAATGCTAATTATAAAGAATTAATTGGAGGAAGAGGGCTGCGCTATCTGACAGATGCGACCAAGATGTCTTTAGTCGCAGCCAAAATGGCAAAAGAAAATGCTCAGATTGAAGAGTTCATTCCTGAACGCAGTGGAGTAGTTGTTGCTACTAATTTTTCTTCTATGTCAACTATTGTTGATTTTGATAAATTAACTTTAGCAGAAGGTCCAAGATCTGTCGGAGCTATGCAGGGACCAAATCTTGTATTAAATGCAACTGCAGCTAAGTTAGGAATTCATTTTAATATAAGTGGTTTTAATACCACGATATCTACAGGGAGGGTGGCAGCGCTGGATGCTCTTGAATATGCTTATCATATGATACAAAAAAGAGAAGTAGATCTCGTTATTGTTACCGGTGTAGAAGAATTTACCCCTGCTTATAAGCAATGGCTGGCAGAAACACATATTATGAGTGCCGATCAAATAGCTCAATTGAGACAGCTAGGGGGAACTATTATTTTAGAATCTCAGTCTCATGCAAAAGCAAGAGGAGCCAAAATTTATGGGCAGATTTTAAAGTTTTGTTCAACTTTTGATTCTCATTTTTTAGTTAAGAATACTAATAAGAAAAATGAGAATAACTATGAAGAATATCATTATCTCATGACAGAATTAAGTGAAAATACAGAAGAATACATGTCTATTTGTATTGCAGATAACCATCTTATGGAAGATCATCAAGATGAGATTGATTATTTTCAAAGAAACTTTAAACAGACTGAAATACTTCCAATTTATGATGTTTTTGGAGGTGAATTATTTGGCTCCACAGGAATAGCCCAAATACTTTATAGTTTACAAAAGTTTCAGGAGGAAAAAGGTGCTATTTTGTGCAATGACTGGAGCGGTAATTTTAAAGGCTTATCGTTAAGCCATCACAATGAAATGGTAAAGGAGTAAAGGATATGAATTTTCAAGAAGTCAGTTCCGTTTTACCCCAAAAATTTCCTTTGCAGATGGTTGATAAGGTACTTGAACTCCTCCCAGAGAAAAAAATTATAAGTATAAAAAATATTACGGGTAATGAGATGGTATTCTTAGGCCATTTTCCTAATCAGGCGATATTTCCTGGCGTTTATATCACTGAGGCATTGGCTCAATCAGCCATTCTCTTATTTAAGAAAAAAGAACAAGAAGATAAACTATTTCTACTATATTCTACGAAGATGACTTTTAAATCAGTAGTTGTCCCAGGAGATCAGCTAAAGATGATAGTTGAAAGTAAAAAAGTAACAGCCTTAGGCGTGATTGTTGAGGCAGTAGCTTATGTAGAAGATAGAATTGTTGCCAAAGGAGAATTAATTTTTTCTATTAAGGAGTCATTAAATGCATAAGAAACAGAAAATATATACAACAGGCGGTCTTTTTTCGATTTTAAGTAGTATTTGTCAATTGATAATGGGGTTATGCATAATGTTACAACCTATCATTTCTCAAGATGGTAAGATTAATCTTTTTCTTACAAATATGTCAAAAAATTCAACCTTCTTCATTCTATCCTATCTCTGTTTAGCATTAATCGGAATATTTGGTCTAGGAACAGTAGAAGCCGTAACATCTTATTTAGGGCTAGAAGATAACCAATTAGTTAGATGGTCGCAAAAACTTGCTTACATCAGCTTTGCAGTGTTATCTGTGGCTAATTTTAGAGCTTTAACAGCAAAGCCAGCTATGGCTGGTGTTTATACCTCAGCGACAGCGCTGAAGAAAGAGATTATTTTGACTATAGATCCCTATATATCTTTTTCACCAAATGGGATAGTAGTATATGGTTTTTTAGGGATATGGATTGCTTTAGTTAGTCTATTCTCTTTTAAGAAAGATCAGTTTAGAGCTTGTAACATTATTGGGCTTATATTAGGTATTGTTTATATTGTAGTTTCTATTCCTTATTTACCTTTGCCAATTGTTGCTGTTTGTAATATTGCAAAAGGTGTTTTAGCATTCTTGTGGTTTGGTTTGTTAGGCCTCTACATGTTAAAAAAGATAAACAGAATATCCATTTGATTAGGGTTCATTAATTATTTTATGTTTAATAGCAGAAGATGGTGAGCAGACCGAAAGTCTTTTTCGAAACTTGCTTCCATCTTTTTTGTTTATCATAAATTTCATATTTGAAACTTTTAAAATTTAACCGATATCATGTTAGAATGGGAAGAAGATGTATTGTTAAATATATCGATAAAGGAAAGAAAAGGAGAACCTGATGACAGAAGCATTATTAGAAGCTAAATCCATTAGTAAAAAATATGAGAGTGGATATGTTCTGCAAAATGTTGATTTATCTATAGAAGCATGTCAATTTATAAGCGTATTAGGCCATAGCGGTTCGGGAAAGTCCACCATGCTTAATATACTATCGACACTATTAAAGCCGACTTCAGGACAAGTCTTTTATAAAGGCCGTGATATAACACAATTGAGTAAAAAAGAAATTTCAAGAATTCGAAGAGAAGATATTGGCATGGTTTTTCAGCATTATATCATTATACCTAACTTGACTGTGGAAGAAAATATTCAGCTTGGAAATAATAAAATGAGTGATGCTGGCAAATTAGAAGAACTCTGCCAGCTTTTGGGGATACAGCATTTGTTAAAGAAATATCCTTATCAGCTATCTGGCGGTGAACAGCAAAGAATGTGTATCGCAAGAGCTGTTATTAAGAATCCAGCTATTTTATTTTGTGATGAGGCAACAGGGGCACTAGATAGTGAGAACAGTAAAAATATCATTGTTTTACTGCATGATATAAAGAAAAGATATGGAACAAGTATTATTTTTACAACACATAATCGTGAAATTGCAAAAACCGCTGATAGAATCGTTCTATTAGAAGATGGGCATATTATAAAAAATGATAAAAATACCAATATTTTATCACCAGATCGGATGAGTTGGGAGATTTAAAATGAGCTTACTATTTAAACATTTAGCAAAAGACTTTTTTTCAAAGAAGACCATGGTAACCATTTTATCTCTTATTTTGGTGTTTACCTCCTTTATGTATTTCTTTGTCCATTTTGCAATTGATGAAAATTTAAGACGTTTAAGTGTACAGTCTTTGTCAAACCACGAAGTGAAATATATGGTGGCTTTAAAAAGCAACCAAATCTTGATTAGAAATATTACTATTTCCATGGTGGGCATTCTTTCTCTCATTCTTTTTCTGTTTATGAGAGGTACACTTCGCAAGAATCAAATTAAAATTGCTCAATTTTTATCTATGGGATTTTCTTTTGGCCATATCATAAGGAGTTATGTTTTATTGATCTTTAGTCTTTCCTTTGTTTCTTCTTTGCTTGGTTTTGGACTTGGTTTTTGGGGCTCTAGTATCCTTATATCTGCAAATGCTCAGACCTATCTGGTAAATGGCCTTGAAAAGGGACTTTCTGTACAGTCCTTTGTTACTGGAATTTTATGGCTCAGCTTATTTTTAGGTATTATTACTTATTTAGCAGGCTTAACCATCGGAAACAAAGATATTGCTCTTATGCTGAAGCAGACAAATTTAAACATGACGCGTCCTGGTATCATAGAAAAAATTCTGCAAAAGCTACCTGTCCGCCGTAAATTTAGATTTGAGCTAACTCTTAGCAGTTTCAATTCACTTGGTTTACTGATTGTAGCGATTGTAACATTCAGTATCATGTTTGTTTTGAGTGTTTCTCTTATATTGAGCAGCTCTAAAGTGATTGAATCCCAAAAAGATGGCCGCCATTTTACTTATGATATTAGCTATAAACACTATCAAAATGATGATCTTAAAAAGTCCTCAGCTGCTCTGCCTTATCTTAAGTATGATACTGAAATGGAATATAAAAATAATAAAGTAAACTATCACGTCGTCTCCTTAAAAGGGTCGAGCCGCCTATTTCAATTGTTTGATCATAAAGGGAAGCAATTAAATGCTGCAAAAGGTGTATTTCTTAATCCGGAACTTAAGGAAAACTATGGCATAAAAGCTGGGGATTCTATTGATTTAAAAGTTAAAGGAAAAAAATATAAAGTCGTCGTCTCAGGATTTGCGGAAAATGCAGATTTAAAAACGATATATGTGCCAGAAAAGCAGGCGCAAAATATGATAAAAGAAAAGGGCAAGGTTTTTAATGGCCTTTTAACGAATAAAATACCATCTACCGATGGAAAAGTCACTTCTTTTAAAAAGAAAATTGCAGCCGTCAAAAGAAGTCAGACCTCTAATAAAGTCAGTGCCATTATCAATCAAAGTATTGGGATCATTACAGGCTGTTTATTAATCTATTTAGCCATCTTTATTGGACTAAATAATAATATCAATAATATCTTAGTATTTGATCTATTAGGCTATGACAGACAAGAAATAAATAAAATATTGTTAAATCCTTATATTATTTTGAGCAATATTTTATTTCTGTTAACCTTACCTTTGGGAATATATGCTGCTCAATATATACAAAGGATGACTTCCTTACAAACTGGAGATTATATGCCTTTCCAATTTAGCCTGTTAACTTTTATCTATATGTTGGCCATTATGAATGTGCTGTGCTTAGCTATTCGATTTTTATTTGTTTTAAATGTCAGAAAAATCATCCATAATGAACGACAAGCAGAATTTCTAGTAGAATGGTGAAATCATAATGAAAATTTTTACAATTAGGAGTCAAAATAGCTTAAATGATGAACAATTTTTAGAATTCTTAAATGTCGTTGAAGAAGACTATCAAAAAAAGATACAAGCTTATCGCTTTTGGGAAGACCGAAAGCGATCGCTTTTAGGACAGCTTTTAGCACGTTATGCTATTATGCAAGCATTGTCTGTAGATAATAACGCTATAAAGATTCTTCAAAATCGGTATGGAAAACCTTATCTTAAAGGCTATGACAATATTCAGTATAATATTTCTCATTCAGGAGTATGGGTAGTCTGTGCTGTTAGTCCTTTTAATATTGGAATAGATGTTCAAGAGCACAAGGGAGCAAAATCGGAACTTGCCAGTCATTTTTTCTCCCCGCAGGAAAAAGAATTCTTATTCTCTTTGCAAAAAGATGCTCAAAAAACAACTTTTTATGATATGTGGAGTTTGAAGGAAGCTTATATTAAAGCCATAGGAAAAGGGCTTTTCCAGCCTTTAGATGAGTTTTCTGTTGTCAAAGAAGAAGGTGGATTTCGGCAAGCGATACGTAAGAACGAAGAAGAGACTTATTTTTTTAAGCAATATCAGCTTGAAAAAAACTATAGCCTTGCTGTTTGTTCACAGGAACAAAATTTTTGCCCTGGCTTAGAAGAGCTAACTATTGATGATCTAAAATTGCTATTTCAAAAATCCTAATAATGGCATTTATGTCTATGGCTAAGGGCAGGGGCTGTGATTTATAGTTTATGATAAAACAAAGCTGTTGTGGGATTGTTCCCTTATTATTTTAAGAAGCTCAAGAATAATATTTTACATAGATTTAGTTCTATTTTATTGAACTAAAGGATCTTATTTCTGTCCTGCACAGTGTGAAATCCTTTAGTTTTCTTTTTGTATTTTCCCAATTTCCTGTTAAACTATAAGTATAGAATTTTTAGACTCAATGAAAATCAAAAATCAAATTAGAAAGCTAGCTGCAGGCAGTGCTAAGGCAGAGCAAGGCGAAGCTGATCTAGTTTGAAGAGATTTTCGAAGAGTATTAGATCAGAAAGGAAGACCAGATGACACTTATTTGGACTATAATTGTGAGTGCTTTAATTGGTTCTATAGCTGTTTCAATTACTAATCGAGGGCGGTCTATGGGCTGTTTGACTAAAATTTTTGCAGGTCTATTAGGCGCCTGGATTGGTCATAGATTATTTGGCTTTTGGGGGCCGACGATAGCTGGGATGTCCTTTTTCTCCTCAATACTGGGAGCTATTATTGTCATTGCCGTTTTGTCTGTCATTTTTGGAGACAATTAGGCTTTTTTGCAAGTTATCTCGCTTTGTTTATCTCTTAAAAAGTGCTATAATAAGTTGAATAAATTAAGGAGATATTAATGGTTAAGCGTGATTTTATTAGGGATATCCTTTTAGTTATTTTAGTCATTTTGGTCTTGCTTTTGTTAAGGATATTTGTTTTTTCAACTTACCGTGTTACTCAGGCAGATGCTAATAGCTATCTCAAAAAAGGAGATCTGATTACCTTTACAAGAACCAGTAAGCCTGATTATAAAGAGTTTGTGGTCTATGAGGCAAAAGGCCATACTCACATCGGAAGAATCATCGGAGATCCTCATGACAGTATTACCTATATGGATGATATTTTTTATCGCAATAAAAAGATTGCCAGTCAATCTTATATTAATCCACTGAAAAAGAAATTTCACATCAAAAATCATAAAAATCAAAATCCTTTTACAGCAGATTTTACGGTATCAAGTATTCGTAAAAGCAAATCAAATAAAATTCCTAAAGGAAGCTATTTAATTTTAAACGATCAGCGATCCAATAAGCAGGACAGCCGAACTTTTGGTTTGATTAAAAGATCTCAGATTAAAGGAGTTGTTACCTTTAGAGTTTTACCGCTTGGTCATTTTGGTTTTGTTAAAACAGAGTAGTTCAAGGGATTGCTCTTTTATTTTTGCTCTTATAAGACTAGACCAATTTTGCTGTTGACTTTGGATAAATAAAGTTATATACTGTCTTTGTTATCTAAAAATCTAGCAAAAAAGACTAGACCAATTTTAACTGTAAGGAGGAAGCAGCAAACTGGATTTGCTGTCAGTAAATCATATGTGTGGAATTGTAGGTGTAGTAGGAAATCGTAATGCAACAGATATTTTAATGCAAGGTTTGGAAAAATTAGAATATCGCGGTTATGACTCAGCAGGAATTTATGTTATTGATAAAGCTTCAGATGGACGCTTAATCAAGTCTGTTGGAAGAATCTCAGATTTACGTGCTAAAATCGGCATTGATGTTGCTGGCTCAACGGGGATTGGCCATACACGCTGGGCAACGCATGGCCATGCTACTGAAGAAAATGCTCATCCTCATACATCGGCAACAGGACGTTTTATTTTAGTTCATAACGGTGTTATTGAAAACTATCTGCAAATCAAGGAAGACTACTTGGCAGGCCATACTTTAAAGGGACAAACTGATACTGAAATTGCTGTTCATTTAATTGGTCAGTTTGCAGAAGAGGGCCTATCTGTTCTGGAAGCTTTCAAAAAGGCACTGCATATTATTGAAGGTTCCTATGCTTTTGCCCTAATTGATTCAGAAAATCCAGATACCATTTATGTGGCTAAAAACAAATCACCGCTCTTGATTGGGCTTGGTCAAGGTTATAATATGGTGTGTTCAGATGCTATGGCTATGATCCGTGAAACAAATCAGTTTATGGAAATTCATGACCAAGAATTGGTTGTTTTAACAAAAGATACTGTTGAGATAACTGATTATGACGGCAACCCTGTTGAGCGTTCTCCTTATACAGCTGAGCTTGATTTATCTGATATTGGTAAAGGGACCTACCCTTACTATATGCTAAAAGAAATTGATGAACAGCCAACGGTTATGCGTAAATTAATTTCAACTTATGCAGATGACAATGCGCAGATGACGGTTGATCCAGCTATTGTCAAATCTGTTCAAGAATCTGACCGTATTTATATTTTAGCTGCAGGAACGTCTTATAATGCAGGTTTTGCTGCTAAATCAATGATTGAAACCTTGACGGACACACCGGTTGAGCTTGGAATTGCTTCTGAATGGGGCTATAATATGCCGCTTTTAAGCCAAAAGCCTATGTTCATCCTTTTGAGCCAGTCTGGCGAAACTGCAGATAGCCGTCAAGTGCTGGTTAAAGCCAATGCTATGGGAGTTCCTAGCTTAACGATTACCAATGTGCCTGGTTCCACCTTATCCCGTGAAGCTACTTATACGATGTTACTGCATGCAGGGCCAGAAATTGCTGTAGCTTCAACTAAGGCCTACACCGCACAAATTGCTGCTCTGGCTTTTCTTTCAAAGGCTGTTGGAGAAGCTAATGGTAAAAAGGAAGCATTGGAGTTTGATTTAGTACATGAATTGTCAATTGTAGCACAGTCTATTGAAGCCACCTTAACTGAAAAAGAGCTCATTTCAGATAAGGTTGCTCATCTTTTGAATGAAACACGCAATGCCTTTTATATCGGCCGCGGCAATGATTATTATGTCGCTATGGAAGCCTCTCTTAAACTTAAAGAAATTTCTTATATTCAATGTGAGGGATTTGCTGCTGGGGAATTAAAGCATGGGACTATTTCATTAATTGAAGAGAGAACGCCTGTTATTGCTTTGATTTCCTCTAGTGAAAAAGTGGCTGCTCATACACGCGGCAATATTCAAGAGGTGGCTGCGCGTGGTGCTAATGTGTTAACGGTAGTAGAAGAAGGTTTGGCAAAAGCAGATGATGATATTGTCGTTAATCAGGTTCATCCTTATTTAGCTAGTATTTCAATGGTTATTCCGACTCAATTAATCGCTTACTATGCCTCACTCCAGCGGGGGCTTGATGTGGATAAACCGCGCAATTTAGCAAAAGCTGTTACAGTTGAATAATATTTTTGACCAATTAGTTTATCATCACATCAAATCGAAACCTTAAATCAGATCATGTTATTCTGTTTAAGGTTTTTTTCTTTTAAAAAGCATTTCAAATGGCAAAAATAGACTGCCAAAATTTGAGTTTTTTCAATAGCAAAGAAATGATATAGTAAGGCTAGAATAAAAAGGAGGCGTTTTCAATGGCTAAAAGAACTTCACTAAAAGTCCGAGTGCAGCAACTCGGGACTTCCCTGTCAAATATGGTAATGCCTAATATAGCAGCCATTATTGCCTGGGGATTTATCACAGCTTTATTTATGAAAGGAGGATGGTTTCCTAACCCTAAAATTGCTGAATTAATTCAGCCAACCCTTCATTATCTCCTGCCTATTTTAATTGCCTACTGCGGCGGTAAAATGGTTTATCAGGAACGCGGTGCTGTTGTCGGTGCCATAGCTGTTATGGGGGTTATTGTTGGAGCGGATATCCCTATGTTTTTGGGAGCTATGATTATGGGTCCTTTAGGTGGCTGGTGCATGAAAAAATTTGACCAGGTTTTTCAAGAGAAGGTTCGGTCAGGTTTTGAGATGATCTACAATAATTTTTCGGCAGGGATTATTGGCATTATTTTAGCGGTTTTAGGGACCTATATTGTTAACCCTTTGGTTGTTGGCGGCAGCAATATAATGGCTGCTGGTGTTGATTGGATTATTTCTGTTCATTTGCTGCCTTTGGCAAATATCTTTATTGAACCAGCTAAAGTCTTATTTTTAAATAATGCTATTGGCAATGGGATCTTAGTTCCAATAGGTGTTCAGCAAGCAGCATCAGCGGGCAAGTCTGTGCTTTTTCTTCTAGAATCAAATCCAGGACCTGGTCTAGGAATTTTACTGGCTTATATGTTTTTTGGAAAAGGTTCTGCAAAATCTTCGGCGCCTGGGGCTGCTATTATTCACTTTTTCGGAGGTATTCATGAAATCTATTTTCCTTATATTTTAATGAAGCCTGCTTTGATTTTAGCAGCTATTGCCGGCGGTGTTTCAGGGACTTTCACCTTTCAAATTTTAGGCGGTGGTTTAAAAGCCGCAGCTTCTCCGGGATCTATTATTGCTATTAGCTTAATGACTGCCAAAGGAGCTTATTTTGGAACCTTTATAGGTGTTGCGATGGCAGCGCTTGTTTCCTTTTTAGTGGCAGCGCTTATTTTAAAATCTGACAAATCAATGGAAGATGATTCTCTTGAAGCAGCTCAAGCTGCAAATCAAGCTGCTAAAGCTGAGTCTAAAGGACAGCAGGCAGTTGATGATGGGCTAGGAGATTCAGATATTACAGTTGATAATATCCACCAGATTATTTTTGCCTGTGATGCTGGTATGGGCAGCTCAGCTATGGGAGCATCCATCTTGCGTGATAAGGTGAAAAAAGCGAATTTAGAGATCCCCGTAACAAATCAAGCTATTGCTAATCTTCAGGATACGACTAATACCTTGATTATTACGCAAGAAGAACTGGCTGACAGAGCTTTACAGAAAACACCTCGTGCTGTTCATGTAACCGTTGATAATTTTTTGGCAACATCTAAATACGATGACATAGTAGTACAATTAGCAAGTAATGAGCAATCATCAGACATAAAAGAACCAGAGCCTATGGAAATGTCAGATAATAGCAGTACAGCTATTGATTTGAATCATATTGATGCAGTTGCCTTTGCACATGGAACAGCTAGGGGTTCAGCTACAATGGGGCAGGAAACTTTAAGAGCAATTTTCAGACAAAATAATATTAGAATTCCAGTTTCCACTGTTTTTTATCAAGATTTGGACCAATTTAATGCTAAAAATATTTTGGTCGTAACAACAATTGCTCAGCAAAGCGAAGTTCAACAAGCAGCCCCTAATGCCCAATTATTAGTTGTAGACAGTCTTGTAACAAGTCCAGAATATGATCGGCTTGTTTCGCGTCTGCATAAGTAAAGTGGACGAGAAAGTTGTATAATGAACGTATGCTACTAACAAAGAGAGAAGAACAATTATTGAAAGCTTTTCAAAACTATGGGAAACTTTCTATTAAGCAAATATCTGATATTTTAAAAGTATCGCAGCGGACAGTTTATCGGACAATTTCTGATCTAACAAAAAGCCTTAATGCTATTCAGGTTAGCATGGTTAAAGAGGATAATAAATACATTTTGGTTGGAGAGCTGAGCAATTTAGCTGCTGTTAAAACATTAAAAAACTTTGAACAAAAGGAACGCCTCAACTTAATAACCTATTATATGCTGTCGGCTTCAGAAGACCTGACTAATGATCAGCTGCAAAAGCTCTTGGATGTCTCAAATGTGACTGTTATTCAAGATATGGCAGAAGTGGAAAAACGGCTCCTTGATTTTGATTTGTATGTGGAGCGTAAAAAAGGCTATCATTTGGTTGACAGCAGCCACACGGCCCGTCGGCTGTTAGCTGTTTTACTAACCAATACTATTTCTGTGTCAGATTTTTGGCAGCAAAATTATGGTATTTTTGACAAATTGGACAAGAAAAAGTTAGCTTTAGCCAAAGAGATTTTTAGCCATTTACAAGCGGACCTGCCTGAGATGGATGCTAAACTAAGTGAATTTTTCATTATTCTTTTAGCCTTATCAGGCTGGAAGGAAGTTGAAGCCCTTACGCAAAATATTAGTAAAGAAGCTCTTGATTTTTCTCAGAAAATTTATACTGAATTTTCCAAGAAGAGCGGTCAATTTTACAGTATTCAGGAAATCCTTTACTATGCCAGTATCTTAGATGAGCTCCTTATTAAAAGGCAGGAGACACCTTTGTTTCATGAAAAATTTGACAGTGAGTTTTTCTATAATATTTCCAATTTGATAGATAAAGTATCTCTTTATACTAAAATTAATTTTGCTAAGGATAAAACGCTTTTTCATTTCTTATTCCACCATATCCGCTTAAGCTTAGCGGTGCCAACCTTGTTTGACGATAAATCAAAAGTGACAATTGCTCAAGATGCGGTGAAAGGCAATGAATACCTTCACAGAGTTATCCGTTTATTGGTTCAGGATATTTTTCCAAGATACTTACAGCGTGAATCTGAATATGAACTGATCACCTTGCATTTTGCCTCTAGTTTGAGGCGCAGTCCAGATATTTATCCGATTGATATCTTGCTGCTGACAGATGAACGCCCTTTAGCTAAAGAACTATTAGCCACTAGAATAAGGTCTATAGCACCATTTGTTGATAAAATAGAGGTGAAACGAATGGCACAGTTTAAAAAAGATGATAAAAATGCTTATCATTGTGTTTTGACCACAAGACCTACAGCTGATAGTGATCTGCATGTCATTTCGATCTATCCTGATGCTAAAGAAATTCTGCAGCTGCAGAATTATCTGCAGAAGATCCAAGCTAACCAAACTGTTATCCTAAAAAAAGAAAGAGCAGACAGTAAGGGTTATGATCTGCAAAATTATCTAAGGGCTGCTCAGCAGCTGCTTCAGGAATTTTCGTATCAAGAAGTAAGTAACAGCAAGTCCTTTACGGCTAGTGTTGCGGAAATTATAGGCCAAATGGATGTGGTGACAGATAAGGTATACTTAACGGATAAATTATTAAAACGTTTTGAAACCAGTCCTTTGGCTATTCCTGATACCAAACTTGCCCTTTTGCACACGCAGTCAAGCAAAGTTGAAAAGTCCTGTTTTAAAATTTATCAATTAAAAAGTCCTGTCACAGCTTTATCAATGAATCATAAAGAAGAAGAGGTCCACAGAATTTTGGTTATGCTGACACGGCTGGATGAATCCAAGGAAATAAGAGAACTGATGACTGCTATTAGTCAGTCTATTATTGAAAATCATCTTTATACTGAAATTTATAAAACAGGTAATAAGGATATTCTTTATCAATTACTGAATCAGATATTTACAGAAAAAATTAAAAAATTGGGGGCTTAACATGGAACTTCAAAAAGACTTAATCAAATTAAATCAAAGTTTTACCGATAAAAAGGCAGCTATCCGGTATTGTGGTCAGTTATTAGCAGATAAAGGCTACGTAAAGCCCGATTATATCGAAGCTATGCTTCAGCGTGATAAAGATTTATCTGTTTATATGGGGAATTTTATAGCGATTCCTCATGGAACAGATGAAGCCAAAAAAGATGTCCTCAGATCTGGGATTACAGTGGTTCAGGTGCCAGATGGCGTTAATTTTGGAAAGGCAGATAATCCGCAGGTGGCTACTGTTTTATTTGGTATCGCAGGTATTGGTGATGAGCACTTGCAGATGATTCAAAATATTTCTATTTTCTGTGCAGATGTTGATAATGTCGTTAAATTAGCGGATGCCCAGACTGAAGAAGAAGTCATCAGACTTTTAAGCAATGTCAATTAAAAGGAGTTAAATATGAAAAAAGCAGTACACTTTGGAGCCGGCAATATCGGACGCGGCTTTATCGGCCAGCTATTATCTGAAAATGATTTCGCTATTTGTTTTGTAGATGTGAATGCTAGCATTATTGATGCCCTTAATGAGCGTCATTCCTATGAAATTGAAATTGCAGAAGATGGTAAGAGCCGTATATTTGTTTCAAATGTTTCTGGGATTAATAATAAAGACAATCCTCAAGAAGTGGTCAAAGCTGTTGCTGAAGCAGATTTGGTCACAACAGCTATCGGCCCTAATGTCTTACCCTATATTGCAGAATTAATCGCTAAAGGGATTGAGAAGCGCCGTGAAATTGGCAATGAACAAGCACTTGATGTTATTGCCTGTGAAAATATGATTGGCGGGTCAGCCTTTTTATGGGAAGAGGTTCAAAAATATTTAAGTGCAGACGGCCTTTCTTTTGCTAAAGAAAAAGTTGGTTTTCCCAATGCTGCTGTTGATCGTATTGTACCGACACAGACACATGACGATCCCTTGTTTGTTGTAGTCGAACCTTTTTCAGAGTGGGTAGTCGAAAGAGCAGCCATGAAAAATCCTGGCCTTAAACTGTCTGGTGTTCATTATGAAGACGATCTGCAGCCCTTCATCGAAAGAAAACTGTTTTCAGTGAACTCTGGTCATGCTACCGCGGCTTATACTGGAGCGCATTATGGCGCGACTACTGTTTTAGAGGCTTTGAGGGACAGACAAGTGAAGGAGCAGGTTCAAGCTGTTTTAGGAGAAATCCGTCAGCTCTTAATCACTAAGTGGGGCTTTAAAGAGTCGGATCTTGAACAATACCATGATATTATTATCAGTCGTTTTGAAAATCCCTACATTATAGATGATGTGGTACGTGTGGCGCGGACACCGCTTCGAAAATTAGGCTATGATGAGCGCTTTATTCGCCCGATTCGTGAACTTAAAGAGCGCCATTTATCTTATGATCATCTTTTAAGGACAGTTGCTTATGTCTTTCATTACCGTGATTTAAATGACGAACAAAGTACTCAGCTGCAGATTCTTTTAAAAGAAAAACCGATAGAAACAGTTGTGAAAGAAGTAACAGGTTTAACAGATGATGCCCTAATCGCAGAAATTGTTGCCAGTGTTAAATCCTTAAGCTAAATAATCATATTTAAAAAGAACGAGCTCTTGACCTGCCTTCTTATAAACTAGGATACAAGCCGCTGGTTCTTTTTTGTTGCAAATAATACTCTTTAAAAATTTCTTCAAACTAGCTCAGCGCCACCTTGCCGTACCGCTAAGTACTGCCTGCGGCTAGCTTTTACATTTGCTATTGAGTATAAGACTTGCCAACTAGCAAAAACTTAGGTAAACTTAGTTAGTGCTAATCAAAACAAAAGGAGTTTCTATGGTTTTACCGACTTGTCCGAAATGCGGATCGAAATACGTTTATGAAGATGGGATTTTATTAGTTTGTCCAGAATGTGCCTACGAATGGAATCCTGCAGAAGCTGAGCAGGAAGAAGGGCTTGTTGTTTACGATGCTAATGGCCAACAATTAGCTGATGGTGACACAGTCACCCTTATTAAGAACCTTAAAGTCAAGGGGGCACCTAAAGATTTAAAACAAGGGACACGTGTGAAAAATATTCGTCTTGTTGATGGTGATCACAATATTGACTGCAAGATTGACGGTTTTGGTGCTATGAAACTAAAATCTGAATTTGTGAAAAAGCTATGATTACCATAAAAACATTAAAAAGGACTTTATTTTCTGTATTTCCAGAAAGAATAAAGTCCTTTTATTTTCTCTTACTAAAATCGTAAAAATCTCTCTATAAAACTTTCTGAAAATTTGATATAATAGAGCTAATTATTGAAATAGGAGTAGTTATGTCTTACCTATCAGAAGTGTTACCCAGTCTCTTAGACGGAGCTTTTATCACTTTACAAGTGTTTTTTATTGTTATCTTATTGTCTATTCCGTTGGGAGCTATATTAGCCTTTATTATGCAAGTTCCTTTTAAGCCTTTACGTTGGCTCTTAAATCTTTATGTTTGGGTTATGCGCGGAACTCCTTTGCTTTTGCAGCTTATTTTTATTTATTATGTTTTACCAAGCGTCGGTGTTACTTTTGATCGTATGCCAGCAGCGGTTCTTGCTTTTACGCTAAATTATGCAGCCTACTTTGCTGAAATATTTCGCGGAGGGATTGAAGCGATTCCTAGAGGACAATATGAAGCTGCTCAGGTTTTAAAGCTGAATCAGCTGCAAACGATTCGTTATATCATCCTGCCGCAGGTGATTAAGATTGTTTTACCGAGTGTATTTAACGAAATTATTAATTTAGTGAAAGACTCTTCACTTGTTTATGTGCTTGGTGTTGGTGATTTGCTTTTAGCCAGCAAGACAGCAGCAAATCGTGATGCTACCCTTGCCCCTATGTTTATTGCAGGAGCTATTTACCTAATCTTAATTGGCCTTGTTACTCTTTTGTCTAAGTACGTAGAGAAGAAATTTAATTATTATAAATAAGGTATGCTATGTTAGAATTACAAAATATATCAAAAAAATTTGGTCAGAAAGTTATCTTTGATCACTTTAACTTAACTATTTCTGAAGGAAAAGTCTTATCTCTCGTAGGACCTTCTGGTGGTGGGAAAACGACTCTTTTGCGCATGTTAGCAGGTCTTGAAAAAATTGATTCAGGTCAGGTTGTCTATAATGATGAGACTGTTTCTATTGATCATTTGGAACATCGAAATTTACTAGGATTTGTCTTTCAAGATTTTCAACTATTCCCGCATTTGAGTGTCTTGGATAATCTGACTTTATCCCCAATAAAAACGATGAATATGCCTAGGGAAAAGGCTGTTGAAAGAGCACGGGAACTGCTGAAGCGTCTTGGTTTAGAAGAGCATGAAAATGTTTATCCTTATTCTTTATCAGGTGGCCAAAAGCAGCGTGTTGCCTTGGCGCGTGCCATGATGATCAATCCTAAGATTATCGGTTATGATGAGCCGACCAGTGCACTAGATCCAGAGCTGCGTCAGGAAGTTGAAAAACTGATTTTGCAAAATCAAGAGATGGGTATCACACAGATTGTGGTCACACATGATATGCAGTTTGCACAAAATATTTCTGATGAAATTATTAAAATCAATCCAAAATAAAAGAAAGTTTAGGTAATATAATGACATTAAAAAAAATAACAGCAGTTTTTTTGGTATTTCTGGCGGCAGTTGTACTGGCAGCCTGCGGTAAAAAAGGAGCCAGCTCCCAAGATAATTGGAAGAAATTTGAGTCTAAAAAGACTGTTACCATTGGCTTTGACAATACCTTTGTCCCTATGGGATTCAAAGATAAAAATGGTAAGAACACTGGTTTTGACATTGATTTAGCCAATGCTGTTTTTGCTG
Source organism: Streptococcus macacae NCTC 11558 (assembly GCF_000187995.2). GTDB lineage: Bacteria > Bacillota > Bacilli > Lactobacillales > Streptococcaceae > Streptococcus > Streptococcus macacae. The sequence goes on along the minus strand of NZ_AEUW02000001.1, from coordinate 735,272 downwards.
AATATGGCATCAAGGTTAAGTGGCAGCCGATTAACTGGGATTTAAAAGAGACTGAATTACGAAATGGGAAAATTGACCTCATTTGGAACGGCTATTCAAAAACCAAGGAGCGTGCTCGTAAAGTTGCCTTTACAAAGCCTTATATGAAAAATGATCAAGTCCTTGTGACTAAAAAGACATCTGGAATTAAAAGTTTTTCTGATATGAAAGGAAAAGCTTTAGGAGCTCAGTCAGGATCATCAGGTTATGATGCTTTTACAGCCAATCCGAAAGTTTTAAAAGATATTGTAAAAGACAAAGACGCCACTCAATATGAGACCTTTACACAGGCTTTTATTGATTTGAAAAATGACCGTATTGATGGCCTTCTCATTGATCGGGTTTATGCCAATTATTACCTTAAACAGGAAAATGAACTGAATAATTACAATATTATCAAAGGTAAGTATGCCAGTGAAAACTTTTCTGTAGGTATCCGCAAATCTGATAAAACCTTAGTTAAAAAAGTCAACCAAGCCTTTAAGAAACTTTATCAAACCGGAAAATTCCAAGAAATTTCTAAAAAATGGTTTGGCCAAGATGTCGCCACCAATGAAATAAAAAAGTAAGTCTTAAGAGACTTACTTCAGTCTGAAACCACCAGTTCACACTGGTGGTTTTGTTTATCGATTAATAATAGGAGAGATTTGGTGGTAAATGACCTGCCATCTTTCGTGCCTGCGCCAGAGGCTGGTATGTCTTTGTTCGTTTAGTTCATAGGTGATGAGCTTTGTTTTTTGGCTGACAGAAATCATTTTGAAGTCATTAAAGCTGTTCACCATGCTAGGACGGGAATTTAAAAATTCTTTTTTTGTGCTGACCTGTCCGGCTTCATCAATTAAAATAAAGTTATCTGCTAAAAGTGAGTCATAGTCTGGAATTTTAGATAAAATAGTTTTTTCATATTTATAAAGTTTATGATGGACATTTTCAATCTTTTCATCTTCTGGAATAGCAGCTGGTTCGACGTGAATATCAATATCATAGATGTTGAAGCGGTCGTGGAGCAAGTTTTCAACTCTTTCTGTAATGGTATGGCTTTCGTATACTGATAGGTCAGGATTCATCTCAAGGACAAGATCAAGATAGACATTGCTGCCATAAGTGCGGCCGCGCTGAGATTTTACAGCAGAAATTTTAGGAATCTCTAAAATAGCTTTTTCATACTCTTGCAGTTGTTTATCATCAAAACCATCAGATAGGCTGAAAGCACTGGCCATAAAAATATCATAGGCTGTTTTGAGAATTAAGACAGTAATAATGACAGCCGTAATCTTATCGATAATGACTAAGTTAAAACTGCTGGCGACAATAGCAACCGTTGTTCCTAAGGAAGTTAAGGCATCTGAAAGATTGTCTTTGGCAGCAGCCATCAAAGCACTGGAATTGAGTTTTTTAGAAAGATTTTTATTGTAAAGGTAGAGGCTGAACATGATAAGAGCAGATATAAGTCCGACAAAAGCCCCTAAAGGATCAATTTGTGAGCGTGTATCATGGATAATGCCGTTTACTGTTTCTAAAAGAACTTGGAAGCCTACTGTGAACATAATAAACGACGTTATTAAGCTGGCTAGATCCTCTATTTTCCAATGGCCAAATTTATGATCGCTGTCAGCAGGTTTGCTAGCTAGGTAAAGTCCAATAAGCAAGGTCACATTGGCAACAATATCTGAGACATTATTAAAGCCATCAGCAGTCAAAGAAGCAGAATGCAAAAAATAACCTGATAGCAGTTTAGCCAGTGATAAGATCAGATAAACAGAAATAGATAGAATAGGGCCTCGGCGTGCCAGTTTAAGATTATCCTCAGGTGTTGACATGAAAACCTCCCTCATCTTTATAGTAGGCTTATTATAGCATGTTTCTATCAAATACAAAAGCGTGTGAACAAAGTCAGAAGCTGTTCACCTTGTGGCTGAAAGAAGCTAGGCTATAATAAAAAATGAAAGTAAATAAAAGAAACTTTCATTTTTTATGTTATGGGAACAGCAGGGCATGGTTTAGTGTTCATGCTTAAGACAATAGATGCTTCTTATTTTTGAAGTAATGTTTTGTTTCTGCAATGATAATAGGAGATAAGACCAAAAGGGCAATTAGATTTGGAATAGCCATCAAGCCGTTGACAATGTCTGCAACTGTCCAAATAAGATCCAGTTCTAAGAAACCACCTAGAGCAACCATGATGATAAAGATAAAGCGGTAGACGCTAATGTGTTTGGTTCCAAATAAAAATTCAAAGCAGCGTTCGCCATAATAAGACCAACCTAAAATGGTTGTAAAAGCAAAAAGCACCAAACAAAGTGTTAGGACCAAAACTCCTAGATTTCCAAAAACGGTGGCAAAGGCTGACTGTGTCAGCGGAGCTCCTTCTAACCCTTTGACGGTCCATTTTCCTGTGACTATAATGGCGAGTCCAGTCAGAGTACAGATAATGATGGTATCAATAAAGGTACCTGTCATGGAAATGAGCCCTTGTTCTGCTGGTTCATTTGTTTTAGCGGCAGCAGCAGCAATGGGAGCAGATCCTAGACCTGATTCATTTGAGAAAACGCCGCGGGCAATTCCGTTTTGAATAGCGTCTTTAACGAGTGCTCCAGCAAAGCCTCCGACAGCTGCTGTGCCAGTAAAAGCACCAGAAAAAATTTGCTGAAGAGCAGGAATGATATGATCGTAATTGATAAAAATAACAGTCAAGGTTGCTAGAATATAAGCAACAGCCATAAAAGGAACAATTTTTTCAGAAACCTTGGAGATGGATTGAATCCCGCCAAAAATAATCACAGCAACAATGACAGCAATAAGAAGACTGACAATCTGCGGCGGCCAGTTAAAACTGTTTTTCAAAGAAGCCGTAATTGAATTAACCTGTGAAAAGGTTCCGATTCCCAAAAAGGCTACTAAAATACCTGCCAGAGCAAAGAAAACAGCCAAGGGTTTCCATTTTTGTCCCATCCCATTCAAAATGTAATACATGGGTCCCCCAGAGACATCTCCATTAGCATCTTTAGTCCGATATTTGATGGCAAGAAGACCTTCGGCATATTTAGTGGCCATACCAAAGAAGGCAGCTACCCACATCCAAAAAAGAGCTCCAGGACCGCCAGCTTTAATGGCTGTAGCAACACCAACAATATTGCCCGTTCCAACAGTTGCAGCAAGAGCTGTTGATAAAGCGGCAAAACTGGAAATATCGCCTTCACCTTTATCCTCCGTAAAGATCAGTTTGAAGGCTAAAGGCAGTTTTAGGACTTGCACTAAGCCTAAACGAAAACTTAAATAAATGCCTGTTCCAACTAAAAGTACTAGCAAGGGGATTCCCCAAACCAGACTGTCTAAGGCTTTGAAAAACGCTAACATGAAAACTTTTCTCCTCATAAACCGGATATAAGATAAAAGAAAAGAGGTTATCGCTAAACGATACCTCTGAAGACGAAAAGATAAGAAATGCTTAACATTCTCTATTTTTCTTCTGTCCTTTTGCCTGAGAGTTTAAGCATATGCCTTGCCCCTTCGGCGCCTGATAGGTCTCTCCAGAAGTCCGTCAATTATCAGTTATCCTAATAATGTCAGCCGGTCTTATAAATTTTGACTCCTTTATTGTATAGAATTTGTCAGAAACTGTCAATCCTTTCTGAAAATTTAAAGGAAGGAGCAAGCTTTTTTTGATGTCTAAAAAATGGTATAATTGAAAATCAGATTGAGAGTTTGGAGAAAAAAATGAATCCTTTACTAGATGGTATGAATGCTAAACAAGCAGAAGCAGTTAAGACAACAGAAGGCCCGCTTTTAATCATGGCAGGCGCTGGTTCGGGTAAGACGCGTGTACTAACGCACCGTATTGCTTATCTTATCGATGAAAAATTTGTGAACCCCTGGAATATTTTGGCTATTACCTTTACCAATAAGGCTGCAAGAGAAATGAAAGAACGTGCTTTTGCGCTTAATCCTGCGACTGAGGACACTTTGATTGCGACCTTTCATTCTATGTGTGTGCGTATTTTACGCCGCGATGGCGATCATATTGGCTACAGCCGCCATTTTACCATCCTTGATCCAGGTGAGCAGCGCACACTCATGAAGCGTATCCTTAAACAGCTTAATCTTGATCCTAAGAAATGGAATGAACGTGCCATTTTAGCAACCATTTCTAATGCTAAAAATGACCTTATAGATGAACTTGCTTATGAGGAGCAGGCTAGTGATATGTATAGGCAGATTGTAGCCAAATGCTATCAAGCCTACCAAAAGGAGCTTCGTCAATCAGAAGCTATGGATTTTGATGATCTCATCATGCTGACTTTACGGCTTTTTGATAAGCATCCTGATGTTTTAGCTTACTATCAGCAACGCTATCAATACATTCATGTTGATGAATATCAGGATACGAATCATGCCCAGTATCAATTAATTAAGCTCTTAGCTTCCCGTTTTAAAAATATTTGTGTTGTCGGCGATGCCGATCAGTCTATCTATGGATGGCGCGGAGCTGATATGCAAAATATTCTGGATTTTGAGAAAGATTATCCAGAAGCACAGGTTGTTTTACTGGAAGAAAACTATCGTTCAACTAAAAAAATCTTACAGGCAGCTAATGATGTTATCAAAAACAACCGAAACAGGCGGGATAAGAAGCTCTGGACACAAAATGCTGATGGTGAGCAGATTGCTTACTACCGCGCTAATGATGAACGCGATGAAGCAGTCTTTGTTGCTGCTACAATTGATAATATTGTCCGTGAAAATGGTAAGAGCTTTAAAGACTTTGCAGTTCTTTATCGAACCAATGCCCAGTCTCGTACGATTGAAGAAGCTCTGCTAAAATCTAATATTCCCTATACCATGGTTGGGGGAACAAAATTTTACAGTCGAAAAGAAATTCGTGATTTGATTGCTTATTTGAATGTTATTGCAAATACAGCAGATAATATTTCCTATGAACGCATTATTAATGAACCAAAACGCGGCTTAGGGCCAGGCAGTGTAGAGAAACTGCGGGCCTTTGCACAAGAAAAAGGGATGTCGATGCTGGATGCATCAGCTAATATTGTCTTGTCTGCTATCAAAGGCAAAGCGGCACAAGCTGCTTGGGATTTAGCCCACTTACTCTTAAAATGGCGTCAAGATCTTGATGGTATGACAGTGACTGAACTGGTTGAGACAGTTCTTGACAAGACAGGCTATCTTGAAGCGCTTCAGGTTCAAAATACACTTGAGAGTCAGGCAAGAATTGAAAATATTGAAGAATTTTTAACAGTCACTAAGAATTTTGATGATAATAAAGAAGACATTCCAGCAGATGAAACTGGCAGTGACAGACTCAGCCGCTTTTTGAACGATCTTGCCCTGATTGCTGATACAGATGAAGACAGCAGTGAAAGTGCAGAGGTGACCTTAATGACCCTCCATGCTGCTAAAGGATTGGAATTTCCTGTTGTCTTTTTGATAGGTCTGGAAGAAGGTGTTTTCCCCTTAGCGCGTGCGGCGGAAGACCCAGATGAATTGGAAGAAGAGCGCCGTCTTGCTTATGTTGGTATTACTCGTGCTGAGGAGTTTCTTTTTATCACCAATGCTAATACTCGAACACTTTTTGGTAAGACCAGTTATAATCGTCCTTCTCGATTTATCCATGAGGTTTCAGAAGACTTACTCCATTATCAAGGCTTGGCGCGTCCTGCTAATGCTTCTTTTGCTGTCAAGTACAGCAAAGAGACGAAAAGTCAGTTTGATCAAGGGTTGAGCCTTTCACAAGCTATTCAAAGCCGGAAAGCAAAATCACAGCCTCATGATAAACCACTAGCATCTGCTGCTGAAGCACAAAATATGATAGATTGGCAGGTTGGTGATACTGCTCATCATAAAAAATGGGGAGATGGAACAGTTCTGGAAGTTTCTGGCAGCGGTAAAGCCCAGGAATTAAAAATTACCTTTCCTCAGGTTGGCCTTAAGAAGCTTTTGGCCAGTGTTGCACCGATTGAAAAAAAATAAGCTTGCCTTTTATCTATAATACAGTTTCTAGAAAGAGCGTGAGACCAAAAAATAGTGATATACTCCCCTTATAGTAGACAGTGAAAAAACAAAATTCACTAGAAGCGATAAGGGGAGTTTTCTTATGTCCAAAAGAGCTCCTCAAGCTCTTTTTGTGCAACTTCGGAAGATTTGAGACCTTAGACATGGAATTCCAGAGGAGGCAGCTGCCGTCCGTATCGTCTCAAAAGAAGACTTTATCTTCAATCTGAGTGATTTATATTAAATCATCATTTTTTAGAAGTAAAAAGGGGAAAGAAGCTTATTTAGAATGATTTTTGTAATGATTATAATTTGTCTAAAGATTTAATAATTCCTTTAGAAATGATTTACAAATGCCTTTATCTTGCTTATAATGTAGGAGATTATTTTATAATCAATACTTAAAAAGGAGATCTTTGTATAATGAAAAAATATACAAAACTATATACATTGTTAGCTCTAAGCTTTTTATTGCTAACAGCCTGTTCTGCTTCAAAAAGCAAGCAGACGTCAACGTCATCAGGAGGAAAGACAAGCTTAAGTTCTGGAGAAAAGAAAGAGCTGAAAGCTATTACAGAAAAATACCGCCGTTTTGTAGAAGGACAGATTGAAAAGCTGCTGACGGATACGGAAGCTTTTGCCAAGCTGTTAAATGAAGGAAATATAGCAGAAGCTAAAAAGCGTTATCCACTGATTCGTATGACTTATGAACGTTCAGAGCCTATCGCAGAAAGTTTTGGGGAATTAGATGTCAAAATTGACTATCGTCTAGTTGACTATGTTGATGAAAAAGGTTCGGAAAATGGTTGGACCGGTTTTCACCGTATTGAACGTTTCCTTTGGAAGGATAATACAACTAAAGGAACTGAAAAATATGCCAGCCAATTAGTCAATGACATTAAAGAACTAAAGGCAAAAGTTCAGACCGTTAAAGTAACTCCGGATTTAATGACAACTGGTGCTGTTGACTTGCTTAACGAAGTAGCCACCAGTAAAATTACTGGTGAAGAAGAAGTTTTCTCTCATACGGACTTGTATGATTTCCGCGCTAATATTGAGGGTGCTGAAAAGATATTTGAACTCTTTAAACCTGTTTTACAAAAGAAAAATGCCAAACTTGTCAGCAATCTGACACAGCATTTCAAAACGGTAAATGGCCTGTTAGATAAATACATGACAGATGATAAAAATTATCTACCTTACACAAAATTAAGCAAGGCAAATACTAAAGAATTATCAGAAGCTGTGACAAAATTAGGAGAACCTTTGTCACAAATGGGAGTTGTTCTAGAATAGGAGGGACCAATGGTTGAAGAAGAAAAAAATAAAAGTCCCCTTCAAAAAAAGATTTCCCGCCGTGAATTTTTGAAGAAAGCAGGGATGACGGGGGCAGGAGCTCTTGTTGGCGGCTCGCTTTTAGGGAGCTTTCTTTATCCGCAGTTTCAAAAAGAAAGCAATGAGGCTGTTGGCAAGGAAGAAATTTCGTTTTATGGAAAACATCAGGCCGGCATAACGACTTATATGCAAAAGAATATTTATTTTGTCGTTCTTGATCTAGCTTCTACGAAAAGAGAAGAAGTGATTAAACTGTTTAAGGATTGGACAGCTTATACTGAGCAGTTGATGCAGGGGCAAAAAGTTACCAAAGAATCTTCCAATGCTTACCTGCCGCCCAAAGATACTGGTGAGGCCTTGGGTTTAAATCCTTATCGCTTAACAGTGACTTTTGGTATCAGCCGTTCTTTTCTCAAAAAACTGAAATTAAAAGATAAAGAAATGGCTCTTTTCAAGGACTTTCCAGCTTTTTCAGGCCAGCAGCTAGAGGAACAGTATACAGGAGGAGATATCGTTATTCAGGCCTGTGCTGATGATGAACAGGTAGCTTTTCATGCAGCTAGAAATCTGATTCGTGTTGGCCGGGGTGTGGTCACTATGAAATGGAGCCAGTCTGGCTTTGCAGCTATTGGTGATCGCAAAGAAACACCGCGCAATCTCTTTGGTTTTAAAGATGGTACAGCAAATGCAACTAAGGAAGAAGAGTTTGATGATGTCATCTGGTATAACCACAAAGACTGGCTGCAAGGAGGAACTTTTATGGCTGTTCGCCGCATTCGTATGCATTTGGAAACATGGGATCGTACCAATCTTAATGAACAGGAAAAGACTTTTGGCCGTTATAAGGAAAGCGGTGCTCCCTTTGGTAAAAAGAATGAATTTGATGATTTTAAATGGGATGAAAAAGATGAAAACGGAGACTATATCATGCCTATTGATTCCCATGTCAGCCTAGCCAACCGCACAGGTGTTAAGCTCTTTAGGCGTTCTTATTCATATGCAGACGGTATCAATGATAAGACAGGACAGTTTGAAGCAGGTCTGCTTTTTATCTCTTTTCAAAAGGATCCTGAAAATTTTGTAACGGTTCAAAAATCGTTAGGATCAGTAGATAAGCTAAATGAATATATCACTCATATCGGAAGCGGGCTCTTTGCCTGTTTTGGAGGCATAGAAAAAGGAGGCTACATTGGTCAAAAATTATTTGAATAAAAGTCTCTTTCTTCTCTTTCTTTTTCTGGGTCTTTTTATCGCTAATCCTGTTAAAGCGGATACTTACAGCCAGCTTTTTATTAAAATTACAGATGCTCAAACAGCAGTTGAACAAAATGATCAGACCAAGGCGCATAAGATTTTAAAAGAAGCAGAGCAGGAATTTTCAGTACAAAAAAATGCCGATTCCAAGGCAGGTAAGAAAGTAACCAAAGAACTCAAAGAATTAGCCGCCTCTCATAAAGTGACTTCAAAAGCGCTAAAGGGTCTGTCAGAAAAATTAGTGGCATTTGAAAAAGAACAAAATCCAGTGGATACCAAGGCAGAGAAGAAAAAATTTAAAGAAAAGGTTTATCCCGCTCTTGCTAAATTGGAAAGGGTCATTAGGACTGGGAATGTCGAGGCTATGAAGCGTGAGTATTTAAAATATAATTCTGTTTGGACGCGCAACGAAGCTATCGTGCGAAATACTGAAGGCGGACATTACGGTACTATTGAAACAGCTATGAGCTTTTTGAGAGCTTCTATGGAAGTACAGCCTGTTAAGCAAAAAACGATACTGTCTCATTTAAAAGAGGTACGAGTGGCTTTAGATCAGTTTATGACAGGTAAAAAAGCCAATCAAACAAGTGAGATAAAGAGTTTAAATCAAGGCATTAAAGTGCTGGAAGAAGCTTATGATGCTTTTTCAGATGGCGATACAGCTAAAGGTGAGCAAAAAATGAAACTTTTCATCACCAATTGGACAACCTTTGAAGGAGAAGTCAGCACACGCAGTTCAGCTCTTTATACTAAAGTTGAAAGCCAAACACCGATTATCATGGCGCGTGGTCATGATAAAAAATATCAAAAAGAACTTAAAAATCTTATCAGTGAATTAAAAGCTGTTCTCAATTCGGGATCTTACAGTTTTATAGATGCCATGCTCATTCTTTTACGTGAAGGTGTTGAAGCTTTGCTGATAGTTTTAGCCTTAATTGGAACGCTTAAGGCCTCTAAGCAAAAGAGAGGACTCAAATGGGTTTATTTGGGAGCTGCTCTTGGTGTATTGGCCAGTGTGGTTACAGCTATCATGCTGCAGTTTCTTTTCCCAGCTTTAACTTCGGGTAATAATCGCGAAATGCTAGAAGGGGCTGTCGGTATTTTCGCAGTCTTTATGATGATAGGGGTTGGCGTCTGGCTTCACAGTAAAGCCAATATATCTGCCTGGCAGAATTATATGGAAAAACAACTGAACCTTGTGATGTCTACTGGAAGTTTTGTCTCCATGTTTGCTCTTAGTTTTTTGGCTGTTTTCCGAGAAGGGGCAGAAACCATTCTTTTTTACGTCGGAATTTTACCCAATATCAGTCTTCAAAATTTGTTGTTAGGGATTTTAGCGGCAGTTCTGATTTTAATGATGTTAGCTTTTGTATTTATTAAATCATCTGAAAAAATTCCTATTCACCGTGTTTTTCAGTTACTGACTTGGACGATTTACATTTTGGCTTTCAAGATGCTAGGGGTCAGCATCCATGCTCTCCAATTAACTAATGCTCTGCCAACCCATGTCAGTCCTGCTATAGCGACTGTTGATTGGCTAGGTATTTATCCAACTATAGAGACCTTAACTGCTCAGGTAATTTTTGTAGTCATTATTATTGCTATTCATTTTTATCAAAAGAGGCAAGAAAATAATGGATAAAAAAGAGGAAACGGTTATTGAACATTTGCAGGAGCTGCGCAAAAGATTAATCTATCTTCTTGCTTTCTTCTTGCTGAGTTTTTGCCTTAGTTTTGTTTGGGCACCTATTATTTATCGTTTTTTAACCAGCCAATTTCATCAAAAACTGTTGGTGCTTGGGCCCAATGATATTTTGTGGATATACATTTCTTTAGCAAATCTATCTGCTATCAGCTTCACTATTCCTTTTGCATCTTATCAGATTTGGCTTTATATAAAGCCGGCCCTAAAAAAGAAGGAAGCAAATCTGCTTTTACTGTACGTTCCTGCTGTTTTTCTGTGTTTTATGGCAGGTTTAGCCTTTGGCTTTTTTCTGGTGACTCCATCGCTCTTAAAGGTTTTGCTGTCTTTAGGGGACAATCTTTTTAAGACCCAGATAACAGCACAGAATTATATCTCTTTTGTTTTATATACAAGTTTACCTTTAGCTTTTGTATTTGAGTTGCCGGTCCTTGTCGCTTTTTTAACGTCTTTAGGTCTTTTGTCCTCGGGATTTTTAAAAAAGTATCGCAGATACGCTTATTTTATTTTGATTGTTTTAGCTGTCATTTTAACGCCTGCAGATTTAGTCAGTGATTTGCTGATGTCTGTGCCTTTGCTATTGATTTATGAAATGAGTATATTCTTAAGTAGTTTGATTGAAAGAAAGAGAGGTAGAAAAAATGGGAATTCTTAGAGATATCGGTTTACCAGGCATTATTGTTATTTTAATTGCAGCGCTTCTTATTTTTGGTCCCCAAAAACTTCCAGAAGTAGGCGCATCAATCGGAAAAATGATTACAGAATTTAAAAAGTCCTTATCGTCAGATGAAGAAAAAAAGGATGAAGAGAATAAAAAATAATATTTTGAAGAGATTGAAACGACAATGGAAATGTTTCAGTCTCTTTATTTTTCTTATCCTCTAAGGGACATCCAGCCTTTGCATGTTTGATATAAGCGATAACTATAGCTTAAGATAATAAAAAGAAAATAGCCATTTGCTGGCTAATGGAGTAGAATAAAACTATTTAAAGAAGGAGAAGGCCTATGACTCGAGAATTTTCTTTTGAAACTTTGCAATTACATGCTGGACAGACTGCTGATCCTACGACAAAATCGCGTGCTGTACCTATTTATCAAACCACATCCTATGTCTTTAATGATGCCCAAGATGCTGAAGACTCTTTTGCTCTTCGCACACCTGGCAATATTTACACACGGATTACCAATCCAACCACAGCAGTCTTTGAAGAGCGAATGGCTGCTTTGGAAGGAGGTGTCGGTGCACTGGCGACAGCTTCTGGTATGGCAGCGGTGACTTATACAGCTTTGGCATTGGCGCATGCTGGAGATCACATTGTGTCAGCGACAACGGTTTATGGCGGAACTTTTAATCTCCTTAAAGAAACGCTGCCTCGCTATGGGATTACGACGAGTTTTGTTGATGTAGCTGATTTTTCTCAAATTGAAGCAGCTATTCAAGCTAATACGAAATTTCTTCTTGCTGAAACATTGGGAAATCCTTTGGGAAATGTTGCTGATCTTGAAAAACTAGCTGACATTGCCCATCGTCATGCTATTCCTTTAGTTATTGACAATACTTTTGGCACACCTTATTTAATTAACGTTTTCTCTTATGGTGTTGATATTGCTGTTCATTCTGCGACTAAATTTATCGGCGGACACGGAACTTCTATCGGCGGTGTCATTGTGGATTCTGGCAATTTTGATTGGGAAAGATCTGGAAAATTCCCACAATTTGTCGAACCAGACCCATCTTATCATGATATTAGTTACACACGCGATATTGGCAAAGCAGCTTTTGTGACTGCCGTACGTACACAGCTGCTGCGTGATACAGGTGCCTGCCTTTCCCCGTTTAATGCTTTCCTTTTGCTGCAAGGTTTGGAAACCTTGTCCCTTCGCGTTGAACGTCATGTTGAAAATGCAAAAAAGATTGCTCACTATTTGGGAAATCATTCTAAAGTGACAAAAGTAAACTATGCTAGTTTGCCATCAAGTCCTTATTATGGACTAGCGCAAAAGTATTTACCAAAAGGCGCCGGCTCTATCTTTACTTTCAATGTGTCAGGCGGCTCAGATGCAGCCCGTAAGGTCATTGACAGCCTTGAGATTTTCTCTGATCTAGCTAATGTTGCTGATGCTAAGTCCTTAGTTATTCATCCGGCAACGACAACCCATGGCCAGATGGATGAAAAGGATTTGCGAGCCTGCGGTATTGAACCCGAACAAATTCGCCTTTCCATTGGGCTTGAAAATGCCGATGATTTAATAGAAGACCTAAACTTAGCACTTCATAAAATCTAAAGGAGACTAGCTATGACAAATCTTAATGAAGCTTACCTCGCCTTAAAATCTGCAAAAATAGTTGATTTGACTCATCAAATAACAGAAGACAGCCCCCGTTTTCCTTTACTGCCTCCTTTGGAGAAAAAGGATATTTTCACTTTAAAAGACGGTTTTCATGTTCAGCAATTCACTGTTGTTGGACAGTATGGAACCCATATTGATGCGCCCGTCCATTTTGTTGAGGGAGGTGCTTGGTTAGACGAGCTCCCTCTGGAGGATCTGCTTTTACCGCTTTATGTCATCGATAAATCACAAGAAGTAGCTGAAAATCCAAATATTGAACTCACTAAAGCTGATATTCTTGCCTTTGAGAAAGAAAACGGTCAGATTGCAGCAGGCAGTTTTGTAGCTTTTCGCAGTGACTGGTCAAAGCGCTGGCCCAATCAGGATCAATTTAGAAATCTTGACGACTTAGGCGTTCAGCAAACGCCCGGCTGGAGCCATGAGGCTTTAGAATTCTTAATCCATGAGCGCCAAGTAAAAGCAGTAGGACATGAAACTTTTGATACAGATAGCGGTCAGGCAGCTGCTAAAAATGGAAAATTAGCTGAAGAATATTATTTGCTAGAACAAGGTATTTACCAATTAGAGGTCTTAGCTAACCTTGATCAAGTACCAGCGACAGGGAGTCTGATTGCGATTGCTTATCCGCATTGGGAAAAAGCGACAGGTTCACCAGTCAGGGCAATTGCCTATGTCCCTCAAGATTAGCTTTTCTTTGAAAATATTGGCTGCTAATCTCCAAGAATTTAGCAGCTTTATAAGAGAGTAGGCAAAAACTCGTCCGGTATTCCTGTTTTGAAGTAAACGCTTGGCGCAGCGGTTGACTGATTTTCTTTTTGCCGCAAGGCCAAAGCGGAAAACTCAGATAACTGTGCGGGGGTGGGAATATGAACCAAAATTTTCAATTTTTGGGTTCTTTCCCACTCCCTTTTTCGTAGCTTTGGCTATTAGCAACCTAACAAACTTGGCTAGCTTTACCTGCCCCAGAGAAAAGCAATTAAGTCCTCATCAACTTCTGGATTGCTGTGGAGTTTAGAATGGCTGGCATTTGGACCTGTAAAGATTTTTTCCTCATAGGATTTGGCAAAGGGCGAAACTAGATACCTGAGCGATTGGGTCGCTGCATTTGGGACCCGTCCGTCTGAATGGTCACCGATATCTCCCATTAAATTAAGGATTTGTACCTGATTCTTGGGATAAGTCTCTCTTAATTTGGTTAGTTCTTGGTAGCTAGCATTCATTTTATTAGGCTTACCTTGAGCATCAATCTTTAACCCTTTGGGGAGCATGATAGCATCCGGGAGCTGACGATTATCAAAGCTGAGTCCAGCATAATGACCGGCAATTCCAACATATTTATGGACCCGAGGCAGGGCCTTGTTTTGACCATTTTGCAACATATAGTGGAGAATAGCGATATTGCCAAAAGAATGGCCAACCATATTGACTTGTTTAAACTTATAGACCTTCTGCAGCTTTTTAACGACATTGGTCGCATACTGCCCTCGCATCTCAAACATAGTGCTGAAATGTTTTTCAAAGTTGACCATGACAATAGGATTTTTAACATCCTTTTTGAGCCTTCCTTTGAGCGTTACCTTTCCTTTTTCGTCAACAAAAGCAATGGCAACGTTATTGGTCACACCAGCATTCTTGGCGGCATTGACCATATGTTCTTCTGCATGATAGGAACTAAAGCCCCCGTGGAAAAAGAGGGTAGGAATGGGTTTATGAACTAGCTTCTTGCTGGCTTTCTGTCTCTGCCAAACCCGCCAGCCAAAAATCCCCAAACCTATGACAAGAAGAGCCAGACCGATTACAGTAATTTTTTTCTTCACAAAATTTCTCTCCCTTTTCTAAATAAGGTTGCAAGGCTTACAAATCTATCTTATCGAAAAGACTTTCATGAAGCAACAGGCAGATCTCAATTTTTAGGTTTTAGAATAGGAAGATCCTATTCTGAAAATGAAGCAGAACTCATGACAGCTATTGATGAATTGATTGAGAATAAAACCATTATCATGATCGCCCATCGTCTGAAAACAGTTGAAAATGATGACCAAATCATCATTCTTGATCAGGGACGTATTGTACAGTAAGGCAAGCATGACGACTTAGCACAGCAAGCAGGTATTTACCGTGATTTTATCACAACAAGAAAAGAAGCTCTTTCATGGAAGCTGGCAACAGAAGCTTAGTTGTTAGAGGAAGTGATATTTTGCATGATATAAAATATTCCTAAAAAAATACAATAGCAATTACCTCGCCATCAAAGTAGAGAAAATGATTAACCTAGTGATATAATATAGGTAAAAGATTCTTAGGAGGATTTTATGAAGTCACATACAGTAATACTTGGAGCTGGTGCTACTATTGTTGCAATTCCAAAGGGTGATAAAAACGGAAAAAGTTCCTCTGTGATGAATGGGTTATTGAAAAAATTAAATCTAGGAGAACTTCTTTCGAGTGTAGAATTACAAATAAAAAGTGAGAACTTGGACGATATTTATTCAGAGTTGTACAAGAGAGAAGAATGCTCTGAGATAGTTAAAGAGTTGGGAAACAGGCTTTATAGTTATTTTGTGTCTCTAGAATTGCCAGATGAACCAATTATCTATGACTTTTTAATATTAAGTTTAACCAAAAAATATGTCCGTTGTTCAACAATTACTCAGAGCTTACCATAGATTCTTTGTTTAATTGAGAAAAGACAACTTAAGGAAGTGTCAGTGATAGACAACATTGTTGATGAAGAGTCTGTGTTAAGTGTTTGGAAAGATGTTATTCATTCTCATCATTATAGATATTCAAATTCATTTTTTGATTCTTACTTAGCAAAATTCTAAGAAGAACTTGTGAAACTGTATTTGCAACATTTTCTTTAACTGTTTCATCAGATGGGAATCGAGGTTTTAAAGAAAATGCTGTTGGAAGGATTTAAAAGAATACTTATCAGATTTATTTATTGAAGAAAAAGAAAGCAAAAGAAAGTATAATCTTCTTTCAAGATATCTGGTTTGGGATTGCTAATAAAAAGAATTTAGCCAATAAAATTATAAGTAAAACGAAATACATTTTTAGGAGTCATACAAAACATGTTAAATTTATACTGTGATGAATCGTGCCATTTAGAAAATGATAAAGAAAAAGTAATGCTTATAGGTGGAATTTCTTGTCCAGATTATGCGAGAAATATCGTTTATAAGGAAATTAAAAAGATCAAGAAAAAATATGGGATATCTTCCCATACTGAAATTAAATGGAGGAAGGTCTCCGAATCAAAGATAGAATACTATGAAGAATTAGTTGATTATTTTTTTGATAATGAGAATCTTAACTTTAGAGTAGTGATAATAGATAAAGACAAGTTAAATCATCAAAAATATAATCAAACACATGATGATTTTTATTATAAACAATATTTTTACTTAGTAAGAAAATTTCTTTTTGAGGACGATGTCAATGTTTTCATTGATATAAAAGATACTAATAGTATTTTTAAAGTTAACAAATTAAAAAAAATACTTAATGTATGGAATCAAACAGAAAAAAGTATTAAAAATATTCAACAAATCCGATCACATGAAAATTCAATAATGCAATTAACTGATTTATTAATTGGAGCTGTTGCATATACAAATCGAGGTTTTATAACTAGCAATGCTAGGATTAAACTTTGTGATCTAGTTTCTAAAAGAGCAGCACATGATTTAATATCTAATACTAACTATAGTACTCATAAATTCAATATTTTTAAAATGGAGTTGAGCAATGAATAGCAATAGAAATAATCAGTGTCATGCTCTTCCTCCCATTATTACGTTGGATAATTTTTATGGTGATTTTAAAAAATATGATAACTATTTATACAACGAAATATTTTTAAAAGAGTTATATAATAATAAAATTCATTTCAGAGGGAAATTGGTAGCATTTAAAAAGTACCCTCTATTTAATAATAGAGAAGATAGTTATTTTCATTTGACTTGTAAGAACTATGATAAAGATTTTCAAGAAAGACTTCCTGATTTTAGGAGAAGTGAGAGATTATGTTGGCTAAGGCCATCTTTAGAAAACGATCATGCTCAATTGTGCCATCAAAACTGTTTTTTGACTTATGAACGTCCCTATAGAAGTAACATTAGAATTTGTTTGCTAAACCCTGTTGACAGGTATTTTATAGTTTTAGAAGAAAGAAAAAATTATTATTTATTAATAACTGCCTTTTATATAGACTACGATAATGTTCTACAGAAGAAATTAAAAGAATATAATAAATATAAAGATAACTAAACAGAAAACGCCCTTATAATTAAGGACGTTTCCGCGATCTCCTTCAACTACTAGGTCGATGAGTTACCTATATTATACCAAGAGTTTGACAAAAATACAATTCATTTTAAAATTTCTTCGATAATCTGAAGCAGTACAGATCTGTTGATTGGATAATCTAAGAAGGTTGTTATATTAATCTTCTAATTTTCATGCTAAAATTAATCATATAAGCTAGTATTATTATACTCTTGCTAAATTTTAGTAAATATTACAAGTGTCATAGGAGAAAAGGATGTCTGCGAGCTTAGAGTTCTATGGAAAATTATCAAAAATATTTTGCGGTGATGAGGAAGATTTTTTTGAGTATAAATCTGGCCCTCAACTAGTATCATTTTTTAATACATATTTTTGTTACAATGATACTTATGGTCAAGTTTTTGATACTAGATGGAGATATGTTAACCAAAAATTATTAGACTTTTCTTCTACTGGTAGGATAGATGAATTTTTAAATATTATACTTAGTAAAAATTATATCTTGACAGAAAGAAAAATTAGTGAAGTAGATGCATTGAAATATCAGCAGAAAATATTGGGAGCACTTAATAAAATATGTTCTGTCTATGGTTTAATAATTTCTAAAAGAGATAACAGGTTTTTCTTGCTTAAAATCGACGAAGACCTAGTTGAAATTGGTAAAGGAGGCTTTGCAGTTATCTATCTTCAAAAATCCACTGGTTTAGTGATGAAAAAGCTAAACGACGATGCTATTAAAAGAAGTTCTCTTAGAAGTCGTTTAAAACGAGAATTTGAAATAACAAAATCTTGTTCAGAAATTGAGAGTATCATAAAAGTATATGACTTTGATGATAGTAACTGTTCATATACAATGGAAAAGGCTGATTTTACTTTAACTAATTTTATTGAAGAAAGCGATCTGCCTGAAGACTCGAAAATAAATATTATCAGACAGATATTACACACCGTATCTATTGTTCATCAAAAAGATATTTTACATAGAGATTTAAGTCCGACAAATATTTTCTTTGTGGGTGGAGTTATCAAGATTGCTGATTTTGGTTTAGGAAAAAGCTTAAACGTTTTAACCTCTCATCAAACTATGGATACTGCGTCTTTTGGGCAACTTTTTTATTGTGCCCCTGAACAATTAACTC
Source organism: Streptococcus macacae NCTC 11558 (assembly GCF_000187995.2). Classification (GTDB taxonomy): domain Bacteria; phylum Bacillota; class Bacilli; order Lactobacillales; family Streptococcaceae; genus Streptococcus; species Streptococcus macacae. The sequence goes on along the minus strand of NZ_AEUW02000001.1, from coordinate 717,154 downwards.
TTTTAAAAGATGCTGATAAAAGAAGTGATGTCTATTCACTTGGGCGGATTATTAATTTTATTATGACAAAAGATCTTAACACTTATTCACATTCTTTTCGTTCCATTAGCGAAAAAGCCACAAATTTGAATCCAGAATACCGATATCAAGATGCTACAGAAATGTTAAATGCATTAAATAAGTGGGTGACTGTCCGAAATAATAAAGATTTTAAAAATGTTATGTGGAGTAAAATATCGCAAGAAATTTTTGATTCGGATGTCGAGAACTATATTTATGAAATGTCTGGAGATGAATTATGTAAGAATTGTATTAAGAAAGGCCATTTTTTCCTGAATTGTTTAATTCAATTCATGTTAATTGATGATTCACATGCAAATAATGTCATCCAGTTAATTGATTCAAATTTCGAGGAGCAATTAAAGAGATATGAAGATGTAGATCCTTTTGCAACATTAGCTTATATGATTTTAAAAGAGAATTTCTCCTACATAGTTAATGAAGTGGCAGCTAAAATTCTTAACTATGTTGCCTATAATGTCGGACGTTTCGATGCCCAACGTAAAATTGATAGTTTAATTGAATATGGTCTAGAACCTATGATAGAAGAACTACTAATTAAAGAATAGTGGGAGGAGTAAGAATATGGGAAAGCATTTATATATTGATTTTCATTTAAGAGACAGAGCTTACTTCATTACAAAAAAAAGACAAATTTATATAAAGAAATAGTATATGAATTCAACAGTCTTGATGATAACAACTATGAACTCTTAATTGCTGTAGATTCTAAAGTTCGTGGTCATTTTGATTTTGAAATTAAGATCCATGAAAGTGAATATATTCTAATTTGTGCATTTGGCAAATTTCAAGTTGAAGTTAACCAAAATTTTCAAGAAAGAGAAAAATTTTTAAGTGGAAAAGTATTAACCAATTGCGTTAAATGAAAATTGACTAGAATTAATTACATTGTTGAGGAAATAATTATTATTTTTTTATGAAAATAAATCTCATATTATAGAAAAGGGAATAAGATGAAAATTAATATTACTGAAAAGAGACCATTAAAACTTTATGGAATTTCACATCATGCTAATATACATGATGATTTTAAATCGTGTTGGAATCATTATTATAAATATGTCTCGCAAAATTATTCATCACCAGTGGGAGTTTCAACGGTGCCTGATAAGAATGGTAATTTTATATATTTCACAGGTATTAGCCATATGCTCAAAAATCGTAACAGGTTTCTTGAAATTGAATTGCCTAAAAAATTATACTATATTCGAACTTACTGGTTCAGTCGAGAAGACTATCCTACTGGCTTGGAAGTTTGTGCATGAGAATCTTGTGATTGCAGATTCTCTTAGTATCGAAGTATACTCTGTAGGGGGATCGTTCAAGTGAAAAATACCACATGGATTTATGGATTCCTATTACTGGTATATTGCCATCTTTCAAAGTAAATACTGCCCTTTGGAGAAAGCTAAAACGAAAGATTGGTTCGACAGTCCGACAGTCGAGAAAATTGTTGACTTCTCTTAAACAGATACAGGACAATTGATAATTGATGGTGTAGTTCTTGCTGCAGCAGGCCTCACTCTTCTCTTATCTAATAATGATAACAATGGACAAAGATTTGACTATAAGAATGATGAGGCATTCGATACAATCGATTGTTCAGCAGACTCTATTGAAAATTTTTCTAGTAGAAATTATCCTGATGATAGAAAGTCACCAATTGTACATATAACACGTCGAGAGGATACTAGGTATATACGTGGAGGAACTGATGAAGATAAGATGCGCTTCAGAGAGGAAAATGACTTAGATTTTTAATGTTTTCTAATAGTTTTTATTAAAAATCAGAGAAATGGTAAATAAAACTAAGAAAAACAGAGTGATATAATAATGGAGTATGTAAAATTCAGGAGGAAATATGTCAATAAATATAAATGAATATAGTGATTTGAATAACTTAGCATTTGGTTTAGGACAGGATGTTAGTCAGGATTTAAAAGAATTAGTAAAAGTTGCTTCAATTTTTGTTTCTGGATCAAAAATTCATAAATGGTTAGTAAATACAAGATTGGAAGAAGTAGTTACAGGTTTAAATCTTCAAAACGAATTAAAAGCTGTAATTACAAATAAGCCTATTTCAGTCACTTGGAAACAACTTACTGGAACAAGGACAAAAAAAGAGGCTAATAGTTTAGTCCAAGCAGTTTTTCCGGGACAAGGCGCAAGGCTTGCAATTGTAGATTGGGCTGCTCAAAATTATGTGAGTGTTGCAGTAGCTTTTGGATTATTAGAATTCCATCGGGCAGATAAAACTTTCACAATTTCAGAGTTAGGAATTAGGGCAGTAAAATTATATGAATCAGAAGATTTGACAGAACTTGACAAATTTTTGTATGAAAGACTACTTGAATACCCTTATGCTGCTTGGTTGTTAAGATTATTAGGGAAAAATCCAACTAAACAGTTTTCAAAATTTGACTTAGGAGAAAATTTTGGCTTTATAGATGAATTAGGTTTTGAAACAGCCCCTGTTGAAATTTATTTAAATGGATTAGCTCAAGCTGAGATTGATAATGACAAGATGGCTAAGAAAAAAATCAAATCAAATTTTGAAAGTACTTCTGATAAATATATGAGATGGCTAGCTGGTGTTCTGGTTACTGCAGGATTAGCAACTTCTGTCACTAAGAAAGTCAACCATAATTATAATGGTCGTAAGTTTGCTCTTACTCTTGGTACAGTGTATCAGATAACAACAAAAGGATTGACTGCTTTAAAACAAGTTGATGGGAAATCCCGCTATGCCCGAAGCAGGAAAAGAGTTATGTGGGAATTTTTAGCTACTAAGGATAAAAAAGCAATCTCCAAAAAAACATCACGATCTCTAATGTTAAAACATCTTACAGAAAAGAAGAACCCAATTCAAGCAGAAGTGATTGCTACTCTTATTAATACAGACTATCCAAGTCTTGAAATAACACCTGAAGAAGTAATAGATGACTGTATCGGACTTAACAGAATCGGAATTGAAATTATAATTAATGGAAACCAACTAACATTAAAAGATAAATTATTTGACTTTGAAATTCCTATACAGAAAAACATAACATTACAAAAAAGTGATATTGAAAAATTTAAGAACCAATTACGAACAGAACTAACAAATATCGATCACTCTTATCTTAAAGGAATTGACATAGCTAGTAAAAAGACAACTACTAATGTCGAAAATACGGAATTTGAGGCAATATCAACTAAGGTTTTTACGGATGAGCTAGGTTTCTTTGGTGAACATCTTGGAGGAAGTAATAAGCCAGATGGACTTATTTGGGATAATGATTGCGCAATTATTCTTGATTCCAAAGCCTATTCAGAAGGTTTTCCACTTACCGCATCTCATACAGATGCTATGGGAAGATACTTGAGACAGTTTAAAGAGCGGAAAGAAGAAATAAAACCAACATGGTGGGATATTGCTCCAGATAATTTAGCTAATACATATTTTGCTTATGTTTCAGGAAGCTTTTCAGGTAATTATAAAGCTCAGCTACAAAAATTTAGACAGGACACAAATCATATGGGTGGAGCATTGGAATTTGTTAAATTATTATTACTAGCAAATAATTATAAAGCTCATAAAATGAGCATAAATGAAGTTAAAGAAAGTATTCTTGATTATAATATCTCATACGAAGAATATGCTCCATTACTCACAGAAATAGAGTAAGAAAAGTTTAAATTAGAAAATATCTAATAATAGAAGAACAAATATAATAAGAAGCAACACAATATCTATGCTGCTTCTTATTATATTATTATTTTCCAGTAAGTATTTTAAATGTCTCATTATCATAATTAGTTATCAGGACTTCTTGACTTCCTTTGCTTTTCGAATTATGAGACGAATTATTATAATTATAATTGAGATAATTAATATTTAAGTTTCTTGAATAAGCCCAATCTTTTAATAATTGGTTAGTTTTACCTTTGTGCTCAATTACATTGCTGAGAGCAAACCGAATTCCATGATGATTTAGATGATCCATAAAATTTAATAATTCTACTTCGGAGGTTTTATTCCAATTTGAGAAACCTCGTTTCCCATCATTATAACTTCCAGTTGTAATTAAATATGGAGGATCAAGATAAATAAAATCCTTAGACGTCAAATTTGAAAAATTAAATTCATTAAAATAGTTATCTGTGAACGTTGCATCTAATGTTTGAAGCTTAGTAACGAAATTAAATAAATTATTTCTCATATTTTCACTAAAATGACTACGATTTCTACCAAAAGGATTATTGAACTCCATAGAATTATTAAATCTAAATTGATAGTTGTAACTAAAAGAGGATAGAACATATAAATCCAAAGGATTAGGGTTAGTGTTATAATGTTTTCTAAAAGCTAGAAATGCCTCTTCGTTAGTCTTACTTAGTTCCCACTCATTGATCCTTTGTTCAATTTGTTGGGCTAAATTTACAGGTGGCTGAGTTTGAAAATACCGAAACATTTCATTAATACGGTTATTCATATCGTTAAAAATATATTTGTTCGCTTTCACATTAATACCAACATTAGCTCCTCCACTGAATATATCTACAAATGTATCAATATTGTTTGGGAAGAAAGGCAATATTTGATTTAAAAGTTTATATTTCCCTCCAATATAATTAAGTGGACTCTTAATGTATTTCCTTGTTGAACTCACTTTTATGCTGTTATTGGTTTTCTTAATAGTTTTATTTTTAGGAAGTGGCTTTCTTTGGATATAAAATAATAATTCATAAATTTCTTTGATCTTAGAAGACTTCTTTGATTGATACTTTCGATATGGAATTTTTTTTATATCAACCATACCGTCAACCGAGAATTTTTTCAGAATGTTAGTCAAGTCTTCCTCAGAGATAATTCCCTCGTTATTATAGCTCAAAATAATATGAGTTGAATCTATATTTTGAATTAAATCTCTCATTGCTGATAAAGCTTTACTTTTTGTAGCGTAATCACTTTTAAGATTTTTCCAATCGAAAATCTTTGTGACTCCTTTTAAAACAGGTTGATCATTTCTAGCTACATTTTCTAATAAATGATAATTAGAAGCATATTGTCTTGAATTGTAAGGAGTATCAATATAAACAATATCAGCTTTCACTTTTTGAACTAGTTTATTTGCATCTTCGTTAAATGCTCTATTTTCTTTTGAGTTATCAAATATAGTAAAATCTTGTAATTCTAAATCATTCAAAGCCCTCTTGTCCCAGTGCTTTAGGAAAGCTCCATAAGTTCCAGTAGTATTGCTAACAAATGGTAAAGCTTCTACAAGAGAAGAAAGTAGGTAGTAGTATTCATGCTCTGTTAGCAAATTTTGATTTTTCCAACTTTCAATCTGATTACGGATAACGTCTAGTTTTTTTGCATTTTTTACTGAAAGATAATTCGCTTCCCCTGTAGGAGAGTAGGCAGATTCATAATACTCTACCTTTTTATTATTTACTTCTAAATTTTGCAAATAAATCATAGGAGAAGTGATACCAATTTGAATAAGCTTATCAAATAAAGGTTTGGAATTATTTTCAATTATAGCTTTTGCATTAGCATAACTAAAAAATAGTAAATCATTTGAATAAACTGTGTAGAATTGTTTGAAATAATTCGCTACTGCATTTGTACCAGCAAATAAATCTAAGAATACTTCTTCAGAGCCATCGGTATGTTTATCTATCATTTTTTTAATTTCAGGCAAAAGTAATTTTTTTGAACCAATATATCTCATTTTTTACATCCTTTATCATCCTTATTTTAGCATAATAGAAATAATATTCCAACTATGAAGATAATTTTTTTATAAAGTGAATTTTTCTAGATGATATGTCCACTGTCAGATTGCCCAAAATAGGTAATTTCAAAAAGAGAAATGACTTATTTGAGAAACTAGATACTAAGTTTAGAAATAAAAAACTTATAGATGAAATTGTTCATTGTGTTGATTCTGAATTACAATGCAATATATTACTAATTAACCTACAGTTCATGGTAATATATAAAAAATAGTAGGTACAAAAAGAATTAAGTACTCATAATTTAACTGTTATTATTTAGAATTTGGAATAGAAAAACAGGAAACCAAGTAATTTTGGGTTTCCTGTTTTTTTTATAAATTTCATTAGAAGATATTTGAACAAAATACCCCCTCTTAACTATCAGGATAGTACTTTTATTTGATATAATCCATTGTTTTATTCTTATTCGACGAGAAGGGCTTAGATATAATTTGACCAAGGAGATTCTATCTACAGTAATAGTAATCTTTAATTCTCCACCTTAACAATCTCCTCAAATATCTCTAAGTATTTTTTACGTTTTTCAGCACTAACTGTCATCATATATTTTTGAAATCTTTCTACTGATGGATCCCTAACTCCGTTATCGTCTTTGTAGTCTTGAAAGAAACTTTGTATAGATAGTCTAAAACTATCTATAATTTTTTAAAGTATTTACTTTTATGTTAGAATGTTCTCCATGCTCTATTTTTGCTATTGAGGAGACATCTATCTGAGCTGCATTAGTCAATTGTTCTTGAGTTAATTGAAATTCTTTACTCAAAATTTGAATCTTTTTAGCAATAAATTGATCTAAAGTCATAATCTGTCTTCCCTTTATTTAGAGATATAGATTTTTGAGGATAGTTTACAGCCACTAAAAGCTTTAATTGACTATCCTTAAAAGGATAGTTTGTGGCATAATGTTGGTAAAAGGAAAGATTCAAGATTTTTCACCATTTTATATCATATTGCCTTATATGCTTATTCTTTTAATCATTAACTATAGTTATATAAAAAATTCCACAAGAAGATGGCTAAAAAATGGACTTTGACTTTGATTAACATTCTGATTTAATATAACGGCAGCTATTTCGGACACCAACCCTATAAATTCTAATAGCAGACTTTGCAGTGGGTAGGAAGGCAAGCTACTAATTGGTCAAGTGTCAGGACTGCCTGTCCATTTTTGCTGCAAATACTTTAATTCGTGTTCTTGCTTTTCACACAAAAAAGTTTTATACTAATCACAATTTTAATCACTTAGGGGGTCACGACTTATGGAATTTCAACAAGTTCTTAAAAAACGTCATTCTGTCAGAGATTTTTCAGAAAAGCCAATTGCCAAAGACCTATTAATCGAAATTATCAAGGAAGCACAAACAGCTCCGTCTTGGGTTAATTCACAACCTTGGAAAGTCTATATAGCTACGGGAGAATCATTAAGGGCAATCAAAACAGCTTACAAAGAAAATATTGCAGCTGATAAACCTCGCCATCCTGATTTTTCACCTCTCCCAAGAGAACAATGGGCTGCTTTTCCTCAAAAGAATATGGCAGCTACTTCAGCAAGTATCGGGCAAGCCTTTGGAGAAAACATAACAACTTTTAACGAAGCACAAGTCAATCTCTTCAATGCTCAAGCTATCGCCTATCTTACCATTCCTAAAGACTCTCCTAATTGGTCTATTCATGATCTAGGAGCCTTCTCACAAACTCTTATGCTCAGTGCAGCTGATAAAGGTATTGGTTCCATCAATGCCTTTGCTCTGGTATTATTTCCAGATGACGTCAGAAAAATTTTAGATATTCCTCATGATCAAATTATTCCTATTGCCATCGCTTTAGGCTACAGCCGGGACACTCTGCTGGGGAATTATACTTCCAAACGTCTGCCAGTTGAAGATATTTTAATTATTAAAGACTAGGAAATACTAGACTCTGATTTTAAACTGAGCGGTGATTTAAGATTGTAAAGAAAATAGGCTCAATGTCAACTGTAGTGGGATGACTGATAACGACAAGAGAAAAACCGCTGTTCATCAGCGGTTTCTCTTTATATTTATGGAATCAACTAGCATTTCAGTTATTTCAGTATTGACTGAAATAACTGAAAGAACTATACTAAACTTAGGAGGATGTCAATATGGCGCAGAAGAAGATGATGATCTTAAAAGCGAGTCAGCAGGATTTTATTGAAGGCATTGCAGCTGTGTATGAAAATTACAGTATTCCGCGGATTGGCGGACGGATTTTTGGCTTGAGTCTGATAATGGGCGTTCCGCTGTCAGCTGAGGAGCTATCTGGTCTCTTACAGGCGAGTCGGAGCAGCATTTCTACAAATATCCGCAGCTTGATAGTAAACGGCTGGATCGACAAAGTGACCTTTCCAGGAGACCGAGTGGATTATTTTCGTTTTTCTCCCAAAGCTTGGGAAAGTGTGCTGGAGCACAGGCTAAAAGAGCTGCAGCCGCTTAAAGAGATTGTAGAAAGGGGGCAAGAGGAGCTGACTGCTGGATCAATTGAATATGGGCAGCTAGAGGATATGAAGGTTTGGTTGGCTATTCAGCAGCATTATCAGGAGGAAATGCTTAAAGCTTGGAGAAGGTATTTAGATGATACTCAAAGAAGGTGAAGAAAATGTATACAAATCCCTATCAATATTTATCAGGAAGAATTGAAGACAGAAAACTGCAAAAAGCAGGTTTTAAGGAATGTCTTTATGACACTGGCCAGGTAAAACTAAACTATATTGTGGGACCAGATAAGGGACCTAATCTCTTGCTTATTCCTGCTCAGATGGGGACTTGGGAGTCCTATAGTAAGGTGCTTATTCCGCTCTCTCAGCAGTTTAAGGTCTATGCTATTGACATCCGGGGTCATGGTAAGTCTAGCTGGACACCGGGAGATTATTCCTGGGCTGCGATTGGGGAGGACATGCGGTCTTTTATGGAAGGGGTTATCCAAAATAAAGTCCTCATTTCTGGAAATTCTTCTGGAGGACTGGTTGCTATTTGGTGCGCAGCCAATCTCAGCCAATATGTGACAGGAATTGTCGTTGAAGATGCCCCGGTTTTTTCTGCTGAGTTGCCGCGCTTTAGGGATAGGGACCGCTTTGTCTACAATGGTTTGAAACATCTAGTGGACAATATCGGAGATGTAAATCATCGTGATTTAGCTGATTATTTTTCAGGTCTGGAAATGCCGGTTTCAGAAAATCGGATCAAGAAGATGCCGGCTTGGATGATTCAGCTCTTGTCAAGGCAAATTAAAAAATTTCAAGCTGCCCATTCCAATCAGCCGCTGGAAGTTGGCTTTCCAGCGGCTTTGAGGCTGCTCTTAAAGTCTCTATCCATGTTTGATCCTGACTTTGCCAGAGCTTTTGTGGACGGCCGATTTTATCAGGGTCTGGATCATGCGCAGGCTCTAAGAGCAATCACCTGTCCCATTCTGCTGCTGCATGCCAGCTGGAAACGCTATGAGAAATACGGTCTTGTCGGTGCTTTGGATGATCAGGATGTCAAGCATATCATGGAATTAGCGCCCCAAACTATCTATAAAAAAATTCCAGCCAACCATGTGATTCACGCCTTTAAACCCCATGCTTATATTCAAGCCTTATTGGACTTTAAAAAGACTATTAAAAGTTGAAACAGCAGACTCCGACAGCCTGCTGTTTTTCATTTGGGTCAGAGAGTGGTATAATGAAAAATGTGAAAATTGAGCGAGAATAGAAAAGATGAGGTCATTATGAACGAAATCAAATGCCCCAACTGCGGGGAAGTTTTTACTGTTAATGAAACGCAGTACAGTCAGCTTTTGGCTCAGGTGCGAGGGGCAGAGTTTGAAAAGGAGATTCATGAGCGTTTAGAGCGGGAAACTCAGCTTTTAGAGGAAAAATCTAAGAATGAACTGCAGGCCAGTCTCAAAGATAAGGATAAAGAGATTGCTGATTTAAGAACCCAATTGGAGAAATTAATCAGTCAAAATGAACTTGATGTTGAGCGGGCCTTGTCTAAAAAGGATAAAGAGCTGCAAAGTTTGCAAAATCAAATGGATAAGTTGCGTTTGGAGCACGAAAACCAATTGCAAAAAACGATGGCTCAGGTTGAAAAAGAACGCGATGAAGCACAGAATCAGCTGGTAGTGCAGGAAAAAGAATCTGAGATCCAGCTTTCTGCAGTGCGCAGCGACTATGAAGTGCAGTTAAAAGCTGCCAATGAGCAGGTGGAATTCTATAAAAACTTTAAAGCCCAGCAATCTACCAAGGCTATCGGTGAAAGTTTAGAGACTTATGCTGAAAGTGAGTTTAATAAAATCCGTTCTTATGCCTTTCCTAATGCCTATTTTGGCAAGGATAATGAGCTGTCATCTGCTTCTAGTTCCAAGGGTGACTTCATTTTTCGTGAGGCAGATGAAAACGGAGTTGAGTTCATTTCTATTATGTTTGAAATGAAAAATGAAGCAGACACGACTAAGACTAAACATAAGAATAGTGATTTTTATAAGGAATTGGACAAGGATCGACGTGAAAAGAAATGTGAGTATGCTGTTTTGGTGACTATGTTGGAGGCAGATAACGAGTATTACAATACAGGCATTGTGGATGTCAGCCATGAATATGAAAAAATGTATGTAGTACGGCCGCAGTTCTTTATTCAATTGATTGGACTCTTGCGCAATGCTGCGCTCAACTCACTCAAGTACAAGCAAGAATTAGCTCTCATTCGCGAACAGAACATTGACATCACACATTTTGAAGATGATTTGGAAACCTTCAAGAATGCTTTTGCTAAAAATTATAATTCTGCTAGCACCAATTTTAAAAAGGCTATTGATGAGATTGATAAATCCATCAAGCGTATGGAAGAGGTGAAGCGTTTCTTGACCACTAGTGAAAATCAGCTGCGTTTGGCTAATAATAAACTAGATGATGTTTCTGTCAAAAAACTGACCCGTAAAAACCCAACCATGAAGGCCAAATTTGAGGCTTTGAAAGATTAATAAAACTTAAAGAACTTCTCCTAGTTTATTCTATGTCATTTGCGATAGAATAAAACTAACCTAAGCAGAAATGTGAGGTATTCTTATGAATAATACGATAGATTTATCCAAGCCTGTTGCACAGACTATCAAGGAGCATCCAGAAGTTAAGGATATTTTGATAGAACTTGGTTTTAAACCCTTGGCAAATCCAGCTATGCTTAAGACTGTTGGCAAGGTAACAACTTTACTGGCTGGTTCTAGGATAGCAGGCATTCCTTTGGAAAAGATCAAACAAACTCTGGAATTCAATGGCTATGACGTGCTTGGAGATGAGTAATGGCTGATGAACGTATTCAAATCTTAAAAGATCTTCTTCTGGAACTTCATCACGGTGCCAGTGCAGAGTCTGTTCAAGAGCGTTTTAACAAGCATTTCAAAGGGGTTTCCGCCATTGAGATTTCCATGATGGAGCATGAGCTCATGAATTCGGATACTGGTATTACCTTTGAAGATGTTATGGGACTTTGCAATGTTCATGCCAATCTTTTTAAGGGTGCCATTGCCGATGTAGATGTGCCAGATGCTGAACAGGAGGGTCATCCTGTTAAAGTTTTCAAGGATGAAAATCTAGCTTTGCGCGCAGCTATTATGCGTATCCGCCGGATTATTGAAAATTATGCTAAGCCTGAAAATGAAAAATTTGGCCAGGAGATTCTCAAAGGGCTGAAGCATCAGTTTGCTTTGCTGGGGCAATTTCACAATCACTACACCCGTAAGGAAAAGCTCTTTTTCCCCATTATGGAGCGTTATGGGCATGATTCGCCCCCTAAGGTCATGTGGGGAGTTGATGATGAAATCCGCGCCTTGTTTAAGGACGCTAAAACCGTTTTAGATAAACTGCCAGATGCTTCTCTTAAAGTGCTTTCTCAAAAGTTTGAAGCCTTTGCTAAAGAATTTGAAGAGATGATTTTCAAGGAGGAAGCTATTCTTCTTATGATTCTTCTGGAAACTTTCTCACAGGATGATTGGCTGCAAATCGCCAGCGAGAGTGATGCTTACGGTTATGCTATTATCAAGCCGACTGAGAAGTGGGAGCCTTACCGTGAGTCCTTTGATAAAGAGGCTGCTGCAGATCAAGCTAAAGAAGAAGGAGCTGTCGCTTTACATTCAGGACAAGATACTAGTTCGTCTGAGGAAAGCAATACAAAAATTATTGATACACCAGAAGGTCAGTTTACCATCACTTTTAGGCCAAAAGAAAAGGAAACAGCGGCAGAGCGTACAGCCTTGCAGCCTTTTGGAAACGGCTATCTGTCAGTAGAACAAGCCAATCTTATTCTCAACAATCTCCCTCTGGAAATCACCTTTGTCAATAAGGACGATATTTTCCAATATTATAACGACAGTGTTCCAGCAGCAGAAATGATTTTCAAGCGGACACCAAGCCAACTTGGGCGCAATGTGGAACTCTGCCATCCGCCAAAAGTTTTGGACAAGGTCAAAAAAATTTTTGAACTTTTGCGCAGCGGAAAGCGCCATAAGGTTGATATGTGGTTTAAATCTGAGCGCCTAGGAAAATTTGTCTATGTGACCTATGCAGCTGTGCGCGATGAAGCTGGTGATTTCCAAGGTGTCCTCGAATATGTCCAAGACATTCAACCTTTCTTTGAATTGGACAGTGATTCTAATCGAGATATATAAATGAAGCTAGAAAAGAAGTCTGAGGCAACAGAATCCAGACTTCTTATTTTTTTATGATGAAAATGCTAATTAGATGAATCTCTTCTTTAATTGTCTAACGGCTAAGACATAAAAGAGAATAATATAACTAGCGTTAAGCAGCAAGAATAATATGAATTCTGGCAAAGTAAAAGGCGCCAAAGCGCGAGTGCGAAGCCCTACCGCAATTTGAGCGTACGGAAAGATGGCAAACAGGCTTCTTCCAATAAAGAGGGCCATAAGACCTGCCATAGCCAAAATGGCTGAAATGAGAATAGGCACTGCAAAATTTTTCAGTCGAAGGCTGATAAAAATTTGGATGCTAACAATGGTAATGGCCGCTAACCAGCCTGTGATAGACCAGAGGAAAAAGTCCAGCAGATGATTTGCAAAAGACACCTTCAAAACTAAGGCACTGAGGACATAAAAAAGAAGAACGATCAGTTGGCTGATTGCCATGATAACTGATAAACTAACAATTTTCGATAAAATAACGCGATTAGGTTTGACGGGAATGGTCAAGAGGCGCTGCCAGTTTTTATTGCTTTCCTCAAATTGACAGCTGATGGAGCAGATAATTCCAATCAGAATAGGCGTGAAAATCTGTGATGCATAGAAGACTGTTTGTCCCCAAAGAACAAGAGCTTGTGTGCCATCTAAGAGGACTTTTCGATTGAAGGCAAAAACCATTGTTCCCAAAAGTGTTCCAACTAGATTGAAGAAAACAATAATTATCGGAATAGCACTTTTCTTAATTTTCTTAAATTCAAATGTCATCATAGTAAATCCGCCTTTCTGATGAGTTTCTTACTGACAAAGATAGTTAGAAGGATGATAAACAGCAGGACAGCCAGTTTAAATGGATAGGTGCTGTCGTATTGGAAAAGATAAGTGTGAGTTCCCGTCAGCCGTTTAGTGGTTCCCATCATAGAAAAGTATTGCCATGGGACAAAGAGGCGAATGGCAAAAGGCAAAGCACTGATACCAACAAATGACAGAAAGGACCCAATTAAGCCTGTTACCACTGTCACACTTGGTTTTTGATAGATAAAAGCCAAGCAAAGATGTAAACATGATAGAAAGAGGCAGATCAAAAAAGTTGTTAACAAAGAGAAAGTCAGTTGAACTGATGTCACGCTGATCTGTGCAGCTTGAATCGTAAATTTTAAGAAAATTGTCTGCAGCAAACTGACAAAGAGAGAAAAGATTGCCATCACAGTTAACTTAGCCTTAAAAAGCTGCCAAGGACTTTCATTGCTGGTTTGCAACAATTTAAAAGTCTTGCCCAGATGTTCCATTTCCAGCAGTCTAGAAGCTAAGATTGCAATAAAAAGAGGAAGGATGAAGTCATTCATAAAGGCCATGTCATAGATAGCATTGTAGGCTTCATGTGTTTTGGTCAACTCTGAGTTCATCACAACATTAGCCCAAATCAGCTCCACTGCGATAATAGCAATCAGGGACAGCAGGAAGGACCGTCTTTTTAATTTGGTGAATTCTAATCGTAAATTGAGCATTATAAGATTCCTCCTTCACGTCCAGTCATATCAAGGAAGACATCTTCCAATGATTTACGAATCATACGAACTTGGTAAATAGCAATATCATTTTTAACCAAGAGTCTAATAGCGGCAGCTATATTGGCTTTATTTTGATCATTGATAATGACTTCCTCTTTATCTAGAATAAAGCCTTTAGATAATAGCAGTCTTTTAGCTATGGTATCATCACTAGTCTCAAAAAGGTACTTTTCATCTTCTTCAAGGTCAGCTAAATAACCTTCAAAAAGCAGCTTTCCTTTATTGATAATACCGACAGTCGTAGCCATTTGTTCAATTTCTGAAAGAATATGGCTGGAAATAATAACCGTCATATCATAGCGCTGTGGTAAGGACTTGATGAGTTCTCGAATTTCCTGAATTCCTGCAGGATCCAAACCGTTGGTAGGCTCATCCAGAATCAGCAATTTAGGAAATTTGACAATAGCCAGAGCAATGCCTAGGCGTTGTTTCATACCCAGTGAGTAATTTTTTACTAGCTTGTCTTTTTGTTCATAAAGCTTAACGATTTTTAAGACTTCATCAATATTTCTTTTTGGCAATTTCAGTAATTTTTGAATGATTTCAAGATTTTCATAGCCGGTCAGATTAGCATAATAAGAGGGTTCTTCAATGAGAGAGCCGACATTTGAGAGCAGTGCCAGTTGATTGCTGTCAAAATTTTTACCAAAGAGTTTTATAGAACCCTTCGTTGGCTGCAGCAGTCCTAAGAGCATTTTCATAGCGGTACTTTTGCCAGCACCATTAGGTCCTAAAAAACCATAAATTTCATTTTTTCTAATATGAATAGAAAGCTGATTAACGGCTAGTTCACCTGAAAAATCCTTACTTAATTGATTAGTTTCAATGATATAATTGTTCATTTTACTTCTCCTTCAAATGGTTTAGGGTAAGGTCATTTCCTTCTTGACACTTTTAATGATAGTAAAGCATCTTTATCTTAATCTGCTTCTTACCTTAATTATTCCTTAAATTTTACCTTGAATCCGTTGGCCAAGGAGGCAATGTGATATACTAATTTTGTTGAGGTAATATTATGAACTATAAAGAGAAAAAGATCTTAGTTTTAGACGATAATCCAGAAATTTTAAAAATGGTGCAAGAATCTTTGAGTATTGCTGGCTTTAGCAATCTAACAAGTGTGCAGTCACAAAAGGAGGCTTTAGAGCAATTTGCAGAAAAATCCTTTGATTTAGCTATTTTAGATATTATGCTGCCTGAAGGGTCAGGTTTTGAAGTCTTAAAAGGTATCCGTAAGACATCAACAATTCCTATTTTATTTTTATCAGCCATTTCAGATATTGAAAAACAGTATCAAGGTTTTGAGTTGGGAGCAGATGATTATATTGTTAAACCTTTTCGCCCAAGAGATTTGGAGCTGCGAATTCTTTCGATCTTAAAAAGAACCTATCCTGAAAATGACGAAGTCCTTGTTTTACCGACTTGTCAGGTGAATTTTAGTCAAGCTCTGATTACTAAAGGGGAATTAGAGATTCAGCTGACAGCTAAGGAGTATAGTATTCTTAAGGTTTTATATGACAATAAAAATCGTATTGTGACCTTTGATCAACTCTTAGAAAAAGTTTGGGGACCGCCATATCAGGGTTATGAAAATACTCTAATGGCTCATATTCGCAAGATTCGACAAAAAATTGAAGCCAACCCTTCTAAGCCAGAAAGCTTACTAACCATTAAAGGTCTAGGCTACAAACTAAAGGTGGGTTAAATGGATAGCGTTAAATTTTTTACTAAGTTATTAACCAAGTATGTTTTATTAATCTTTGCTTTAATCATAGGATTTGTTTTTGTATATGGTTTGATTTTTTTAACTTATCTTAGCCATTATGGAAATGAAAATCCGGAACTGCTCTACACCAAAATTGCTCAATCAAGTCAACAGAATAATTTCCTTTTTGATAAAAGCAGCCGAAAAGAAATGAATAAACAAAAGACTTGGGCTATGGTGCTGAATCAAGATGGCAATATTGTCCAATCTTATCATTTACCTAAACAGCTTAAAAGACATTATACCAACACTGATCTAGTGAAATTTTCACGCTGGTATTTAGAAGATTACCCTGTTTTCTCCTATGTACGCGGTCAGCAGATTTTAGTTTTGGGCTATCCTAAAAAGCCTAAAAAGCATTCCTTAGCAAAATTTAACCTCTATGCTAATACGCAATTTATCAGGAATTGTCTTATTTTAGTACCTGTTTTCTTAGGTATTATTCTTTTACTGATTTTTATTCTTTTGAGCCGATCAAAACTGCGCATTAAAAAGGAGATGAAGCCGATCGTTGCTGCTGTTGCGTCTTTATCTCAGGGTCAAAATGTGGCTCTTAATGAAAAAGGCAACCTCTCTGAAATTAAGGCAGCTCTCAATGAAACATCTCATATTTTGGAAGAAAGCTATCTGATGAAAGAGCAGTGGATTAGAGGCGTTAGCCATGATTTACGCAATCCGCTTATGTTAATTTCAGGCTATACTAGTCAGCTAGAACAGCAGTATGGCAGAGGAAAGAAAATTGAACAAATTGAAAATCAGATTCAAAACATGCAAGAAATGATTTCTAATCTCAATTTGAGCTATTTATTGGATAACCAAAAGCATCATTCTGACTTTTCCAATCTTGATTTGGTTGTTGTCCTACGAACAGTGATTGCTGATATTCTAAATAATTATGACACTATAACACTTCATTTTGATTTACCTGCTGAGGCAGTATTAATAAAGGGGGATGCTATTTTACTAGAAAGAGCTTTCAGGAATCTCCTGCTTAATAGTATTATGCATAGCAGCTCTAACCAGATTGATTTAACCTATCAATTAGTTGAGAACAAAGTGCTCATCATCATTGCGGATCAAGGAGATATTACAGCTGAAAAAATTACAGAACTGAATCAAAAATCGACCAATTATGAGACGCATGGCATGGGGACAGTTATCACTAAGCAGATTATTAAATTACACCAAGGAGAAACGATCTTTTCAGACAATCATCCCGGTTTAAAGGTGACAATTGCTTTACCTTTAATAGAAGAACAAATTATTATTAAAATGAACCGATATAAAGTAAGCGAAAAAAGCAGACGAGTTCTTTAGCCTTTCAATTTTTAGTTTGCAGCTTTTGCATCAATGTTTTCTCCTCACTATTTCTTAGCAATCTATGCTATAATAGAGTTTATGATTTCAAGAGATTATTAATTTAGAGTAAGGATAAAAAGGACAATCATCGTGGTATATGGTGCAAAAAATAAAATCTTGTATTTTAATGGCAAAAGTATGAATTATGTTACATTCGGTCAAGGAAAAAGGCCTCTGCTTATTATTCCAGGCTTGGGTGACGGCCTATCAACGGTCAAAGGGATGGCTCAATTCCTGTCGCTTTCTTATCGGATGATGGCCAAGCAGTATAAAGTCTATGTTTTCAGTCGAATCAATGAATTGCCAGAAAAATACAGCACCAAAGAAATGGCTAATGATATTGCTGAGGCCATGGCTATGCTGAATATCAGTCCAGCCAATATTATGGGGATTTCACAGGGCGGCATGATTGCCCAGTATCTTGCCTTGGATTTTCCGCAGATGATTGAAAAATTGATTCTAGTAGTGACAGCAGGCCGTATGAATACCTTAAGCCAAGAAAGAATCGGACATTGGCTAACGTTGAGCCAAAATAGTTCTTATAAGGACTTGGTGCTAGATATTGCTGTTCATTCCTATACAGCAAAAAGCTTTGCCTATCTCAAGTATCTTTACAGAATTCTGGGAACTTTTGGTAAAATTAAAAATAAACAAAGAATTATGACTCAGTCTCAAGCTTGTTTACATCATAATACTTTAGCTAAATTGCAGGAACTTCAGTGCCAAACTCTAATTATAGGAGCTAAGGAGGATGATGTGCTCGGTGTTGAATCCTCTAAAGAACTATCAGCTTATATCAAAAATAGCAGCATAAAGATTCTGAAAAATTGCGGTCACGCTCTCTTTGAACAAAATAAAGAGTTGCAAAAAACAGCCTTAGCATTCTTAGAAAATAGAGACATTCTAGACGAAAAAGGAAAACAATGAACGGAATTATCAATTTAAAAAAAGAAGCAGGAATGACCTCACATGACGCGGTCTTTAAGCTTCGTAAGATATTAGGGGAAAAAAAGATTGGACACGGAGGAACATTGGATCCTGATGTTGTTGGGGTTCTTCCAATTGCAGTTGGTAAGGCTACGCGAGTTCTTGAATATATGACAGATGCTGGTAAGGTTTATGAAGGGCAAATAACACTTGGCTTTTCAACAACAACCGAAGATGCTAGCGGTAATGTCATTGAGCGAACACCGCTTGATCCTGCCTTATCTGCAGAAATGATTGATCAAGCGATAACAAGTTTTATTGGACCGCTTATGCAAATTCCGCCCATGTATTCAGCTGTCAAGGTTAATGGCAAAAAACTCTATGAATACGCACGCGCAGGCCAGCATGTCGAACGTCCGCAGCGTCAGGTGGTTATTTATGATTTTAAACGAACCAGTGATTTGAGCTTTGAGAATGATTGCTGTTGCTTTCATTTTCGTGTTGCCTGCAGCAAAGGCACCTATATCAGGACCTTGGCAGTTGATTTGGGTAAAAAGCTCGGTTATGCCAGCCATATGTCCTTTCTTAAGAGAACGGCTTCAGCTGGTTTAAGTTTAGACAAAGCGCTAACCCTATCTGAAATTGCTGAAAGGGCTGAAACACGTGATTTTTCTTTTCTTTTGCCCATTTCATATGGTGTGCTTGATTTGCCCCAAATAGAACTATCGGATGCTCAAATTTCTGAACTCTCTTTTGGCAGGCGTATTTCTTTGGATCAAACTCATCCATTATTAGCAGCTTTTAAAAAAGACAGATTAATTGCTATCTTAGAGCAGCGCGGTGAGCTCTATAAACCTAAAAAGGTCTTTATATAGCATTAGAAGGTATCAATGACAATGAATATTTATAAAATACAGAATGCAGAAGAAATCAAACAATCTGAAAATTCTGTTTTGGTATTAGGTTATTTTGATGCTCTGCATAAAGGACATCAACAGCTTTTTGAACAAGCGAAAAAGGCAGCGGCGAAGGAGGGGCTGAGAGTTGCAGTACTTACATTTCCAGAATCGCCGCAATTAGTCTTTTCTCGTTATAACCCTAGTTTATTGGATCATATCAACTTCCCGCAAAAGCGTTATGCTAAATTTGCTGAATATGGTGTTGATGATCTGTATCTTATTGACTTTACTTCACATTTTGCTAAACTCAGTTCTGATGATTTTATTGAAACATATATCAAAGCCTTAAAAGCAAAGAAAATTGTTGTTGGTTTTGATTATAAATTTGGTTACAATCAGGCTGATTCAGACTATCTTAAGCGAAATTTTCAAGGTGATATCATTGTGCTTCCTGAAGTTCAGTATGAAGGAAGCAAAATCAGTTCAACGCGCATTCGCAGTCTGATTCAAAAGGGGGATGTCCGACAGGTTGAGCAGCTCTTAGGATATGCATTTTCAACACGAGGTATTGTAGTCCATGGTGATGCTAGGGGACGTACCATTGGATTTCCAACAGCTAATTTAGCTCTTATTGATCGTACCTTTCTGCCGTCTGATGGTGTTTATGTGACGGATGCGTTAGTCTCTGGCAGGCGCTATCGTTCAATGACAAGTATTGGAAAAAATATAACCTTTGGCGGTACTGAATTAAGAATAGAAGCCAATATCTTTGATTTTGACGGAGATATTTACGGAGAGACTATTGAAATTTTCTGGTTAGACAGAATCAGAGAAATGACTAAATTTAATGGCGTTGATGATTTAGTGACCCAGCTCAAATCTGATGAAGAAATCGCAAGAAATTTCGAAAATTCGTAGAAAAATAGTATAAAATCTAGTATAATGGAGATGTTATGTATCATTGAGAGGGTAGGTTGATGGTTACTTTATTCTTATCGCCTAGCTGTACGAGCTGTCGAAAAGCTAAGGCATGGTTAACAAAACATAATGTTAACTTTCAAGAGCACAATATTATAGCGAGTCCCTTAAATAGAGATGAACTGATAAAAATATTGGCCTTCACTGAAAACGGGACTGAGGATATTATTTCAACACGATCAAAAATCTTCCAAAGATTAGCCGTTGATTTTGAAGACCTGTCAATGTCTGAATTGATCAACCTTATTTCTAAGAATCCTAGCCTTTTACGCCGCCCTATTATTTTAGATGATAAAAGAATGCAAATCGGTTTTAATGAAGATGAAATTCGTGCCTTCCTACCAAGAGATTATCGAAAACATGAATTGCGTCAAGCAACTATGAGAGCAGAAATTAAAGGAAAAGATGATGCCTAAAAATTACGCCTACCCTTTAGATGTATCTTGGAGCACTGATGAAATTGCCTCAGTGCTCTCTTTTTTAAACCAAGTTGAAAAAGCATATGAGAGTAAAGTCGATATTAAGCAGTTTTTAGAAAGCTATAAGGCTTTCAAAGAAGTCGTTAGAAGCAAAGCTCAAGAAAAACAAATCGGACGAGAATTTGAAAAAAACAGCGGCTATTCTATCTATTGTGCTGTGCAGGCAGCAAAAGCAAAAGAGAAAGGATTTATATCTCTTGGAAAGTAAATTTCAATTTGCCAAAGAAATTATTGGTCAAGCAGGACAATTTATCCGCAAAAATATGACAAAAGACCTCATTATTGAGGAAAAAACACGTTTTGATGACCTGGTGACAGAACTTGATAAAGAGGTACAGACACTTTTAGTGGACAGCATTCACGCACGCTATCCCAATGACTGCTTTCTGGCAGAAGAAAATAATCTGACTGCTGATATTACAAAAGGTTCTGTTTGGGTCATTGATCCTATTGATGGAACTGTGAATTTTGTAGCACAAGGCTGTGATTTTGCTGTTATGATTGCTTATTACGAAGAAGGCCAAGGTCAATTTGGACTGATTTATGATGTGATGAATGATGTCTTATATAGTGGCGGCGGTCAATTTGATGTGACAGCTAATGGTCAAAAACTTCCTCCTTTTACTGATAAACCTTTGAGCCGATCGCTTATCTGTGTTAACAGCAGTATGGCTTCTCAAAATTTTATGGGCCTTGCTAATTTGGGCTGTCAAACTTTAGGTGTTCGCTGTTTTGGAAGTGCTGGCTTAAGTATCTGCCGTGTCCTGTCGGGACGTTTATTGGCTTATTTTTCTAAAATATCACCTTGGGATTATGCTGCCGGCAGTATTATGGGAGAAAAGCTGGGCTATAAGATTTGTGATTTCTATGGGAAAAAACCTAATTTTGAGACCCGTCAGGAAGTGATGTTTGTACCTAAAGAAAAATTAAAAGAGATACAAAAATATGTTCATTAGAAATGTTTTTCTGCTGAAAGGAGCGAAGCGGCCTTTCTAAAAAACTAAGAAAATGAAAGTGATGTTATGCTGTTACCAGAAAAATTTGTTGAAAAATATCAGACTATACTAGGGGCAGAAGCAGCAGCTTTTTTTAAAAGTTTTGAAGAAAATCCTGTTTCCGCCTATCGCATCAATCCTTTAAAAGGAGAAGCCGATCATTTTACAGATCCTATTAAAGATACTCCTTGGGGACATTATGGCAAGATATCAGGGAAATCTATAGAGCATGTTACTGGCCTAGTTTATTCCCAAGAGCCTGCTGCTCAGATGGTAGGACAAATAGCAGCTCCAAAGCCAGGTATGAAGGTGCTTGATTTAGCAGCTGCTCCTGGAGGCAAATCAACACACTTGCTTTCTTATTTAAATAATAGCGGCATTTTGATCAGCAATGAGATTTCTAAGAAACGCAGTAAGGCACTTGTTGAAAATATAGAGCGTTTTGGAGCTAGAAATGCTCTTGTGACTAATGAAAGTCCCAAGAGGCTGGCTGCAGTTTTCCAGCATTATTTTGACCTTATTGTTTTAGATGCCCCTTGTTCTGGAGAAGGTATGTTTCGTAAAGATCCATCTGCCATTCAATACTGGCATGAGGACTATCCTTTACAGTGTGCGCAGATACAAAAAGAAATCCTGACAGAAGCCGTGAAAATGCTGGCACCAGGAGGTAGTCTAGTATATTCTACTTGTACTTGGGCACCGGAGGAAAATGAAGAAGTTGTAAGCTGGCTCTTATCAAAATACAGCTATTTAGAATTAGCTGAGATACCTAAGATCAATGGTATGGCAGCTGGAATCAAGATGCCTCAGGCAGCCCGTATGTATCCTCATTGTTTTAAAGGAGAAGGGCAATTCGCCGCTAAGTTGCAGGATAAACGCCCCTCTAGAACTGTGGCTATTAAGCCTAGAAAAAATCAACTCAAAAAAGAGCAGGAGCAATTGTGGCAGGATTTCGCCCACAAACATCTTAACGTTAAATTAACTGGATTTTATCAAACTTTTGGTGATCATCTTTATCTCCTGCCGCAAGGTTTACCTGATATGTCTCAACTAAAAATGGCAAGAAATGGTCTGCATTTAGGAGTTTTTAAAAAGAAACGTTTCGAACCTTCTTTTGCCTTAGGCCTTGCTTTAAAAAGAGAGGAATTTACGCGCTTTATTGAAATTGATGTAGAACAGTTCAAGATATATGTATCAGGAAATAGTGTATCCCTTTCTCAGGATTATCCCAATGGCTGGTATCCAATTTTTATAAAAGGTAAGGGAATAGGTTTTGCAAAAGTTACAGGAAATACATTGAAAAATCATTTTCCCAAAGGCCTCCGTTTTCAATAAAAAATGTTATAGAATACATTTTGAGAAAATTCTTAGAAAAATAACACCTTTAATTTGTTTTATTGTTATAATTGAAAAAGAAAGGATAAGCAGGTGAATGAGAAAGAGAAGGTTAGCTTTACTGTCACTATTAGCTTTAGCCAGTATTATCTTAACAGCATGCTCTAGCTGGATTGACAAAGGGCAGTCTATTAATAGTGTAGGATCGACTGCTTTACAGCCTCTGGTGGAAGCTTCAGCAGATGAATTTAGTCATGCTAATATTGGAAAGACAGTTAACGTTCAAGGAGGCGGTTCTGGTACAGGACTTTCTCAAGTACAATCAGGTGCTGTCCAGATCGGAAACAGTGATCTTTTTGCTGAGGAAAAAGACGGAATTAATGCTGCAAAACTTGTAGACCACAAAGTGGCAGTTGCTGGTATTTCTGTCATTACCAATAAAAAAGTCAAAGTTTCTAATTTGACACTTGATCAATTACAAAAGATCTTTACTGGTGAGTATACCAACTGGAAGCAAGTTGGCGGTCAGGATCTTGAAATTTCAATTATTAATAGAGCTGCTAGTTCAGGTTCTCGTGCTACCTTTGATACTGTTGTTATGAAAGGAAAGAGCGCTAAGCAAAGTCAGGAGCAAGATTCCAATGGAATGGTTAAATCAATCGTCTCACAGACTCCTGGTGCTATTTCTTACTTAGCTTTTGCTTATGTTGATCATTCTGTAAAATCTATAAAATTAAATGGCTTTAAACCAACAGCTGAAAATGTAACAAGCAATAATTGGCCTTTATGGTCTTATGAGCATATGTATACTAAAGGCAAAGCTGCAGGGCTGACTAAAGAATTTTTGGATTATATGCTTAGCGATAAAATTCAAAAAGGTGTAGTGACAAAGATGGGCTACATCTCGGTTAAGGACATGAAAGTTGTTAAAAGCGCAGATGGCACCGTTAAACCTAAATAATGGTCGAAACATTAAGAGATGCTGCTATGTATAGAACATGTCTTTCAAACTTTTTATGTCTTGATCTAATGGAGGAATCATGAAAAATCAAGAGCTCGCTAAAAAATTGACCTCCCCCTCTAAAAATTCTCGCTTAGAGAAATTCGGGAAGGGAATTACCTTTTTATGCTTAATCTTAATTGTTATTGTTGTAGCACTGATTCTTATCTTTGTTGCGCAAAAGGGACTCTCAACTTTTTTTGTTAATAAAATCAATCCTTTCAAATTTTTGTTTGGAACGAATTGGCAGCCAAATGTTAAAGATGCTTCTGGCAAACCTTATCTAGGCGCTTTGCCCATGATCTTAGGATCTTTTATTGTAACGATTTTGTCGGCAATTATTGCTACACCTTTTGCTATTGGGGCAGCAGTCTTTATGACTGAAATTTCACCTAAATACGGGGCTAAAATTTTACAGCCTGTTGTGGAACTCCTAGTGGGGATACCTTCAGTTGTATATGGGTTTATTGGGCTGCAAGTCGTTGTGCCTTTTGTCAGATCTATTTTTGGAGGGACAGGTTTTGGTATTTTATCTGGAGTCTTTGTACTGTTTGTTATGATTTTACCGACTGTCACTTTTATGACAGTTGATAGCATAAGAGCGGTCCCAAGGCATTACAAAGAAGCAAGTCTGGCTATGGGGGCAACACGTTGGCAAACTATTTGGCGAGTTATTTTAAAAGCAGCCAAACCAGGGATCTTTACAGCTGTTGTTTTTGGAATGGCTCGTGCTTTTGGAGAAGCTCTAGCTATTCAGATGGTTGTAGGAAATTCAGCTGTTGTACCGACTTCTTTGACAACTCCGGCAGCTACTTTAACATCTGTTTTGACGATGGGAATTGGAAATACTGTTATGGGAACTGTTCAAAATAATGTTCTTTGGTCTCTTGCATTAGTATTGTTGATTATGAGTTTAGCGTTCAATATACTGATGAAGTTTATAACAAGGGAAGGTAAAAAGAATTATGCGCGCTAAGAAAATTGATAAACTAGCTACAGGCATACTTTATACAATAGCAGCTATTATTATCATTATCCTTACTTCTTTGCTTTTGTTTATCTTGCTTAGAGGACTGCCTAATGTTAATTGGCATTTTTTAACCGGCCGCTCATCTTCCTATGAAGCAGGCGGAGGCATTGGGATTCAGCTTTATAATTCTTTTTTTCTATTGATTATAACGCTTATTATCTCTATTCCTTTGTCTATGGGGGCAGGAATTTATCTGTCTGAATATGCCAAAAAGGGTAGGCTAACAGACTTTATCCGAACATGTATTGAAATATTATCCTCTTTACCATCAGTTGTTGTCGGTCTTTTTGGTTACTTGATTTTTGTTGTGCAATTTCAATATGGTTTCTCGATTATTTCAGGAGCCTTGGCCTTGACTGTTTTTAATCTTCCTCAGATGACACGTAATATTGAAGACAGCTTACGCAATGTTCACCATACCCAGCGTGAAGCAGGTTTAGCTCTTGGCATTTCACGCTGGGAGACAGTTTTACATGTTGTTATTCCAGAAGCTTTACCTGGGATTGTGACAGGCATTGTCTTAGCTTCCGGACGCATTTTTGGAGAAGCGGCAGCACTGATCTATACGGCGGGTCAATCGGCACCGGCACTTGATTGGGGAAACTGGAATCCTCTTAGTATTACCAGTCCTATTTCGATTTTCCGTCAATCAGAAACACTTGCTGTTCATATTTGGAAGGTCAACAGTGAAGGAACTATTCCAGATGCTACTAAAGTATCTGAAGGAAGCGCAGCAGTATTGCTCATTTTTATCTTGATTTTTAATCTTTCTGCTCGTTATATCGGTAAAAAATTGCATAAAAAGTTAACTTCGGCAGCTTAAAGGAGAATAGTAATGCCCAAGTATGATTGGAATAAAAAGCATATTATCACTTTTTCTGAAGACTCTATTGCTTTAGAAACAAAAGATCTGCATGTTTATTATGGCGATAATGAATCTATTAAGGGTGTTGATATGCAGTTTAAAAAAAATAAAATTACTGCCTTGATCGGTCCTTCAGGTTCTGGTAAGTCAACTTATTTGCGCAGTCTCAATCGGATGAACGATACTATTGATATAGCAAAAGTTACAGGTCAAGTGATCTATGAAGGAATTGATGTCAATAAACCTGAAATTAATGTTTATGAGATGCGCAAACATATTGGCATGGTTTTTCAGCGACCTAACCCCTTTGCCAAATCAATTTATAAAAATATTACATTTGCTTATGAACGCTTAGGTGTTAAAGATAAGCAGTTTTTGGATGAAATTGTTGAAACATCATTGAAACAGGCTGCTCTTTGGGATCAAGTAAAAGATGATTTGCATAAATCGGCTTTTACTTTATCGGGAGGACAGCAGCAGCGTCTTTGTATTGCGCGCGCTATTGCTGTTAAGCCTGAGATTCTTTTGATGGATGAACCAGCTTCAGCTTTGGATCCTATTGCAACAGTGCAATTGGAAGAAACGATGTTTGAGCTTAAGGAAAATTATACTATTATTATTGTTACGCATAATATGCAGCAAGCTGCTCGTGCTAGCGACTATACAGCCTTTTTTTATCTTGGCGATCTTATTGAATACGATAAAACCAATAATATCTTTCAAAATGCTAAATTACAATCAACCAGCGACTATGTTTCTGGCCGTTTCGGTTAGCTAAATTTGATATTGTAATGCTTCTATCTTTAGATTAGAGCAGCCAGTGATTTTCAAGAACTCATATCTCACGAAAGGGAAGAAATGACAGAACCTATTTTAAGAATAAGTGATTTATCTGTTTATTATGATAAGAAGAAAGCACTTAATAATGTATCACTTGATTTGTATCCAAATGAAATCACAGCTTTGATTGGCCCTTCAGGTTCTGGGAAATCAACTCTTTTAAGATCTGTTAATCGGATGAACGATCTTGTCCCGGAAGTGACTGTTACAGGGTCTATCATATATAATGGACATAATATTTATAGCCCTCGTACAGATACAGTCGAGTTACGCAAAGAGATTGGCATGGTTTTTCAGCAGCCCAATCCTTTTCCGATGACCATCTATGAAAATGTTGTTTATGGTCTTCGCCTGAAAGGAGTCAAAGATAAAAAAGTTTTAGATGAAATTGTTGAAAAATCTTTAATCGGTGCTTCTATTTGGGAAGAAGTTAAAGACCGTCTGCATGATTCAGCAGTTGGTTTGTCTGGAGGACAGCAGCAGCGTGTCTGTATTGCCAGAGTTTTAGCAACAAGTCCTAAAATGATTCTCTTAGATGAACCGACTTCAGCATTAGATCCAATTTCAGCTGGAAAAATTGAAGATACACTTTATGAATTGAAAGAAAAATATACAATGGCTGTTGTGACACGTTCAATGCAGCAAGCCACACGTATCTCAGATCGTACAGGCTTCTTTTTAGCAGGTGATTTGATTGAATTTGGAGATACAAAAGAAGTATTTATGAACCCTCAAAAACAAGAAACTGAAGATTATATTACAGGAAAATTCGGATAAAATTTAAAAAGGAAAAAAGAAAATGTTAAGACCGCAGTTTGAAGAAGAATTGGAAAAATTACATAACCAATTTTATGCTATGGGAACAGAAGTATTAGCACAAATTGATAAAGCAGTTCGTGCTTTTATTAGCCATGATCGTGATTTAGCAAAAGAAATTGTTGCTTCTGACGATCTTATCAATGAGTATGAAACAAAGCTGGAAAAGAAGTCCTTAGAGATTATCGCCTTGCAACAGCCTGTCTCTAATGATTTAAGAATGGTTATAACTGTTCTTAAAGCATCGAGTGATATCGAACGAATGGGAGATCATGCTTCGTCAATTGCAAAAGCTACCATTCGTATGAAGGGGGAAGAGCGCCTGCCTGATGTAGAACAGCAAATCAATGAGATGGGAAAAGCTGTCAAACGGATAGTAGAGGAGGCCTTGAATGCTTATATCAATGGTGATGATAGAAAAGCCTATGAAATTGCAGCAACTGATGAAATCATTGATGACTACTTCAAAGATATTCAAAATTTAGCTGTTGAAGAAATCAGGAAAACACCCGATGCCGCCTTTGCAGGAAAAGAATACTTCCAAGTTTTGATGTATTTAGAACGCATTGGGGATTATGCCCGTAATATTTGCGAGTGGATTGTCTATCTTAAAACAGGAAAAATTATTGAATTATGATATAATGATAGTTAATTTTGGAATGAATAATAGAGGGATCACATGGAGATTGTAGAACACTTTATTGAAAAGTTTGTACCGGAAAACTATAATATTTTTTTGGATATTAACCGCCAAGAAAAAGTATTTTCCGGGAATGTTGCTATAAATGGAGAGGCGCTTGATAATGCGATTTCTCTGCATCAAAAGGATCTAACAATTCATTCAGTATTGTTAGATAATAATGAGTTGAACTATAACTTGGATAATAGCCATGAGGCAGTTCATATTGACCTTCCTGAAACAGGAAGTATGACGCTGGTTATTGAGTTTTCAGGCACAATAACAGATAATATGACCGGTATTTATCCCTCTTATTATACTGTTAATGGTATAAAAAAGGATGTCATTTCAACGCAGTTTGAAAGCCATTTTGCACGCGAAGCTTTTCCTAGTATTGATGAACCTGAAGCAAAAGCAACTTTTGATTTAACGCTTAAGTTTGATCAGGAAGAAGGAGATATTGCCTTATCCAATATGCCTGAAATTAATGTTGCCCGCAGAGAGGAGACAGGTGTTTGGACTTTTGATACCACACCCCGTATGTCTTCTTATTTATTAGCTTTTGCTTTGGGAAATCTTCAAGGGAAGAGAGCATTTACTAAAAATGGAACAGAAGTAGGTGTTTTTGCAACTCAGGCGCATAAAATAGATTCTCTTAATTTTGCTTTAGATATCGCTGTTAGAGTTATTGACTTTTATGAAGATTACTTTAATGTGGCTTATCCAATTCCTCAGTCTTACCATCTTGCTTTACCTGACTTTTCAGCAGGAGCTATGGAAAATTGGGGTCTTGTGACTTATCGTGAAGTTTATCTTTTAGTGGATGACAATTCTACAGCTGACAGCCGGCAGCAAGTAGCGCTTGTTATCGCTCATGAAATAGCCCATCAATGGTTTGGAAATCTTGTGACAATGAAATGGTGGGACGATCTCTGGCTCAATGAAAGTTTTGCTAATATGATGGAATACGTAGCTATTGATGCTATTGAGCCCTCGTGGAATATCTTTGAAGATTTTCAAACAGGAGGGGTTCCCTATGCTCTTAAACGCGATGCGACAGATGGTGTTCAGTCCGTCCATGTAACGGTTAATCATCCAGATGAAATTAACACTTTGTTTGATCCTGCTATCGTTTATGCTAAAGGCAGCCGTTTAATGCATATGCTGCGGCGCTGGCTGGGAGATAGAGATTTTGCTGCAGGTTTAAAGGCCTATTTTGAAAAATATCAATACAGCAATACTACTGGCCGCAATCTTTGGAGTGCCTTATCGACTGCTTCGGGCAGGGATGTTGCCAGTTTTATGGATGCCTGGCTGGAGCAGCCTGGCTATCCAATCGTATCAATCAAGCTGGAGGATGATACCCTAAAAATTTCGCAAAAACAGTTTTTTATAGGTGAACACGAGGATAAAAAGCGACTGTGGCAGATTCCCTTAAATAGTAATTGGGAGGGTTTGCCTGATACCTTAACAGATGAATTTTTAGAAATCCCCAATTTTAGTCAGCTAGCAGAGAAAAATAAAGATCGGGGAGCACTGCGTCTGAATACTGATAATACTGCACACTATATTACGAACTATATTGGTCAATTGTTGGAAGCTGTTTTTGCCGATTTTAAAAACTTGGATAAGATATCAAAACTGCAAATTATTCAAGAGCGCCGTCTCCTTGCCGAAAGCTGTCAGATTTCCTATGCAGATCTAGTGCCTCTATTGTTAAAATTAAGCGATGAGACGTCTTACATGATGGCTGCAGCGACTGAACAGCTCATTAATGGCTTAGAACGCTTTATTGAGGAAGGCAGTCAAATTGAAGTGGCTTTTAAATCCATTGTGCGCGATGTATTCCAAAGAAATTATGACCGTCTTGGTTTTGAGAAAAAAGAAGAAGAGACAGATGAAGATGAGATGGTGCGTCAAATTACAATTGCAAATATGATTTATGCTGATGATTTGGATGCTAATGAACAAGCACAAGCTATCTTTACTTATTATAAGGATAATCTTGCAGCTATCCCAGCAGCTATCCGGCTTCAAGTATTAATTAATCAAGTTAAACATGCTGAAACGAATGAACTCGTAGCCTTCTATCTGGATACTTACGTTAAGACAAATGATGGGAATCTTCGCAGACAATTAGCTAATGCTTTATCTTATACCAGATCTAAAGCGACGGTGGAATACATTTTATTACAATTGCAAAATAAAGATGTCATTAAGCCGCAAGATCTTTCTATGTGGTATGCCTTCCTTCTTCGAAAAACATTTACACAAGAAGCGATTTGGACTTGGGCTTGTCGCAATTGGACTTGGATTAAAGAAACATTGGGCGGAGACATGAGCTTTGATCGGTTTGTTACTATTCCGGCAAATATTTTTAAAACTCATGAACGTTTTGAAGAATATAAGGCTTTCTTTGAACCTCAATTGGCTGATTTGGCTATTAGCCGAAATATTACAATGGGAATCAAAGAAATTGCTGCACGTCTTGCCTTGATTGATGAAGAAAAAACTGCTGTTGAAAAAGCGATTCTTCATCGTTTATAATATTTGAC
Organism: Streptococcus macacae NCTC 11558; assembly: GCF_000187995.2. Classification (GTDB taxonomy): domain Bacteria; phylum Bacillota; class Bacilli; order Lactobacillales; family Streptococcaceae; genus Streptococcus; species Streptococcus macacae. The sequence continues at coordinate 686,500 of NZ_AEUW02000001.1, read as the reverse complement.
GGATAATCGCGATGATTATCCGTTTTTATATTAGAAAGAAATAACTTAAGTGTCTTTTAAGAATTATTCTCTAAACTAATATTAAAAATTTTAGGATTTTAAGCAACTATGGCTGGTTGCAGAAAAAAGCTATGCTATAATAAATAAAAAGGAGTAAAGTATGATAAAGTTATTATTAGTAGAAGATGACGTCAGTCTTTCTAACTCAATTTTTGATTTTTTAGATAATTTTGCAGATGTTATGCAGGTTTTTGATGGAGAAGAAGGCTTGTACGAAGCAGAAAGCGGTGTCTATGATCTCATTTTATTAGATCTTATGCTGCCAGAAAAAGATGGTTTTCAGGTTTTAAAGGAACTGCGCGAAAAAAATATTTCAACCCCGGTGCTTATTATGACAGCTAAAGAAGGACTGGATGATAAAGGACATGGATTCGAATTAGGGGCAGATGATTATTTGACGAAACCGTTTTATTTAGAGGAACTCAAGATGCGTATTCAAGCGCTGTTGAAGCGTTCTGGCAAATTAACTGACAATAATCTATCGTACGATCAATTGCAAGTTGATACAGCGACGAATACAGTAACGGTAGGGGGAAAAGAGATTGAATTCCTTGGGAAAGAATTTGATTTATTGGTTTACTTCCTTCAAAATCAAAATGTTATCTTACCAAAGTCACAGATCTTTGATCGTATCTGGGGATTTGATAGTGATACGACCTTGTCTGTTGTTGAGGTATATGTTTCAAAACTAAGGAAAAAACTAAAAAACACTGAGTTTGGTAAAAATTTGGAGACATTGCGCAGTGTAGGGTATATTTTAAGAAATGCTAACTAGATTAAGAAAAAAAACATCAGGAGAAAATATCACCTTTTTTGGTCATTTCTTTGCTGTATTTACAGGTATATTTCTTGTAATGACCATTATTATCATACAGGTTATGCAATTTGGAATTTATTCTTCTGTAGATAATAGTCTAAAAACGGCAAAAGGAAATATTGAAGATTATGTAACCATGAATATGTCTCATGGTGTCATTTTGCCAGACGGATCAGAGGAGGAGAGTGGTTTTCCCTTCAAAGTAAAAACAAATGGAGAAATGGCAGCTAATACAGATACCATTTTATATGATAAAAAACACCGTGTTCTTAATAGTATTAATGCTTTCTCATCTCTTTACCGTATTCGCCCCCAATTAAGTGAAATCGGTGAAATAGTTCAGCAGAAAACTAAGAATGTCTATGGTCAGACCGAAACTTATCGCACAATTACTGTCAAGGTCAAGAGCCGCTTTTACCCTAAGGTAAAATTTGCTACTATTGTCGTTAATACAACGCAGCTTGAACAGGCTAACAAGCGTTATGTATCTATCATTATTACTGTCATGATTGTTTTTTGGTTTATTTCCGTTTTTGCAAGTTTTTATTTAGCTAAATGGAGCCGAAAGCCTATTTTGGAAAATTATGAAAGGCAGAAATCTTTTGTTGAAAACGCTAGTCATGAATTAAGAACTCCCTTGGCAGTTTTACAGAATCGTTTGGAAAGTCTCTTTCGAAAACCAGAGGCAACCATCTTTGATTCTTCAGAATCTATAGCCTCAAGCTTAGAAGAAGTTAGGAATATGCGCCTTTTAACAACAAATCTGTTGAATTTAGCGCGTCGTGATGATGGTATTGAACCAGAGTTAGCAGATATACAGCCGATTTTCTTCGAGGAAATTTTTAGGAATTTTCAAATGATTGCTGAAGAAAATGGGAAAGCCCTGCATATAAAAAATAAAGTCAACCGATCGATTAAAACAGATAAAACTTTGCTGAAGCAGCTTATGACAATTTTGTTTGATAATGCTGTTAAATATACTGATAATAATGGTGAGATTTGGATAGACCTTAAAACGACTGACCGTAATTTATTTTTCTCTGTTTCTGATAACGGACCTGGTATAGCAGATGAAGATAAAAAGAAAATTTTTGATCGTTTTTATCGTGTTGATAAAGCAAGAACACGGCAGAAGGGAGGACTAGGCTTAGGTCTCTCCTTAGCTAAGCAAATTACGGATAGCTTGAAAGGAAGTATTCTTATAAAGGACAGAAAACCGCAAGGAACTATCTTTGAAGTCCGTATAACACTCAATAAGTAAAACCAGTTAGCACCAGCAGCTAGCTGTATCTAGATAAGCCGATTCTTGAACTTGAATGGAAAAGCTTAGTTGCCAGATTGCATAAAAGAAAAAAACCTTCTTTGTTAAAAAGAGGTTTTTTTAAGATTAATTAGCCAATTTGCTGGCAAGGCGTGATTTATCACGGCTTGCTTTATTTTTGTGAATCAAACCTTTTGATTTAGCTTTATCAATACTTGAAGAAGCTGCGCGGAAAAGTTCTTCCGTTGGGTTTGCTTCGAAAGCTTTAATAGCAGAACGCATAGCTGATTTTTGAGCTGAATTTCGTTTATTTTGCTTAATGTTGAGTTCAGCACGCTTGATCGCTGATTTAATATTTGCCACAGTTTTCACCTCCATAATATACTAACTACACTATTATATAGGAATTCTGCCTTTTTGACAAGACCTAATCATTTTTTTAAATAGATTTCATCTATTTTATGATTTTCTGTTTTATGAAGTATTAGTTCAGCGCGGTTGCGTGTTGGTTCAATATATTTTTCTAAATTGACTAGGTTAATGTTTTTCCAAATATCTCTGGCAAATGCCAAGGCATCTTTTTCTTTCATTTTTAGAAAACGTTGATAATAGTTATCATTATCGTTTTTGGCTAGCTCAAGAAGAGCTATAAAACGCTCTAAATACCAGTTTTCAATGTAGTTACTGTCAGCATCAATGTAAATTGAAAAATCAAAGTAATCTGTCATATAAAGACGATTGTTTTGAGGGTTTTGAAAAACATTTATACCTTCAATAATGAGAAAATCAGGGGCCTTGATTGTCTGACTTTGATTAGGAACAATGTCGTAAATTTCATGTGAGTAGACCGGAACAGCTGCTGGCTGCCCATTTTTTATAGTATCTAAAAAATCAATCAGTAATTCCATATCATAACTTTCAGGGAACCCTTTTTTATTTAATAGTTTTTTCTCTGAGAGAATATTATTAGGATAAAGGAAACCGTCTGTAGTTACTAATTCAACAGCAGAGTTTTGAAAGGTTCTTGTCAGCAAGAGCTGTAATAAGCGGCTTGTGGTTGATTTTCCCACAGCTACAGAACCGGAGATGCCAATGATAAAAGGACGGCTGTTCATATCTTGCTGTAAAAAGATACTTTTAGAGAACCTCAGATCTTCTTGAGATTTTTTATAAATTTTAATCAAATTAATTAAGGGTAAATAGATATCAGTAACATCTTTAATACTGATATTATCATTTAAACTTTTGATTGATTCTAATTCATCTTCGCTTAAAGGCGGCTGAGATTTTTGATGAAGGTGCTGCCAGTCTTTTCGTGATATTTTTTCAAAATTGATAAATTCGTTTGCCATACAGTCTCCTTTAAACTTATTATACCATAATGAATTGAAAACCGTTTCAAAGTATGCTAAAATTGATGAGCACAAAGAGGAGCTTAGTTTAAATGAATAATATGTACTACGAAGAAAATCCAGACAGTCAGCACGATAGACAAGAAATTAATGTCAATCTTTTAGGTGAAAAATTTCGATTTTTAACGGATTCCGGAGTTTTCAGCAAAAAGATGGTAGACTATGGCAGTCAAGTTTTATTGGCCAGTCTTAACCTTGAAAGCGGGAAAAGCTTGCTAGATGTCGGCTGCGGCTATGGTCCGCTTGGCATTAGTTTAGCCAAAGTGCAAGGTGTTAAGTCAACTATGGTTGATATAAATAAGCGTGCTCTAGATTTAGCTCGTCTCAATGCTGAGAAAAATGGCATTAAGGTGACTATCATTGACTCTAACGTGTATGAAAAAGTTAGCGGAGTCTTTGATTATATTATCAGCAATCCCCCTATCAGAGCTGGAAAGAAGGTTGTCCACACGATTATCGCAGAAAGCATTGATTATTTAAAACAAAATGGCAGCTTGACTATTGTTATTCAGAAAAAACAGGGTGCTCCAAGTGCTAAAGCAAAGATGAAAGAGATATTTGGCAATGTTACTGTATTAAGAAAGGATAAAGGATACTATATCTTTAGAAGTATAAAAGATGCGAGCAGTTGATTTAATACAAAAAAAACGCGATGGCCAAGCTTTAAATAAGGACGAGATTGAGTGGCTTATTAAGGGATATGTTAATGGATCTATTCCAGATTATCAGATGTCAGCTTTTGCTATGGCAGTCTATTTTAAAGGGATGACTGCAGAAGAAACGAGCCATTTAACCATGGCGATGGTTGTTTCTGGCAAAACAGTAGATTTAACAAGCATTTCTGGAGTGAAAGTCGATAAACACTCAACTGGTGGAGTTGGCGATAAAGTTACCTTGATTTTAGTTCCTCTTATAGCCAGTTTTGGGGTTCCTGTTGCTAAAATGAGCGGTCGAGGCTTAGGGCATACTGGAGGAACTCTGGATAAGCTAGAGGCCATCAAAGGCTACCAGATTGAACGTTCCCAAGAAGAATTTGTGCAGCAAGTGCAAGACCTTGGCTTGGCTGTTATTGGTCAGTCTGATCAACTTGTTAAAGCAGACAAACTCCTTTATGCTCTGCGAGATGTTACAGCGACTGTAGATGCTATTCCCTTAATTGCAAGCTCTATTATGAGTAAAAAGATAGCAGCAGGAGCTGATTGTATCTTATTGGACGTAACGGTTGGTGATGGAGCTTTTATGAAAACTTTAAAAGAGGCTGAGGAGCTGTCTCAGACTATGGTCAGTCTAGGCAAGGAAGTGGGGCGCCATACTGTTGCTGTCATAACAGATATGAGTCAGCCCTTGGGGCAAGCTATCGGTAATCGTTTAGAAGTTCTAGAGGCTTTGCAAATTATGCAAGGAAAAGGCCGTCATGATATTACTGACTTTATTTGTCGATTGGCACAATTACTATTGAAATTGGCGGGGCAAAAAAGAAGTTTAGCTGAAATCAAAAAACATTTGACTGATGGTCAAGCACTTCAAAAATTCGAAAAAATGGTTGTCTATCAAGGCGGTGATTTAAAGGATCTATACCGTCCTTCAAAAGCAAAATTTGTGACCAAAATTTTCGCTGATGAAGACGGTTATATTAAGGAATTGCCTGCTTTAGCTTTTGGACTTTTTGCCATGCGTCTGGGAGCTGGCCGAGCGGTAAAAACGGATTTTCTTGACTATGAAACAGGAATTGTTTTTTATAAAAAAGTTGGCGATCCGATTCAAAAAGGCGATTTACTAGCAGAGATTTATGCCAATGAAAAATTATCGGAAAACTTACTTACAGAATTCAAAAAAAATGTTAAAATAGATAAGGAAGAAATGAAAGTAACTGAAATTTTAAAAATCATTACTTGATTGTTAAGAAAGGATAACATGGAAATCAATAAGTATATTGATCATACTTTATTAAAACCTGAGAGTAACCAAGATCAGATTGATAAACTGATACAAGAAGCTAAAAAATATGATTTTGCCAGTGTCTGTGTCAATCCGGCTTGGGTTTCTTATGCCGTTCAGGCCCTTGAAAAAACAGATGTCAAAGTATGTACCGTTATTGGTTTTCCTTTGGGAGCAACAACTAGTGCTGTCAAAGCTTTTGAAACACAAGATGCCATTAGTCATGGAGCCGATGAAGTTGATATGGTTGTTAATATCGGACAAGTTAAAACAGGCCGTTTTGATTTTGTGGAAGAGGATATTCGTGCTGTTGTCAATGCCAGCGGCAGAAAGATCGTTAAGGTTATTCTGGAAACCTGCCTGCTGACAGATGAGGAGAAAGTGAAAGTTTGTCAGGCGGCTGTAGCAGCAGGAGCTGATTTTGTTAAAACCTCAACGGGTTTTTCAACTGCTGGAGCAACTATAGCTGATGTTAAACTTATGCGTCAGACTGTAGGGCCGGATTTTGGTGTTAAAGCAGCAGGAGGAACACGTACTTTGGCAGATGTTCAAGCCTTTATTGAAGCAGGTGCGACACGTATTGGAACATCTGCTGGTGTTGCCATTATGGAAGGAAAGAAAACAAACGATGGCTATTGATTTAATAAGATCAGCTATTGAAGCAAGTCAAAATGCTTATGTTCCTTATTCTCATTTTCCAATTGGAGCTGCAGTAAAGGCTAAGGACGGACAGATCTATCAAGGCTGTAATATTGAAAATGCTAGCTTTGGATTGACCAATTGCGGTGAGCGAACGGCTATTTTTAAAGCTATTTCTGAGGGTCAGCGTGATTTAGAAGAAATCGCTATTTACGGTGAAACGCAAGAGCCTATTTCACCTTGCGGAGCCTGCCGTCAGGTAATGGCGGAGTTTTTTGAGCCAACTGCTCAAGTGACTTTAGCGGCTAAAGATGGCAGAACAGCCAAGATGACAGTTGGCGATTTGCTTCCCTATTCATTTTTAGATTTAAAATAAGGCTTCTATTATTTTCTATCAAATGATTAATAGTGTTATCTCAGCAACATCATGTTGCTTATAAAATTTAGGAGGGTTCATATTGATGAACAAGAAATTTATTGGTTTAGGTTTAACTGCAGTCGCTGCTTTAGCGCTTACTGCGTGCGGAAATCGTGCAGCGAGAAACAACGCTAATGCAAAGACTGACTTGAAAGTTGCTATGGTTACTGATACTGGCGGTGTTGATGATAAATCATTTAATCAGTCTGCCTGGGAAGGCCTTCAGGCATGGGGGAAAGATAATGGTTTAACGAAAGGGACAGGGTTTGACTATTTCCAATCGACCAATGAATCAGATTATACATCAAATTTAGATACGGCTACAACAAATGGTTATAAGCTGATTTTTGGTATCGGATACAACCTTCACAATGCCCTTGAAAAGACAGCTAAGGATAACAGCGATGTTAACTATGTTATTGTAGATGATATCATTAAGGGGCAAAAAAATGTAGCCAGCGTCACTTTTGCTGATAATGAAGCAGCTTATCTTGCTGGTATTGCTGCTGCAAAAACAACTAAGACTAATAAGGTTGGCTTTGTCGGCGGTGTTAAGTCAGAAGTTATTTCACGTTTTGAAAAGGGCTTTGAAGCAGGTGCTAAATCTGTCAATAAATCTATCCAAATTCAAGTGGATTATGTAGGTTCTTATGGAGATTCTGCTAAAGGGAAAACAATTGCTGCTGCCCAATATGCAGGTGGAGCAGATGTTATTTATCATGCTGCCGGCGGCAGCGGAGCTGGTGTATTTAGTGAAGCAAAAGCTCTAAATGAAAAAGCTAAAGAAGCTGACAAAGTATGGGTTATTGGTGTAGACCGCGATCAATCAGGAGAAGGTAAATACACTGCCAAAGATGGTAAAAAATCAAACTTTGTATTAGCCTCTACTTTAAAAGAAGTGGGTAAGGCTGTTCAGCTGATTTCTACAAATACAGCTGATAAAAAATTCCCAGGCGGAAAAGTGACCAGATATGGTCTTAAAGATAAAGGTGTTGATATTGCAACAACCAGCTTATCCAAGGATACAAAATCGGCTATTGAAGCAGCTAAAAAGCAAATTATATCTGGTAAAGTAAAAGTCCCAGAAAAATAAGTAAGTATTAAAGGGCAATCTTAAGTGGTTGCCTTTTTGAAAGCTGAGATGTTTATGTCTCAGTAAAATCTACTATTATTACAATAGTGGGTTTTGCTGAAATATAAAATTTCTGAAAGGAAGAGACCATGACGCAAAATGTCATTGAAATGAGAGATATCACTAAACAATTTGGTGATTTTGTGGCTAATGATCATATTAAGCTCAATCTTAGAAAGGGCGAAATTCACGCTTTGCTTGGCGAAAACGGAGCAGGGAAATCGACTTTAATGAATATGCTAGCTGGTTTGCTTGAGCCGACCAGCGGAGAGATTTTTGTGAATGGACAAGCCGTTACTATTGATTCCCCTTCTAAGTCGTCGCAATTGGGAATTGGAATGGTTCATCAGCATTTTATGCTGGTAGAAGCATTTACTGTGACTGAAAATATCATTTTAGGCAATGAAGTGTTAAAAAAGGGTGTTCTGAACTTAAAAAAAGCCAGTCAAGATATAAAAGAGCTGTCTGAACAATATCATTTATCTGTTGATCCAGATGCTAAAATCAGTGATATATCAGTCGGTGCCCAGCAGCGCGTTGAAATTTTAAAGACTCTTTATCGCGGTGCAGACATTCTTATTTTTGATGAACCTACAGCTGTTTTGACGCCATCTGAAATTAAAGAATTGATGGCTATTATGAAAAAACTGACCAAAGAAGGCAAATCCATTATTCTGATTACTCATAAATTAGATGAAATCAGAGCTGTTGCAGACAGAGTGACTGTTATTAGACGCGGGAAAAGCATTGAAACGGTTGAGGTTGCTGGAACAACTTCTCAGGATTTAGCTGAAATGATGGTCGGCCGATCTGTCTCTTTCAAAACAGAAAAAAAGCCAGCCCAACCTCAAGGAGTAATCTTATCCATTGAGAATTTAGTTGTTGATGAAAACAGGGGGATACCTGCTGTTAAGGGGCTGTCTCTTGAAGCAAGAGGCGGAGAAATTATTGGCATTGCAGGTATTGACGGCAATGGACAGACAGAGCTGGTAGAAGCTATTACGGGTTTACGTAAAGTAAAATCAGGCAAGTTAGAGATTAAGGGAAAAGATGCGACAAAATTATCAGCACGTCAGATTACAGAATTAAGTGTTGGCCATGTTCCTGAAGATCGCCATCGTGATGGTTTAGTTTTAGATATGACACTGGCAGAAAATATGGCGCTGCAGACATATTATAAAAAACCCTTAAGTCAGCAAGGTATTTTGAACTACAATAAAATAAATGAATATGGCCGTAAACTTATGGGAGAGTTTGATATCCGAGGGGCTAATGAGCTTGTCGCAGCTAAAGGATTTTCGGGAGGAAATCAGCAAAAAGCTATTATTGCCCGAGAAGTTGATCGGGATCCTGATTTACTCATTGTCAGTCAGCCAACGCGGGGACTTGATGTAGGAGCTATTGAGTATATTCATAAGCGTCTCATTGAGGAGCGTGATAAGGGAAAAGCTGTTTTATTAGTAAGCTTTGAACTTGATGAAATTTTAAATCTTTCTGATAGAATTGCAGTGATCTATGATGGAAAAATTCAAGGCATTGTCGATCCAGAAAGAACAAATAAACAAGAGCTTGGCATGCTTATGGCTGGCGAAGAAATTAAAGGGGAGAAAGTAAATGTCTAAGAAAATGCAACAAATTGTCGTTCCTTTGATTTCAGTTGTCTTAGGAATTTTGCTGGGTGCTGTCATTATGCTGATTTTTGGTTATGATCCCATTTGGGCTTATGAGGGTCTTTTTAATACAGCTTTTGGAAGTATTAAGAATATTGGAGAAATTTTTCGTGCTATGGGGCCTCTTATTTTGATTGCCCTGGGCTTTGCCGTAGCCAGCCGTGCTGGTTTCTTTAATATCGGTCTATCAGGTCAGGCTTATGCCGGTTGGATTGCTGCAGGCTGGTTTGCTTTGTTGAATCCTAATTTGCCCCGTCCTCTTTTGATTATATTGACGGTATTAATTGGAGCAGCAGCAGGAGGAATTGTGGGAGCTATTCCAGGCTTTTTACGTGCTTATCTTGGTACCAGCGAAGTTATTGTCACGATTATGATGAATTATATTGTCCTTTACATCGGAAATGCTATTATCCAAAATGGTTTTGCTAAAAACCTTATGCGGACGACTGATTCTAGTATTGATGTCAGTAAGAATGCCAGCTATCAATCCGATTGGCTCAGAGCTTTAACAGATCATTCTCGTATGAATTTGGGCTTCTTTTTAGCCCTAGCAGCTATTTTTCTTATTTGGTACTTACTGAAGAAAACAACACTGGGATTTGAAATCCGGTCTGTTGGCTTAAATCCTAAAGCGAGTGAATATGCTGGCATGTCATCTAAAAGAACTATTGTTTTATCCATGATTATTTCTGGAGCTCTTGCTGGACTTGGCGGTGTTGTAGAAGGTTTGGGAACATTTGGCAATGTTTATGTTCAGACAAGCTCTTTGGCTATTGGATTTGATGGTATGGCTGTTAGTTTGTTGGCAGCGAATTCTCCGCTTGGTATTCTTCTTTCGGCCTTTCTTTTTGCTGCACTTAGTGTTGGTGCACCAGGAATGAGTATCAGCGATGCTAGTCACGTGGGGACACCGCCAGAGCTGATTAAAGTGGTTATGGCTCTTATTATATTCTTTGTAGGGGCCCATTATATTATTGAACGCTATATTAAACCTAAAAAAAGAAAGGTGAAGCCATAAAATGAGTATAGAAAATATTTTGGCTCTGTTAGTATCTTCAATGCTAGTTTATGCCACACCTCTTATCTTTACAAGTATTGGTGGTGTTTTTTCTGAGAGATCTGGTATTGTTAATGTGGGTCTTGAAGGAATTATGGTAATGGGAGCATTTGCGGGTATTGTTTTCAACTTAGAATTTGTTCAAGTTTTTGGGAAGGCTACGCCTTGGATTGCTGCACTTGTGGGCGGTTTTGTCGGATTACTTTTCTCTTTAATCCATGCAATAGCTACTATTAATTTTAGGGCAGATCATATTGTATCTGGGACAGTGCTTAATCTTTTGGCTCCTTCTTTAGCTGTTTTTCTGGTTAAAGCAATGTATAATAAAGGACAGACAGATAATATCCAGCAGTCCTTTGGTAAATTTGATTTTCCAATTTTATCCAATATTCCTTTTATTGGACCGATTTTCTTTAAAGGAACAAGTTTAGTAGCCTATATAGCTATTGTTTTCTCAGTTTTAGCCTGGTTTATCCTATTTAAAACACGGTTTGGACTGCGTCTAAGATCTGTCGGTGAACATCCTCAGGCTGCGGATACTCTAGGAATTAATGTTTATCTGATGAGATATTTAGGCGTTATGATTTCAGGACTTCTTGGAGGTATTGGCGGGGCTATTTATGCGCAATCAATTTCGGTAAATTTTGCTGGGACAACTATTTTAGGTCCAGGTTTTATCGCTTTAGCAGCTATGATTTTTGGAAGATGGAATCCTATTGGTGCTATGCTTTCAAGCTTATTCTTTGGTCTTTCACAGAGTTTAGCTGTTATCGGCGCTCAGCTCCCTTTTCTAGCGAAAATTCCTACTGTTTATCTGCAAATTGCACCTTATGTCCTGACAATAATCGTCTTAGCTGTTTTCTTTGGTCAAGCTGTGGCTCCTAAAGCGGACGGTGTTAATTACATCAAATCAAAATAACTGTTGCAATCAAAAAGCAGTGCAGTACAGCAGTTAAAGTTTGAAGCCGACTATGGCTGAAAAATGAAGTTTTCTATTTAAGGACGACAGCTATTTAGTTTATATTTTTAACGGTTTAAATAATTTGAGACGTATTTTAACGGCGCTTATCAAAAATGTGGAAGCAAATGATATTAGGTCCGGGATAGAAAAAGCAGCTCAGACCGAAATCATTTGCTGTGAGCATAAAAATTGTAAGCGTTTCATTCTAGTGATATACTAAAAAAGAAAAATTAATGGAAAAGAGGAACTTATTTTGTCAAAAATTGTTATAGTAGGTGCAAATCATGCTGGTACCTATAGTATCAATACTATATTAGATAACTATAGCGAAGAGCATGAGGTTGTTGTTTTTGATCAAAATTCTAATATATCTTTTTTAGGCTGTGGAATGGCGCTTTGGATTGGTAAGCAAATTTCAGGACCTCAAGGGCTCTTTTATGCTGATAAAGAACAGTTTGAGTCAAAAGGTGCTAAGGTGTATATGAATTCTCCAGTTACATCTATTGATTATGAGGCCAAATCTGTTACTGCCATCGTTGATGGAAAGGAGCATGTTGAATTTTATGATAAGTTAATTTTAGCAACTGGTTCAACTCCAATTTTGCCTCCAATTGAAGGAGCAGCTATTAAAGAAGGAAGCCGTACTTTTGAAGCAACATTAGAAAATCTTCAGTTTGTTAAATTGTACCAAAATGCTGAGCAAGTGATTGAAAAGCTTCAGGATAAAAGCCAACATCTCAATCGCATTGCTGTTGTGGGTGCTGGCTATATTGGTGTTGAATTAGCAGAAGCGTTTAAACGGATTGGTAAGGATGTTGTTCTGATTGATGTTGTAGATACTTGTTTAGCAGGATATTATGATCGTGACCTTTCAGATATGATGCGTCAGAATTTAGAAGATAACGGTATAGAATTAGCCTTTGGAGAAACAGTAAAAGCTATCCAAGGAGATAGCAAGGTTGAGCGTATTGTTACTGATAAGGCGACACGCGATGTTGATATGGTAATTCTTGCAGTTGGTTTTCGTCCTAATACGGCTTTAGGTGCTGGTCAGTTGGAAACTTTTCGTAACGGGGCTTTTCTTGTGAATAAAAAGCAAGAAACAAGCATGCCTGATGTTTATGCTATTGGTGATTGTGCAACAGTCTACGACAATGCTATAGAAGCTACTAATTATATCGCTTTAGCTTCCAATGCTTTACGCTCTGGTATTGTAGCTGGCCATAATGCAGCAGGACATGAAATAGAATCCTTAGGTGTTCAAGGATCAAATGGTATCTCTATCTTTGGACTCAATATGGTTTCAACAGGATTGACAAAAGAGAAGGCTAAACGCTTTGGTTATGATCCCGCCGTAACAGAATATACAGATTTTCAAAAAGCGATTTTTATTGAACATAATAACTACCCTGTGACTATTAAAATTGTTTATGACAAAGAAAGCCGTCGTGTTCTTGGGGCACAAATGGCTTCACGTGAGGATATGTCTATGGGAATTCATATGTTCTCGCTGGCCATTCAGGAAAATGTCACTATTGATCGCTTAGCTTTATTGGATTATTTTTTCCTTCCGCATTTCAATCAGCCAAATAATTATATTAGCAAAGCAGCATCTGCGGCAGAATCGTGACTGTGAGTATATAAGGACTTAAAAAGCCTGCAATAAGAAAGTTATCAATACCTTTAAAATTTTAAGAAAAGAATTTCAAAATAAAAAAGTAAGCCTGAAGCTTTTTGACTTCAGACTTACTTTTTTGATGTAAAAGAAATTAATTGCGAGCAGCTGCAGCAAATTCTTCATTAGAGAAAGCTTCGTCAATAATAGCCTTCAATTCTTTAGCAGAAGTTTGCATTTTTTGTTTTTCAGCATCGTTCAAAGGAATATTTACAGGACGAACGATACCGTGTGCTCCAACAATAGCTGGCTGTCCAATAAAGCAGTCCTTAACACCAGGATATTGGCCATCTTGGAATACAGAAACTGGAAGTACAGCATTTTCATCATCTAGAATAGCTTTTGTAATGCGGGCAAGAGCTACTGCGATACCATAGAAAGTTGCCCCTTTTTTATTGATAATAGTATAGGCTGCATCACGAACGCCTTCAAATAGGTCAACTAATTCAGTTGCATTGAAATTTTGAACGTCTTGAAGGTAGTTTTCAAGGTTAACCCCAGCAACATTAGCATGAGACCAAACAGCAAATTCTGAATCGCCGTGTTCTCCCATAATATAAGCATGGACAGAACGTGCATCAACATTAAGTTTTTCAGCGAGTGACTGACGGAAACGAGCCGTATCAAGAGATGTACCAGAACCAATAACACGCTCAGTAGAAAAGCCTGAAAATTTCCATGTTGAATAAGTCAATATATCTACAGGATTAGCTGCAACAAGGAAGATACCGTTAAAACCTGACTCAACTACTTGTGTAACGATTGATTTGTTAATGGCGAGATTTTTTCCGACAAGATCAAGGCGGGTTTCGCCTGGTTTTTGCGGAGCACCGGCAGTAATCACAACAAGATCAGCATCAGCACAGTCTTCGTATTTAGCAGCATAAATTTTCTTTGGTGAAGTAAAAGCAAGCGCGTGGCTAAGGTCAAGAGCATCACCAACTGCTTTTTCATACAACTGTGGAATTTCAATAATACCAAGTTCTTGTGCAATACCTTGGTTAACTAAGGCAAAGGCATAGGATGACCCTACAGCACCGTCGCCGACAAGGATAACTTTTTTGTGTTGTTTAGTTGAAGTCATTTTTTTCTAAACATCTCCTTATAAAAAATTTAGGTATATATTTATACATTATTTATTCTATCACTTTTTGTTAAGAAAGTCATTAATAATTTAAAAGGGATTGCAAAACTATAGTAGAATAGCTGAAAAGGAACTTTTTTTGTGGTATAATACTATTGAGTTTTATTCTAGAAATGGAGCATTTTTTAATGCAAGATAAAAATTTAGTGGATGTTAATTTAACAAGTGAAATGAAGACAAGTTTTATTGACTATGCTATGAGCGTAATTGTCTCACGTGCACTTCCAGATGTGCGCGATGGTTTAAAACCTGTTCATCGCCGGATTTTATATGGAATGAATGAATTAGGTGTTACTCCAGATAAGCCGCATAAAAAATCCGCTCGTATTACTGGGGATGTTATGGGGAAATACCATCCTCATGGAGATTCTTCAATCTATGAAGCAATGGTGCGTATGGCACAATGGTGGTCCTATCGCCATATGCTTGTGGATGGGCATGGAAATTTTGGATCAATGGACGGAGATGGGGCAGCGGCTCAGCGCTATACAGAAGCACGCATGAGCAAGATTGCACTTGAGATGCTCCGTGATATTAATAAAAATACAGTTGATTTTGCTGATAACTATGATGGCAGTGAAAGAGAGCCGCTCGTTTTACCTTCGCGCTTTCCTAATCTTTTGGTCAACGGAGCAACAGGTATTGCCGTTGGTATGGCGACAAATATTCCGCCGCATAATTTGGGAGAAACGATCGATGCGGTAAAACTTGTTATGGATAAGCCTGATGTTACAACGCGTGAACTGATGGAAGTTCTTCCTGGACCAGATTTCCCTACAGGAGCTCTGGTCATGGGAAAATCTGGTATTCACAGGGCTTATGATACTGGCAAGGGATCTATTGTTTTACGAGCTCGTACAGAGATTGAAGTGACAAAGTCTGGCAGGGAACGTATTGTCGTTACAGAGTTCCCTTATATGATTAATAAGACAAAAGTTCATGAGCATATTGTGCGTCTTGCACAGGAGAAGCGTGTTGAGGGAATTACTGCTGTACGGGATGAATCCAGCCGTGAAGGTGTTCGCTTCATCATTGAGGTCCGTCGGGATGCCAGTGCTCATGTCATTCTCAATAACCTCTTTAAGTTAACTAGCTTGCAGACAAACTTTAGTTTCAATATGTTAGCGATTGAAAAAGGTGTGCCTAAAATTTTATCGCTTAGGCAAATCTTGGACAATTATATTGAACATCAAAAAGAGGTTGTTGTTAGACGTACTGAGTTTGATAAGGCCAAAGCTGAAAGCCGAGCACATATTTTAGAAGGTTTGCTGATAGCTTTAGATCATTTAGATGAGGTTATTAGCATTATCCGAAATAGTGAAACAGATACCATTGCGCAAGCAGAATTGATGAGTCGTTTTGATTTATCAGAACGGCAAAGCCAAGCTATTCTTGACATGCGTTTGCGCCGTTTGACTGGCTTAGAACGGGACAAGATTCAATCCGAATACGAAGAACTTCTAGCTTTGATTGCTGATTTAACAGATATTTTAGCCAAGCCAGAACGGGTGGTTACTATTATTAAAACAGAGCTGGATGAAATAAAACGTAAATTTGCTGATGACCGGCGTACAGAGCTAATGGTGGGTGAAGTTTTATCGCTTGAGGACGAAGATCTTATTGAAGAAGAAGATGTCTTGATAACGCTGTCTAACAATGGCTATATTAAACGTTTAGGACAGGGGGAATTCCGAGCACAAAAACGCGGAGGCCGCGGTGTTCAAGGAACAGGGGTCAATGATGATGACTTTGTTCGTGAACTTGTGTCAACCAACACCCATGATGCGATGCTTTTCTTTACAAATAGAGGCAGAGTATATCGTCTGAAAGGTTATGAAATACCAGAATACGGCCGTACTGCCAAGGGACTGCCGATTGTGAATCTTTTGAAATTAGAAGAGACAGAAACGATCCAGACCATTATTAATGTAAAATCCAATGATTTTCATGATAAGTATCTCTTTTTCACTACAAAAGAAGGAATTGTCAAGCGGACAACGGTTTCAGCCTTTGCTAATATTCGCCAAAATGGCTTAAAAGCTCTGAATTTACGCGGCGGTGATGAGCTGATTAATGTGCTTTTGACAAATGGACAAGAAGACATTATTATTGGTACCCGCTCTGGCTATTCGGTGCGTTTTAAAGAAAATACTGTTCGAAATATGGGACGCACTGCCACAGGTGTCAAGGGAGTTAGTTTGCGTCCCAAGGACATTGTTATTGGAGCAGCGGCTGTTTCTGATAGCCAAGAGGTGCTAACAATCACTGAAAAAGGCTATGGTAAGCAAACTGCAGCAAGTGAATATCCAACCAAAGGCCGCGGCGGTAAAGGGATTAAAACGGTTAATATTACTGAGAAAAATGGGCAGCTTGCAGGGCTTGTGACGGTAGATGGTGATGAGGATATTATGCTTATTACAAATACTGGTGTTATCATTCGGACAAGTGTCGCTAATATTTCTCAAACAGGCCGCTCAGCAATGGGAGTGAAAGTCATGCGTTTAGATAAGGAAGCTAAGATTGTTACATTTGCTCTTGTTAAACCCCAAGAGCTAGAGGAAGAAGGTAATACAGAAGAAGACTAATGAAAACAAAAAATAATGCCACAAGACCGTATCGTAAAAAAAGAAAGAAAAGATTTCTCAAGAATTTCTTTCTCATCTTGCTCTTAATGCTTGGTTTAGCTTTAGTTTTTAATAGACCGATTCGCAACAGTTTAATTGCCTGGAACTCAAATAAATATCAGGTTTCTAAGATTAGTCAAAAGGAGATCGAAAAAAATAAATCTGCTGATTCTTCTTTTGATTTTAAAAAGGTTAAATCAATTAGTACAGAATCTGTTTTAAGTGCTCAGATGTCAGCCCAAAAACTGCCAGTTATTGGCGGCATTGCTATACCGGACTTGAAGATTAATCTACCTATTTTCAAAGGGTTAAATAACATTGGATTGACTTATGGGGCTGGGACTATGAAAGAAAACCAAGTCATGGGACAGAAGAATTATGCTCTAGCCAGTCATCACGTTTTTGGAATGACAGGTTCTTCAAAAATGCTTTTTTCACCTTTAGACAATGCGAAAAAAGGAATGAAAATTTATCTTACAGATAAAGAAAAAGTCTATACTTATCGTATCAGTGAAGTGAAATCTGTTACACCAGAACATGTTGAAGTTGTTAATGACAGTCCCGGAAAAAATGAAGTGACCTTAGTGACTTGTACGGATCCTGGAGCAACAGAGCGGATTATTGTACATGGTCTTTTAGAAAAATCTGAGGATTTTAAGCAGGTGAAAGAGGAAGTTAAACAAGCTTTTAATCAATCTTATAATCAAATTTCTTTATGAAAAAGGAGCTCGCTTTTGCGGGTTTCTTTTAGTAAGGAAAACACAGTTCCTATGATTGCAATATGTCTATCATTAAAAAGTTTTAGCTACTGACATTGTATTTGTGTCAGCTATTTAGCTTTATTTTAGTTGCTTGTGCTATAATGAAAAAAGCTGATGAAATTCTTATTTTTGAAAGGAAACCTTATGAGTTTAAAAAAAATACTTATTTTTTGGAGTTTTTGCTTTGTTTTTCTCTTGTCCTTTGCAACAGCTCAGGCTGATGATGCTAGCTCAGTTCAGAAAGTTATTGATGAGACATATGTCCAGCCTGAATATATAATGGGCTATTCTTTAAGCGAAGAACAAAAGACACAGACTCTAAACCTTTTAGGATATAATGCTGAAAAGGATACAAAAGTAAAAACACTGAATACTAGCAGTTATGCTAAAATTATGAATGTGGCTGATGATCCAAGTCTACAATTGTATTCATCAGTTAAGATTCAAAAATTAGGAAGCAATGAAACACTAAATGTTAAGATTGAGACACCAAATAATATCACAAAAGTGACTCAAGATATGTATAGAAATGCTGCTGTAACGCTGGGAATTCAGCATGCCAAAATCACTGTGGCTGCTCCGATTGCAGTTACAGGTGAGTCAGCATTAGCTGGTATTTATTATTCACTTGAAGAAAATGGAGCGACTGTCTCAGATGAAAGTAAAGGGCTGGCCCAAGAAGAATTGAATACTCTGTCTGGTATTAATGCTGAGAATAAGGGGAAAAAGGGCTATGATGCTGATAAATTAAATGTTGCCCTTACCGATATAAAATCGGCTGTTGCAGATAAAGGGGAAAAATTAAGTGAAACAGAGGCCCGCAAAATTGTAGAGAGTACTTTAAAAAACTATGGGCTTGACCGTTCAATGTCTAAAAGCCAAATTAGCTTAATCGTTAATTTTGCCATCAAATTATCTAAAAGTGAAGTCATTCACACCAAAGGATTTAAGTCATCCCTTAGTTCTTTGAAAAACAGTATTATTTCAAAAGCTCAATCAACATTTAAAGGACTTAATATCCATTTCGATGCTAATAAAGCCTTGGAATCTGGAAAGGGTATTTTAACAAAAATTTGGCAGTGGCTGGTCAATTCTATTAAAGGCCTATTTTCATAATCATTAACGATGAAAAATAAGACTTGTTAAAAACTTCAAAGAGCAAGAGTGATGCAAAAATGACTTTTTCTGAATTGCTCTTGCCCTTTTTTGCTCGTTTGAAATAATTGAATTTTTAATGTAATTTTTAGAAAAATCATGAAAAACCATATTGACTCTTTTTACTGTGGTGTTATAATAACAATATATCAGATTCTGAAAAGTCTGATAATTTTTATAAAAGGAGCAGAAAAGTTTTATGACAGAAAATACAAAAGCTGGCTCAACGACTTGGAAAGAAAAATTTAGAGCTTTCGGTCCAGGTATTTTAATGGCCTCTGCAGCAGTGGGAGGTTCTCACATTGTGTCTTCCACACAAGCAGGAGCAATTTATGGTTGGCAACTGGCTATTATTGTACTTTTGGTTAATTTATT
The DNA here is from genome assembly GCF_000187995.2 of Streptococcus macacae NCTC 11558. Taxonomy (GTDB): domain Bacteria; phylum Bacillota; class Bacilli; order Lactobacillales; family Streptococcaceae; genus Streptococcus; species Streptococcus macacae. The sequence goes on along the minus strand of NZ_AEUW02000001.1, from coordinate 667,401 downwards.
TAAGTATCCATTTTTCCGTTTTGGATCACAATATACTTTACAGCACAATAGAAGTATTATTGAAGGGTATAAAGATAAGGGTAGCCTTTATCTTTGGGCATTTTTTATTATGAATATCTTTTCGGCTGTTGTTAATACAGCAGCTGTTGGTATTTTGGCTGCAGCTATTTTATATAATATTTTTCCTAATGGTTTTGGGCTGTCTATTTCACAATTAACGACTATTTTGATTGTTGTGACCTGGGCTATGCTTTTAATTGGCGGTTATCAATTTCTTGATGGTCTTTCAAAATTTGTGATGATTTCTTTAACTCTTGCCACAACTTTAGCCGTTGTTATTGCCGTTTTTAAACACAGAGAGCTGTCTCCGGATTTTAAAGCTCCTTCACCTTGGCAGTTAAGTGCTCTGCCTTTTATTATTGCACTAATGGGTTGGATGCCGGCTCCTATTGAGATTTCTGCTATCAATTCAATGTGGACTGTTGAAAAGCGCCGGACAACCAAGGTTACTTATAAAGATGGTCTTCTGGACTTTAATGTCGGCTATATCGGGACGGCTATTCTTGCTTTCATTTTTCTGGCTCTTGGTGCCATGATTCAATTTGGATCAGGTGAAGCTGTTAAGAGCGCAAGTGCAGCTTATATTGCCCAGTTTATTAATATGTATGCTTATGCCATTGGGGATTGGTCGCGTCTGCTGATTGCTTTTATTGCTTTTCTTTGTATTTTTGGTACAACCATTACTGTTATTGATGGTTACTCACGTGCTAATAATGAAAGTCTTCGTTTATTGTTTCATAAAAAAGAGGCCAGTCAAAAACACTTAAATATTTGGATAACGCTGACTTCTATTGCAGGTATCTTAATTGTTCTTTTATTTGCAGGAGATGTTGCTACTTTGATGCGTTTTGCTATGATTGCTTCATTTTTGACAACACCAATTTATGCTTATCTAAACTTCACCTTAGTTAATGATAAAGAACATCAGCTATCACCTTGGCTCTACTGGCTGTCTATTTCAGGTATTATTTACCTTGCAGGATTTGCCCTTTTCTTCCTCGTTTATCAGCTGGGTTTTATTAGCTAGCTAAGAGTAATAATGATAACGAAGTACTTGAAACCCTTGAAATGACTTAATATGGCTGGATCCATAACGCATGAAGTAAGAGTTTGGAACAGAAAAAAATAATGCTTGCGCAGCATCATGACCTTTTTTTCTGTTTCTGCTCTTTTTCGTATTTTATAAAATATAAGGAAAGAAGTAAAAAGATGAAAAACCAAAACCAAACGATTGCAAGCAGGCAAAAGGAAGAGAGTAGGACTGATCTTGCGGCTTATCAAATAGAGCGTTTACAATCTTTTAAGAAGGCTAATATAAAAACAAAGAAAGCCGGTATTGTATTTGCAGGAGATTCTATTACTGAATTTTTTCCTTTAAAGAAATACCTTGGTCATGATTTGCCTTTGTTCAACAGAGGGATTGCTGGGACCGATTCGATCTGGCTGCAAAAACACTTACAAGAGCAAGCTCTGACTTTAGAGCCTGCTAAAATTTTCTTAATGATTGGTATTAATGATCTAGGCAAAGGTTATGCTGTATCTGATATTGTAGCTAGAATAGTTGATATGATAGCGCAGATTAGAGTCTATAGCATAGGGACAGAAATTTATTTGCTCTCTCTTTTGCCTGTTAATGAAAATCCCCAATATGCTGCTAAAGTCAAAATCAGGAAAAATAAAAATATTCAACTTTTAAATCAGCGCATACAGGCTCTGCCGGGTGCTGAATATATTGATTTATACCCTTCTTTGTTAGATAAAAAAGGGAATTTAGCTGAAGAAAATACAACTGACGGACTGCATCTGACTCAAGAAGGATATAGAAAAGTTTCTCTTATTTTAAAAAGATATCTCTAAGATTTAATAAGGTAGGCAAGAAATTTTTATGGTTTATAGATTTTAATCAATTGTTTTTCCGTCATAACTAATAAGAGAAAGAACTTCTCTTATTTTTGCCATTTATTATTTGAAAAGGAGTAGAAAAGATGACAGATGTAAAACCATTTCCGAAAGAATTTTTATGGGGCGGTGCAACAGCAGCTAATCAGTGTGAGGGGGCTTATAATCTTGATGGCCGCGGCCTAGCTAATGTTGATCTTATTCCAACTGGGGCAGATCGTTTTGCGATTATTGCTGGTCAGAAAAAAATGTTTACTTTTAAAAAAGGCTATTTCTATCCAGCTGCAGAAGCTATTGACATGTATCATCATTTTAAAGACGATATAGCACTTTTTGGTGAGATGGGTTTTAAAACCTATCGTCTATCTATTGCTTGGACACGTATTTTTCCTAAAGGAGATGAATTAGAGCCTAATGAAGCCGGCTTGCAATTTTATGAAAATCTCTTTAAGGAGTGTCATCGATATGGTATTGAACCTTTGGTAACCATAACCCATTTTGATTGTCCTATGCATCTGATTAGGGAATATGGCGGTTGGCGCAGCCGTAAAATGCTGGAATTTTACGAACGTCTTTGCCGGACTCTTTTTACACGATTTAAAGGGTTGGTTAAATACTGGATAACCTTTAATGAGATCAACATGATTCTTCATGCTCCGTTTATGGGAGCTGGCCTGTATTTTGAAGCAGGCGAAAATGAAGAAGAAGTTAAATATCAGGCAGCTCATCATGAGCTAGTGGCATCGGCTATTGCAACTAAGTTAGCGCATGAAATAGACCCTCAAAACAAAGTGGGCTGTATGCTGGCCGCTGGCCAATATTACCCCAATACCTGCAATCCTGCTGACTATTGGCAGGCAATGCAGGAGGATCGATCCAATTATTTCTTCATTGATGTACAAGTAAGAGGAGAGTATCCTCATTATGCTGAGAAACAATTTGAGCGTGCTGGTTTACATATCGTCATGACACAAGAAGATTTGCAGCTTTTAAAAGAAAATACAGTTGATTTCGTATCTTTCTCTTATTATTCAAGCCGTGTTGCCTCGGCCGATCCTAAAGCAGGGGAAGAAAGCCAAGGTAATATTTTTGCTTCCCTTAAAAACCCCTATTTGAAATCATCAGCATGGGGCTGGCAAATCGACCCGCTTGGACTTCGCATTACATTAAACGCTATCTGGGATCGTTATCAAAAACCAATGTTTATCGTTGAAAACGGCTTGGGAGCAATAGATAAGCCAGATGAAAATGGCTATGTTGAAGATGATTATCGGATTGATTATTTACGTGAGCATATTAAAGCTATGAATGAGGCTGTAAATGAGGATGGTGTCGAACTTTTAGGTTATACGACTTGGGGCTGCATTGATTTGGTATCAGCCGGTACAGGTGAAATGAAAAAGCGCTATGGCTTTATCTATGTCGACCGCGACAATGAAGGAAAGGGAACACTCAAGCGTTTCAAAAAGAAATCTTTTACTTGGTATCAAAAGGTTATCGCTTCTAATGGAACGGATTTATAAATTGAAAGTTATTTTATCAAGAATATTGAGCATAAGCTAGCCTTTTAGGTCTACTTTAGTGTATAATAAAAGCTATGAAAATAAAAAAATCCTATATCGCTTATCCTGTTTTAATTTTTTTCATTTGCTTTGCTATTTTGGCAAATTGGTCTGCAGGAGCTAACTTTATTAATACCATATTGAGAGCTTTATCTCCCTTCATAACTGGTGCGGCAATTGCTTATATCGTTAATATTGTCATGAGTGCTTATGAGAGACTCTATGATAAATTTATTAGCCTTCCTATCCTTTTAAAGGTAAAACGTCCTTTATCGATGATTCTGGCTTATGCGACATTTGTCTTTGTCGTCTTTTTGATTTTTACTATTGTTTTGCCGGATTTAATCGCTAGTGTTAGGTCGCTCCTGTCTATTAACCCTAAAGACATCCAGGCTGTGATTAGGACTATTCAAAATAATAAATTAGTTTCTAAAGTACTAGCCACTTTTGGTTCTGATGCACAACTCAGCAAATTAATTTCAGGTTACAGCCGCCAGATTTTGAATCAATTTTTATCCGTCTTAACCAATGTTTTGACTTCTGTAACCTCAATTGCTTCAACTCTAATTTCAATTTTTGTTAGTATTGTATTTTCAATGTATGTTCTGGCTAGCAAAGAGAAGCTTAGCCGTCAGTTTAATCTGTTAGTTGATACTTATTTAGGAAAATATGCAAAAACAGTCCATTACCTTGTTGAAATTTTGCACAGACGTTTTCATGGTTTTTTTGTTGGCCAGACTTTGGAAGCTATGATACTAGGAACTTTAACTGCAGCAGGAATGAGTCTTTTACATATTCCATATGCTGCTACAGTTGGTGTTATGATTGCTTTTACTGCTTTGATACCGGTTGTAGGTCCTTATATTGGTGTGACGATTGGTACCATTTTAATTTTGACACAGTCTCTGTCGCAAGCTCTTGTCTTTGTTGTCTTTGTTGTCTTATTACAGCAGTTTGAAGGCAATGTCATTTATCCAAGAGTTGTCGGCAGCTCAATAGGCCTTCCCTCAATGTGGGTTCTTTTAGCTATTACTGTCGGTGCAGCTTTAGGAGGAATTGTTGGTATGTTGATTGCTGTGCCTATTTTGGCTAGTATCTATCAGATTATTAAGGACCATGTTTATAAAAAGCAGACGCAAAAGAATCAAGAAAATTAAAAATTCCTCGACTTTGGTGTGAATTGCCTAATTGGATGTTGAATACAAACTTTTTGCAATTTCCGTTTTAGTTATTTGCTAAGTGCGTGCACAAAGATTTTAAGCTTTGGTGCTATAAGTTGCGGTTGTGTAGAAATGCAGCTTGGATTTTAGAAAGTTAGATTTAGTGAACCAGAAATGAGATAAAATGTAAGGACAATGATAACTTATTAAAATCTTTAAGTCACACCTTTAATGATATACTGTATTTTAAAAGATTGGAATTACCCAATCTTTTAAAATAGCAGTCAATTAGTAAAATAATTTGACTAATTATTCTTGCTAATTAATTCTAGTTTAGAAATGCTGAAAAGGAGAGCTTTATCTAAAAAGCGATAGCCCTCAAATTAATAAGAATTCATTCTTAATGACAGTTACAAACTTTTAGCAAAGTTAGGCTTTTAAGCGGAGATACATAATGCGAAAATCACAAAAACAGACGAAGCAATACTTACATATTTTTGACCAACAAATGTCTCTTTATGAGCACTATGCTCGAAAAAACAGCCTCAAAAGTAAGGCTCTCTTTATCCTTTTATGGCTTTATTACAGTCCACAGGGAATTACGCAAAAGCAGATTGTTGCCAAAACTTATTCAACGAAACAGGTTGTCAGTGCTGCTTTGAAAAATTGGAAGAGGCAAGGCTATATTTGTTTTCTTATAAATCAAAAAGATCGCCGTGAGAAAAAGATAATGCTATCTCAGCAAGGTAAAAAATATGCAGAAACCATTATTCAGCCTTTAGAAAAAATAGAAGAAGAAGCGCTAAATACCTTATCTGCAAAGGAGCAAAAAGGTATTATTCAGCTGACTGAGCGTTATTATCAAGCATTATCGGCTCAGATGCAGATTTATTTTAGTGAAAAAGAAGAAGAAGCGACAAAGGAGACCTTATGATTCGTTTTGATAATATTAGTAAATCTTATGATGGAGATGAAGTTATCCATCAATTAAATTTTGAAGTCGCTAAAGGAGAATTTTTTGTCCTGGTTGGCCCGAGCGGGTGCGGAAAGACAACAACTTTAAAAATGATTAACCGTTTGGTTGAACCTAGTGAGGGGAGCATATTATTAGATCGTAAAGAAATCGAACGTTTTCCTTTGCGGGAGTTGCGTTTAGACATAGGGTATGTTTTGCAGCAAATTGCGCTTTTTCCTAATTTGACAGTAGAGGAAAATATTGAACTGATCCCTGAAATGAAGGGATGGTCTAAGAAAAAGCGATTTGAAAAAACAAGAAGCCTGTTAGATAAAGTTGGTTTAGCAGCTGATGATTATTTAAAACGCTATCCTAACGATCTATCAGGAGGGGAACAGCAGCGTGTCGGTATTTTAAGAGCTATCATTGCCAATCCCAGAATCCTGCTGATGGATGAGCCTTTTTCAGCTCTAGATGCTATTTCTAGAAAACAATTGCAAGATCTTATGCTTTCTTTACAAGAGGAATTAGGAATCACGGTTATTTTTGTGACGCATGATATTGAAGAAGCCAAAAAGTTAGCTGACCGCATTGCTGTTTTTCAAAACGGGGAAATTGTCCAGCTAGCAAGCCCGATTGATATTGAAAAGCATCCTGCAAATACCTTTGTAGCTAACCTATTTGGAGGTGAGAAGCAATGAACAAGCTCATTATGACCTTTCAAGATCGCTTCGAGGAATGGGTGCAGTCACTAATAGAACATTTGCAGATTTCTTTGCTTTCGTTGCTGCTGGCTATCATCATTGCCATTCCTTTAGCTATAGTTATTTGCCATCAAAAGCGAATTTCAGAAGTGGTCTTACAAATATCAGGGATATTTCAAACGATTCCTTCTTTGGCACTTCTTGGCTTATTTATTCCTTTTATGGGAATTGGGACTGTTCCTGCAGTTTTGGCACTAGTTATTTACGCATTGTTTCCTATTTTGCAAAATACTATAACAGGCCTAACCACCATTGATCCTAGTTTGACAGAAGCTGGACTGGCTTTTGGTATGTCTAAGTGGGAACGGCTTAAAAAATTTGAATTAGCTCTTGCTATGCCGGTTATTATTTCAGGCATCCGAACGGCAGCTGTCCTTATTATTGGGACAGCAACTTTAGCTGCTTTAATAGGAGCTGGAGGAATTGGATCTTTTATTCTCCTTGGAATTGACCGCAACAACAGTTCTCTAATTCTAATTGGTGCCATTTCTTCAGCTCTGTTAGCTATTCTTTTTAATCTTCTTATCAAATTTTTGGAGAAGGCTTCTTTAAAAAAGATTATGTCTGCCTTTTTAGTGATGCTAATTGGTTTAACAGCTTCTTACCTTCCTAATATTATTAAAGCTAGTCAAGCAAAAGAAGAAGTTGTTATCGCAGGAAAACTAGGACCTGAACCTGAAATTCTCATTAATATGTATAAAGAATTGATTGAAAAAGACAGCAATCTTTCAGTTACGATCAAACCTAATTTTGGAAAAACCAGTTTTCTTTATGAAGCTCTCAAAAAAGGAGACATTGATATTTATCCAGAATTTACTGGAACCGTCACTTCCAGTCTTCTCAAAAATCCTCCAAAACTGTCAAATGATCCTCAAAAGGTTTACCAAGCTGCGCGTGCAGGAATATTAAAACAAGATAAATTGATTTTGTTAAAGCCTATGAACTATCAAAATACTTATGCAGTAGCTATTAGAAAAAAATTGGCAAAAGAACACCAGATACAATCAATTGCTGATTTGAAGCAGCTTGAAAGTTCAGCTAAAGCAGGTTTTACACTTGAGTTTAATGACCGTAAAGATGGAAATAAGGGCCTTCAAAAGCTTTATGGACTTAATCTGCAAGTATCTACTATGGAGCCTGCTTTACGCTATCAGGCTATTCAAAAAGGGAATATTGACATTACAGATGCCTATTTGACGGATCCTGAAATTAAACAGTATCATTTGGTAACTCTGAAAGATACAAAGCAGCTCTTTCCGCCTTATCAGGGAGCCCCTTTAATGCGTGAAGCCTTACTGAAAAAACACCCTGAGCTAAGAAAAATTCTTAACAAGCTTGCCGGTAAAATTACTGAAAATCAGATGCGAGAAATGAACTATCAAGTGAAGGTTAAAGGCAGATCAGCTAGAGCAGTCGCACAAGATTATCTCAAAAAAGCAAAATTACTAAAATAAAGAAGACAGTTCAAAGTCTTCTTTTTTTAAAAAATTTATAAGCAGCTAAATAGCCTCACTTACCGGTATTCTCAGCTAAAACCCACCTTTATTTTTATTTATAGAGGTGCTAGAATAGAATTATGGAAACACTAAATTTATTATTTTCGATTGATGATCATTTTGTTGAACAATTTAAAGTGACCTTGTATTCTGTCTATCAGACAAGTTCTTGTAAAAATATAACTGTTTATATTCTACAGAAACGCCCTCTTAAAAAGAATAAAATGATTAAACATTTTTGCCTGCTTTTGGGGATTGATTATGTTCCTGTTGTCATTGGAGAAGAGGATTTTAAGGATGCTCCTGTGAGCAGCCGTTATCCTGAAGCCATTTATTATCGCCTTCTAGCACAGGAATACCTTCCTCAAAATTTAGAAAAAATGTTATATTTGGATGCTGATATTCTTTGTTTAAATGATGTCATGCCGCTTTACCGCCTGGATATTGCAGATATGCTTTATGCAGCAGCAAGCCATGTCGCTGATAAAAGTATTACAGATCTAGTCAATAAGCTGCGTCTGAATAATTTTGAGGCTGAAAGTTACTTTAATTCAGGGGTTTTGCTGATGAATTTAGAAACCTGCCGTCATAAAATTAAGAGACAGGATATTATGGAGTATATTACTAAAAAAGCAGGAACTTTATTATTACCTGACCAAGATATTCTTAATGCTTTGTATGGCACACAGATAAAACAAATACCAGATCAAGTCTATAATTATGATACAAGGTATGATATGCTTTATTTTGCCCGCAGCTGGGGAGAGTGGAATTTAGACTGGGTCATTAAAAACACTGTTTTTCTCCATTTTTGTGGCCGCGATAAACCTTGGCGGTCAGATTACAGTGGCCGTTATGCAGCCCTCTATAAATATTATCAGCATCAAACAGCATTGTTAGATAAAAGAGATAAGTAAGGGCAAAGTTCTCTAATCACTGCTTTATTTAAATCATAAAGATCAGAACAAGTCATATAGATATAAAAGATAAGTTAAGAAAAGGGATCTTAACTTATTTTTTATAGCAGTAAATGATCTATATAAAATGTTGCTTTTACTTAGCCAAAAAAAGAGAACGAATCTCGTTCTCTTCAGATTTTATATTTTATTATCTCTACACTAGCTAACTTTAGCATTGGTATTATTTCTTAAACTGACGTTTTGATAGAAGGTAAATTCCTAGACCAGCTAAAGCCAGAGTTCCTCCTAAAACAGCTAGAGTACTTGCAGTGCTTTGTTTATCTCCTGTATTAGGAAGCAGCTGAGTTTGGTCAGAATTACTGCTCAAAGCATTGTTGCTGTTTTCAATGAGTTTTGCTTTAGCAGTGACAGGTTTTTGGCCTGCTGCTGGTTTTTGTGGCTGTCCATTAGCTCCTGGATCTTGAGGCTGATTAGGACGATTATTGTGATTTGGGTTGGCAGCTGCTTGAATATACCAAAAAGTGGTATTTGGCAGGAATCGAACAGGTCTGCCGTTGTAGTACAGAACCCATTCCCCATTAGCGTTTCTAGCAGCAGAGAAGCCTGAGGTATCCACTCCATCGTTAGTACCGGAAAATTCAAGCTGAGCATACCAAGAATCCCTTTCATTTCCTTGACCTGCAGCAAAACCTAATCCCATTGCGTTACCTCCAGTACCTAGAATACTGATGGCGTGTCCGAATGTTTGTTTACCGTCATTATCATTTGCCAAGATATTGAAATAGTCAGCAAACCAATTAAGTGCTAAATAATAAGCTGTTGCTTTGTCAGAAGAGAGAGTCTGGCCTTGAGCATTGGTGCGGCGGATAGTGTCAAAGCTATCCATATGGCCGTTTTCAGAGCGCCATCTAGGCCCATTTGGAAAGTCCAACTTAGTACCATGATCTAAACCATTTTGTTCCTTAGCTTCTTCATCAGCACGAGCCTGTGCGTAATTCTGCATTAATTGACTAACAGGAGGGACAGGAATATTGATATTATTAATTCTGCGCAGTTCTGTCAGGTATTCATTTAGATATTTAGCGATTTCTTGTGCGTTTGGTTCATATTTTGCATTTGGATTATTAACAACGATAAACTCATCTTTTTTGCCATTGTAAACAATATCGGCAACGTTAGCACTTTTATCGTAAGCGTTTAAAGTGCTGTCAAAGTTTGTGCTGCCATATGCCTCTTTAGTACTGTGATTAGCGGCTGTTTGACTGCTGTTGCTTGCTTGGCTGGCTCTTGTTTGCTGTGAACTAGAAGCATTAGTATTGCTATCAGTTGCAGCAGTGCTTGGCTTGTTGCTAGTATTGTTGGTATCAGCGACAGTTTGCTGGTCGGCAGCTTGTGCTTGAGAGGCAGTTTGATCAGCTTGTGTGACTGTTTGCAGACTTGACTGAGGGTTATTTTGTTCAGCTGCAGTACTGGTAGAAGCTTCTGTCTCAGCAACTGAGCTTGTTTCTGTTGCTGCTTGTGTTTGCGCACTGGTTTCTTGTTCTGAAGTTTGTGTTTGTTCAGCAGCTTCAACATTAACCTGGGGAGCAGCTTCAGCTGTTTCATCTGCTTGAATCGGTGCACTTGTTCCCATAGCAATAGCAGCAGAAGTTAATACAGCTCCGCAAAGTCCAGCAACCTTTGTTTTTCGCTTACTAAATATTTTCTTTTCCATGATATTCCTTTCGCATTTAATCTGTTACTATTATTATTAGTTTTAAATGATAAAACAACAATAATAGACAGTTTATCATGAATTGACCTGATTTCCAACTACACTTTCTTTACATTTTAGTAGCATTTCTGTAAAGAAATAGAAATAAAATAGTATTAAAAACCATAGTCCTATGGATAGATAATGAAAATTCATTATAATTTGATCGTGTATCTAATAGATGATTTTAAATCCATAGAATCCATATAAAAAGACAGAACATGTATGCTCTATCCTTTAAATCTTCTTATCTTAAGTACAACAAGTCCTAGTGGTTAACTGACTGGACTTTAAAAGTTGATAGAAGTGTGCTTGCTAAGCTGGAATAGCAAAGTTGAACTTTTTGAGTGATGGATTGTATCCTTATTCTTAATGTTGCGAAGCTCCAGAGGTGGCATCAGCTGTATTAAGGCTATGTCTGCTATCAGAAGCTCCAGAAGTCGCATCTGCACCTCCAACTAAAGTTTGTCCAGTTGTTTGGAGATACCAATCCAGCCAAGGTTTAAAGTTGAAGACAATTTCATTAATACCAGCATAGGATCCGTCTGGATAATACATGGCTTGGTAATTATGGGTATTGAGGACAGCTGGATTAGAATTAGGGATAAGTGTTCGAACATATTCCTGATTTCCATTGCGAAGTGTACCAATGACCCATTCGACATTCTTCATACGTGTAGGCGGCAGTGAATGATGAACGGTTGACAGACGGCTTCCTGATTGAGATGGGATACGTTTAGCATACATTGTATCAGGATCTTGGTGGGTATTGTTGTAGTAAAGAAATTGATTATTATCATCAGCATAGGTCAATTCAAAGGGCATTGCTTTTAAGAACATATTGATTTGATCAACTGTCAAAATGCCGTGATCCAGCTTGACATAAGTATCTCCTGAAACAGCTCCTGTAATTTCAGCAACCTTGTCAACCCATTCAGGATCGTCAGGATCAACTTCTGTAACTGTAGTTGAAATAGGGTGCTTGCAGTCGAGATCTTCTTTTTCAATTGGTCTTGGTTTTTTTAATGTTGAGACAACCCCTACATAACTGATAAAATTATCTAAACAAGTTTCAAGAAAGGTTATCGTAGCTTCACTAATAATATTGCCCTCATCATCAAAAGCTTCTTTAGCTTTACCTAATAAAAATTCATTTCCTGGCAAAGTATAAGCACTGACCCCTGGAGCATCCAAAATTTTTCGTAAGTGTGCTTGAGCACGTGAAGTGCCTTGATCATAGTATGAAGCTCCGACAATCATAACAGGTTTGTTCTCAAAAGGATGCACTTCAAAAGAGAGCCATTCTAAGACACTTTTCAAAGCGGCAGTGATGGTATGATTATGTTCAGGGGTAGCAATAATGACACCGTCTGCTCGTATCATTTTATTGTAGAGAAGGCGGAGTTGGAAGCTATCCTGCCAATTTTGATCCTGATTAAACATGGGAACTTTATCAATTTCCAGCACTTCCAACTCAAATTTAGTTTTAAAATGCTTTCTTATATATTCTAATAATTTGCGATTATATGATTGTTCTGCGTTAGAACCTACCAATCCTACGAATTTCATCATTTCCTCCTTCTATAAACTTTCCCAGTCAAAGTTTTCAGCTTCTTTTTTTAAAAGATCCTGAGCATGTTGCAGTTTTTTGGTCATTTTCACAAAAAGACGAAAATCATCAAAAATAGCCTCTAGTTTTTGGCGGGTTTCTAAGTCAATCAGATTGCCTTCTTTATCAAAAGCTTGCAGCGAATGAGAAAGCAGAAATTCATCGGGAAGAACATTGGCTTTGATCTCTGGGGCGTTAAGAATCTGGCGAAGCTGTAATTGAGCTCGAGAGGAGCCAAGAGTCCCAAATGAAGCTCCAGTGATCATAACAGGTTTGTTAAGCAAGGGGAAAATACCATAAGACAACCAAGCCAAAGCACTCATAAGAACAGCAGGAATAGAGTGATCATACTCTGGTGTGCCGATAATGACACCATCTGCAGCTTCAATCTTTTTAGCTATCTCTGTTATTTCTATCGGTATTTTGTGATGGCTAGGTTTATTAAAAATGGGGATATTTTTAATTTCAATTAATTCAATTTTGGCTTTGTCTGCAAAATGTTTTTGCATATATTGTAACAGTTGGCGGTTGGTTGATTTTTCTGAATTAGTACCAACTAACCCTATGAGAGTCATCATATGAAGTCCTCTTTTCTATGAATGTTAGTAGTATGACGTAAAAATGTGTTTAAGACCGTCTGAGATAAGAAGCTGATTCTCTCTTGTAATAATAATCCCTTCAATAAAGTCTGTCTGATTGATGGTTTTAAAAGCCAGAGGGATCGGTAAACCAAATAAACGGCTTGTCCAAATCTCACCATCCAGTGATGAAGCTGAAACAATTGTAAGACTTGCCATATCAGTTTTGATAGGATAACCCGTCTTTTTATCAAAAATGTGATGATAATCTTCGCCTTTAGTTTGGAAATGGCGTTCATATATGCCAGAGGTCACAACAGACTGATTGTAAACTTTAAGCAGACCTATATGTTGATTTCGAGGCAGCTTAGGATTTTGGATTCCGATATGCCAAAATCCCTGGGAACGATTTGGGTTAGAGCCATACACTAATAGATTGCCGCCTAAATTTATCATAGCAGAAGTAACTTCTTGTTCTTTCAGATACATCATTAGTTTATCAGCAATGTATCCTTTTGCCAGAGCACCTAGATCAATCTGCATATCTTTTTTTGCTAGAAAAATGCTTTGTTCCTTAGCATCTAAAATGATATCATGTGGATTGATAAGAGCTAGCTGTTTTTTGATTAAAGCCTGGCTTGGCAGCCTAGCATCATCAAAACCAATATGCCAAATTTTAACGAGAGAACCAATAGCAATATCAAGATTGCTTGGCTGTGTAAGACTTTGGTTTTTCCCGATTTCAATCAATTCAAACAATTCAGGTTCTACCTGAACAGCTTTGATACCGGCACTGTTATTCACAGCCATTAATTCAGAATCATTCCTATTAGCACTAAAGCGATGATCATATATTTGTAAAAAATAACAAACATTTGTAAGCAGTTCTTTTGCCTGATCGGATTCCACCAAAATATCAATGGTCGTTCCCATCATATGAAGAGTCTTTTGCACCTGCATTTATTAACTCCTTTAATGGTTATATCTTATAGAATAAGGCTTTTTAAAGCTGAGGTTAAGATGAGATATAAAAAGGGTTTGACAAGTAAACGTGTTATTGTCGTAAAACTAAACTTTTGTTCCCTTATATTCTTGTAAGTCTCTATCAATCTGCTTTTTTCTTGTAGAAAGTTTAGGTCATCAGCTTATTTTGATTTTAGTATTTTTTGCTTACTCGCGTTTTTTCATTTCGCCATGTGGATAATAACTTCCTTCAGGCAAATCATTGATAAAGACATGAATAGCGTCTTTGGGCGCTTTAGCAATACGTGAAACGACTTCTGTTACTTCACGGGCAAGCTCGTTTTTTTGTTCTTGAGAACGGCCTTCAAATAGATCAATTTTAACAAATGGCATAGTTTTGCCTCCTTTATTATGATGCCTTTATTTTAACACTTTTTAAAAGAAAAATGGTTTTTTAGAAAAAGAAATTGACTTCAAATAGTTATTTTGGCAGATTTGGCAATGGTAATGAGAAGATTTTGCTTATTGATCAGAGTGAAAATACTATCTAATTTGAAGGCAGAGAAGGGAGCTAACTGACTGATTGGGAAAGAATATCTCTAAACAGGCTGTTTCTTTTTTTATTAACTTAAATGCTACTTGCCTATTTTTATGGTAAAATAGATAAGATATCAATAAGAGATGAGGCAGGCAACTTGGCACAGCTGTATTATAAATACGGAACCATGAATTCAGGAAAAACAATAGAAATTTTAAAGGTTGCTCATAATTATGAAGAACAAGGAAAGCCGGTTGTTATCATGACGAGTGCTCTGGATATACGAGATGGCTTTGGGGTCGTGGCAAGCAGAATTGGCATGAGCAAAAGAGCAATCCCTATCACAGATAATCTAGATATTTACAGATATATCAAGGACTTATCCCCTAAGCCTTATTGTATCTTAATTGATGAAAGCCAGTTTTTGACCAAACAAAATGTCTATGATCTTGCAAAAATTGTTGATGATTTGCAAATACCTGTCATGGCTTTTGGTTTAAAAAACGATTTTAAAAATGAACTGTTTGAAGGTTCCAAATATCTTTTGCTTTTAGCCGATAAAATTGAGGAGATTAAAACCATTTGTCAATTTTGCTCTAAAAAGGCTACAATGGTCTTAAGAACTGAAAATGGTCAGCCTGTTTATCAAGGCCATCAGATTCAAATCGGCGGCAATGAAACTTATATCCCAGTATGCCGCAGGCATTACTTTCATCCAGAAATTAAAACATAATTTTCTTCTATTTTAGTAAAACAAGTTAGGCTAATTGTTATTATTTTCAAAATACCAAAGCATAAATGAGTGAGTAAGGAAAGGCAAAAAAATGAACATTTATGAACAATTGCAGTCAGTTGAAGACCGTTATGAGGAACTTGGAGAGCTGCTAAGTGACCCTGATATTGTTAGCGATACTAAACGTTTTATGGAATTATCGCGAGAAGAAGCAGCTATACGCGAAACAGTAACAGCTTATCGAGAATACAAAAAAATTCTTCAGACCATTTCAGATGCCGAGGAAATGCTTAAAGAGTCTTCGGACGATCCTGAGTTAGAAGAAATGGCTAAGGAAGAACTCAAAACATCTAAAGGGGCTAAGGAAGCATACGAAGAAAAACTTAAAATCTTACTTTTACCCAAAGATCCAAATGATGATAAGAATATTATCCTGGAAATCCGAGGGGCTGCAGGAGGAGATGAGGCTGCTTTGTTTGCGGGTGATCTTTTAGCCATGTACCAAAAGTATGCTGAAAATCAAGGCTGGAAATTTGAAGTTATGGAAACTTCAGTCAATGGTGTCGGAGGGATTAAAGAGGTTGTTGCTATGGTTTCAGGACAATCTGTGTATTCAAAATTAAAATATGAATCAGGCGCCCACCGCGTCCAGCGCGTTCCTGTCACAGAAAGTCAAGGGCGGGTCCATACCTCAACAGCAACTGTACTGGTAATGCCGGAAATAGAAGAAGTTGAATATGATATCGACCCTAAAGATCTTCGCGTTGATATTTACCATGCTTCTGGTGCTGGCGGACAAAACGTTAATAAAGTAGCAACTGCAGTCCGTATGATTCATATTCCGACGGGAATTAAAGTGGAAATGCAGGAGGAGAGAACCCAGCAGAAAAACCGCGATAAAGCTATGAAGATCATCCGTGCTCGTGTTGCAGATCACTTTGCACAAATTGCTCAGGATGAGCAAGATGCCGAACGTAAATCAACAGTTGGCACAGGAGATCGTTCTGAACGGATCCGTACTTATAATTTTCCGCAAAATCGCGTAACAGATCATCGTATTGGCTTAACACTGCAAAAATTGGACAGTATTTTATCAGGTAAGTTAGATGAGGTGATTGATGCTTTAGTACTTTATGATCAAACACAAAAGCTAGAAGAGTTGGGACAAGGATGAACTACGCACAAGCTATTTCACGCTATGAGGACCAATTAAGCAGTATAGGTGAAGAAAAAGAAAGCTTGTCTTATATCTTTAGGGAAATTAAAGGGTGGGACTACACAAAGTTTATCCTTCATCAGGCAAAAGAGATTAAGGCAGCTGATTTGGAATTAATGGAAGAAATTATGCTTCAGTTAAAACAGCATATTCCTGCCCAATACATCACTGGACAAGTTCATTTTTCAGATTTGGTTTTACTGGTTAATCAGCATGTTCTTATTCCCCGACCTGAAACACAAGAATTGGTTCAGCTTATCTTGGCAGAAAATGATGCGGCAAGTTCCAAAGTTTTAGATATTGGTACTGGAAGCGGTGCTATTGCATTGTCCTTAGCTAAGGAAAGGGCAAGTTGGGATATCACAGCGAGTGATATTTCAGAGAAAGCTTTAGAAGTAGCCAGAGAGAATGCTCAGATCAATCATCTGACAGTGGCTTTTTTGCATTCAGATGTGTTTAGCCATATTTCAGAAAAATTTGATATCCTTGTTTCCAATCCACCTTATATTGCTCTTGAAGATAAGAAAGAAGTTGAAAAAAATGTTCTTTTGCATGAACCCCATCTAGCACTGTTTGCTGATCAGGATGGATTGGCTGTTTATCAAAATATAGCTGAAAATGCTGCTCAGCATTTAAGCTCTAAAGGAAAAATTTATTTGGAAATTGGCTATAAGCAAGGTCAAAAAGTCGTTCGGCTATTTGAAGATTATTTCCCTGAAAAACGTGTTCGGCTTTTACAAGATATATTTGGCAAAGATAGAATGGTTGTAGTGGATGATGGATAAAATAGAAAAAGCTCTAAGAGAGAATCAAGCAGTTATTTTACCTACAGAAACAGTTTATGGCCTTTTTGCCCAAGCATTGCATCAAAAAGCAGTCGAAAATGTTTATGATCTGAAAAGACGTCCCAAAGAAAAAGCGATGAATTTGAATGTTGCTTCTTTAGAGGATATTTTACATTTTTCAAAAGAATACCCTCCTTTTTTAAGAAAACTTTATCAAGCTTTTCTCCCAGGTCCTTTAACAATTATCCTAAAAGCTAATGAAAAAGTACCTGCTTGGATCAATTCGGGTATGTCTACAGTAGGTTTTCGGGTTCCTAGCCATCCAAAAACCTTAGCGTATATTAAGGCGTGCGGTCCTCTTATAGGTCCCTCAGCCAATTTATCGGGACAAAAAAGCGGCTTAAAGTTTCATGAGATTTGCAAGTTCTTTCCTTCTCAAGTGATAGGGCTTGAAGATGATTCTGCTATAAAAGGTATTGATTCCACGATACTAGATCTTTCAAAACCAAGAGCTAAAATTTTACGTCAAGGAAGTATTACACAGACTGATATTCAGAATTGTGTTAGTGATATTATTTTTTAATTTGTAAGGAGAAAATAAATGATTTTTGATAAAGAGAGTTATGAAACTTATGACAAGGAACTTTGGGAAGCGATTCACGCAGAAGAAAAACGTCAGCAGAATAATATTGAACTGATTGCTTCTGAAAATGTTGTTTCTAAGGCTGTTATGAAAGCACAAGGTTCTATTTTAACAAATAAATATGCTGAAGGCTATCCGGGCCGACGCTATTATGGCGGTACAGAATGCGTTGATATTGTGGAAAATCTAGCTATTGAACGTGCCAAGGAACTTTTTGGAGCTAAATTCGCTAATGTTCAGCCTCATTCAGGAAGTCAAGCTAATGCCGCAGCTTACATGGCTCTTATTCAGCCGGGAGATACCGTTATGGGATTGGATTTAGCTGCTGGCGGTCATTTGACACACGGTTCACCTGTCAGTTTTTCTGGCAAGACCTATCACTTTGTCGCTTACAATGTAGATCCAGAAACGGAATTGCTGGATTATGATCAAATACTGGAGCAGGCTAAAGAAGTTCAACCTAAGTTAATTGTTGCTGGTGCATCCGCTTATTCTCATATTATTGATTTTGCAAAATTTCGGGATATTGCCGATCAAGTCGGTGCTAAATTGATGGTTGATATGGCTCATATTGCTGGTCTTGTCGCTGCTGGACTGCATCCAAGTCCAGTACCTTATGCCCATATTACCACAACAACCACTCACAAAACACTTCGCGGCCCTCGCGGTGGACTCGTTCTGACAAACGATGAGGACTTAGCTAAAAAAGTTAATTCAGCTATTTTTCCAGGTCTTCAGGGTGGTCCTCTAGAGCATGTTATTGCGGCTAAAGCAGTAGCTTTTAAAGAAAATTTAGATCCTGCTTTTAAGGATTATGCTCAGAAAGTTATTGATAACTGCAGGGCTATGGTAGAAATTTTCAATAAGCATGACCATTTTCGAGTCATCTCTGGTGCCAGCCAAAATCATCTTTTCTTAGTGGATGTCACAAAAGTTGTTGAAAATGGGAAGGTAGCTCAAAATATTTTGGATGAGGTGCATATCACCTTGAATAAGAATGCCATTCCTTTTGAAAAACTGTCTCCTTTTAAAACATCAGGAATCCGTATTGGCACAGCAGCAGTAACTGCAAGAGGTTTTGGGCAAAAGGAGTGTCGTAAGGTTGCTGAACTTATTGTTAAAACACTTGAAAATACCGAAAATACAGTTGTTTTAGATGACGTTCGTCAGGAAGTCAAAGCATTGACAGATGCTTTTCCTCTCTATGAAAGCTTGGTTTAATGGATTTTTATATAAAGAAGATAGTGATTCATCAATTGACAACGGATGATATCAATTTGATGCTATCTCAAAAACCTTTGACAATAACACCCAAAATTGAGGCTTATTTTCAAAAGAAACTTACCAAAGTTTTTTCAGCAGATGCCAAAAGAGGCCTGCTGACAGAAGATAATACTTTCTTAAGCTATTTAAATGATGATTTTGAAACAGCATCGGTTTCTATTGCTCAAGCCTGGAAAGAAGAATTTGTCAGCAGTGACAGTCGTAAAACTAATGATTTAGTATTTATCCAATTTGACAAAGAAGGGATAGAACATTTTGCTTTTTTGCGCATAGCTTTAAAAGAAAATCTGACCCATATCACAAATGACGGTGATAAGCCCATTCAGCTGACACAAAACACTTTACCCAGTGCCACGCAGGCTCCAGATGAAGCTTTAATTATTAATCGGCAGTCGCATCAGTATTATCTGATTGAAAAACGCATCAAGCATAATGGTTCTTTTGCAAATTATTTCTCAGAAAATCTGCTTAAAGTAAAACCAGAGCAATCCTTAAAAAAATCTATCAAAATGGTTGAGCAAACAGCACAAAAGGTGGCTGATGATTTTAATCAGGATGACTTTATTTTTCAATCAAAAATGAAGTCTGCTATTTACCAAAATTTAGAGGAAGATCAAGAGCTATCCCCAAAAAAATTAGCTAATCAGCTGTTTGATTCTAATTTGACAGCCCGTTTGACTTTTGTTGATGAATTAAAAGATTCTATTCCAGAATCTGTAAAAGTAGCTGACATTGATCACTCACCTCAAATCAAAAAAATGGAAAGTCAAAAGCTGTCTTTATCAAATGGTATTGAACTTTTAGTCCCTAATAATATTTATCAGGATGCTGAATCAGTGGAGTTTATTCAAAATCAAAATGGAACTTATTCGATCTTGATAAAAAATATTGAAGATATACAAAATAAGTAATATGAAGAAAAAAATAATTAGCATAGTTCTACTGGCTCTCCTTATCTTTATTGCCTATCGAACATTTACGACTTATCAAAATGTCAAAAACGTCCTTTCTTATCGAACGATGGTAAGAGAGGTACTTGATGAAAATGATACGACTGCCAATGAAAATCTTGTTTTAGCCATGATATATACAGAAACGAAAGGGCAAGAGGAAGATTTAATGCAGTCAAGTGAAAGCTCCAGCGGAGTTAAAAATACCATAAGGGACAGCCGTGAAAGTGTGAGGCAGGGAATCACTGTCCTATCAGATAATTTGGAGGAAGCTCAAAAAAAGAAAACAGACGTCTGGTCAGCTGTTCAAGCTTATAACTTTGGCAAGAATTACATTGGCTTTATTTCAAAAAATGGAGGGAAGAACACCATTAAATTGGCAAAACGCTATTCTAAAAATGTCGTAGCCCCTAGTTTAGGCAATAAGACGGGTAAAACCTATCGTTACTTTAATGCAGTTGCTTTATTTTATGGAGGCGGTGAGCTTTATAAGAATGGCGGCAATATTTATTATGCCAAACAAGTTAGTTTAAATCTTCTGTTGATACAATTCGTCAGCAAGTTTCAAAGATAGTGAGCAGTGTAGAGAAAATGAAGAAATTATTGATTTATTTTAAAGGGTATATTAAAGAAACACTGTTAGGTCCTCTTTTTAAATTGCTGGAAGCTTCTTTTGAGCTTTTGGTACCGCTAGTAATTGCTAGATTAGTAGATCGTTACATCCCTCATAATGATAAAAATCATCTCTATTTGATGATTTTCTTTCTGATTTTATTAGCACTATTAAATATTATAGTAGCTATTTTTGCACAATACTTCTCAGCAAGAGCAGCAGTGGGCTATACTAAAAAGCTAAGTCAAGATCTTTTTGAAAAAATCATGCGGCTGCCTAAGGAAAGCAGAGATAAATTGACCACTTCA
Organism: Streptococcus macacae NCTC 11558; assembly: GCF_000187995.2. Lineage (GTDB taxonomy): Bacteria > Bacillota > Bacilli > Lactobacillales > Streptococcaceae > Streptococcus > Streptococcus macacae. Next base: position 646,612 of record NZ_AEUW02000001.1, on the reverse strand, counting down.
AGCCTGGTCACGCGTTTAATCAGTGATACTTATCAGATTCAAACGGGGATTAATCAATTCTTAAGACTTTTTTTACGAGCGCCTATTATCGTTTTTGGCTCTGTTTTAATGGCCTTCTTTATCAGTCCCCGTCTTACCGTTTGGTTTTTGGCTATGGTGGCAGCTCTGTTTTTATTAGTTTATCTATTGTCAGTAGTTGTCAATCCGCTTTATGCTCATCTTCGCCGGCTAACGGATGAAATTGTTAGCTTAACACGTGAACAACTAGAAGGCAACCGTGTTATTCGAGCATTTGGTCAAGTTCAAGCTGAAGAGAAGAATTTTCAAGAAAATAATGAGACTTATACAAATTGGCAATTGAAAACAGGACGCTTAGCCACTTTGATTACGCCTTTGACCTATTTTTTTGTAAATGCAACGCTGATTATTGTTATTTGGCAGGGGCAGCTAGCAATTGCAGATAATGTTTTAACCCAAGGAATGTTAATTGCTTTGGTAAATTACTTGCTGCAAATCCTGGTAGAACTCTTAAAACTAACGATGATGCTTTCTTCTTTGAATCAAAGTTTTATAAGTGCTAAAAGGATTAATCAAGTATTTGAACAAAAAGAAGAAAATATTACTCAAGCTTTACCTTTAGAAACTGTAAAAGAAGATATCGTCTATAAGCTTGAAAACGTAACATTTACTTATCCTCATGCAGCAAGTCCTGTTTTGCAGGATATCTCTTTTACTGTTCCCAATGCTTCATTTTTTGGAATTATTGGGGGAACAGGATCTGGAAAAACGAGCTTGATTCAATTATTGATGCATCTATATGTTCCGCAAAAAGGAAGAGTCAGTCTTTTTCAAAAGCATAGAAGTGCTGAAACGCTTAAGGAGTGGCGCCAATGGGTTCGCTTAGTTCCTCAAAAATCTGAATTATTTCAAGGAACTATTCGTTCAAATTTAACTTTGGGAATTAAAGAAGAAGTTACAGATAAAGCGCTCTGGCAAGCTCTTGATATGGCTCAGGCTTTAGATTTTGTCAATGAAAAAAAGGGAAAGCTAAATGCTCAGGTGGAAGCTTTTGGCCGTAATTTTTCAGGAGGCCAAAGACAACGCCTAACGATTGCCCGTGCTTTACTTCAGAAATCTCCTGTTCTTATTTTAGATGATGCCACATCGGCCCTTGATTATTTAACGGAGACTAAATTGCTTAGTGCGATTAAACAAAATTTAAAAGATACTGTTTTGATCATGGTATCTCAGAGAACCAACAGCCTTTTGCAAGCTGATAATATTTTAGTTTTGGATCAAGGAAGACAGCTTGCTCTAGCCAGTCATGAACAGCTGCTTGAGACAACTTCCCTTTATCAAGAGATTCATTATTCGCAACATCCACAAGAGGAGGCTGCCCGTGAAAGCTAAAAATAATAAAAGTATTCTTAAACGACTGACAGCAGATATCCTCAAGCAAAAGAAACTCGTTTTTTGCGCCCTTCTTGGTATTTTTATCCAAGTTGGGCTAACTGTTTATTTTCCTGTTTTAATTGGACAGGCAGTTGATGCTGTCATTGCTAAAGATGTTCATCGTATCTTACCGATGATTATCTTTAAAATGATCCTTGTTGTGCTCTTCAATACTTTGATTCAATGGTTAAACCCTCTTATTTACAATCATCTGGTCTTTATTTATACGCAGACATTGCGGCAGAAGATTATTGACAAAATATACCGTCTTCCTATTTCTTATCTGGACAGACATTCTTCAGGTGATTTAGTAAGCCGCATGACAACAGATGTGGAGCAGCTGTCCAATGGTCTTTTGATGGTCTTTAATCAGTTTTTTGTAGGACTTCTAACGATTATTTTGACGATCATTACTATGGCTAAATTAGATCTATTAATGGCATTTTTAGTTTTAGCTTTGACCCCTTTATCTTTGTTTGTAGCACGCTTTATTGCCAGAAAAAGTTTTTCGCTTTATCAAAATCAGACACGAGCAAGAGGAAAATTTACACAGCATATTGAAGAAAGTTTACGCCAAGAAAGTCTGATTCAAAGTTTTAATGCACAAGAACAATTTATTGATCGCTTTAAGCAGTTAAATGAAAGCTATGCCGACTATTCTCAGGGAGCCATTTTTTATTCATCAACTATCAATCCGGCAACTCGCTTTATTAATGCTTTGATCTATGCTTTATTAGCAGGGATAGGTGCTTTTCGTATTATAGCTGGTCATTTTACAGTTGGACAGCTAACAACCTTCTTAAATTATGTAACACAATATACGAAACCATTTAATGACATTACAGCTGTTTTATCAGAATTGCAAAGTGCTCTAGCTTGTGCCGAGAGAGTTTACCTCATTTTGGATGAAAAAGAAGCAAAGGATTCTGGCACAAAAATTTTACTAAGCGATTCTGTCAAAGGATCTTTTGAGTTTGATAAGATCAGCTTTGGTTATGATAAAAATCAGACACTGATCAAAAATTTATCGATGGATATTCCTCAAGGGTCTAAGGTAGCTATTGTTGGGCCAACCGGTGCTGGTAAATCAACACTCATTAATCTGTTGATGCGGTTTTACGATTTAAATAGCGGTCATATTTTATTAGATGGACAGTCCATCAAAGAATATACAAAGACTTCCTACCGTAGACAGATTGGAATGGTTTTACAAGAAACATGGCTAAAAACGGCTACTGTTTTGGAGAATATTGCTTTTGGCTATCCGCAAGCTAGCAGAGATCAGATCATTGCAGCAGCAAAAGCAGCCAATGCAAATTTCTTTATCCAACAATTGCCGCAAGGCTATGATACTTACCTAGCTGATGCTGGAGAGTCACTGTCGCAAGGGCAAAGGCAGTTACTGACCATAGCGCGTATTTTTGTCCATATTCCTAAAATCTTAATCTTAGATGAAGCCACTTCGTCAATTGATACACGTACAGAAAGTTTAGTACAGGAAGCTTTTGAAAAACTGATGAAAAATCGGACAAGTTTCATCATTGCTCACAGACTGTCCACAATTCAAAATGCAGATATTATTCTTGTAATGGTTGACGGTAATATTGTTGAACATGGAAAACATAAGGAGCTGATGGCACAAAAAGGAGTTTATTACCGTATGCAAATGACCCAGCAAGCCTAAAAATATAAGATCTGACTTGTTAGGCAGCCATAATGATGAGTTCTTATTTACTATTCATAATATAAAAACGAGCAGGATTTTTAAACCTGCTCGTTTTTATATTATGAATTTCATCATTGTTCCACAAAATGATTAATTTCTTTTTCTATATGGGCAATTTTTCTTTCCGCATCTATTAATGAATCACCGACAGTTGCGATATAAAATTTAATTTTAGGTTCAGTTCCTGATGGGCGAACTGCAATCCAAGAATCGTCTGATAAAGTATATTTGAGGACATTGCTTGGCGGTGTTGTTAGCTTTTCAACTCCAGAAGCTGTAGTTGAAATCTGTGCTTGGAAGTCTTCAGTCTTAACAATATCAGTGGCATTGAACTGTTTTGGTCCTTTATCACGGAACTTATCCATAATTTTTTTGATTTCAGCAGCTCCATCAACACCTGAAAGAGTAACAGAAATAGTCTTTTCAGCAAAATAACCATATTCCTTGTAGATTTCATCAATACCATCTGCAAGTGTTAAACCGCGTGAGCGATAATAAGCAGCAATTTCAGCAACAATTAAGACAGCTTGGACAGCATCTTTATCACGAACAAAGGGTTTAATAAGATAGCCAAAACTTTCTTCAAAACCAAACATGTAGGTGTGATTATGCTTATCTTCAAATTCTTGAATTTTTTCAGCGATAAACTTGAAACCAGTTAAAACATTAAACATGGTTGCGCCATAACTTTCAGCAATCTTGGTTACCAATTCTGTTGATACAATGGACTTGCAAAGAGCAGCATTGGTAGGTAGAGTACCGGCAGTTTTATGAGCCTCAAGAATATATCTTGCGATGATAGCACCGATTTGGTTTCCTGAAAGATTCTTGTAAGAACCATCTGCTTGACGGATTTCAACTCCAAGACGATCGGCATCTGGATCTGTTGCCACTAAAACATCCGCGTCAACCTGACGTCCCAGTTCTTCGGACAAGCGGAATGCTTCCTGATTTTCTGGATTTGGGGATTTAACTGTTGAAAAATCAGGATCTGGAACGGCTTGTGCTTCAACTACTTGGACAGAATCAAATCCAGCTTGCGCCAAAGCACGGCGGGCTAACATTTCACCCGTACCATGGAGAGGAGTGTAGACGATTTTCATATCTTTGCCATATTCATCAATTAGTTTTTGATTGATATTCACATCTTTTACTTCTTTCAGATACTCAGCATCAACAGCTTCACCAATAACTTCAATTAAACCTGAAGCTTTGCTTGTTTCCAAATCAGCTAAGGCAATTGAAAAAGGATCATCAATAGCGCGGATAAAATCTGTTAAAGCATCGGCATCAGCTGGCGGCATTTGACCGCCGTCTTCCCCATAAACTTTATAACCATTAAATGGAGCTGGATTATGACTGGCAGTTACCATAATACCGGCAAAAGCTCCTAAATGCCGAACAGCAAAGGATAATTCCGGTGTTGGACGAAGAGACTCAAAAACGTAAGATTTTATACCGTGCTGTGCTAATACCTGTGCAGATTCAAAGGCGAATTCCCGAGAGAAGTGTCTAGAATCATAAGCAATTGCTACACCGCGTTCTTTAATAGAGTCATCTTTTGTTTCTATTAATTTTGCAAGGCCTTCAGTAGCTTGACGAACTACGTAAATATTGATGCGATTAGTCCCAGCACCAATATAGCCGCGCATACCAGCTGTACCAAATTCAAGATTAGTATAAAAGGCATCCTCTTTTGTTTTTTCATCCATTGCCGTCAATTCTTCCCTGAGATAGTCAGGAAGCTCTGTGTAATTTAGCCATTTTTGATAATTTTCTTGATAAGTCATTATGCACAAACTCCTTTATAAATGAAAATTGCTGTTAATAATTAACCGCTTTCATTATAACACTTTCATTAAAAAAAATCACGCTTTCACATGATTATTTTTTAACTATAGCTATTCTAGGAATAATGATAACCGTAAGAACTGCTGATATGATCATTTCAGCAATTGAATTAGCTGATATTACCCCGGCTAGCATTGCTTGGATATTACCGCCGTAAACAGAAGAAAAGAAAACAAAAATACCTGTGAGAACAAAGAGAGTATTGACTGCTGATCCAACAGCTCCCGCTAAGAGAAGTCCAAAACGATTCGGAAGTAAGTTATAAACAAAGTAAGGAAACACACCAATTAGTATTCTAGGAACAAAAGCTATAATCAAGGAATTAAAATTTCCGTGTTCCACAAAAGGAGAAAAGAGATAGCTAGTCGGCAAGAGAATAAGACTGTTATGGATAAGGCTAATTAGACCCATAAGTCCGCCTAAAGTTGCTCCGATTCTAGGACCATAGGCTATTGATGCTATAATAACAGGAATATGAACTATCGTTGGCTTAATAGGTACTGGCCAGAGATTAAAGATCATATTTGAAAGCAGATGGATGACCACCATAATGGCAAAAAAGATAGCGATTATGGCGATATCAGATGATTTTCTTTTCTTTTTCATAAATCCTCCTTGAATTTAACTGTAAAATGATCTGTTGCTTGGATAAAAACATTTATTTTCAATCCAAGAAGTCTCAGAATCCTAGCAGCTTTTCTGCTCTTTGGATAATCTTATCTAGATCTGCCAGAGCTCCTCGTCCTAAATCACCACAAGCCAGTAAACTTTCCCGCGGTTCAATTTCTTCATAGCCAATTCTTTTTAATTTGGCAATATTTTCTTGTGTGATAGGATGGTCATACATTTGGGTATTCATAGCCGGAGCAAATAATTTAGGTGTTTTTGAAGGCAGAGCCAAAGCAACACTAGTCACGATATTGTCAGCAAATCCATGAGCTAAATGTGCAATCGTATTAGCAGAAGCTGGTGCCAGCAAAAACAGATCAGCTTGTTTAGCGAGTTCAATATGATTAATAACAGCAGGGTCTTTTTCTGTCATCGTATCTAAAGAAACAGGATTTTTTGATAGAACTTGAAGGGTCAAGGGGGTGATGAAGTCCGTTGCTGCTTTAGTCATTACAACTGAAACATCAAATTTTAACTTTGTGAATCGGCTGCTGAGATCGGCTGCTTTATATGCTGAAATGCTGCCTGACACTGCAAGAAGTATTTTTTTAGTCATGATTTGTCCTTACCTTTTCAAAGATTAACTGAGCAATTTCAGATTTAGTTTGTGCTTTAAAGACATGGTGCTTATCCAATAGATAAGCAATGTGCTTATCATGTGAAATTTGGGCAAGATCGTTTGCTAAAACATAGTCAGCTTGATTATTATGCAAACTTTCACGAGCTGTATTTAGAAGTTCTTCTTTATTCGTTTTAACAAGCAATTTAAATCCAATTAATGTAATGTTAGGATTCCACTTTTTCACAAGTGAGATAACTTTAGGGGTCTTTTTTAGGAAGAGAACTTGATAATCAGCTTTTGAAGAAATTTTACTTTCTGTATTTTTATGATGCAGTAAAGTCTCCATATTTTTTGTATGCTCTAGTGTTTTTACATCGGTCATGTAGACAGGAGTATAGTCAGACACTGCCATACTATGAATAAAAATATCATGTTCTTTCACGAGTGGCTCTAAAGTTTCAATAAGGCTCTCAACGTTTGTGACTTCCAAAATAGAAAGGTTTTTATGTTTGTTTGGCTTAACAGCAGCAGCGGTTGTGACTAAGGTAACATGATCTCCCTTATTTAAAAATAAGTCTGCCATTTTTTTTCCGAGTCTGCCTGTTGAGTGATTAGTAATGCTGCGGACACTGTCTATACTCTCGCTTGTACCACCGGATGTTATCAAAATTTTCATAGTGCTATTTTACAAAAAAAATATCTCTGCGTAAATCATTTATTATCAAAAAATAAGTTTATATTATCTTTTTTAAATGATTAAAGCAAAAGACGAATGATAATGCTGTATTTCAATAATAAAATGCGTTTTTTATAAAACTTTGTTATAATGATAAAAATAAATAAATAGGAGCTAATATGAAAACAGATATTGAAATCGCTCAAAGCACTGAATTACAGCCTATTGCTGAAGTTGTTAAAAAATTAGGAATCACCTTTGATGATTTGGAACTCTATGGCAAATATAAGGCCAAACTAACCTTTGATAAAATTAAGGCTGCTGAAAAAAATAAAGTTGGTAAACTTATCCTAGTAACAGCCATCAACCCAACTCCAGCAGGTGAAGGAAAATCTACAATAACTATTGGCCTTGCTGATGCTCTCAATAAAATCGGTAAAAAGGCAATGATTGCTATTCGAGAACCTTCTCTTGGCCCTGTGATGGGGATTAAAGGCGGAGCTGCTGGTGGCGGTTATGCTCAAGTTTTGCCTATGGAAGATATCAATCTTCACTTTACCGGTGATATGCATGCTATCACAACAGCAAACAATGCACTTTCGGCTCTGATTGACAATCATTTGCATCAAGGAAATGAATTAAAAATTGATCAAAGACGGATCATTTGGAAACGTGTGGTTGATTTAAATGACCGAGCTCTTCGCCATGTCACAGTTGGTTTAGGAAGCCCTGTAAACGGTATTCCGCGCGAAGATGGTTTTGATATTACAGTGGCTTCTGAAATAATGGCCATTTTGTGCTTAGCAAAAGATATCAAGGATCTCAAGGAACGTTTAGCAAATATTGTTATTGGTTATCGTTATGATCGTACTCCTGTTTATGTTCGTGATTTAAAAGTAGAAGGGGCACTGGCTCTTATCTTAAAAGAAGCTCTTAAACCTAATTTAGTTCAGACTATCTATGGAAGCCCGGCTTTTGTCCATGGCGGACCGTTTGCCAATATTGCCCACGGCTGCAACTCTGTTCTTGCGACTTCTACAGCTCTTCACTTAGCTGATTATACAGTGACAGAAGCAGGGTTCGGGGCTGATCTTGGGGCTGAGAAATTTCTTGATATTAAGACACCAAATCTTCCTACAAGCCCTGATGCAGTCGTCATTGTTGCAACTATCCGAGCATTAAAGATGAATGGCGGTCTTGCTAAAGATGAGCTCAGTCAAGAAAATATAGAAGCTGTTAAAGCTGGATTTGCTAACCTGGCCCGTCATGTTGAAAACATCCGTAAATATGGTATACCTGCAGTTGTTGCTATTAATGAATTTGCAACAGATACACAAAATGAGATTGCAACATTGCGTGAACTTTGTGCCCAGATTGATGTGCCTGTTGAACTAGCCAGTGTTTGGGCTGACGGCCCTGATGGTGGAGTAGCATTAGCTGAAACATTGGTAGAGACTATTAATTCTACCCCTGCAAATTATAAGCGTTTATACGATGATGAACTAACTGTGGAAGAGAAAATTAGTCAAATCGCGCGTGAAATCTACCGTGCAGACAAAGTTATTTTTGAAAAAAAAGCTAAAACACAAATGACTCAAATCGAAAAAAATGGTTGGGATAAATTGCCGATCTGTATGGCTAAAACCCAGTATAGTTTTTCAGATGATCCAGCACTTTTGGGAGCACCAAAAGGATTTACCATTACTATTCGTGACTTGGTTCCCAAATTAGGAGCAGGCTTTATTGTTGCACTTACTGGTGATGTTATGACTATGCCTGGACTGCCGAAAAAGCCAGCTGCTCTTAATATGGATGTCACAGATGATGGGGCAGCTCTTGGTTTATTTTAAATTTAAAATTGACTAATCAACTGATTATTAAGATAAGGAGGATATATATGAAAATTAGAAGTGCTTGTCAAAAAGATGCCCAGCAATTAGTTTCCATCTACGCCCCTTATGTTAAAAATACTGCGATTACTTTTGAATACGAAGTTCCTAGTATAAAAGATTTTGAAAAGCGTATTAATACAACATTAAAAAAATTTCCTTATCTCATTGCAGAAGAAGAAGGAATTATTCAGGGTTATGCTTATGCTTCAACTTATTATGACCGTTCAGCCTATGATTGGACTGCAGAACTATCTGTTTATGTCAAAGAAGATGCTCGCAAAAAGCAGGTTGGAAGCCAACTCTATGATGCTTTAGAAGCCGCACTTCAAAAGGCGGGTTTTGTTAATCTTTTAGCTTGTATCACCCTATCTAATGAAGCAAGTCTAGCCTTTCATAAAAAAAGAGGTTATGATCAAGTTGCGCATTTTAAAAAAATAGGCTACAAATTTGATAAATGGTACGATATTGTTTGGCTGCAGAAACGATTATAGTCATAACCACTCCTTTGATGGGTGGTTTATTAGTTTCATATATTATAAAATGAGATAAATTAAAGGCATATAGTCTAACAAAGTGTTTTCCTATAAGCCTAGAAATTCTATTTTTAGCAAAAATATGTTATAATAATTCTCTAATTATTACTCTATAGTATAAAGAAAGTATAAATATAAAAATGAAAAAGAAATACTTCATTGGCGGCTTTTTTATCATTATCGTTGCCTTTATTTTAGGATTTTTTTATTTTCAAAATCCAGCTGGACATCTTAATAAAAGAAAATATAGTCAATCAACTGCTCCGACACTCTTCTTTCATGGTTATGGCAGCAGTGCTAATGCTGAAAAACATATGGTTAATGCGGCTAAAAGAGCAGGTGTTACTAAAACCGTCATTCGAGCAGAAGTTGATCATAAAGGCCAAGTTGTACTGAAAGGAAAAATTCCTAAAAATGCCATTAATCCCATTGTAATGGTTAACTTTGCTGATAATCAAAATCCAAATTATGATGTAGATGCTAAATATGCTGAAGCAGTTGTTAGCCAATTAAGCAAAACTTACCAGTTTAAAAAAATGAATATGGTCGGCCATTCTATGGGAAATATGGCTATTAATTTTTACATGCTAAAGAACGCTCAGAATAAAAATTTACCGCAATTGCAAAAACAGGTTGATATTGCTGGCCATTTTAATGGTATTAAAGGGTATGATTTACCTGAAGGAGTAGAAGTTGATTCTAAGACAGGAAAACCTAGCCAAACGACTGCTGCTTATGAAGAATTACTGCAATTACGTGAACGTTATCCTGAGAACCAAGTTAGTGTTTTAAATATTTATGGTGATAAAGGAGATGGCTCTGATGGCCCCGTTTCAAATACATCATCGCAAACATTAAAATACCTCATCGGAGACAGAGCTAAATCTTATAAGGAACATAAGTTTACTGGGAAAATGGCCAGCCATAGCAATCTTCATGAAAATCCCCAAGTTGACAAAATGCTGATTAACTTTTTATGGGGAAAATAAGAAGAATGTTATAAGTTTTAAAGTTAAAAAGGAAAGCAAGGACAGTTGAACTCTCCCCTTGAAAAATCGTTAGATTTTGAATCTAACCTTTTGGGGAGCAGCACACAAAGACAGTCTGCTTTTTTTTAATTTTTGAGATTTCATTATCTAGAGATCGTTTCTTTGAAAAAGAGTAAAACTGTTACAAGAGCTTTAGGAATAAAACTACTACGCTACAGATGGATTTACCAGACTAAGATATTAAAACTTCTTCACCTCTATATTGCTATTTTTTTCACAAAATTATATAATTAAAGAAAATACTTTATAACTATTTATTTGGAGGTATTACTATGAAAGCTATTGTTGTTAATGAAGCATCTACAGGTGTTGAAGTTAAGGATAAACCAATCCCGCAAATCAAACATGGCGAAGCTTTAGTTAAAGTAGAATACTGCGGTGTTTGTCACACTGATTTGCATGTTGCCCATGGTGATTTTGGGCAAGTACCAGGCAGAATATTAGGACATGAAGGTATCGGTATCGTTACCGAAGTCGCTGATGATGTGACCTCATTAAAAGTAGGTGATAGAGTAAGTATTGCTTGGTTCTTTGAAGGCTGCGGTCATTGTGAGTATTGTACAACAGGACGAGAAACTTTATGCCGAAGTGTCAAGAATGCTGGTTATAATGTTGATGGCGGTATGAGTGAATATGTTGTTGTAACAGCAAATTATGCTGTTAAAGTTCCAGAAGGACTAGATCCCGCTCAGGCTAGTTCGATCACTTGCGCTGGCGTGACTACTTATAAAGCTATTAAAGAAGCAGGAGCAGCACCAGGTAAATGGATTGTTATTTATGGAGCGGGAGGTTTGGGAAATCTCGCTGTCCAATATGCTAAAAAGGTTTTTAATACGCATGTCGTAGCAGTTGATATCAATGCAGATAAGCTAGATTTAGCGAAAAAAGTAGGAGCTGATATCATTATTAATGCAAAAGAAGTTGAAGATGTTGCTGCTCGCATTCAAGAGCTAACAGGTGGATGCCATGGTGCAGTCGTGACAGCTGTTTCAAAAGTCGCCTTTAATCAAGCTGTTGATAGCGTTCGTGCAGGCGGAACAGTAGTAGCAGTTGGTCTGCCTTCAGAATATATGGAACTAAGTATTGTGAAAACTGTTTTAGATGGTATTAGGGTTGTTGGTTCTCTTGTAGGAACACGAAAGGATCTGGAAGAAGCTTTTGATTTTGGAGCACAAGGCTTAGTTGTCCCTGTAGTTCAAAAACGAGCTGTTGATGATGCACCAGCAATTTTTAACGAAATGGAAGCTGGTCAAATTCAAGGACGAATGGTTTTAGATTTTACAAAAGAAGGCTGATAGCCCATCATATCGTTTTCAAAGGAAGAGTCAAAATAATAATAGGGTTGGAAATATAAAATGCTCCAACTCTATTTTACTGTAAATAAGTAACAAGGCGGATTAAATGACACAATACTTAACTATAGATATCGGCGGAACCTTTATTAAATATGCATTAATAGACAGAAAACTTGAGTTGAACCAGACCGGTAAATTTCTTACTGAAGATAGCATGAGCACTTTTCTAAATAGCCTTGAAAAATTAATTCAGACTTATCAATCCCAAATATCAGGTCTATGTATCGCTTGTCCAGGGCAAATAAATGCTGAGATAGGTTACATTTTTAGAGGGGGATTAATTCCTTACCTAAAAAATTTTCCATTAGCTTCTTTTCTTAAAACAAAATTTTCTCTACCGGTAACTATCATTAATGATGCTAATGCTGCAGGGTTAGCAGAAGCTAGATATGGTAATTTAAGAAGTATTCAGTGCGGAGCAGTTTTAACATTAGGAACAGGGGTTGGTTTGGCTTTAGTCTCAAATGGAAATCTGCTAAGTTTCAAAAATTTTCAAGCCAATGACATTTTGGTTAGTCCCAAAAGGCGTTATCCAAGCTCATTGACCAAACCAGATAAACAGTTAATACAAAAAGAAGTTTTCAAATTAGGTCAAAAAGGCATTGAGAGTCTTTTAGAAAACAGTGGTTCTGCTGTTCAATTTATTGATAAAGCAAGTAAATGCTTGAATCTTCCGTCAGCAGATGGTCAAAAAGTATTCGAGGCTTTAACCACTAAATCTACAATAGAGTTGACGGCCCTATTTGAAAGTTATTGTCGTGAAATCGCCTATTTAATTTTAAATTTACAAACTATTTTCCGCCTAAAAAAATTGTTAATAGGAGGTGGAATCAGCAGTCAAAAGCTACTGATCGAAGGAATAAGAAAACAGTATGCCCAACTTTTAACAGAAGAAAAATGGGCTAGCTGCCTAGAAAGCTGTTGTATTGATTCTTGCCGTTTTCATAATCATGCTAATTTAATAGGGGCTTTCTGTCATTTTCAAGATCTTAATAAATTGGAATAATATTTTTTGAGGTTATTTTTTAAATATAAAAAAGCTTATATTGAACTAGATACCAAAAGTTCATGTATTGAACAAATGCTTGGTTTAGTGCAATTAAGCTTTATTTAATATTTGATGATAACAATAAATGTGTTATGACTGTAAAATCAAAGGTTTTATTCCCATTCAACAGTTGCAGGCGGTTTGCTTGTAATATCATAAACGACGCGATTAACATGATTAACTTCATTTACGATACGAACTGAAATTTTTTGAAGTACTTCCCAAGGGAGGCGGGCAAAATCAGCAGTCATACCATCAATGGAAGTGATAGCGCGAATGGCAATCGTATAATCATAAGTGCGGCCATCTCCCATAACTCCCACTGAGCGAACACCGGTGTTAACAGTGAAATATTGCCAAACATCGCGATTCAAACCTGCTATAGCAATTTCTTCACGAAGAATAGCATCTGATTCACGAACGGTTTCTAATTTTTCAGCAGTAATTTCTCCCATGATACGAATAGCCAGACCAGGTCCTGGGAAGGGCTGACGCCAAACGATCTCGTCTGGCATTCCTAATGCAGTACCAAGTTCACGAACCTCATCTTTAAAAAGTGTGTTAAGAGGTTCAATTAACTCAAATTGCATATCTTCCGGCAGGCCGCCTACATTATGATGAGATTTAATTGTTTGTGCTGTTTCAGTACCTGATTCAATCACATCTGTATAGAGAGTACCTTGTGCAAGAAAATCAACTCCCTTTAATTTGCTGGCTTCATCATCAAAAACATAAACAAATTCATTTCCAATGATCTTACGCTTTTTCTCTGGATCTTCAATCCCAGAAAGAAGGTCTAAGAAACGTTGAGAAGCGTCTACTCGGATAATGTTGAGACCGAATTTTCCGCCCAGCATTGTCATCACTTGATCACCTTCACCTTTACGAAGAAGGCCGTGATCAACAAAAATACATGTTAATTGATCTCCAATAGCTTTTTGAAGAAGGACACCAACGACTGACGAATCTACTCCGCCTGAAAGACCCAAAAGAACTTTTCGGCTGCCCACCTTTTCACGAATTTTTGAAATTTCCATGTCAATGAAATTGGTCATAGACCAATCACCTTTAGCTCCGCAGATATCTAAGGCAAAATTACGCAAAACAGTATGACCGTATTCAGAATGACGTACTTCTGGATGAAATTGAATGCCAAAAATTTTCTTTTTTGGATTTTCAATAGCAGCATAGGGACAGTCGTTTGATTCACCTATCAATTGAAACCCAGCTGGAATGGCTGTAACTGCATCGCTGTGGCTCATTAATACAATCTGTTCTTTTGGTGTATTTTCAAATAATGGCGATTCATCTACCAAATGCAAGGTGGACTGACCGTATTCACTATTGCCGGTCTGTCCGGCAGGGACAACTTTTCCGCCTAATTTAGAGGTTAACAGCTGCATACCGTAGCAGATACCAAGAATTGGAATTCCAAGCTCAAAAATTTCTTCGTCAATATCAAATGCGTCTTCAGAATAAACTGAATTTGGCCCACCTGAAAGAATAATACCAATAGGATTAATAGCACGCACTTCATCGGCTGTGATCTTATGGCTCTTTAACTCTGAGAAAACCCCTAGTTCACGAATACGACGTGCAATCAATTGATTGTACTGGCTACCATAATCAAGTACGATAATTTTCTGAATATCACTAATATCAGTCATTATGTTCCTTTCTATTTATTATTTGCTAAAGTTTTAGCAAAAACATAGTAATCTTATTTTAACACAAATTGAAACATTTTTCAGTAGCTTTTAGGGAAAATGGAAATGATAGAAAAGGAAGTTCACTTAAAAGTTCCAAAGGGACATATTCTAATACGGTTTCCCACAACATGTATTAGAAAGGCTCTTTACAAATGAAGCAAAAATTTGATACTATTAGTAAAAAATCTTTAACAGGCAAGGAGAAAAGATGCTGCCCGCTTATATTCGTATTCATGATCATATCAAAAAGGAAATTGATAAAAGTTTATGGAAAATAGGAGATCGTCTCCCAAGTGAACGCGATCTGGCGGATCAATTTAAAGTTAGCCGCATGACTTTACGTCAAGCTATAACTCTTTTAGTTGATGAGGGAATTTTAGAAAGACGTATTGGAAGCGGTACTTATGTAGCCAGCAGCCGTGTTCAGGAAAAAATGACTGGAACAACCAGTTTCACGCAAATTGTCAGCTCTCAAGGAAAAATACCTTCTACTAAAGTTATCTCCTATCAGCGGGTACACCCTAATGAACAAGAAACAGGTTTTTTAAATATTAAGCCCAATTCATATGTTATCCGCATGAAGCGTGTCAGATATGCTGATGACCTTCCGGTGGTGTTTGAAATTACTGCGATTCCTGAACGAATTATAAAAAATTTTAAAAAAGAAGATATCACAGAGCATTTTTTTCAAACTTTAACTGATAATGGCTTTGTGATTGACAAGAGCCAGCAAACAATATCTGCAAGAAATGCTGATGAACAAACAGCGCATTTTCTTGAAATATCAAAAGGCCAAGCTGTCTTAAGTTTGACTCAGGTTTCTTATTTTGAAGACGGAATTCCTTTTGAATACGTACGCAGTCAATATGTTGGTGAGCGTTTTGAATTTTATTTAGAAAATAAGTAAGTATAATATGGCAAAGAAAGATAAAACAATTAGTAATCCTCGTTATCAAAAAGTAGCAATAGGAATTGCTCAACGGATTGTAGATGGAAAATTCTCCGTAGGACAGAAAATTAAATCGCGTTCTACTATTTCTAGTTATTTCAATGTATCCCCTGAAACAGCTAGAAAAGCAATTAATGTTTTAGCTGATTTAGATATAGTCTCCATCAGACAAGGAAGCGGCGTTGTTGTAGTTTCTAAAGATAAAGCAGCGGAATTTCTTCAAAAATTTGAAGTAACCTTTTCGTTAAAAGAAATCAAAAAAGATATTCAAACCAGCATTGCTAGACAAAAACAAGAGCTAGAAACAATTGACAAACTGACAGAAACTTTTCTTTCTCAAGCAACACAGCTGCGCAAGAAATTTCCTTTTGAACCCTTTGAATTACATTTAAATAAAGAAAGCGACAACCTTAATAAAAGCCTATCCGAATTAAATCTGTGGCATCAGACAGGAGCAACAGTGGTGGCTTTAAAAAGTAAAGAAGAGCTGCTCTTATCTCCGGGACCATATGCAACAGTGCGAAAGGACGATACTCTTTATTTTGTGGGAGATGAATCCTCCTTTGTTCGTATGCAACATCTGTTTGACATCTCCTGATAAGGAAATTTAATATTGAAAATAAGAATTTTATGACGATTTTTTTGACATAGTAACCATATAATATTATAATAGTATGGTCACTTATATTTATCAGATTAGAAATGGGGGATAAAGTGGACAAGAAAACAAGTAAACTTGAAGTAAAGCATCTCACAAAAATTTTTGGTAAAAAACAAAAAGCAGCTTTTGAGATGATCAAGGAACAAAAAAGTAAAACGGAAATATTAGAGAAAACCGGAGCAACAGTCGGAGTCTATGATGTTAGCTTTGAAGTTAATGAAGGAGAAGTCTTTGTTATCATGGGGCTTTCCGGCTCTGGTAAATCAACTCTGATTCGTTTGCTTAATCGCTTGATTGAACCTTCATCAGGTGATATTTATATCAACGGCAATGACATTGCTAAAATGAATACAGAAGAACTTCGTGAAGTTCGCCGTCATACACTCAATATGGTTTTTCAAAATTTCGGACTCTTTCCGCATAAGACTATTTTGGAAAATACGGAGTTTGGGTTAGAATTAAGAGGTGTTCCTAAAGAAGAACGTACTGAGCGCGCTGAGCGTGCCCTTGATAATTCAAATCTTTTAGCATTTAAGGACCAGTATCCTAGCCAGCTTTCTGGCGGGATGCAGCAGCGTGTTGGCCTTGCTCGTGCCTTAGCCAATGATCCTGAAATTCTGTTAATGGACGAAGCCTTTTCAGCTCTTGATCCTTTGATTAGAAAAGAAATGCAAGATGAACTTTTAGACTTACAGGAAAAAGTTCATAAGACAATCATCTTCATTACCCATGATTTGAATGAAGCTCTTAGAATTGGTGATCGCATTGCTCTTATGAAGGATGGACAAATCATGCAGATTGGTACAGGTGAAGAAATCTTAACAAAACCAGCCAATGATTTTGTTCGTGAATTCGTTGAAGACGTTGATCGCTCAAAAGTCTTAACAGCTCAGAATATTATGATTAAGCCACTGACAACGGCTATTGAAGTTGATGGTCCTCAAGTTGCTTTGACAAGGATGCATAATGAAGAAGTCAGCATGTTAATGGCTACAGATAGACGCCGACAATTAGTTGGTTCTGTGACAGCAGAGGCTGCAATTGAAGCAAGACAAAAAGACCTTCCTCTATCAGAAGTCGTTGATCGTGATGTTAGGACTGTTTCCAAAGACACTGTTATTACTGATATTATGCCTTTGATTTATGATTCAGCTGCGCCAATTGCAGTAACTGATGATGATAATCGCCTATTGGGAGTTATCATCAAAGGCCGTGTTATTGAAGCTCTCGCTAATACAAAAGATGATACAGAAGTAGAAGGAGGGGAAGAATAGTTTTGAATATACTTTTATTAGGAAAACTGCCCGTTGCTAATTGGATAGAAGATCTAACAAATTGGATTACTAAAACTTTCTCGGGTCTGTTTAATTTTATTCAATCAGTCGGAAATTTCATCATGGATGGAATTACAAATACTCTTTTATTTGTTAACCCGTTTCTTTTAATTGCTCTTATTACAGTAGCAGCCTTTTTCTTAGCTAGAAAAAGATGGACATTGCCTGCCTTCACTTTAGTTGGATTGCTTTTTATCTATAATCAAGGTCTTTGGGATGATTTGATAAACACCTTTACTTTAGTTTTAGTATCTAGTTTTGTCTCAATTGTTATTGGGATTCCTTTGGGAATTTGGATGGCTAAAAATAATACTGTCAAGCAGATTATTAATCCAATCTTAGACTTTATGCAAACTATGCCAGCCTTTGTTTATCTGATTCCTTCCGTTGCCTTTTTTGGTATTGGAATAATCCCTGGCGTTTTTGCTTCTGTTATTTTTGCTTTACCACCAACAGTTCGTTTTACGAACCTTGCTATTCGTGAAATTCCAACAGAACTAGTTGAGGCTTCCGAAGCATTTGGTAGTACGTCTAGCCAAAAATTATTTAAAGTTGAATTACCTTTAGCCAAAAATACTATTATGGCTGGTATTAATCAAACTATTATGTTAGCCCTGTCAATGGTGGTAACAGGTTCAATGATTGGAGCTCCTGGTCTTGGACGCGGTGTCTTATCAGCTCTTCAACATGCTGATATTGGTTCTGGGTTTGTCAATGGTCTTGCTTTGGTGATTTTAGCTATCATTATTGATCGCTTTAGCCAAACAGCTAACCAGAAAGCAGGTAGTGCTAGTCAAAAGTCCTCAAAAACAAATACTATTGTAGCTCTGACGGCCATCATATTATTTGTTTGTACCGGCATTGCTCGTATCTTTGTTCAAGGACAATCGGCAGGCGGAGGACAAACTGTCAAACTATCCTATGTTGAGTGGGATTCTGAAGTTGCTTCAACAAATGTTTTAGGACAAGTTCTAAAAGATCAAGGTTACAAAGTTGAAATGACTCCTCTTGATAATGCTGTTATGTGGCAGTCCGTTGCTAAGGGCGAAACAGATGCTATGGTCAGTGCTTGGTTACCAAATACTCATGGCGATCAATATAAGAAATATAAGAAGGACATCGTTGATTTAGGTCAAAACCTTAAAGGTGTCAAACTGGGTCTTGCCGTGCCAACATACATGAAGAATGTTAACAGTATTGAAGATTTATCTGATCAAGCTGGGAAAAAGATCACAGGTATTGAACCTGGAGCAGGTATCATGAAAGCTGCTAATAAAGCTTTGAAGTCTTATAGCAACTTATCCGGTTGGGAATTAGTATCATCTTCAACTGGTGCGATGACAACAGCACTGGATCAAGCTTACAAAAATAAAAAGGATATTGTTGTAACTGCTTGGTCTCCACACTGGATGTTTGCTAAATATAAAATGAAATATTTAAAAGATCCTAAGAAAGACTTTGGAAGTATTGAAAGTATTCATTCCATTACACGTAAAGGTTTCAAGAAGGATAGACCAAAAGCAAATAAAATTATTGATAAATTTAATTGGTCACAAAAAGATATGGAAGCTGTTATGCTGGATATCAATAATGGTATGTCTCCAGAAAAAGCAGCCAAAAAATGGATCAAAGAGCATCCTAAAAAGGTTGCTTCTTGGACAAAATAAGATTATTAAATTTATCTCAATGAGAGTGGGGCTGTCGTCCTGCTCTTATTTTTAGCTTTGTTTACAGATGATTTTAAATAGTGAATATGATAAAATATGAGTTATGGAAATTGAGAAAACCAACCGTATGAATTCTCTTTTTGAATTTTATGCAGCTTTGTTAACTGATAAACAAATGAATTACATAGAACTTTACTATGCTGATGATTATAGTCTAGCGGAAATTGCTGAGGAATTCCAAGTTAGCCGTCAAGCTGTTTATGATAATATTAAGCGCACAGAGAAAATTTTGGAAGACTATGAGATGAAGTTACATATGTATTCTGACTATATTGTACGAAGTGAAATATTAGATGATTTAATGGGCAAATATCCAGATGATCCCTATATTCGAGATAAAATTTCACTACTAATACATATTGATAATAAAGAATGAACACAACTATATTTTACGAAAAAGGAGCTAAATTATGGCATTTGAAAATTTAACAGAACGTTTGCAAAATGTTTTTAAAAATATTCGAGGAAAAAGAAAACTATCGGAAAAAGATGTTCAAGAAGTCACAAAGGAAATTCGCTTAGCTCTTCTTGAAGCCGACGTTGCTTTACCGGTAGTAAAAGAATTTATTAAGCAAGTTCGTTCACGCGCTATTGGACATGAAGTTATTGATACACTTGATCCTTCCCAACAAATTATTAAAATTGTCAATGAGGAACTGACTGCTGTTTTAGGCTCGGAAACGGCTGAAATCATAAAGTCACCTAAAATTCCTACTATTATCATGATGGTTGGTCTTCAGGGTGCCGGGAAAACTACTTTTGCTGGTAAACTTGCCCATAAGTTAATAAAAGATGAAAATGCCCGTCCTATGTTGATCGCAGCTGATATCTATAGACCCGCTGCTATTGATCAATTAAAAACATTGGGTGAACAAATAAACGTACCGGTGTTTGATATGGGAACAGAACATTCAGCAGTAGAGATCGTAAGTCAAGGTTTGGCTCAAGCCAGAGAAAATCATAATGATTATGTCTTGATTGATACAGCTGGTCGGTTACAAATTGATGAAAAATTAATGGCTGAGCTTCGTGATGTAAAAGCTTTAGCACAGCCTAATGAAATTCTTTTAGTTGTAGATAGTATGATCGGTCAAGAGGCTGCTAATGTTGCTTACGAATTCAACAAACAACTAGATATCACAGGTGTTGTCCTTACTAAAATTGATGGAGACACTCGTGGCGGTGCAGCTCTCTCGGTTCGCCAAATTACAGGTAGACCTATTAAATTTACTGGTACGGGTGAGAAAATTACTGATATTGAAACTTTTCACCCTGATCGCATGTCCAGTCGTATCCTTGGCATGGGAGATTTGCTGACACTTATTGAAAAAGCTAGCCAAGATTATGATGAACAAAAAACCGCAGAATTAGCGGAAAAAATGCGGGAAAATACATTTGATTTCAATGATTTTGTTGACCAGCTAGATCAAGTTCAGAATATGGGACCGATGGAAGATATTCTAAAAATGATTCCAGGAATGGCCAATAATCCTGCCTTAGCCAATATTAAAGTTGATGAACAGGAGATTGCACGAAAACGAGCTATTGTATCTTCTATGACACCAGAAGAACGTGAAAATCCTGAATTATTAAATCCAAGCCGCAGGCGTCGTATTGCTTCAGGTTCCGGCAACACTTTTGTTAATGTTAATAAATTTATTAAAGATTTCAACCAGGCTAAACAAATGATGCAAGGAGCAATGTCTGGTGATATGAATAAGATGATGAAACAAATGGGGATAAATCCTAATAATATGCCCAAAAATATGGATAAATCAGCTTTAGATGGTATGATGGGACAAGGCGGCATGCCTGATATGTCTGCACTAGGCAATGGTAATATGGACATGAGCCAAATGTTTGGCGGTGGTCTTAAAGGTAAAGTAGGAGAATTTGCCATGAAACAGTCAATGAAAAAAATGGCCAAAAGAATGAAAAAGGCTAAAAAACGCCGGAAATCATAAAAGTTCATATAAATCGTTTCAATAAATTCTATGTGAAAATTCTTTAAATACAACAGCTAAATCCTAATTTGCTGTAATTTACTATTTGGCAGTGTATAATCGTTGTTGATCATCATACTATGGACATTATTTAAAATTTCCGTTATAATAGACATTATTTAAAATTTCCGTTATAATAGACATTATTGGAGGTATGAAATGACTTACATAGCTATTATTGGAGATATTATCTCTTCGAAAAAAATAGAACAACGCCCAGAAGTTCAAAAAAAACTCCAGCGGATACTTGAGGAGATTAATACCTATTATGCTTCTGTTATTACATCTCCTTTTACAATAACAACAGGCGATGAGTTTCAGGCCTTGCTGCTGCCTAATAGCATTGTTTTTAAAATTATTGATACTATATCCATGCAGTTTCAGCCTTATCAAATCCGTTTTGGAATTGGCCTAGGATCCATTTTGACAGATATCAACCCTCAGCAAAGTATCGGTGCTGATGGACCTGCCTATTGGCAGGCTAGAAGTGCTATTAATTATATTCACGATAAAAATGATTATGGTATTAATCATTTAGCAGTCAGCTTAGACGACAGTAATATGACAGAATATATTAATGCTGTTTTATCAGCATGTGAGTTTATAAAATCTAAATGGACAACCAGTCAGTATGAGATTTTAGAAGGTCTTTTAAAAGAGGGAATTTATGAAGAAAAATTTTCTCATAAAAATATGGCTCAACTACTTGGCCTTAGTCCGAGTAGTTTTAATAAGCGACTAAAATCGAGTGGTTTAAAAATTTATTTAAGAAATAAAAAGCTGGCTTCAGACTTATTGCTTAAAGCTTTTGAAAAAAAGAAGGGAGAAGTGAAGAATGACCAGTCTTAGTATGTTTTCACAGTTCTTGACAAATAACCCCGTATTGACTCTTCTTTTAATAGCTCATTTCTTAGCTGATTTTCAATGGCAAAGTCAAAAGATGGCAGAGTTAAAGTCCTATAAATGGGCTTATCTTTTAAAGCATCTTTTTATTGTTGCTCTACCTCTAATACTTATTGCTTTTTTAGTGCCGCGTTCTCTATTTTTAGTCTTTTTGATTTTTATCAGTCATGCCGTTATTGATACAGCTAAATTATTATTTTATCCTTTATATAAGTCGCATTCATTAGCCAAAGAAATTTTTATCATTGATCAAACTTTGCATTTGTTAATTAATTTTATATTATATCAAATATTTGGAAAATCGCTTTCGTTTTGGCCAGCAAATTTAAATTATTTTCTAAAACTATTTTTATTTCTAGTACTTATTACTAAACCCATTAATATTATTTTTAAGCTTTTTTTCAACAAATACCAAGTTAAAGATAAAGTTGAAGATGAAACCATTATAGGAGCAGGTGCTACAATTGGAGTACTAGAACGCTTTATTATGGGAATCTTTCTCTTATTTGGTCAATTTGCTTCTATTGGCTTAGTATTTGCAGCTAAGTCTATCGCTCGTTACGATAAAATTTCGAAAAATCAAGCTTTTGCGGAGTATTATTTAATCGGTTCTTTATTTAGTATTATCAGTGTTTTAACTATTTATGCCATCTGTATACTATAAAAAATTAGAGCAAAGAAACAACCCTATTTAATTGTTAAATTTTATGTCTAAAATTTTGAAGTGTGGGTTCTTTTCTCTAATTTTTTTGTTTTTTCCCTACATCACGAATGTTAATAATGGAGGGAAAAAGCAAATATGTATACAATTCAATTTCAAAAAGAAGCACTTTTGCCAAGAGAACGTTTAGAGACTTACGGTGCTGAAAATTTAAGCAATCAAGAATTATTAGCCATTTTTCTTCGAACAGGCACTAAGAAAGAACATGTTCTTAGTCTTTCAAATACGATTTTAAGTAATTTGGAAAGTCTGGCAGATCTTCAAAGCTATTCTCTAGAAGAATTGCAGTCAATTGATGGTATTGGAAAGATTAGATCTATTGAGATAAAAGCCATGCTTGAATTATCTAAACGGATTTTTTCATCTGAATATAACAAAAAAGAACGTATCTTAAGCAGTGAACGCTTGGCAAAACTGATGATTGCTGAGTTGGGCGAAAAAAAGCAAGAGCATCTTGTTGCTCTATACCTTGATACACAAAACTATATTATTAAAAAGCAAACTATCTTTATTGGCAGTGTTAGAAGATCTATAGCCGAGCCTCGCGAAATTCTTCACTATGCTTGTAAAACAATGGCAACTTCTCTAATAATTGTTCATAATCATCCATCAGGTGAAACTTATCCTAGTGAGAATGACTTATATTTTACAGAAAAAATAAAACGATCATGTGATGATATAGGAGTTGTCCTCTTAGATCACATAATCGTTGGTAGAAAAGGATACTATAGTTTTCGTGAAGAGACGGATATTATTTAGAAAGCTCTAAAGTTCATTGACCACGTAATCAAAAAGAGCTTTGTCCTCTTTACGAGATTCAAGTAGCAATTCAGGATGCCATTGAACTCCTAGAAAATTAATATCCTGATTAGTAGAAATAACAGCTTCGACAGTATTATCAGCAGGATCATAAGCGATGATTTTTAAATCATCTGCTAAACGCTTAATACTTTGATGATGGAAGGAATTAATAGAAGTAGAGCTACCGTAAATTTTTTCAAGAGCGGTCCCTGAGGTAACTAGCATATTTTGACTGAGATAATCCGTGGGTTGGTCTTGCCAATGGTTTTCAATTTCTTGATTTAAAGAGCCGCCTAAAGCAATATTCATTAACTGAGTTCCACGGCAAACGGAAAAAATTGGCTTTTCCTGCTTTAGAGCCTCTTCTACGAGTGCAAATTCAAACAAGTCTCTTTCTAAATTGAAATCATTATCAGAGGTTTGTTTTTCTTCACCATAAAAAACAGGATCTACGTTCTGACCGCCAGTTAAAATAAGTTTATCAATCATAGAAACATAGTGGGCTGCAAAACTTGGATCACTAATAGGAAGAATAAGCGGTATGCCGCCAGCTTCTTGAACCCCTTTCACATAACCTGAAGGGGTGTAAGACCACAAGATATCAGGGAATTTTGCATGCGGTCTCTCATTACCTGAAATACCTATCACAGGTTTGGTCATAAAGTCTCCTTATTCATTAATTTTAGAATTTTGGTTCATAAAATACAATAATGTTTGTAGTTCACTGGTTAAGTCAACATATTGAGCAACAACGCCTTTGGGAAGTAAAAGATTAACAGGTGAAAAGCAAAGAAGTCCTTTTATTCCAGCATCAACAAGGATATCAGCAACTTCTTGTGCCTTTGGGCTAGGAACAGTTAAAATAGCAGTTTTTACATCTGAATTGGCTAATCGTTCTTTTATACTAGAAATTCCATAGATAGGTATTCCATCCTTCGTTGATTGACCAACTTGCTTATTATCATCTGTATCAAAGGCCATAGTTATCTTCATCTTATTGCGTTCGTGGAAACGATAGTGCAGGAGGGCTCTGCCAATATTACCAACTCCCACTAACAATACATTAGTAGTAGACGTATCATTTAAAATATCAGCAAAAAAATTCATTAATTTTTTGACATCGTAACCAAAGCCTCTACGTCCAAGTTCACCAAAATAAGAGAAATCTCGACGAACAGTAGCAGAATCAATACCAATGGCTTCAGCGATTTGCTTTGAACTAGCTTTTTCAATGTTTTCTGAATTAAAACGTTTAAATATGCGATAATAAAGTGATAGGCGTTTGGCGGTAGCTTTTGGAATTGCTTTATCAAATGTCACTGTATCATCTCCTTTACTTAGTAATACTATTGTAAAAAAACTTTGTGAAAATAGCAACATTTTTTCTCTAATTCCAGATATATAAATCTTTTGTCTCTAATATCTCTAAGGTAATCATATCTATTTTAGTAATGATTTTTTTCTGCTTAAAACAATATTATCCTTTGTTTTTTGTTTTAACAAAAATATCGCGATCAACTAAACTATCCATTAAAAAATAAAACTTCTCTTGGAGTATTCTATTATCTTCAGAGTTAAAAATATTAACAATTCGCAGTCCTGACTTGTCTGTAATTGTTAATTTGAAAGCTGTTAAGTCTTTATTGATAACAATTTTTAAAGGAAAACCATCACCGCTATTTGGAACCTTTTCTAACAAACGAGTCAGTTCATAATTTCCTAGCCTATTTTGAGTAAAAGTTGTATCCCGTAGAGTATACTTTTTTATGGTTGGGCTGATAGTGTAACTATAGTTGCAATTTGGTAATTGTATTGTCTGTTCAAAAGCCATTTTTATTTTCCTACTATCTCCTTAATTTTTTTGCAGAGTGCTTCAACTTCATCATAAGTATTTTGTTCTGAAAAGCTAATCCTAATAGACTCTTTTAAACGTTGAGAATTGCTGCCATATTTTGCCATAAGAACATGGCTAGGGGAAACCGTCCCTGCTGTGCAAGCAGATCCTGTTGATACAGCAAAGCCGGATAAGTCCAACTGTGCCAATAAAGCGTCATTATTATAATTAGGAAAGCCGATGTTAACAACATGGGGCAAAGCGGTTTCTTCAGAATTTAAATAGTGATCTATTTCTGATAATTCTCTCAAGAAAATACTTTTAAGTTTCTTGACATGCTGCAGATAGTTTTCTTGATTTTTATGGCAAGAAAGAAGTGCTTGAGTAAGCCCTTTTATTCCGACAAGATTTTCAGTACTGGCTCGATGTTTTTCTTCCTGTTCACCTCCATGAAGAAGACTATCAAAGTGAAGAGAGTTTGCATAGAGAATTCCTGTCCCCTTTGGACCATGAAATTTATGAGCAGAAGCAGAAAGAAAATCAATATTTAGTTTTTCTGGATGAACAGGGAATTTACCAACCGCTTGAACAGCATCAACATGAAAAACAGCCTGATGTTCTCTTAAAATACTTCCAATTTCTTGAATCGGAAGTATGTCACCTGTTTCATTGTTAACAAACATGGTTGAGACTAAGATAGTGTCATCTCTTAAGGCTTCCTGAATTTGCTGTGAAAAAATTTGGCCTTTAATTGGCTTTAAGTAAGTAATTTCAAAACCAAAACGCTCTTTTAAATAATCAAGTGTATGAAGGACAGAATGATGTTCAATTGCTGTGGATATAATATGCTTTCCCTTATCTTGATTGGCTAAGGCATAACCTTTAATGGCAGTATTATTGCTTTCTGTACCACCTGAAGTGAAGATAATTTTTCGAGGGTCTGTAGCAAATATCTGCGCAACTTGATTACGACAGTCTCGCAGTAATTTATTAGCGTTCCTCCCATAAGCATGGGTACTGGAAGGGTTGCCAAAAATAGAAGACATCGTTTGAGACATAACCTCAATAACTGTATCTGTAAGCGGAGTTGTTGCAGCATTATCAAAATAAAACAAATTTAAGATTCATCTCCTTTACGATCATAAGCAAATAGCGGACTGAGCGGTTTTCTCTCTTGAATGCGAATAATAGCATCAGCGATTAATTTACTAGCAGATAAATAATGTACATTGTCAGGGAGTTTTTCATTAGTGCAGACAGAGTCTGTAATAAGGATATCTTTTATGGGAGCAGACTGAAGCATTTCTGTTGCGCCGCCAGCAAATAGTCCATGACTTGCTACAGCATAAATATCAGTTGCGCCTCCGCGTTCAACTATTTTTGAAGCTTCAGCAAAAGTTTTTCCAGTGTTAAGAATATCATCAATGAGAATGGCTTTTTTTCCTTCAACTTCACCAATAATATAGCCTTCTTCTCGTAAAGAATCATCGTCTTGTGCATAATCGATAATAGCAATAGGAGCATCAAGGTATTGGGCTAAACTCCGTGCGCGTTTGATTCCTGAATTTTTAGGGCTGACAACTACGACCTCTTCTCCGAATAGTCCTTGCTGAATATAATGTTTAGCAAACAGCGGAATAGTAAAAAGATTATCAACAGGAATATCAAAGAAACCTTGTACTTGAACGGTATGTAAATCTAAAGTAAGAACACGATCAACACCTGCTTTAACCAGCATGTTGGCTACTAATTTTGCTGTGATGGGTTCACGAGCAGCAGCTATACGATCTTGACGTGAGTAGCCAAAATAGGGAATGACAACATTAACACTGTTAGCACTTGCTCGCTTGCAGGCGTCAACCATAATCAATAATTCCCAGAGATGATCGTTAACGGGATTGCTTGTTGATTGAATAATATAAATATCAGATCCACGGACACTTTCTTCAATATTAATCATAATTTCCCCATCTGAAAATTGGCGAGAAGATAATTTTCCTAGAGGAAGTCCTGCAGCTTCAGCAATTTTTTCTGCAATGGCTGTATTCGAAGTTAGAGAAAATAATTTGAGTTGTTTGTCAGAACATGCATTAAGCATAATGGAACGGCTCCTTTTATTAATCTAATCCCATTTTATCAAAATTATTCATTTTTTTCATCTTTTATGACAGGATGATGACTGCCTATAATAAGCTATTTCATTACGTTAAATATTCCTTTTATACTGCCTCGCTCTATCAATACTACAAAATAAACCATAAAGCTGCAGAAATGGCCCGCAGCTTTATGGTTTATTTAAAGTAGCACTAAAACGTGCCACTTTGCTCTTAGCATATTTAAATTTAATATTGTTAGATTCTAAAAAGGCTTTAAAGTCTCTTTTCCCTTTTTCTGCTTCGTTAACTTCCAATTCTAGTTCATAATCTTCAAAACCGCCATAATAATTATAATCAAGTGCCATGAGGCCTATTTTAGTCGAAATTTCTCGGCGTGTTGTTGTTAAACTTCCTAATAATTTTAAATCCGTTAATTCAATTCCTGCTTCTTTAATAGGCTGCATCAATTCTAAATCTGAATCCCAAAAAGTATTGTGTATATCATTAGTGTCTATCATGCGCTCCGCTTCTGATACAGTTAAATAATGATTATATTCAAAATTTCCAACTGCTTGCGGAATTTTTAAGGTCAATTCAGCTTTATCGTTAAAAATACGTATTCGAAGAGACATTTTATGATATTTTAAATCAAAGCTCTCAGTATCGAAGTAGTAGTTGGTTTGAACGATAGGTTCAACTTCTTGCAGCTGTTTTTCAATGCTTTTAAATTCTTTCTGGGTTAAAAGTGTTTTAAATTCTATTTCAAGATGGTTCATCATTCTTTTCCTTTGTTAAGCTTATTATGGTATAATGAATTATTAGTTTAATTCTATAAAAAAGTCTTATTTTTGACAAGAATGGAGTGAAAATCTTATGGATTGGGAAGTTTTTCTCGACCCTTATATCCAAGCTGTTGGAGAATTAAAAATAAAATTTCGAGGCATCCGTAAACAATTTCTCAAACAAAATCGGTATTCCCCAATTGAATTTGTAACTGGACGTGTAAAACCAGTAGAAAGTATCAAAGAAAAGATGGCTTTAAGAGGTATCAAAGAAGAGAATCTTATACAAGATATGCAGGATATTGCCGGTTTGCGCATTATGGTGCAATTTGTTGATGATGTTAATGAAGTTTTGGAGCTTTTGCGCCATCGTCAAGATATGAAAATAGTTTATGAACGTGATTATATTAGTAATCTAAAATCAAGTGGTTACCGTTCTTATCACGTTGTTATAGAATATCCTGTTGATACCATCAACGGCCAGCAGCTTATTTTTGCTGAAATTCAAATTAGAACACTCGCAATGAATTTTTGGGCAACGATTGAACATTCACTTAATTACAAATATCATGGTGAATTTCCGGAAGATATTAAGAAACGCTTAGAAATCACCTCAAAAATTGCCTTTCAGCTTGATGAGGAGATGCGGCAAATCCGAGATGATATCACAGAAGCACAATTATTTTATGAATCTGAAAAAAGAAAGCGGAATAACGGTACAGGAAACAGTGATGACACAGATGACTTTTAACACTAAAACAAAAGTTGCTATTATTGCTAACGGAAAATATCAAAGTAAACGCTTAGCAACTAAACTTTTTAATACCTTTAGAGATGCAGATGACTTTTATTTAACTAAAAAAAATCCCGATATTGTTATTTCGATTGGCGGAGATGGTATGCTTTTATCCGCTTTTCACATGTATGAAAAACAATTAGACCGTGTTCGTTTTGTGGGCATCCATACAGGCCATTTAGGTTTTTATACAGACTATCGAGATTTTGAAGTGGATACTTTATTGGAAAATCTTTATACCGATAAAGGTGAAAAAATTTCTTACCCTATTCTTAAAGTAACCGTTACCTTATCTAATGGCCATCAGATCACCTCAAGAGCTCTTAATGAAGCAACTGTTAAGCGTATCGAGAAAACAATGGTAGCAGACGTTGTCATCAATGATGTTAAATTTGAACGTTTTCGCGGAGATGGTATTTCTGTTTCTACCCCGACGGGAAGTACAGCTTACAATAAATCTTTGGGGGGAGCTATCTTGCATCCTACGATTGAAGCTTTACAATTGACAGAAATTTCCAGCCTTAATAATCGTGTTTTCAGGACATTAGGAAGCTCGATTATTATTCCTAAAAAAGATAAGATTGAAATCATCCCTAAACGTTTAGGTTCTTATGTTTTGTCTATTGATAACAAGACCTATACACATCGAAATATTAGTAAAATCGAATATAAAATAGACAATAAAAAAATCAGTTTTGTTTCAACGCCAAGTCATACAAGTTTCTGGGAGAGGGTTAAAGATTCCTTTATCGGAGAATGGGATTCATGAAATTCAAATTTATAGCTGATAGAAGAGTCAAGGTTAAAACTTTTTTAAAGGGACATGATATTTCAAAAGCTCTGCTGGCTAAAATCAAATTTAAAGGCGGCCAAATATTAGTTAATGGAAAAGAAGAAAATGCTGTTTATCTGCTTACAGCAGGCGATCAAGTTACTATTACTATACCTAATGAAGAATCACATAATAGCTTACAGCCAGTTGAATACCCTCTAGATATTTGTTTTGAAAATGAACACTATCTTATTGTGAATAAACCTGCCGGTGTCGCTAGTATCCCTAGCATCTTGCACACTAACACTATGGCTAATTTTGTAAAAAATTATTATCTGGAAAATCATTATCCCAATAAGCAAATTCATATTGTCACTAGATTAGATAAAGATACAAGTGGTTTAATGCTATTTGCAAAACATGGTTATGCACATGCTAGATTAGATAAACAGCTACAATCTAAAACTATTGATAAACGTTATTATGCTTTAGTCTCTGGTAAGGGAAAACTTGCGGCTCAAGGAGATATTATAGCTCCCATTGCCAGAGATAAAAACAGTATTATTACCCGCTGTGTTGACCGATTAGGAAAATATGCCCATACTTCCTATGAAGTCATTGCTCAATATGGAGAAGTTCGATTGGTTGACATTAGACTTCATACAGGCCGTACGCATCAGATCCGTGTACACTTTTCTCATATTGGTTTCCCGCTTTTAGGGGATGAGCTTTATGGAGGAGATATGAATCACGGCTTAAAGAGACAAGCCTTGCATTGCCATTATTTATCCTTTACCGATCCTTATACAGGAGGGCTCAATACCTATAGCAGTTCCTTGACAGATGATATTGAAAGCGTTATCATGAAATTGAAAAAAATATCTCATTAGAAGGTTGGTTGGTTTGTGTCATTATTTAAAAGTTTGATTGAAAAAATTAATGGAAAAAATATTAAGATTGTCTTTCCTGAAGGTGATGATCCTCGAGTCATTCATGCAGCAGGAAGGCTAGGAGCAGAAGGTCTTTTAGTCCCTATTATTTTAGGTGATGAAACACAAATAAAAGAGCATTTAATTAAAGCTGGTTATACTAGCAGTTACGTGAAGGTTATTAATCCTAAAACTTATGCTCATTTTGAAGACATGAAGCAGAAATTTTTGACGATACGTAAAGGTAAAGTGGATGAAAACCAAGTTTCTGATATTCTCAAAGATGCTAATTATTTTGGAGTTATGCTGGTTCAAATGGGGTTAGCTGATGGGATGGTCAGCGGAGCTGCCCACTCAACAGCTGATACGGTACGGCCAGCATTGCAAATTATTAAAACAAAGCCTGGTATATCACGAACTTCAGGTATCTTTATCATGAATCGAGAAAGCACCAAAGAAAAACTAATTTTTGGAGACTGCGCCATTAATATTAATCCAACTTCGCAAGAGTTAGCAGAGATAGCAATAAATACTGCTGACACAGCTAAAATATTTGATATTGATCCTAATATTGCTATGCTTTCGTTTTCTTCAAAAGGAAGCGGAAAGTCTCCGGCTGTTGATAAGGTCGTAGAAGCTACTCATATAGCCCAAGACTTACGGCCAGATTTACGTCTTGATGGAGAATTACAATTTGATGCTGCTTATGTTCCAGCTGCTGCAAAAATTAAAGCTCCTAGTAGTAAAGTCGCTGGATATGCTAATGTCTTCATATTTCCAGACTTACAATCTGGAAATATTGGTTACAAAATTGCTGAACGCTTGGGAATGTTTGAAGCGATTGGCCCCATCCTTCAGGGACTGAATAAACCTGTCAACGACTTATCACGTGGATCAAATGACGAAGATATTTATAAATTAGCCATTATAACAGCTGCACAAACGCTTGACAAACTTTAAACTTTAGAAAGCTGAGAAATTTTGTCTTATAGGATTGACTAGATAAGTGGGATATAAAAACCGAAAGCTATTTAAAGAGGCTCTTTTTTGCCATTTGCCAAGTATATTACTGTTTTTCAAATACTATCTTATAAGCTAGTAGCTTTCCTTAGCCTACTAAGCTTATTTTTATTTATTCGGAGTAACAATTAGATTCTATTTGTCAAGTTGTCCCCAGGTTCACATATGATAAAGTTCAAAATTCAAGCTATTTAGACTTTAGACGATACAGTAAGAAAGTAAGTAGAGTATTTAGTTATATACTTTTAATGAAGTCTATCTTTATATTCAAAGATAGCGGATTCGGAAAACAGCTATCGTAAATAAATCTGAAAAAACAAATTTATAGTGTCCTTGAAGCCATCTCTTGTATTTCAACGAATATGATATAATAAAATCAACAGGTTTCCGATTCCCCCTACAGAGATTTTAATTTTGAAACCTTTTGCTAATAAAACGCCTTTACAGTAAAACTAAGATGAATGATGGTTACTATCTCATTGGACTATTAGTTTTAGCTGTAGCTAAGTTGAATCTTATTAGGAGATGATAATAATGGCACGTATTTTACAAATTGAAGATAATGATGATATCCAGAAAATTCTACGAGACTTTCTTTCAGAAGAACATGAGATTATCCAAGCATATTCAGGAACCGAAGGACTGCGGCTGTTTGAGATAGAGAACGTTGACTTAGTTCTTTTAGACATCATGTTACCTGGAAAAAACGGTGAACAAGTTCTTCAAGAAATTCGCGAAATCAGCTCTGTTCCTATTATAATGCTAACAGCTCTTGGCGACAAACAGCTGATCAGTCAATATTTACTTGCAGGGGCTAATGATTATATCATCAAACCTTTCGATCTTGGAGAAGTTTATGCTCGAGTGACAGTTCAACTACGCGGTGTGACGAAAAGCCGAAAGCAAGCGACTAAACAAACGAATTTATCAATTAAAAATATTACTGTCAATTCAGATACTTTTGAAATTTCCCATTTAGAAAAATCTGTCAGATTAGGAAAAAAAGAATTTCAGATTTTCCATGCCTTACTTCAGCATCCTAAGAAAATATTTACCAAGGAAGACTTGTATGAATCGGTTTGGAAAGAGCCTTACCTACCTGGGGACAATACTTTAAATGCACAATTAAGCAATCTTCGCAGAAAGCTCGCACAGGTTGATGATAGCACAGATTATATCGAAACTATCTGGGGATTAGGTGTCCGGCTAAAAGGAGAAGATTGATGAGTATGATTTTACTTTTTGTTTTAAGCCTTATACTTGCCATAGCTATAATCTATCTTATACGATACCATTTGGCAGTGAAATCCTTGAGTCAACAAATTGAAGAGAAAATAGATGATACTAGTCAGAGACGATTAACATTGATAAATCAGCCTCAGAGTCTTACTGAACTGGCAAATAAAATTGAAAGTCTATTTGAGCAGATTGAAAAGACAAACCTCATAGCTCTCCAAGAAAAGAAGACCTTAGATATGGCCATTAGTAATATTGCCCACGATATCCGTACTCCTTTAACAATTGCTAGCGGTTATACCCAACAGGGGTTACGCAAAGAAACTGTTAACGCGGCTGATTTGGAAAAAATTTCTGAAAATCTGACCATAGTTTCTAAACGTCTTGAAGCTCTTTTGGAATATCGCCGTCTTACAGAAGGGACTATCCAAACGGAGATGCAAAAAGTTGCGCTGTCACATCTGGTTACCAAGAGTATTCTTTTATATTACGATATGTTTCAACAAGTTGATATAATACTTGATTTACAGATTGAGGAAGAGATTTCATTTGAGACAGATCCAGATATTTTTAAACGTCTTTTTCAAAATATTATTAGCAATGTCCTGAAACATGGTAAGGAACAGGCACAGCTAACTTTGAAGCAAACAGATCAAGAAATTGTTCTGCAAGTCAAAAACATAGTCAAACAGCCCATCCAACATTTGAACCAGCTGACAACTCGTTTTTACTCAGAAAATATGTCAGATACGGAAGAATCTTCAGGTTTGGGACTTTATATCATTCAACATTTAGTTGGTATTCTTGGAGGAAGCTTAGACTTGGCAACTAATGATAATTGGTTTATCTTAACGGTAACGCTATAAAAAGAAGATTCAAGTATCAAACTTGAATCTTCTTTTTATAAGTCTTGTTTTTTAAAAATAATTAAACCAAATAAGGTAAAGATAACAATAAATCCAAGAGCAGCCAAAGCCGAATTTTGTGCGGTAGTTGCGTCACTTGCAAGAGAAAAATTGAAGTTTAAACTAATGTACTTAAACAATTCTATTTTAGGAAAGAGAACAGGAGGGAGACCTAAAACGACAGTTCCAAGGATAAAAGTTACAAAGATAGCCACGATTGAGTGAGTTATGTAAAGTGCAAAGGTAGCAATGCTAACCCAAGCAAGACTGCATAGCAGCTGGATAAGAACTGCTATCGTAAAGTAAGCAGCAAAATTATGAGGTGCTGTACCCAAACCATGAGCAATTGTTCCTAAGATAAAAGCTAATGCATATGACAAAAGAAGTTGGCTAAATGAGATAGCGATGATAACAGAAGCTTTCGCAAAGAAATAGCTAGTTCGTGACACGCCGCAAGTAATACTATTTTTATATAACCGTTGATTTAAATCTACACCAACAACAATAGCAATGATAATTAGAGTAAACAAAAGCGTAGTGGAAATATTATTTGAGTAATTGACAAGAGATTTAAAACCGGTCCAGGTATCTGTGTTTAGAGTTTCTTGTGACGACCGCTGAACACCAATATTCCCTGCAGCTCCAAGAAAGACACCAGAGATAATATTTAATAGTAAAAGAACTTCTGAAATCCAAAAACCTTTGGAGCGAAATAGACGATAGAAATCAGCTTGAATGGTGTGTAACATAAGAGATTTCTCCTTTCTTTAATCTACAATTTGTGTGAAGTAGTCTTCCAAATCTTGGCGTTTGTAATAGATTTCATCAATATCAATAGCGTTTGCAACCAGTTCTTTGACAATACGTTTGATACTATGAGATTGTCCGAACACATGAATTTCGCTGTCCGCGTTGATGACCTTAATACGATAATTCATCTTATCCTGAAGGATTTGACTTGCTTCATTGATTTGACCAGTTTTTAAAACGATATAGTCTTCGCTTTGGGTATCAAAGTCAGCCTTACTAATTTCTTTGACAATATAACCATTTTCAATAATACCGAACTTAGTAGCAACTTGATAAAGCTCAGATAGGATATGACTAGAAATAATGACCGTCATACCATGTTCTTCGTTAAGTTTTTTTATCATGTGGCGGAATTCTTTGATGGCTACAGGATCCAGACCATTAATTGGCTCATCCAAGATGAGAAAATCTGGTTTGACGATCAAAGCGATAGCAATACCTAGACGCTGTTTCATACCAAGTGAAAAACTGCGGAATTTTTTCTTACCTGTATTCGTAAGACCAACCAATGCTAAACTTTCATCAATCACCTTGTCAATATTAGGAATATGACGCGCCTTGCAGTAGTAGTGTAGGTTTTGACGAGCGGTCAAATGATTAAGAGCAACAGGTGTTTCGATCACAGAGCCAACACGTTTAAGAGCATGTGTCCATTCGCTCTGGGTGCTAGAACCAAAGACCGAAACACTCCCTTGACTTGGTTGGATGAGTTTTGTAATGACCTTAATGAGAGTTGTTTTGCCTGCACCATTTTTACCAATTAATCCATAAATTTCCCCTTTTTGGATAGTAAGATTAACATTATCAAGTGCTAATTGCTGTCCATATCGTTTGGACAAGTGTCTGATTTTAAGTACCTTTTCCATAATTGCTTTACCTCCTTGTAATTAGCAAAATGTTATTAATGTAATGTGTTAGCTGTTTTTTATAACTGTATTCCTTTTTTATTTAAGTATAGAACTTGAAAATCAAATAAGTATCAATCAATTCTCAAATATCTCTAAAATTTTATCTTCTTAAACTTTTTTATAAATCTAAAAAACAAGGAATTATAGATCATTATTGATTGCATTTTGCATCTTATCATCTTTCCGAAAAACTATAATTTTCTTGAAAAATGTTTATAGATATGTTATACTTCTAATATCAATTATCAATATAATATAGGGAGATATATCAGAATGAGGCGTGAACTTTTACTTGAAAAAATTGATGAACTCAAAGAACTAATGCCCTGGTATGTTTTGGAATATTATCAATCTAAATTAACCGTTCCTTACAGTTTTACAACTTTATATGAGTATTTAAAAGAATATCGCCGTTTTTTTGAATGGTTAATTGATTCAGATGTTTCTGACGCGAATAAGCTTGCTGATATCCCGCTAGAGACTTTGGAAAATCTCAGTAAAAAAGATATGGAATCTTTCATTTTATATTTACGAGAACGTACTCTTTTAAATGCTCAAAGTAAACGCCAAGGTGTCTCTCAAACAACCATAAACCGCACTCTTTCAGCTCTATCCAGCCTTTATAAATACTTAACTGAGGAGGTTGAAAATGCTGCTGGTGAACCTTATTTTTATCGAAATGTCATGAAAAAGGTAGCAACCAAAAAGAAAAAAGAAACATTGGCTGCACGGGCTGAAAATATTAAGCAAAAACTCTTTTTAGGCAATGAAACCATGGCATTTTTAGAATATGTTGATTGTGAATATGAACACAAACTTTCCAAACGTGCCCTTTCATCTTTCCGAAAAAATAAAGAAAGAGATTTAGCTATTATTGCTTTGCTGCTAGCTTCTGGCGTCCGACTCTCAGAAGCTGTTAATCTTGATCTTAAAGATGTTAATTTAAATATGATGATTATTGAGGTTACTCGTAAGGGCGGAAAACGCGATTCAGTCAATGTTGCCGGTTTTGCTAAACCTTACTTAGAAAACTATATTCATATTAGGAAAGGTCGTTATAAAGCTGAAAAAACAGATTTAGCTTTCTTTCTATCAGAATATCGCGGTTGTCCTAATCGTATGGATGCTTCTTCTATCGAAAAAATGGTTGCTAAATATTCAGAAGACTTCAAAATCCGTGTTACTCCTCACAAATTACGGCATACATTGGCAACAAGGCTATATGATGCTACCAAATCACAGGTTTTGGTCAGCCATCAATTAGGCCATGCTTCTACTCAAGTAACCGATCTTTATACGCACATTGTTAATGATGAACAAAAAGATGCTCTAGATAAATTATAACGTAAAAATATTTATGTAAAATAAACTGATTATACATCCCCTTCTGCTTTATTTTCGATTCTCCAGTCTATTATCCCAGAAAGGTAATAACATTAGTACTAACTATTAATCCAATAATATAATAAAAAGAGTCAGTGTATTTTGACTCTTTTTATTCTTATTCTTCTTTTTCAATAATAACCTTTGTCCCTTTATCGATTTGACTTTCAATTTTAATATCTAATTCTAGATTATTTAGTATTTTTTTGACCATATAGAGCCCAAATCCTGTAGCTTTTTGATGTTCATGGCCATTATAGCCTGTAAATCCTTCCTCAAAAAGTCTTGGGATATCTTCTTTTAAAATACCGATACCAGTATCTTCAATCAAAATCCGACCTTCTTTCACCGTTATTATAATGTGTCCGCCTTTTTTATTATATTTAATTGCATTATCCAAAATCTGTGAAAAAACAAAAGACAGCCATTTTTTATCTGAAATGATTTCCCAATCACCATCAATAGTAACCGATAAATCCTTTTTTAAAAAGAAAGTTTTATTTTTTTTGATAAGATCAATAAAGAGAGAACGTATCCGGCATTTTTCAAAAAGAAAATCACTGTGGTTTTGACTAAATTTTATATAGTTTAAAAGACGTGCAATATCATTTTCTAGTCTCAAAAGCTGTTCTTGAACTTCCTTTTTATCTAATTGTTCAGTTTGAGCCATTAATGAAATAGCTGAGATGGGAACTTTCATTTGGTGAGCCCACATTTTAATGAGATCCTGATAGTGCTTGTCTTTTAATTTATAAGAATGGATGGCGGAACTATGCTCCTGTAAAGTCTGTTGAATAATAGCCTGGTAGGCATCATCACTTGGTAATGTGTATTTTTTTATAGCCTCCACTTCTTTTACATAAATAAAATGATGTAAATCTTTGCATTTTTGATAAAATTTCCAATAAAAATAAAGCGTCACTAAGAATAGTAAGGTTAAATTGAAAATAAAACTTGCTTGAAAATAAGAAAAAGGCAGGTGGTAAAGGTAAAAAATCAATAGAAAATTTATGCTGAGAAAAAAATAAATACCATACCAAACACCATATTCTCGCCAATATTTTTTAATCATTGTATTAAATAACCTACTCCTCTCACTGTATGGATACGATCAAAACCTAGCGATAAAGCTTTTTTGCGAAGCCTTGTCATATTGACATTCAGCGTATTTTGGTCAATAAAATCTTCTCCTTCCCAAAGATGATTTAGCAGTGCTTCTTTTGAAACAGCCTGTCCTTGGTGTTCAATCAATAGTGATAATATTTTGGTTTCAGTAGGTGTCAATTGAATGGTTTCGTGTGTTTCATTATTAATAAGAATACCATTTAGGCTAAGTTGATAGTGTTCTACTTTATACTTTTGTTTGGAGAAACTATTTGCACGACGCAGAAAGGCTGCAATTTTAGCATCCAGTATGGGGAGAGAAAAAGGTTTGCTGACAAAATCATCACCGCCCATATTCATGGCCATCACCGCATTCATCTCATCATCAGCACTGGAGAGAAAAATAATGGGCATAGTCATCGTCTTGCGAATCTCAGTGGTCCAATAAAAGCCGTTAAAGTATGGCAATGTGATATCCATCAAAATAAGATCAGGCTGAAACTCTTCAACCTCTTGGATAATGGCCCGAAAATTAATAACAGATTTAATATAATAGTGCTGACTCAAATGTTTTTGCAAAAGTCCAACAATTGTAACGTCATCTTCTACAATAAAAATTCTTTCTTGGTTTCTCATACTCTCATTCTACCAAAAAAGCAGCGAAAAATCGCTACTTCTCCTATCTTTCAATTATTTTATAATAAGTCCTACTAGTTACTTTATAGATAATAAAGTAGATGATTAAGATACCTAAGATAGTTAATACACTGACTGTATAAATAAAACGATCACCTTGTACACCAAAATTCAGTAAAAGCTTTTTCAAAATTGGTAAAGCAAAGAGAAAATGCATAATCGCAAGGATTAAAGGCATGAAAAACACTAATACAATCTGTGAATTGATCGTTTTCTTTACCTGCTTCAAACTCATCCCTACTTCCTGCAAAATCTGATAAGAACGTTTATCTTGGGTTCCTTCAGATAACTGTTTGTAATAAATAATTAAGGCTGCCCCCAATAAAAAGGCGATCCCTAGCAGAAAACCTGTGAAGAGAAATCCGCCTGTCATTTTCAATCCTTCTTCACGAAACTCTTTAGCTGTTGTAAAATTAGTATAAATAGTATGTCCTTGTTTAGTAAACTGTCCCTTGTTTTTAGTGAAAAAATCAGTTAATACTTTTTGTTCTTTATTCGATAAATCAGCAAAGGCCTTATAATTATAGCTAACTTTCCTTTGAGTGTTTTTATTATAAACCGTTAACATATCAGCAAGCGTTTGTTCGTCTGAGACAATTAAAATACCTGCAGGTATTCCCATATTACTAAGAGCTACATTTTTGACCTTCTTTATCGTGTATCCCTTTTTATAATAGCGGCCTAACCAATTGATACCTGAAAAGGAGAAACTTTTATTTTGATTATAATCATAGAAAGCGACCTGACCTTTAGACAGTTTTGGTAGTTTATTGCCTAATTTGCGAAAATCTTTTTGCGTTATAACTTCGATAGAAGCAACTTTATCAAGGTGAGCATAAGCATTAGCAACAAAAGAAGGTTGCACATTAATGTTTTTTTGATTGTTATATGGAATAGCAAAAGAGGCGGACTTATACTGTGCAAAGTTTTTATTAAAATTTGGGTAGGTTTTTTTTAAAGACTGGACAACATTATGATTAATAACTTCTTCAGCTTCTTTGGGCTTATCAATTTTTATAAATTCAATGCGTGAATTTTTAGGATAAGTATCATTAACTAGAGAGTTATTGCTGCTATATAAAGCTACTGTTGAAAAAATCGTTACAAAAGCCATAATGGCTAATAAAGTGATATTAGCAAGACCAACTGCATTTTGTTTCATACGAAAAATCATTTGAGAAGTGTTGACAAAATGTTCTGGCTTGTAAAAGTAACTCTTATTTTTACGGCGAAATTTCAAATACCAAGTCATAAAACTAATATAAAATAAATAAGTACCTAATATAACAGCCAATATAGCTTGAAAGAAACGGCTGATTCCTGTCAAGGCGCTTAAATGAGCTGATGAAATTGATAAGTAATATCCATAGCCGATCGCTAAGAGACCAATAAGAGCTAAAATGATATTTCCTCTTGGTTCACGCTCTCCTTGACTTTGATTACTGAAAAGATTCAGGGCAGAAGTTTTACGGATTTTAAAAATGTTTACTAGCTCAAGTAAGAAGAAAATACCTGAGAATAAAATAATATTAATCACAAAGGCAATTGAATTGACTGAAAAATTTAAATTATTATAGTGAATCAAATTAACGAAAACAAGATAAAAGATGTTAGCAAAGATAAGGCTGAAAACGACCCCCAATAACATTGTGATAGCATAAATGATAAGTAGTTCTATGGTAGATAGCCAAATGATTTGATTCTTATTCATTCCCAAGATGTTATAAAGTCCAAATTCTTGATTGCGCTGCTTTAAGAAAAAATGATAACTATAGAAGCACATAATGGCTGAAAAGATACTTAAAACAATATAAGCCAACCCTAGGGCAAAGCTGCCTGTTCCCATTGTTTTAGCAGTCTTACTTAACATAATAAGCAGTGTAATACTGCTAAACATAAAGGTTGTTATGCTAACAAGGAAAAAAGGAGCAAAATGTTTAAAAGACTGCCTAATATTATTAACTGCAAGTTTAAGATAAAACATTTTACTCACCTCCTAAAAGTGCTGACATAGATAAAGAAATATCCTTATTAAATTCTTGATTGCTTTTATTTCCTCTGTAAAGCTGATGGAATATACGCCCATCTTTAATAAAAAGAACACGTTTAGCATGACTTGCTGCGTTGGCTGAGTGAGTAACCATTAAAATGGTTTGGCCATCTGCATTAATATCTTCAAATAAATTCAGTAAATCTTCCGAATTGCGATAATCCAGTGCTGCTGTCGGTTCATCTGCTAAAAGGATTTGAGGCTTAGTAATAAGGCTGCGAGCAATAGCGACACGTTGTTTTTGGCCTCCTGAAAGTTCAAAGGGACGCTTTTCCAGCAGATCTTGAATACGAAGTTTAGGAGCAAGGCGGTATAAACGCTTTTCCATTTCTTTGTAATTTTGGCGATCAAGCACTAAAGGTAAAAAAATATTGTCTTGAACAGAAAGAGTATCTAAAAGATTAAACTCTTGAAAAACAAAGCCTAGATTTTTAAGACGAAATGCAGCTAGCCGGTTTTCTTTGATTTTGATAATATTTTCACCATTTAGGACAACAGAACCATTGGTTGGCTTTTCTAAGGTAGCTAGAATATTAAGCAAGGTTGTTTTACCAGATCCGGATTCCCCCATTATGGCGATAAATTCTTCTTTCTCAACTTTAAAATCAACATCTTGTAAAGCACGTGTCTCTTCTTTTGAAAAACGTGTCCGAAATACTTTTTCTAAATGATTAATCTCTAAAAGCATAATTTCTCCTTTAAACCATTATACTAAAAATAATTACTCTGTATTAACCGCATTTAAACAAGTTAACTATTTATTGCGAACACCTATTATTTTAAAGGAAAAAAAGTCTTTGATCCTTACATTAAAAAACAATAACCTTACAAAATTGTAATTTTTATAAAAGCAAGAATTTCCTTCTCCTCTTGCTTTGAAGAAAAAATAACTTTTGGAAAATAAGTAACATAAGAAAATAGAGACAAGACCAAAGTCCTGCCTCTACTAATTATTTTATTACCTTTACCGCTTGATAACAAGCAAAGGAATTTTAGATAAGGAAAAGTCAATGATGCTATTTTCCCGCAAATGACAGATAGTCATTAGCTGTTTATATTAGAATCTAAAGAAACCAGGGAAAAATCTATCATATCTAGGTCTGAAACGGAAATCATTCGTACTTCCGCGATTTATTGTACGATTAGGATTTCGATTTCCTCTTTGGTAATCATTGTTATAGCGATAAATACCATTCTCATCAAAATAAGCCCATTTTCCTTCAACTATGTGCCAACCTACAAGAGAATAACCATCATTACCGAAATAATACCAATTTCCTGATGATGTCTTTATATAACGGTTACGCACTTCAATACCTGATTGAGGATCATAGTATTTGACACGGCCTTTGCTTTCTGTAATGAATTCACCTTTAGCCTGAACACCGTTAGCTTTAAAGTAGAGGCGTTGGCCATTAATAGTTCTTGCTCCTGTTACGGCATAGCCATTGTTATCAAAGAAGAACCATTGGCCTTGGCTGTTTCTAACGAAACGGTTGCGGATTTCATTACCTGAATTGGCATCATAATACTTCACGCGGCCATTTCCATCTGTGATAAATTCACCTTTAGCCTGAACACCGTTAGCTTTAAAGTAGAGGCGTTGGCCATTAATAGTTCTTGCTCCTGTGGCAGCTACCCCATTTTGATCAAAGAAGAACCATTCTCCCTTAGAATTTCTTACAAATGAATTTGAAATTTGATTTCCTGAATTTCTATCAAAGTAACGTAATTTATTATCTGATGTCGTAATAAACTGTCCTTTAGCTTGGAATCCAGAATTATCAAAGTATTGAACTGCTCCTCCGTTGACAGTCGTTAAACCAACAGCCATAACACCATTTCGGAAATAACGCCACTGTTGTCCAAAGAGATAATAGCCATTTTCATATCGGCGCCCATCGTTTCCATAATAAGCAAAAACATTATGACCATTATTATAAATGGCATTTCTCAATTGGATACCATTTGACAGGAAGAAATAGTTTGCGCCATTGATAAACTTAGCACCTGTTACCATGTAACCATCTTTATCAAAATAGTACCATTTATCACCTAAACTGATAAAAGTATTTTTTGCTTGATTGCCACTAGTTGAATAGTAAGTATAGCCTTTCCCGTCATGTACAAAACCAGTTGTATAGTTAGTTGACGAACGATCTGTTAACAAAGACTTAGGAAGGAAAGTTTTATCTGCAGCTAAGCTGAAGTAAGTGTTTGTTGCTTGATCTTTTAAGACATAACCTGCACCGCGTCCTAAAATATTGGTTCCATTGAAGTATTTGGCTGACCACTGCTTAATTTTAACAGTCGGATCCATCGCAACACCCGTTGAAATCTGTTTCCTAGTAAAGAGTTCTGGGTATTTCTCCTGAAGTTCTTTCAAGAATTCACCGCCGTATTTAGCTTGTTGATCTTTTCCTGAGCTCTTACTGTCCACCACATAAAGTGTGTTTTTAATTTGAGAACCAGCAATAACTCTTCCATATTTGTCCACTCGCGTTACTTCAACAACTTCTTTTTCTGGGAAAGCGTACATTTGATCTGGCACCCAGTCCGCCATCACTTTAATGCCCTTGCTGTGAAGCGCTTTGATGGCCTTAACCAAGTGGTCTGCCGTACCGTATTTATTTGGCTTAGAAATACCTAAGTCATAACGGTCTGTAAAGGCATAGCCGTTTTGAATCACAGAATCAAGGAAAGTCCCATCTGTCGAAGAAACATACTGCGGCGCCATTTCAAAATCTGTCACGCCCCATTCGGCAAACTTGTCAACGTTTTTAGCAATAACCACATTGGTATACTCGTCTTCCTTGGTCGCAAAATCTTGGAAATTCGAGAAGCCTTCAAACATAACACGTGAATCTAAAGCAGCATTTTGGTGAACAGACTTGCCATCTGTAGATGGAGTTTCACTCGCTGCCACACGAATATCTTGGTTGGCAGCTGCACCAACAGGAACCCAAACTCCTAAGTAACCTGAAACTTGCGGATTGGCATAGCCTTTAATATCAGCTGCCGTAAAGATCAACTCACCTCTGTCATTCGTATAGCGAACCAAACCAGCTGCTTCTTGATCTGAATTATAGGTCGCAATGCCTTGATTAGTTGTCAATAACAGTGGGCGGTAAGCTTGGTTTTTATGCGCTGCTCCCATATTGACGACAACACGGTCATAACTATTCAAACGAAGATTAGGATTATTTCCTTCAATAACAGCAACTCCTGATAAACGAGTGGTTTGGTCTCCAACAACGTTTTTAGTCAAAGCCCCTTTTCCATAACGTACAGAAGTAATGATTTCAGAGTTCCCTACTCTCATATTGCTCATGGATTGACCGCCAGATACGTATTTTATCCGTGCTTTCAAGAGCGCTTCAATGGCATCATAGTTAATTGTCTTATTGGCCATATACTGACCATCATCAGTAAACATATCTCCATAGTATACCCGCGGTACACTGGATTTATTGGTCAAAAGCAAGGCATAAGATAGGGCTGTATTATAATGCGTGTATTTCTTATTGGTAGCTAGTAAATCTTTATTGTAAATCTCAAAGGCCTTTTTAATTTCTTCCATGGTGAA
This sequence comes from Streptococcus macacae NCTC 11558, assembly GCF_000187995.2. Classification (GTDB taxonomy): domain Bacteria; phylum Bacillota; class Bacilli; order Lactobacillales; family Streptococcaceae; genus Streptococcus; species Streptococcus macacae. Next base: position 602,084 of record NZ_AEUW02000001.1, on the reverse strand, counting down.
AGAATAACCGACAACATTGGGATTGATTTCAGCTCTGATAATCCGGCCAATCAGATCCTGCACTTCACTATCATGTGCTCGGATAAAGGAGTAAGAAGGAACAGCAGCCGTTTCAGCACTGTCTTCTGTCCTATTAATCAAGCTATTAGTGATCAAAGGATTCATGCCTGAACGTTCTCCTAAAGGTTTAGCCAGAGAATAAAGCAGAGACAAACGCAGCTTGTTATCCATATTGATCATGTTGTCACCATCATCATGGAGGTAAGGTGTATCATTATTACTCCATGCTTCTAAGATAGACAGATGATCATTAGCGTTTTTGTCATTCTTATGAATACCCTTAGCAGCTTTTAAGTAATCGCCAGCAATTTGAAGCAGGTCAGCATCCACATTGTCCACAGCATCTACACGAATGGAGTCAAAGTTAGCATCAGGATCATTAGCGTAAATCTTTCCAAAATTCATGAGGAAGTGGAGCCAGTTCAGCTGTTCAGCCTGAACGACAGGATTAGAATTGTCCACATCATTAGCTAGTAAAAACTCATAGCCTCCCATACTTGGATCAGCTGTGTAACGTGGATCGTGTTTACCAGTTTGGTAAGTCGGCGTGCGGTTAAGAATACGATAATTTGAGTTAGCATGCGGGCTTGTCTTACTATTATTACTATAAAGAAGGGCACCCTTTTGTAAATGATCGTCAAATGGTTTTTCACTTTCACTGTTCCAAGCTGTTTGTGTTTTGACAAACGATGAAATAATAGAACGCAGCCAGTTTGTATTTTTTGTCGCCGTGATTTTTTCTTCAATCTTGGTTTGTACTGTTTGTGCAGCCAAATCTAATTGTGCTTGGCTAGTAGAAGAGTTATAAGTTCTATTGATTCCAAGCTGCGTGTTCATATAGTTAACATACTGACGCTGTGTTTCTTGGTCAGGCCACCAGGACATAAGAATAGGACGAAAATCTTTATCTGTAGATTCAGTCCAGGTCTTTCCGTCCTTCAAGATACTCTTTGGACGATACCAAGAATCAGCCGTTAAATAGTTATTGATATGTTCAAAACTTTCTGCAGCCGTACTATAAGCCTGATTATGTTTTGCAAAATCACTAGTCTTATCAGTGAAATCAGATGTAGATCCTCTCTTAGGTAAAGAACTATCTGATAAGGCACCAGTTTCATCAAAGTAAAATATCTTACCATTAATATTCAAGGCATAATTTTTTTGAACAGTGCCATCTTCTTTGTAATAATAATATTTACCATTAACATTTTTAATGTTTTTAACACTGTTAAGTGCTTCAACATTATCTCGGCCCAACAATCCTGATTGATTTATCTTTATATCTTTTGGTTTGTTAGGAACAAATTTAGCAGTGACAGATCGGCGTACATTTGCTGCGGTATTTGCTGCAGCAACTTTATTGTTGGCTGCTGTACGGTTTGCAGCTTTTGGCGAAGCAGCAACTATTTTATCACTGACAGATTTTGATTGACTCACTGCTGCTTGAGCATTTACAGCAGCATTAGCATCTGCAGTTTTAGTAGCTGCATTATTCTTGAGATTGTTCTCAGTTACTTTAGGCTCTGAAGTTGCAGTATTTGCTGCACCAGAAGAGGCAGAGTCTTCTTTAGTCGTTTCCTTACTTGTTGTCACAAGACCTGTTTGAGAGTCATTAACAACCTGATTACTATCTTCATTAGAATCTGCTTTTACAAATCCACCTGAAAGAGAAGTCAAAGCCAAGACGGTAGAGGCAACTGATACTGTTACCCATCGCTTCTTCACTTTACGTAATTTAAAATGTACTTTCTTTTCCATACATCCTCCAAAATATTTAAGTGTTTTGATATAAAACATAGTTATTGTAACATTTTTATAACAAAAAGACAATGTGTTGTAATTAAATTACAATAAATTTTTTTAATTTTTTCTAAAAAAATAAATTCATTATAAATTTATGATAAGTATTAAAAAATAACTGAACTTACCTTAAGAATTTTTTAAACAAAAAAGAGAATAGGAAGGACAAAAAACATGATTGTCATCCTATTCTCTTGTTTTAATCACTGATTAAAGCAGAATTTGATCGCCAGAATTAGGATCATAATAGCTGATACGGCCTTGCTGATCTGTGATAAACTCACCTTTGGCCTGAACACCGTTAGCTTTAAAGTAGAGACGTTGACCATTAATAGTCCTTGCTCCTGTTACGGCATAGCCATTATTGTCAAAGTAGAACCATTGGCCTTGGCTGTTTCTAACGAAACGGTTGCGGATTTGATCACCAGATGCAGCGTCATAATAGCTGATACGGCCTTGCTGATCTGTGATAAACTCACCTTTGGCCTGAACACCGTTAGCTTTAAAGTAGAGACGTTGACCATTAATAGTCCTTGCTCCTGTTACGGCATAGCCATTATTGTCAAAGTAGAACCATTGGCCTTGGCTGTTTCTAACGAAACGGTTGCGGATTTGATCCCCGGAATTAGCATCATAATAGCTGATACGGCCTTGCTGATCTGTGATAAACTCACCTTTGGCTTGAATACCGTTAGCTTTAAAGTAGAGGCGTTGGCCATTAATCGTTTGATTGCCTACTACTGCTGCACCATTGACACCAAGGTAGAGCCATTGGCCTTTTTCATTTTCAATGAAATGATTTCGGTGCATATTGCCAGATTCTTTATCAAAGTATCTTATTTTGCCATCAGCAGTTGTGACAAATTTACCTTTGGCCTGATAACCCATCTCATCAAAATATTGAACCTCATTATCAACAACAGTTAAGCCAACACTCATTTCTCCATTCTTAAAATGACGCCAAACGCCGCTGGTAAATTGATAATAGCCATTTTCATATCGGCGTCCATCATTTCCATAATAAGCATAAGTACCATTTTCATTCTTAAGAATAGCGTTTCTCAATTGAAGGCCATTAGGCAGGAAGTAATAATGAACACCATTAATATTTTGAACACCAGTCACCATGTAACCATTTTTGTCAAAATAGTACCATTTGTCACCTTCACTGATAAAAGTATTTTTAGCTTGATAACCACTGGTTGAATAGTAAACATATCCAGTTCCATCATAAGAGAAGCCGACTTGGCTGTCTTGATTTAGTAATGATTTAGGAAGGAAATTTGTTTCTTTATCATCTGAAATATTGAAATGAGAATTAGTAGCTTGATCTTTTAGGACATAATCCGCACCGCGTCCTAAAATATTGGTTCCATTGAAGTATTTGGCTGACCACTGCTTAATTTTAACAGTCGGATCCATCGCAACACCCGTTGAAATCTGTTTCCTAGTGAAGAGTTCTGGGTATTTCTCCTGAAGTTCTTTCAAGAATTCACCGCCGTATTTAGCTTGTTGATCTTTTCCTGAACTTTTCGTATCTGTCACATAAAGGCTGCTTTGGATACGAGAACCTTCTGTCGGTGTACCATACTTATCAGTACGGGTAGCTGTTACAACTTCTTTTTCTGGGAAAGTATACATTTGATCTGGCACCCAGTCCGCCATCACTTTAATGCCCTTGCTGTGAAGCGCTTTGATGGCCTTAACCAAGTGGTCTGCCGTACCGTATTTATTTGGCTTAGAAATACCTAAGTCATAACGGTCTGTAAAGGCATAGCCGTTTTGAATCACAGAATCAAGGAAAGTCCCATCTGTCGAAGAAACATACTGCGGCGCCATTTCAAAATCCGTCACGCCCCATTCGGCAAACTTGTCAACGTTTTTAGCAATAACCACATTGGTATACTCGTCTTCCTTGGTCGCAAAATCTTGGAAATTCGAGAAGCCTTCAAACATAACACGTGAATCTAAAGCAGCATTTTGGTGAACAGACTTGCCATCTGTAGATGGAGTTTCACTCGCTGCCACACGAATATCTTGGTTGGCAGCTGCACCAACAGGAACCCAAACTCCTAAGTAACCTGAGACTTGCGGATTGGCATAGCCTTTAATATCAGCTGCCGTAAAGATCAACTCACCTCTATCATTCGTATAGCGAACCAAACCAGCTGCTTCTTGATCTGAATTATAGGTCGCAATGCCTTGATTAGTTGTTAATAACAGTGGGCGGTAAGCTTGGTTTTTATGCGCTGCTCCCATATTCAAGACGACTTGTTCATTTTCGTTAAGGCGTAAACTTGGTTGGTTAGCTTCAATGACTCCTATACCTGACAGACGAGTAGTTTGATCCCCAACAGCATCTTTAGTCAAAGCCCCTTTTCCATAACGTACAGAAGTAATGATTTCAGAGTTCCCTACTCTCATATTGCTCATGGATTGACCGCCAGATACGTATTTTATCCGTGCTTTCAAGAGCGCTTCAATGGCATCATAGTTAATTGTCTTATTGGCCATATACTGACCGTCATCAGTAAACATATCTCCGTAGTATACCCGCGGTACACTGGATTTATTGGTCAAAAGCAAGGCATAAGATAGGGCTGTATTATAATGCGTGTATTTCTTATTGGTAGCTAGTAAATCTTTATTGTAAATCTCAAAGGCCTTTTTAATTTCTTCCATGGTGAAGGAATAACCGACAACATTGGGATTGATTTCAGCCTTAATGATATCACGAATTAAATCTTGAACCTCACTATCATGTGCTCGGATAAAGGAGTAAGAAGGAACAGCAGCCGTTTCAGCACTGTCTTCTGTCCTATTAACCAAGCTATTAGTGATCAAAGGATTCATACCTGAACGTTGGTTTAGAGGTTTAGCCAAAGAATAAAGCAGGGACAAACGCAGCTTATTATCCATATTGATCATGTTGTCACCATCATCATGGAGGTAAGGTGTATCATTGTCACTCCATGCTTCTAAGATAGACAGATGATCATTAGCGTTTTTGTCATTTTTATGAATACCCTTAGCAACTTTTAAGTAATCGCCAGCAATTTGAAGCAAGTCAGCATCCACATTGTCCACAGCATCTACACGAATGGAGTCAAAGTTAGCATCAGGATCATTAGCGTAAATCTTTCCAAAATTCATGAGGAAGTGGAGCCAGTTCAGCTGTTCAGCCTGAACAACAGGATTAGAATTGTCCACATCATTGGCTAATAAGAATTCGTAACCGCCGATAGTGTTATCAGCAGTATATCTAGGATCTTTCTTACCAGTTTGATTAGTTGGTGTGCGGTTAAGAATACGGTAGTTAGAGCCAGTACCAGGCGTTAAGCTAGTTTTGTTATCAAAACGAAGTGCGCCATTTTGTAAATGATCGTCAAATGGTTTTTCGCTTTCACTGTTCCATGCCGTTTGTGTTTTGACAAACGATGAAATAATAGAACGCAGCCAGTTTGTATTTTTTGTCGCTGTAATTTTAGCTTCTATTTTAGCCTGAATTATCCCTGCTGCAATATTTAATTGAACCTGATTGCTTGTATCATCATAAGTTTTGTTAATTCCAAGCTGTTTGTTCATGTAATTAACATATTGGCGCTGTGTTTCTTGACTTGGCCACCAAGCCATTAGAATAGGACGGAAATCTTTTTCTGTTGATTTAGTCCAGGTCTTTCCATCTTTTAAAATATATTTAGGACGATACCAAGACTCAGCTGTCAAATAGTTATCGATATGTTCAAAGCTTTTAGCAGAACGATCATAGACTTGATTATATTTTTTATATAAATTACTTCTTGTTGTGACAACATCCTTATTCACAGTGTCAATTGAAGTATCTGTATAAGCACCGCTTTCATCAAAATGCAGAGCCTTACCATTAACGATTAAAGTAAAATTAGTTCTTACCTTACCAGCTTCATCGTAATAATAATATTTGCCATCAACTTCTTTGACGTTTGAAATACTTTCTAACAATTGTATATCACTGACATCAGTGTCATCTGTATTAGCTTCAGTGACTTTTTCAGTATTTTCTGTGACTTTATCTGCAGCCTTAGTTGTCTCTTTCTTAGCTTCAGAATTTTTATCTGCCTCAGTGACTACCTGACTTTGTGTCTGTTGTGTCTGTTCAGAGCTAGAAGTTGTTTGTTCACTTGTATTAGAGATATAAGGATTGCTTGTTGTTTGTCTCTGTGTTACTGAAGAACTTGTTTCTGAATTAGAACTACTATTTGTTGTTACTGAATCATTTTGTTCGCTTGTAACTGATTCGGTAGTCGTCTGAGTCTGACTTTTAATAATATTATTAGAATCAGCAGAATTCTGAGATTTTACTTCATTAGAATCTGCTTTTGCTAAGCCACCCGAAAGGGTTGTTAAAGTCATCATAGCGGATGCAACAGATACTGTTACCCATCTTTTCTTTACTTTGCGCAATTTATAACGCACTTTTTTGTCCATTAGGAACCTCCAAAATTATTAAAGATGTTTTATATCAAACAGTATTATTGTAACATATTTTTAATAATTAACAAATATTTGTAACTGATATTTATAAATTTTTTCTAAATTTCACTAAAAAAGCCGATAACTATCTTATTTAAAATTAATAAAAGCCTTTGATTTTCAAAGACTTTTATTAGCATTTATTTCTAAAACTTAAAAGTTTAAAAATGGTTCTAAATCTCTTAAAGCGCGTTTGCTGATGGCAGTGTAACGTTCTTTTTTATCTCGAATACGCGGACCTTTTAATTCTGCTATAATTCCAAAATTAATGTTCATAGGTTGAAAATGTTTACTATTGGTATGTGTAATGTAATAAGGTAGGGAACCGATGGCTGTTGTCTGCGGAAAAACTACAGCTTTTTCTCCCTTCAAATAGCGAACAGCATTAATACCAGCTATAAGACCAGAAGCTGCTGATTCTACATAGCCCTCTACCCCTGTCATCTGACCAGCAAAAAAGAGATTGCTCTGTCTTTTGGACTGGAAGGTCTGGGTTAGAAGATTTGGTGAATCCATATAAGAGTTGCGGTGCATGACGCCATAGCGGACAAAATCAGCGTGTTCGAGTCCAGGAATCATCTGAAAAACTCGCTTCTGCTCTCCCCATTTAAGATGTGTTTGAAAACCGACAATATTATAAAGATTTCCTGCAGCATTGTCCTGACGCAGTTGGACAACAGCATAGGGTGTCTTATAGTCACCATCTCGCGGTCCTTTATAATCTTCTGGATATTCTAGCCCAACTGGCTTCATAGGACCATAAAGCATCGTTTTGATACCGCGTTTAGCCATAACTTCGATAGGCATGCATCCTTCAAAATACTTTTCTTTCTCAAAAGAATTAAGCGGAGCCTCTTTTGCCTTTATCAAAGCTTCATGAAAAGCCATAAATTCTTCTTTAGTCATAGGACAGTTAAGATAGGCCGCTTCACCCTTGTCATAACGCGATTTGAGGTAGACCTTATCCATATCAATCGTACTTTTATCAATAATGGGGGCTGCTGCATCGTAAAAATAAAAACCAGCTCCATTATTCAATATGTGAATTTTTTCTGCCAGACTGTCGCTTGTCAGAGGACCTGTCGCAATTATTGTAATCACATCTTCGGGAATTTCTGTTATTTCCTTGCGAATAACCTCTATTAAGGGATGGTTTTGGAGTTCTGCAGTTACCGCTTGAGCATAACCTTCGCGGTCAACCGCCATAGCACCTCCAGCAGGCAGACGGTTGGCTTCACCTTTTTGCATGATAATGGAATCCAAACGACGCATTTCTTCTTTAAGCAGACCAACAGCATTAGTTAGGCTGTCCCCACGAAAAGAATTAGAGCAGACCAATTCTGCAAAATCACTGGTTTTATGCTGAGGTGTCGGCTTAACACCGCGCATCTCATAGAGTTTGACAGGAATACCGCGCTTGGCAATCTGATATGCCGCCTCAGAACCAGCCAAGCCAGCCCCGATAACATTTATGTAAGATTGAGACAAAACCAATACCTCTTTGCTAGGAAAATCCCAGCTCAAATCTTTCTATTTGTGATACCTGTTTATTATACCTTAATTCCTGAATTTCCTAAACTAAAACATTTGGAAGTATTTTCAGATTGTTTTGATACAAGCTTTGATTGGTTTTATTACCGCTATCAACTATCCTCCAGACTATAAAAACCTCTATTATCTATATACTATAGGTGAGTAATCATCTACTGTATAATGAGAAAGCAGCTTTCAATATTAAAAAGGAGTGAAACAAAAATCTCACTCCTGATCATTTATTTTATAATTTCTTCTTTATAATCGCACTCATTATTGCTGCAGATTACTTGTTTACCGCCACGAACTTTCTTTTCAACTAGAAAATCTCCAGATTTAGGACAATCTCGCCCAATAGGCTTATTCCATGAAGTAAATTCACATTCTGGATAGCGATCACAGCCATAAAAAATACGGTTGCGTTTTGTCTTGCGTTCAATGACCTGTCCTTTCTTACAAAGGGGACAAGTAACACCTATTTCTTTAGTAATAGCCTTAGTATTATGACAGTCTGGGAAATTTGAACAAGCATAAAACTTGCCATAGCGGCCAAGTTTTATGACCATCGGATGACCACAAATTTCACAATCAAAACCAGCGGGTTCATCTTTAATTTGAATTTTTTCCATTTCTTCTTCAGCCTTTGAAACTTCCTTCTCAAAAGGCCTGTAAAACTGATCAATAACCCTTTGCCAGTCTTCCTTGCCGATTTCGATTTCATCAAGTTTCCCTTCCATTTCAGCTGTGAATTTGACATCTACAATATCTGGGAAGAATTCAATAATAAGACTGTTAACAATTTCACCAAGTTCAGTCGGCTCAAAACGTCTTGCAATTAACTTGACATAATAACGTTTTTGGATGGTTTCTAGCGTTGGCGCATAGGTTGACGGACGGCCAACACCATTTTCCTCTAAAGTTCTAATAAGAGTTGCTTCTGAATAACGAGCAGGTGGCTGAGTAAAATGCTGTTCAGGATTAGTAGAAACTTTTTTGACATAGTCACCTTCTGTCATATCAGGAAGCATTTTATTTTTATCAGAATCATTATAAATAGCTAAATATCCATCGAATTTGACTTGACTGCCATTAGCAGTAAATCGGACGCCATTTTGCTCAAGATTGACCTTCATTGTATCAAAGACAGCTGCTGTCATCTGGCTGGCAACAAAACGGTTCCAAATAAGAGTATAAAGTTTTAATTGATCCTTATCTAAATATTTAGCAATAGATTCAGGCGTATGATTAACATTTGAAGGGCGGATAGCCTCATGGGCATCTTGGGCTCCTGAGGCGTTACGCACACGATTCCCGTGCTTCGAATAATGAGCGCCAAAACGCTCTGTAATATAAGTAGCAGCTTCATTTTGAGCTAAAGGGCTAATTCTGGTAGAATCAGTACGCATATAAGTAATCAAACCTTGCTGCCCGCTAGAACCAAGCCTGATTCCTTCATAAAGCTGTTGAGCAACCATCATTGTTTTACGCGTCCTAAAACTAATTTTATTAGCAGCATCTTGTTGCAAAGAGGATGTTGTATAAGGGAGCGGTGCATTGCGTTTACGTTCCTTCTTTTCGACTTTCTTAACAAGAAAATCATCTCCTGTAATACGATCTAGTACTTCTTTAACTCCATCCTTGTTTTTTAGTTTAATTTTTTTTCCATCAAGTCCATAAAAACTGGCTTGAAACTGTTTTTTTCCTTTTTTAAATAAACCATCAATACTCCAATATTCTTCTGGTTTAAAGTTCTTTATTTCATTTTCACGGTCAATAATGAGCTTGAGAGCAACAGATTGGACACGCCCTGCTGAAAGGCCTTTTTTAACTTTTTTCCAGAGAATAGGTGATATAGAATAACCTACGATTCTATCCAAAACACGACGTGCTTGCTGTGCATCTACAAGATCCATATCAATTTGACGCGGTTCAGTAAAAGCATTTTTCACAGTATTTTTTGTGATTTCATTAAAAACGACACGATTTTTTTCTTTTGGATCCAAATTTAAAATATGTGCTAAATGCCATGAAATAGCTTCTCCTTCACGATCCGGGTCACTTGCAAGAAAAATTTGTTTGGCTTTTTTAGCTTCTTTTTTTAAGGAATTAATAAGAGGACCTTTACCTCTAATATTAATATATTGAGGTTCGTAATTATTATCAAAATCTATTGACATACTTGATTTTTTTAGGTCACGAATATGCCCCACAGAAGCAACAACTTTATAAGAGCGTCCCAAATACTTTTCTATAGTTTTTGCTTTAGCAGGAGACTCTACGATAACTAAATTTTTCTTAGCTGTTGCGCGTTTCTTACTTGTTTTTTTGGCTTTAGTTGCTGTTTGAGCTGTCACTATATCACACTTTCTATCAGTTTTAAACTTCTAGAATGATATATTATTTTTAGAAACCTGTCAAGAACAAAGATTATCTTATAGAAGAAGTTGTTCGGGATTTAATATTCATTTAAGATATCAAGACCCGAAGTTATGCATTTTGCTCCCTCTTGTATCAAATGGTGACAGCCATCTGAGTAGCCATCTAAAATATTTCCAGGAATTGCATAGACATCTCTTCCTTCCTCTAAGGCACGTTCAGAAGTAATCAAGCTTCCTGAACGCAGTTTAGCTTCTGCAACAACAACTCCTTGGGACAGCCCTGCGATGATTCTATTGCGTTCTGGAAAATGATATTTTAAGGGTCTGCTGCCTGGTCCATATTCTGATAAAAGGAGATGATTGTGAGCAATATAATCTTGTAATTGTTTATTTTCTTTAGGATAGTACATATCTAGTCCTGTACCGATAACAGCAATGCTAGATCCTCCATTTCTTAACACAGCTAAATGAGCACTTGTATCAATTCCACGTGCCAAACCACTAACAATAACAAACCGGTTTCCCAATTCTTGTACAATCTTTTTAACCGCATCTATACCGTTTTGGCTAGAAGATCTAGAGCCAACAATTGCTAATTTTTTGCTTTGTAAAAGATCAATATTACCTTTATAAAATAAAAGCGCTGGAGGATTATAGATATTTTTTAGCTCCAATGGGTAATCTTTATCAAAAATAGACAGAGAGGAAAAACGATTAAATTCCTTTCGCAATACGCTGCTATTCAAGTTTTTATACTGTTCCATAAAAAGTAGAGGTTCCCGACAGCCGGAAACAACAGCCATATCACGAAGAGACAAAGATTTTTTCTTTGTTTTTTGATATTCTATAATTTTTAAAATATTTAGATTTGTCAGTCCTGCTTTTTTTAGTTTAAATAGTTGAAAATTATCCATTTTTACACCTTCCTATTTAAACTATTCGAAAACAAGACCAAATTAGTTCGGCCTCACTATCCTATTTTTATAAATGAACTCTGTATCAAAACTTATTCAAGTATTGAGTGCTTTCTTTATATCCTTTATAAATACTTGATAATTTTTGCAGGGTTCCCCGCAATAGCAACATTATTTCCAAAAGACTTAGTCACAACGCTTCCAGCACCAACAACAACGTTATCACCTAGTGTTACACCGGGAAGAACTGTCGCCCCTCCGCCAATCCACACATTGTCTCCTATCATAATCGGTGCACCGTATTCAAGGCCAGAAATACGTTCTTTAGCATTTAATGGATGTAAAGGGGTCAGCATTTGCACATTAGGTCCTATCAAAGCATTGTTGCCTATGCGTATTTCACAGACATCTAAAAAAGTGCAATTCGCATTCGCATAAAAGTTTTCGCCAACATAAATATGAGAACCATAATCACAAGTAAACTGAGGATTGATAGTAATATGTTCTCCAGTAGCTCCAAACCAATCTTTTAAGAGAAGACAGGCCTGTTGGCGTTCTAATTCTTTGTTAAAGGTTACCATATTCTGACGGGATTTTTGGCGCATCTGATAAAGCTCGGGATCACTGGCCTTATAGAGCTGTCCAGACAGCATTTTTTCTTTTTCACTTATCATTTTTTACCTCTTTTTAGTTTTTTTCTTTACTTTAAGCAGCAGCGCTAGACCTAAAAATAAAAAGAGAGCTGCTAATGCTAAACACAATATAATACCAATAATACGTATTTTAGGGTCTTTCGTAGCTTCTGTCATGATGTTATAGACTGCGGCAGATAAAAATAAAATGGCTAAACCAAAACAAATAATAATAGAATAGAAAATATGATGTTTAGACTCGTTTAATGAAGCAACGGTCTTTTTAGCAATTCCCCTTGTCAATAAACTCATAACACAACTCCTTCCTTATTATTAAAATGACTACATTACAACATAAGTAAAAGCAGACAAAAGTTATGATTTCATAAAAGCCAGCTAAAGAATGAAGAATATTATAGTAACATTGATTTTATAGGTTCAAAACTTTTGCGGTGAATCGGTGTTATTCCATACTGCCTTAAACCATTTAAATGGTTTTTAGTTCCATAGCCAGCATTATGTGCAAAATCGTAGCCAGGATAAATCTGATTATAATCTGCCATAAGTTTATCACGAGTTACTTTTGCAACGATAGAGGCTGCGGCGATAGACATAGATTTAGCATCCCCCTTAATAATAGAACGTTGTGGAATAGCGCTATCTATATGCATGGCATCAATGAGTAAATAATCCGGCTTAATTTCATCTTTAGAAAGTTGTTTGATTGCCTGCAGCATAGCCAGTCTACTAGCCTCATAAATATTAATCTGATCAATCATCTGATTACTAACGATACCAATGCCAACCGATAAAGCCTTTTTAAGAACCCTTTGATAGATAGCTTCATGCTTTTTCTTAGGAATCTGCTTGCTGTCATTTAACCCCTTGATTTTACTCATACGAGGCAAAATCACACATGCTGCAACAACAGGTCCAGCCAAAGGCCCTCGTCCCACTTCATCAATTCCTGCGATATATTGATAACCTTTGGCGTATAGTTCTTTTTCGTAGAAGAGCATATTTTCTAAACGTAAATCTTCATCTCGATTGAACTGAAGTTCTTTCTTACGTTGTTTAACAGCATTTTGTACACCAACACGCTTATCCTTTTCAAATACTAATAATTGCGGATCTGAAAACTGATTAATATTAGCCAGTATTTGTTTAATTTCCTTAATTGTTGCCATTTAAGTCTACCACTTTATCCAATGTATAAGGTCCTAATTTCCCGTTACGGACTGCTTTTATAAAAAAGCTGTAAAAACGATCATAATCATCTCTAAAACCCAATTTTTGTGTCATATTCATAATGATTTCTGGCGCTTCTTCACTTAAATCAATTCCGTTAAAATATTCTTGTAGACGTTCTGGGTAGTGCTTTTTAAAATAATTCAGACCAAAAATAGTTACTTCATCCATCGGTAAAATGTTATCTTTAATAGCTCCTGTTAAAGCTAGTTTAAGACCAACAAACTGATCTTCAAATTTCGGCCACAAAATACCTGGGGTGTCCAATATTTCCAAATCTTTATTTGTTTTTAACCATTGCTGCCCTTTAGTGATACCTGGTTTATTTCCGACAGAAGCAATCTTTTTACCAGCTAAACGATTCATAAGGGTAGATTTGCCTACATTTGGGATGCCAATGATCATTGTCCTCATCATATTACTTTGAATGCCCTTTTTATGTAGATGTTCAAATTTAGCTGACATTAAAGCTTTAGCTGCCCCGTTAATCTGTTTTATAACTCCTTGTTCTTTGGCATTGATCGCTAATACTTTTAGTCCTTCTTTTTTATAATATGCACACCACTTAGCCGTTTCCTGTTTATCGGCTAAATCAGCTTTATTTAAGACCAGTAATTTTGATTTATCGCCAACAATTTTATTTAACATGGGATTTTGACTTGATAATGGTAGACGTGCATCCGCTAAAATCGTTACAAAATCTATATATTTTAGGTTCTCCTGTATTTGGCGACGCGCTTTAGACATATGACCAGGGAACCATTGAATAGTAGGCATAAAGCATTTTCTCCTTATATCATTTAATTATAAAAACAAATGAGACTTTCTCAATCATTATATCATAAGTCAGAAGCTAAAAAAACTTGGATAGAGTACCCAAGTTTTTAAATAGCATGAATTAAAACGGTTTATCATTTTTTAGATTTATATTTGGAAAATCTCTTTGAAGAAGCTCAAATAATGGCTGGAGCTCTTTGTCTGTTTTTTTGCCGTGATTTGGAATTGGTAAATTAACTTTTTTATTATCATTTTTAACAGCCACAAGAAAAGAGTGCTGATTTACCGTCAAAAAAGAACGTTTTGTTTTTATGATACGATGGTAAAGTTGTATGATCTGACTTAAATCTACAATAGCAAAACCTCTATAATAACTTACTAAATGATTCTTATATATAACAATATTGAGTTTATCATCATAGTAAGCGGCTTCTGTAGTTACTTGCGCTAAATTACCATTTAATTCAGGATAAGCTGCATAGAAGTCATTATAAGCACGATTAATTTTAGATTTGATGAAAAAGGCCAAAGCTATAAAAAGGATCCCCATAAATCCAAAAAAGCCACAAATAACGAATGTATTCAGCTGATTCGCATTTAAGCTGCTCAAAGAAAGGTAATCATCAAAGGAAAAGTAACGGCTAACTTCCATATTCTTCCTTAGAATATCTCTTAGTGAAAAAGAATAGTTTCTGATACCATATTTACCGCTTGCAGTCGCTTTGAAAAATTTCACTTTAATTTTTTTAGGATGCTTGGCAAGGGAAGTTCTCGCTTTCAAGAGCTTAGCGACATTCTTGTCATTCTTTTTAGATTCTAAACCAACATAACCGTTTTTATAACCAACTAGCCATATAACTGTTTTATGCCCATCAATATCGGCTATAGGCTTAGGATAAATAGCATTAACTTCCAAAGTAATTTCATCTCCAGAAGAAGCTTTTGTCGATCCTCCATTATATACAACAGAAGGGTGTTGGTTATTTTGATTTTGATGAGTCACAACAAAAGTTATAAGAGATCCAATCAAAAAGATAACACCAATGACTAAATATAAAATAAATCCTTGATTTCGCCTTTCTTTTAACATCGTTTTCTCCTTTTTTAATCTATTTTAGCAAAATTATTATCAAAATAAGACCTGTCATGAAATCTTAAATAGATATCAATATTAGCTTAAATGTACAAAGGTCTTGAAAAAATTAATCAATACTACTATAGCTTATTTCTTAACATAAAAAAGGAGAGTAAGGTTTTTCTTCACTCTCATTTAACTTGTTCAAAATGCAAATGAACATTGATATGATCGCCATAGCCATTGCGTTCAAGATCTCTTTGCAAACGATAAGCAATATAATGTTCAGCAATATTAATAAAACCTGCATCCAATAAACGGTGTTCTACCAACGATTGAATCATACTAATAGTAGGACGCTCAATTTGTGCTTCTTCTAAATCAACCACTACTTTTTTTGTAACTTGTGCCAAATCCTGGCGCAAAGCATCATCTAATATATAAACTGTTTGTGCTGCTCCAAGAATGGCTTGATAAATTTTATCTGGATCGAAATCAACGACTTGACCGCTGCGCTTAATAACTTGCATATAAACCTCTTTCTATTAGTCTTTTAGACATTCGAATTACTATTATTATCTAAATTGTTTAAACAATTGTCAAGTTTTTTCATACAATGATCTTATATAAAAATTTCCTAATCATAATAAAAAGTACCTCACTTAAAGCGAATCTTTTTCATCACTTTTTGAGGTACAAATAAACAGCTATAATTAAACTTAATTTTCAACGATTGCAATAATTTCCCTTGCTTCTTCATCAGTACAAGAAACAAGAGGCAAACGTAAAGGACCGGTTTCAAAACCTTGATGATTTAATACTGCCTTGACAGGTGCTGGACTAGCTACAGAGAAAAGAGCTTGTACTTTTGGTAAAAATTGCCGCTGAATTTTAGCAGCTTTCTGCATTTCCCCCTTTTCAATGGCTTGGAACATTTCATAAATCTCATCACCATTTGTGTGGGACGCAACTGAAATAAGACCGTCAGCTCCAAGGTTCATAGCATGAAAAGCTTCTCCATCTTCCCCACTATAAACTAAGAAATCTTCTGGTTTATGTTCGATTAAAAGTGTCATTTCATCTAAACTTGTACAGTCCTTAACACCTATAATATTAGGATGAGAAGCCAAACGTAAAAGTGTTTCAGTTTCTAATTTGACTACAACGCGTCCTGGAATGTTATAAATAATAATAGGGAGACTGCTGGCATCTGCGATAGCCTTAAAATGTTGATAAAGTCCCTCTTGGCTGGGTTTATTATAATAAGGAACAATAGCTAAACCGGCTGAAAATCCACCGAATTCTGCAACCTCCTTAGCGAATGCAACAGAATCTCGTGTATCATTTGTTCCTATACCCGCAATTAAAGGCACTCTTCCATTAACAATTTTATGGACAGCCGCAAACAATTCCAATTCTTCATCATGGGTTAAAGTAGGACTTTCAGCTGTTGTTCCTGCTAGCAAAAGCCCTTCGGTATGATGGGCCAGTAAATGTTCAATAAGCTTTGGAAGAGCTTCAAAATTAATGGACCCATCTTCATTAAATGGTGTTACAAAAGCTGTAATAATTTTAACATCCTTAAAGTCTTCAATTGCCATACTTCTTCCCTTTCTTTCTATTTCAACTCAAACTTAAGTTCTGTTGTTGGATGAACCAAACCGCGCTCATGAAGTTTTTCTGCAATTTGGACTGAATTCCAAGCAGCACCTTTTAAAAGATTATCCGACACTACCCACATATGAATGCCTTTTTTAGCATCTAAATCTTTACGAATACGCCCTACAAAAGTTTCCTTCTTGCCTACAGCATTAACTGCTTGCGGATAAATTTGCTGAGAAGGGTCATCTTCCAAAATTGCTCCAGGAAATTCTGCGATTGCCTTTTTGACATCTGCAATTACAGCAGTATCTTTTGTTTCGATATAAACAGACTCCGAATGACCTGATAATACCGGGATACGCACACAAGTTGCTGAAACCGCAATAGAATCATCTTCCATGATCTTCTTGGTCTCATTTGTCATCTTCATTTCTTCAAAAGTATAATCGTTATCGGTAAAAACATCAATTTGGGCTAAAGCATTAAATGCAATAGGAAAGTGTTTTTTATCCCCGCTAGCTGGTAAAATATCAGCTTTTAAATCTTTTGGATTAATACCATCAACAACTGCCTCTTTAAGTTCACGTTTCGTTTCTTCAATAGCAAGAGAACCTGCTCCTGATACGGCCTGATAGGTTGAAACGATAATCCTTTCAAGCCCCCATTTCTGACGGATAGGCTCAAGAGCTACCATCATTTGAATAGTGGAACAATTAGGACAAGCAATAATTCCATTATGTTCCTCCATAGCATGCGCATTCACCTCTGGAACTACAAGAGGAACATTGGAGTTTTGACGAAAGAATGAGGTATTATCAACAACAACCGCTCCAGATTTTACAGCATAAGGAGCAAATTTTGCTGAAGTACCGCCGCCTGCAGAAAAAAGTGCAATATCAACACCCTCAAACGAGTCTTTTTTTGTCTCTTCAACAGTAATATTTTGTTCCTTGAATTTTAAAACTTTACCAGCAGAACGACTGGAAGATAAATATCTCATTTTATCAATTGGTAAAGAGGATTCTTCAAGCATCTTAATCATCTGTGTTCCAACAGCACCAGTAGCACCAACAACAGCAATTGTATAACCCATAACCTACCTCATATTCTACTTAATATTAGGTTACATTATACTACTTTTTAAAGAAAAATAAAAGTCCGTAACAGCGTCAATTAAACAACCATTTGCTTAGCGAGTGATTGTTGAAAAGCAAAAGAAAGTAAGTTAAAACTAAAAAAGAGAGCGTGGACTATTTCAGCACCAATCTTTGTATTAAAGTATAAGATAATAAAAAAAGAAGCAAGATTTTCGTTCTTGCTTCAAAGGCACTGTTTCCAGTGAGAATAGCAGGTTCACACAACTATTCAAGATCCGCTTTCTGCGTTTTGACCTCCTTAGCGAAATATGGCTTTAACCATAATCGACTCATCGCATACACTTATTATATCATAAAAACCTGTACTGACAAATATTTATTATAAAAGTGGAGCAACCAATTTTACGACAATGCCAATTATTTTGGTAGAAAATTTTTCTTTTTTTAAAGTTGATCGAGTAACACGCCGTGACATTTTTATAGTTTGTTTAAAATCTAGAATAATGTCAGCAATACAGTCAGTTTGATACATATAAGTAGCACATTCAAAATGATGATAAAGACTGCGATAATCCAAGTTTATCGTACCAACCACTGCTTTTATATTATCAGCTACAAAAACTTTAGCATGAACAAAACCTGGCGTATATTCATAAATTTTAACACCTGATTCCATTAATGCAGGATAATATCTTTTAGCTAAAGCATAAGGAACCTTTTTATCAGGAATACCCGGCATAACAATTCTAACATCAACACCTCGTTCTGCAGCGAATTTTAAAGCATGTTCCATTTCACTATCTAAAATTAAGTAGGGTGTCATTATATAAACGTAATCACGAGCTTGATTTAATATATCAATATATACATTTTCACCAACCTTATCATGATCAAGAGGTGAGTCACTATAAGGAATAACGTATCCCTTAGCTTCAATGCTGCTATCTGCAGGCAATAGATAAAGAGCAAATTCATAATCTCTATTAGTAGTAGACCACATTTGCAAAAACATTAAAGTAAAAGATGCTACTCCTTCTCCTTCAAGCATTACAGCAGTATCTTTCCAGTAACCAAAACGCTCGATCTGATTAATGTATTCATCAGCTAAATTAATTCCGCCATTGAAAGCTACTTTATTGTCTATTACCAAAATCTTGCGGTGATCACGATAATTATAATATGTCGAAACGAAGGGAGAAATAGGCGAGAAAACCTTTGCATTGATACCAATTTTTTGCAATCTTTTCACATAATCAAAAGAAAGAGTTGAAAATTCAAGCATTCCATCATACATAACACGAACCTCTACACCTTCCTTGACCTTTTGTTCTAAAATAGCAAGAATCTCCCCCCACATAACCCCTTCAGCAATAATAAAATATTCTAAAAAAATAAATTTTTTAGCTTTTAGAAGCTGGTCTTTTAAAGCTTCAAATTTTGTCTCTCCATTCGAGAAATAAGTCACTCTCGTATTTTCGTATACTGGGAAACCGCCGCTTCTATGAAGATATTGAGCTAAATTATAAGTTCTAGCATGGCTTTTTTTAAGTTTATCAAGGATTTCTTGATCTTGTTCAAAATAAGGCTTAATTGCTTGTGTAGACTGCTTTATTAGAGATTTTAATTCTCGGTAACCCCAATCCTGTTTAGTATAAATTAAAAAGAGGGTTCCCAAATGAGGAAAAGGTAAGATAACCAATAACCACGTAATAATAGAAAGAGTATCCATCTGACTGTTTATTAAATACAATATTGAACCAGACATCATAAGAATACCGAGAATTTGAAAATGAATTTGATATTGACGGAACCAAATTACAGAAGAAATTAAAATAAAAATCTGCAAAAGAATTAAAAAAACAATTATCGTCGTACGGCTGAAAATTCCTCTTAAAATACTTCGCTTACCTTTCTTCAGCAATCTTTTCACTCTATTACTGCTTGTACTAATAAGACTCCCTCCTTGACTAGCTAAATTACTGTTATTATACCATAAAATCACTTTTGCCAAAAAAGCAAAATAAAAAGAGATCCAAGATGAATGGATCTCAATTAGAATTTTCTAACGGCGTGCCCTATAGAAATAGATACCTGTCACTGTAACAATTACCAAACCAAGAGCTGATAGCCAAAGACCAGCTTGTTCACCTGTTCTAGGCAAAGCAAACGTTACTGGACGTTTAGAAGCTTGATTTGAAGATGTTGTAACATTTGTTGTTGATGGTACGTTAGTTTGTAAAGAAGTAGACTGACTGCTTGTGGTTTTAGCACCAGTTGTAGTTGTCCCTGACTCTGTTGTAGTTTTAGCCTCAGTCGTTGTTGAGTTTGTTTTCGTTGTCGTTTCTGTTGTTGAAGAATTGTTGCTAGTTGTGGCTGAAGTTGTCTCTGTTGTTGCACTAGTACTGGTTGTTGTATTATTAGTTGTAGTTGTTTCAACAACTGTAGTTGATGGCGTTGAACTTCTGCGACGAGAATTTGCCTGTCCATATGCTGATTCAATACGTGCATAGCCTACTTGGCTGGAAGATGTGACATTGTTTCCAGATATAGAAATTGAGTTTGTCATATCGTTACCAACAGACTGAGATTGGGTTAGTTTAGTATCATAAGAAATAAAAATGGCATTTTTATTTGCATTAGCAAATGTATGAGTAAATCCTACTGCTGCGCCTGCATTATTGGTTTTATAAGACAAAGTTTTAGAAAAGTCTTCCTCATAAGGTCTAGATGCAGCTTCATCTAGTGAATCAACATCGTCACCTTCAACATGTTTTAAGCGAGCTGCTACCATAGAACTAGTAACAATTTCCTGACCTTCACCAACAGTATCAGTCAAAGTAAGATTATCAATAGCTTCTTGCTTTCCATTAATCAAGACTTTCCAATGAATAATACTTGGGTCACCTTGATCTTGATAACCTGTTTTATAAATAACTGGGCTTACAGGCCCAACTTCTTTTTCTCCAACGATTACTGTATAAACAACACCATTATAGTTAAAGGTAATTGGACCAGTTTGATCTGAATTTGTATGATTCATTTGAACATTAAAGTTCAAAGATAAAACTTTATTAAGAGGTAATTTTTCAAAAATATCAGTAAAAGTAACAGTAACTGACTGTGTATTTGGATCCGTCACTGCTTTACCTGCTAATTGACCATTAGCATGATAAACATCAAACGCTAATTTTGTTGTAAATTTCAATTGTTCAGGTAATTTAATTGTCATCGTATCACCTGAATGAATGTCTACATCATCAGGAATAGAGATTGAATTACTAATAGCTAAAGGTTCCCAGTAACTCACTTTTGCATTAGGAGTTAAAGGAGTTCCATCAGATTTGCTAATAGTCGCTTTATTTGTAAAGTTTGTTACTTGGTTTGCTTTTGCTCCTTCTGATGAAATCAAAAAAGCACCAAATAAAATTGTAAGGATTGAAACCAAGCTAAAAAGTTTATGTTTCATTTTCATAATAGAATTTCTCCCTAATAATTTTTGTAGAAGGCTATTATTTATATATCTACACTCATCATTTTAACATAAAAATATTATATTTGACACTTTTCACTTAATTGTTATTATTTTGTTTTTTCTAATTTTTTTCTAATTATTCCGCTAAATACTTTTATATAAACCTTTAAATAAGATATAAATTTCTTATTTAAAGCATAATTTCTTAAAAATAAATGAAGATTGAGACCTGTCTGTGTAAAATAAAAATCACAAATAATTACATAGAATTAGAGGAAAGCATTCACATCCTCCCAAAACTCTAAAAATAACTTTTTTACTTTTTAATATAAAATACTTGACCAAGTTAATAGGAAAGAAGGGCCCCATATATTAGTAAAGTATTTTATACTATAAAATACTTTACTAATAATACTTTTTCTTTATTTTACTTTATCTAAAATAGTGATATAATGATATTAAATAATTGACATAATAGAAAGATATAACAATGCCCAGAAGATTAGAAAAAGTTAATCCTAAAATACTAGCTTTACAGGCAAATTTAGCCTCAATCAGATTTATTGCTAATTGGACTGCTGAAGAACTAGGAACTAAAATTGGTGTTACAAAGCAAACAATAAGCAATATAGAAAACTCAAATGGAAAAGCTAATTTAATGAATGCGACTCAATATATAGCTTTACGTGCTGTTATTGATAATGAAATCATTAAAACTGATAATCCTATACTGAGAGAAACTATGAACTATCTTTTTAATAACATGAAAAAAGAAAAGGAACTAATGAAATTAAGAGATTTTAAAGATGATAAAGTGACCCAATTAGCTAAAGCTTCTAAAGCTTCTTATATAGCAGAGAATAAAACTAAAGGACAGCTATCAGAACTTGAAAAAAGAGCATATGCTATTTTAACCGTCATTCCTCTAATCCAATCCATATTAGGTCCAATAAACACTATTTATAAGACCTTCTCTTTTGTGGAAGATATTAGTGATTAAATTAAAAGTTATAACTACCTAAGATACAAGATAAACATATTAGCATAAAAAAAGAGAGAACGAATCTCGTTCTCTCGCAATGTTAGCTTTTCATCAACCCACTACAGTTGACAAAGAGCCCATATATTTCGCTCTACTTCTTTTTAAATTTGAAAGTTTTAAAAAATTCACCTATTCTCACTATTGTTATATTTTTAGTAAAACACTGACATAAATTGTTTATTTGCGGTACATTTTAAATTGGAGATAAAGGTCATTGTAAATACTGAGCCATTTTTTACCAAGGTTATTATACACTTCTAAACGACGAATCGTTTCGTTATCTGGATAGAAAGCCTTATTATTCTTTATTGCTGCTGGCAAAAGATTTTTTGCTTTTACATTCGGTGTGGCGTAGCCGATATATTTTGCATTGCGAGCTGCATTTTCAGGCTTTAGCATAAAGTTGATAAAAGCATACGCTTCCTGCTTATGTTTAACAGTTTTAGGAATAACTAAATTATCAAACCAGAGATTAGAACCTTCGCTAGGAACTACATATTTAAGATTTTTGTTAGCAGTTAAAACTTCATGAGCTTCACCTGAAAAGGTTACGCCAATGGGGGCATCTCCTTTAATTAAATACCCTTTTATTTCATCACCTACGATGGCTTTAATATTTGGTCTTAAGCGATTTAATTTGTTTTCAGCTTTTTGAAGCTTAGTTAAATTTTTAGTATTTAAACTGTATCCTAAGCTATTGAGCCCTAAACCAAGGACTTCTCGAGCTCCATCAATAAGCATAATATTATTAGCATATTCTTTGCTCCAAAGATCATTCCAGTGCTTGGGAATTTTAGTTAGCATTTTTTTATTATAAACGATACCCACAGTTCCCCAAAAATAGGGAATAGAATAGTCGTTATGCTTATCAAAATGCTTTCCTAAAAATAGCGGATCAATATTATTTAAATCTTTAATCTGTGATTTGTCTAGTTTTATCAGTAAATGCTCATTTCTCATCTTACTGATCATATAATCACTGGGAACGGCTAAGTCATAAGTTGTCCCCCCTTGCTTAATCTTGGTGTACATAGCTTCATTAGAATCAAAAGTTTCATACTGAACCTGTATCCCTGTCTCTTTAGTGAATTTTGTTAAAAGACTGGGATCTATGTAATCGCCCCAATTATAAATAACTAATTTGTTTGTTTGTTTGCTGCTATTTGATGACCTCATATAAAAAGAAAGAGCTGCTAATAGTATGACAATAATTAAAATACTGGCCATAAAGGAATAAAGTCTACGCATGTTTTATCTCCTTCTCCTGTGAAATAAAATAATAGCCGATCACAAGTAAGATACTAAACAGAAAAATTATTGTAGATAAAGCATTAATTTCCAATGAGATTCCTTGGCGAGCACGTGAATATATCTCGACAGAAAGCGTTGAGAAACCATTCCCAGTTACAAAGAAAGTAACAGCGAAGTCATCTAAAGAATAAGTGAATGCCATAAAATAACCTGCAATGATACTTGGTGTTAGATAAGGCAGCATTACTTCTTTGAGCATTTGAAAACGTGTCGCTCCTAGGTCATAAGCAGCATAAATCATATCAACATTCATTTCTTTTAAACGAGGTAAGATCATTAATACCACAATAGGAAGTGAGAAAGCGATATGACTAAGCAAAACAGAAACCATTCCCAATTTAAAGCCAATAAAAGTAAAAAGAATCAAAAATGAAGCACCAATCATGACATCTGGAGCCACCATCAGAATATTATTAAGAGACAAAAGTACAGTTTGATATCGTATTTTTGTTTGATAGACAAATATAGCGCCGAAAGTCCCAATAATTGTTGCTAATAAAGAACTTAAAAAAGCTAAAAAAAAGGTAGATATAAGGATCTGCATCAAACGGCCATCACTAAACATTGTTTTATAATATTTCAATGTAAGTCCAGTAAAACTATTCATATCACCAGCTTGATTGAAAGAATAAAAAATTAAATAAAATATAGGAATATAAAGGATTAAAAAGACAGATATTAAATATAAATTTGCCGCTTTTTTCATTTCGTCTTCTCCTTGGTCAGCCACATAATGATTAGCATAGCAATGATTAAAACCACTCCTATGGTTGATCCCATCCCCCAATTTTGTGTGGTTAAAAAATGCTGCTCAATAGCTGTTCCTAGTGTGATAACACGATTTCCGCCAATAAGACGTGTCAGCATAAAAAGACTAAGACTGGGAATAAAAACAGACTGAACACCACTTCTCACTCCATTCATTGATAAAGGGAAAATAACCTTTTGAAAAGTTTGACGTTCTGTCGCTCCTAAATCACGACTAGCATTAATAAGGCTTTGATCAATATCATTTAAAGCATTGAAAATAGGAAGAATCATAAAGGGTATTTCAATGTATGATGCTACAAAAATAAAAGAAAAATCTGTAAACAGTATTTGCTGAGGTGCCAACCCCATGAAATGCAAAAAATGATTAACAGCTCCCTGATTGCCGAAAATACCCATAAAAGCATAGGCTTTTAATAAGAGATTAATCCAAGTCGGTAAAACAATCAACATTAGCCACAGCTGTTTATGTTTTAAATGCGTTAAAATAAGAGCCGTCGGATAAGAAATTAGCAAGGTAACAACAGTAATAATGCCAGCATACAAAACTGAATTAAGGCCCATTTTTAAATAAGTCCAACTGGATAAGAAAGTTTGATAATTGGTAAAAGTAAAATGACCCTCAATGTCAAAAAAAGAGTAATATAGTATAAGTATAACCGGAGTTACAACAAAAAGGCCTATCCAAAGAAGATAAGGGATGGAAAACAAATTAGACGTTTTCTTCATAACGCTCCTCCTCAATAGCATTAATTAGGCCTTCTTCTTGTTCCTCACTTTCAACATATTCTTCAATACGAGCATCAAATTCTGCTTCACTTTCATTCAGACGCATAATATGTATATCTTCAGGCGTGAAATCCAATCCAACGATTTCTCCTTCAATAGCCTTACGAGTAGAATGGATTAACCATTCATTCCCCAAATCATCATAAGCTATTATCTCGTAGTGAACACCGCGAAATAATTGGGTTTCGACCTTGACCTGCAGTTTTCCTTCCTCAGGAAGTGTGATCCGTAAGTCTTCTGGGCGGATAACAACTTCTACTGGCTCATTTGGCCGCATACCACCGTCAACAGATTCAAAACGTTTACCGTTAAATTCTACCAGATAGTCTTCAATCATTATAGCTGATAAAATATTAGACTCACCAATAAAACTTGCTACAAAATGATTAATGGGTTCATCATAAATATCAACAGGAGTTCCAGATTGAACAATTTCACCGTCATTCATGACAAAGATCCAATCGCTCATAGCCAGTGCTTCTTCTTGGTCATGCGTTACAAAGACAAAAGTAATGCCTAAGCGCTGCTGCAATTCTCGCAGCTCATACTGCATCTCTGTGCGAAGCTTTAGATCTAAAGCAGATAAAGGCTCATCTAAAAGTACAACCTTTGGCTGATTGATAACAGCACGTGCAATAGCTACACGCTGTCTCTGGCCTCCAGATAATTTTTGAATGGAGCGATTTTCAAAACCATCTAACCGAACTAGTCTTAAAACTTCTGCAACACGTGCTTCTATTTCCTTTTTAGATTTTTTCTGCAGCTTTAAAGGAAAAGCAATGTTTTCAAATACACTCATATGAGGAAAAAGAGCATAGGATTGAAATACAGTATGGACATCGCGTTTATTAATAGGCAGATCATTAATACGTTTACCATCAAGAAAAATATCACCGCTACTTGCCTCAATTAAACCAGCAATAAGATTCAATATCGTAGATTTTCCTGAACCAGAAGCACCTAGAAGGGTATAAAATTTCCCTTCTTCTAATTCAAAATTGATATCTTTTAAAACAACAGTCCCATTGTCTTCGAAAATTTTGGAAACATTTTTAAATGCAATGATTGGATTAGTCAATAGCCATGAATCCCCCGTTTATATTTCTTTATCACCTATAATACGCACTTCTGGTTCCAAGGTAACTCCTGAATGTATTTTGACTTTATGAATAACTTCTGCTATCAGGTCTTCATAATTTTTAGCTGTCCCTTCAGCAATATTCACCATAAACCCAGCATGCTTACGACTAACTTCAACTCCGCCAATACGATATCCCATAAGATCTGCTTCCATGATAAGCTGCCCTGCAAAATAGCCGTGCGGCCGTTTGAAGACAGAACCGCAAGAAGGGTACTCTAAGGGCTGTTTTAGTTCTCTCAAGTGATTTAAACGTTTCATTTCTTGACGGATAACATCATAATCGCCAGGATTTAAGGAAAATTTAGCGGAAATGACAACTTCTTTTGTATCTTGCAAAATAGAATGACGGTAACCAAATCGCATCTCGTTTGCTTCAATGGTTCTAATTTCCCCATCTCTCGTTAATACTAAAGCAGAAGTTAAAACATGGGCTATTTCACTGCCATAAGCGCCCGCGTTCATAAAAACAGCACCGCCAACACTTCCTGGAATGCCACAGGCAAACTCAAAGCCTGTCAGACTATGATACTGGGCAACTTTTGTAGTTTCAATTAAATTAGCACCTGCTTCAGCTTCAATAATGTAGCCATCAACCGTAACACTGTTTAATCTATCAAACATGATGACAAATCCTCTGATTCCGCCATCTCTGACGATAAGATTGCTGGCATTTCCTAAAACCATCCAAGGAATCTGAAATTCATTTGCAAACTTAACAATCCGCGAAAGTTCATAGCGGTTACGCGGAAAAGTCAGAAAGTCAGCAGCACCGCCAACTTTTGTATAAGTGTATTTTTTTAAAGGTTCATCTATACGGATATCAATTCCTTTTAGAGCTTCTTTCATTTGATTTAACATAGCTAACTCAATTCTATACTGTTTAATATTGACTATTTCTGTATAATAGTAAAATCTAAAATTTATTATATCAAATTTTATAAGCTTTGACGATAAGAGTTATTGGATAAAAAAGTTAAAAAAGGCCAAACAGACTATATCAAAGTGCATTGCTAAAGTCAGTTTACTCACTAAATCCATCTTTTAAGAAAGGAGTTTCTATTTTTTCCACAGTTGTTTGTTCAATATTTTTTACCAGTTTACTAATGGGCTTTTTTAAAACAGGATGGATGAAATCGCTGGCAATTTCATTGAGAGGCACTAAAACAAATGCACGTTCCTGAAGATAAGGATGAGGCAGCTTTAAAAGATCATCATCAATAATCTGATGACCAAAAAATAAAATATCAATATCAATCGTCCTTGGCCCCCAATGTTCATGGCGAATCCTGTCTAAGTCATGTTCAATTTTTTGACACTGCTGAAGTAAGTTATGACAAGTTAATTCTGTCTCTAACTGACAGGCAATATTAAGAAAATCATCTTGATCTGTTTTCCCCCAAGGTTTGGTTTTATAGTAAGAAGATACGAGCAATAGCCGAGTTTGCTCTAAACTTTCCAGTTTAGATAAAGCCTGACTTATATATTTTTGTTTATTTCCTATATTGCTGCCTAAACTAAGATAAACAGTCGTCATGGCCTCTTACGCTCCAATTCAATACCAACAGTATTATAATGACCAGCAATGGGCGGATTTTCTTTGGTAATTTTTATTTTAATAGATTGAACTAAACGAAAATGATCAAAAATATCCTGGCAGATAACACCTGCTAGCTTTTCAATCAATTGAAACTTATTGTTTTCCACACATTTTTTAATTGTTTTAAAAACAAGGCCGTAATGAACAGTATCTTCTAAGTTATCTGTTTGTGAAGCCGCTGTTAAATCAAGAAACAACTCTGCATCAATAACAAAAATCTGTCCTAAAATCTGCTCTTCAGCTAAAGCACCATGATAGGCATAAAAACGGCAGCCTGTTAAAATAATCTTATCCATTTTCTCTCACATCAACTGATTTATTACTCTAACTGCATCTTTGTTAGCAGCTACATTATGAACTCTAATCATTTGGCAACCCTTATTGATAGCATAAACTGATAAGGCTGCTGTTGCCGCATCGCGATCAAGAGGCTTCGTATTGCCGCCAAGCAGACTATCAACTACACGTTTTCTTGAAATACCAAATAAGACAGGATATCCTAAGTGGGTAATTTCATCTAAATGTTTCAAAAGCTCTACATTCTGCTCAACATTTTTAGCAAAACCAAAGCCAGGATCAATCCAAATATTTTCTTTTTTAACACCACTGTCTAAAGCTAATTGGGCTCGTTCTGTTAAAAATTGGCAGACATCTCTTGTAACCTTATGATAGACCTCTTCTTTTTGATTGTGCATCAAAATCAGCGGAACTTCCATCTGAGCCGCCAAAGTAAACATTTGATGGTCATAAAGGCCTGCCCAAACATCGTTTAAGATATCTGCCCCAGCTTCAAGTGCTGCTTGAGCTGTCTGTGTCTTATAAGTATCAACACTGATAAGACAATTAAAACGCTGTTTAATAGCCTTAATAACTGGAACAATTCTTCTTATCTCTTCCTGAGCTGTCACAAATTCAGCCCCTGGCCGTGTTGATTCACCACCTACATCAATAATGTCTGCGCCAGCGTTCAACATCTCTTGAACCTGTCTCAAAGCTTGTTCAATCGTTTCGTAATATCCCCCATCTGAAAAAGAATCGGGAGTGACATTAAGAATCCCCATTATTGCTGCCTGACCAGGTAAGTTATATCTACCGATCTTCATCATTTCTCCTTATTATGAATCATAGCTATTATCTCTTTTCGCGCTTCTTTATCTTCCTTATAAATGCCTCTAGCAGCACTCGTTACCGTTTTGCTGCCTGGTTTTTTGATACCGCGCATGGTCATACACATATGCTCTGCTGCCAGCATTACAAAAATACCTTGAGGCTGCAAAGCTTCTTGCAAAGCATCAGCAATTTGAGCAGTTAACCGTTCTTGTAATTGCGGCCGCTTGCTGGCTATTTCTACAGCACGCGCAAGCTTACTCAAACCTGTTACACGGCCTTGACTAGGAATATAAGCCACATGAGCTGTACCATAAAAAGGGAGCAGATGATGTTCACACATGGAAGCAAAGGGAATATCTTTAACCAGTACAACTTCCTCATAACCTTCAGAAAAGACTGCTGTAAACTGATCTTTTGGATTCTCTTGTAATCCTGAAAATATTTCTTGGTACATTTTAGCAACACGTTTTGGGGTATCTAATAAACCTTCACGTTTTGGATTTTCACCAAGTGCTTCCAACAACTGATAAACAGCTTGTTCAATCTTTTTTTGATTCGACATTTATTTTCACCTATATAATATATTTAGCAAAAAGTCTTCTTTTTGCTTTTCTTTAAATGGATAAAGTTATGGCCAATTTATTATTTATTACGGTTTATTGTTTGACTTTGCAAAAGGGTTTTCCTAACTTGCGCGATAAAATATAAAGACCCTGTAATAACAAACAGATCATTGGGCTCTGCTGCTTCCCATTTAGGAAGCCAATCTTTAAAATCTGCAACTCTCTCATATTTTTCTGGATAAGATTCTAGACAAATAGCATTAGGATGCTCGAAGCTTGTCACAGTTAAATCATTAAACTGCTCTAGCAAGGAGAGCATTGTTTCGATAGGTTTCGTATCAATAGCTGCAAAAAGAATATGAATTTTTTTAGTGGGGTATTCCTTTTTTAAAAAATCAATCAAAACAGTAATACTTTCTTTATTATGCGCCCCATCTATTATCAGATTGTCTCTGATAAATTCTATTCTGCCTATCCAGCGACTATGACCAAGTGCCTGTTTGATAATATTTTGAGTGACTTGAGGAAATTTTTCCTGCAATAAGAGGCAGGTCATAATACTTAAGGCAGCATTAAAATACTGATGCTGTCCTTTCATAGCTAGTTGAATATCATTTATTCTTGTTTTTCCATATATAAAATCAAAACTGTTATCATAATTGACAATAGAGAATTCTTTACCTAATTGATAGATAGGACTTTGTGTCTGTTCTGCTTGTTTACAAAAGACTTTTTCAACTTCAGTTCTGTTTTCATTAAAAATAAAGGGAACCTTATTTTTTAGCACTCCTACTTTTTGCTGAGCAATCTGAATGTAATCCGTTCCTAAAATATTCTGATGATCCAGTCCAATAGAGGTACAGATAACAGCTTGAGCCTTAAAAACATTGGTAGAATCATAAAGCCCTCCTAAACCTGCCTCAACAATGACTAAATCAACAGGGTGCAATTTACCAAAATAAAGAAACATCATTAAGGTAATAATTTCAAATTCTGTCGCTGGCTCCAATGAAGTCTCTAAGGGAAGCCGCTTGACAACAGGAGACACTAATTGTACTAAAACCATCAAGTCTTCTTGACGGATCATGTTTCCATTAATGGCAATACGCTCTCGAAAATCAACAATATAAGGTGAAGTAAAAGTACCTACCTCATAACCTGCTTGACTAAAAATCGTTTGCAAATAATGAACTGTAGACCCCTTCCCATTTGTTCCAACTACGTGTATGCCATTAATATTTTCTTGCGGGTTGCCTAATTCCTTCAACATCCAAGACATTCTATCAAGTCCTGGTTTGATTCCAAATTTCAAATTCCCCTGTATCCAGTTTAAAGCCTCTTGATACGTCAATTTCTTCTCCATTTCATCAAAACCCATAAGCAGATGATAATTACCTATAAAAAGTGCATTTGCTGGAAATTCTTTATTATCCAAAGTATTTCACAAGAAGCTATCTCTTTAAAAGAACACCATAAACAATTATCATTTTTAATAATAGTTTTTAAAAAGGGAGTTAATTCTCCCCCTTAGTCCATAAAATATAGCTAAACAATCAAGCCCTAACACGCACTCCCTCAGTATCAACCGACAGCAAGTGGAGTTCTCCAGAGAGATTTAGCTGTTCAATTTCTTTCTGGATAAGCCTTTCTTTATCTTTTGATGATAAGACAATAACCGTCGGACCAGCTCCTGATAAATAAGTAGCATAGGCACCATGTTTTTTTCCAATGGTTTTTATCGCTGAAAATTCCTTAACAAGATCTTGACGAAAACGTTCATGAAACAAATCATTCTCAATTGCTGCTCCAGCAGTATTCAAGTCTCCCTTTAAAAGCCCCGCAATAGCTACATTTGCAATAGAGCTAGCAGCGACAGCCTCTTTATATGAAAATTCTTTAGGCAAAACACTGCGGCTATCATTTGTTTTTAATTCATAATTTGGAATAAAAGTTACAAAGGAGCTTTCTGGAAAGTCAGCAACAATGTAATTTATTTTCTTATTGACATAGCTTGAAATAACAAGATTACCCAAAAGGGCTGGCGCTACATTGTCAGGATGGCCTTCAATTTCTGTTGCTATAGCCAACTTTTCATTATCTGTTAATTCCAAATTTGCCAATTGATTAGCTAATTCAATCCCTGCTACAATAACAGAGCTGGATGACCCTAAGCCTCTAGCAAGGGGGATATCACTGCTCATCTGCAGGCGATGCGGTTTAAGATCAGGTTTAACTTTCAGTGCAGTTGTGATGAGCAAATTCTTTTCATCACTAGGAATATCTCCTAAATTATGCATAATTTCCCATGAAGCAGACGGTTCTAAAATATCGATAGAAAGATACTTTGATAAAGCAACTCCTACAGAATCAAATCCAGGCCCGATATTAGCAGATGTTGCCGGTACAGTAATTTTCATATTATTCCCCTAATACTTTAAAGGTATTTAAAAGCTCAAATTCAGGTTCATCCTGAAGTTTCTGTTTGATATTAGCTAGCTGTGTCTTATTTAAAGAATGAGTAATGATAACAACACGTGCTCTCTCACCATTAGCCTTTTGCTGCAGAACCTGTTCAAATGAAATATCTTCTGCGTTAAAAAGCTCCGCTAAACGCAATAGCTGCCCTTTTTTGTCCGGTGTATCCACAGCAAAATAATAATTGCTTTGAACATCATTGGGATTAGCGATAACTGTTTCACGTGTAAATTCATTAAAGGATTTGCCAAGATTACCTTCTGTGATCCGGCGTGCAATTCGAATAATATCAGCTGCAACTGAAGTTGCTGTTGGTTTTTGGCCAGCTCCAGGCCCGTAATACATTGATTCACCGATACCGATTGATTCTACAAAGACAGCATTCATAACATCATTAACACTAGCTAATGGATGTGATTTCGGAAGGAAGGTAGGTGACACTTCCGCAAAAATTCCTGACGGTGTTTCTTCTACTGAGCCAAGCAATTTAATCACATATCCCAATTGCTGAGCTACTGCTACATCATCTTGTGTAATTGTTGAAATTCCTTGATGGGATACTTGATCAAAGTCAATCGTCATACCAAAACCAAATTGGCTGAGAATAACAGCCTTATAAGCAGCATCAATCCCTTCCACATCATTGGTAGGATCACTTTCAGCATAGCCTAAAGCTTGAGCCTCTGCTAAAGCAGCTTCATAAGTCCAACCCTCATCTACCATCTTGGTCATCATAAAGTTAGAAGTTCCGTTTAACACTCCAAGAATACGGGTAACCTTATCAGCAGCTAAAGAATTAGCCAAGGTCCGCAAAATAGGAATTCCTCCAGCAACAGCAGCCTCATAATAAAAGGCTACTTCTTTTTCCTTAGCAAGTGCAATCAAGGCCGCACCGTGTGTTGCAATCAAATCTTTATTAGCTGAAACAACATTTTTTCCTGCTTCAAGTGCTTTAGTGATAAAAGTTTTAGCTGGTTCAATCCGTCCCATTAATTCTACAACAATAGCAATACTATCGTCAGACAAAATATCATCCACATTTGTTACAAAATTAAAATCATTGCCTGCTGCCAAAAGACGATTTTTTTCTTCATTATCTTTCACTAAAATTTTAGCTATTTCAAGCGTATTTCCAGCAGCGTCTGTTATTTTACTTCCATTTTCTCGCAATAGATAAGGAATTCCACTTGCTACCGTACCAAAACCAAGTAAACCAATTCTTATAGACATTTCCTTCTCCTTGTAAAAAACATTTTTCTTATTATACCAAATTTTTATCGTAATTTACAGAAAGTTTAGGCATTCTTTATGCTATAATAACTTTAGGAGAAAACATTTATGAGAAAAAGAAAGACAAAATCAAGACGAAATAAAAACTTAAGCACAATTCTGAAAATTTTGGGGTTTATTTGCATCTTAGTTTTACTGCTGCTTCTTATATTTCTTAAAAAAACAGCTCACAGACAGTTGACTCAAAAAACAAAAACGCCTATTAGCAAACAACAACAAAATATAAAACCAAACACGCTAAAATGGACTAAGCAAGAAAAAACCGTCAAAATTCCCATCCTTATGTATCATGCCATTCATGAAATGGCTCCTGAGGAAGCTTCAAATGCTAATCTCATCCTTGCACCTCGTGTTTTTGAAAGCCATATCAAACGTTTAAGTGAGGAAGGTTATTATTTCCTTTCTCCCGAAGAAGCTTATCAGGCATTTACTCAAAACAGTCTGCCTTCTAAAAAAGTTATCTGGCTGACATTTGATGATAGCTTAATTGACTTTTATTCTATTGCCTACCCTATTTTGAAAAAATATCATGCTAAAGCAACAAATAATGTGATTACTAGCTTCACTGATGAAAAGCGTCCAAGCAATCTTAGTTTAAAGCAGATGAGGGAAATGAAGAAAAACGGCATGTCTTTTCAATCACATACTGTAACCCATCCTGATTTAGCTGTTTCTGATCCCCAAACGCAAATGAAAGAATTGAAACAGTCTAAAGACTACCTTGATAAGTCCTTAAACCAAGATACCTATGCTATTGCCTACCCAGCAGGTCGATACAATGCCACTACTATTACTCTTGCTAAAAGCTATAAATTAGGAGTGACTACCCACGAAGGTTTAGCAAGTGTTGACAATGGTTTGCTTTCTTTAAACCGCGTAAGGATACTGCCTAGTACAAATGCTGATCTCTTGATGAACAGTATTTCTTCCGCCGTTTCTGAATAAAGTTTATCTACATAACTAAAGAGCACTAAAGAGCGATAAGACATTTGGAGTCCTATCGCTCTTTAGTTGTTTTTACATCTTTATATAATAGTACAGCAGCTTATCTGCAGATTTAATAATAACAAGCTATATTATATTTATTTACACACCAACTTTTGCGCTACAGCCATAACTCAATAACCAAAAATTCAAAATTGAAATACCAATTTGCTAGCTCTTGATAATTTTAAAACTGAATCTTAACTTTTTAAAATCTCTTATCAGCATTTTATGCTATTATTGACTTAGAATAATGATTTACCGGAGGATTTAGCAATGGTCATAGATATACAAGAAACTAGCCCAAAAAGAAAAGAGAATTTCGATAGTAAGCTTCTTGGCTACAATACACCAATGAACTCAAAAGGACTAATCTGCCCTTATTGCAGCTCGTTAGCATCACACAGATGGATTTCACGAGAATTAGATTTTGACCCTAACCCACAAACAATCAAAGAAGAGAAGAATCCTAATATCACAACCTATATTTTACAGGCAAAATGTTTAGCCTGTAATAAGATTTCTATTTGGATAAAGACAATCAATACTTCTCACAATATCTTTAATGATACAGATAAGTCAGAATTCGAAAAGTTAATCTATCCTCAAAAAACTATGGAAGAAATTCCCTTACCTAGCCTTGATATGCCTCAAACTATCTGTTCATTATATTTAGAAGCTAGAGCGATTTTAGGAAAATCTCCAAAAGCTGCCGCTGCCCTTTCTAGAT
This sequence comes from Streptococcus macacae NCTC 11558, assembly GCF_000187995.2. Classification (GTDB taxonomy): domain Bacteria; phylum Bacillota; class Bacilli; order Lactobacillales; family Streptococcaceae; genus Streptococcus; species Streptococcus macacae. Next base: position 567,184 of record NZ_AEUW02000001.1, on the reverse strand, counting down.
TAGCTATCGAAGAACTCTTGAAATACTTAGGAAACAAAGAAAACTCTCTTGATGAAAACATTAATGCTCTACTGACCAAAGGACTCCCTAAAGAAGTCAAAGAAATGCTTATTAAAGCGCAAGTTTTAGGAGATGAGGCTATAGCTCCAGGAAAGATTAACAGCCATGATAATAAGGAGCTTGCCTTATCACTCTTAAAATTACTCAATTTCATCGTTAATAATCAAATCAGCCAAAATAAAGAAATACAAACTATTTCTTCCATTTTACTAAACTCCCTTTCTGAACCCATGATAGAAATACACCAACAGCAGATACTGGATGCAAAAGAGTTAAAATAAAAGTCACATTGCAAAGTTTGTTCTCTCTTTTAGATCCCTATTACATAATGAATAAATTAAACTGAATACCAAAAAGGAGATTTCAATTGCAATGAGATATAACTAGTCAATCTTACTTTCAATTACTGCCTTATGATATAACTGCTAGACAAAAAGGAGCTTGGGATAAAAAATAGTCCCAAGCTCCTTTTTTACTTAAGTCATTCTGATGTTCCTCTTATTTAAGAGTAACAGTTGCTCCAGCTTCTTCAAGTTTAGCTTTAAGTTCTTCTGCTTCTTCTGCAGCCACACCTTCTTTAAGGACAGATGGTGCATTATCAACAAGACCTTTAGCTTCTTTAAGTCCTTCACCTGTGATTTCACGAACAACTTTGATAACAGCTACTTTCTTGTCACCGCCAGCAGTTAATTCAATATCAAATGAATCTTTAGCAGCAGCTTCTTCTCCGCCAGCTGCACCAGCAGCTGCTACAGGAGCTGCTGCAGTTACACCAAATTCTTCTTCGATAGCTTTCACAAGATCATTCAGTTCAAGAATGGAAGCTTCTTTAATTTCAGCAATAATGTTTTCAATGTTCAATGCCATTGTTAATTTCCTCCAAATATGTTTTTAATTAAATTATTTGTAGCGCTATGCTACGGTTTGAAGACTTAAGCAGCGTCTTCGTCTTTGCTTTCTGCCACGGCTTTGACAGCATAGGCAACGTTGCGGACTGGCGCTTGAAGTACAGACAAGAGCATAGAAAGAAGTCCTTCTCTGCTTGGCAGGGTTGCAAGAGCCATGATTTCTTCTTTTGAAGAGACAGAACCCTCAATAGCACCACCCTTAATTTCAAGAGCTTCAGCATCTTTAGCAAAATCGTTGATGATTTTAGCTGGCGCTACAACATCTTCATTTGAAAAGGCTACAGCAGACGGTCCTGTAAAAACATCTTCAAGTCCTTCAAGACCAGCTTTTTCAGCAGCACGGCGTAAGATTGAATTTTTAATGACTTTAAATTCAACATCACTATCGCGCAGTGAACGGCGAAGAACGGTATCTTGTTCTACTGTAAGGCCGCGTGAGTCAACAATGACAATACTTGCAGCTGCTTTCATTTTTTCAGCAACAGCATCAACTAATTCTGCTTTTTTAGCAATACTTGCTTCACTCATCAGTGTTTAACCTCCGTTTTTATTTTTGGCTGGATGCAATAAAAAAATCGCATCCAGACCTAGACACGAAAGTACAATACGTTTTTTTTACATTACGTTTTGTGCCTCGGCAGGAATATTATGAGCTTGCTCCCCTGCTGTCTTAGGTCAGTTTTTCAAAACCTTGCTTATTATATCATATCTATCAGACTTGTCAAGGTAAGAAAAGTTTAAAATATTTTTTATATTATAGAACACTTTTCTATTGATATATAATAGAATTTATGTTATACTATAGGCAAATAGTTGATAAAGCTTATTGTATCAATAATTTTGACCTATTTCTTAATTGCTATGTTATATAATAAACTTTGCATAACTATTTATATTTTAATAAAAAAGAGGTAAAATTCTATGGCAAATTTTGACAATTTTAACAATATGGATGATATTTTTAACCAATTAATGGGAAATATGGGAGGATATAATTCAGAAAACAGACGCTATCTTATTAACGGGCGTGAAGTTACTCCGGAAGAATTCGCTTACTATCGTCAAACTGGGCAACTGCCAGCAAGCGAAGAAGCTCAGAAAAATCAACCAGCTTCTTCTCTTAAAGCAGATGGTATTCTAGCCAAACTCGGACGCAACTTAACTGAAGAAGCTCGCCAAAATAATCTTGATCCTGTTATTGGCCGAAATAAAGAAATTCAAGAAACTGCTGAAATTTTAGCACGGCGAACAAAAAATAACCCTGTTCTTGTAGGAGATGCAGGGGTTGGTAAAACTGCTGTCGTTGAAGGCCTAGCACAGGCTATCGTTAATGGCGATGTCCCTGCTGCTATTAAAAATAAAGAGATTATTTCTATTGATATTTCTGGCCTTGAAGCAGGTACACAATACCGTGGCTCTTTTGAAGAAAATATTCAAAATTTAGTCAATGAAGTCAAATCAGCAGGAAACATCATTCTCTTCTTTGATGAAATCCATCAGATCTTAGGAGCTGGAGGTATGGGCGGTGATAATGGTTCTAAAGGCCTTGCAGATATCTTAAAACCAGCACTTTCTAGAGGAGAATTAACTGTTATTGGTGCAACTACGCAAGATGAATACCGCAATACCATTTTGAAGAATGCTGCACTGGCCCGCCGTTTCAATGAAGTTAAGGTCAATGCTCCTTCTGCAGAAGATACTTACCAAATTTTGGAAGGTATTGCAGCCCTATATGAACAGCACCATAATGTTGTTTTACCTAAAGAAGTTCTAAAAGCTGCGGTAGATTTATCTGTCCAATACATTCCTCAACGCAGTCTGCCAGATAAAGCTATTGATTTAGTGGATATGACTGCTGCTCACTTAGCTGCTCAGCATCCAGCAACAGATGTCAAATCACTTGAGGCTGATATCCAAAAGGCTAAAGACAGACAGCAAGCTGCTGCTGAAAAAGAAGATTATGAAGCAGCTCTGGAAGAAAAAACCAAAATTGATAAACTTCAAGCTCAAATTGATAACCACACTGAGGGTCAAAAAGTTACAGCAAGCATCAATGATGTCGCTGAGGCCGTTGAACGTTTAACTGGAATACCTGTTTCTAAAATGGGGACAAGCGATATTGAACGTTTGAAAGAAATGAACTCTCGCCTTAAAGGCAAAGTTATTGGACAAGACGAAGCTGTTGAAGCTGTATCACGGGCTATTCGCCGCAATCGTGCAGGCTTTGACGAAGGCAATCGTCCAATCGGAAGTTTCTTATTTGTTGGTCCAACTGGAGTTGGTAAAACTGAACTTGCTAAACAGTTAGCTCTTGATATGTTTGGCTCTAAAGATGCTATCATTCGGCTGGATATGTCTGAATATAGCGATCGTACAGCTGTTTCTAAGCTCATTGGTACAACAGCTGGATATGTAGGGTATGATGACAATAGTAATACTTTAACGGAACGTGTGCGCCGCAATCCTTATTCTATTATTCTCCTTGATGAAATCGAAAAGGCTGATCCACAAGTTATTACACTGCTTTTACAGGTGCTTGATGACGGCCGATTGACTGATGGCCAAGGCAACACGATAAACTTTAAAAACACTGTTATTATCGCTACTTCAAATGCTGGTTTTGGCAACGAAAGTCTGACTGGAAATGAAGATAAAGATATGAAAATTATGGATCGTATCGCTCCTTTCTTCCGACCAGAGTTTCTCAACCGCTTTAACGCTGTTATCGAATTCTCACATTTAACAAAAGAAGATTTGAATGAAATCGTTAATCTCATGCTTTCTGAAGTTAATCAGACACTTGCTAAAAAGGGAATTGATCTTACTGTTAGTGACAGTGCTAAAGCTCACCTTATTGAAGAAGGTTATGATGAAGCTATGGGAGTACGCCCGCTTCGCCGTGTTATCGAACAAGAAATTCGCGATAAAGTTACTGACTTTTATCTTGATCATACAGATGTAAAACACCTTAAAGCCGATATGAAAGACAAGGAACTTATTATCACAGAAAACGAAGCAGAATAAATCATTAAGAGAGTGGGAACAGTAATCTTTTTTGCAGTTCCACTTCCGCACAGTAATTAGGAATTGATCACTTACGGGATTTGATAAGCTCAACTGTTTCCTAAACAGTTGAGCTTATTGTTGCACTACAAGGGATATTTTTAACGATCCAGTGGACTGTTAAAAGTTCGAGCCTAAACAGTCAGTCTTACTTCATTACTGCTATACAAAAGGAGCTTGGGATAAAATAATCCCAAGCTCCTTTTGCTTTTATTCTAAACAAGAAATCACATCTCTTATCTCTCCTATTACTGTCCTTTAACAATCCTTTTAAAAACAGGGTAAAGCAAAGGTACTGCTATAACTGTTACAGCTGATGTCCCAAAAGTACCTAATATTTTAACTGCTGCAGCCCAAAGAGCTGGAAATAAAGTTAAACTGCCTACTAAGCTATTAATCAGTGTATATTTAAAAAGATTAAGGATAATCTTTGTCACTGCAGCGATAAAACCGACCAAAATAATATTCAGAGGTCTGTCATTTGATTTCATACCTTTTTCATAAACCAGATGTAAAACAAAGCAGACAATAAGTGATTCTATAACAGTTATCCAGGCTTCAGCTGCATAATTGTTCAAAATATCAAAAAGACCCAAACCAATCGCCGCAGCTAAAGATCCAAATTTCGCTCCAAAAATAAGTACTGCTACAACAACCAAAGCATTGCCTAAATGAATAAACTGCGGCCCCACTTGAATACGCAAAAATTGGACACTGACAAATATAAGAGCTGCAAACAAACTAATATTGACATACTGACGTAGTTGATTATTTTCCATCTTTTTCCTCCTTTAAAGTCACACAGTTTTGAGCCAGTTCTAAAAGATGTGGTTCGAAATATAAACCAAATCTTAAGTCTCTATCTAACTTTATGGTACTTAATAGGACTTGATTTAAAAAAGTTAAGGCTGTTTTTCCAGCTATTTTTAAATCAATACCTTGAAAATATAATGATGCTAAAATAGCTGTTAAAATATCTCCTGTTCCCCAAAAGTGCTTATCATAATAGTTAGACATTAGATAGATTATTTTATCTACGGCCTTTTCATAAATGGCTAAACCTATCTTACCTTGTTCTAAAGAAACACCTGTTAAAATAACATATTTGGGTCCAAGATCTCCTAATTTTCTTAATAGTTCTTCAATTTGAACCCTTTTATAGCCATCAATTAAAAAAGCCATATTTGTTAAAAAAGCTGCTTCTGTTAGGTTAGGTATAATCACATCAGCTTTTTGACAGAGCTGTTTCATCCTATTGGCATATTCTTGGTCAAAACCTTTATAAAATCGGCCTTTATCCGCCATTACTGGATCAACAAACAGAGGTAACTGCTTTTTATCAGCAAAATCCAGTAACAAGTCTATCTGTTTTATATTTTTGAGATATCCTGTTACTAAACCATCAAAAGAAATCGGTAATTTTTCCCAATGATGAAGAAAAGCCTGCATGTCTGCTGTCAAATCAGCTATATGAACATGAGAGAACCCTCCGGTATGTGAAGATAATAAAACTGTTGGCAAAACTGCAGTTTCTACTTGGCAAGCAGCCATTACTGGCAAAGCACTTCCTAAAGCTACCTTACCTAAACCAGGTAAATCATTAGCAATAAGCAATCGTGAGGACATAACTGCTCCTTAAAATGGTTTTTTCTTTAATCAATATATTTTATTGTATGTTATTTTCAAATAGTGTACAATAGATTAAAATTTAAACTGTATGGGGACAAAAAATGAGTAAATATCAAGAAATAGTTAATACTATTATCCAGCAAATTGACACAGGCCGCTTAAAAAGAGGAGATAAACTGCCTTCTGTTCGTCAATTAAGTCAAACTTTTCACTGCAGCAAAGATACTGCTCAAAAAGCTTTGATCGAATTAAAATACCAAAAATATATCTATCCTATTCTTAAAAGCGGTTACTACGTTCTTGAGGATAACCATCAAGATGATATGATTCCTGCTATTACACCATCGGATTATCATTATTTAGCTTATGAAAATTTTCGAACTTGCGTCAATGAAACTTTAATCGGACGCGAAAACTATCTTTTCAATTACTACCATCGTCAAGAAGGGCTTGAGGAGTTAACACAGTCTTTGCAAAATCTTTTTTTAGATGAATCGGTTTATTGTAAGCAAGAAAATATTGTTATCACTTCTGGAACACAGCAGGCTCTTTATATCCTATCTCAAATGAACTTTCCCAATCAAAAAAAGACTATTCTCTTAGAACAGCCTACCTATCATCGGATGAATGAACTTGTTAAATCACAAAATCTTCCTTATTTGACGATTAAACGTGATTTTGAAGGACTTGACTTTAAACGTTTGGAAAAACTATTTAAAGAAGGAGATATTAAGTTTTTCTATACTATTCCCCGTTTTTCTAATCCTTTAGGCCTATCTTATACTTTGAAAGAAAAAGAAAACTTGATTAATTTAGCTCATAAATACGATGTTTACATCATTGAAGATGACTACATGGCTGATTTTGACAAAGCCGCTAACGTCCCTCTTCACTACCTTGATACTCATGATCGGATCATTTATCTAAAGTCTTTCTCAATGTCACTTTTTCCAGCCTTACGTCTAGGGGGGTTAGTGCTGCCTAAAAAATTACGGAAAAGATTTCTAGCTGATAAAAGTTTAATTGACTATGATACCAATCTTATCATGCAAAAAGCACTATCACTTTATATTGATAACGGCATGTTTGCTAAAAATAAAAAATATTTAAGACAAATCCGCCAGCAAAAAAGTCTAGAATTCAAAAAAGAGGTTCATTTAAGCCGTATTTGCATTCCTTATCATCTTTCTCAAAATATTTTAACACTTGAGCTGCCGGCAAAATTAAGAAAATCATTTCTAAAGAAAAAATTAAAAACGGTCGATTGGTTAGAAAAAAATTATATTAAAAACTGTCCTTATCAGTACATTCAGCTGCAAAAAGAGACGGATTGGAAAGAAGTTATTAGAGTTCTCCATACCTCTTTCAGCCAATCTGTGCAATAGATGAAAATACAGTAATCCGAAAAAGAGAAGTGAGCATTTTGGCAAGAAGCGCTTATAAGGAGATTCTTGCCATTTAACCCACTCTCTTTTTTATAGCTCTTTGCAGCCCTTGATTGAGATTTTTAATATCAGCTGGTCTTGTACGACAGCATCCACCAAGGATTTTAGCCCCTAATTTATACCAAGTTAAAGTATTTTCTAATAGACTGCCGCTGCTTGCTGCTGCTTTAGTCCAATTCTGATGTTTTCCATCGTAAATTTCACCAGAATTTGGATAAGTTACTAAAGGTTTTTCTGTAATAGCAGCTATTTTTTGCAATAGACTCTTATAAATCAGCGGTGAGCTGCAATTGATACCTAATGCTAAAATCTGCGGAGAGCGATCTACCAATTGTGCCACCTTTTCAATAGCTGTTCCGTCTGAAATACTGTCTTTAGTTTGTGCTGTAAAACTAATATAGGCTTCAACTGCTGGAAATTCTTCCTGAAGCAATTCAGACAATGCTTGGACTTCAAGATAATTGGGAATTGTTTCAAGAGCTAAAAGATCACATTCTTCATCCACTAAAACAGCCAAGCGCGGTCTATGAAAATCTTTCAAGGTCTCTTTGCTGATAGAGCCATAATTTCCGCTATACTCAGATCCATCTGCTAAATAGGCAGCATAAGGGCCGACATCTCCACTAATGAGAGGATAAGGCCGTGCTTTCTTCTCTTTTTCAGTTAAGGTGGACCAGACATTCTCACGTGCTTTTTTAGCCAGCTGAACGGTTAAGGCAATAACGTTCAAAGCTTCCTCATAGTCTAAACCGTAATCACACAAGCCTAAGACACTAGCTTGATAACTTGAGCTTGTGATAATATCTGAACCGGCTTTTAAATAGGTTTCATGAATATCCTGAATTAGTTGCGGATCTTTTAATAAATATTTTGCAGACCACAGCTTACCAGAAACATCATAACCTAAAAATTCTAATTCAGTCCCTAAGGCTCCGTGTAATATTAAATAATTTTCTTGGCTGAGCAGTTCTTTAAAACGTCCCATATTTTCTCCTTAATAAGTTTTATGACGCCAGTAATAATAAAAATAGCATATAGCAGCAAAAGGAATACCAAAAAACAAACCAACACGTTGTTCAGGATCCCAGGCAATACCTACAATAGAAACAAGTAATAGAATTATTGTCACATAAGGAAGAATCGGTGTAAAAGGCGTTTTATAAGACAATTCCTCAACTGTATGCTTTTTTAACCATTTCTTTCTAAAATTTATTTGTGCTATAGGAATAGACAGCCAAACTGCCACAACGGCAAAGCCGGCTATAGAAACAAGGGCTAAATAAACAGTATCAGCTGCATAGATGCTAGAAAATAAAGCTAGAACTGCTCCTGCCATAGATAAAAGCAAAGCCCTCATTGGAACACCATGATCGTTAATTTTAACAATAGCTTTACTGATCATTCCTTCATTAGCTAAAGACCAAAGCATTCGGCTGGAAGCATAAAGCCCTGAATTACCAGCTGATAAAATAGCTGTTAAAATAATGAAGTTCATCATATCAGCAGCATAAGGTACCCCCATCCTATCAAAAACATCAACAAAAGGAGCTTTCGATACTCCTGCCTCTTTCATTGGCAATAAAGAAGCCAGTACGACTATGGTTAAAACAAAAAAGATAACCAAGCGCCCAATAGTCGTTTTAATAGCCTGAGGGACTGCTTTTTGAGGATTATCCGTCTCGCCAGCGGCGATACCAATTAATTCCGTTCCAGAGAAAGCATAATTTACTGTTAATAAAACAGAAACAAAAGCGGGAAGGCCCTTTGGCAGAGCACCATGTGCTGTTAAATGGCGAAACAAAATGGCTTCATGCTTTCCCTCAAATGAAACAAAGCCAAACATAGCTCCTAACCCTAATACAATAAAAACAATAATAGCAATAACCTTAATACTAGAGAAAAAGGATTCTGCTTCAGCAAAAGAGCGTACGCTAAGAGCATTAATACCAAAAATAATCAAAGCAAAAGCAGCAGCAAAAATCCAAGTTGGGATTTGAGGAAACCAGCGCTGCATCAGCATGCCTGCCCCTAAAAACTCTGTTCCTAAAGCAACTGTCCAGCATATCCAATAAAGCCAAGCAATAGTAAAGCCGGCTGCGGGATTGATAAATTTGGTTGCGTAAGTATGAAAAGAACCCGTAACAGGCATGGCTACTGCTAATTCTCCTAAAGAAAGCATGACTAAATAAACAACAATTGCTCCAATAAAATAAGAGATGACGGCACCTAATGGTCCTGCCTGAGCGATAGTATAACCAGAGCTTAAAAATAAACCAGTTCCGATAACACCACCCAAAGATAGCATAAAAAGATGACGGCTGGTCATCTTGCGTTTAAACTGACCTTCATTATCAAAATTATGATTTTCCATAAGTCCTCCTAAAACTGTTAGGACTATCATAACATAAAACAAAGCTAGCTATGATTAGTTATTTTTTATGACTAGTTATGCTTAGTCTATATCCTAAATAGCCATTTGCTCTGCTTTGAAACATTGTTCAACCACTCAAAAGCCCAAATAAGGTTTTCTAAAAGAATTTTACTTATTGCCTTTCGAAGTTTTCAAAGTGCGTCACAAGAGTTTTTTAAAACACTATTTTTAGAAAAAAAGTCCTCAGAAAATATTTTCTGAGGACTTAATCCTTACTAAAGAGCTGATTAGAAACTTAAAAGGTTAGAACTTTTTCCTCTCTAACCTTTTTATAGATATTCTAAAATAGCATCCCATGATTCATCTAAACCTGTTTGATTTATTGACGAAAAAATAATAAACTTGTCGGTCTTATCATCAAAATGCAATTTCTTCTTAGCCAAAGCTTCATATTTATGCCATCTGCCACGCGACACTTTATCTGCTTTGGTAGCCACTAAAATGACAGGAAGGTCATAGTATTTTAAGAAGTCATACATTTGGACATCATCAGCACTTGGATCATGACGAAAATCAATAAGGCTCACCACAGCTCGTAAATTTTCACGGCTGGTCAGATAATCCTCAATCATCTTTCCCCATTTGGCACGTTCTTTTTTAGAAACTCTGGCATAGCCATAACCGGGAACATCTACAAAGCGCAGCTTATCATCAATATTATAAAAATTTAGTAATTGTGTCTTACCAGGCTTACTGGATGTCCGTGCCAAGTTTTTGCGCCCTAATAGCGTATTAATAAAACTTGATTTACCAACATTTGAGCGGCCAGCTAAAGCAATCTCAGGCAGATCATCCTGCGGATAGTGACTTTTTTGAGCTGCACTGAGTAAAATAGAAGCATTGTGTGTATTTAAGATACTGGTCTCCATAAAAGGCCTCCTTAAGACGCCGTCTCAAGAATAGGTTTATCATTACCTTCGACTGCCGCTTTCGTTATCCGAACATGCGTCACTTCTTCCTGACTTGGGATTTCAAACATCAAATCAAGCATTGTTTCTTCAATTATAGATCTAAGTCCGCGTGCTCCAGTTTTTCGTTCGATGGCTTTTTGTGCGATGGCCTCAAGAGCTTCCTGGTCAAATTCCAACTCGACACCATCATAGGATAAGAGCGTTTTATATTGTTTTACCAAAGCATTTTTAGGTTCTGTTAAAATACGCACCAAATCCTCAACAGTTAACTGCTCCAGCGCTGCTAAAACAGGCAGGCGGCCAATAAATTCAGGAATTAGTCCAAACTTTTGGATGTCTTCAGAAATAATTTCTTGCATATAAGAAGATTTTTCATCAATCTTTTTACTATTCTGACCAAATCCAATAATTTTTTCTCCCAAACGCTGTTTGACAATCTCTTCAATACCATCAAAGGCACCGCCAACGATAAAGAGAATATTTTTTGTATCAATCTGAATCATCTCTTGCTGTGGGTGCTTGCGTCCGCCTTGAGGAGGGACACTGGCTACAGTACCTTCAATAATTTTTAATAGAGCTTGCTGAACGCCTTCGCCGGAGACATCACGTGTAATGGAAACATTTTCGCCTTTTTTAGCTATCTTATCAATTTCATCCACATAGATAATACCGCGTTCTGCACGTTCAATATTATAATCTGCTGCTTGAATCAATTTCAAAAGAATATTTTCGACATCTTCTCCAACATAGCCTGCTTCAGTCAGAGCTGTTGCATCAGCGATAGCAAAAGGTACGTTAAGGCTTTTAGCTAACGTTTGAGCTAAAAAAGTCTTGCCAGAACCCGTTGGGCCAATCATTAAGATATTTGATTTTTGCAAATCAACATCGTCTTCTTCTTGGCTTTCTGTAAAGCTGATACGTTTGTAGTGGTTATAAACTGCTACTGCTAAAGCGCGTTTTGCTCGATCTTGGCCGATAACATAGCTATCTAAAATATCCAGCAGCTCCTTAGGTTTAGGAACCTCTGACAGATCAGCTAGGATATCTTCTGCCAATTCTTCACGGATAATTTCTTGGGATAACTCAACACATTCATTACAGATAAACACACCGTTTCCTGCAATGATTTTTTTGACTTCATCTTGGTTTTTACCACAAAATGAACAGTGTACTGTGACATCATTAGTTCTATTTCCAGCCATTTTTCCCTCTAATTTCTAATTTTAAAATAATGTTCCATAAAAAGCATGGATAGTATTAACAATATTAGTAAAAGCATTTAACAAAAAGAATGTTCCTAAGCCATAACGGTTTTTCTTAAATGCCGGAATTGCACATAAAATACAAATAACGAACAAAAAGGCTGTAAAAACCCCAAAAATACTTCTTTGCATGACCCTAGGTAGTCTCCTCATTCCTTTTTCTTAAATACAGCGACAGTGAAATCATAAGCATTTTGTTCATCCCTTTCAAAAAAACGTTGCGAAATTTTTTGAAAATGTGACAGATCTATAGATGGAAAATAAGTATCTCCTTCAAACTGTCCTTGAACAGAAGTTCTAATAATCTCGTCATAATAATTTTCAAAGGCCTTATAAATGCTTGCCCCACCCACAATAAATAACGTTTTATCTTGTTGCCTAAACCAAGAAAGAGCTTCCTTAACACTATGAACAGCTGTAACACCTTCTGCCTTAAACTGAGGATCACGTGTTAAAACAAGCGTATCACGTCCAGGTAAAATGCGGCGATTCATGCCATCAAAAGTAACCCGTCCCATTAATAAAGCCTGATTCATGGTTGTTTCTTTAAAATGTTTTAATTCCTTTGGCAAATGCCAAGGCAGTTTTCCTTGAACACCAATTAAGTGATGGCTGTCTTCTGCCCAGATAGCAACAATTCTCTTTTTTTGACTATCATTCATACTCATTTATTCTAACAAATTTCTTAAAAAAATGCATTGAAAAAAATCAAATGTGCTTTTTAAATCTTTTTTCTCATTTTTTCTTGAAATCTTTTTCTATTTGTTCCAATCAATCCCGCTTGATTTTTTGAACGTCTTCTTCTGATGATTTACAGTTTTTGAGATATAAGGCAAGTGTGTTACATATGCCAGCCAATTCCTACTCTTTTAAATTATAAAAAGAGTCAAAGCTGACTCTCATAAAAAAACAGTAAAATTAAATAGCTAAGTCAAATTTTAATTGTGGTTTTACCGGTTTATAATCTAATAATTCAAAATCTTCAGGTTTAATACTAAAGAAATTTGTTTTGTCTGGGACATTTAAAACCAAATGAGGTTGGCAAATTACCGGCTCTCGTCGCAATAACTCTTCTGCTTGTTCAAATTGGTTGTCATAGATATGGAGATTGTTGACAAAATAGAAAAATTTTCCCAATTTCCAGCCAAAATGTTTAGCAACCATCATTTGCAAAGCCACATACTGCATCGCATTGATATGGTGAGCAACAAGCATATCATTTGAACGCTGTGTCAGTGTAGCATCCAGATAAATATCACCGTCTACGCGGCGGACATCAAACATGGTCTGAAAAGCGCATGGCAAAAGTCCTGCAGAATTTTCGAAAGCCTCATAGTCCCAGAGTGAAATAACATTGCGGCGATTCCATGGGTTTTCTGCCAACTGTTTGAGAATTTTATTCATAATATCATGCTTTTTGACAATAGCTCCATAACGTTGGCCAATTGTCCGTGTATTTTCGACTTCCCAGTCATTCCAATAATGGACATTATATTTATCTTCTAAGATATCAAGACTGTTTGATTGATCCTGATAGATCCACAGGACCTCTTTAATAGCAGATTTAATGGCGATAGGCCGAAGCGTTGTAATAGGAAATTCTCCCTTTGCTAAATCGTATTCAGCAAAAGAGCCAGTTATATATTTGGAATTAGCTGTCTGGCCGTTTCTATATTTTGGCCGAGCTTGCTCGCTCCAAGATCCTTCAGCAAGAATTTTTTGAATATTTTCTTTAAAAATATAATCAGCTTTTGTCATGATTCTCCTTCTTTTTCTGCTTTTTCAGATTATTATAACATAGGTCCCAAAAAAAAGACTTATTATTTCCTTTTGGCTGATCAAAGTTTATTAATTACCTTTACTTTAAATTATGATAAAATAGCTATGACATTGAACCAAATATGTTAAAAGAAGGAAAGATTATGACAATTGGAATTGATAAAATAGCCTTTGCAACTGGCCAATATGTTTTAAAAATGGATGACTTGGCTGATGCTCGAAAGGAAGATCCTGAAAAATTTAGTAAGGGACTGATGTTAGATGCTCTGAGTATTACTCCTCCCACAGAAGATATCATTACATTAGGCGCTTCTGCTGCAGAAAAGATTTTAAATGATGAGGATAAAGAAAAGATCGATATGGTCATTCTTGCAACAGAATCAAGCATTGATCAAAGCAAGGCCGGAGCTGTTTATCTGCACAGTCTACTAGGGATTCAGCCCTTTGCACGTTCTATTGAAATGAAAGAAGCTTGCTATAGCGCTACCGCAGCTCTTAATTATGCTAAACTGCATGTGGAAAAACATCCTGAATCCCGTGTCTTAGTTGTTGCCAGTGATATTGCAAAATATGGTATTAAAAGCTCAGGAGAGTCCACGCAGGGCTCTGGTGCTGTCGCTATGCTAATAACAAGCAATCCAAGCATTTTGATACTAACTGATGATAATCTAGCGCAAACACGCGATGTAATGGATTTTTGGCGTCCTAATTATTCAACAACACCTTTTGTCAATGGAATGTATTCAACAAAACAATATCTTGACTCTCTAAAAACGACTTGGAGAGAATATCAGAAACAAACAGGTTTTAAAATATCTGATTTTGCTGCCTTTTGCTTTCATATCCCATTTCCTAAATTAGCTTTTAAAGGACTTAAAAAGCTAATTAGCGAAACTGTTTCTGCTAGTCATAAAGAACAATTGTTGAAACATTTCCAAGACTCTATCATCTACAGCCGCCAAATCGGCAATATCTATACTGGTTCTCTCTATCTCGGACTGCTTTCTATGCTAGAAAACAGCCAGACACTGCGGGCAGGAGATACTATCGGATTTTTTAGCTATGGCAGCGGAGCTGTTTGTGAGATTTTCAGCGCGCGGCTTGCTGAAGGCTTCCAAAAGCAAATACAGACAAGCCACATAAAAGAACTGGATAATCGCATACAGCTTACTGTATTTGATTATGAAAAACTTTTCTTTGAAGAAATAGAATTAGATGCTAAAGGAAATGCCTATCTTGACTTCTACCGGACTGGGCCATTTTATTTATCAGGTATCAAAAATCATCAGCGCATTTATAAAAGAGTGAAGGATAAGTAAAAATGAATTGGACTGGTTTTTCAAAAAAATCAATTTCTGAACGTCTGGATCAGCTTAGAACAAATCAATTACTTGATCAAAAGAGCCTAAATAAGCTAGACCAGAATGAACAGCTCCCTCTTAACATAGCCAATCAAATGGCCGAAAATGTTTTAGGGACACTTTCTCTCCCTTTTGCTTTAGCTCCTGATTTTCTTATTGACGGTCATGACTATCAAGTCCCTTTTGTAACAGAAGAACCATCTGTTACAGCTGCTGCTAGTTTTGCAGCTAAAATTATTAGAAAATCAAACGGTTTTAAAACAACCATCCATAATCGCCAAATGATTGGGCAAGTGGCTCTTTATGATATTTTGGATAAAAACAAAGCTAAACAAATCATTTTAGATAAAAAGCAACATCTGCTAGCGCTTGCTAACGACGCTTACCCTTCCATTGTTAAACGCGGCGGCGGGGCAAGGGAGCTAAACGTAACAATCAAAGAAGATTTTCTCATCATTTACCTAACAGTAGATACTCAAGAAGCTATGGGAGCTAATATCGTCAATACGATGATGGAGGCTATCGCTCACCCTTTAGAAAAGCTAACTGGCGGGCAGAAGCTCATGGCTATTCTTTCCAATTATGCCACAGAATCATTAGTAACAGCTCAATGTCAAATAGACCTTCGTTTTTTGAGCCGAGACAAGACAGAAGCCAAAAAATTAGCTCAAAAAATGGAATTAGCCAGTCAACTGGCCCAAGCTGATCTTTACCGTGCTAGTACCCACAATAAAGGTATTTTTAATGGTATTGATGCTGTTGTCCTTGCTACTGGAAATGACTGGCGGGCTATTGAAGCTGCTGGACATGCTTATGCAAATCAGACAGGAAGTTATAAAGGGTTATCTACTTGGCAATATGACAAAGATGCAAGTGTTCTAAGAGGAGCGTTAACTCTCCCCATGCCAATTGCCACAAAGGGAGGTTCTATTGGTTTAAATCCGACAGTACAAATAGCTCATGAGATCTTAGGATACCCTTCAGCCAAAGAGTTGGCTTCTATCATCGTTTCTGTAGGATTGGCTCAAAATTTTGCAGCACTTAAAGCCTTAACAAGTACAGGTATACAAGCCGGTCATATGAAATTACAAGCCAAATCGCTGGCACTGTTAGCTGGGGCTGAAGAAAAAGAAATTGACTCTGTCGTTTCACAGCTGCTAAAAGAGAAGCATATGAATCTAGAAACAGCAACACTCATTTTAAAATCACTTAAAGAAAAAAAGAACTAAAACGAGATTAGTTCTTTTTTAATAACACAACATTTCAGTTTCTTCTTGACATTCATTTATGATAAATATATAATCTAGTTATAAAGACTAGATTAAAAGGAGTTGATAATTTGAGCACTAGGGTCTTTCCTAAATGGGATCAGTTACCAGAACTTGATTTATACTTGGATCAAGTACTGCTTTATGTTAATCAGTTAACCAGCACTTCTGCTAACTCCAATGATAAAGGCTTGACAGCTTCTATGATCAATAATTATGTTAAACACGGCCATATCGAAAAACCTCTTAAAAAGAAATACAGCCGTCAGCAGATCGCACGTTTGATCGTTATTACCAGCTTAAAAAATGTCTTTGCCATTCAGGAAATCAGCCAGACACTAGCTATATTGACTCAAAATCAACAGTCACAAGCAATGTACAATGCTTTTGTAGCCTGCATGAACGATGAGCCATCAGAAAACATTCCGCAAGTCATTGTAACAGCTTGCCAGACACTTAAACTTTATCATAAAACACACCAACTGGTGTTAGAACTGGAAGGAAATCAAGAAAATGAGCCCAACACACAGCTTAAAACTGAGTAAACAGCTAACATTTGGCGAAGAGGTAGCAAACAGCGTCACTCATGCTGTCGGTGCTGTTCTGATGCTTATTTTACTGCCAATCACCGCTATTTACAGCTATCACAATTTTGGGATAGCTGCCTCGGTTGGCATGGCTATCTTCGTCATCAGTTTATTTTTAATGTTTCTCTCATCCACTGTTTATCATGCTATGACTTATGACTCTCCCCAAAAGTATGTGCTGAGAATTATTGACCACAGCATGATTTATATCGCCATTGCAGGAAGCTATACGCCCGTTGCTCTGTCATTAGTCGGTGGCTGGCTGGGATATGTCATTATCTTCTTACAGTGGGGAACAACTATTTTTGGCATTTTATATAAAATCTTTGCGAAAAAAATCAATGATAGGTTCAGCCTCTTCCTTTACCTTTTAATGGGCTGGCTGGTTATCTTCATTATTCCTGCTATCATTAGTAAAACTGGTCTGGCCTTTTGGCTTTTGATGTTAGGAGGCGGCCTATCCTATACGGTCGGAGCCTTCTTTTATGCGAAGAAGAAACCGTATTTCCACATGATATGGCACCTCTTTATCTTACTGGCTTCTGCCTTACAGTATGTTGCTATTGTTTATTATATGTTATAAAAATGAGTATAAAAAATGAACTGTTCCATCATTAGAGTTTCTATTTTGGAACAGTTCATTTTTACTATTTTGTTATTGGCTTTGTGCCTCTCTTAAACGGCCATATAAGATATAGTCAGCATTCTTTAGTTCTGCAATTGTTTTACAATTTAAGGCACACATGATAATACGAAGGTCTTCTTTCCAACCATTCATAATAGCAATTACTTCTGAAACAGGATATTTTTCAAGCAATGCTAGCATCGTTCTTGATAAACCAACAGCTTTAGCTCCAAGAACCAAGGCTTTCACCATATCCAGAGGATGCCTGATACCGCCGCTGGCCAGTATTTCTACTTTATCACAGTAAGCCTGAGCCTTTAACAGAACCTGGGCGGTAGTCTGTCCCCATTCATTCAAATAAGCTCGATCACTCCCACTGCGCTTATTTTCAATATAAGCAAAGCTAGTACCACCGCGTCCAGAGATATCAAAAGTTCTAATCCCTAAATCAGCAGCTAATGCTATCGTTTTTATATCCATACCAAAGCCAACTTCTTTAAGAATAAGAGGAACAGTAAGATGTTTCACATAAGCAGCCAGATTCTTTTTCCAGTTTTTAAATGTTCTTTCTCCTTCCGGCATAAGCAATTCCTGCATAAGATTAACATGCAGCTGAAGAAATAAGGGCTGTAAGTCAGAAACGGCTTGCAAACCAGCTTGGTAGCTTTTATCAAGACCAATATTAGTTGCCAACAGTAAATGTGGTCTATCATGTTTCATTTGATAAGAAAGATCATTTGGATTTGTAAGAGCTGCACTATAAGATCCTGTTATAAAAAGAAGGCCGCAAGCTTCTGCTACTTGTGCCAATTTGTCATTGATTTCTTTACCTTTTTGGCTGCCGCCGGTCATAGCATTAATATAAAAAGGAAAGTCAAAGTCATAGCCCGCAAAATGTGTTGATAAATCAATATCAGAAAGGTCATAGTCTGGCAAAGAATGATGAATCAGCTCCATATCATCAAAACTATTGTATGGTGAATGATAGCTTAAAGCATGTTTCAGATGTTCGTCTTTTCGGTTTGTCATATATTCTTCCTATAATTTTTCTTGATAAAGTAATTCAATTCCAGCTTCTTGCCAGCGTTCAATAATCGTTTGACTGTCTTTTTCATTAAATGACAAGGCAATACCGCAGTCTCCGCCGCCTGAACCAGATGATTTTGCTACGATGTCTAAACCATAGCTGGCCCTTTTTAGTTGCAGCAATTTTTCATTATAAATAACAGGACTGAGATTTAAAAGAAGGTCTGATACTGCTTCAAGCTCTTTTTTTATCGTCTTTTTGTCAGCAGCTAAAAATGCTGTCTTTAGACAGTTAAGATGGTTTTGTGTTTGGATTAGAAATTTTTGGCTGATGGCTGTTTTGACATAGTCGATCATATCTTTAGAAATAGAAGGCTGCTTCGTCCAGCCTACAAGAAAGTCACAGTTGATATCCGTTTTCAGGACAAAAATTTCATACCCCCACTCTCTTTTTAAGAGTTTCTCCAGAGTTTCTGAAGCGATCCATTTTCTGATAAGATCGCGGTCAAAAGATGTAAAATATACCAAATCGTCATAAATAATACAGGCAAGATCGCCCATTGAGCCATTGTCTCCCCTTTTGATCAACACATAAGAAGCTAATTTAAAAATAGTATCTTTAGACAAATGAAGATGATAAAAAGCTAAAAGAGCTTTTAAGGTTAAAACGGTAACACTTCCGCTAGATCCGATACCGTACTTCTTACCTTTTTCTTCTAGTTTTCCTCTAATTTCCAAGGTAAAAGGCTGAAGGTCAGATACTTTTTTTCCTAGAAATTCAGCAAAGGCAGCGATAGTATCCTGAATCAATGCATAGTTGGAATCTTTTGACATATCCGTACTGTAGTTAAACATATCAGACCAAATGGAAATAGACTGCGCTAACTTGATTTCAGCATTCATATAAATGGGAATATTTTTAATAATAGCTGACTGACCCGGTGTTAATACTGCATACTCACCTGCAATATATAATTTACCACCTGCTTGCACCTGAATTTTCTCATTCATTTTACAATTCCTTTGCTTTAGAAACAATGATCTGATAATCGCGGGCAAAAAAGGCAGATAAGTGCTCTAAGTCTTCTTCTAAGCATAAGATTTTGACATTAGGGCCTGCATCCATTGTAAAATAGCATCTTTCCCCTTGCTGGCGTAATTCTCTTACCTTGTCCATAGCTTTATAGGAAGCTTTCGTCAAATAAGAAAATGGCGGTCTAGCTGCTTTCGTTGTCGCATGCATCGCAAGAGCATTTGCTTCTGCCAATTCACCAACATTTTTAAAATCATTATTTTTAAGATAAGTAAGCATGGCAGAATAATCTTTTTCTGACTGTTTTACCCAATCATCAAAAACAGCTGAGGTCTCCGAGCAGATTCTCATCCCTTCACGGCTGGAAATAGGCTTTTTGGCAGCGTCCAAAACCAGTATAATCATCGCTAATTTTAAATCGGTCTGCACTGGATAGATCTCTCCAGAATCTTTATCCCAGGCAGTCAAAGGACCAAAAAAAGAGCGTGAAGCAGATCCTGAAGCAAATTTTGCCATTTGTGCCAGCTCTCTTTGGCTGAGCTGCGTCTCAAAAAAGATATCTGCTGCTTTAATTAGGGCTGACAGCCCACTGGAACTTGAAGACAGGCCTGCAGCTGTCGGCATATTATTTTTTGTCTCTATTTTTAGAAAAATAGGTTCTTCTTTTCTAAAAAGATCAAGAATTTTAGAGATTTTAGCCTGTTCTTCCTGATTTTGCAAAACACCATTAATATAAAATTTATCAGCTTTAGCCTCCTTTAAAGAAGAAAGTTTTGTTTCAGTATACATATTTTCCAATGTTAAAGAAATGCTGCTGGTTGCAGGTATCATTTTTACCGCATCTTTTTTCCCCCAATATTTAATAATAGCAATATTAGCATAAGATTTTACACTAATTGTTTGTTGGCTCACCTTCCAAGCTCCTTTTATTTATATTTATACTCAATGAAAATCAAAAAGCAAACTAGGAAGCTAGCCGCAGGCAGTACTAAGCTAGGGCAAGGTGACGCTGACGTCGTTTGAAGAGATTTTCAAAGAATATTAATTGTTACATTCCTATTTATTGTAATATAAATAAGAGAAAAAAGCGACCTTGAGACAGAAGAAAATAGGAGCGAGCCAAAAACGATCAGACGAAGTCTTCGATTTTCAGCAAGTAGAAACGAGGATTTGCTGATCTTAAACAGCCCACAGGACTGTTTTACTCCCTCCTTTTGCGTCTTGCAATAGATCAGAAAAAATCAAATGAGACCAAGGACTTTATCCCGGCCTCATTTTCCAGCTCATTCTTACTTTACCGCCCTTTTTAACAGACCTTAATCCTCCAAACAAGCCAAAATCTATAAAATGTAATCAACTGAATAACTGTCATCCGATAAAATGCGAGCCAAAAAGCGACGTGTTCTTTCTTCTTTAGGTTTTGAAAAGAATTCTTTTGGAGATGCTTCTTCAATAATATGACCGCCATCCATAAAAACAACATGGTTAGCAACATCTTTAGCAAAACTCATTTCATGCGTAACCACAATCATGGTAATGCCTTCCTTAGCCAATTGTTTCATGACACCCAAAACATCACCTATCAATTCAGGGTCAAGCGCCGATGTTGGTTCATCAAAAAAGATAAGATCAGGTTTAACAGCAATGGCGCGTGCAATCCCTATCCGTTGCTTTTGACCGCCAGAAAGCTGACTAGGGTAATAGTCCTTATAACTAAGCAAACCTACCTTTTCCAAGGCCTCTAGGGCTGTCTTTTCTGCCTCAGCTTTAGGAATCTTTCTGGCAACAACAAGCCCTTCTAAAATATTTTCAAGAGCTGTTTTATTAGCAAAAAGATTATAATGCTGAAAAACAAAGGCCGTCTTTTGTCGAATAGTCAAAATTTCTTTGCGACTAAGATCTGCTAAATCGTAAGATTGCTTATCTAAAGTTAATTGTCCCTGGTCTGCTTTTTCTAAATGATTAAGGCAGCGCAAAAAAGTTGTTTTCCCTGACCCGCTAGGACCTAAAATAACGACAACATCTCCTTTGTCAACTGTTAAACTAACATCTTCAAGAACAAGTTTATCTCCAAATCGTTTTGATAAATTTTTAATTTCTAACATTTATTCTCCTTAAACAAAACGCTTCTCCAAAGCTGAAAAAGCCCACTGAATCAAACCGCAAATGATAATATAAATAATGAAAATAACAAGATAAGATTCAAAATATTGGTAACCATGAGCTGCTTCAACCTTGGCAATGGCCGTAATATCTTTAACAGTCATGACAAAAACTAAGGATGTCCCTTTGACAATATTAATGACCAAATTGCAAAGATTTGGAAGAGCAGACTTTAAAGCCTGGGGAAAGACAATTCTAAGGTAACTTTGGCTTGTTGTTAAACCAATAGATTGAGCTGCTTCTAGCTGTCCTTTGTCAACCGTTAAAATAGCTGAGCGTAAAATCTCCGATAGACTGCCTGTTGCCATCAAGCTAAAAATAATAAAGGCATAAAAAATAGGGTTTAGTTTAAAAATATTCAGACCGCTTGATTTTAAAATAGTATTTAAAACACTAGGCAAAAGGCTGTAAAAAAAGAGTATCAAAAGAATAGGCGGCGTTGCCCTAATAAATGCCAGATAAACAACAGAAAAAACTGTCACACCCTTTACCTTATAAATTCTCCCCAGAGCTAAAAAGAGAGCTGGCAGAAAACTTAATAAGAGCGAGACGGCCATAATAGACAAAGTAACAGGAATGCCCTTTAAGGAGAGCCAAAAAGTTTGTAAAATATACGAAAAATCCATACGACCTCCTAGACATTTCCTTTATTGAAACCATGTTCCATAAAATAGGATACCAGCGCTAAAACCAAGGCAATCCCCCAATAGATAAACGCAACTGCTGTATATGTTTCCAAAGAGTAATTGCCTAAATTTCGGCTGATGAGGAGATTTCCTGCTCCCATGACATCTACCAAACCAATTGTATAAGCTAAAGCTGTATCTTTCATCAAATTTAAAATAGCAGTTGTTATATTAGGCAGGGCGATTTTAAAAGCCTGCGGCAAGAGAATTCGAATAAAAGTTTGAAAACCAGTCATACCAACACTGAGGCCTGCCTCTAGCTGTCCTTTGGGAACAGCTAAATAGGCTGATTTAAAAACTTCTGAGATAGAAGCAGCAAACAGTAAAACCATAGTTACAATGACAAAAATGGTCCGTGACCAATCATCGGCCTCTAAATGAAGCCACCACGCTAAAAATTTAGGCAGTCCATAAAAGACAAGAAAAAGCAAGACAATCGGCGGGGTGCATCTTAAGACAAAGACATAAGTCCTAGCAACGTTTACCCAGCCTCTGCTTTTAAAACTCACCTGCACCCAAGCTAGTCCTGCTCCCAACAAGGAACCTAAAAGCACCGTCAAAAAAATAACCCACAAAGTTACAGGAAGAGCAGCCAAAATAGTCGGTAAAAACTTAAAGACATAAGATGGTGTATAAGAAACCATAAAACCTCCTATTTAGTGACATAATTAAAGACATTTTCTCCAAAATATTTTTTAGATAGTTTTGACAAGGTTCCATCTTTCTTTAATTCTTTAATGGCTTTGTCATAAGCTTTCGCAAATTTTTTATTAGCCTTATTCCGATGGATAAGGGGATAGGTTTCAATTCCTTTGTAAGGAACCCAGGTGAGTTTATCTGCATATTTGTGATAAGCTCCCTTCTTGTCTTTTACTGCTTGTTCAAATGATAATTTGATATCAAAATAAGCATCATAGCGTCCTTCCAAAACCCAGGCATAAGCATCAGCCACTGTAAAACTTTCTGCCGATTTTAAAGCAATAGGACTATCCTTATGTTTGCTATTATAATCTTCAATGACATTCCACTGGGCATTTTGCGGAGAAATAGGAACCAGCTTTCCACCCGATTTAGCAAAAGAGTCAATATCCTTTATTCTTTTTTTATCATCTTTTCGAATTGTAAAACCAATAACACTAGCTCCTAGAGCATCTTTAGGAAAAATAAATTTTTTAGCTCGCTCTTTTGTATACCAGGCTCCTTTAGTCCCGATATCATATTTGCCAGATTCAAGGCCAATGAGCAGATCTTCATCGCTTGTTCCCGTGTATTTAAATTTATAATCCGGCAGTTTTTTATCAACAGCTTTCAAAACTTCTACTTCATAGCCGGTACTTTCTCCCTTGTCATTAACATAATCATAAGGAGCGTAATTTTGAGTATGTGCTACTTTTAAAGTTGTAACTTTCCCATTGCTGCCATTTCCTGCCAAATAACGCCCAATAAGTGTTCCGCCAACAAGGAGAACAAGAACTCCTCCTGCAACAATCCATTTTTTCTTAGACATATCAATAATCTCCTTCTTCTATCTGACTTACAAAGTTACGGCCTCTTTGACCCAAGCAATCCGCTCAGAAGCAATATCACTTGGAATGGTACAATCTGCACCAATGATAGTAGCTAAGGAACCTGACTCTTGCAAGAGTTTCCTTACTTGAGCTTGTATCTCTTCCTTGCTTCCTTTATAGAGGATGCCGTCCTTAGTATTAACAAAGCCTCCCAAGACAGTCTTACCGCCGAAAAGTTTGCGGCCTTGAGCTAGACTGATGCCTTCTGGTCCTACTGCCCAATTAAAGACCTGAGCAGGATAATCTTTAAAGAGCTCAATATCATTGCTGGCTCCTTCATAACCGCAAATGTGAAGGACAGTCAATCCATCAGCCTGATGTGCTGCTTCAATAATAGCTAAATCACTAGGTGCAATATAATGACGGTAATCTTCAGAGGTGACCTTGCTATCTTGAATAGACTGGACACTGAGATAAATCCCTTCAATTCCTGCTTCTGCAATGATCTTTTTCGCTAAGATAGCAATATCTCCAGCAATCACATTTAAAACCTTTTTTAAGGTTTTAGCATCTTCCTGTAAAAATTGAGCAATAATACTATCGCCGTGCGCCACCTGACCAGACAATTGCCACTTGAGATAAGTCACTGGGGCAAAAATATTATAAATAGCTAGTATATCTTCTGAGAAAGTACGTTTAATTGCTTTTACTAATTCTACTTGCTGATCAAACCAAGGGTGATTTTCCCCAATGGAAACTATATTAGCCAATTCTCTTACAGAAGAAACACCCTTATGGATAAGTTCATTAGGATAGTTAAAAAAACCATCACTCATTATTTTAATAAAATCCGGATCTACTTCTTTAATGAATTTTTGGTGCCCTTGCCAATTTTTATCAAATAGCTGAGCGTTATCAAGACCTTGGCCAAATTCTTCCTCGGGTAAAAAATGATACCAAAATCCTACAGGTACACGATCTACTTCTTCACCTCTAAAAGCTTTTAAAACCCATTCTTTTTTATTCCTTGCCATAAAAGCCATCTCCTTTGTAAAATATGATTTTATCCTACCATCTCCCAAACTCCTTGTATAATCTATCTTTTTTATGGCAGACCATAAATTTTATTTATAGCGGTCTAAAAAACAGCGTGAACAAAGGTAAAAAGACAAATAATAGATGGATATAAGAAAAAGTTATCAGCTCTTTCTTTTTTTCTATCAGATTTTAACAGCTTTTTAGAACTAACTTTTGTTATAATAGCAAAAAGATTTTAGGAGTTTATATATGAATTTTCAACAATGCCGCTATGTCCAAGCAATTGCCAGTACAGGCTCTTTTAGCGAAGCTGCCAAAAAGCTGTATGTCACACAGCCCAATCTTTCTTCAGCTATTAAAGAACTGGAAAATGAATTAGGAGTCCAGCTTTTTTTCCGCTCCAATGCAGGAGCACAGCTAACTGATGATGGCTATGATTTTCTAAAGTACGCTAAACGCATCATTGGAGAAGTGGATCTGCTAAAGCAACGTTATCATGCTAATTACAAAAATAGTTTTACGATTAGTTCACATCATTACGATTTTCTAGCTATTCCGCTTCTTGAAATAGCTGAAAAGTTCAAAAGTGACTACCAGCATTTTCACCTAAATGAGACAACAACTAAAAAAATTCTAGAAAGTGTCTTAAATTTTGAAAGTGACTTAGGAATTCTTTATCTTAACGACGATAACCGCCATATTTTAGAACATTATTTTAAACAGCATGATCTTGCTTTTACCCCTCTTGGCAATTTTCCGACACGCATTTTCTTGAGAAAAGGGCATCCGCTCGCCAAACAAAAAGTCATTGAAAAGTCTCAATTGAAAGATTATAAACAAGTTCGTTTCAGACAGGAAACATCTGGGCTTCATTTTGACGAAGATACGCTTGATATCCCTGAAAATCAGTCTGTCTTTTACAGCAATGATCGCGGTACCATCATGAACATTCTCTGCGGTTCTGATGCTTATGCTTCTGGACTGGGTATTGTCAACAGTTTTATCAAAGATCAAATCGCCCTAGTCCCACTCAAAAACAGTGAAACCCATACCCTTGGTTTTGTCAGCAATAAGCGTAAGCAAGAAACCATTATCGCTCAGAAATTTATCACTGCTATTAAAAACAGCTTGGAAAAATACAGCAAGGCTCATTAGCCCATCATTATAACCAGCTTCCTTGATAGAACTGTTGAGAAAGTCAGCAATTTAAGAGGCTAAAATTGTTGTCTGCATGGTTAGCTATCGCAAAGTTTCCGCTATTATCAAGCTGATTTCTTGCAAAGTTCGCTAACAAATCTTATAATACTAAAGCATTACTATTTAGGAGGCTATCATGTCAATCATTAAAATGATTCTCGTTATTTTGGTTGCTTTGGAATTCTTTTACATTATGTATTTGGAAACTTTGGCAACACAGTCTGCCAAAACAGCCCAGGTCTTTGGGATGACTCAAGAAAAATTAGGCGAAAAAGAAATTGCTACACTTTTCAAAAATCAAGGGATTTATAATGGCCTCATTGGTCTAGGTCTGTTTTACGGATTAGTTTTTAATGCAGCCATCATTTTACCAATCTTGATTTATATTATTCTTGTTGCCGCTTACGGAGCTTACAGCAGCAATCCTAAAATCTTATTAACGCAGGGCGGCTTGGCTATTTTAGCAGCTATTCTTTATCTCTTTTGGTAAAATGTGATAAAAAAAGAAGAGTTTGGAACTATTATTATCCCAAACTCTTCTTTTTTATATGTCCGCTTTATAATACAACTTTAAAGGTAATCGTATCATTTTTATAAGAAACAGAAATTTTTCCTTTAAAAATTTTGACAATACTTTGCGCCATTGATAATCCGATACCGTAACCTGAAGTCTGATGATTATGGGATTCATCTTCACGGTAAAAGCGATCAAAGAAACGGCTGTAATCTAGTTTTGCCCCCTCTTTATAAGTATTTGAAACTTCTAATTTTGCTTTTTTTAGACTATTCGTTTTGCTTAAGGTCACCTTGACAGTTCCCTTGTCATCACAGTATTTATTAGCATTATCAACCAGAAGCGTTACCAAATCAAAGAGTGATTTCTCCTCAGCTCTAACATAAATATCTGGAGCAATCTGCATTTTAAAAGTCTTACCATCTTTAATAATGGGGCCTTTAAAATCTTCTGCAGCATCTTGGGTAAGAGTAGAAAAGTTAACCAGTTTAAGGACAATATCTGCCTGCTCTTCAAGTCGAGCCAAACTGACCAGCCGGTTAATCAGCTGAGTCAGACGCTCCACCTGATCCTTGGTGCTTTTAGTCCACTCTGTCTCACCTGTCATTAGCTCTTGTAAGTCATTGTTAGCTGAAATAATAGACAATGGGGTCTTTAGTTCATGCCCAGCATTAGTGATAAAGCGCTTTTGCTTTTCATAATTCTCAATGTAAGGTCTAATAGCAAATCCCGAGAGAATAGACACAATAAGAATAAAAAAGACAAAGCTGTATAAGGACATTCTAACTGAAAGAGAAATTAATTCTGAACGATCATCAATAAAGCGTGTTGAATCTAAGACAACAACCAACTGCTGCCCTGCTTGCTTGAGTTTTGTTACTTTATAAGCATAGAAATGGTGGTTCCTTCTGAAATAGCCCGTTTCTTTGCTATTAAAGTTAATATTTCTCATATAATCAGCTGCTTGTTCCTCAGTCAAATCAGGAATATGCTGCAAATTAAAGGAAGTAACTTCCTTTTTATTTTTTATAATAAAGCTGTAGTATTGATATTGATTGATAACTGATACAGCCAGATTTTTTCCTTCTGGCTCCTTATTAATCTCTTCGGGTCTGGGAAATTCACCTCTATTTTTTGATAAAATCCTTAGAACAGATTCAATTTCGCCATTATTTTGAACATAACGAACCGAGTTGAAAACACTGATAAAAGAAATGAGAATGGCCAAAATAGCAAGAGAAGAAATCAAAATAAAGCGAAACCGAATTTTACGAAACATGTTCATCACCTGCCATCTCTACCAAGGCGAAATCTCCATTTTCTTTTCCTAAGATAGTAAGATTTGCTTTAATGGCTTTTAATTTTTGCCTAAGATAAGAAATATAGATAAAAACATAACCTTCATCAATCTCAGGATCATCATCTTTTGCCCAGACATGCTGGAAAATATCTTTTGTGGATAAGGATTTATTCGGATTAAGCATAAAAAAAGCCATTAATTTCGCTTCTTTTCCTGCCAAACGGATAGAATTACCAGATACCATTTCCTGCTGGGCAAGATCAAGTTTGACACTGCCAAATGTCAAGACCTTATCAGTATAATCGTCTAAGCGTCGCTCTAAAGAAGCTAAACGGGCTAAAAGTTCTTTGAGAGAAATGGGTTTGGTTAAATAATCATCAGCCCCTGCTTCTAAACCTGTTACCTTATCTTCTATTTCCGACATAGCTGTCAGCATAATAGCATGAGTACTATCACCACCTGCACGGATTTCACGTAAAGCTTCTAAACCAGTTTTAACCGGCATCATAATATCCAAAATAAAAACATCATAAGCATTTTCATGCGCTTTATCAACAGCATCTTGTCCATTATAAACTTGATCAACTTGATAACCTTGGTGCTTTAGAGCTGCTGCATAAACACGTGACAGCTGCTCTTCATCTTCTGCTAATAAAATCGTCAAAGGCATTTTAATCACCACTTTCTGCAATCAAATTTCGGATGGTCTGCATAGAGAGATCACAAGAAGCTAACTCATCAGCACAGCGTTTTAATTCTTTAGCAATGCGCTCAGGATTTTTGATATCATGCTTATATTTCATCTGATGCTCCAAGCTAGCCCAAGAATCCATAGCTATAGTTCTTAGCTGAACTTCAGCAAAATATTTTCCTGGTGACTGTCCCAGACAATCTTCAAAAGGTGTCTCTATTTCTAATATCAAATGATAAGACCGATAACCATTAGGTTTAGCATTATAAATATAATCTTTTTCATTAGAGATACTGATGCCGTCCATTTTTTTAAGAAGGTCAACGGTTTTATAAATATCATCAACAAAACCGCAGATAATGCGAATGCCAATCGCATCGCGGATGTCTTTTAGAGCAGACTCTGCTGTTAGCGGCAATTGCTTACGCTGACATTTTTCAATCATGCTATCATTGGTTTTTACGCGCGCAAGGAAATGTTCAAAAAGTTTAAATCCAGTATTTGCTTTTACACGTTGATTTTCTTTTTGGATTTTTTGACTTAAATTCTCTAAAATTTGCGGCAAATAAGTTTCATATTTCCCATAGATCGTTTCTTGTACCATAATTCATCCTTTTTATATACTTGCCCTTTATTATATCATACAAGATTAAAGAATTCTTATTTCACCAAGTGAGATATCCCATATTCTCTAAAATAAAGGTCAGGAAGAATTGGTTCTTAAAGCTGTGTTTCATCATCTAGCTGGATAAGCAGTAAAAAACACACCATTGTTAGCATGGTGTGCTTGATAAATCACTGTATTAATCACCTGTTTCTTTTAAAGAAGTCTGTGCTTGTTTTACGTATTTGACTCCCCATAGCAAAAGGATAAAGAGGAGGAAGCAGATTACAGCAGCAGCTGAGAAAATAATTCTGCTGTAAAGTTCTCTGACACTAATAACTTTATAACAACTTAAGAGACTCAGCAATAAAAAAATGACAGCCCAGACAAGCTGATTGGTCACTACTGCAACAGAATTTTCTTTTGAGGCAGTCTTTTGAAGTTCTTTAACGAAATAATAGTTCAAACCAGCTGTACAGAGCGTTATTATAAAAAAGCCAATCTGCACAAGCAAGGGAGATTTAAAAATTGCTTGCGTCACAACCATAATGAGCAAACAAAGAGCTATTAGCTGGGCTGTAAAAAGTCTCCATAACTTAAATTGCTGATTTTCTTTTTTGATCATTTCTTTCCTCCTTCCCGCTTTTATGGCCTAATTCTCTTTCCCTTTCAAAATCCTTATTTTAATAATAAGCATTAACCGCAGGAACTCATAGCTCCTCCAATTCTTTCAGCAAGTGCTCCCAAAACGCCTGTTCCAATAGCGTATGGGCCAAGGAATGCTGTTCCGCCTGCAGTAGCCATGTAACCTTGTCCAGCACCCAAACAACACCTGCTGCACAATTTCCATTTACCACCTTGTCTGCTTGGCCAATCGACAAGTAAAATATTTTACACTATTATCTTACCACTTTAATTTACGGTTTTTAAAAATTCGCAAATATGAAAATTATTTTTTTATTATTTGCATATTTGCAACTAATCTGCTTGTCCAATCTCGAAAATATGGTAAGTGCTTTTAGCTGCTCTCACTATTGGGCAAAACCTTTCACTGCAGCCAATAAAGAGGTATAAAAAACAGCAGCAAAATTAATTTTTGCTGCTGTTTAATCTTATCTTTAAGCCACTTCTTCTGTAAACTGACTATTATAAAGATCAGCATAAAAGCCATTTTGCGCCATCAGCTGATTGTGATTTCCCTGTTCAATGATGTTACCATCTTTCATGACAAGAATTAGATCAGCGTTGCGGATAGTAGACAAACGATGGGCAATGACAAATGAAGTTTTACCTTCCATCAGTTTATCCATAGCCTTTTGAATAAGCTCTTCTGTCCGTGTATCAACCGATGACGTTGCTTCATCTAAAATCAGAAGCGGTGCATCCTTAAGAAGAGCCCTAGCAATGGTCAAGAGTTGTTTCTGACCAACTGATAAGGTAACCGAATCATCTAAAACAGTGTCATAACCTTTAGGTAAAGTCTTAATGAAATGATGGACACCAATTGCCTTAGCTGCTGCAATCACTTGTTCATCTGTAATATGTTTCTGATTATAAATCAGATTTTCTTTAACAGTACCTTTAAAGAGCCAAGTATCTTGAAGCACCATAGCAAAAGCATCATGCACTTCTTCTCGTTTCATATCATGGATATTAACACCATCAATAGAAATTCTTCCTTTATTGACCTCATAGAAACGCATCAGCAAATTAACAATCGTCGTCTTACCAGCACCAGTGGGACCAACAATAGCAATTTTTTGACCAGCCTTAGCCTGAGCTGAAAAATCATGGATAATAGTCTTGTCTGTATCATAACCGAAAAAGACATTTTCAAAAATAATATTACCCTCAACTTTATCAAGCTGTTTCTTTTTATAATCCTCAGTTTCCATTTCTTTTTCATCCAGAAATTCAAAAACACGGCCAATTGCAGCATTGGCTGACTGCAACTGGGTAATGCCTTGAGCAATTTGCGAAATAGGCTGTGTAAAAATACGGACATAAGTCATAAAGGCAACAATCGTTCCTATCGTAATATGACCATTGATAGCCATCGTAGCACCAACAATACAAACCATAACATAGCCAAAATTACCTATAAACTGCATCATTGGCATCATAATTCCTGAAAAGAACTGTGATTTCCACATGCTGGAGAATAATTGACTGTTTAATTTCTCAAATTGCTGTTTGCTTTGCTGGCGTGCATTATAGCTGGAAACAACATTGTGGCCCGAATAGATTTCTTCAACATAACCACTAACACTAGCTAAGTTGTCCTGCTGCCGTTTAAAGAAGGGTTGGCTTTTTACCATGATAATAGAAGAAATGGAAAAACCAGCAAAAACAGATAAAATAGCTGTCGCTGCTAAAGCACCGTTTGTCTTGATCATCATAAAAATAGAACCAATGAGCAGGACGACTGCTGACACCATTGAAACCAAACTTTGGTTAAAAGATTGGGTCATTAGATCGACATCATTGGTGACACGAGATAAAGTATCACCTTGTGAATGACTGTCAAAATAAGCCAAAGGCACTTTATTGATTTTATCTGCGATAGCATTGCGCAGCCGCTGTGAAACTTTTTGAATCAAAGTAGATACAATAAAGCTAGCAGCATAAGAAACCAATCCCCCGGCAATATACAAGAAAGCATAGAAGAAGCTAATGCCAGCAATTTTATCAAGATCAATCTTGCCAGTTAAGCCTTTTGTCATTATATCTGTTATCTCTTTGAGCCGATCAGGCCCAATTACCGTAACGATACTTGAAATAATTGTAAAAATAATAGCAAGGCCAAACAGCAGTTTGTATCCTTTAAGGTAAGGAGCCATTTGTCTTAATAATGAATTATTCTGTTTATTTTTCATTTTCTAACTCCTCCTTTGATAATTGTGAGTAGGCAATTTCTTGATAGATATTATTATCAGCCAGCAGCTCTTCATGAGTTCCTTGGCCAACAACTTTCCCTTTGTCCAAAACAATGATTTGATCAGCGTCCATAATAGTCGAGATTCTCTGCGCTACAATTAACTTAGTCATTTGACCAGTTTTCTTAGCTAACTCTTCACGTAAAATTCTATCGGTTTTATAATCAAGGGCTGAGAAAGAATCATCAAAAATCAAAATTTCAGGTTTACGTGCTAAGGCTCTCGCAATAGCCAAACGCTGTTTCTGACCGCCGGAAAAATTAGTTCCAGCTTGAGCCACTTCTGTATCCAAGCCTTTTTCTTTAGCTTCTACAAAATCTTTTGCCTGAGCAAGTTCAAGTGCTTCCCAAATGGCAGTATCATCTAAAGGAGATTGAAGACTCTTACCAAATTCAATATTAGATCGGACAGTTCCGCTAAATAGTACGGCACTTTGCGGGATATAACCCACTTTATTATTCAGATCATTGTGGGAATAGTTTTCTATCTTTATACCGTCAATCTTAATCCATCCATCAGTCGCATCATAAAAACGTGGAATCAAGTTGACCAGCGTTGATTTCCCAGATCCTGTTGAACCAATAAAGGCTACTGTATCTCCAGTATTAGCCTTAAATGATACACGCTCAACCACAGCTCTGGAATTTTTGCTATAGCGGAAAGAAACATTATGAAACTCAATTTCACCTTTTCTGCCTTCTGTATTTCCTTGAGTCTTTTCCTTAAACTGTACAGTCGTATTTAGAGCTAAAACCTCATTGATACGTTTAGCAGAAACAAGAGCACGCGGAAGAATGATAAAAATAGCGACCATCATCATAAAACCAATGACCACCTGCATGGCGTAGGAAGAAAAAACAACCATATCACTAAAGATTGAAACACGTTCTTTAACGGCTCCAGCCGCTGCAGCTGCATTGACTGCAGAAACTTTTACATCGTTAATAATGTAAGATCCAACCCAATAAATGGCCAGGGTCAATCCTCCTGATACAACAGTCATAACAGGATTCATCAAGGACATCAGACGGTAAACAAATAAGTTTAATTTTGTTAAATTTTTATTTTCTTCTTTAAATTTGGCATCCTGATAATCTTCAGCATTATAAGCACGAACTACCCGAACACCTGTAAGAGATTCGCGGGTTGTACCATTTAAGTCATCTGTCAGACCTTGTACTTTACGCTGTCTTGGAAAGGCCACAAACATTAAAACAGATAATAAAATAAAGACAACAAAGACTGCAACACCAACAGCAGCTGTCCACTTATCATTTTTACCCCAAATCTTTGTTAAAGCCCAAACAGCCATAATGGGACCGCGGGTAACAACTTGCATTCCCATGGTAATCAGGATTTGCAACTGTGTTAAGTCATTAGTCGTACGTGTTAATAAACTAGGAATTGAAAACTTTTTAATCTCTGCTTCTGAATAGTCCATAACTTGATTAAAAATGCTGGAACGAAGCCGTGTTGTAAAACTTGCTGCTGTTCTGGAAGCTAAAAAACCTACCAAGATAGCCATAAAGAAACTTCCAAAAGAGAAAAACAGCATCTTAGAGCCAGGATCCATAATATCTGAAACCTTGGTTCCCTTAGTCTGCAATAAAGTCGTGATATTTGACATGTACTCCGGTGTTTTTAAATCCATCCAAACAGCTAAACAGATAAAAACAGTACTAAGAAGAATCATGCCCCATTCCTTGGCATTTAAACGTTTAAAAATTTTAAACATATATTACTCCCTATTTTCTAAATTACTTTGAATTTGCCTGAAAACTTTCTTAGCAACAGCTAATTCTTCAGGTTTGATATCAGCTAAAACGGCATCATAAATGTCATTAAGAAAGAACTGCATTTCTTTTGCTTTTTCTAAACCAAATGGCGTTAAAACGACTTGCTTACGACGTTTATCACTTAGGGATGGAATAATCTTAACAAAGCCATTTTTTTGCATGCGTTTCACTAAATTGCTGGCAACTGATTTAGAAACTTGGAGTTCTTTTTCAATATCCTTAATGAAAAGCTCTTGATCCTGATTTTTTAGTAAGAATACCACTGTAGAACCCTGAGGTCCAGCTAATGATTCAATGTCATAACCTTTAGAAATTTCCTGAACTCTGTTTTCAATGGTATTTAATAAAATTCTAAATTGACCTAAAGGTTCTTTCATGAAGACTCCTTATTCTCTTTTCTGTAAACAATCTTTATTAGCTTTCCGCGAACTATTATAGTTATCATGAGAACTATTGTCAAGATTAAAGTGTCATTTTTTATTTTAAAACGTTTTCATTTGATTTAATTGACTGCACAAGTAACTGTATTTCTACTATTGATTATATAAGTGCAGCAGCACAAGCAAGAAGCAACCGCTGCACTAGGCAAATCTATTTCATAAAAAAAGGATAAGACAAAAGATCTTACCCTCTATTATTTATTATATTATCTTTTATTGTTAAGGCTTATCATCGGCAGAAAGAATTAGACAATTCCTTGTGCTGACATGGCATCAGCTACTTTAAGGAAACCAGCAATGTTAGCACCGACAACGAGGTTGCCTTCTTGACCAAATTCCTTAGCAGCTGCTGCTGAGTTTTCGTAGATACCCTTCATGATGTCGTAAAGTTTAGCATCTACTTCTTCAAAGGTCCACTGTGTACGTCCGCTGTTTTGCGCCATTTCAAGTGCTGATACAGCTACACCGCCCGCATTAGCAGCTTTGGCAGGGCCAAATGAAACGCCAGCTTTAAGGAAGACATCAATAGCTTCAAGTGTTGAAGGCATGTTAGCACCCTCTGAAACAGCAATAACACCGTTAGCTACAAGAGTCTTAGCTTGTTCTTCATTGATTTCATTTTGAGTGGCACATGGGAAAGCAAGGTCTGCTTTAACATCCCAAACTGAGCCTTGGCCAGCTGCTATAAATTTAGCATTTGGACGAGCTTCAGCATATTTAACAATACGTTCGCGTTTTACTTCTTTAATTTCTTTCAGGAGTGCAACATCAATACCATCTGGATCATAAACATAACCGGATGAGTCTGAAGCTGTAACGGCTTTAGCTCCAAGCTCATGCAATTTTTCAATAGCATAGATAGCAACGTTACCTGCACCAGAAACAACTGCTACTTTTCCGGCAAAATCTTCACCGCGTGCTTTTAGCATTTGCTCTGCGAAATAAACAGCACCGTAGCCAGTAGCTTCTGTACGGGCAAGTGAGCCCCCCCAATTCAAACCTTTACCGGTAAGAACCCCAGTATATTCGTTGCGAAGACGTTTATACTGTCCGTAGAGGTAACCAATTTCACGTCCGCCAACACCAATATCACCAGCAGGAACATCAGT
This sequence comes from Streptococcus macacae NCTC 11558, assembly GCF_000187995.2. Taxonomy (GTDB): domain Bacteria; phylum Bacillota; class Bacilli; order Lactobacillales; family Streptococcaceae; genus Streptococcus; species Streptococcus macacae. The sequence continues at coordinate 531,814 of NZ_AEUW02000001.1, read as the reverse complement.
ATCTGCACCAATGTGTTTGCTAAGTTCAGTCATAAAGCTTTGGCAGAAACGCATGATTTCATTATCAGATTTACCTTTAGGATCAAAGTTAGAACCGCCTTTACCGCCGCCGATTGGCTGACCAGTAAGAGAGTTTTTAAAAATTTGTTCAAAACCAAGGAATTTTACAATGGATTGATTAACAGACGGGTGGAAACGAAGACCGCCTTTGTAGGGACCAATAGCTGATGAGAACTGTACACGGAAGCCACGATTAACTTGTACTTTTCCTTGATCATCAACCCAAGGTACACGAAAAGAAACGATACGTTCCGGCTCTGCTAAACGTTCAAGAAGATTTTCTTCAATATATTCTGGGTACTTGTCAAAGACCGGGACTAACGATTCAAAGACTTCCTCTACTGCTTGCAGAAATTCTGTTTCATGCCCATTTTGAGCTTTTACTTTTTCAAATACGCTGTCTACGTATTTTTTACCTGCTGTCATTATCATTTCCTCCAAAATTGAGATTTGTAATTTTTATTACAGTGAATATTATAAATTTTCTGAATATTCTTGTCAAGACTTTTTCGTCATTTTTTCATTTTTTCTAAAAAATATGTCAGAAAATCTGACATGGCAAAAATTAAAACTTCTTTGATTAGCCTGTTTACTAGTCATTGCAATAGGAAAAAAATAAAAATTAATATTGTAAAAATAAGGCAAAAGAAAGCTCACTTCTTTGGTTCTGTTTCTTTGACAAGCGCTTAAGCTTTTTATAAAATGAAAAAGACATTAAAAACAAGGAGTTATTATATGAAATGGTTTACACTAATCTCTGGAGTACTGACACTTTTAATCGGTCTCTGGATATTCGCCAATCCGCTTGTTGTAACAGCATCTATTGGATGGATTTTAGCCCTTATTATTTTTCTAGTCGGTATAACAAGTTTTATGGATTATATGTCTAAAGCAGCCGATGAACGCAATATTTGGAGCTTACTGCAAAGTATTATCTCAATTATTTTTGGCTTTATTCTATTAACATCCTCTCTCTTTTCTCTCACAACAGCAGTTATTGCAATCGTAGCTTATTGGATAATCGTCATTGGTGTTCTAAGACTGATTTCTGCTTATCGTTTGAGGCAGGCAGGCTTTCCTCAAAGCAACCGATTCTTCCTATCAGGTATTGGTGCACTGCTTATAGGCCTTATTTTATTAGGACAGCCTCTTCTCTCATCTGCCATTATTGGCCGCTTCGTTGCCTTACTGCTAATCCTAACAGGCATCTCAAGCTTGCTGACCTTTATACGGCTGCGCTAATGGTACCTTTTTTCTGCATTGTTACAGTTCCTTAGAAAATGATTAATCTTCAATCGTTTTATCTCATCAATTGAAGCTAAAATGCTTTTCTTTTATATATATTTCACTGTTATCCTATTGGTTTACTATGCAGTTGAAAAGGCCGGGTCAAAATCCCGGCCTTTTCATTTTTCTATAAAGTGAAACACTATTGATTTTTTAACTTAGAGATATCTAGCTACTCCTTGCTGATCAATGATAATTTTGCGTCCATTGGCTAAAGTAACTGTTTTGTTATAAACCATGTTACCGCTCTCCTTATCATAATAACGCAGGAGTCCTTGAGCATCATAGGCGACATCACCTTTGACCTGTTTGCCGTCTTTTGCAAAGAAGATTCGCTGACCGTTAATCGTCTGACTTCCTGTTACAGCAATTCCATCTGAACCTAAATAGTACCAATTACCATCCTTATCTGCTTCGAAGCGATTAGTTTCCAACTGGCCTGAATCAGCATTATAGTAACGAACTTTGCCATTATTGTCTGTAACAAAGCTGCCTTTCACTTGCTTTCCATCTTGTGCAAAATACAGTTTATAACCATTGATTGTCTGTTCACCAATAACTGCAGTACCATCTGCTCCAAAGAAATACCAATTATTTTGACTGTCTGTGGCAAAAATATTTTTGGCTAATTCACCTGAATTAGCAAGGAAGTAAGTCTTTTTCCCTTGATTATCAGTAACGATCTTGCCTTTCACCTGTTTACCATCTTGTGCAAAGTAATAAGTCTTGCCGTTAATGGTTTGAGTGCCTACAAGAACAACACCGTCTGAGCCGAGATAGTACCAGTTGCCGTCTTTATCATTAGCAAATCGATTGACAACCATATTACCTGAACCGTCATCAAAATAACGTTTCTTGCCATTAGCATCCGTTATCCAGGCTCCTTTAACTTGATAACCATCTTGATCGAAATACTGGGTATTGCCATTAACAGTTTTCATACCAACAGCCATTGTACCATTGCTGTCAAAGTAACGCCATTTTGTATCGTTATCAAATGAATAGTAACCATTATTATATCTATTTCCAAGATGACCAAAGTAATTCTTTGTTCCATCAGCATTCTCTAAGAGAGCATCGCGAAGCTGAACGCCATTTTGCAAGAAATACTGTACATCCCCATTGATATTTTGCTGGCCATAAACCATATGTCCGTTATTATCAAAGTAATACCAGTTATTTTTAGCATCCTGCACAAAGCTATTTTTAGCCTGATAACCACTCATAGAGTAGAAAGTAATTCCCTTGCCATCATCAGTAAAGCCAGTAGAAGCCTCGTTATTGGTCATTTGCTTTGGTAAATAAGCCTTGTTATCTTTAAGATTAAAGTACTGATTGCTCGCATAGTCCTTAAGGACATAATCAACACCGCGACCTAAAATGTTGGTTCCATTAAAATATTTAGCTTTCCATTCTTTAATTTTTTCGCTGGCATCAATCTTCTTACCATTTGAAATTTGGGTTCGATTAAAAATACTTGGATATTTAGCAGCTAATTCATCTAGAAAGGCACCGCCATATTTAGCTTGATAATCCTTACCGCTGCTTTTTGTATTTGCGGCATAAAGTGTATTCTTTATTTCAGCATCATTGCGATATTCACCGTAATCATTTACACGGGTAGCTGTGACAACTTCTTTTCCTGGAAGATTGTAGATCTGATCTGGCACCCAGTCTGCGATAACTTGAATGCCGCCTTTGTGCAAAGCCTTAACAGCATTGATCATATCTTGATTGGAACCATATTTATTGTTCTTACTCATGGCAAGATCATAACGATCCTCAAAAGCGTAACCATTCTGAATAATAGAATCTAAGAATGAGCCATCTTCAGATGATACGTATTGCGGTGCCATTTCAAAGGAAGTAACCCCCCAAGATTTGAACAAATCAATATTTTGAGCAATTTTTTTATTGGTATAATCAGATTCATTAGTGACAAAATCTTGGAAGTTTGAAAAACCTTCATAAATTAATTGGGAATCAAGGGCACTTGATGATTCATAGACTTGGCCGCTTGAATTGGCCTTATCACTTGCTGCTACGCGAACATCTTGATTATCGCTGGCACCAACCGGAACCCATACAGCTAAATAACCAGATACTTGTGGATTGAGATAGCCTTGAATATCATTAGCATCAAAAATCAACTGCCCTTGGTCATTTGTTTTGCGATAAAGCGCTTTAGCAGCTGCATCTGTTGCATAGGTTGACAAACCATCCTTGGTTGACAGGATAAGCGGGCGATATTCTTGGTTTTTATGAGCCGCCCCCATATTAACTACTATTTTATCTTTTTGACTCAGTTTAAGACTTGGATTATTGCTGGTAACGACTGCCATTCCTTGTGTTCTTGTTGCCGCATTGCCCGCATCTGCTGCAGAATTAGCCCCTGTACCATAGCGAACAGAAGTTAAAACACCTGTATAATCCCAATCCATATTGGCCTTATCACCATCAGGATAAGTGATTTTCATGTCCTGACCGCCAGCAGCATATTTGATACGAGCTTTCATCAAAGTCTCAATAGCATCATAATAAGGTGATTTCGTCGCCATATATTGACCATCATCAGTATACATATCACCATAGTAAACACGGGTAATCGAATCCTTGTTTGACAGCATCAGAGCATATGCTGTTGGAATGTTGGACTGAGTATACTTTTTATTGGCCTGGCGCATGTCTTCATTATAAATCTTGAAGGCTTGTTTTAGTTCATCTAAAGTAAAGGTTAAACCATCCGTTTTAGGGTTGATTTTATCCTTGATAATTTTAGCAATGACTGTCTGAACTTCGCTATCATGAGCACGGATAAAGATATAATTTGCCATACGCTGGCTGTTTTTACCTTCAGCTGAACGATCATTTAAACTGTTGGTAATAATAGGCTCAAGTCCGCTGCGGATTTCACTTTTATCACTAGCATCTTTCTCAAGCGGACGTGTCAGAGCATATAAAAGCGACAGGCGAAGCTTATTGTCAATAGGGAGCTGTGCACCTTTAGTATCTTTATTATACTGTGGGTCGTTATTAGACCATGCTTCTAAGATGGAAAGATGGTTAATGGCATTTTTTTCACTCTTATCAACACTGTAGTGAGCTTTTAAGTAATCTGAAGAAATTTGTAAGAGATCTGCATTGACATTATCAACTGCATCCACACGGACACCATCAAAATTCGCTTCTGGATCATTAGCAACAATAGAGCCATAATTCATCAGATAATGAAGCCAGTTCAGCTGCTCAGCCTGAACTGCAGGATTAGAATTGTCAATATCATTGGCTAACAGAAAATCGTAACCACCTGATGAATTATCTTCAAAATATTTAGGTTTACCTGTCTGATTTGTCGGTGTGCGATTCAAAAGCCGATAGTCAGAGTTTGCATAAGCTGTCTTATCACTGTTGTTATAAAGCAAAGCTCCACCTTGCAGGTGATCTTTTTCGCCAGCTGAAGTATCAGATTCAGTGTCGATATTCCATCTGGACTGTGATTTCACAAAACTATTGATCGTTTCGCGAAGCCATTGTGTTTGTTTTGTTTGACTAATCTTTGTTTCAATCTTAGCTTGGACAGTTTGAGCTGCAAGATTTAAGCTTTCTTGGCTGCTATCAGCTGTGTAAGTGCTGCCTGTTCCCAAGCCTTGCTTGTTCATATAGTTGAGATAAGCAACCTGCGTTTGCTTATCCGGCCACCATGACATTAATAAAGGACGCAGATCAGATTCTGTAGAAGCGGTCCAAGTTTTACCATCTTTTAAAATATCTTTAGGACGATACCAGGCATCTGCTGTTACATAACTATCTATCGTTTCAAGACTGTTCTTTTCAAAATTAACGATTTGATTGTGAGGAGTATATTCATTATTTAACTTTGTTAAACCTTTGCTGAACTGATATTGTGAGCTATCCGACAAGGCACCAGTATCTTTATCAAAAAAGAGAGTCTGATTGCCAACTTTTAAAGCAAAATTTTTCTTGGCTTGACCGTCTGAGCCAATATAGTAATATTTCCCATCAATCTTTTTGACATTAGGAATATTGGCTAAGTCATCTTTATTTTCTTGCTGCCCAGCGGCTGTTTGTACTTGACCGGAAGTCATTCTTTTAGAGGCAGCTGCTTTTAACTGCGAAGTTTTAGAGTTAGCAGAGTATTTGCTGCTTTGAGCTGTTGTTTGTTCGTTAGTCTCTTTTACCTGTGCTGAACTGCCTTTTGTGGTGGTTTCTTCAGCAGCTTTGGATTGATTTGACCTATTTTGAGGTGACTCTGTCTTAGCAGCTGTTTGTTCACTGCTAACCGTTTCAGTTGTTGCCTCAGTAGACTCTGACTCTTCTTTTACTTGCGTTTTAGTCTGGACTGGTTCTGATAGTGCCTGTTCTTTTGCCTGAGACGCTGCAGAGCTGCTCCCTTCTGATGATTGTGTTACCGCATTATCTGTCGTTTTATCAGTATCAGCTGAAACAGGAGATGCCAAAGTTGTCCCGCCTAAAGTGACTAAAGTAGAAGCTACAGCAACTGTCACCCAGTGTTTTTTCACCTTGCGCATCTTGTAACGAAGTTTGGTTTCCATATAAATCCTCCTTTAATTGACTAAACCATTATAACTTCATAATTTCACAACAGTGATGTCAACTGGATTACATTTCTTTTTCTTTATTTTTCCAGTATATTACTTGTAATATTACCTATTTATGGGCGTAAAAAAGCAGCCTATAGGACTTTAAAGGCTGCTTTTTTATGCTTACTGACAGACTATTTTTCTGATACTGCAAATTGACTTAGGATAGATATAATAAACTGGCTAAGGCCATGTTTAAAGGAATAAAAATAAGAGATAAAATAGTCGTTAGCAAAACAAGTCGGGAACCATATTCATAATTTCCGCCGTAAACCTGACTGAGAAGGGCTGTGTTCAGAGCTGCTGGTGAAACAGCTGCAATTGATAAAGCTAATTTCACACTGCTAGAGTCAATAGGGAGAATCCAAATCGTTAAGATACTGAGCAAGGCCGTTAAGCACAGACGTAAAAATGCTGTATAATAAGCTGGTTTGTAAAGAAAAATTTCCTTGATATCAGCCTTATAAAAATAACTGCCCAAAACGATCGTTGATAAGGGGGTATTTAAATCCGCAAAAGAATCAATCGCTCCTCTAAAAACAACAGGTAGCTTAAAGGGGATAATAAAGAGAGCCAAGCCTATGACAGTAGCAATCATCGCCGGATTAACCAAGATAGAGCGCCAATTAATAATGCTCTTATCCTGAGCAATTAAATAAAGGCCATAAGTCCACTGCATAATTTGATTAGCAACTACAAAACCTGAAATGAAGAAAACAGCCTCCTTGCCTCCTACAGCAAAGGCCAGAGGGGTTCCCATAAAACCCACATTAGCAAAGAGAACAGCATATTGATCCGTAGCTCTTTCTTTGGGCAGTAAAAAAGAAACGAAAAAAATACGCGTCACCAACAATAAAAAAGCAGAGCCAATCATACTTATTAGCAAAACTAGTCTCTTTAATGAGAAGTCCTGATAAATAAACGAAGAAATAAAAAGACTTGGTGCAACAAAACGCGTCAGTAAGTTAGATAACTGAAAGGTAACCTCCTTAGTCAATATCTGACGCTGAGCTAAAAATAAGCCCATTAGCATTAATAAAAATAAAACAATTAATTTCTGAAAAACAAGACCTGCTATCGCCATAACTCCTCCTTTTATTTTGCTCATTACAGTATGCAAAAGAAAAAACAAGCAAGCCGTTTCAAAATTCCTGCTTGTTTCAAATCATTCTTATTGCTTTTTTCCGCTAAATTGGCTCATATACAAATCATAATAAAAACCTTTAGCTGAAAGTAAACTTTCATGATTCCCCTGTTCAATAATCTGGCCGTCTTTGAGTACCAAAATTTTATCAGCTTCCTGAATAGTAGATAAACGGTGGGCAATCACAAAACTGGTCCGCCCTTCCATTAGCTTGTTCATCGCTTTTTGAATTAATAATTCTAAGCGTGTATCAACTGAGGAAGTGGCTTCATCAAGAATTAATATTTTAGGATCTGCTAGAAGGGCACGCGCAATTGTCAGCAATTGTTTTTGACCTAGTGAGATATTACTTGATTCTTGATTGACTTCCATATTATAACCGCCAGGCAGCGTCCGTATAAAATGGTCTACATTAGCTGCTGTTGCTGCTTGAACAACTTCTTCTTCACTGGCATTTAATTTTCCAAAACGTAAATTATCAATAATTGTTCCTTCATAAAGCCAGGCTTCCTGTAAGACCATTCCGAACTGTTTACGATAGTCCTGCCGAGAAAGATGGCGGATATCATGGCCATCTACCGTAATAGCTCCTTCAGTAACGTCATAAAAGCGCATAAGAAGATTAATCAAAGTTGTTTTTCCAGCACCAGTAGGTCCAACAATAGCGACCATCTCTCCTGGCTTTACATCTAGATTAAAGTTTTGAATCAACGGCTTATCAGCTGTATATTGGAAAAAGACATTTTGAAAACTGACCTGGCCGGACAAAGGGCGGTCTAGCTGCTCTAGCACTTCATTGTTCTCATCTTTTTCATCTAACACTTCAAAAATTCTTTCCAAGGAAGACTTGGCACTTTGCAGAACACCAGACAATTGCGTAATCGTCTGAATAGGTTGGCTGATTTGCCAAATATACTGAACAAAAGCTTGCATGTTCCCGATGGTAAGTCTGCCGGCTAAAACTTGCAAACCGCCAATGAGAGCGACAAGTAAGTAAGCTAAATCAGAGATAGCATTCAGTACCGGCATCATAATTCCCGAAATAAAACTAGCTTTAAATCCAACATTTCTGAGATTTTCAGTAATACGGCGAAATTCTTCTGCTGATACTTCTTCGCGTCCATACAGCTTTAGGATATTAAAGCCTGTCAAATTCTCTTGGACAAAGCCATTCATAGCTCCCAAGGCATCAGCCTGTTTCTTAAAATAAGGCTGAGATCTGTTAAGTATATATCTAGCACTAAAGTAAGTCAGCGGAATACAAGCAATGACGATTGTCGCTAAGGGTAAATTAAGATAGAGAACCATAGCGATAACTAAAATAATCGTTAAAAAAGCATTGATGATCTGTAAGAAACTTTGCTGCAAAGCATTAGAAACAGTTTCGACATCGTTTGTAAAACGTCCCAGCATATCTCCAAATTGATGCTGATCAAAATAAGAAACAGAGATCTTATTGATTTTATTACTCAATTCATGGCGCAAATCTCTGATACTTTTTTGAACCGCATTGGTCATAAAATAATTGGAACCATAAGAACCTGCAGAATACAAAAAACCTCGTATCAAATAAAGAAGCAGTATCATTAAAATGTAAGAAGTATTAATATGGGCTCCTTTGACATGACGTGCCATAGCTAAAAGATTGGCTGTTAATTCTGTCATAGCCAAGCCCAGTATGAAAGGCTCTAAAACATTCATAATGGTGCTTAGCATTTTTAAAAAAATAGCAAGAAAAAGAGAGACTTTATAATTTTTTAAATACTTCCATAATCGCAGAAACACATTATTATTTTTCTTCATTTTCCCTCCTATTTCTAACTTTCTGTCAAACTTTGACTGCTGAGCTGCGAATTGGCAATCTCCCGGTAAATCTCATTGGTCCGCATCAGTTCTTCATGGCTGCCGCGGCCAACAATCTCACCTTCATCTAACACGATAATCTGATCAGCGTCCATAATTGTCCCTACACGCTGGGCCACGATAAGAACAGTGGCATCTCCTGTCACTTCTTTCAATCTGGCACGCAGCTGGGCATCTGTTTTATAATCAAGCGCTGAAAAGGAATCATCAAAAATATAGATTTCTGGTTTTTTGACAACAGCACGCGCAATAGACAAACGCTGTTTTTGACCTCCTGAAAGATTACTTCCTGCCTCAGCAAGATGCGTATCAAATCGTTCTTCACGGCTTTCAATAAATTCTTTAGCTTGTGCAATATCTGCTGCAGAATCTAGTTCAGCTAAAGTAGCGTCTTCTTTTCCATATTTAATATTTTCCCCAATAGTTCCCGTAAAAAGTAAGGCTCTCTGCGGTATAAAGCCAATCTTGCGGCGAAGTGCTTTGAGATTATAATCCCGCACATCAATTCCATCGACTAAAATTCGGCCCAAAGTAACATCATAAAATCTTGGAATAAGATTGACAAGAGAAGACTTTCCCGATCCTGTACTTCCGATGAAAGCAACTGTTTCACCTGGCTTAGCTTGAAAACTGACATTATGCAAAACAGGGCTTTCTGTCTCACCAGGATAAGCAAAAGTGACATTATCAAACTCTAAATACCCTTTAGAAGCTGTCTCTGTAACACCTGTCACATTTGGATCAATTGAAATAGGCATGGCCATAACTTCTTTTATCCGTTGGCTAGATACAACCATCCTAGGATACATGGTAAATAGATTAGCAAATATTAAGAAAGAAAACAGAGCATGAAAACTATATTCAATGAAGGCAACCAGATCTCCGATTTTGATTGAGCCCTGTCTTAAAGGATCCAAAGCAAACCAAATAATAGCAACAATCATGGCTACTATTATCTGAACAAAAAGGGCTTCCGTTAGACCGGTTAATTTAAACAGACGATTTGAAATATTTTCATAGTGTTCATTTTTTTGATCAAAGCGTTTTTCTTGAAATTTCTCTCGTGCAAAAGCTCTAATAACACGAAGCCCTGTTAAATTTTCCCGTACGTATTGATTAATCTTATCCAATGTATTTTGCTGCTTTTCCGATAAAGGCCGAGTCTTTACAGCTACATAGTAAATGACAAAAATTAAAAAGGGAATGGAAACAAGAACCGTCCATGCCAAGGAAGGGCTGGTCACTAAGACCATAGTCACACTTGATACCATCATTAAAGGAGTTACAATTCCCATACGCAGAGCCATTTCCGCAAACTGCATTAATACAAAAGCATCACTGGTCATCCTTGTCACCAAAGAAGGAACACCAATCTTTTCATATTCATGATGAGAGTATTCCTGCAATTTATCATACATCTCATTGCGCATGTCACGGATCATAGTAGAAGTCAGTCTTCCTGAAGCATAAGCGAGTGTTATGCGTCCTGCAATTCCTAAGAGTAAAATCAAAAACATAACCGCAGCCCAAAAATAAATAGCTGCCTTATTCCCTACAGTGATTCCTTGATCAATCATCTGCGCCAAAGCAGTGGGCAAACCCAAATTAACAACAACAAATAAAAAGGCCCCTAAAAGATCCAATGTTAACCATTTGGGATACTTTTTTAAATAAGACCAAATATAGTTCATATAATCCCCTTTCATCTCCATTTTTATGTTTTCATACAGTTGCCAGCAGCCTACTGACTTCTTTTCATTATTTATTTTTTGAATTTTCCAAATCACTTAGATAGTCATAGCGTTCATATTTCATCAAAAGTTCATCATTTTTAAGATCAAGTTCCTCTTGGAGCTTTGACAATTTACTATAGTCAAAAGCACTCATCTGCATGTCTTCTTCGATTTTGACAATCTGCTCTTCTAGCTGAGCAATATCATCTTCAATAGTGGCCCATTCTTTCTTTTCAAAGTAAGACATACTTTTATCTTTAGTTTTTTCTTTAGCCCTTTTCGGTGCTTCTTTCTTTTGAACTTTGTTAGCTTTTTCTATTTCAAATGTTTTTTCATCTAAATAATCGGTATAATTGCCAAAAAACTCTCGAATAGTATCCTCTTCAAAAGCTATTATTTTATTAGCCATCTTATCTAAAAAATAGCGATCATGGCTGACTGTGATAACTGGACCAACAAAGTCTTGCAAAAAACTCTCAAGTACTGTTAAAGTCGCAATATCAAGATCATTGGTCGGTTCATCTAAAAGCAGAACATTAGGCTGTTCAATTAAGATTTTAAGTAGGTAAAGCCGCTTTTTTTCACCGCCGGAAAGTTTAGCAATTTGTGTACCATGCATTGAAGGCGGAAACAAAAACTGTTCTAGCATTTCTGAAACACTGATGTTTCCGCTGTCTGTTTTAACCTTATCTGCCGTTTCTTGCAAGTAATGAATAAGCCTTTTGCTCTCATCCATCCCTTGAATTTGCTGCGAAAAATAGCCAATACGAACAGTCTCACCAATATCAATCTTTCCAGCTTTTGGCTGCAAACTGCCGCTAATCAGATTCAGCAGTGTCGATTTGCCAACACCATTTTCACCAACAATGCCAATTCGGTCTTTATTTTGAATCAGCAGATTAAAGTCATTCAAAATGGGCTTATTCGGATAAGCAAAATTCACATGTTCAAACTGAACAACCTTTTTGCCAATTCGGCTGGTCTGAAAATTGATTTCCAGGTTTGAAGAGCTGCTTGACCCAGCTAAATCTGTCTTCAAATCATTGAAACGATTGATACGAGCCTGCTGCTTAGTCGCACGGGCTTGTGGCTGCTTTTTCATCCAAGCCAGTTCTTGTTTATAGAGCTGGCGCTTTTTATGCAGCAAAGCAGCCTCGCGCTCATCTCGCTCTGCACGCAGACGTACATAATCTTGATAGTTGCCTTGATACTCAAGCAAAGCAGCCTTGTCCAATTCAAAAATTCGCGTAGCAAGGCTGTCTAAAAAATAGCGATCGTGAGTAATAAAAAGCAGTGTTTTCCTACTGCTTTTTAGATAATGAGACAGCCAAGCAATCGTATCCATATCAAGATGATTCGTCGGTTCATCTAAGAGCAGCAAATCAGCTGTATTTAACAGTACTTGAGCCAATTGTACACGGCGCCTCAAGCCGCCAGATAAATTTTTTACTTTTTGCGACAAATCTGAAAGCCCTAACATAGACAAAACTGTCTTGACTTCACTTTCAATTGTCCAAACATCAAGAGCATCCATTTCTGCCATAATCTTTTCAAGGCGCACTTGATAGCTGTCCTGATAATCTGCCATCAAGGTCTCATATTCTCTAATCAGCCGCATTTCTGGCAAATCGGATGATAAGACCGTATCAAGCACTGTCTTTTCTTCATCAAAATCAGGTTCCTGCGTCAAGTAGGCAATCTTATAATGATTGTGACTGGAAAAGGGGCAAGTATCGCCATCAAAACCTAGCCTGCCAGAAATCACATCAAGAAGAGTCGTCTTGCCACTTCCATTAAGACCAATAATACCGATCCGATCATATTTATGAATGATAAAAGAAATATTTTGAAAAACAGTCTTATCCCCAACTGTCTTACTCAATTCGTCAACGACAAAATCACTCACGCTTCTAATTCCTTTCTGACAAAATCCAAAATAGCTGTCCGTTCATTCACTAAATGACCAGCAACAAGATGTTCCTCTATTTGATTTAATAGTTTTCCTAATTCCGGACCTGGCTTTAGCTGCAACTCAGCCATCAGATCTCGGCCTTTAATGACAATTTCATGCTTATGATGAATCGTTAAATTAGCATGGATCGTTTTAATGCGCTCAAAATCAACCGTTAAACCTTGAGCCTGGCGAAGTTCCTCAACCAGCAGCATTAAATGCAGCCCGTATCGGTAAACATCTGCCTTATCAGCTTTTCTTTCCTGCCGCAACTTATAAATAGCCAGCATCTTCTCAACTGTCTTTTGAAAGTCATTTGATGTTTTCCATTTTTTTAAAAAAGGGGCCGTTTTATCAATTCCTAAATAGAGCAAAACCGCCCCCCAAGCTTGCTCGGAAGATGAAAAGACAAAATCTTCCGGCAAATCAGCCAGCATCTTCTCCCATTTTATTAATGAATCCTGTAAAAAGGGAAGATACTGATAGGCATGACTAAGCATGAGATAACGAATTCCCTGTTTCCAAAATGGAGCCTGCAGCAATTTATCCAATTCAATAAAAGAGCGCTCAACTGAGATTTTTTCCAATAGTTCAGCATGATCCTGCATAGCAGAAAAGGTCTTTTCTTCAATGGTAAAATTGAGGCAGGCCGAAAAACGCAGCCCTCGCATAATTCTTAGAGCATCTTCCTTAAAACGCTCACTGGGTTCTCCTACTGCTCTTAAAATTTTATTTTTTAAATCTTCTAAGCCATTGAATTTATCAATAACATAAGATTCCTCATCTAAAGCAAAAGCATTGATGGTAAAGTCACGGCGCTTAAGATCTTCTTCCAAAGAGCGTACAAAAGAAACGCGGCTGGGCCTGCGATAATCCACATAAACATCCTCTGTCCGAAAAGTGGTCACTTCATATTCATGACCATTTTCCAAAACCAAAACAGTTCCGTGCTCAATACCGATGTCAATTGTCCTTGGAAAAATGTTTTTAGTTTCTGCCGGATAAGAACTGCAGGCGATATCAATATCATGGATAGCCTTTCCTAAAAGAGCATCCCGAACGCTGCCGCCGACAAAATAAGCTTCAAAGCCAGCCTTTTTTATTTTCTCCAACACTGGTAAAGCCTCCTGAAATTCAGAAGGCAAAGTTTCTAATCTCATAATAAATGTTCCAAACCATAAACAAGCTGTTCTTGTTTTACAACCTTTTTGATTCCTAAATTAACACCGCTCATAAAAGAAACACGATTATAGGAGTCATGCCTGAGAGTTAACCCTTCTCCCTGAGCTCCAAAAATGACTTCCTGATGAGCTACTAATCCAGGCAGACGTACACTGTGAATTCTGAAACCATCAAATTCTGCCCCTCTGGCACCAGGCAAAGTTTCTTCTTCATCTTTTGCACCTTGCTCTTTATAAGAGCGCACTTCTTTGATCAATTCAGCCGTTTTAACTGCTGTACCGCTTGGAGCATCCTTTTTCTTATCATGATGCAATTCAATAATTTCAAGATCAGGGAAGTACTTAGAAGCCTTAGCTGCAAATTCCATCAGTAAAATAGCACCGATAGCAAAGTTTGGCGCTATTAATCCCCCTATCTTTTTAGATGCTGATAAATCAATGAGTTCACTAATTTCCTCTTTCGTGAAACCTGTCGTTCCAACAACTGGACGAAAACCATTTTCTAAAGCAAAATGCGTATTCTCATAAGCCACTTTAGGGGTTGTAAAATCCACCCAGACATCAGCTGAAAACTGACTTAATTCTCTTTTATCTGTAAAAACAGGCACACCATCAATTTCTTTTTCCTTGGCAAAGGGATCTAAAAGAGCAGCAAGCACCAGATCTTTGTCTTCCTTGATCATATCAACAGCTGTTGCTCCCATTCTTCCCTTAAAACCTGCCACAATAACTTTAATACTCATTTACTTCTCCTTAAATCTTAGGTACAGCACCAACTGCAATAGCTCCTTCACCAAGATGGGTTGCAATGATGCTGTTAAAAGGGACAACCATAAGATTGTCTGTATAACCATGTTCTTCCAGCAAACCTTTAAGATATTCTGCTTTATCTTTAACATTAGCATGAATGATATAAGTCATATAAGAACCATCAGCTGTAACTTCATCCAAAGCAGCAATCAAGCGCTTAATGGCTTTCTTTTCCGTACGAACTTTTTCAAACACTTCAATCTTGCCGTCATTAAAATAAAGAATAGGTTTAATATTTAAAAGCGTCCCTAATAAAGCTGAGCCATTAGATAAACGTCCGCCCTTCACCAGATGGTTAAGATCATCTACCATAATAAAGGCATTTGTCTTATCAATCAAAATCTGAAGCTGCGACAGAATCTGCTCAAAAGGCAAATCTTCTTTTGCCCATTTCAGCACTTCCATTACCATCCATCCCATTGGACTGGATGTAATCTTAGTATCTGGAAAAGCGAGCTGAAGTTTATGATGCTCTTCAATCAAGTACTGAATATTTTGGTGAAAGCCAGAAATACCTCCAGACAAAAAGAGCCCTACAGCATGTGTATAATGCTCCTCTTCTAACTGTGTTAAAAGGGTATCTAAAGCAGCTAAACTTGGCTGACTGGTTTTAGGAAGCTCTTTTGATGCTGCCATTTTCTGATAGAAAGCGGCTAATGTCAGATTTTTACCTTCAATATAAGCTGTATTTTCTATACTGACTTCAATATCCAATATAAAGAGATTGTCTCTATCAGCGAAATGTTCAGGAATATAAACAGAAGAGTCTGTAATAACTGCTAGTTTCATATGTCTAAAACTCCAGGCTGATACCTTCTGCGTCAAGAGCAATCTCTGTGACCTCATAGGTCATACGTTTTAAAATATCTAACAAAGGAGCTGCCAAGGTTGATACTTCTTCTGCTGAGAATTCGCTGGGCTGGTTAACAATCCGATTTTTAATCTTAACCATTTGCGAAAGAACACCGCTAAGAACAAATTCTTCACGAACAATCATAAATTGCAAAACAGCTACAACTCTTGTTTCCTTCAGTTCTTCATTTTTCTCAACAAGTTGGAAGGTCACCTCAACATCCGTTTCAGGCGTACCATTCTCCTTTTCCCATTCCATGTTTCTTGCATCGTAGTGATATTGATTGACAAATTCTTTTTGACGTTCGATTTCCATTGCTATCTCCTCATTTTACATTGCTTTTCATTATAGCATATTTCAGTCCAAAATTAAAGAAATCCTGGTTTTCAGAATTTCTTTCAAATATTTATCAATTTGATCACTATTTGAACAGGAAAATGGCAGCCTCTCGTTGGAATTATCACTGTTAAAACCAAAAATATCTGTTGAGTTTTTGAGTCAAGTTCCCCTTTAGCCCTTGTTTGACAAATTATACTTTAAGCTATAAGATTACAGTGTAGACTTAGAATTTAAGCAGAATCTATATCTATCAATAAAGGAGGGAGCTTCCATGACAGATTTTGAAACACAGCCCAGCTATTCTTGGCCAATAAAATGCTTGTACCTGCTGCTGCAAAGCATCTCCATTCTTCTTTGCGTACTTACTTTTTTCGCTTTGTATTTCCCTCATACAAGAAATGCTCAGCTTTATTTAATAATGCCTTCGCTCACTATCTTCTACTTCATTTTTAGAAATATTAATTATAAAATTTGCCGCCTCTGCGGTTACCATGCTTCTCCTAAATTAGTTGACTATTTCAGCGAAGGACCTGAAGGGGGAGTGACACTGCCTACTTTTGAAAAAATAAGTGAAGATTACCGCCAGATCTACCAAGCAAGACACATTGGCTTTCAAAGCTTGTTTTATTGCTTATTTATGTTATTGAATGCAGGCTTAGTTTTGATTGATACTTATGTCATACAGCTTGATCTCTATAGCGACACAGCTATATCAGTATATATCCGTGGACTAATTATTGCCCTTGCCTTGATATTTATAGTCTTTATTCATATCAAAATCAACAAATGGTATCAAAAATATTTTGCTAAGTGGTTTGATCTTAAAGTCATCTTAGTAGAACACGGTCAGCCTATTTTTGCTAAAAAGAAAGAAGCAGACAGTTCCATCTGGCAGTAGTCAAGCCGCTTGCTTTTTTATGATATTAATACTCTTTGACAATCTTTTCAAACGAGGTCAGCGACACCTTGCCGTACGCTAAATACTGCTTGCGGCTAGCTTCCTCGTTTGCTTTTTGATTTCATTGAGTATCATTTTGTTAAAGAATGTCGGAAAAATTTTTGATAAAAAAGCCCTGATAAGCACTGTTCAACGATGTAAGACAGTACTTACAGGACTTTTTAGTTTAAGGGGCCATTCTTAGGGAGACTGTAGGAGCGTTCATATATCTTATAAGCTTTTGCTGCTAAAGATTTGACGTGCTTATATTTGCCATTAGTGACAAACAAAACCATAACCTGCTTCGTTTTAATATTAGAATAGACGAAACAAGAATAAGGACCAAAGCCGCCGCCATTAGCATGCAGCCTCTTTTTGCTGACATAAAGACCGCCATAATAATGGCTTAAAGAAGCCTGCATAGATTGACGGTATTCGCGAACAGGAACAAATTGGTTATTTACAAAGGCTGTCATAAAATTCCAGTAATCCATAGGTCTGGCAGCATAATCACCAGCACCAAAAGTAGAGGTTGCTTCTTTAGAAATTTTATTCCAGATCGCTTTTGGATTGGATTTTGCCAAAGCAGCCAAATGTGATTGATCTTTTATTTTAATATATTTTTTAAATTGCCAATTTTTCCTAGCTGTCAAAAAATGCTGACGAACATAGTCTTCATAACTTTGGCCGCTAATTTGGCTGATGATACCAGCTAATAAGGCATAATTGGTGTTGGCATATTTCCAAGTCTTTTGATAAGTTACTCGATAATTTGCCAGTGCAAAATCTAATTGCTGTTCTTGGGTTTTCAGTACTTTTTGAGACACTTCTTTTAGATCTGATAAGCCGCTAGTATGGCACAGCAGATCCTGTATGGTAATATTATCACTGTTTTCAATTTGAGGATAATAACGGCTTAAAGGGGTCTGAAGTGATAATTTCTGCTCATCAATTAATTGCTGGATAGCAACACCTGTTATCAGTTTTTGCAAAGAGGCAATGGGGAAATAGCTTCTGTCTGAAACAGGACTGCCATCAATCTTACTTTGATTTGAAAATACCTGAGCCTTACCATCAGGTCCCGTTACAATCATGACACCATTAAGCTGGTTTGTTGTTAAAAACCGCTTTAAAAGGGGTAAATTAGGGTCGCTAACCGTATTGGAATCAATGCGAGCCGGTTCAGCACATTTGTATAAGATCCCCAAAAAAATAAGGAGAAAAATAAGAAATCGAAGGTAAAATTTTCTTACTCTCACAAATATACTCCCATCTTAACTATCTTCTGCTTTTTATTATACCTTATTTTGGCTCTAATTTCATGAGAAATGTGCGAATAAAAAATAATTTAAAATAAAAGAACCATCAAAAAGAAAGTGAGACGCAATCGTGATTGGCAGAAATCAGGTTTGCAGCCTCACTTTCTCTAAATACCTAGTCTCTTTTAAAACTCTCTTATCATTTTGAACTGACTTATCACCACATTACAAACACTCAGGAGGATTGATTAGAAATAGATGAAAACAGTGTCTGTAATTTCTTTTAATTTTCAGGATGAAATCAAGTTACTCTGATAGACTGCTGTCCCCTCTAAAACTGCCTCATAATAACGCTGCTTTTCATCAATATAATCTAAGCTTTTCTGAATTTCTTGCAGTTGCTCTAAGAGAAACTGACGTTTGTACTGGAGCAATTCTTGTCTTTTTGGAAGAGTCTTTTGACCTTGAAGGCAAAGTGCCAGATAGTCCTGCATTTCCTTGATGGACATGCCGCATTTTTTTAGACAAGCTAAGCTCTGTATCCAAGCAATGTCATGATCATCAAAAATACGGTAGTTATTTTTATCGCGCTTAACATTAGGAACTAAACCTTTATTGCAGTAAAATTTCAGAGTATCATAAGTCATTTGGCAGAGCTGACAAGCTTCTTTCATGTTATACATAAACACCTCCAAAATTTTTTTCATTTTTTCGAGTAAAAGTCTTGACCGGGGGTTGCTCCCGGCTGATATACTCATCATTGTAAACAAATTTGATAAGGAAATCAAGGGTTTACAAGAAAGGAAAATAGAAAATATATGAAAAAACTAATCCCACTGCTGCTAGCCTTCTTATGCTTAGCTGGCTGCAGCCAGACTAAGTCTCACCAAAATACAGCAAAAGGAGGTGAGAAAATGTCCAGCAAAGTGCTTTTCATCAATGCCAGCCAAAATAAAGATGGCAATACCGTTAAAATGGGCAAAGATTTGCTCAATGGTACTTCTTATGATCAAATTAACCTAATTGACTACCGCATCGGTTTTTTAGGACAAAAACTAAAAGACGACCAATTTAAGGAAGTCACAGATCTTGTCAAGCAGGCCGACACTATTGTCATTGGAACACCTGTCTACTGGCATTCTATGAGCGGTGCCTTAAAAACGCTGATTGACCGTGCTTCAGAAGATACAAGCAGTAATCCTTTTAAAGGCAAGAAACTCTATTTCTTTATGCAGGGTGCTGCGCCTACTGAGCTTTCTAAAGAAAGTACCGTTTATATCATTCAGCGTTTTGCCAACCAACTGGGCATGGAACTCAAAGGTACTGCAACAGACAGTAACCAACTGCAGAAATTAAAAACAACTCTCGAAAATGATAAATAAATCATTTTCTTCGTAAAAATCATCAAAAACTTTTATAATAATAGTTATGTAAACACAGAAAGAAGGAAATCTTATGTCAGATTTAACAAACCCATTTGGACTCGTCTATGATAATGCCATTACTGAAAATATTTCTGGACAAGTCAATATTCATCCCGTCAGCTATATCAGCTCTGGAGTTAAAATTTCTGCCAACGTTTACACCCCAGCCGGTTATGACGAAGGCAAATCATATCCAGCTGTTACCGTAGCCCATCCAAACGGCGGTGTCAAAGAACAAGTATCGGGCATGTTTGCACAAAAATTAGCAGAACATGGCTATATTGCGATTGCTGCTGATGCTGCTTATCAAGGTGCCAGTGAAGGAACTCCTCGTAACACTGACCATCCTGCCAACCGTGTAGAAGATATTCGCGCTATGGCTGATTACCTCCAAACTTTCCCAGGTGTCGATACAAATCGTATCGGCGCGCTTGGCATTTG
The DNA here is from genome assembly GCF_000187995.2 of Streptococcus macacae NCTC 11558. Classification (GTDB taxonomy): domain Bacteria; phylum Bacillota; class Bacilli; order Lactobacillales; family Streptococcaceae; genus Streptococcus; species Streptococcus macacae. The sequence goes on along the minus strand of NZ_AEUW02000001.1, from coordinate 511,910 downwards.
CGGAGGCGGCGGTTACACTATCGAAGCAGTCAAAACAGATAAACGCTTTAAAGCTGTAGCCACTATTTCCATGTTTAATACTGGCCGTGTCCGCCGCAATGGTTTCTTGGATGCTCAACTCGACAGCATCAAAGACCGTTTGGAACAAGCACGTGCTGCCCGCGTGAAGCGCTTAACAACTGGTGAAGTAGACTACATTGGCAACCACTTGGACGGCCAAACACACTTCACTCAAGAACAGCTCGAACAAATCCCTGCTGGCCTTTACCGTGATGGAGCTGAATATTATGCCGATAAATACTACCATCCAAATTCTCAAAGCTGGTATACCGCAGAAAGCCTTGCATACCTCATGGCTTTTGATGCTGAAGAACGGGCTGAACTCATTGACCAACCGCTCCTGATGATTGCTGGTAAAGATGCAGATACTCGCTACATGACAGATGCTGTCTTTGAGAAGGCAACAGGAACTGATCAAAAAGAACTTTACTTGATTGACGGTGCTACCCACATCCAAACTTACTGGAAAGAACCTTTTGTCAGCCAAGAAGAAGCCAAGATCGTTGAATTCTTTGGAAAGTATCTATAAAAGAAACTAAAGGGAATGGTCAAAAATGTCCGCTCCCTTTTATTGTGCACAACATACTTTGAAATTTACTGGAAAAAACTGTAAAATTAAAAAGAAAAATTGTTTAGACTGGAGTTTATGATATGACCAAAGAACGTTTGGTTGCTTTTACAGATGCCGTTATTGCCATTATCATGACGATTCTCGTTTTAGATCTTGAAAAACCTAATCCATTCACTCTCGCAAGTCTTTGGGAAATACGCAATGCTTTTTTCGCCTATGCTCTGTCCTTCTTTTGGATTGGCATCATGTGGGTCAATATGCACAAGGGTTGGCATGATGTACGAAAAATATCTAACAAAGTCGTTTGGAATACTGTTTTTCTTCTCTTCTTTTCATCCTTTTTCCCTTATGTCACTAGCGTCGTAGCACAAAATTTCAATAATACGATTGCCCAAGTTTGCTATGGTTTTATTATTTTAGCTGTCACTCTCTTTAATACCTTAATGTATCGCTCCTTGGCGGAAATTCCTGAAAATACTGCTATGTCAGAATTCATGGCAGAGCGCAAATGGATGAAATACGATATCACAATGAAAATCATCGGACTTATCCTTACTATCACCATTTACCCACCTGCCGTTATGTATAGTATTCTCTTAATTATGGTCATTTTTGTAGGACCTATGATTGTAAGAGATTATCGAAAGTGAATCAAAACCACCCATTCTAACGGGTGGTTTTGATTTATTAATATTCAGTCCTGAATGCGGGAGCTCCCTAAATCCCTAAAGCCGCTTTGCGATGCTTTCATCTTCATCAATGGTACCGCCCGAGACACCAATGGCACCAATACATTGTCCATCTTTGAAAATAGGTAGTCCGCCAGCGAAGACACAAAATTTTCCAAGATGTTTGTTTTGCATACCATCTAAGTCTTTCCATGGCTGAATCTGGTTGGATGCTTCTCTATATATTGATATTTCCTGATATTGCACGTCATACTCTTCGAAAATCAAAATGATACTTTGTCAGGTTCAACAGTTCACTGAACTGTTGAAGGTTGCGAATAGGAAAAGCGGAGCTTTTCACTTATGTAACTCCAGTACCTTTGAGGCAACCTCCGTTTGCTTTATCTGCAACTCAAACTCTTTCCCAAAGAGTTTGACCAACTCGCTTTCGTGTCTAATTTTGATTTTCATTGAGTATCAATTATATTTTCCATGACATTCCTCCATATCAAGACAAACCCCGTATGACCTAGAGAAAAGCAGCAAGGCCATCTAGTTCATACGGGGTCATTTATGCGCCATTCCTTTATTTTTGTAGGGCACGGCTAGTTTATTATAAATTTTTCTTGAAAAATTCTTCCAATTTGTCAAATGGAATCTTCTCAACACGGTCATAAAGGTCACAGTGGTTAGCCCCTGGAACAATGACCAATTCTTTTGGTTCAGCTGCTGCTGCATACACATCTTCAGAATAGTAGCGTGAATGTGCTACTTCACCTGCAATCAATAAAATTGGACGTGGTGAAATTTCTTTGATGTAAGTTAACTGAGGAGCGTTCATAAAGACAAGAGGGCTTGTTGCTGTGAATGCTCCTGTTGAGTTCACACTATTTTTATGGAAACCACGTTTTGTTTTGTAGTATTCATAGAATTCTTCCAAGACTGGATCTGGATTTTCTGGTAATTCATCCGGCAAGAAAGCATCTGGTTGAACCATTTCGCCTTCTTCATTAAAACCGATACCATGTGCTGCGAATTTTGGTGTTCCATTTTCAAGGTCTGTCCAACGTTGACGAGATAAGTTTTCGATAATCGTACGACGATTTTCTTCGGTAAAAGAGTCATTAGCACCTTTTGCCAAGAAACGAGACATATCATACATAACAGATGTTGCTGCTGCTTTAATACGTGGATCAATAATGGTAGCATTTAATCCTAATCCACCAAAACCACACACACCAATCAAACCAATACATTCACGGTCAACGTTTGGTAACAGACCAATGTAGTCTACGGCTGCACTGAAATCTTCTGTAAAAATTTCTTGAGAAGCGATGTTACGTGCCTCTCCACCACTTTCACCGGTGAAAGACGGATCAAAAGCTAGCGTGATAAAACCACGTTCTGCCATTGTTTGGGCATAAAGACCAGAAGATTACTCTTTTACAGCACCAAATGGTCCACTCACAACAATCGCAGGATTCTTCTCTTGACTATTTTTAGGTGTGTACAAATCACCGACGAGGGTAATTCCGTAACGGTTTTTGAAAGTCACTTTTTCGTGATCAACTAAATCACTTTTTGGGAAGGTTTTATCCCATTCTTGAACTAATTGCATTGTGATTTCCTTTCTTTACACAAGTTTTTTTGGACAGCTAATTTTCAATATTTGAATAAATTGGCCATCCTTTACATTATATATATATAAAGTTTGTCAAGTATTTACCCCCTTTATTTTTATACCATTTTCAGTCTGCGTCATTCGTTTATTACTAAATGTGATGGTGACTGAAATACTTTTGTCCCCATCTCATCAACAAACAGACTCCGCCCTCGTTGTAGAGCGGAGTCTGTTTATTGATATATTCTCAAAATTGTAAATCGAACATATCGGACACTGATAAAAGTGACCGCAACAGTTGTAATGGTCAGTATGACTGCTGGATTATCTCGAAAAATGAGACTGGAGATCAGACTGATCAGGAAAATGGCAATTTGACTGATCACAAAATTCCTTGGATAGGCGACTTCTGCTTTATTATAAACCCGCAGAGCATAGGTTCCCAGATAAAAAAGAAAAAATCCGGTATAGAGGAAAATGACGAGAAAGAGCGGATGCACTTCTTCTCTAAAGAAACCCAGAGATACTGTGATAAAACTCAATCCGATAAAGATGGGATAATGCCAGTAAATCAGATGATAACCACTTTCTTGCTTCCGATGATGGTCAATCAGGTGATCGATTTCCACGATATAAAAGAGGAAAAGGAAGCCAACAGTTAAAAGAACCAGCAGAGAAGACCAGTTTAACGTGTCAACCGTAAAGTAAGGAGCTACCCCAATCAGCATTTCCCCAAAAGTAATGATGACCAAAAGGGAGAATCGCTCCACTAAATGGGGAAAATTAACTGGTATAGTTGAGGCTTCCGAACGAATCAGGAAGGGCAGCAACACCCCGATAAAGACCCCAGCAAAAAAGAGAATGATACCAATGCTGTAGGGCAGAACGGCACTCAGCAGGACAATGGCCGAGCGAATGGCTAGAATAATGGCATAATGCAAGGTATAGCGCCGCTCCCCCTCACTGTCCGAGCGAAAATGCTGGACCAGATACTGAGCCGTCAAAATTACGGTCGTCAGCCCCGTCATCAGGGCATAGGGGTGAAAGACAGTCTCCCAGTTCTCTGTAGAAAAGCTATTGGACATAAAGAGGATACAGGCCATACTCATAAAAAGAGCACTGATATCCCAGAAGGAATTGCGGCCGTAGCGGTTGATAAAAACCGACTGGAAAATCCATACATTAACCACAACCACCAGACAAGCAACAAAGGTAAAGATACTCATAGGGGCAACCACCCCGTGGTGCAGATGATGGATGAGCCCCGTCATTTTAGAAATAGCATAAACAAAGACCAGATCATAAAAGAGCTCAGTCAGCTCAACTTTTTTTGCTTTCATTAGTAAGCTCCTTGCATAAAATATTTCATAAAAAAAGAATAAAACAGGCTGGTTTAATAGCTCTTAGCTATTTCCTTTCTGCCTGTTCTTTTTAGATGAGAAGGCTATTTTTCCCGGAAGGCCTCAGCAATAACGCTGATCCCTTCAAAAATAAATCCTAACGCGAGAACATACATCACAAAGACACCTGCTCCCAAAGGATTGATAATAAGAATCAAGCCTAGCAAAAATGCAAGAATAGCCACCCAAGTGACACTGCTGCCAATAATTGGAAAAATGAAGTTAAGAAGCGAGCCCTTGGAAAAGATGACAATAGCTTCAAAAATCAGCCAGATACCAAGAACGCTTGGAATAACAAAAGGCAGTACTGCAAAGCCACGTGTAATAAGATAAAGAGCAATCAGTGCATTTAGCACCCCTTCAACAAGATAGATAGAGTGGCGAAAAGCCTGCGGCATAGTAAAATAATTCACAATAGAACTGATCGCACTGATAAAAAGTCCCAAGGATAAGAGCCAAGAAAGCGACACCAAATTTCCAATAGGATTAACAAACAGTAAAAGTCCAATTAAAAGGTAAAAAATTCCAGCAAGAACAAAGAGAAGTTTGTTTGATTGTTTCATAAGTAAAACCCCTTTCTCATTTCCACTTCTTTGCTTATTTTAACATATTATCACTAATCTGACAAAGTACTTTGATGTATGATATAAAACGACATCTAAACAGATTTTGTGTAAGAAAGCTTAGATTAGCCATTGTTTTGATTTCCTTGGTTCCTCTGATTTCTCTGCCTATCTTCAATCCGCTGATGGACAAGAGAAACAATCTCATTATTGGTTGGCAGATCGGAATGCTGAGCGTCTTCACCAGTAACGGTTGTCTCTGTATAATGTGCTGCCTGTCCCTGATAAATATATTTACCAGCATTAACACTGGCATCCGGTACTAACTCATCTGAATCATACGTTATTGTACCTGCTACTGAGTACATACTTAAGCTCTTTGGAATTTGCTTTCGATTGCTAATAAAATCAGCCAGCATTTCCGTTTTATTATTAATATTCGTTTCTGTGAAATTATAAGGTGTTCCAATGGTCATCAATTTTTTAAGATCAACATCATAGTCACCAAGATATTTCTCAATAAAGGCTGTATAAACTAAACCGCCGTTGGAATGCCCCAAGCCTTTAAAATTATTAAAATTATATTTCCCTTGAAGATCATCAAAAGCAGCATTAACCATACGAGCTTGCTTTTTGATATTACTGTAACCATCATGGTTATTTTCAAAACCAATCACAATAATAGGCTCATTATCCCTAGCAGCAATGGAACCATTATAGGTAATCCGGCCGTCGTTCCAGACCTTTACTTTTAAAAGACTGTGTTTAACACCTGATCGGTCTTGATTCAGCTTCTTTACCAGTCCATCAAAGCGATTTTCTGTTGCAGAGCTGCCTGGAATCATGATAATAGGCGATAAGCGTGCATTATAGAATTTATCAATTTCTTTGATATTCTTTTTGGTCCAACTGTACGAAGGAATAGCTAAGATCGCTAAAAAAACAAGGACAGCTATAAGGACAATTTTAGTTTTTTTAGTCATGGTCTGCTCCTTTCTCATCATCCAGTTGGTTGATTTCTTCATGGATGCGATCATTAAACTTAACAAATGGAAGATAAATGAGGACATCCACCACAAAAATAAGCCCTCCAACGGCAAGAGCACGAAGACTGCCGCCTGTCCCGATAAAAGCATAAAGGACACTTGGTGTTCCGCTTGGAACAGGGTAAACAGCAGGCGGCATTACCCTAAAATAAAGCATTATACCAGCAATCAAACTATTGACAACGGGTATTAGTACGAAAGGAATCAAAAACAAAAAATTAAAAAAGACAGGAATCCCTACCATAAAAGCTACCCCATGATTAAATAGAGCTGGAAAGATACTTTTGATACCGACATCCCGATCTTTAGTACTGCGTGATCTCCACAAAATAGCTATCAAAAGAGCTAAAGAGCCGCCAAGTCCCGCAAAAGTTCCATAAGCGTCATAAAGATTTGTTTCTGAAAAAAGATAAGGCACTCCTGCTGTTGTATGATGTTTTAGGGCATAATTCAGATTATCCAAAGCATAAGAATCATTGACAAAAGGAATATCGTTAAAAGGATTGCTATTTCCAATCCAAGCCCCAAAGGTTCTTAAAAAAGAATTTGATAAAATAACCCAAAGATTATTGCGATTGACAATAAGACTAGAAAAAAAGTTTCCAATTGTCGAAAAGACATTATAGGTATTACCTAGGTAAACCAAAAAACTACCTAAAACGGCCAAAGCCAGTGACTGCACGATTGGTCTCACACTCTTTGGATGATAAATATAGTGAGCATCGACAATCCGATCATCACTGGAACTTGAAAAACGAAAAATCTGTCCAACAGCATAACCTATTAAAATGGCAACCACTAAATTGATATTAACTGGAAGGTTAATACGTGTTAAATCACCGTCATTTAGGGATCTTGTAAATAAATCACGCGAATTAATCAGCAAGCTAAAAACAAAGGCCGTAATCCCCGCAGTACCAGTACTGCGGCCATAATGCCCAGCAGTATATTTAGCACTAAAATAGCTGGTCAAAGGGCCTGCCAAACCTCCAGTCAGAGCCGTAAAATTCGTCAAAGCAAGTCCAGTTCCTCTAAAATAGGGAAACCAACTTCTGATAGAAAAAAGATTATTGATATAGCCATTCTCAGAAAAAACAGATTCTGAAAAGACCATTGCAAATGTCGTTAACAAGAAAAAAGGAAAGAGAGAAACCAGTGTTTCCTGCGAAATCTGGATAAAACTCTTTTTCCGAAAAGCAATCATTTTTTTTATTAAATACTGATCCATAAGATCCTTTCTAGATGAAAAATAATCAATAATCTGATTGTAGCATAGGCATAGACATAATTCAATTAATCAAACTAAAACTTAATGCAAGGAGAATCTTGAAAACTCACTTTTATTCTGATCAAAAACCTCCTTTAGAATAGATCTAAAGGAGGAACTCTTTATTAAAATGGATAGAGAAGACAAGAACATGCAGACCATTACTTTACTTTAATCTGTCCCTTTACTTTTTAAGTAAATAATCATCAATAACTTGCGCACAGCCCCCATGGTCATTGTCTTTAACAATGACATCTGCCAGCTGTTTAATCATTTGATTGGCATTGCCCATAGCAACTCCCAAACCTGCCTGACAAATCATGCTTTTATCATTGTCTGCATCACCAACTGCAATGGCTTCTTCAAGCGGAATATGGAGCTCTTCTTGACAGATATAGGACAGACCCTGACCTTTTTCAACTCCAGCTGCCGTCACTTCTAAACCGCTAACCTCAGCTTTAGTGACTATAACAGAGTCAGATAAGAGAGCTTGATAAGAAAGATCACGTTCTGCTGCTGTGAAATGATAAAAATCAATCTTTTCAAATTGATCTCTGTTTTTCGTCAAAAGCTCACTAATATTGTCAACAAACACAGCTGTTTTACGATAAAGTTCTTTATACATACCCATATGATAGTTTTTAGCTTCTTCATAATGAGACCGCTGAATGTAACTTTGACCATCCATTATAGCCAGTACCATGAGATTGTGAGTTTGAACACGTTCTCTGATTTGGTCAACAACTTGAGAAGGCAAGACATGCTTTGCTAGAATTTTTTCTTTCTGAAAGTCATAAATGAAAGCACCGCTGGCCGTAACAGCATAACGCACATCTTTCAATTCTTCACGATGGCTGTTTAGCTCTGATAAAGCACGTCCAGTAGACAGTACTACTTGTTTTCCTTTTGAACTCGCTTTCGCTATCGCCTCAATACTTTCTTTTGCAATCGTTTTTTGACTAGTCAATAAAGTACCATCCATATCAAACGCGACTAAGCGATACATACACAATCTCCTTTTTTATATAGCATCTTATATTAAAATAGCTATTTTAAAGCCACCTATCTTAACATTAAAACAAAACATCTACCAAGGTCTCACCTTAATTGCCTCCATTATATCACAAGATCAGCTGCTGTTACAATCAAACAAAAAAGAGAGGTTAAGCTCTCTTCTCTTGAATCGTCATTGATTTTTCATGAATATAATCAATTAAGTCAGCCGTTAAGTCATAACGCATAAAAGGAGTGATCAGATAAATGCCATTAAAAGATTCTAAGGCAGAATCTATCAGCCGTTTACTTTCTGCTAAAGCTAGTTCTTGGCAGATTTCCTTGTCATCTTTAACCTTTTCCAGTCTCGCTAGAAATTCTTCTGATAGTTCAATTCCTGGGACTTCATTATGTAAAAAAACAGCGTTATTGTAAGAAGTTATGGGCATAATACCTATAAAAAACGGCTGTTCATAATTCTGTGTAACTTCTTTCAATCCTACAATGGTTTTTGCATTAAAGACTGGCTGTGTAATAAAGTAATCTGCTCCAGCAGCAACTTTTTTATCAATTAAACGGCTTGTTCTGCTTAAATTTTTTACATTAGGATTAAAGGCAGCAGCCACTGTAAAATGAGTTGCTTTTTTAAGACTGGCTCCACTGTAGCCTTTTCCTTGATTTAATTGCTTAATCAGATTTAACAGCTTAAAGCTGGTCGCATCATAAACACTAGTTGCTCCTGGAAAATCTCCAATTTTGGAAGGATCTCCAGTAATAGCAAGAACATGGTCAAAACCCAAGATATCCATTCCTAAAAGGCGTGACTGCAAACCAATCATATTATGGTCACGACAAGCGATATGCAGTAAGAACGGTGTCTCCACCTCTTCTTTCATTAAGGAAGCCATACTAAGATTGCAAATGCGCGTTCTGGCTAAAGAATTATCTGCTAAGGTTATAGCAGCAATCTCCTTTTTATCTAAGGCTTTAACGCCCTCAACAAACTTATCAATCGCCAAAGTCTTAGGAGGATCAATCTCTGCAATAATTGTTACCTCTCTTTTGACCTTATCTACCAGACTTTCTTTCTTTTCAGTCTCAAAAATAGGCTCTTCAGGGTCCGCAGGTGGCAGGGTTACCTTTTTTTCAATCGGTTTGAGACCCCTAATACCGCGTTTAAGAGCCTTGATATGATCCGGTGTTGTCCCGCAGCAGCCGCCAATCAAACGAACACCTTCTTCTACAAACAGTTTCGCACACCGTTCAAAATAATCCGCATTTTGGCTGAAACTGTAGTGCCCCTTTTCATCATCATTGCTAAAAGACAAAAGGCTGGCATTGGGATAAGCCGACAGATAGCTTTGTGCAAACAATGGTACCTGCTTAAAGGACTGAATCATATGGTAAGGGCCCAAATGACAGTTTAAACCTACAATATCAGCACCTAACATCACTAAATGGCTAAAAGCTTCCACCAAGGGACGTCCGCTTTCTGTGATGCCAGCTTCATACAAGGCCATATTCGTTATAATAGGTAAGTCTGTCAGAGGACGCAGGGCTTTAAGAGCAGCAATGAGCTCATCTAGATCATAATAAGTCTCAAGCAACAGACCATCAATTTGTCTAGTCTCTAAAAGAATTTTGGCTTGCTCCACTGTTTCAGAAACGATCTCATCCAAGGTTAGATCGCACTGTTTCAAACCTCTAGAAGCACCAATAGTCCCCAAAACAAATAGGTCATCCCCAGCCGCTTGCCGTGCTAAAGCAACGGCTTCTCGATTAATCTCTTCTACTTTATGATCATAACCAAATCCTTTTAAGCGATGCCTTTTAGCCGCATAAGTATTGGTCTGAATAACATCTGCTCCAGCTGCAATATAGGCTCTATGAATCGATATGATCTTTTCAGGATGGCTGATATTATAGTATTCATGACAGGCTTCTAAACCATCTGCATAAAGAAGGGTGCCCATGGCACCGTCAGCCACTAAAATATCTGTTTTTAGTCTCTCTAGCAATCTGGACATGGACACTTCTCCTTACTTTATTTTCCTAATTTTTGCCGTACCTCTTTAGTTGCGGCTACTAAAACTTTCAAAGCTGCAATAGTCTCTGCTTCCTGCCGTGTTTTTAAACCGCAGTCAGGATTAACCCAAAACTGCTTGGGTGATAACTGCCGCAGGGGTCTTTCAATATTAGCTACCACTTCTTCTTTAGTTGGCACACGCGGTGAGTGAATATCATAAACCCCTAGACCAATACCAAGCGGATAAACAGCAGTTTCAAAGGATTTAATAATATCACCATGGCTGCGGCTGGTTTCAATAGAAATCACATCAGCATCAAGCGCTCGAATAGAGTCAATGATCTCATCAAACTTAGAATAGCACATATGCGTATGAATTTGCGTATTATCTTTGACAGATGATGTCGCAATATGAAAAGCGTGAACAGCATCATCTAAATAAGCTTTTTGTTTGTCTTTGCGTAAAGGCAGACCCTCACGAAGAGCAGCCTCATCCACTTGAATAATAGCAATTCCAGCATCTTCAAGCAGTTTAATCTCATCTTTAATAGCCAAACCAATCTGATTAAAGAGTTGATCACGCGGAATATCTGTTCTTTCAAATGACCAATTAGTTATGGTGATAGGGCCTGTCAGCATGCCCTTAACAGGACGATCCGTTAAACTTTGCGCATAAACGGTTTCTTTAATTGTAATCGGTTCAATATGCTGAACATCACCATATATAATCGGCGGTTTAACAGCACGTGAGCCGTAAGATTGAACCCAGCCCCACTTAGTCGTCGTAAAGCCAGCTAATTTTTGGCCAAAGAATTCAACCATATCCACACGTTCAAACTCACCATGAACCAAAACATCAAGATCAAGATCCTCTTGAATACGAATCCAGCGCTCAATTTCAGCATTGATAAAATCATGATAGGCCTGGTCACTAATTTCTCCGCGCTTCCAAGCCAAACGCGTCTTTCTAATCTCCTGTGACTGCGGAAAAGAACCGATCGTTGTTGTCGGAAGCAAAGGCAGATGCAATCTTTCCTGCTGTAATTCGCGGCGCTTAGCATAATCACTATGCCGTTTGGTAGCTACATGATCCAGATTTTCCAGCTCAACATTTCTAAAATCAGCTGCTTGGAGGGCAGCAAAATGGGCAAGATGCTGATCATAAGCTGAATTTTCTTTGCCGTCTAACCGCTCAGCCAATAGTCTGATTTCCCTTAATTTTTCATCTGCAAAAGCCAAACCATGACGCAAAACAGGTTCTAAATCCGTTTCATTTTTAGTGGTGACAGGAACGTGCAGCAAAGAGCAAGAAGGCTGAATAAAAATCTCAGCAGCATTAGCTTTAAGCTCTTTCAAAAGTTCAGAGGTTCTGGTGAAATCAGAAGCCCAGATATTGCGGCCATCCACAAGGCCAGCAAAAATTTCCTTATCTTTAAAAACACCTGACTGTATAGCTTCTAAATTTTCTTCCAAACCATGAACAAAATCAAGGCCAAAGGCAGCCACAGGCAGCTGAGAGAGAATTTGAGCATCAATCAAAGCTTCAAAGTAAGTTTGAAAGATTAATTTAGCCTGAGGTATTTCTTTAGCAAAGTAAGCATAAACAGATTTAGCTGCTTCAAGATACTTTTCTCCCTCATCTGTCACAAAGATAGGTTCATCAACCTGAATGTAGCTGGCACCTGCCTGCGTTAATTCTGTAAAGATTTGTTTGTAAAGCGGCAAAAGACTTTTAACAGCTGCCGTAAAGTCCTCAATACCAGTTGATAGGGCAACATAAGTAATAGGACCTGTAATAACAGGTTTTGCTTTGTCTCCTACAACTTCTCTAGCTTCTAAATAAAGATCTAAAAGACGATTATTAGTCAATTTTGGCTTTTGTTTGGACCACTCAGGCACAATATAGTGATAGTTAGTATTAAACCATTTTTTCATAGAAGAAGCGACATTGTCCTTGTTGCCGCGGGCAATCGCAAAGTACAAATCAATATCTATGGTTTGATCAGCAAAACGCTTTGGAATAATATTAAACTGAACAGATAGATCTAAAATATGATCATAAAGAGAAAAATCACCCACAGGAACGAAATCAAGTCCAGCATCAAGCTGCTTTTTCAGAAATGCAAGACGTAATTTTTTAGCGCCTGCAGCTAGTTCCTCTGAACTAATTTTCTTAGCCCAGTAAGATTCGATTAATTTTTTCCACTCACGATTTTCTCCTAAACGCGGATAGCCTAAACTCGAAATTTTTGTCATCAGATCCTCCTTTTGCGTTATAAAATAAAAAATGATTATTCATCTCATAACTATAAACTATTCGTTTATTTTTAGTTAAAATAATACTAGATAATCCTTATTAAATCAACCTTTCGAGCTTTTTGTCTTTTTATGCTTTCTTATAGTTTTAAACTATATAGTTAGGGTTTATTATAAAATAAAACTATAACACAAAAAGGCAGGAAGAGATCCCGCCTTCTTTAAATTAATTAAGCTAGCCATTGATCATTAGAGCAAACTATCCTTTTTAAATGCCAGCAAAAAAAGGCAGGATATTTGTTTACTGCCCTTTCTTAAGTAAAATTCTATTTTGCTTTACGCAAATAACCAAACAAGATACCTGATACAATAGCTCCAATAACAATACATACAAAGTAGAGCAGCCAATTGCTGGTCAGCAAGAAGACAAAGATTCCTCCGTGAGGTGCCATCAATTTAATACTAAAGAGACCTACAAGCGCTCCAGTCAAAGCAGAGCCAACCATGAAACTTGGAATAGCACGTGCCGGATCAGCTGCACCAAAAGGAATAGCTCCCTCAGTAATAAAGGATAGTCCCATAACGATATTAGTCAGACCAGCGTCTCTTTCTTCTTGCGTAAATTTATTTTTAAATAATAGGGTAGCTACAAAAACTGCAAGGGGCGGTACCATACCACCGGCCATTACACTAGCCATCACAACAGATCCTCCTTTGGCAAGAACAGAAGCTGTCAAGGTACTGGTTCCAAAAACATAGGCTGCTTTATTGAAAGGACCGCCCATATCAATAGCCATCATTCCCCCTACAATTAAACCTAGTAAAACAGCTGATCCTCCTGAGAGGCCATCAAGAAAACTGTACAAGCCTGTATTGATAGCCGACATAGGAATATTGACAAAAAGCATCAAGAAACCAGTAATAAGTACACCAAAGACAGGATACAAAAGAATGGACTTAATCCCCTCAAGCGATTTCGGCATAAAGGTTAAGGCTTTTTTCAGTACAAGAATAACAGCTCCTGCAAGAAAACCACCCACAAGCGCTCCTAAGAATCCTGAAGGAACTCCGACTAATTTTGCCTGACTGGCCTTTTCTCCAAATTCAAAGAAAGCGACTTTATTGAAAGCAAGTCCTGTAGTTGCCATGCTTCCAGCTACAAATCCAGCTACAAGCCCCGGCTTTTCAGCAATAGAATAAGCGATATAAGCCGCAAATACTGGGATCATAAAGCCAAAGGCAGCATTCCCGATTTGATTGAAGATAGCAGCCAGCTCATGATAGTTACCAAGATGGCTGAGAGATTCCTTTGGAACTCCCATGAATTGATCAATCAAGAAAGAGACAGCAATCATAATACCGCCGCCAATGACAAAAGGCAGCATTTGTGAAACTCCGCTCATCAAATGTTTATAAAAGGCAGCGCCCAAGCTTAATTTTTCCTGATCAGATTCTGCTGCTGTTCCTTCATTTGCAGCAAGATAAACTTCTGCTTTATCATCAAGAATACTATTGATTAATTCTTCAGGTTTTTTGATGCCATCTGCGACAGGACGTGAAATTAATGGTTTACCATTGAAACGATCCATTTCAACAGCTTTATCAGCTGCAACAATCACACCTTTGGCACGCTTAATATCATCTGCTGTTAATTTGTTGCCAATACCTGAGGCGCCATTTGTTTCGACCTTGATAGCTACTCCCATTTCAGCAGCTTGTTTTTTAAGAGCTTCCTCTGCCATATAAGTATGGGCGATACCAGTTGTACAGGCTGTAACTGCCACAAGAAAATCCTGATTATCTGAAGCTGGTTCAGCTGCTTTTGTTTCTTCTTGCTTTTCTTCTTCTGTCTCATTAAAAAGGTTAATAACATCATCAGGGCTCTTTACTTGGCGCAGCTTGTCTGCAAAGCCATCTTTTAAAAGATATTGAGACAGTTCAGCAAGAGCTGCCAAATGCGTATCATTGGCACCATCTGGAGCAGCAATCATAAAGAAAAGATCAACCGGTTCCCCATCAAGAGCTTCATAATCAACACCTTTATTTGATTTCGCAAAAAGGACAGTGGCTTCCTTAACCGCATCATTTTTGCTGTGAGGCATGGCAATGCCTCCTCCAAGACCCGTTGAAGTTTGTGCTTCACGATTCATAATACCTTTTTTAAAGGTATCAAAATCTGTCACTATTCCATGATCCACAAGGCTTGTAATCATCTCATTAATAACAGCTTCTTTAGTAGTTGCCTGCAAATCGAGCAACATGACATCCTTGTTCAGTAAATCCTGAATTTTCATAGTTTTTCTACCTCTACTTTTTTGTAAGTTTCTTTAATAAAGTCAAAGCTAGCTAAATCATCTGAAAAAGCTGTAGCTGTACCGCAGGCAACTCCCCATTTTAAGGCCTCAACAGGATCAGCAGTCTTTGCAAATTCACCTGTAAAGCCTGCTACCATAGAATCACCAGCTCCAACGGAGTTTTTAACCTGGCCTGCAATAGGTTTGGCAAAGTAAGCCGCCTCTGGTGTTACTAATACGGCACCAGCTCCTGCCATTGAAATAATGGCATGCTGAGCCCCTTTAGAAAGGAGCTTGCGCCCATATTTTTCAATATCAGCTATATTATGCAGCTGAACATTAAAGATAGCTTCCAGTTCATGATTATTGGGCTTTACCAACAAAGGCTGATAATGTAAAGCATCTAGCAGCGTTTGGCCTTCAAAATCACAAACAACCTGAGCTTTTGTCTCTCTGACAAAAGGAATCAAGCGCTTATAAACCTGATTGCCCAAGTTGGTTGGTGCACTGCCAGCAAAAACAACTATGTCAGCAGATGTCAGCTTACTCAAAACCTGCTCAAGCTGACTCAGCTGTTCATCTGTAATGACAGGACCTTGCCCATTAATCTCAGTCTCTTGCTGAGACTTAATTTTAACATTAATACGCGTATCCTGATCAACTTTAACAAAAGCCGTTGTAACCTTTTCAGCTGCTAAGCCATCTTCAACGAATTTACCTGTAAAACCGCCAAGAAAACCTGTCGCAGTATTAGCCTGTCCCAGACGTTTCAGGATACGGCTAACATTGATGCCTTTTCCGCCAACATATTTATCATCACTAGCCATCCGATTGACACTGCCCAGCTGAAGCTGGCTGAGGCGAACAATAAAATCAATGGATGGATTAAGAGTTACCGTATATATCATACTTCTATCACCTTCGTTTTCTTTTTAATTTCTTTTAAAAGGATACTGTCAGAACGATTGGTAATAATCGTCACAGCTTCCAGCCGCTCTACTTTAACAAAAGAGGTTTGCCCAATTTTAGAATCATCAGCTAATACATAAGTTCTCTGCGCATTGTCCATGACTGTCTTTTTAATAGCAGCCTCTTCTGTATCAGGCGTTGTTAAAAAAGAATGATCAATTCCATTCATTCCTATAAAAGCTTTATCAAAATTTAACTGCCGCAGCTGACTGACAGCTAGCTGTCCAACGCTAGCATCCGTCGCATTTTTGACATAGCCGCCTATGATCAAAGTCTGTAAATTCTTATCAACTAATTTGGCTGCATGATGGATGGAGTTGGTAACAACAGTTAATTTAGAATGGTCTAAGTGTTCTAATAAAAGCTCTGTCGTCGTCCCTGCATCAATAAAGATAATATCACCATAATCAATCATTTCTGCCGCTTTTTTGACAATCACTTCTTTTAATTGAACGTTTTTGATAGATTTTTGAAGATTGCTTTCTTCTGTACTTAACGAACGATTTCTTTCAGCACCTCCGTGAACACGGTGGAGTTTTTTTCATTGGCCAGCTCATCTAGATCTCTGCGAACAGTTGACTCAGATGTATCAAGGATACCCACAAGAAAGTCCAGTGTAACAAAATCTTCCTGCTTGAGTTTTTCCATAATAATCTGTTTGCGTTCCGATTTTAAAATAAGCCTCACCTCCCATTTGAAATCGTTTACAGTTGCTATTATATACTCCCAGTTTTCACCTGTCAAGCAGTTTCTGTCAAATTCTTTCAAAAAATAACACCATTAACAAACAGGGCAGTTAATGGTGATAAGCAGATAAAACCTTAACAGGAATGTTTTCATTTTTTTGAGCAATGTTAAGTTACAGCTTGATGGCTGTTTGCTCAAGCAATAGTTTTAATTTTTTCGTAAAACAGAAATAAAAGCAAAAAACAGCTCTTATGTCAAGAATAATGAAAATTATTTAAAACGAAAGTCTTATTTAATTAAAGAAGTAGAATGAACCAGACGATTGTCACGTTCAGGATAGATATAGCTGATCGCCTGACTGACAGCGATCGGTGCTTCACCAAAACCTGTAGCAATCAAATCAATCTTACCTTCATAATCAGCAGCATCACCGATAGCATAAATGCCTTTTTGACTGGTTTCAAAAAGAGAAGACACATGAATGCTTGAGCGTTTATAATCAACATTCCAATTTTTCAAATTTTTATTAGAAGTTGAAAAACCAAAACTGACAATTAAGGCATCCAAGTCTAATTCCTTTATCTCCTTAGTCTTGACCTTTTGAATAAGCAAACGATTAACTTGATTTGCCTGACCTTTTAATTCTATAGGCAGATAAGGGGTCAGCAGCTGAACATGAGAAGCTTGCAAAAGTTCTACACTATGCTCATGAGCACGAAAAGCTGTTCGCCGATGAACCAAAGTGACGCTTTCAGCAATTTTATCAAGGGCATTAGCCCAATCCACAGCGGAATCTCCGCCACCGCAAATAACAACTTTTTTCCCTGCAAATTGATCTAATTGGTGGACATTATAAAACAAATTATGATCAGCATAGAGATCCTCATTTTCAAGCCCCAATGTGCGCGGTGCAAAAGCTCCATTGCCGCATGCGATGATAATAGCTTTGGAGAAATGATTCTTTTTATCCGTTTCAATGGTAAAAACATTATCTTCTTTAAGGAAGCTTTTAACCTCTTCCTTCAGACAGATACTGGTTTTATCTTTAAAGCGCTCCAGCTGTTTTATTAACTGTTCTGTTAAGTCAGCTCCTGTAATTGCTGGAAAGCCAGCAATATCATAGATAACCTTTTCAGGATACAAGATAGCTGGCTGGCCTCCCAATTCAGATAAACTTTCAATTATCTTGACACGGACACCGCGTAAACCAGCATAAAAGGCTGCAAAAAGTCCAACAGGTCCGCCGCCTATAATCGTAATATCATAAATCTCTTCTTCAGTTGCCATTTTTCTCCTTTATTTATATCAATAACTGCATATATCAGCTCAAACGGTTAAAAATAATGAAATATTTTTTATTTATCACAGTTCATTTTTTATTTCTTCTAAAAGCTGCCTTTCTTCTTCTGTCAAACAATAGTTTTCCAAAAGATCAGGACGTCTTTGATAGGTTTTGCGAAGACTTTGTTCTAAGCGCCACTTCCGAATGTTAGCGTGATGGCCGCTCATTAAAACATCAGGAACTTTCATTCCTCTGTATTCATAAGGACGTGTATATTGAGGATATTCTAAAAGACCTGATGAGAAACTGTCTTCCTGATGGCTGATGGCTTTGCCTATCACTTCTGGAATCAGCCGCACTGTCGCATCAATTATAGTCATAGCTGCTAATTCGCCGCCTGTCAAAACAAAATCTCCTAAAGAAACTTCATCTGTCACTAAGGTCTTGATCCGTTCATCATAGCCTTCATAATGACCACAGATAAAAATCAGCTCATCTTCTTTGGCTAGCTCTTCAGCATAAGATTGATTAAATCGTTTGCCCGCTGGATCTAGTAGAAGTACACGGGGCTTTTTAGCTGCAATTTTTTCAAAAGTATCAAAAATGGGCTGAGCACATAAAAGCATTCCCTGGCCGCCGCCATAGGGCTCATCATCTACATGACGGGCATTAGCTGCATTTTCACGAAAGTTATGGCAAGTGAGTTTAATGATTCCTTTATGGCGTGCCTTCCCCACAATTGAATGTTCTAGAGCTGTAAACATCTCCGGAAAAAGCGTTAAAACATCAATCTTCATCATCTAACCCTTCTAAGACAGCAACATCAACACGGTTATTTGCCACATCAACATTTAAGACAGCTGAAGGAATGTAAGGAAGCAGTAAGTCTCGCTTGCCTTTTCGCTTTACGACCCAAACATCATTGGCACCAGGCTGTAAAATTTCTTTGACGTGTCCGATTAGCTCGTCATTTTCATAGACATCTAAACCAATAATTTCATGGTAATAAAATTCACCCTCTGCTAATTCAGTCAAATTTTCTTCAGCTACCTTAAGCGTAAAATCTCGATATTTTTCAACAGCATTGATGTGATCAAGTCCTTTAAATCGGATAATATCAAAATTCTTATGCCGACGATGTTTGTCAATTTCCAGATTAGTGATAAACTGGTCATTTTTATCAAATAAGGCCAATTGAGCTCCTTTTTTAAAACGCTCATCTGCAAAATCTGTCACAGACAGTACACGAACTTCTCCTTGCAAGCCTTGTGTATTCACAATTTTTCCAACATTAAAATAATTCATTTTTACTCCACTATCAAAAGTTACTTTTTATTTTACCATCTTGTCCTGCAATTCTCAATAACGTTAAAAAGCAGCAACTGCTGTTACTGCTTCTCATCAATCACAATTCTAACCTTTTTACCTTGAGTTGGGACCGAATAAACAATTGATCTTATCGCTGTAATCGTGCGGCCTTTTTTACCGATAATCCGGCCAATATCACTAGAATCCAAATCAAGATGATACTCCAAAAATTCAGGTGTATCTTCGATTTTTATAGTGAAATGCTCTGGATGTGAAATCAAAGGTTTCACAATAGCGATAATAAGATTTTCAATGGTATCCATAGGCTCTCTACTTTTAGATTATTTCTTGGAATATTTCGCTTCGTGGAATTTTTTCATAATCCCAGCTTTTGAAAGGATACTGCGAACTGTATCTGAAGGTTGTGCGCCATTTCCCAACCATTCAAGAATACGTTCTTCTTTCAGTGTCACTTGATTTTCATCTACAAGCGGGTTGTAAGTACCGACCGTTTCGATGAAACGGCCATCACGCGGTGCACGTGAATCTGCAACATTAATACGGTAGAAAGGTTTCTTCTTAGACCCCATACGAGTCAAACGGATTTTTACTGCCATTTATCAACAATCTCTTTTCTGTTTTTATTTTAGACATAGCTGAGCTATGAACTGCTTCTAGTATAACATAAAAAAAGAGTCTGTCAAGTTTTTTTCTTGACAAATGTTTTAATTTTAATCCTTCTTTACCGGAAACTTGTAAAATGAAAAGAGAATAAGAATGATGTCATTCTTATTCTCTTTTATGGAATACTATAGCCTTATCATTAAATAGCTTGGGTAATAAAGCCGCGGCTTTCAAGCACCCTTACCATAGCATCGGCTGTATCAAGTGCTGTAAAGAGCGGTACGCCATGTTCAATAGCAGAACTGCGGATAGCTGCACCGTCTTCATCAAAGGTTCGCTTAGTACCAACCGTATTAATAATAGCCTGTACCTTGCCTGCACGTACATAGGCAGGGATATCATTGTCATCATTCTCACCCAATTTATTGACAAGAACAGCTTCTAAATGATTTTCAGCAAAGAATTTAGCGGTCCCTTCTGTGGCTAAAATACTGTAGCCAATATTGGAGAATCGGCGTGCTAAATCTAGGGATTCTTCCTTGGTCTCATCAGCGATAGTAAAGATAACATTACCAAAAGATGGAAGGTGGAAATAAGAAGCTTCAAAGGCTTTATAAAGTGCTTTTTCAAGAGTTGAATCTGTTCCCATGACTTCACCTGTTGATTTCATTTCAGGACCTAAAAGGCTATCAACCTTAGCTAATTTGGTAAAGGAGAAAACAGGTGCTTTAACATGTACATTTTGGCTTTCTGGATAGAGGCCGTCTGTATAGCCAAGATCAGCAAGACTATTGCCTAAAATTAACTTGGTTGCTACCTGAGCCATGGGGATATCTGTCACTTTAGATAAGAATGGTACTGTCCGACTGGCACGTGGATTAACCTCAATAACATAAACAGTTTCATCCTTAATGACAAATTGAATGTTCATCATACCAATACAGTTAAGTCCGATAGCTAAGCGTTTAGTGTAGTCCGCAATGGTCGCCTGAACTTCTTTTGAAAGTGTTTGCGGCGGATAAACCGCCATTGAGTCACCTGAGTGGACTCCAGCACGCTCAATGTGTTCCATGATGCCTGGAATCAAGACCTCCTTGCCATCAGAGATAGCATCCACTTCACACTCACGGCCAACCAAGTAAGAATCAACCAATACAGGATGATCTGGACTCGCCTTTACAGCTGTCCGCATGTAAGAACGCAAGTCATTTTCATTTTCAACAATCTCCATAGCACGGCCGCCCAGGACATAAGAGGGACGCACAAGGACAGGAAAACCAATTTTGCGAGCTGAAGCAACTGCTTCTTCTTCATTGCTTGCTGTTTGTCCCGGAGGCTGAGGGATATTTAAATCTTTTAAAGCCTGCTCGAAAAGATCGCGATCCTCGGCACGGTCAAGGTCAGCTACTTGTGTCCCAAGAATGTTAACACCGGCATTTGACAATGGCTCCGCCAAATTAATAGCAGTCTGGCCGCCAAATTGAACAATAACACCCTTTGGCTGCTCTAATTCGATAACGTTCATAACATCTTCAAAAGTTAATGGTTCAAAATAAAGCTTATCAGAAACTGAAAAATCAGTAGAGACCGTTTCAGGATTAGAGTTCATAATGATGGCTTCATAACCAGCTTCTTGAAGTGCTTTGACAGAATGGACTGTCGCATAGTCAAACTCAACTCCTTGACCGATACGAATCGGACCTGAGCCAAGTACAAGGACAGATTCCTTATCAGATTGAACTGACTCATTTTCCCATTCATAGGTTGAATAAAAATAAGGGGTTGATGAAGCAAATTCAGCTGCACAGGTATCCACCATCTTATAAACTGGGATTATCTTGTTATCAAGCCGGAACTTGCGAACATCATCTGCTGTCATCTGCCAAAGTTCAGCAATCTTGCGGTCAGAAAAGCCATTGCGCTTGGCTTCCTTAAGAAGATCAATATCACAAACATGAGCAGCTAGCTCTGCTTCCAGCTCAAAGATATGCAAGAGTTTATCAAGGAAGAAAATATCAATTTTAGTCAAATCTGACAATTCTTCGAGGGAATATCCACGGCGAATTGCTTCTGAGAGATAGAAAAGGCGGTCATCTTGAGCTTTAACAATTTTAGCAATAAGGGCATCATCATTTACCAAAGAAGCTTCTGTCATCTCATTATGGTAAACGCCAATTTCAAGAGACCGGCAAGCCTTAAGAAGACTTTCCTCAATATTGCGGCCAATAGCCATCACTTCTCCAGTCGCCTTCATCTGCGTTCCCAGACGGCGCTCTCCATGTTCAAATTTATCAAAAGGAAAACGGGGAATCTTCGCAACAACATAGTCAAGAGCCGGCTCAAACATGGCATATGTCGTTCCTGTAACCGGATTAATCATTTCATCAAGTGTCAGACCCACAGCAATTTTAGCTGCCAATTTAGCAATAGGATAACCAGTCGCTTTAGAAGCCAAAGCCGATGAACGTGAGACACGAGGATTAACCTCAATAACATAATATTTAAAACTATGAGGATCAAGGGCCAGCTGAACATTGCAGCCGCCTTCAATTTTAAGAGCACGGATGATTTTTAGGCTAGCATCACGAAGCATTTGATTTTCAATATCTGAAAGTGTCTGTGTGGGAGCAAAGACGATGGAATCTCCGGTGTGAATGCCTACTGGATCAAAGTTCTCCATGTTGCAGACAACCAGTGCATTATCTGCGCCGTCCCTCATAACTTCGTATTCAATTTCCTTAAAACCAGCAATTGAGCGTTCAATGAGGCATTGCGTAACAGGTGATAATTTAAGGCCATTTTCAGCAATTTCACGGAGCTCTTCTTCGTCTGAACACATACCGCCGCCAGTACCTCCTAAGGTAAATGCTGGGCGGACAATGACAGGATAGCCAATTTCAGCAGCAAAAGCAACTGCTTCTTCCACACTGTTCACAATATCAGACTCAGGAATAGGCTGTTTAAGATCTTCCATCAACTGCTTAAAAAGATCGCGATCTTCAGCTTGATCAATAGCTGATAATTTTGTTCCTAAAAGCTCAACATCAAGCTCTTCCAAAATACCTGCTTTTGATAATTCCATAGCCATATTGAGGCCTGTTTGTCCGCCTAGAGTTGGCAGCAAGGCATCAGGGCGCTCTTTCCGAAGAATACGTGTGACAAATTCAGCCGTAATAGGCTCAATATAAACCTTATCTGCGATTTCTCTGTCGGTCATAATAGTCGCTGGATTTGAATTGACTAAAACAACATCATAGCCTTCTTCTTTAAGGGCAAGACAAGCCTGTGTCCCAGCGTAGTCAAACTCAGCAGCCTGCCCAATGATAATGGGACCAGACCCAATGACCATAATTTTTTTAATATCAGTACGTTTTGGCATAAGTTATAATTATGATACAAATCCTATAAACGGCAAAGTGAAAGTCAAAAATTCAAGGCAGATGTTTTACATCTAAGCGCTGTTTAGCTCTTTCACACAGTCGTTAGGGCGTGTTCACCTTCGTAAACTTGCTGTATCTTCTCCTTTCTTCATTCGCCGACTCTCTGGGCGGCATTAAATAGTCTTAGCGATCAACCTGCTCTGCTTTAAAGGCATCAATCAGCTCTAAAAACTCATCAAAGAGATAACTGGCATCATGCGGACCAGGTGCTGAGTCAGGATGAAATTGGACGGAAAAAGCGGGATAATAACGATGGCGAACACCTTCAACGGATTGATCATTGATTTCTTCATGCGTTATAATCAGCTCATTTGGAAGCGTGCTGCGATCTACCGCAAAGCCATGATTCTGGCTCGTAAAGTCAATGCGTCCGGTTGCGATTTCACGAACGGAATGATTAAAACCTCGATGGCCAAATTTCATTTTATAAGTCCTTGCCCCGTTCGCCAGACTAAAAAGCTGATGTCCCATGCAGATTCCAAAAATCGGAATTTTCCCTTGAATACCGCGGATCATCTCCAAAGCTTCAGGCACATCCTCAGGATTGCCGGGACCGTTTGACAGCATGACACCGTCTGGACTGAGATTTAAGATTTCTTCTGCACTTGTATTATAAGGGACAACGGTAACATTACAATCTCGTTTTGAAAATTCACGCAGGATAGAATGCTTTAAACCAAAATCAACTAAAATAATATTTTTACCAATGCCAGGTGCAGGATAAGGCGTTTTAGTCGAAACCTGTTCAATATTATTGGTTGGCAGGACAGTCGCCCTCAGTTGATCCTGCAAATGCTCCAGTTCATCACCAGGACTAGCAATCGTCGCTTTCATAGTCCCATGCTGGCGGATAATTTTTGTTAAAGCACGTGTATCAATTCCTGAAATACCAGGAATTTTCTTAGACTTTAAAAACTCATCCAGAGACATTTGGCTGCGCCAGTTGCTTGCCCGTCGCGTATTTTCAGAAACAACAACAGCCTTACAGCTTGGATGAATACTTTCATAATCATCACGGTTGATGCCATAATTACCAATAAGAGGATAGGTAAAAGTTAGAATCTGACCATTATAAGACTGGTCAGTGATAGATTCTTGATAGCCTGTCATACCTGTATTAAAGACAATTTCTCCCGTGACATCAAGATCTGCCCCAAATGCTTGTCCTTCAAAAATTGTCCCATCTTCTAAAATTAAAAGTCTCTTTTCCATTTTTTTACCTTTCCATAAGATACAAGGAGCTAAAATCTGAGTTTGGTAAAGATTTATAGAACCAGTTTCATGCTAAATTCTGGACTTTTACACTTTGCCATGTAAGATTGCTTCAATGATTGCCATACGGACAAAAACTCCATTTTGCATCTGAGCTACAATTCGCGATTTAGAGGCTTCCACTAAATTATCTGCGATTTCAACATCTCTATTGACAGGAGCAGGATGCATAATGATAGCCTCATCTTTTAGCCTGTCATAGCGAGCCTGATTTAAACCATACAGCTTATGATAGCTTTCCTTTGAAAAGCTATCTTTACCATCATGACGTTCATGCTGGACACGTAAAAGCATGAGCACATCAACCTGTTCAACAATGTCATCAAAGGCAACAAACCGGCCGTAAATATCAAATTCTGGCGAATACCATTCCTTAGGACCCGCAAAATAGATTTGAGCTCCTAAACGCTTTAAAATCTGCATATTAGATTTGGCGACGCGTGAATGTGTAATATCGCCTGCAATAGCTATTTTAAGATTTTCAAAAGAGCCAAATTCATCATAAATAGTCATGAGATCCAGCAAACACTGACTGGGATGCTGACCAGAACCATCACCACCGTTAACAATAGAGGTCTGAACAGTTCGGCTATCAATAAGATCCTTATAGTAATCTTCATCAGAATGCCGAACCACACAGATATCAACTCCCAAAGCACTCATTGTTAGGATAGTATCGTAGAGCGTTTCTCCTTTATTGACCGAGCTTGTTTTGGCATCAAACTCTATTACATCTAGCCCTAATTTTTTCTCGGCCACTTCGAAAGATTTATGGGTACGCGTTGATGATTCAAAAAATAAATTAGCTGCAAAATACTGCCTATCCAGTGTAAAAGATACTTCTTTTTTCTTAAAAGCCAAACCTCTTTTAATCAAACCAAGTACTTCTTCATTTGACAAAATTTCCATACTCACTAAATGTTTTAGCGATACGACGCCATCTGTAACTACCATAAAAATCAGTCCTTTTCTGGAAGAATTTGATAAAGAATAATGCCAAGCAGAGTCGAAAAAGCTACACCTGTAATCTGCAGACCTTGAATTTGCAGCGTGAGACCGCCAATACCCGATACTAAAATGACACTAGCAATGAGTAAATTTTTTTTATTGTCAAAGTCTGTCTTATTTTCAATAAGAATTTTCAAACCGCTAGAAGCAATGACACCAAAAAGTGCAATAGATATTCCGCCAATCACCGGAGTTGGGATAGACTGTAAGAGAGCAGATATTTTACCTATAAAGCTCATACAGACAGCCAAAACAGCAGCTCCAGCGATAACATAAACAGAAAAAATCTTATTAAGAGCCATAACGCCGATATTTTCACCGTAAGAAGTGACCGGAGGTGCTCCTAAAATTCCGGCAACAACTTGAGCCAATCCATCTCCTTCTAACGTTTTATCAAGCCCCGGATCCTTGAAAAAATCACGGCCCGTTAAGCTATTAAGAACCATAATATGACCAAAATGTTCTGTCATAGTCACAAAAGCAATCGGTGCCATCGTCAAAATAGCTGACGGATAAAACTTCACATCATAGTTTAAAAAAGGGAGCTGAACTGTTGGCACTTGAATCCAAGAAGCTTTAAGCAAACCTGAAAAATCAATGACTGGCTGATCTGTCAGCAGACCAATCAATAAAGCAAAGATATAACCAAAAATGAGTCCAAACAGTACTGGCATCAAACCTAGCAGCCCTTTGCCATAAATGTTAAACATAATAACAGCTAAAAGAGTAACCAAACCAATCATTAAATAAGTAAGATTATAATGGCCATTTTTATTCATGACATCACTAACAGCATTGCTGGCTAAACTTAAACCAATCACCATAACAATCGGCCCCACAACTACCGGAGGCAAAATCTTATCCAGCCAGGCATTGCCGATTGATTTTACAATCAAGGCTACAGCAAAATAAACCAGACCGCCTGTAAGAGCTCCCTGAGCAACTGCCGCAATACCATCTGTTTTCATCAAGCTCTGCATAGCACCTATATAAGCAAAACTAGACCCCATATAAGCAGGAACCTTGTATTTGGTTACACTGAGATGAACCAGTGTTCCAAGCCCGCTTGATAAAAGCGCAACGGCAGGATCAATACCGACCAGAATAGGAACTAAAACAGTAGCCCCAAACATGGCAAAAAGATGCTGGAAGGAAAGTCCTAACCACATGCTTCTTTTAGGAAAGTCATGAATATCATACCTTATATTATTCATGCATTGTCCTCTTTCGCCAGCAACAGCACATTGTCTTTATCATCAATTTCTGACATATTGACAATAATCTCCTCTGAACTGCTGGTTGGAATATTTTTACCAACATAATCCGCACGTATAGGCAGTTCACGGTGGCCTCTATCTACAAGAACAGCTAAACTCACACGAGCCGGCCGGCCAAGGCTGACTGCATTATCAATTGCTGCACGAATCGTACGTCCCGTATAAAGTACATCATCAATCAGGATAACTTCACGATTGGTAATATCAACCGGCATCGTAGTCGTATTTTCCTCAACCTTTACATCATCACGAAAGGACTTAATATCAAGTTCCCCAAGCGGAACATCTATACCTTCAATCTGCTTGAGGCGCTCCTGAATACGGCGAGCAATAAAGACGCCGCGAGTTTTGATACCAGCTAAAATGATATTGTCAAGATTTTTATTGCGTTCAATAATCTCATAAGTAATCCGTGTGATCGCACGCTTCATTGTGACACCATCAACAATTTCTTTTGTTTTCATAGCATACCTTTCTTTTCGAAAATAAGAAAAAAATCTCCTTTCTGAACAAGGAGATTTCACAAAATAGAGGTACAGTTGTTTTCTGCACATTTTTTCTTCTAGCTCCTTGCCTGCCTCACGGGACAGTGTTAAAGGAATATTCATTTTGATTATTATAACATACTGCTTAGAAATATTTCAAGACTTCTTCTCTTTTTCTTTCAATTAGCCAATCCCTAATAATTTGGATAAAATGGTTGTCAGCCCCAAACTATAAGCTAAAATTGAGGCCGGTTTTCCTAAGACAATGATCAAAGTAAACTGTTTGTAAGACATACTGGTTGTTCCTGCCAAATAACATAATAAATCATCTGGAGCAATAGGAAGAAAAATAGCCCAGGCAAAATATTTGGCAAATTTGCTGTTAGAATTGGTCCGATGTTCATAACTTTCCAAAAGTTTTGGACTGAAAAATGTCTCCAAAGCCGGCCGGCCGAACCGCTTAGCAATATGAAAACCTAAAACAGAGCCTATGCAGATGCCAATATAATTCCAAATAAACCCCCAGAAAGGTCCAAAAATAACAACACCAGCTAAAGTTGAAACGCCTCCTGGCAAAACAGGAATAGCAACCTGAATGATCTGCAGAAGCACAAAAATCAACGGACTCCAAGCACCATAGCGATGCATAGCTGTACGCAGCTTTTTAACATCCGTTAGATAGCCTTTTTGATAAAGATAGACAGCTAATACAATGGTTCCAATAATCACCAGCCAAGCTATTATTTTAAAAGTCAGACGAACATACTTCATCTTGGCTTCAGTTTTAAATGCATTTGAATTCCTCATAAAACCATTGTATCAAAAACTTTAAAAATATACTGTAAAGGAAAGGCGTAAAATTAAAAGTTAAAATGCTACCTTCTTACTGATGGCGCAATTGTTCTAAAGTGGTTTGAAAAATAGCTGGCGGATCTGCACTAAAAGTCAGCAGTTTGCCAGTTCTAGGATGGGTAAAACCTAAAGTCTTGGCATGAAGAAACTGACCCTTACCTTCTAAAGTTTTTTTAGGACCATACAAAGGATCTCCGGCAAGCGGATAGCCAATATAGGCCATATGGACACGAATCTGATGTGTTCTTCCTGTTTCAAGAGTCACCTCTAACAAGCTATAATTGCCAAAACGCTCTGCAACTTTAAAATGTGTCTTGGCTTCTTTTCCTTTAGCTGTGACAGCCTGTTTCTTACGGTCCCTGTCACTGCGGCCTATTGGTGCTTCAATCACCCCGCGATCACTGGATGGATTGCCATGGACAATAGCAAGGTATTTCCGAAGAGACTTCTTTTCCTTTAATTCTTTAGCTAATATTTGATGAGCGTAATCATTCTTAGCAACCATCAAAAGTCCAGAAGTATCCTTATCAATACGATGGACAATACCAGGTCTTACCACACCGTTAATAGAAGATAGGTTTTTAATATGGTAAAGAAGGGCATTCACCAATGTTCCGCAAGGATGACCTGCAGAAGGATGAACAACCATTCCCTGAGGTTTATTGATAACAGCCACTTCATCATCTTCATAAACAATATCCAAAGGAAGATTCTCAGCTTGATAGGCTAGAATTTTTTCTTCAGGCAATTTATAAACAATGGTATCGCCTATCTGAACCACATATTTAGCTTTTTGTTTGTTCCCATTTACCAGCACAGTGCCTAATTTAATCTGCTCACTCGCCTGACTGCGCGATAATACTGTCAAATCTGCCAAAGCCTTATCTAAACGTTTTCCAGCTTCTTTAATTTGAATTTCCATTTTTTTCTTCTTTCCATAAAGCCCATATTAAAAGAGCAATCCCTACACTTAAATAAGAATCAGCGACATTAAAAATAGCGAAATCAACAAAATCAAGATGGATCATATCTACCACATAACCTAAGCGCAAGCGATCAATAAAATTCCCTAAGCCGCCTGAAATAATCAGAAGCAAACTTAGAAGCAGCCAAATATTGTCTGTTTCAATATTTTTCATAAGGTAATAAACAGCACCGCCCAAAACCAAAAGCGTTATGAGCAGAAAAAACCATTGCTGATTCTCCAATATCGAAAAGGCAGCTCCTGTATTTCTAAGGTAGGTTAAACTAATCAGATGCGGTATAAATCCAACCACTGTTCCCAAACGGATAGTATGCACAATCCATAATTTACTGATTTGATCCAGCAGTACTAACAGAAAAACACTTGATAATAGGGTTAGCTTTCTCATAAGGACTCCTTGGTCTGAAAAGTCTCAAAGTAATTAAACATAACATTGATAAATTTAAGGGCACAAGTTGACAGGTGGCTGCTGTTACGCCTGACATAAACCATGCGATTATCCAGCTCATCATCTAAAGGAATGACTGTAATACCGTTCACACTGCGGCTGTCTAAAAAACCAGACCCTGTTGCATAGGCATCAGTACGCTCCAAGATCCCATTTAAAGTAGCCCGGTCTGTCACATTATACATCAAAGAGCTGTCTGTCGTATCTACCAGATTTTCTGAATAATAAAGATATTCATCTTTTTCCTGTGTGAATCGTACCGTTTCCAACCCCTTTAAATCAGCCATTGATAAAGACTTTTTTTGAGCCAAGGGATGGTCCTGACGTAGGTAAATATGTGTTTTAAAAGGGATCATTTCAATAAATTCAAGGCCTAATTTATCCATTCTTTGCAAAATGCCTTTACGGTTCTGCTGATTCATGTAGATAATGCCAATTTCACTGTGTCCCTGGGAAACTTCGTCTAAAATCTGCGCCGTTGTTGTTTCAAAAATTCGAAAATCCTTATACTCAGGATACTGATCTGAAAAAGCAGTCAAAAGCGGCGGTAAAAAATCATAATGCTGACTAGCTACTGAAAATTGCCTTTTTTTCTTATTGGGCTTAGCATAACGATTTTCAAAAGAATCAAAACTTTTAACCACTTCCAAAGCCTGCTCATAGAAATTCATACCTTGACTGGTTAAAACGGTTCCTGTCGTAGTCCGCGTAAAAATCTGAAAGCCAAGTTCTTCTTCTAAATCTTTGACCGAAACAGACAGACTGGGCTGACTGACAAAAAGTTTAGCAGCTGCTTCTCGAAAAGTTCCGCTGTTTGCAATGGCAACGATATATCTTAATTGCTGAATATTCATTTTTTTACTTTCTTTTTAACCTAATATCCCTATTATACAAAAAAATCACGTCTTGCGCGTGATTTCTTATCATTTTCTTTTAATTTAGATGAGCTCTTTGATATCGAAGCATCATGAAGCCTATTTAACTTTGTTCAACGAGTAGCACAAGTATACAGTTAACTCAAGTATAAAGTCAAAGCTATTAAAACGATAACAAGGATATTATTTAGCATATGCATCATAATGCTATATTCTAGTCTATTTGATCGTTGATAGACCCAAGCAAGTACCATCCCCATACCGGCATAAGTTACCCAGCTTCCTATGCCATCAGGATGATGAATATAACCAAAAGCAAAAGCACTGGTTAAAAATCCAATCAACGATCCTTGCTTAAAAACACGCGTCATAAGCAAACCACGAAAGATTGTCTCTTCAATAATAGGAGCGAAAATAATCGGCATGAAAAAAGCAAGCCAGGGATTCATATGCATAATGTTTACAAGGCCTTCATTATCATTAGTTGGTTTCATTCCCTCAAGATTAGCCCTAATAACTGAACCGCACAGCTGAACAAATAAGTTCATCAAAAAAGCTGAGATAATCAGCTGCCAAGCTTTTCTCGTTTTTAAGGTTTTGAATTCCTCTAAAAGTCCCAATTGCCGGGCTAAGAAAATCACAATAGCAAGAAACAGTAAACTGATTAGTGTTAATAAGATCACTTGCCAGATTTCTCGCACATAGACATATTTTTCAATCCAAAAATATATCTGACAGAGCACTAAAGCTAGAACAAAGTATAAAATAGAATTAAAAAATGATTTAAGTGTCATGCCCTCTCCTTTCAGACAGCTCTATACCTACAGGATAATACCAGAGCAAAGTCTAGTGTTAGTTGGTTATTCATTAATAAAGAATTCATTTGAATTATACTGTAAGTCATCCACCATTTTTATTATAACGCCATAAAATATCATTGACAATATCATTTTACACAAACAAAGGGTATCTGTTTCCATGATTATCAGCTTATTTTCACTTATCATTTCATTAAAATATTTATCTAGCACTACGGATAATAGACTATTCTTTTTAGCATACGGTATTATAATGGCATATTGATAAGGATTTTTTATGTACATTTGATGAAAGTAAAAACAAATTATTATCAAATCCATTACATCTTTCTTTCATTTTTCAAATTCTCTAGAAAAGAATAATAAGAGTGATACAATAGGGGCATTATTATTTACTCTTTACAGATAAGGAGAAGATTTATGAAAAGACAAAATAATGTTA
The DNA here is from genome assembly GCF_000187995.2 of Streptococcus macacae NCTC 11558. Classification (GTDB taxonomy): domain Bacteria; phylum Bacillota; class Bacilli; order Lactobacillales; family Streptococcaceae; genus Streptococcus; species Streptococcus macacae. The sequence continues at coordinate 480,373 of NZ_AEUW02000001.1, read as the reverse complement.
AGTTTTTTAGCAAAAAGCGTTGGCTAAAAACTATCGGAGCAACGATCGTTTCACTTGCTGCTTTAAACTATGCTGGTTTAGCTGATGCCAATCAAGCAACAGTTGCTAATGCCAAAACTGCTTCATCTATACAAACTAGCAAAGTCTCTCAACAGATTTCCGCAGCTAAGGGTAATCAAACAGTTCCAACTCAAGTAGATAGCAAAAAGACTGGATTTATCACCAAGGCTGATGGAAATACCTACTATATAAATGAAAAAGGAATAGCAGTCACCGGTTTACAATCTATTGACGGCAAAACCTACTATTTCTCTTCTGCAGGTGTCTTGCAAAAAGATACTCTCCAATTTATTAATATGAGCTACTATTACTTTGATAAGGATACTGGTGCAGCCCTTACAAATCAATTTAAAGCAGATAAGTATCAGCAAATCTACTATTTTGGAAAAGACGGCAAAGCCGTTGATGGTTTCCAAACAATCAATCAAAAACAATACTATTTTTACAACTACCACCTTGTCCAAAATAGACTTATAGAGATCAACAGAGATGTTTACTATTTCGATGCTAAAGGACAGCCGCTTTCTAATCAATTTATCACTTGGAACGGCTACACCTATTACTTAGGAAAAGATGGCAAAGCTCTCACTGGCTGGCAAACGATAGAGGGAAAACGTTATTATTTCAGTGATAAAAATGGTGATCGTCCCGGCCATCAAACAAAAGGCCAAATGTATAAAGGAAGTAATGTTTATACTATTGACGGTCACAAATACCTTTTTGATACAAACACCGGTCAGGTCTTGACAAATCGTTTTGGTTTTTATCAAAATGCCTGGTACTATTTTGACAGCGAAGGTAAAGCGGTTAGCGGCTGGCAAACGATAGAGGGAAAAAGGATGTACTTCCGCCCAAATACTGATAGCCAAAAAGAGGCTCAAGTTAAGGGCGAACTCATTGATATAGATGGCAGCCTCTACTATTTTGACCAAGATTCTGGTGAGCTTTGGACTAATCGCAGCCTAACTTACAATGGTAAAAACTATCAGATTGATAAAGACGGCAAAGCTACGCTAACCCCTTAAAAACAGCAATTGACAATTTACCCCTTTTTTGCTCTATTGCCATTTGGCTTGATGAGCAAAAAAGGGGTAAACTTTTCCATTAATCTATTAAAAAATCCAAATGTTTATTTTAAATAGGTCGTTCTTAAGCTGTGAGCAGCTTATGCTTTAAGTATTTGAGCATAAGCTTGGACCAATAAAGATATCTCTGTCTTATTTTTACATCATTAGCAAACTTTTGCTATATTTTTTAAAGTATTATAAAGATAATTAAAAGGATTGAAGTTCTGACCGTTTACAGAACTTCAATCCTTTTAATCAATAAGTTATGTCGTTTTTTGAACTAATATCAGTTCATTTCTTTTTCAGAATTATTTTGCAACTGGATAAACAGATACTTGTTTTCTATTGCGGCCTTTACGTTCGAAGCGAACAACCCCTTCGATCTTCGCAAAAAGTGTATCATCTCCACCACGGCCGACATTAGCGCCTGGATAGATATGTGTTCCACGTTGACGGTAAAGAATTGAGCCGCCTGTAACCGTTTGACCATCAGCTGCTTTAGCACCAAGGCGTTTGCTTTCTGAATCACGTCCGTTAGATGTAGAACCGCCACCTTTTTTGTGGGCAAAAAATTGCAAGTTAGCAAGATTCATTTTTAACATAATGTTGTGTCCTCTCTTAAATTATTTGGACCTAATCTTAGCTGTTACAAATTCTGGAGAATTTTCAGCAAGATTGGTTATTCCTAGGAGAAAAGATTCAAATAATAATTGAACTTTCTCATCTGATTTGTTGGCTATATGTGATAAATCCACCTTCATATAACCGCCATCAATCTCATCCATTTGCAAATCAACTGTGCAGTCTGCTAAGACTTTCAAGGCGTTAACCAAGTTTATTGATAAAGCCGAAACAGCTGCGCATACGATATCAAAGCCGTACTCACCACTTCCAGCATGACCGGTCAGCTCAACACTTTCCAGTATACCCTTGTGACGAATAAAAGTTGCTTGAATCATATCAGTTTATCTTAAGCATTGATAGCCTTGATAACAACTTTGGTATAAGGCTGACGGTGACCTTGTTTACGGTGGCTGCCTTTTTTAGGTTTATATTTGTAAGTAACAACCTTCTTTTGTTTTCCTTGTTTTTCAACAGTACCAACAACAGTAGCTCCAGCAACAAGCGGAGTACCAACAACCGTTTTGTCACCGCCGACAAGAACAACTTGATCAAATGTTACTTCTGCTCCAGCTTCAACATCAAGTTTTTCAACATAAATCGTTTGGTCTACTTCAACTTTAACTTGTTTGCCGCCAGTTTTGATGATTGCATATGTGCTCATTATGCACCTCCTATAAAATTTTTGTTCGAGGAAATTCCTCCGTGAAGACTCGCCTAAATCGTGAACTGTTACAATTACTTAAAAACGATTTTCGTGCGGTTGCACAGGAACGTGCATAGTCAACTTTATAAGTATAGCACTTCTGTCAGCCTTTGGCAAGTTTTTTTGATTTTTAAAAATGAATTTCCCAAAAAAATTAGATATACCGTCGAACCTGCTTCATATAATCCTGATAGCTACTCCCAAATTGGACCAAACACCATCTTTCCTCAGCAAGGATGATCCAGTGAGCAGATAGTTGAAAAAGAATCAGAATGATGACGAAAGGGATAGAGCGCAAAAGCATAGCCATTCCTAAAAAGCAGATAAAATAAGCGAGATACATGGGATGACGGGAAAAGCGATAAATCCCTTGGGTATTCATGCCCTTATCATCAGGCTTGGCAAAGTGAGCGACACAGACAGCGCACAACAGCAGTCCCAAAAGGTAAATAAACAAGCCCAGATAGAAAAACCACGAAAAATCCAAGTCAACCTTAGTAAAGAAAGTCGGCAAAAACAAGGCTAGGTTGCTGATTTGATAGCCTAGGTAGGCTATTTTTTCCTTGCCCTGAACCGGCGCAAAATAGGCTGCTCGAGGCAGAGCTTTTCTACTAAAATGAGCCATAAAAGGAAAACGAATCAGCAAGAATGGAATCCAAAGGAAAAATCCAAGCACTAACGTCACCTTCTTTCATATATAGCAATAAGATTCAATGAAAATCTAAGAACTGCTTGATTTTATCACCAAAAGGAGTGCAATTTATCTTACAGCAAGTCCTCAAGCAGCTCATCTACTTCGTCAGTTTCAGCTTCTGGAGTAATCTCGGTGATCATAATTCCAGCGACGGCTCTTTCAACCAGCCCTTCCACATCCAGCCGATCTTCATATTGTTCAGCATTTTTAATCTTAGGATTGGTCTTGGGACGATCAGGCGCAAAAATGGTACAGCAGTCTTCAAAAGGCTGAATTGAGATATTAAAAGTATCAATCTTCTCAGCAATATCAATAATTTCTAATTTATCCATTGTCACAACAGGGCGAATAACTGGTGTCGTTGTAACAGCATTAATGGCCTGCATAGATTCTAAAGTTTGACTGGCAACTTGACCAAGGCTTTCTCCGTTGATGATAACAAGCCCACTGCGCTCTTTACGAATGCGATCTGTGATCCGCATCATAAAACGCCGTGTCAGGGTCATCAGATAGGCTTCTGGAGCTTTTTCCTTGATCTCCTCTTGAATTTCGGTAAAGGGCACCTCAATAAACTGAATATTTCCGCCAAATTTTGTCAATTTCCGCGTCAGATCCTGCGCTTTTTTGAGAGCACCGGGACTGGTGTAGGGCGGACTGGCAAAATGGACAGCTTCAATATTGACACCGCGCTTTAGAGCTAAATAGCCTGCTACCGGTGAGTCAATCCCGCCTGACAGCATTAGCATGCCTGTGCCGGCAGTTCCAACTGGCAGACCGCCTGCTCCCTTAATATTTTCATAAGAAAGATAAGCAGCTTCCTCACGAATTTCAACTTTAAGGTTAATATCGGGATTTTTCATCTGTGCTTTAATATCAGGCAGTACATCAAAGACAGCACTTCCCAGAACTTGATTAAGCTCACGGCTGTCAAGTTCAAAATGATGATCGCTGCGCTTAGCTGTAATTTTAAACGTTATACCTTTTCGATAAATGGAGAGCATCACTTCCTGAACTGCCTGAATGATAGCCTCTAAACTCTTATCAACCTTATAAACAGGGGAAAAAGCCTGAATGCCAAATATATTTTTCAGAGATTGCGCTACGGGAATATAATCACTGCCATTTAGATAGATATGACCACGATCGCGTGCTGCTGCTACACGAACATCAGGATAAGCCGCTAAGACATGTTTGATATTGCGTTTTAATTGATTAATGAAACACATACGATTTTTACCTTTAGTTGATAGTTCTCCGTAACGGATCATAATTTCTGAATATTGCATAATTCTATCTTACTTTCTTTGTCTTATTATAAATGTGTTGAAAAATAGTGAGAAACTGTTCAATTTGTCCCATATCATTTGTTTCATCTAAGCTAACACGTACAGCTGTTTGGGACAGTTTTTGAGAAATCCCCATGGCAATCAGCGTTCCAGCAGGCTTACCAGCTTTGGAGGAACAAGCACTGGTTGTCGAGATATAAATGTCATGCTCCTCAAAAGCATGTACCAAAATTTCACCACGGACATCTTTGATGCCAAAGGTTAAGATATGGGGTGCAAAATTTTCCAAACCTGAAAAAATTGTAACATCATTATAGTTAGAAAGGCCTGCCAAAAGTGCCTTTTTCATCGTCAGAAGTTCTTTTCTGGCTTTTTCTTCTTTATCAAAGATAAGCCGCAAAGCTTTTGCCATTGCGGCAATGCCTGCAGCGTTTTCAGTACCGCTTCTGAAACGGCTCTCTTGTCCGCCTCCATGTAAAAGAGGCGCAATTTTTTTGCCAGCCTTTTTATAAACAAAACCAACACCGCGGACAGCATGAAATTTATGACCTGAGAAAGTCGCAAAATCAACTCGGTCAGTTAAATAAGCTTCAGGTGCTATCTTGCCAATTGCCTGCACAGCATCCACATGAAAAGAAATAGTCGGTTTATTTTCCAATAATTGAGAAATTTCAGCTATAGGCTGAATAGAGCCGATTTCATTATTCACAGCCATAACGGAAACGAGGATCGTTTCATCCTTGATTAATCTGCTTAAAGCTTCAACATCTACAAAGCCAGACTGTGACACAGGCGCAAAGTCCACTTCAAATCCCTGTTCAGCCAGCCATTTGGCCGTTTCTTTAACAGCAGGATGTTCAATATGAGAAACAATGATATGCCGGCCATAGCAGCTTTTTTCAAATGCTAAACCTTTAAGCACCCAATTATCTCCTTCAGTACCTCCTGATGTAAAGATAATCTCGTCTTCTGCTTTTCCTAAAAGCTCTGCAATTTGCCGGCGAGAAGCTTTTAGGATACGCATGGACTGTGTTCCCAATTGATGCAAACTAGAAGGATTGCCGACTATTTTAGAGGCCACTTCCTGATAAGTCTTTAAAACATCAGGATAAGGCTGAGTTGTTGCTGAATTATCAAAATAAATCATTTTTTTCACCTTTATTTACAATAGGATCATTATAACACATTTTCAGAAACTTCTTTCGAGAATTAAAATGACTTTTTTATGGAATTTTTAGGAAAAAAGCGTATAATATTATCAAAAGGAGGAATCATGCCTAATAATAACTATTCTCGTCGGCAGCAGCCGACTAAACAACCAAACAATCGCAAACGCCCAACAGAGCATATCAAGACTGGTTTCTCAGCACTTCAAAAAACAGTTGCTATCATTGCAGGACTTCTAGGGATTGTTACAGCATTACTTACAATAAACGGTTACCTAAACCATTCAAACAATAATAAAAAGGACTCATCCTCTAAAACAACGGTCATTCGCGAAAAAGAAGTTGATGACGAAAACAATAATCAAAACAACACCACAGCAGCCCAAGAAGGCAACAATGACAGTGCTAATGATTCAGCCAATAATGCTAACAACCAAAATCAAGCAGAGACGACAGCAGCAGAAAATAACGCCAACGATTCAGCTAATCAAAAAGATAATACTCCGGCAGCTAACCAGTCAAATGCAAATAACAGCGGCGCAGCAAAGGCAAACCAGTAAAAATTCTCTTTGACAGAGAGTTTTTTTATTTTCTGAAATGAGAAAGCTGACAAATACTGCCCGCCTCTTATCCTTCTTGTCAATAAAAATTAAAGAGACTGGAACATGGGCAATCCCTAAACGAAGCTTTTATGATCAGCTTTTTAGAGAGTTGCGGCAAAATTCCAGTCTCTTTTTCCTCAGCTGCTAGCGCATGGTGACAAATTCTTCTGAACCAGTAGGATGAATGGCAACTGTATCATCAAAATCTGCTTTAGTCGCTCCCATCTTGATAGCTACAGCAAAGCCCTGAATCATTTCATCAACGCCATAACCAATACCATGAAGTCCAATAATTTTTTCATCGGGACCAGCTGTCACCAATTTCATCTTGCAGGATTGACGATGTTTGGTAATAGCTGTATACATAGAGGTAAATGTTGAACGGTAAACTTTGATATTTTCCTTACCATATTGAGCTTGGGCGGCTTCTTCCGTTAAACCAACCGAACCAATAGTAGGATGGCTGAAAATAACAGTTCCTATTTTAGTATAATCTAACTTTTCATTAGGCTTGTTATTGAAAAGGCGTTCAGACAAACGGCGCCCTGCAGCGACCGCAACTGGTGTCAATTCCAATTTTCCATTAACATCTCCAAGAGCGTAAAGACCCTTGACATTTGTATTTTCATACTCATCTGTGATGATAAATCCCTTATCATTTAAAGCAACACCTGTTGCTTCCAGATTATAGCCCTTTGTATTAGCTGCGCGGCCAATAGCCCAAATGAGGGTATCAACAGTGTAGTTTTCTCCATTTTCTAAAGTAAGAGTTAAACTACCATCAGCATTCTTCACTACTTTTTTAGGAATGGAAAAAGTATGAAGTTGCGGCCCATCTTTTTTCATCTCTTCAACAAGAGTTTCAACAATTTCTTTATCAAATTTTCGAAGCGGACCTTCCTTGCGGACAAAAAGATGTGTCTCACTGCCCAAAGCATGGAGTATTCCTGAAACTTCCACCGCAATATAGCCTGCACCAACAACAGCTGTACGTTTAGGAACAGCATCCAAGTCAAAAAAGCCATCTGAAGTTATCCCATATTGACTTCCAGGAATGTCAGGAATCAGTGCATGCCCGCCTGTAGCTATTAAAATATTCGGAGCACTGTAGCGCTCTCCTCCTGACTCCACGGTATGGCTATCGACAAAGGTGGCATAGTCATAGACACGTTGGACACCATTATTGTCAAAGCCGCGTTCATAAGAAGCGTGGATACGATCAATATAGGCTTGGCGGTTATTCTTTAAAGTCTCAAAATCAAAATGATTTGCTGTCAGATCAAAACCATAATCAGCTGCATAGTTATTAATGGTCTCTGCAATTTGTGCTCCGTACCACATTACCTTTTTAGGAACACAGCCTAGATTAACACAGGTTCCACCAATTGCTTTACCTTCAAAAAGAATTACTTTTGCCCCATGCATAGCTGCACGATTGGCAGAAGCTATTCCGCCTGAACCACCGCCAATCACGATATAATCATACTGTTTTACCATTATTGTCTCCTCTCCTGCTTTTATTGATAAAATAACTTTATCATAAAAAAGAAAGAGAAACAATTTTCTGATACGCAACAAACACAATAGCTTTTTAGGCTTACCCTACAAACGTGAAATTTAAAAAATGAAAGAGCAAATAGTTACAATGGACAATTATCAGAAACAGCATATTAAAAAGCTGAGGCTTTCTTTGCCTCAGTCTTATTTTAAAATAAAGATTAATCAGGATAAATATAAGTCAAACGGCCCCAATAAGAAGCTGTCGGGTCAAACCACCCTCGGAAATTTGAAATAAACTGCTGATTTTTATAATTGGCTTCCTTAACTTGAATGCGATGATTGCCATCCACATGGCTAACGTAGGCCACATGGCCATAGCCGCCATCATCCCAGCAGGCAACAGCACCAACTTTAGCCTCATTCCCTGTTCTAAACCCTTTAGCACGCGCATTATCTGCCCACTGTCCGCCATTACCAAGCCAATTAGGAATCCAAGGCGCCAACTCCTTTACCCCCCAAGTGCATTGACCAACTGGATAAGTATTTCTTTCATTTATATAGGCAGTGATTCTAACGCTAGGTGCAGGAGTAAGATCAATAGCATTAAGCTGCTGGTCAGCAAGCACATGGCCACTGCTGCTTTCATCTGTATAAGTGATATAAGTATGCACATGGTAAGTTCCAGTCTTATTGCCATGTTTTTGAATATCTGCTCTAATAGCAGCCTTGCCGTCTGATATTTGCTGAGACTCATACCAATGAATATTCTCCTGATTGGCTTCTGACCAAACTGCTGCTTTAACTGTCTTTATTACTTTTGAGTGATTTGTTTCAGCTACATTGATATCAAAAGTCCCTTTATGGTTATCATAAGGGCCTATAGTCACTTGAGGGGCTTCATAGTGATCAATAGATGGGACTTCAAAATTTGCAGAACCTAAACCTTCTAAATCAAGATTTAAAAGACTGTCTCCATAAAAATGAACCTGATACCGTCCTAATCCAAAGCGATGCGACTTTAAATAAACAACCGCTTTAAAAATACCATCAGCTGTCTTACTTGCCTGATACCATTGCAGATCATCCTGACCGTTTTGCTCAGTCCAAACAGGCACAGACACAGATGTTATATAAGAAGGAACGTCACTCACGGTGATCTCATAGCTGGTATCATTTATTTTATTAATTTGAGACTTAATATGCGGTTTAGGAAGCTCTAATTTTTGAGCAGCAATTGGTATCATCTTACCGTCCTTTTTCAAATAAGTATGGACATGATAAGTCCCATAACCTTTATGATCAGCGTAATGAGCTATAGCCTTGCCGTCATCATCTGCCAAATACCATTTGATATCATCCTGGCCTTTTTGATCTGACCAAACTGCCCAAAGCAATTGTTCTGATCCTGCAGGTTTCATTTTCGAAGCTATCTGAATACCATTGGGACCTAGTGATAGCTGCGGTTCTGATAAAGAGAAATCACGTTTCCCTAGATTAACTCCAATTCGCTTACCATTAGCATAAGTTATATAAGCATGAACAAGATAGCTTCCAGCCATATTGCCATGTTGTTCAGTACTAAAATGAACTGTCAGCTGACCATTTTCTTTTTGTTGTGCAGAATACCATTTTAAATCATCTTGACCATTTTCTTCCGACCAAACCGCCAGGTCTACTGATTTTATAATTTGACCATCAGACACTTGGGGAAGGACAAGATCAAAAGTACCCGCTTGTTTATCATAATGAGTGATCGTCGCCTGAGTATCTGCTGCTGCATAGCGAAAAGCCGTAATGACACCTAAAAAAGCCGTCGTTAAAAGCATTATTTTTAATCGTTTCAATAATAATCCCCTTTTCATTTTTTGTTACATCTATACTATTCGAAAGATAAAACTAAAATGGTAAAGAGATATGATTCTTTTAAAAAGGGCTTATTGGCAGCTGCAGCAGGAAATTTATCCTATGTATTTCATTTTTTCTGCGGCAAACTAAAAAAGGCTATTTCACAGCCTTTTTTAAAAGAAAGCCATAACTGTACAAATCTCATAGTCACAGCAATCTTCTTGTTTTGTCTCGTTATCCTTTTTCCTTAATGATGTAAACGGGTCGTTTTTTAGTCTCTAAAAATATCTTAGCAATATACTTCCCGATAATCCCAAGTGCCAGTAATTGCAAACCTCCAATAAACAAAATAATACAAATAATAGAAGCCCATCCAGAAACACTGCCTCCAACGGTCAGTTTTCTTGCAATAACAATAATAATACCAATGATAGACGTTATAAATGAGACAGCACCCGCCCACATGGATAAATTAAGCGGTGCTTCAGAAAAGTTGATAAAACCATCCATAGAATAGCGCAAAAGACTCCAAAAGTTCCAAGAGCTCTTTCCTGCAATACGTTCTCGATTTTCATAAGCAACATAAGTTACATCAAATCCTACCCAAGAGAAAAGTCCCTTTGAAAAACGATTGACCTCACCCAATTCCAAGATACTATCAACTACTTGACGTGTCATCAATCGAAAATCACGCGCTCCATCAACCATTTCTGTGCTTGATATTTTATTAATCAGCCAATAAAATGTCCGAGCAAATAAGGAGCGAATAAAAGGCTCTCCCTTACGATCAGCACGGCGTGTACCGACCACATCATACCCTTGTTTTATTTTAGAGTACATTTCTATTAACAGCTCAGGCGGATCCTGTAAATCAACATCCATAACAGTGATAAAATCACCATCTGCTGCTTCAAGCCCTGCCAAAAGAGCAGCCTCTTTACCAAAATTACGAGAAAACGAAAGATAATGCACATTTTTAAAATAAGCTGAAAGCTCACGAAGAACTGCCAATGTCTTATCTTTTGAACCATCATTAACAAAATAATAGTCAAAAACTAATTCATCAGACATCTGTTTTTCAACCTTTTGAGTTTCTTCTAAAAATGAACGAATGGTAGCTTCTTCGTTATAACAAGGAATAACTATTGAAAGTTTTTTCATTTTTCCTCCTTGAAAATCAAAAATTTTCGGATCTTACTACTTTTTTATTGTGATTTCACTAGCTTACTGCTGTTTTTGAATAAAGAATAGCCTTCCTTCAAAAGCAGCAAAACAACAACAAATATGGCAAAGAGCAATGGTATATAAGTTCTAAGTTGAGATGCATAAATCGTTGGCGATAACGAAACCAACATTCTTGAAGCATATCCTGCAAACAGAATAACAACTGCCGTTATCCCCTTTACCTTTTCTTCAAATAAGCAAAAGATGACAGTAGCTATTATTAGCAATAAAGCTGTATAAATAATTAATGGGTATAGATTTTCTTTAATATTAAAATAAAGTTGATTAGTTCTTGCATTTTGACTTGCTATAATTTTTTGAACGGCTGTAAACCAATTACTAATTCCCAGCTTATTTATAACAAGCGTATACAATATTGAACTTATCATAAATGCTGAAAAAAATCGCCTTTTGATAATAGACAAAATGATAATCGTTAGCAAAAGTACAAGGAAAATATTGAATTCTGCTGTTGTAAAAAGAACCCTGTTGGTCTCTAGATAACCCTTTAATAGTTTTGTAATTAGAGGTAATTTGTTAAAACCAGGATACCACGTCGCTATTTCCCGAGATAATCGAATGTCAGAACCAGGAGCCAGAGCTGCAGATACAAGTCCCAATATGGAAACAATAAAAGCTCCTAGATATTTTGCATTGATCTTTTTATTTCTGATAAATTCTGATATAAGAAGGAAGCCTATGATAATAAAGCCTAAAACAGTGAACTGCTCTTGCATAAAAGCAAAGATAATAGCAATAAAAGCTAATAATACAGAAAATTTGTTTTTTTGATTAAGCAAATACCAGCCAATGACCAGTGCAAACATAGGAAATAAGTAATTAGTTACTGTAGGAATTAACCCAGCACTGGTGAAGAGCACTCCAGGAAAAACAGTGATAAAAATTATTGGAAGACTATATTTTAGATAGAGATGATTCTTCTCGGGGAAAATAATCTGCTTCAAGGCATACAAGAAGAAAAAGGTAAAGCCTAATAAAGAAATATCAAAAATAATATAATGATGCCCTGACATAAACATGGTCACCGATTCAATAAGCAATCTGCTTGACCAAGTTTGATAACGATAAATAGCGAACTCAAAGAACCCATGCTTTTTTAACTCATTTGCAAAAATTGTTTGATCCCCTGCATCATTAATGTACACTATCAGCTCTAGTGTAAATATAGTACTGATAAGCAGATAAAGCAATAATAGCCGATAGTTATTCTTAATAAAATATTTGGCTCTTTCCATAATGCTCTCCTTTTCTCCTTAAATGTTAAGATTTTTTATGATAACTGTATAAAAATCAATCATCTAATGTCAAAAAATCCTTTATAGTTTCTAATATAACCTTCCCCTACAGATATATCATATTGTAGAAGTTTTAGATCCTTAGCTATTTCTTTTTGCCCTTTAGAGAGTTTTCCATGACCAACAGTTGTATTATCTAGGACCTTTGTTAATAAAGCGTAATAAGGCGAGACTTTCGCATTAGTATGTTCTAAAAGTTCAGCTGTAAAATCGCTAGAATTAACATAAGGATGATTGGTCTGTTTTGTCTTATAATTACTCCAAATAAAATAATCTGTCTGATATTGACTCTTAGGATTTTTTTCAAAAGCACTTTCAGGATACAAACCAGGTAAATGATCCCCATAAAAAACAAGTGTTACTTTATGATTTAACTGTGATAGCTGATCTAAGAAACTTTTAGTTTCCTTATCGGTATAAGTCAGCAGTCTGGCATAACTAGTTAAGGAGCCGTTTTCCTCATTTGTATAGCCTTTGCCGCTAGCTGTAACATCACTAGGTTCTGATGAAGCCCAAGGTACATGATTTTGCATGGTCATCACAGAGAAAAATTGGTTTTTTGATGGGTTTATATTATCTAAAATATTCTGATAAGTTGTTTTATCACTAATATTGAGTCCTACTTTTTCAGGATCAGCAATTTTATTATCTGTACCGCTAGAAGCTATAAAAGTTGGGAACCCTAATTTATCATAAACATATTTTCTAGAATAATTCGAAGCCGAAGATGGGTGAATGGCAATACGATTTTTGGATTTAAATTGATTGCTAATAGAAGGAAAAACCGACATATCTGGAACAACTTCCGTATAAAGAGTTGATACAGAAGAATTGAAATTATAATATGGTAAACCAGTTAGCGACTGAAACTCCATATTAGCAGTACCGCCGCCATAACCATCTGAATGCATCAATCCACTAGTCGTTTGTGATTTAATCTGATTAATATTAGGGATCACATCGCGACTAAGACTGACGCCTTGAACACGATCAGGATTTGAAAAACTTTCACTCAAAATATAGATAACTGTCTGATCCGAAATATTCTCTGTACGTTCTTTATTGATCTTTTTAGCTACATTATTATATTTCTTAGCTAATTTCAAAATACGCTTTTTGCTGTAACCTTCTGGCTTATCCATAATGGATTTAGTTACTTGCTTAGTCCAGACATACATAAGAGATTTATAACTAGCATTCGAATAAAAGCCTTGATATCCTATATCAACCCAGTTATTAACCTTAGATATTATAGGAATCCCATTTAATACTTTACTGTCTTCCTCATTCCTAAAAATAGTAAAAATGCTTAATCCTAAAGTACAGAGGCAAAAAATAAGACTTATTCTCAAACGAAGTTTCTCAATAATTTTTCCTTGTAACAGTCGTTTTCTAAGGAATAAATAGATAAAAATCAAAAGAGCTAAAACTAGTACAATACTAATAACAATGTTACTATTGACAGAATTGACTAATAGCTCCATATTAGTGACCCATGTAAAATCTGTCACTAATAGAGGTTCATTACGCAACCCTACTTTCAGGATATTCACAACAGAGATAATCGAACCTAAAATAAGAATCAAAAAAGTTACAGATAAATAGCGATTGACTGCTAAGTATAAGAAAAAACCTGCTGCGCTCAATACTAGTATTTGATAAGCAGTTGCTCCAGGGACAATATATCTGCCTAACAAGGGAGCATCACTTTTCAAACCATATTGAAGGAAATAATTAAAAATGATCGCAAACAAAAGACTAGAAGCAAAAGCCAAAGAAACATTGGGACTATTAAGCTTAATAGCATGATAAGAATTGAAACAAGCTTTGGAGATTGCCGTAAAAAGGACTAATGTTAGCAAAGTATAAAGAAACAACAGACCTTCATAAAGCCAAGGTGCATTGTAAAAATCTCCCATTGCTTCTTGCAACAGTCTAACGTAATGAGTATCACTAAAAACGAAAGAAGCCATTAAGCCAGCAAGCAGAAATTCTGATCCAGAAGAACCTTCCAGTGATGCAGCAATCCCTCGAAAGAAATGAGATCTTTTTGCTTTAGTAAAATAGCTTAAGACAGATGCAAAAATAATAATTAAAAGTAAAGTAGGTAAAAAGTAAGGTTGGAAAAAGTCATTTTTTGACAAGTCCCAAGGTTTAAAAGACTCATTATTTAATTCCCTAGTCACAGTCAAAAAATAGGATATGATGACATAGATACTATATCCCACTAGCAGCTTAACAAAAAATATCTTATTTAATACTTTTGACAAATAGACTGAGAGTCCCAAAGCCGAGAGAATATAAGCGATCAAACAAATCCCTGCAATGAACCTAAAATGACTAGGCAGGCCTCCCCAGCGTTCCGTCATAATAGTAAAGTTTTTTGAAAGGACCTTAATGGAAAGAGAGGTGTCCGCTCTACGTCCTATCAAAAGATCGTAGTTTCTCAGCGCAAAATTAAGAATGAAAACGTGAATAAAAATAAACAGACTATGCTTATCTATCACATTCCATAAATTTTTTAATTTTTTCATGATTTTATCTTTTGCAGAGAACGTTTAATGATATATTTAATAGCTCTTGCCGGTCCGACAAAAATATATTTAAAGGCTCCCTTTATTCCTCCCAAATTATTGAAATCAACAAAAGTGTTAGGTGCTGCGTCTCCGCGCTTATTGAGCTGTTTATTATCTATAAAAGCCGTTAACGGCACAGGATTTTTAGAAATTCTGAAGTCATAGTGTTCATTCCAAGCAATATAAATTAACAAACGCTCTATAGCATGTAAAATAGAGTTTTGCGGCAAAGGTTCTGCAGGAACATCATTATCAGTCAAATCCAGATCAAATAAGGGTTTTAAAGCGTCATACTTAAACCAAACAAAAGTGCCATAACTCATAACAAAAGTCTGAAACTGTTCAAAATCAATGGACTTGGTCATTTTCATTTGCTGCCATAACTTATTCATTTCAGGAGCAATTAGATGCTCATTCCATGCATCAACAATCTTATTATATCTAAAAAAAGAAGGAATATCGGCAATTATTAAACCTAACTTAGGCTGATGGATTAAAGCTGACAAAAGAGTATCAGCCGGCTTTATAAGCATAGCGATCAATTCATTTCTCCAAGATTCACCCGCCCAGAAATCAGCTTCTTTTGATTTCTTAGTATGAAAATGGCCGACTATATCATAGTGTGACAGCTCCTCTTTTAGCTTTAGCATAGGCAGGACATCTCTTCCGACATTACCTGTCACAAAAATTTGTGCTGTTTTGCCTTTTTCCGATAAAAGTGCACTGATTTCTGCTTTTTTCTGATCATTATCTGTCGTTATAAATAGATCATAAGAAAAATGAAAATGCTCAAAGGCTTCTAAAAATTCTTCTAATAAATCTACATAAAACACATGGAGATGAACTGCTATTTTCTTATTTGAAAAGTCTGCTGGCTTAGTTTCTCTGACATATTTTTGTGATAACAAATAAATAGAGTCAGGATAGTTTATTTCAGACATATGAGAAACGATCAAATCCACAGGATATTGCGTTTTCTTAGCTATTTCTTCTAAAAGGTAAGGACTGATCGTTTGATTGGCATCAATAGCTTTCACTTTTATAAAAGGAACCTTATGATTTAAAATAGCTGTTGGATGATAATAAGAAAAGTCAGCATGCAACAGCTGGCTGGCATTTTCTTCTCTAGTATCAAAAACAACACTATACCTAAATCCCTTATCCAAAAGAACCGTCGTTACTTTCGTTTCGTATTGATTAATGACCTTTTGTACATCATGATAATCTTCTACTTTTTCCCAAAAATCTCTAAAAGATGAATTTTCTAATACAGTTTTTTTAAAAGAGATAAAATAACTTTGGATATGTTCTCTAAAAGCTTTTGTCGCACGATTATTTGTCATGCCCCAAAAATCAACCGCCTGATCAGCCTCATATTTTTCATAAAGATTTCCCATATCCCATAATGGACCAAAACAGGTGTCGTTCATCGTCGTTACAGAATCATAATGAGATAAATGTTCAAAACCAATGAAAGACATACCGTCACGCCATGCCGCAAAATCAAAACCAGAATTCTGCCGCTGTATAAAATCGTCAATGAGATGCTGATCTTTTAACATGTCAATATCAGCATCTGTCATTTGACTATTTGAAATAAATACAATTTTTTCAAATAGAGGTCTCAGCTGCTCTAATTGATAAAGAACATGGGAGCTGAGACGATTGTATTTATTAAAATGAACATATAAAAGCAAACGCTTCATCTTTTTCTCCTAAATAAGTTGATGATTTTTGTAGGGATTGTCCAGCGGCGAGAATGAATAACGGCATCATACCGCTTTGTCATTTCTTCTAGCTCAGAAGACACTCTTTGATAGGCATCTTCATAAAGTTTCAGTTCAGAAATTTCCTTTTTCTTTTGCGAAAGCAATTTAGAAAGTCTGCTTATCAGGGAATCCTCATTGGCTATCCCATCTTCATTAAATAATCTATACGTTAAGGTTAGGGTATCTGTATCTTCATGTTTCACATCATAAATCATAAAAGGATCTCTATAAGCAAATAAATACATCCCATCAATGCTATCTGCATTGGTCTCGATTGGTTCTATTGCTGTTTTTGAGCTCGTATTGAGGAGTGAAACAGTAGAATAAAGACTTGGAATCTCAGATAGATCAATGCGTATCTTAGTAATGCCTTGAGACAAAGGAATCTTGATGGTATCATTTTCTTTCATCGGAAACTGAAGAATATTGTCTTCGCTAAAAGGTATTTCATCGGTTCCAAAATAAACAGTTACTTTCTGTTCATTAAAACGCGCTAAGTTATGTATTTGAGAAAGTGCAATTTCATATTTTGTATGCTGTCTTAATAAGAGCTTAAGGGCTTCTTTAAAATCACTGTCTGGGTACTTATCGATATAACTGAGCTGAGTTTCAAGCAGTTTTTCAAAACGGTTAGCCAGTTTTTCTGTATCCTGCGTTCGTGAATCAGATTCATTATCCATACGGTAAACTGTCGTTGAATCTTTCAGAAAAGCCAGCTTTGTTCGTTTAAAAAGTTCTAATTGAATATTAAAGGTATCATCTACAGCTTCCAAATCAATTTCTTCGTTGACTTGGCGGATTAAGTCAGCTTCAACTAACCAAGTAGATGCCATGGTCATCCCTTTTAAAGCAAGCATTTTTTCATAAGAATCTATAAAGGGAATGATGCCATTGGTCAAAACATGCTTTTGAGTAACCTCTCCTTCTGGACTTATCATATCAAAATCCGTATTGGACCATTTAGAATCTGCTGTACTTTCCAAAAGGTCAACCTGTTTTTGAAGTTTGAGAGAATCTGTCCAATAATCATCGCCGTCACATCTTGCAATATACTGGCCTTGCGCTTTTTGACAAGCTTCTATCCATGTTCTGGTAATGCCTTTATTTTCATTGTTGAAAAAAGCTTTTATGCGATGAGGATACTTGCTTTGATATTGTTTTATGATATCTATAGAGCAGTCTGTTGAAGCATCATCAATAACAATAATTTCAATAGAAAAAGCTGTCTCCTGATTTAGAAAGCTCTCCAGCGCTTCTCCTATCCAATTTCCCTTATTGTAGTTTGTACAAATAACTGATACTTTTACCATTTTGTTCTCCAATGCAGCTTATGACGAAAATTCCCACTGGCCATTTCTTTGAATAAGTCCGCTGGCAGAATCCATTGCTGACTTATCATCCCCTTTAATATCATTTCTGTTAATGGATATAATAGGCGTATTTGTTGCACTAGCAAAGGTTAACATCTGCTCTTGTTTATCTCTGATTGTCACTTCCAATTTCAATTTAATATCATTCATATTTTTGAGATCACAGGTATAAGTCACCCGTTTTCGACCAGACCCGCTTGTTAAGTGGTCTAAAGAATTATCATTATATATCCATATATTGCGATCAATATCTGTTAGAGACAGAGCAACATAGGTCTCAATATCTGAAAGGACATTATAAGAAATTTCAAAAGCGATAGGTTCGTCTGGAGTTATCTGCTGTTTTGACAAAAGTCTCACCTTTAGATCTTCAACAACAATCTGGTCATCTTCATGTTTTACTTCTGTATCTTCTGCTACCTGATCTGTGTTGTCAACACTGTACTGATTGGCAACATCAAATGGCTCTCCGATAGCTTTGACTAAGCCATCTTCAATTAAGACAGCTTTATTACAATATTTTTTAACAGCCCCCATATCGTGAGTAACTAAAATAGTTGTTTTACCGCTTTGCTTACGTTCAAGAAAGTAGTCATTGCATTTACGCTGAAAAGCTTCATCACCAACTGCAAGCACTTCATCAAGAATCAAGACATCTCCTTGAGCTTTGATAGCGACAGAAAAAGCTAAACGAACTTGCATACCGCTAGAATAATTTTTAAGCTTTTGGTTCATAAAATCTTGCAATTCTGCAAATTCAACGATGTCATTGTACATGGCATCAACTTCTTCAGTTGTAAAACCAAGCATGGCTCCATTCATATAGACATTTTCACGGCCTGTCAGTTCTGGATTAAATCCAACGCCAAGTTCAATGAAAGAAACCAATTTACCATCAACAGTGACAGAACCTTGTTCAGGAAGATAAATTTGTGAAATAATTTTTAAAAGCGTTGATTTCCCTGAACCATTTCGTCCAACAATACCAAAAAAATCACCTTTTTCAACTTCAAAATTGATATCTCGCAGGACATGCTGTTTTTTATATCCTTTAATACCTTTAAAGCGGTTAACCATCGCTGTTCTAAGGCTATTAGTGGATTCAGTAGGCAATTTAAAATATTTACTGACATGATCTACTTTTACTGCAATATTATCTTTTAACATTATAGAATCTCCGCAAATTTCTTAGCATTGTGATTAAAAATAGCAAAACCAATAAAGAATACCAAAATAGGCACCAAATAAGGAAGAACGGCAATACCTTTATGATTAATCATTTGCCAGATGGTCACATTGGCAGGATCAATCAAAATATAGCGCATATCTTGGATAATCTGAGAAATAGGGCTCAGCAAAAGAACCTTAGCTGCTACAATATTACGAGCTGCAATAAAGGTAATCGCATAAATAATCGGTGTGGCATAAAAACCACCTTGCAAAACAACTTCCCAGACAGGACCGAAATCACGATATTTGACATATAAAGTAGAAAGGATAAAAGCAATACCTGTTGAAAACAGTAAAAGCTCAATAAAGAGAGGAACTAAAAGCAACAAATTCCAATGCAAACCAAAGTGAACCCCATTAAGAAGAGCAAAGACCAAAACAACAAGCAAATTAATTCCAAAATTAATCGTTGCTCCTGAAATAGCTGAAATCACAATTGTCTGTTTAGAAAAATTGAGCTTACGCAGTAAGTCCCCGCGGGTTACAATAGAGGTCATTCCCATTAAAGTCGCTTCTTGGAAAAAGCTCCAAACAACATTTCCCAATAAAAGAGCAACAGGCCAATGAGGAACATCTCCTCCTAAAGGCAAAAAGCGAACAAATACAATATACATGATAGCAAAGAGCAAAAGAGGCTTTAAGATTGACCAGAGGTAGCCAATAGCACTGCCCTGATAGCGCAGTTTAAAGTCTGTTTTAATAAGTTCTTTTAAAAGAATACGATTCTTACGACTAAAAAAGTCCATTTATTTTCTCCTATAACCAATTTTCGTAATAATCAATGTTTTGAAGACAAAAGTATGAAAAGCTCTATTTTTGGCAAACCCATACTGTCTGAGTAAATTTATTCTTTTTACAAATGATTGCTCCAGCAAGGTTACATAGGCTTCAACCAGCTGGCGCTTCTCTTTTGATAAATCAAATGCCAACAGCAGTTTAGCTTGTTTCTGACTGGCTGTGATCAACCACCAATATTTCGCAAATAATTGATCCGGTCTCAGCCAATTTTTTAATCGTTTGCTCCAAGTTCTGGCACCAAGTACATTGCTATCATGCTGGCGGTATAATTCTGTCGGAACATCAAGATAAATTAATTTTCCCAAACTGGCTGCCAGTAAAGCTAAATACCAGTCATGCATGATAATATGATCAAGTCTCTCCCACTTTTCAGCAAGACTATGGTTAATCATCATTGTGCCGCCGGTGACTGTGTTTTCAGTCAGCTCTTGCAGCAAGCTTGTATTGGCATGATGAGACTGTGTCTTGATCATACTCTCATGTAAGACGGTCAATTCCTGATTCACTATTTTTAGATCGGTATAAACTAAAAGCGGCTCTGTCTGCTTTTCTTTTTGGGCACTTTTTAGCGTTAATTCTAATTTCTGAGGGATCCAAATATCATCTTGATCACTGAAAAAATAATAATCAGCCTTATCATATTTTAAAAGAGTATAAAAATTTTTAATCACACCGTAGTTTTCGCGATGATTGGCATTAATAAAATGAATGCGTTCATCCTGCTTAGCAAAAGCTGCAATAATTTCAGGAGTCTTATCGGTTGAACCATCATCACGAATGAAAAGGTTCCAGTCTTTTATACTTTGTTTTTGAATGCTTTCGATTTGTTCTGCAATAAATTCTTGGCCATTGTAAGCTGATAGTAGAATATTAATTTTCATTTAAAAACAATTCCTCATACTCTCCTACAATTTTCTCCCAAGTATAATAAGATCTCATATGTTCTTTTGCCATTTGCCCTAAGGCAGAATAATCTGTCTGTCCATCCACCTTTTCTAGCAGCTGACATAAATTTCCTGAAGTTTTATTCCAATAATAAGCTGTTTCTTCTGCTACTCTTTTATTAAAATCAACTCCCAAGACAAGATTTAAGTCTGTATGGGCCAAAGCCTCAAGCAAACCTGGATTGGTCCCCCCAACTTCATGGCCGTGAATATAGGCAAAAGTATTTTCCCGAATGTAAGTTAAAAGAGCCCGATCATAAACAGTGCCAACAAATTTAACACGAGAATCTTTATCAAATCCTGTTTTTTCCCGCAATTTCTCAAAGTAATCACTGCCCTCATAGTTACATATAATAATCAAATCACGCTTAGTTTTAGACTTCATAAACTCTATAAGAGCTGTTTCATAATTATTTTCAGGAACAAAGCGCCCTACAATCAAATAATAATCCTTTTCTTTAAGACACCATTTCTGATAAAAGCTCTGAACCTTTTCAGCATTTTCATCTAGGCCTGAAGGAGACAAATCCGTACCATAAGCAATAAAAGCTGTTTTTGACCATGGATAAGACTGCTTCAGATAACTTTCAATGCCTGCATTGTCCGAAATCATTATATTAGCTGATTTTGTCATACATTTTTCAGCATATTTCAAATAAAACTGAATGGGACGGGACCATTTTGAACGACGCCATTCCAGTCCATCGGGATTGACAAAAAGAAGTCCGCCTACTTTCTGAATTTTTCTAGCAAATGGTCTAATAAAAGCACCTATCGTATTTCCCAAAATATAAAAAATAGGTTTAGTTATATTTTGTTCTTTTACAAGCTTTAAGGCATAACGGACTGCCATGATATCATAGGCAATGACACGCGCCGGTCCTATTTTAGGAGCCTTGATAGTGAAACAGTCTGCACCTAAATAGTCAAAATGTTTATGCTGTTCAGTATCGCTGAGACAAGCAATGTGATAGGATATGTTTTTAGACTTTCTATGTTTGACTAATTCCTCCACAAAAGTTTCAAAACCGCCATATTTCGCCGGCAGACCTCTGCTTCCAATGATGAATATATGACGCAAATGACACTCCTCCATCTTAAAACTGCAATATTATCATTATAGCATATTCAAAGGGATTTTGCGAAAAATAAGAGAGGAAATAATCAGTAAATGCCTTAACTCAATGAAAATCCAAAAAACAAAAGAGAAAGCTTGCCGCAGGCAGTCCTGCCTGCGGCAAGGCAACACTGAGCTAGCTTGACGAGTATCATACAAAAAAAGAGGCAGGACTTTAGTCCCAGCCTCCTCTATCATATGATAATATGATGGCTCTTTATATTTTTAAACACAGAATTGATTAAAGCCTGACTTTCTAATGACTATAACCTTTCAGTAAAGTTCTGGAAATAGTGTCTATTAAGCTGAAACTCTATTTTTTTCTGTATTACTTCTTTACGTCTTGTTTATAAAATTCCTGCAAAGCTTCCTGCCAGGTAGGGATAACAAAACCTGTCGCTTTTGCCTTCTTCAAGCTCATTGTTGAATTAAAAGGGCGCTTTGCCTTGGCAGGAAATTGGCTTGAATCAACTGGCTTAACAACTACATCAGTATCTTTAAGAATTTCAGCGGCAAAATCATACCATGTTGTATCTTCTTTCGCATCATTAGATAGATGATAATAGCCGAAGTCCTTTTGATTTTCAGCCAAATAAGTCATAAATTCTGCTAAGGTTCGTGTCCAGGTTGGACGCCCATGCTGGTCATTAACCACTGTCAAAGTATTGTGTTTTTTAGCAAGGTTTTGCATGGTAAAAACAAAATTTTTACCATAATTGCCAAATACCCAAGCTGTACGGATAATATAAAAACGATCCAAAGTTTCTTCAACAGCTTCCTCGCCCAGACGCTTTGTACGTCCGTATTCCGTCTGAGGATCCGTTTTATCATCTACTTCCCACTCTTGACCGATTGGCTTTTCACCATTAAAGACATAATCAGTAGAAACATAAACAAGAGCGGCATCATATTTCTTACAGGCCTGTGCAATATTTTCTGTCCCTGTTACATTGATGGCATAATCAAGTTCTTTCCCTTCATCCTCAGCAGCATCCACAGCTGTAAAGGCTGCACAGTGGTAAACAAGCGTCGGGCGTACTTGTGCAAAAACTTCATCCACTTTTTCCGCCTTTGTAATGTCCATTTCAGCCACATCAACAGCAACGTATTCTTCATCTCTTTCATCAAGCAAATAACGCAGTTCTGTTCCTAACTGACCATTACTTCCTGTAATCAAAATCATAAAATAAACTCCTTTAAACAATTTTTTATTTCATCACATCAAGACGAAAATAAGATAGATTTCTAAACACCATGATGACTGTGTCATTACACCATGATGACTGTGTCATTCATTATAAAGAAGCACGGCAAAAGAGCCGTCTCTTTTTAGTAGCATGATAAACAACTGCTAATGAACACAGCAGTTAGGCGATTTGCTTTTTTTATACTTCGCTAACGAATCCCTAATGCTATTCTAGCATAGCGGCTCATCTTCTCAATTGACCAAGCCGGAGACCAAACTAATTTAACGTCAATATCCAAAACTTCTGGCACATCCTTCAAAGCATCATGGATTTGATCAGTAATCAAATCAGCCAAAGGACAGCCCATAGTTGTCAGAGTCATATCAATCTCTGTCTGTCCAGAATCTTTGAAACGAATATCATAGATTAAGCCTAGATTAACAATATCAATGCCCAATTCTGGATCAATAACCATTTCAAGAGCCTCAAGAATTCTATCTTTAATTTTGGTTACTTCCTCTGGAGTATAGTTTGTATCTGCCATTATCCTTACCTCTTAATCTTCAACAAAGTCGCGCAGCTGCTTACTGCGGCTCGGGTGTCTTAATTTACGAAGTGCTTTTGCTTCAATCTGACGGATCCGCTCCCGCGTAACATTAAAGACCTTGCCAACATCTTCCAGTGTACGCATCTTTCCGTCATCTAATCCAAAACGTAACCGAAGGACATTTTCTTCGCGGTCTGTAAGTGTATCTAAAACTTCGTCTAACTGCTCACGAAGAACAACACGAGTTGTGTAATCAATAGGATTTTCGATAACTTCATCTTCAATAAAATCCCCTAGATGACTGTCATCTTCTTCTCCAATGGGAGTTTCTAAAGAAACAGGCTCCTGAGCAATTTTTAAAATTTCACGTACCTTATCAGGTGTCATGTCCATACGTTCTGCAATCTGCTCTGGTGTAGGATCCTGCCCTAATTCCTGCAAAAGATTGCGCTGTTCACGAACTAATTTATTGATCGTCTCCACCATATGGACAGGAATGCGGATAGTCCGTGCTTGATCGGCTATTGCTCGTGTAATAGCTTGGCGAATCCACCAAGTCGCATAAGTAGAAAACTTAAACCCTTTAGAATAGTCAAATTTATCCACGGCTTTCATCAAGCCCATATTCCCTTCCTGAATCAGATCAAGAAATTGCATACCGCGGCCGACATAACGCTTAGCAATCGATACGACCAGGCGCAGATTAGCTTCAGCTAAACGCTGTTTAGCTTCTAAATCTCCGTTTTCTACAGCAATGGCAAGTTCTTTTTCTTCTTCATTGCTTAAAAGAGGGACAACACCGATTTCTTTTAAATACATCCGAACAGGATCATTGACTTTAGCAGAATTATTGCCTAAAAGTTCTTCATCCGTTAATTCTTCGGGTTTAATTTCTTCAACAACATATTTTGTAGAAGGGTTACCTTCTTGGTCAGTAATAGAAATACCGCCGTCTGTCAAACGCTCAAGCAAATCATCAATTTGCTCAGCTTCCAGCTCAAAGGGAATGACTAATTTATCAGTGATTTCATCATCAACAGCTATTCCTTCTTTTTTATGATTTCGAATAAAATCTGCGACTTGAACATTAAAAGTAGTTGGTATTTTTTTATTAGTTGCCATGTTTTCCTCTTATTCCATATTTCTTTTCTGAGCGATAAGCTCTTCTAAACCTTTGACAGCTGCCTCTATATCTCCGTGACTGCTGTTCTCACGAATAAGTTTGTTTTGTTTTTGCATCTCTTGCTTTTTTAGATACTTTTCTCGCCAAAGTTCAATCTGCTGCAATTCACCATCTGCTATTTCCTCAGGCAGATTTTCCTCTAAAATACGATAATAGGCTGCCTGCAAATGAGACGGGAGCTGAGATAAATCATATGGATTGATCTCGCCATTCGTTTTTAAAATTTGATAAAGTTCTTGAATATCTTTTGTCTCAAATTCAAAATCTTCACGGTTTCGAAATTCATTTAAAAGATAATCATGATGAAGTAAGCGGTGAAAAAGCTGACTTTCTGCTTTTATCAGAGCTGTTAGTTGTTTAGCCACAGGCATTTCCCTAATAACAGTTTGATTAGCCTGAGACTGCTGGCTGATTTGAGAACGTACCTGTAACCGTTCCGCATTCACAGCCTGCTCAACCTGCTGATAATCAAAATCAGGCAGTAAGTCTGCTACGATATTGGCATAAGTATTTTGAGCTGTTATTGACGGAGAAGCTGCAATAATTTTGGCTATTTTTTCTACATAATCAATTTCTGCCTGTAAGTTATCACTATTTTCTGGTTTGAGATAATCAATCCAAAATTCGACACTGCTAATTCGTGACTGCTGTAAGAGTTTAGCCAGTTCTTCTTCTGAATTTTCCTTAGCAAATTCATCTGGATCCATCTGTCCAGGAATTCTAACAATTTCTACAGCTAAATCATGCAAGAGCTCCAATGATTTAGCTATGGCATTTTGCCCAGCACTGTCTCCATCATAGGTTAATACCACTTTTCGGGCATGTTTTTTTAGATGTTCAACATGCTCTGCGGTTAAAGAAGTTCCCATAGAAGCCACAGCATTTGTCACGCCTGAGCGATAAGCCGCAATAACATCCATAAAACCTTCCATCAGATAAAGCTCATGTGTCTTTCTAGCAGTTGCTTTTGCTTTATCTAAATGGTAGAGTTCATAAGATTTATTAAAAATAACCGTAGATCGTGTATTCTTATATTTTGCTGCTTTATTCTGAAGGTCTTTTTTTGCCCAGATCCGGCCTGAAAAACCAAGAACATGTCCATATTCATCTGCTAAGGGAAACATAATCCTATTTCTGAAAGCATCATAAACAGCATTTCTTTCTGATAAATTAAAAAGTCCAGAATCCATCATCGCCTGCTCACTATACTTTTTCAGCATAGCACGGTAAAGATAATCATGTTTATCCGGAGCCAAACCAATCTTAAAATAGTCAATCAGTTCATCTGTCAGACCGCGCTGATAAAGATAGCGGCGAGCTGCTTCTCCGACTTTCGTCGTTTTTAAGACAGCTTGATAAAATTTACAGGCATCCTCGTTAATATTAAACAATCCCTGATGAGGGTGTTCTTGTTTCTTGGTTTGACTCTGCTGATCGGAAATTGCTATTGAAACTCCTGAGCGTTCTGCTAAGAGCTGGACACTTTCTAAAAAGCTGATATTGCGATACTCTTCCAGAAATTTAAAAACATCTCCAGACTTACCGCAACCAAAGCAATGAAAAAACTGCCTATCTTCAATAACATTAAAAGATGGCGTTTTTTCTTTATGAAAAGGACATAAGCCTAAATAGTTACGTCCTGCTCGTGAAAGGCTGACAACTTCTCCGATCACATCTACAATGTTGATCTTGCTTTTGATTTCATTGATTGCTTCTTTGTCAATAGCCAAGTTATCACCTCCGCCTAAAAATGCATTTTAGCATTAAAATTATACCACTTGAGAGCACTTTTGTAAAACAAAAGACTAGGGCGGAGCTGCCAATATTCTCAAACCTTTTAACCTGATATGACACTTTTATTAAAATTTAAGTCTAAGTGAGCATATCTATTGTCAACCCTACAGTCTTAAGGTATAATTAAAAACTGATAAAAAAGAAAGGAAATATCATCTTGTCATGATTAAAGAACTGAAAGAATTTTTGTTTAAGGGAAATGTCCTTGATTTAGCTGTAGCCGTAGTTATGGGGGCTGCCTTCAATGCTATCATTACTTCATTAGTTTCTGATGTGATAACCCCTCTTTTCCTCAATCCACTTCTGAAAGCTGCTCAAGTTAAAAACATCGCTGACCTTTCCTGGAATGGTATAGCTTATGGCAGCTTTCTAAGCGCCGTCATTAATTTTCTTATCGTCGGCACAACGCTCTTTTTCGTTGTTAAAGCTGCGAACAAAGCAATGTCATTTGGCAAAAAGCCAGAAGCTGAAGCCGAGACTGAAGCTGGTCCTACAGAAGTTGAATTGCTTACAGAAATTAAAGATCTTCTTAAAAAACAAAATTAATAAATATAAGAAAAGAGGTTGGCAGAAAATCCAACCTTTTTCTTATGTCTTCTAAACTCCATGCTGTAGTTACTGGCTAGAGCAGCCACGGAACTGGCTTGGGCATTAGAGCTTCTTAATACCATTTTGACCACTAGACTTTTAATTTTTAGTAAGCCATAGCCAACAAAAATTATAACGATTTCTTTACCTGCCTTTTCATCATAAAAGCACTTTTGAAGCTTAACTCCTTTAGCAAAAGCATCAAATAACTTCTGAGCCTTTTATTAACAGCTGATTTATAGCTTTTGATACTGCTATTTAATTTGACTAGGATCTAAAGTTAATTTTTTATAACCTGATTCTTTCACCAGTTCATCATACTGCTCAGCGAAAATTTGTTCATGCGAATTGATATAGCCAAAATAAATGACATCAGCGATATCCTCATGATTAAAGAAAAGGTATTCATTGTCATTTCCCATACCCTCTGGGTAAGGGACCGCAGCATAGTCAAAATAGCCGATTTCTCCATTATCATCATAAAGAGAGGCACGGCTGATAATCATCAAAGGCACTTCTCCTGTTTCAGTCAGTACGACCGTACCAATCGGTAAAATATGTTCTGGTTTATTCATAATTATTGTCCTTTCGTTTTGCGAATGAGTTTAAGGTAAATAATGTGTTTAATAATAAGGTTCCATATTAAGTTTGGAAACAGAGAAACAAAAAAACTTGTTGCAAATAACGCAGCCAGATAATCTCCAGATGAAGTCGGATGCAAGTAAAAATAATAACTAAGCGGTATACAGATTAAGGCAAGAGTAGTAGATAAATAGGCTGTTAAATAAGGAATTTTACCTCCAATATTCTTCCTTATGGCAAAGTCAAACATCTTCTTAAAATACTCATGTTGTCTCTCCAAACTGGGTTCTACCTGTGCAATTGGGTCACGAACCCTTATGGCAAGCATCAAAGCTTCAAAAGCTAGAAATAAAACAATTCCTAGAATAATCGGAGCATACCGATCGAGTTTATCAGATAAATCAGTATTAAAAATAGGAAAACTACGACTCAACATTAAAAGTCCTGCTACCGTAAGCGGAGACAAAACAGAGGAAACGGCTAACAGCTTAAAAGTAAGAGCCTGTTGTTTATCAATTGTTTTCTTTGTCGCTTGTCGCCAAGTCACTTTGCCAGTCCATAAATCATACTCGGCAGAATAGCCATCTCCGCTTAATCCTTCTCCTATCCCATTATCAATGGGAAACAACAATGTTCTTAATATCATTACCATGGCCAAGTCCATCCTGATTTTTTAGGTTTTCTATCTATATCCAAGTTTTCATTAACTTTACTACTAATCCAACTGGCCTACTGATTCATAAAATATTATCCAGTTTACTCATTGGCTTGTCCTTTCGTTTTACGAATGAGTTTGAGATAAATAATGTGTTTTAAAACACCATTCCACAGAAAGCTGGGAAACAAAGAAACCAAAACACTTGTTACAGATAACATCTCAAGATAATCCCCAGATGAAGTTGAATGCAGGTAAAAATAGTAACTAAGTGGAATAGCAAGCAGAGCTACTAAAACAGATAAATACGTGCCTACGTAAGGAGGAATTCTATCTCCGCCAATATTCTTTCTTATTGCGAAATCAAACATCTCCTTAAAGTACTCATGTTGCCTTTCGATAGGGGGTGCCGCATCAGCCAAAGGATCACGCACCCTTATAGCCAGCATTAAAGCTTCAAAAGCTAGAAATAGAATAACTCCAAGAATAATCGGCGCATATTTATCAATCTTACCTGACCACGCACTACCCAAAAGATTTAACTGTCTCACGAGCAGCAAGAGTCCCGCTACTACAAAAGGGGATAAGGAAGCGGAAATGATCATCAAAATTGATGTCAGTGATTTTTGCTTTTCAATCGTTTCCTTTGTAGCTTTTCGCCAAGTTACCTTGCCCGTCCAGACATCGTACTCAGCAGAATAGCCATCTCCACTTAATCCTTTTCCCATCCCATTATCAATGGGAAACAATAGTGTTCTTAATATCATCACCATGGCCAACTCCATCCTGATTTTTTAGGTTTTACTCCTTTATCCATTTGGGCATTAACTGCATCGCCAACTTTACTTCCAATTATTCCTCCAAGAATGCTTCCTGCGACTGAACCAATAGCTGCTCCTACTCCCGGAATTGGAATAATCATTTGCCCGACCCATGCACCTGCTACACGACCGACATTGCTTCCAACAGCAGAGGCTGTCATGTCAACCGCTACCTTACGGGTAGCTAGTGCTGCCGTCTGCTCATTACTGTAACCTTTTTTCTTATAACCTTCAGCTGAAACCTTAGCATCAATAGCAGTACCTAACCATCCAGCAACTTTTAGGGCTTTACCTGCCGCTTTACCGATTTTTCCGAGTCTTCCAGCAACCTGGTTTTCTTTCATCATCTTTAGATCTCTGTTTAGACGACCATGTTCATAAGATGTGAGCTTGGAAGTGATCGTTTTGAGTTTTTTGCTTTTCTTTAAATATTTTCCAGCATATTTGACATCCTCAATTTGAGCGCCTCCCTTTGAAAATGTTCTAGCTTTAAACATCTCATCTGTCCACTCACCTTTATGTTTCAGCCAATACCTATAAGAAGATTTAATATACAAACCACCTTTTGCATACTTAACGCTATTCTTTAGTAGTTTCATTTTTTGCTTATTTTCGTCTGAAAGAACACCATTTACGATAAAGTTATAGGCTTCTTCATAACTGATTCCAATTTCTTTAGAAAGTTGTTTGGCAAAATCTTTGACGTCACCCATTTTCTTATCAGCCGCCTTAATCACAGACTTATCAATATTTAAACCTGGATGATTTTTCTGATAAGCTTTAATCGCCTTGGCATCCTTGTCAGTGAGTTTATCACCCTTATTAACCTTGGCAGCAGCTGCCAAATAAGCCTCCCGCTGTTCCCACTGGGACTTAATCGTCTTGGTCCAGGCCAACTCCTTCTTACTGGGCAGGGTGAAAGTCCCATTAAAACCTGAGATCCCGCTTTGCAGCTGAGAAAGCCCCGTATTGACCGCACTCTCTAAGCCTGCAATATCGCTGAAAAAACCAGAAGATTTAGCATTGTACTCCCGGAGCTTGCGCAGCTTCTCTTCCAAATCCCGCTTAGTCCCCTCATCAGCACTAATCGCCTGATCGAAAGACTGCGTATCCGCAGCGCTGTCAATGCGTTTCATAGCCGTTTTAGTCGCGCGGTTGGTAGCAAGCGTAGAGTTCAAGGCATGGATCTGAGCTGTTAAAGTCTCTTCATCCAAATCCTCATTGCCGACACTGGCGCGGTACTCATCCGGCAGCTTCTTGATATCGGCCTTAGCCGCCTCTGCCAGAAGGACAAAGGCTTGGGCTAAAGGTTTGACCACACTGCTGCCATAGTTCTTGATATTGCTGTAGGCCGAACCAGACAGCCTGTCTTCATTAGCCAGCTGGTCTATGGATTTGACCAGCTGTTCAAAACCAGCCTTATAATTATCAGCAAGCGTTCCTACGGAACTGGCTTGGGCGTCTGAACTCCCTAAAACCATCTTGACCATAATTATTTCCCTTTCTTGTTCTTAAAATGATCGTTTTTATTATATCATAATCTTAAGCTTATTAGGAACACACTGGCCAATACCAAACTAACAGCAAGAAAAATATTAAGACTAAAGATCTGCACTGCCTTGAACATCAAAATAGAGAGGACAAATCTTGTCCTCTCTTGATGTTAGGTCATGTCAACCCACTCCAGTTGACCAAAATCCACTTTGTTATAAACTAAAAAAAGGCACTTGCCTTCTCTTAGTTTTATTAGATCACTTTTAGAATTTTTTGCGTTTGCGAGCTGCTTCTGATTTACGTTTGCGTTTTACAGAAGGTTTTTCGTAGAATTCACGTTTGCGTGATTCTTGAAGAGTACCAGCTTTCGTTACAGAACGTTTGAAACGACGAAGAGCATCATCAAGTGATTCATTTTTACGCACTACAGTTTTTGACATGTATCTCACTCCCCTCAATTTCATTGTAACATAATACGTTCCCAGACATTATACACAAAATCTGGCGTAGATGTCAAGACATTTTCTCGTATTTTCCTTCTATTTTCATTATTGTGACTCATAAAACAGTGAAAGCTGGCTATGATCCTATGAACCAATAGAAAATTCCAAATTTTTTCTGCTAATAGCTAGTATTAATTTAAATAGTATTAATCCTTTACCTGCTTATCTGTTAATTGAGCAGACTCGCTGATATATTGTTTATATTTTCCTTCTTTTTTCAGTTTTTTAATAACCTTATTGACGGTTTTCACAAGTTTACCACTATTTTTTGGCAATGCTACCGCTTTGGAGTCTCCTTCACCTGTCTTTAAGGCGACTTTAGCAATAGCTAGCTCCTTATTTTGTGTCAGATACCCTTCTGCTACCGGCTTTTCCAGATCAATAGCATCGACCTGGCCTGATTTCAGTTCATTTACTGCTTCTCCCATGGCTGTCAAAGCCGTCACATTCGACTGTGATAATTGATCTTTTGTCAGCTTTTCTTCAATAGTTCCTTTTTGGACAGCAACTTTAGCTTTATTAAATGAAGATAGGGAGGTGTATTTGTTAAGATCAGATTTTTTAACAAGAATAGCATTTTCGGTCTTGTAGTAAGGAGTAGAAAAATCATATGCTTTAGCTCGCTCCTTTGTATAAGAAAGTCCAGAAATAGCAATGTCGGCTTTCCCTGTTTTCAAACTAGACAGCACATTGTCAAAACTCATTGATGATAGTTCTAACTTTACTCCCAACTCATCTGCGATCTCTTTTGCTAATTTAATATCAGCACCCACAATGGTATCCTTGCCCTTCATTAAAGCTTTAAATTCAAAAGGTGCATAATCAGGACTAACAGCTACAACCAGTTTTTTCTTATTTTTAATGTTATTCTCCAGATTATTGGAATTTGAAGAAGTACAAGCTACTAATAAGATTGCAGCTAAAAAGCTAAGCAGCAACAGACCAATTTTTTTCATTTTCATTTTTCTCTTTTCTAATTTTTTACAGCAGCAATATAAAAGGGAAATCAATCATATTGATGTAAACACTGGGAAAGTCTATTTAAGGCTTCTCTAAGCATATCTTGATCGCCGCAATATCCTAGACGGACATGGCCTTCAATCCCAAAGCGATTTCCAGGAACAAGCAAAACACCATAATCTGCTAAAAGCTGCTTACAAAATGCCTCAATAGCAAGCGGAACATCAAGTTTAACAAAGGCCATTGAGACATGATTCGGCAACACTGCCTGAGCTCTTGTTTCTTTAGCTAACCAGTTCTTTAAAATCTGGAAATTTTTCGTAACTATCTTTTGGTTCCTTTTAATAATCGCTAAACGATGCTTCAAAGCAAAAGCAGCCAGCATGTCATCTAAAACACCAGCACAGATCATTGTATAATCACGATAGTCTCTTAAAATATCCGAAATAGCTTTACTAGCAGCCACCCAGCCAACTCGAATACCTGGTAAAGAATAGGTTTTGGAAAGACTATCTACAGAGATCCCTCTTTCATAAAGATCTACAATAGCTGGGACATTTTGCTGCAAGGAGAAGGATTTATAGACTTCATCAGCTAAAATATAAGCTCCGCAGGACTCAGCAATGGAAACTAATTCCTTTAAATAAGTTTCATCCATAATAGCACCTGTTGGATTATTGGCATTATTGATACAGATCATCTTAGTATTAGGACGAATTAACTGACGCAGCTCATCTAAATCTGGCAGCCACTTATTTTCTTCCTTAACAGGCCACAAAGTAACTTGCGCTCCTAAAGATTTGGGAATATCATAGAGCTGCTGATAAGTTGGAAACATGGAAATAACATGATCTTTGGGTTCAATAAGTGCATAAAGCACAAGCATATTAGCACCTGTCGCTCCGTTAGTCTGCAAAACTTGCTCAGTTGTGACTGTTTCATAAAGTTGGCAAACTTCTTTTTTGAACTCTGGAGAGCCTTCTATCCAGCCATAATCCATTTTCTTTAGAGCCAGTTCTTGGTAAAAAAGATTGATATCTTGTTGCGTTAGCTCAAAAAGTTCCGCCAAGCTTAAAGAAGATATTGTTACACCAGCGATATCATGACTGGCACTTTTTTCATGTACATTTAGCCACTCTTCCACTCCAAAACGTGGTAATTTCATACTGACTCCTTTGATTTTCTAACCTATATTGATGATACTGAATAAGGCTTGACTTGTCAATATTAAAACACAGTCCCTTGAGCGGTAAAAAGGAAAGAAAACAAAAATAAACTGCATCCAAATTGGCTATTTTGTCCAACTTGAAGGATGCAGTTTAAAACTTGACTTCTTCCTATTTTTTATGAGATACCGATAACTTATAGGCCTCTTTGACATATTTATTGATCTGATCTGTCTTTTTAAGTTTCTTAATAACCTTATTAATCTTAGCTTTCAGTTTTGTGCTGCCTTTTGGCATAGCTACGGCATAGGCATCAGATGATCCTGATTTCAGTTTGACTTCAGCAATAGCAAGATCATCATTTTTAGCAACATAGCCTTCTGCAATAGGCTTTTCTAAAACAACACCATCAACTTGTCCTGATTTTAGTTCATTAATCATCTCACCATTTTGAACAAGAGAAACATTCTTAGCGCCTGTAAGCTGTTCCTTAGCAACCGTTTCTTGGATGGAACCTTTTTGTGTAGCTACAGATAAGCCTTTGAAAGAATTCGTCTTTTTATATTTATTCAGTTCAGACTTTTTAACAATAACAACATTAACAGATTCATAATAGGTTTCTGAAAAATCATAAGCTTTTTGGCGTTCCTTAGTAGCAGAAATACCTGAAATACCTACATCTGCTTTACCTGACTGAACGCTTGATAAGACATTATTAAAAGACATTGAAGAAAATTCAACTTTGACCCCAATTTCCTTAGCAATAGCTTTTGCCAGTTCAACATCAGAACCAACAATAGTATCTTTTCCTTTTTGCAAAGTCTTAAATTCAAAAGGAGCAAATTCCGGATTCATGGCGACAACAATTTTTCCCTTATTTTTAATCTCCTTCAGTGTATCTTTTTGAGAGCTGCCACAAGCAGTAAGGGCTGTTAAAGCGATAAGAGCGCCTGTTCCTAACAAAACTTTCTTTAGTAATTTCATAATTAACCTCAATTCTTTTTAATAGCGATAAGATATTATAAATTATATTTTATAATTATGCATTTGTCAAGTATTTTTTTATAAAAATTCAATTGGTTTCAACTGAATTTACCAAAATTCTCGAACAAAGCCATCTGCTAGACGTTCACTATAAAAAAGTTCTGAAAGATTTTCGTCATCAAAGACACGAATCAGATTTAGAAGGTCATATGCTAAGTCCATCTTCGGTAAATCTGCCTTTTTAACCCAAGACACCTCTCCTTCCTCTGTTGAACGAACTGTCCCTTCAAAGTGATTCGTTTTATATAAAAATACAAGATAGCGGATATCGTCTTCAGTGTGCCAATGTTTCATCCCTACCAATCTAGGCTCCTTAATAACTAAGCCCGTCTCTTCCCAAATTTCACGGACAACGGATTCATGCAAGGACTCATGCTCTTCAATATGACCTCCAGGCAAAGCGACACCTGACCAAGTATATCTTTTAGGATCGCGGATTTGAACAACAATATTTCCCTCACCGTCTTCAATCATACACATATTGGTTAAAATTACTTCCTGACTACGAGGCATGCTTCTTTTTCTCCTTTAATTCCCTTTATTCTTAAGTAATGGATAAATCAAAGCTAATCCATCGCTTTCAATTCCAGCACCATATCCCGAATTTGAGCTGCTAACTCAAAATCAAGCAATTCTGCTGCTTCTTGCATCTGATTTTGTAATTTCTTAATAGCTTTTTGACGTTCTGCTTTTGTCATTGCTTCATAATCAATTGCTTTTTCAGTAACATCTGTATCGCTTGCTCTGCTAATAGCAATGAGGTCGCGGATTTCTTTCTTAATTGTTTGCGGAACAATGCCATGTTCTTTATTGTAAGCCATTTGAATTTGACGGCGGCGATGGGTTTCATCAATAGCTCTTTGCATAGAATGAGTGACTGTATCAGCATACATAATCACATGTCCTTCACTATTGCGCGCTGCGCGGCCGATCGTTTGGATAAGACCGCGTTCATTGCGAAGAAAACCTTCTTTATCGGCATCCAAGATAGCAATCAAACTAACTTCCGGCACATCAATACCCTCGCGCAAGAGGTTGATTCCAATCAGAACATCAAAGACACCTAAACGTAAATCACGGATAATTTCCGTACGTTCTAATGTTTTGATATCAGAATGCATATATTTGACTTTAACTCCCATCTCTTTAAGATAGTCTGTCAGATCTTCTGCCATCTTTTTAGTTAAAGTGGTGATAAAAGTACGTTCGCTCTTTTGCGTACGTTTGGTTATTT
Organism: Streptococcus macacae NCTC 11558; assembly: GCF_000187995.2. Taxonomy (GTDB): domain Bacteria; phylum Bacillota; class Bacilli; order Lactobacillales; family Streptococcaceae; genus Streptococcus; species Streptococcus macacae. The sequence continues at coordinate 444,724 of NZ_AEUW02000001.1, read as the reverse complement.
CCTCCAGCAAGTCATCCATCTGCCCCATGGTTGGACGGACCTCTACTTCTGGGTCAAGAAGGCCTGTCGGCCGGATAATCTGCTCAATAACAGTATCTGTCTGCTCCATCTCATAATCTCCAGGTGTTGCAGATACATAAACAATTTGATGCACATGGCTTTCAAATTCCTCACGGCGCAAGGGGCGGTTATCTAAAGCAGAAGGCAGACGAAAACCGTAATTCACTAGCATTTCTTTTCGCGAGCGATCGCCGTTATACATACCTTTAATCTGTCCCATAGTCATATGGCTTTCATCCACCATAATCAGAAAATCTTCTGGGAAAAAATCAAGCAGTGTATAAGGCGGCTCTCCTTCTGTTCTTCCGTCCATATGTCGGGAATAATTTTCAACACCATTAGTATAGCCCATTTCACGCAGCATTTCGATATCATAATCCGTTCTTTGCTTAAGGCGTTGTGCTTCTAACAGTTTACCTTCAGATTCAAACAAGTTTAACTGCTCTTCAAGCTCTGCCTGAATTTTAGCAATTGCTAATTCCATATGTTCATCATTTGTCATAAAGTGAGTTGCTGGAAAAACAGCCAAATGTTCTACTTCCCCTAAATTCTTTCCAGTCAATGCTTCAATCTCACGAATACGATCAATTTCATCACCAAAAAACTCTATACGAAAAGCATGTTCATCACGGGAAGCTGGGAAAATTTCCACAACATCCCCGCGCACACGAAAACGTCCCCGCTGAAAATCAATATCATTGCGCTCAAATTGAATACCTACTAGGTCATTAAGCAGTTTATCTCGGGAAATTTCCTGACCAGGACGCAAACTGACAACGCTATTGGCATATTCTTTTGGAGAACCCAAACCATAGATACAAGAAACAGAAGCTACGACAATAACATCATTGCGTTCTAAAAGAGCTGACGTTGCTGAATGCCTCAGCTTATCTATTTCATCATTAACAGAACTATCCTTTTCGATATAGGTATCACTAGAGGGGACATAGGCTTCCGGCTGGTAATAATCGTAGTAAGATACAAAGTACTCTACCGCATTATCAGGAAAAAATTCCTTAAATTCACCATAAAGCTGGCCTGCTAAGGTCTTATTATGAGCTATAACCAAGGTTGGCTTATTGACTTGCTGAATGACCTGACTCATGGTATAAGTTTTTCCAGTTCCTGTTGCTCCCATTAGTATCTGAGCTTTTTCGCCGCCTTCAATATTATCCACTAAATTTTCAATTGCTTGCGGCTGATCACCTGAAGGCTGAAATTTCGAAACTAATTTAAATTTATTATCACTTTTTTTATCAATCATATCGTTACCTCCCTCTTATTTTAACATACTTCTTTAAAATGCTGGAAAGTAAAAATTCTTGTACATGTTATAAAACCTAACATATATTGATGGTCCAACTTGCCTAAAGAATCAATATTTGGTATAATAAGGCGTAATTTTTATGAAGGAGTGTAAACATGAAGAGGAAATTATTGGCTCTTGTAACAGCTATAGGTGCACTGTTCTTTATGTTCAGCAGTAGGGCTTCGGCTGACAATATTAAAATTGTATCAGATTCCACTTATGCACCTTTTGAATTTAAAGACAGCGATCACGTTTACAAAGGGATTGATGTTGATATTATCAAGAAGGTTGCTGAGATCAGCGGCTGGGATTATAAGATGTCCTTTCCTGGTTTTGATGCCGCTGTAAATGCTGTTCAGTCTGGCCAGGCCGATGCTTTAATGGCTGGTACAACTGTTACCAAAGAGCGGGAAAAAGTTTTTGCATTCTCAGATACTTATTATGATACAAAAATTGTTATCGCTACACGCAAAAAAGATAAAATCACTAAATACAGTCAATTGAAAGGAAAGACAGTCGGCGTAAAAAATGGTACAGCCGCTCAGAATTTCCTTGAAAAACATAAGGATAAGTATGACTATAAGATCAAATCTTTTGACACAGGCGATTCCATGTATAATAGTTTAGAATCTGCTGCTGTTGATGCTGTAATGGATGATAAGCCAGTTGCACAGTATGCTATTAATCAAGGACAAAATCTCCGCATTGAAATGAAAGGGGAGTCTATTGGCAGCTTTGCTTTCGCCGTTAAAAAAGGAAGCAAATATGAGCATCTCATCACAGATTTTAATAAAGCGCTCAAAAAAATGAAAAAAGATGGCACTTATGATGCTATTATGGCCAAATGGATTTCAAATAAAAGTTCCAAATCAACGCTCAGTACAAGTACTGGTAATGCCAAAGCTAAAGCAAAACCTGTTAAAAAGAATTATAAGATTGTCATGGATTCTTCTTTTGCACCCTTTGAATTTCAAAATGGCAGCGGCAAATATGTGGGTATTGATATTGATCTCATCAAAGCTATTGCCAAACAGCAAGGTTTTTCGATTACAACGGAAAACCCTGGTTTCGACGCTGCTTTAAATACTGTTCAATCTAGTCAAGCAGACGCTGTAATGGCAGGTATGTCTATCACTGACGAACGCAAAAAGATTTTTGATTTTTCAGATCCTTACTATACCTCTAATACCTTGCTAGCTGTTCGTAAGGGCAGCAAAGTCGTCTCCTATAAAGATTTAAAAGGAAAAAAGGTGGGGGCTAAAAACGGGACTGCTTCTTATACTTTCCTGGAAAAAAATAAGGATAAATACGGCTACACGGTTAAATCTTTCGATGAAGCTTCAACCATGTATGATAGTCTAAATTCAGGCTCCATCTATGCCCTCATGGATGATGAAGCTGTTTTAAAATACGCCATCAAACAAGGGCGTAAGTTTGATGCGCCTATTCCTGGAGAAAAGTCAGGTGAGTATGGTTTTGCCGTCAAAAAAGGAACAAATCCTGAGCTGATTAAGATGTTTAACAATGGTTTAGCTGCTCTTCAAAAATCGGGCCAATACGATAAAATCATTAATAAATACCTCTCTAATGACAGCCAAAATAAAGAAGGCTCTTCAGCTTCTAATGAGTCAACCATTTGGGGACTTCTTGCCAATAACTATAAACAACTCTTATCAGGGCTTAGTACAACACTTAGTTTAGCGATCCTTTCATTTGCTCTTGCTATGATTGTCGGTATCCTCTTTGGAATGATGAGTGTTAGCCCTTATAAGACACTTCGAATTATAGCTTCTATCTTTGTTGATGTGATTCGCGGTATTCCATTGATGATTGTTGCTGCCTTTATTTTCTGGGGAATTCCTAACCTTATTGAGTCCATCACTGGCCAACAAAGCCCAATAAACGACTTTGTTGCAGGTACGATTGCTCTTACGTTAAACGGCGGTGCTTACATTGCTGAGATTGTCCGCGGCGGTATTGAAGCTGTTCCTAGCGGTCAGATGGAAGCTAGCCGCAGTTTGGGTGTTCCATATAAGACAACTATGAGAAGAATTATTTTGCCACAAGCGTTTAAATTGATGCTGCCTAACTTTATCAATCAATTTGTCATCTCACTAAAGGATACAACTATTATCTCTGCTATTGGATTAATTGAACTCTTCCAAGCAGGAAAGATTATCATTGCGCGTAATTATCAATCCTTCCGCATGTATGCTATTTTAGCTATTATGTATCTTGTAATCATAACGCTCTTAACCCGCCTAGCAAAACGTTTAGAAAAGAGGATTAAATAATGACTGACTTAAAAATTGATGTTCAGGATTTACATAAATCCTTTGGCAAAAATGAAGTTCTTAAAGGAATTGATGTTCAATTTCACGAGGGTGATGTGGTTTGTATCATCGGACCTTCGGGATCAGGAAAGTCAACCTTTCTTCGCACTTTAAATCTCCTTGAAACAGTTACTAGCGGTAAGGTTATTGTGGATGGGTACGAGCTGTCAGACTCCTCTACCAATGTTGATAAGGCACGAGAAAATATCGGTATGGTCTTCCAACACTTTAATCTGTTCCCCCATATGACTGTTCTTGATAACATCACTTTTGCGCCTATCGAACTTGGTAAAGGCTCTAAGGAAGAAACTCAAAAACACGGCATGGAACTTTTAGAAAAAGTGGGACTTTCTGATAAAGCTCAAGCTTATCCTGACAGTCTTTCCGGCGGTCAAAAGCAACGTGTCGCTATTGCGCGCAGCCTAGCAATGAATCCAGAAATCATGCTGTTTGATGAGCCAACATCCGCTCTTGACCCTGAAATGGTTGGCGATGTTCTTAATGTTATGAGGGACTTGGCTGAGCAAGGCATGACCATGCTGATTGTCACTCACGAAATGGGCTTTGCCCGTAAAGTTGCTAATCGTGTTATTTTCACTGATGGCGGACAATTCCTCGAAGATGGGACGCCTGAAGAAATCTTTGATAACCCGCAGCATCCACGTCTTAAGGACTTTTTAGATAAGGTGCTGAATGTGTAACTGAGTAAGAAAACTTAACAGCTAAAGCTGTTAGCTATAACACTTAGCTAACTCACTTATTAGCAAAAGGAGCAGGTTCGATAATAACCTGCTCCTTTTGCGTCATAACCTTTTTTATAGGTCGGATGCTAAACCATCTTGATCTTTTACGTTACCTGCTGTTAGTACTATCTACTATAAATTTTGACTTTTATCTTGCCTTCTGGTAAACTAATACCAACTTAACATTCAGGAGGAAATGGAGCAATGAACAACTAAGAACAGAAATTTTTGATACTACCATATCAAGTTTTGTTTTTAGTGTGCTCTTAATTCATTTTCAATTCCAATTACTGGTCGTTTATTACCATTATTGGGTTGCTTTTTGATTTGATAAAACTGAACCTCACTCTCTACTTGATTTGGTAGAGAGTTTTTTATTGAAAGCGAGGTTCTTATGCTACAAATTAATCATTTAACCATTACACATCTTAAAGACTTAACACAGCTAATTTCTGATTTAAATGTAATCGTCAATTCTGCGGATAAATTAGCTATTGTTGGCGAAGAGGGTACTGGCAAGTCAACACTTTTAAAGGCTATTTTGTCTCCGCAATTAATTGCTAACTACTGTATTCTCGAGGGGAAAATTGATAATCATTTTCCTAAAATTGGATATTTACCACAAGCTTTGTCACAAAAACAAGAAAAGATGACCGTTTCAGAATTTCTTTATGATGATTTAGATTATGTTAGCTTCGATTTCAATGCTTTTTACCAAATGGCTGCGCGATTAGATTTGGATATTCAAGCCTTAGAAAAGAGAAATCAGAGTTTGAAAAGTTTATCTGGCGGAGAAAAATTAAAACTGCAACTGGCTAAATTAGCTGGTGAAAATAATGATTTACTCCTGCTAGATGAACCTTCTAGCGACCTTGATGCGCAGGCAATTGATATTTTACAAGCATTCATTCAATCATCTGACAAGGCAATTATTTTTATCTCTCATGATGAAGCTCTGCTAGAAAAAACTGCTACCGCTGTTTTACACCTTGAGTTAATAAAGCGTCGTCAAGTTGCTCGCGTAAGCTATTTTTCAGGAAATTACACAGATTATATGACTTATCGTCACAAAGCTTACACCAAACAACTGGAACAAGCCAAAAACGACCGCCGTATAAAAGCTAAAAGAGACGCTAAAATACAACGGCTTCATCAGGCGGCAGAATATAATGTGCGAAATACTCATGATAGCACTATGGGGAGATTAGCGGCTAAAAAGATGAAAAATGTCTTATCTCTTGAAAAACGCTATGCCAAAGAAGAGGAAAAATTGGCCGATTTTCCTGAAGAAATGGATAGTATAAAACTATTTTTCGATGATATTGTCCCTCTTGATAAAAAGAAAAAACTTCTGTCTTGGGGCAATCATGATTTACCAACTGGCCAAAAAGTCAGTTTAACCATTTTAGGTCAAGATAAACTCGTGATTACTGGGAAAAATGGTATCGGAAAGACACGTCTGCTCACACAAATTTACCAAGAGCTAGATAAAAATCATTTTTCAATCGGTTATATGCCACAAGATTACGATAGTGTTTTTCACAAAGAAATGACTGCTTTAACATTTTTAACACAGGTATCAGACATCGAAAAAGCTCGAACACTCCTTGCTAGCCTTCAATTTACAAGACAAGAAATCGAACACTCCGTCCTTGAACTTTCAGGCGGGCAAAAAGCAAAATTATTCTTAGCACGTATGGTTTTAGCCCAAAATCATATCTTAATTCTTGATGAGCCGACAAGGCATTTTTCTTCAACCAGTCAACCTCTTATCCGGCAACTCTTCAGGGATTTTCCGGCTTGTATTATCAGTGTTTCTCACGATAGAAAATTCATTGACGACGTTGCTAATGCGCGTTATCTATTGACTAACAAAGACCTTCAAAAATATTAAAAAGGGAGTGGGACAGAAATCAGTAGTTTCGCAGAAACTTGATTTCGTCGTCTCACCCCCGCACAGTTGAGTAGGGTTGTAAAAGCTGATTTATCAGCGCATTAGATCCCACTCAACAGTGATTGATTGGCACTAAAGTGTCTAATCAATTGTGCATGGGAAACTCTAAGTTGACTAAAGTCAACAGAGTTTCTCCAAACCACTGCGTCTTGTAAGTTATTCCTATACTAATAAAGAAGTTGAGCACTTTTGACCCAGCCTCTATGCAGGTAAGTAAGGCAAGCATTATGACTCTTGTTCCTTGGCTTCGCCTGCTTTTTCTTTAGCTAATTTCTCACGTTCCAAACGCAATTTACGATTGGGATTGAGTTTATTGAAAAGTTCTTCCAATTTTTCAGCATTCCAAACATCGGCTGCTGATACAAAATGGCCATCTTTATCTTTAAATGATATTGGTTTATCGCCCATAGTAAAACCTCCATCTTGATCGTTTTAAATGTTTTGACTGACTCCCACTTATGCCGTTTCAGTTAATCTTACTGCCTTAACGCAGTTAGTGAGGTTAGGCGCTAGACTACCTTAGCCGGCTAACTCAGCAATTGAACACGTCCTAAGGAGCTGGGCAAAAAGATAATTTTTACGCTACTTGCTTAATAGCTCAATTACGACGGGAGAAAATGGGTTCGATACCAACCCATTTTCGATCTAGTAAGATGACTAGGCATGCTCTCTATAGAGCTTGCCGTCTAGTCGTTAGATAGTTTTGCTAGTCACAGAATTAAGCCAGAACACCATAGCCGGCTAACTCAGCATAGAATTTGTTACGACACGGAGTTAAGACAGTCGATACTTACTGTCCTTAACGTAGTTAGTAAGGTTGGTAGCTAGTCCACTATAACGACTAACATAGTAACTGAACACGTCCTACGAGCTATGCAAAAAAGATAATTTTTCCCTAGAGCTCACGGCTCTTCGTCAAAATTCCTATTTTTGCTTTGCTCGCTTGACGGACTTTGTATCTTTTTTTAATCCACAAATTCAAATTCAAACTTGCCAATACGGACAAGATCTCCGTCCTTGGCTCCGCGTTCACGAAGAGCCTGATCAACGCCCATAGCTCGTAATTGCCGAGAGAATTTCATAATAGACTCATCCCGTTCTAAATTAGTCATGGCAAAAAGTTTCTCTAGTTTTTCACCTGACAGCAGCCAAGCAGCATCGTCTGCGCGTGAGATGTCAAAATCTTTTTCTTCTTGGGCAAAGCCATAATAAGCTTCTTCCTGCATATCTGATTCATCATAAAGCAGAAAATCATCTGTCTGATCTAACAGCTGCGCTGTCGCATCCAAAAGAGCATCCAAGCCCTGATGCGCAAGACCTGAGATAGGAAAAATTGGTGGCTTATCATCAAATTCGCCATAGCTGGCAGCCAATTTTTCTTTAAATTTTTCAAGATTCTCTGCTGCTTGGGGCATGTCCATTTTATTAGCCACAATAATTTGCGGACGCTCCAGCAAACGCAGATTATAAGTTTCTAATTCCTTATTAATAGCCAAATAATCTTCATAAGGATCACGGCCTTCTGCTCCTGACATATCAATCACATGTAAAATAACGCGTGTTCGCTCAATATGCCGCAGAAATTGTGTTCCTAGGCCAACACCCTGACTAGCTCCTTCTATTAAACCTGGTAAGTCAGCTAGGGCAAAAGAAGCTCCAGATTTGGTCCGTACCATACCCAAATTAGGCACAATAGTCGTGAAATGATAAGCACCGATTTTAGGTTTAGCAGCTGTAATAACGCTAAGAAGCGTTGATTTTCCCACTGAGGGAAAGCCAACCAAACCAACATCAGCTAAAATTTTTAATTCTAAAGTCAATTCACGTTCTTCACCAGGTTCCCCATTTTCGGAAATCTCCGGAGCTGGATTGCGCGATGTCGCAAAACGAATATTGCCGCGGCCGCCGCGGCCGCCATGAGCTGCAATAAATTCTTGGCCATTTTCTACTAAGTCGGTTATCACTTTGCCTGTCTCTGCATCACGGACAGTTGTTCCTTGCGGTACATGAACATAAAGGTCCTCCGCACCGCGGCCATGCATCCCTTTTGTCATGCCTTTCTCACCAGCTTTTGCTTTGAAATGGCGATTGTAACGAAAATCCATCAGAGTGCGAAGGCCTTCGTCAACGACAAAAATAACATCGCCCCCTCGGCCTCCGTCTCCTCCCCAAGGTCCGCCATTAGGGACATACTTTTCCCGACGAAAGGCTACCATTCCATCGCCCCCTCGGCCGCCTTTAACCGACACTTTAGCTGTATCTAAAAACATGCTCATACTTTTTTCCTATCTTGATTCGCTTAAAAAAACGCCCATAAGCGTTTCTTTTTAAATAACAGCACTAAGTGCGCTAAGAACCAATGCTCCAACAGTCACTAAAACCATAACAACAACGACAACTAAAGTTAATCGCTCAAAAGCTGTTTTTTTATGCGATCCATTATCTCCAAAAGCCAATTTTCTTACCTCTTTTTTGCTTATTTATCTTACTTATCTTATCACGAATTGAAAGAATAAGCAAATATCAAGTTATAAAATCTTCTTTTAATTTTTGAGAGAAAGACACAATTATGCTAAGGTTAGGTACAGAATAATAGCTAAGGAGAAAGTTAAATAGTTTTAGGATATAAAGAAGCTACTTCAATTGATGATAAATAGTCTTATAAACAGTATTATTTTCATGCGGAACACAGTCTTGCACCCAATTCCACCAAAAATAACCTCCCACATAGCGACTCGTATAGTTGGGCATCGAATAGTATCTTTGAGCCATAGCTTTCTTACTTTTATCCGTAGCCTTCTTTGCTGTATTGCCACACTCTCCTATCCCTACATCTGAATGCGGAAATAAAGTCTGCAATTTTTTAAAAACACTGGACCAATGAGGCTGATAATTTTCATTGTCATCTTCATAATAGCTAATAAAACTGTAATCAACTGTCTTGCGTAAATGATTGGAGATATTTCTTTTAATCCAGCGAAACATATCGTGCTGATGATCAGGATTTTCATAATAAAAGGTTAGAGCTGTCTTACCGCCTGCCGAAGAAATCGTGTCATAGGCTGCAGAAAGTTTGTGGCTAATCAGCTGATCTTTTTGCTTGATCCAATCTGTACCATTTACTTCATTGCCAATTTCCCATATGTCAGTATAGGCAGATAATTGCTGATAGGCCTCTTTAAAGCGTTTTTGATAACTGGCTGTATCCTTATATAAGTTCATTTCATAAGAATCAACAGGAGAAGCCATAATATAAGCGACTTGATGTATCTTTTGAAACAAAGGCTGATAGGCTTTTGCCGAACGATCTTTGGACATAACGATTCTTACTGTAGGTTTAACTGGCATTGCTTTTAAAGCTGCGACAATATCAGCTGTTTTCACTTTACCATACCAACTATCATCAACTGTTACTCCGTATAATTTTTGATGGCTTTTAATAGCATTACTTGATGTTTTGGGAACTGCTCTAACATACAGCAGCCATAATACAATGCCTGCCGCAGCTAAAATCATCAGATAAAACCCATACTTTTTCTTCATCCCTGCCTCACTTTTATCTACAAGCTTACATTGAATACAGCCAACTGGCGGAGTTCTTCTTTCGTCAGCCGCCGGTATTCTCCTGGTTTAAGCTGCTCATCTAAAACCAGAGGACCCATAGACAGACGCTTAAGATCAATTACTTTTTTTCCACATGCTTGAACCATACGCTTCACTTGATGGAATTTTCCTTCTTTGATGTTAATATGAACCAGACTGGTATTTTCTTCCTTATCCAAAGACAAGATTTCCAGCTGTGCTGGCTGACAGACAAAATTCTCCAGTTCAATACCTTTTTCAAAAGCTAAAATATCGGCTGCTGTCATAAGGCCAGAAATCTTAGCACGATAAAGCTTATTCACATGCTGTTTAGGTGATAGAAGGACATGTGCTAAGGCGCCATTATTAGTCAGTAAAAGAAGACCATGGCTATCAATATCCAAGCGTCCTACAGGAAAAACAGATTTGTTTTGTGCTGGCTGGTCCAATAAATCCAAAACGGTTTGATGCTGATCATCTTTTGTCGCTGAAACAACCCCTTGCGGTTTATTTAGCATATAGTACAGAAAATTCTCATAGACTAGCTTCTGGTCTTTAAAGCAAATACTGTCAGAAGCCTCATTAACATGATATTTAGGTGAACTTTCTATCTTACCATTAACTTTAATCAGTTTTTTCTTTAGCAGTATTTTCACTTCAGAACGCGAGCCAAGACCGCATTCTGTTAAAAATTTGTCCAAGCGCATGTCTTTTCCTTTAAGTTTTTAATTATCAGATGAAAATGACTTTGGGGCTCTGTCTTTCAGCAATTCTTCTAAAGATTTTGCAGGGCGCCCTAAGACTCTTTCAATATCTGAAGTTAAGCCTGCCTGCTCACCTGCTTTGATGGCTGTATAAGTACTGACCCAAGCATCATATTCCCACTGCTGGGCAGGCCAAGCTCGGCGTGAAGCATAAGCTTCCTCAACTGTCTCATCTATATAAGGAATTACTTGCTTAGTTTTATGGCTGACAGTTTCAGCAATAGCAGACATTGACAGCTCTTTAGGACCTGTTAAATTCAAAACGCGATCAAGCCATTTTTCTGGCTGCGTTAATAATACTGCTGCTACTTCAGCCACATCCTCTCTAGCAACAGCAGAAACCTTACCATCACCAGCTGGGCCTCGAATTTCACTGTTTTCCAGGCATAAATCTAAGAAGAAATCTAAATAAAAATTATCCCGTAAAAATGTATAAGCAAAGCCTTTTTCTTTGATATAATTTTCTGTTTTGGCATGGTCGCGGGCCAAAGTAAAAACAGACTGTTCCCGAGCATTGTAAAAAGAAGTATAAATAATATGCTTAACACCAGCTTCTTTGGCTGCATCAATAAAAGCAAAATGCTGCTGCAGCCGTTTGGGATGTTCTGCAGCAGACACCATAAAAAGCGTATCTACTCCCTTTAAAGCTGCAATAGTCTGAGAAGAATAGTCAAAGGAGGCTTTAAAAAGTTCAGCCTTTGCGTATTTCTTAGCTTTTTCAGGACTTCTGGCAAGATGCCTTGCCGATAAACCTTTTTGAGAAATAAGTTCAGCAACTCTGGAACCTATGTTTCCTGTTACTCCTGTAATAGCAATCGTCATTAGATTAAATTCCTTTCTTTTTTATCAATTTTAAAGCCATTTTACTGACAGAGCTTACTTTCTCTAAAAATAGATCAATGACAGCTTTTTTAAGACAGCTCCTGCAGTTTCCCGTAAAATTCTGGAAGGATCTTTTTTAAATTGACAAAACGGCCTTTCCTATCTAAAAAGCTGTGTTCTGATTGCGACTGGCAAATGAGCTGATCTTTTTGATTAAACATTTCATAGGTAAGGATAAAACGGGCAGCCTTTATTTTTGCTACCTTGACACTAATCTTAATCTGGTCAGCAAAAGTAGAGGTCGCCAAATAATGGCAGCTGACAGCCGTAACAGGAGAGATAATGCCTTTTTCTTCCAATAGTTCATAAGGCCAGCCAAGTTCTGTCAGAAAATGAACACGCGCTTCTTCCATCCAGCGAATATAATTGGAATGATGGGTAATCCCCATACGGTCTGTTTCATAATATTGAACAAAGTGCTGATGCGGCGTCATGATAGAAACACCTCCTTTCCTCATAAACAGCTGCTATAGACAAATACTAATACACCTTTTCTTTGATCCAAGCTGCATCAAGAGAAATAGCCTGCTTTTCCCAAAAGGCTGTAAACAAGGCTAAGGTCTCATTACTTGGAACATTCTTTTTCTGAAAGACATAGCCCTCCTTTAAATCGCTGGTCCGATATTCAATATTATAAAACCCTTCAGAACCCAAAGCTTGTATAAAACAGGTCTCACCGGTGACACTTGTCCAAGACAGTGTGACAAATTCTTCAGGCTTATCTGCTAAACGAACAGCCTCTTCTACTTCTTTCGCACTTGGGTTAAAAATATCAGCAGTCTGGCTGCTTAAATACAAGCCAGGTTCAGGAGTTGGCGGAGACATCTTATCTTTAAACCATTGTATTACTCCCATAGCTTATCTCCTTTCTTCATTTTTATTAAAAAAGAAACAATAATCCCCCTGCTGCCAGACCGATCATATAGCCCGCTATCACATCTTTAGGGTAGTGCACTCCGCCCCAGACACGGCAAAAAGCCAGCAAGGCAGATACTAGCAAGAGCACCGCACCTAAAGTGAGATTCTCATGCAATACACACATACTGATCATGGTGGCTGAAAAGACATGGCGGCTGGGCATAGATTTTCCTTTGGTTTCTTTGACAATCAGTGGTTTTATCTGCCAAACTTCATAAGGCCTTGGCTGATTAAGCCAAATTCTAACAAGCGACAAAGCAATAAAACTAATGCTCGGCAGCAAAAGATAAGGAAGCAAAGCTAATCCGCCACGCGTCTTAAATACAGCAGTTAATAAGATGGCATAGACAACAGACATCAGCTTTACCGTCATACTATTGGCTAATCTCAGCCAGAAGATAGCTCTAGGCCTATTTCTAAAAAAAGCTGTCTGTCTTTCATAAAAATTGTCATATTGTTTCATCTTGCAATGTTCCTATTATCTGCGCCGTATTATCGGTAAAAGATCAAGCAATCCGCCAAAAGGAAAGCAGCCTTTTGACTTCGATCTTTCCTAATAGTATACCATATTCTAAGCTAAAAGACTCCTTAGGATCGCAATAAGCTTATGAGGAAAAACAAGATTTTAAAACACGATATCTTTGGGAATAAAAATGTTATGATATTTGTTATTTGAACAGTTTTAAGTTATGATAGAGAAACAGTTATGGATAGAGAAAGGAAATGATGATGGCTCAAAAATTGGGTATTTTATTAGTTAATCTTGGAACGCCGGAAGCTCCAACTCCAAAAGCTATCCGCGCTTTTCTTAGACCTTTTTTATCAGATCATCGGGTTATTGATTTTAAAAGATGGCTATGGCTGCCAGCTCTCTATGGCTTTATTTTACCTAGAAGGCCTCACAAAATCCGTCCCTTGTATGACAATATCTGGACCAAAGAAGGCTCCCCTTTGCGGGTTATCTCAGAAAAGCAGGCCAAAGCCCTGCAGGCTTATTTAGATCATGAAGATAGAAATAGTCTTGTTAAAGTTGGCATGGTTTATGGTAAGCCTAGTTTTAATAACGCTTTAGATGAATTATTGGCGGAAAATATCAGCAAACTTATTATTCTCCCCTTGTTTCCTCAATACAGTTCTACAACAACTGCTGCGGGTGTTGATGCTTTTGCTAGATCCATTTACCATCAAAAAGGGCTGCCCCCTTTTGAGTTAATCCATCATTATCATGATCACCCAGCCTATATTAAAGCTTTGGCAGACTCCATTAATTTAGAAAAAGATGAAACGCTGCTGTTTTCTTTTCACGGTATACCTGCACGCTATGAAAAAGAAGGTGATTACTATCCTGACCACTGCTGGCAGACCGCTAGATTGGTTGCCCAGCATTTAGGACTGTCTGGCAGCCAATGGCTGCTATCCTATCAATCCCGCTTTGGGCGTGAAGAGTGGCTAAAGCCTTATACAGACGAAACAATAGCGAGTTTACCGCAAAGAGGAATTCAAAAGTTGGCTGTCATCTGTCCAGGATTTGCAGCAGACTGTTTAGAAACATTAGAAGAAATCGCAATCACGAACCGTAATTTATTTTTACAAGCAGGCGGAAAACACTTTCGCTATATCCCTGCTCTTAACACCAGTGAAGCTCACATAGCTCTCCTAGCCGATCTCATTAAAAAGAAGATATAAAAGCTAATCACTAAAAGGATAGGAGACACCCCCATTTGTAAAAACCCCATCATCAAAAAAACAGGAAAGCAGAACCGCACCCCAAAAGTTAGACAAAAATCTAACAATTGGGGTGTTTTTTATACAAGTTTATACTGCACTATCTCAAAGAATCTAGGAATATCATTTTTGAGATTAGAATACCAACTGCTTAATTACAATAGATTCTATATCACAATTAATTTTATAATGTTGTTTTTTAATTGAGTGCCTTTAAATGTTTTCTTTTTATATTTAAATTTACTTTATGAAGTCTTATTTTAATAATGATTTTTTCTAATTTTCGAGATAGTTTTCCTTTTTTGGGAAAAGGAAAGTCAGCATTAATAATAAAAGCAATGGTAACAGCCATGGTTTATAGATAGAAAGATAAGCATTTGATAGGTGCGAAAAATCGTGAATCGATAGATTTTTTAAGTTAGAAGTCATCATGGACATAAATACCGATACACCAAATACAGAACCAATTTGCCTTATGACACTAATAACACTTTGAGAAGCTGTTAACATTCCTCCAGAAAAATCTGAGGCTGCTAATACATTAATTGGCCCAGCAATAATACCAAAACCAATACCAAGAATAAAAGTTGAAAGAATAATAGCTGAAACTTTGCCAGAATCGCAATTTGTTAACAAATAGTAAGATACTAAAATGGAGAGTAAACCAATAAAAACTAGCAATCTTGGACCAAGTTTATTAATGACTAAACTTCCTAAGCCACCAAATAAAAAAACAGTTATCGACATTGGTAATAAGATTAAAGCAGCATCCAGTTCATTTTTTCCTTGAACAAGAGTAAAGAAGGTCGGTAAGATGACAATGACACCAATATAGAAAAATTGAGCAATAAAAGCAATTAGCGATGAAACAGTAAACACTTTCTTCTTAAACAAGGCTAAATCAATCATAGGATAATTTATATGCTTTTCAACACCAATAAATATGACAACTGAAACAATAGCAACTGCTAGACATATTAAAGTTTTTGCATCGCTAACTCCCCATTCTCTATACTTAATCAGTCCTAATGCTGTTGCAAAGAGACCCATCATTGAAATCAAACTGCCCAACCAATCAATTTTTCTATTTAAAACTTCCTCTGCGGAGGCATATGACATAGTCAATAAAATAATAGCGATAAGAGCAATCGGAATATTAATTAAGAAAATCCAGTTCCATGATAAATTATCAGTAATAATACCACCTAAGGTTGGACCAATAGCTGCAGCTCCACCTTGTGTTAAACCTAGAGCAGCAACTACCTTAAACCTGTCTTCAACACTCCAAGTGGAAATGCCCAAGGCATTACCAACTGGTAATAAAATAGAAGCTCCAAGACTAGCAATAATCCTGCCAGCAATTAATTGATAAAAACCATTAGATAAACCTGAGAGCAAGCTGCCTAGGCCAAACAAAATGAAAGCAATCACCAACAACTTTTTCCTGCCATAAATATCAGCTAGTCTGCTTAATGGAATAGTAAATGTTGCAAATACAATTGTATAGGCATTTAAAGCCCAAGATAGCTTATCAGTACTGACACTTATCCCGTCTTTAATGGCAGGCAGTGCAATATTCATAATTGTTGTATCCAGCATAACCAGAAAGATACCTAAACACATCGCAAATGTTAATAATATTTTTTTTAACATATTGAATTGAACTCCTTTTATTTAATATGAGCATTTACTCATAATTATGGTACTCTTCTATTGAAAACTTGTCAACAGAAAATATGAATAAATACTCATATTTTATGTTGGCAAGTTTTTGTTTTTTCTGAAAAATATGATACTATATCAGTTACAAGACTGAATCAATATTATAACTGAGGTTTATACTATGGGGAAAACAGTGCGGACTCCTACACAAAAAAGGAGCATGGATAAATTAAACAGAATATTAGAAACTTCAAAACAGCTATTCTCCGAGAAAAATTACTTTAATGTAACAACAAATGAAATTGCAAAAAAGGCCGGGGTATCTATCGGTACTTTATATGCTTACTTTTCTGATAAAGAAGCAATTCTAATAGCATTATTAAATCATTATAATAATACTTTTATTCAAATCTTTGATGATATCAACACTCAGGATTTTTTTGAATTATTCAAGAACAATCCTAGACAATGTTTAAACATCTTAATGGAGAAACTCTTAAAAAGCGAAGACAAGGAATTCCATTCTCAAATAGAAATGCTGGCATTTACCATACCAAAAGTAAAATTAGTTTTAGAGTCCCATCATTACAAAGTTAAGGAACTAACTTATCAATGCTTTTTAAATTATACCGGTTTTAAAGAAAGCCAAAAATTAAAAATTCTTTCAGAAGTCATATTTAACCTTCTCTCGTCAACTGTAGATGAACTTCTGTATTCTGAACATTCGAATAAAGAAAAAGAATTATTGAGAAAAAGCAGTATTGATTGTATAATACTGATTATCAATAACTCGATTGACCTCATCAAGAATAAGTAGTTTGACTAATTCTTCTATTGCTGTTTAATTAAGCAATTAAACGTATAATATTTAGGCTCTATAATATCTGCAGTGGGTAAATCTGCTATAGGTATTGTAGAGTTTTCTATATCTAACATTGACAAGATAAGTGCAAAATCATGGCCACCCGCTAAACGGGTGGCCATGATTATATGATTCTTTTTTAAAGAACAAGTTTAGCCAGTCTCAGGCTAAAAAACTTGGCTGTTTGTTACAAAGCGCCTACAACTTTGTGCGGTTTGTAGAGTTCATCTAAATAGGTTATATCTTGTTCTGTTAATTTGACATCAAAGGCTCCGAGGAAGTCATCTAGATAGTTTTCCTTGGTGACCCCCATAATTGGGCTATCTATGCCCTTTTTCCAAAGCCAGGCAAGGGTCAGCTGCAGATCTGTTTCTTCCAATAAGCGCTCAATGAGCATGCGGGAAATTTGTCCAGCAGCTCCGATAATGGCTATTTTTTTACATTCTGTTTTCATATCATCTACCTCTTTCATTTGATAAGTTTATTATAAGCTGCTGCTAAAAAGAAGTACAATAGAGCTTGATCATGCCAGTATAAGGAATCTGCATAGTGAGATCTTGGCTGCTTCGGCTAGCAAAAAAGACCCTAGTTAGGTCCTTTGCTTCTCTCTATAATTGCCCCGGCAGGACTTTCTTCTCCTTAGCTGGGAATTGGCTGTCAAAAGCTTCCAGAGTCTTTTCATCCACTTCGTAGCCTTCTGGATCTGCAAAAATCCATGGGCCAGTGGCTTGACTGATGCTGCCATCAGCTTGCAGGTCAAGGATTTGCAAGAAGTCAAAGGGCTCCGACTTATCCTGCCCTTCTAGAGCCACCCCATAAGTACTGGCAGGAAGGAAAGCAAACTTTTTGTAATAGTCGGGGTCACCAAGAATGATGACATAGGAAATGCCAGCTGCCTTGGCCTCATCAAGGGTCGTCTGCAATAATTGCTTGCCTAGCCCACGTTTTTGAAAATCTGGGGAAATGGCAAAGGGACCAAAAAGAGCAATTTCCTTGGTCTCATTCGTCGTTTCATGGCGGAGCAGGGCCTTGCTATAGGTGATTTGCCCTGCTATCTGACCATCAACCAGAATAATCTTAGACAAGTCTTTCAGGTAATTGGGATGATGGCGAAACTGATGTAGGATCAGGTGCTCCGAGCAGCCTGGCTGATAAACATTCCAAAAGGCCTCACGGACAAGATTTTCGACTTCACGGTACTCTGATGGCAGCTCCTGCCGAATCTCAACAGTCATAGTTTAGGACTCCTTTAGTTGAAAATATTTTCCCTATTATACCATACTGTCATAAGCAACTTGCCTTCCCCAGCTTCACTCACAATTGCTCTGCCATGCGGCGAGCTCCTTGTCCATCGGTGACCATTCCCAGATAATCCATTCCATAAAGATCAGCGTAACGGTTTATGGTATAGTCAGCCATTTTAAGAACATCAGGAGTGGGAGCAGACCAGTGAAACTGTGCCAGTAAACGGGCGAACCAATGACCAGCGTATCAGCAGCCAACACCTGCGCCAAGACCTCCTCTAGCTGGTCATCTGGGAAATCCTGCCCGTAATCATAAATCTTATAATCGATTAGCTGCAAGCTGCCGTAGTTTTTCTCTGCAAGCACTTGCTTGGCTAATTGGCTTGTATTGCCATTTTTATTAGGACTGGCATTGATAAATAAAATACTCATTTGATAGCCTCCATATGATTTTTCCAAAAGAATTGTAAGCCGTTGTAAGTATAGGTATCTGCTGCTAGCTTATCATGCTGGTAGCCAGGCATCTCGCGAAAGGCAATATTGCCTTTTGCCTCATTGTCCGCAAATCTAAATACTAATCCTTGAAGATTTACTACCTGCTCTTTAAAAGCTTCATAAGCAAAATCTCGATCGCCTGACATGGCAAAGATAAAGAAGGACGGTTGCTTATCCTGCACCAGCTGCTCAAAATCCAGTTTATTTGTTTTAACATTGCCGCTCATGGGCATGAAGTAGGCAAAGTAATCCAGAGCATATTCAAAGGTTCGCCAAGTATTGACAGAACCCATAGAAAAACCAGCGAATCCTCGGTGCAGGCGGGAAGCTCTCAGATCTTCTAAGCTAGCTGACTTGGCATAGGTGCTGTAATGCGATTCAAGAGCTGGCAGAAGATCCTGGATCAACTCTCTGTGAAAACGTTTAGTCAATTCAATAGCCAAGCTATAATTCCAGCTATCACGCGAGGTCCGATTGTTATAAGTGACAAGGACGTTAATCATAGGCTTGATCTTACCAGCAGCTATAGCATGATCAATAACATGCTTAAAACTATCAGGAGCTTTTGGAGTCCCCATTAGGCTTTCCTCAGTACTCCAGCCTCCATGACTAAGATAAACAATGTCATAAGGCTGACGTTTATCGTAATCATAGGGTAAGTAAACAAGTGCTCTCTTGCTTAAGTCGCAGCTAAGATCTAAAGCATCCTTAGTTTGATAGTTGAAAACTTCCAATCGGCCTGGATAGTCTGCTGGTCTCCTGTAAGAACAGGGAATTTTTTCTAATGTTTCAGGTATCTTATACATCACATCCTCCTTATCTCTGTATTGTCTTGCAAATACTGCTGCCATCATCATTTACAAAGAAATACGGCCTCTAACCATTAGCTCAATTAGGCTTTTTCTTTCCAAAAGAAAGGCACACAGCTGCCTGTGCTCAATTATCGAGCTTCTTTAACCTAAGCAGGGCCCTTACTTAATCAGCTTTTTAGGCTAACTGCTCTTGCCAAAAATGAAGGGCTTGATCAATCCAAGCTTCAGCCTTGGTTCCTTCTCCCAAACCAAATCCATGTTGTAAACCTTGATAAATGCGTATCTCAGCTGGTGTTCCCTTAGATTTGATAGCTTGAATACGCCTTTCCATGATCCGATAATCCGCTATCCAATCGCTGGTTCCCACTGCTGCAAAGGTCGCTGGTTCCTGACCAGTCACTTCTGATAAGCCTGTATACTGCATGATGACCGCACTTGGCTTTGGATAAAGCTTCTCACCGTAAGGTCCAGGTCCGGTATTGCCCAGCCAAGCTGCCATACGGGCTCCTGCTGAACCACCCCAAAGAGAGTAGCCTGTCATATCAATGCCCAGCTGTTCTTGGTGTTCATGAAGAAAGGCAATAGCTCTCGCTAAATCTTCACTTCCTGTCCGAGCACCAGAACGATAAATCAAGGCAAAAGCATTGCAGCTTTGTCGAGAAAGCTCTTGAGCATGCGGAAAACTATCATGTATAGCCGCCACATATTGAAAACCGCCGCCTGCACTGATGATGGCCGTCGATGCACCTTTTTCGCCCCGGAAAAAGAAGAGACCGGTCCTTGCCTTACGAGGATCCTTGCCTTTTTCTTTTTCAGTGTAAATATCATAAAATATGGTCTGACCAGTTTGGGCGCTGAGAGATAGCTGTTTAAGCACCGCAACTGACCGTTCCGTGCTTATATGAGAATACCAAGGCAGACTGCTGGATAGTTCTTGAAGTGAGAGAGCCTTGCTAAGCTGTAAATCCATAGGAAATAGCTTTTCACCAAAACCTGAAAATTCAGGTCTTTTCAAAATGTCATTTATAGTTGATTGTTGGTTAATCATGGTCCCTCCTTTCTTGATAATTCCATTTTATCGTCTCAAGGCTTTTTCGTACAATGGGTTTTTGCTATTGTGGTATAATATAAATGCATAGTGAATGAAAAGGAGAGACTATGATTAATCTCGAACAACTGCAGCAATTAGTCACTTTTGAAGAGGAAGGAACCATTACCAAGGCAGCTCAAAAGCTGCTGATCTCTCAGCCTGCTCTGACTCGCAGTCTGCAAAAGTTAGAAATGGAGCTAGACATCCAGCTCTTTGACCGCCAGAAAAATAAGACTAGCTTCACAGAGACAGGACTCTATACTGCCAAGCAAGCTAGACAGCTCTTGAGACAGACTGAAGAATTTCTGACCAATATTCACCACCAAGCTCTGCGCAATACCAAACTCTTTATCGGCGTTACCGCACCAGGCCCCATCATTGATCTAGAAGCACTGGCAGATGAAAATCACCTGACCCAGCAGCTTGATTTCAGTATTCAAGACGAAAGCCAGCTCCTTGAAGGGCTGGAAAATGGAGAATTTCAAGTCATTATCACAGAGCAGCTCATCCAAAAAGAAGGGATTCTTTCGCAATACTTCCTTATGGAACAGCTCCTTCTCTCTGTTCCCGCCAAACATATCCTAGCAGAACGAGAGGAATTGCAGCTCAGCGATCTCAAAGGACTCAGTATGCTCTTGCGTACCAATCTGGGGTCTTGGGATGCTATTACAGAGAGTCTCACTGAGACTAACTTTATCAAGCAAGCGGACAGCCAAGCCTTTACTGACCTGATTGCCGCCTCTGATCTCCCGCATTTTTCTACCAATATCACTGAAGATTACTACGGGGAATCATCAAGGCGTATTAATATTCCCATTACTGACGATAAGGCTACTAAAACCTTCTATATCAGTGTCCTAGAAAAAAATAAAGGTCTATTAAAGACACTAGGACTCTAAACAATGATGCTCAATCTTAAGCCTAAAGTTATAAAAGCAAGGAACAAAAGCTTGTCTAAACAAGATCCTCTAAGCAACTGCCTAGAGGATCTTCTATTATTTTCTAGTTATCAAGAGACTTATGCGGAGATCAAGATAGCAGTCCCATATCTAGACACAGTCTGATAAGCTTATAAGGCGCAGTAGATGAGTGGTCTTTATTCGGTTGATAAATCAACCTTTACAGACCTACTCAACCTTGCGGGCGTGCGGCAACGAAATCGAAGACTTTGTCTTACTGATTTTCTTTCCTACTCCCTAGTCATTGGCATGGACATCATAATTGGCTAGTAGATATTCTCCTACTCCCGCTGCATCTGGATTGTGGGCACCCTGTCCTTTATCCAGCGCACGAAGGGCATCCATTTCTTCATCTGTCAGTTCAAAGTCAAAGATATCTTTATTGCTTAGCATACGTTTGGGATTTGTTGTTTTTGGAAGAACAATGATGCCTTCTTGCACTTCAAAGCGCAGAATGATTTGACCGACGTCTTTGCCGTATTTTTCAGCAAGTTTGACAATAAGAGGTTCTGTTAAAAGCTCATGATTTCCTTGACCCAGCGGTCCCCAAGCCTCAATCTTGACATCATCCTTGGCTAGCAGTCTGCGCAGTTCTTTTTGCTGGAAATAAGGATGCAGCTCTACTTGATTAACAGCTGGAATTGTTTTAAAATGCGGAACAAATTGATTCCAAAAATGCGGTGTGAAGTTTGAAACACCAATGGATTTGATTTTACCGGCCGCTTTTGCTTCTTCTAAGGCTTGCCAGGCTTGTTCTACTTCACCGTATGGTTGGTGGAGAAGGTAGAGGTCGAGGTAGTCCAGCCCCATTTTTTCTAAGGCAGCATCAATCGTTGCCTTAGCTGTTTCATAAGCATAGTCTTGAATCCAGAGTTTACTTGTGACAAAAATTTCCTCACGCGGAAGACCGCTGTCTGCAATGGCTTGCCCTACTTCCTTTTCATTGAAGTAAGCTTGGGCTGTGTCAATATGACGGTAGCCAGCTTTCAAGGCTTCCTTGACAGCCTCATAGGTTGAGCCATCAGCTGGGATTTGGAAGACTCCAAAACCAACTGTAGGAATCTGATTTCCATCGTTTAATCTTGTATCATTCATTTGTCTTTCCTTCTTTCAATCTTTATATCCCTATTATAAACCTTTATAAAATCTTTGAACAATGTTCCTTGTTCATACTGCTATGTAGTTTAATTATAGCAATGGCCATCGCATAGCTGTAATTATAGTCAATGAAAATCACAAAGCAAACGAGAAAGCTAACCGCAGGCAGTGCTAAGGTAAGGCTAAGCAACACTGACCTAGTTTGAAGAGGCTTTCAAAGGAGATTAGGAGTTTGTATGGTTGGAAGATAAAAGAGAAGCTAGATAAAAAGGCTAGGACAAAGTCCTTAGCCTTGTTTGATTTTTCTGAGCTATTTGCAAGACACAAGGGTTGGGAGAATTTCTGCTGACTTTAGTCAGCCTAGAATTTTCCTTCTGTTTGAAGATAAAGTCTCGTTTGAAGCTCGTTTTGTTCGTCTAAATAAGAGAAATGACAATTGAAATTGACAGAAGCTAAAACCTTTTGACGCTGAAACTAGACTGTCTGCATTCTAAAACAGTCCTATGGACCGTTTTAGGTCAGCAAGCAGAAACTGGGTCTTGCTGAAAAATCGAAGACTTCGTCTGAGCGATTTTTTATACGTTATCTTTACGATTGCACTCTTTTCTGTGGGTGAGGGCATCGCCGGCACGGCTGCCTGTCTGACTCCCTTTAAATAGCATGGCCTACCTAAGAAAATGCTAGCTGACCCTTAGTCACTGCTGTATCATTTTCTAGATCCAGCAATGTTTTACTGATGAGCAAATCTTTTGTCTCAGCTAGATAGGTCTGAAAATGTTTTGTCCTGCCATGAGCGGCATAGGCTGCAGCATTGGCATAGACTTCATAGAAATACCAGATTTGTGGATTTTGATGATCTTTGAGGGCATACATAGCCAGCACACCTGCTTCTTCTTTTAGCGAAATCTGCATATTAGTCAAAACACTCTTTTCAAAGGCTGCTTGAGCAGTCTCTTTTACCTCTATTTGGGCAAACTTTAAGAAATAATACTGGGGGCCGATCCATTGCCCTGATGGCAGCTTTTCTTCTAAAAAAATAGGGGTCGCTTCATAAGCTTCTCGTTTGGTCAGCTGAGATCCAACTTGTTGGACATAGGCCTGATATTGAGGGGAATTGCGGTGTGTTTGATAAGCCGCTTCATCTGCATAAACCTCAAAGACAATAAATTCTGTCGGAATGTCTTTAAGACTGCTGGCATACATGGCTAAAGTCCCTGCTTCTTTTTGATAAGAAGTTGTTAAATTGTGTACACCTGCTTGGTGAAAGGTTTCTAGATCTACTGGATTTACTCCTAAATGAAATAAATGGACAACGGGTTTTTTCATAACAGCCTCTTTCCAATCATTCTTTCAATATTAGCAGAGAAAATTGCCTGCTTATCCGTCTTAGAAAGCGGCAGTTCCTCAATAGCCTCTGCAATTACCTGTGTTGCTCCTGATGGGGCAATGCCAAGGGGGGCATCCGTCCCAAAAAGGACATGTTCTGCACCAAAATAGTCTATTGTCAGCTCAAGTGCCTTAGGATTGCCTAAAATAGCTGTATCCACATAAAACTTATGAAAATCTGCTACCTGTGCCTCAGGGAGAATATAATAAATACGCTCCCCAAAGAAAGGCACCATGGCACCAGCATGATGAACAATAATCTTAAGATCAGGGTATTTCTGATAAAGACCAGCCTGTACAATCTGCAGCATAGCCTGAGTCAGCTCATATTCCCATGAAAAAATAATATTATTATCAGGTTTCCGGCCGTCAAAAATCGGATGGAGCCAGATAGGCAGGTCTAAACGGGCACAAGTTTCAAAAATGACATGAAAAGCTGGATCAGCAATGGATTTCCCTAAAGCACGTGTAAAAAGCTGAACACCTGCAAGTTCATCAGACTTAGCCGTTTGTTCTAAAATCTGCACGGCTGCTTCTGGATTATTCATTGGAATCATAGCCACACCAGCAGCAAACATATCATCATTAGTACGGACAGTTTCTGTCAGCTCATTATTAGCCGCTTGACACAGCAGCGCAGCTCTTTGGGGCTCAAGATAATCTTCTGGATTAACATTGACATATGAGATGATCTGTCTGGTTTTTCCATCCCAGGCAAGGCGGCGCTTCTCTAAATGTGTTAAATGAGGATGCTGGATAAATGGGAACAAGTCAGGAAGCTTAGGCTCAATGCTTAGCATTTCCTCATAAAATTTCGGCAATAGAACATGGGCAAAAACATCTATTTTTTGTGTCATATGGATTCTTTCTAAATGTGTTAATAATTTTATTATAACAGAATTTGGACTATGTTAGCCAGTCAAGCTAACTCTTAAAACTCTAGTTTAGTTATTCCAACCAAACAAACCTCGATCTTCATTAAGATGCCGAAGTGCTGCCATATCTGCTGGACTTAATTCAAAATCAAAGATGGCAAAATTCTCAGCCATTCGTTCTTTTCTGATAGATTTAGGAATAGCAACCACACCTTCTTGAATAATAAAGCGCAGGATAACTTGAGCAACTGTTTTACCATACTTAGTGCCAATTTGCGCAATAACAGGGTGGTTGAAAATATCATGTGCTCCTTCGCCAAATGGTGCCCAAGACTCAAACTGGATCCCTTTTTCCTTGGTAAATTCCCTCATGGCGTTTTGCTGATGAAAAATGTGCATTTCATTTTGCAAGACAGCAGGGACTGTTGCAAACTGAGCCATTATTCCTTGAATCTGACGCTGATTAAAGTTAGATAAGCCAATAGCACGGAGCTTGCCTTCTCTGTGTGCTTCTTCTAAAGCCTGATAAGTCCCGTGATAATCAGACATAACCCAGTGAACCAGCATCAGATCAATATAGTCAGTCTGCAAATGGCGCAGAGCTCTCTCGATTTGATGCTTGGTGTCACGATAGCCCGACGTTCCCACCTTAGTGGTAATAAAGAATTCTTCGCGTGGCAGGCCGGATGCTTTAAGGGCATGTCCTACACCTGCTTCATTGCGATAATACTGCGCTGTATCAATATGACGGTAGCCTAGTGCAATAGCATCACCGACAGCACGTTCTGTCTCTTCTGGCGGAATTTGATAAACGCCAAAGCCCAAAATAGGCATTTTAGCTCCCGTATTTAATGTGACATAATCCATGATTTACTTCCTTTCTTAAATTCAATATAATAAGTTAGCTTGTCCATTAAGATTGGCTTAAGCATGCCGCAATTCTAGAAATTAATAGCTGTCAGCCAAGAAATGGCATCTCTTTCATTGCTTAATACACGGCCTGGCGCTGGGTGATCTAAAATTTGATTCATAAGAGTCTGTGCTTGTGCATAGCTTGATCCTCCTGATGTGGCAAAGCTTGCAAGCTGCTTGCCTGATAAATCCAGATCTTCTATCACTGTCTCAATAATCCGCGGAGGCAGCCCCCACCAAGTCGGATGGCCAATGATGATTTGATCATAAGAAGACACATCAGGCAATTCTCCCTTGTAAGCAGGACGGCTCGCCTCATCTCCTTGTTCCAAATTAGCACGGCTTGTTGGCACATTCCAGTCCAGATCCGCTGCTGTGTATGCTTGCTCTTCTTGAATCTGATAAATATCTGCGCCTAAACGATTAGCTATCAGTTCTGCTAAGGCTTTCGTTGTTCCTGTTTTTGAAAAATACATAAGCAGTATTTTCATTTTTTATCCTTTCTATTCTTTTTTAGAATGGCTGCTTCATCTTGATTATCTTCAACAAATAAAGGGTGGAAATACAGACTAAAAGTCACTATTAGCTTCATTTTTCACCAACTATCACTTGATGAATTTATTATAATCTTCTATACTATAAAAGTAAAATACCTAAAAATTATGTTCAACTATTCTTTTTAATTATGAAAGGAAAACTATGGAATTACGTGTCCTTCGCTACTTTGTCGCCGTAGCCAATGAGCGCAATATTACACGCGCAGCTCAGAGCCTTCATGTCTCACAGCCCACACTCTCCAAACAGCTCATGGATTTAGAAGATGAGCTAGATCTCACTCTTTTTATGCGGGGAAACCGCACCATCACTCTAACAGAAGATGGCCAATATTTTCTGCGTAAAACTCGGGAAATCCTATCTTTGGTTGACCATACTGTCGCTAATATCCATACCCGTGAGCAGCTCAGCGGTCAGCTCCATATCGGAGCTAACGAGTCACCGCAGCTAAAGCATTTAGCCCATGTCTTTACGGATATTCAGCGAGAAAATCCTGATACTCAGTTTCACCTGCATGGCATGACTACAGATCTTGCCTTTGAAAAATTAGATAAGGGCCTGTTAGATTTTGTTGTGTCAGTGGGCTTGGTTAATGCTGATAAATATGAACAAGTCCGCCTTCCCTGGACAGATACTGGCATTCTCCTTATGCCTCTTAATCACCCCTTGACAGAAAAAGAAACTATTACAGAACAGGATTTAGAAAACTATCCCATCATTGCCTTTGGTCAAGAATATTCTTATACTGACCTAAGCAATTGGATGGGAACCAGTCTTGGTAAGATTCATTTTGTAGGCTCCTTCAATGTTCCATCCATTGGCATTCAGATGACTCAGGCAGGGCTTGGCTTGGCCTTTTGCCTCAAGGGTATTCCTCTCCCTCATGATCTAACCTTTCGTCCCTTGGCTCCAGCTGCCAAACCCAGTCTTCGCCTTATTTGGAAGAAAGATCAAGCAATGTCTGGCTTAGCCGAGGAATTTTTAGAACGCGTGCAACATTTAGCGCATTAATGAACTGATCATAATAGAGCCCCTTCATAGATAAAAAATGAGCAGGCAAAGATCGCATTTCCTCTTTGTCTGCTTGTCTTTATTTATCATTATTTTAAAATAGCGTAGCCGCCTTGGAATGTGACTTCTTCACGTACAGCAAGAAGGATTTGCAGATAGCCCATAGCCTCAAGCTCACGGGAGCGTTTCAAGGCACCGACATCAGCAACGCCTAAGCCAGCATCTTTGATATACTGACTCACAGTCGCTTTTGCCTTCTCATCATCTCCAGCAATCTGCACCGTTGTTGTAATCTGATCTGCAATTTTTTTGCTGGTTAAATTAGCGAAGAAGTTCGTGTTAAAAGCTTTCACAACCGTTGATTCCGGAAGCTTATCGGCAAAGATTTCCGCAGCTGATGTCCCTGCTGGAATCAGCATCTCATCCATAGTCTCAAAGTTGACTGGATTTGAAATATCAATGACAATCTTGCCTTTGAGCTTTTCCTTATGCGCATCAATTACAGCAGCCATATCCTTGTATTGCGTCGCAAGGATGACAATTTGTCCCAAATCATCAGGCACTTGACTGTCATGGCCAAAATGTACTACTTCATGGCCTGCATCTGCAAACACACCGCCGACTGCTTTGCCCATATTGCCACGGCCAAAAACTGAAATGTTTACCATATGATTCACACTTTCTATTTTTTAAACAGAAAAACTAAACAACAATCATTGATTTAATGGTTTTACGCTGATCCATATCTTGATAAGCTTGGTCAATATCATCTAACTTATAAGTATCTGTAAAGACACGTCCTGGATTAATATCACCATCAAGCACCGCTTTGAGCAAGATCTGCTTATCATAAGTTGTTACAGAGGCAGAGCCGCCGCCAATGATCGTATTTTGTGCAAAAGTTGATCCAAGAGGATGCTTGTCATAGTGCGGCAATCCGACAAAACCAATACGTCCGCCATTGTGAAGCACACCAAGTGCTTGGTCAATGGAAGCTTCAGAGCCTACGCATTCAAGAGCTGCATCTGCTCCGCCTCCAAGGATTTCACGAACTTTAGCAATTCCTTCTTCACCGCGTTCAGCAACAACAGCGGTCGCACCTGATTCTAAAGCCATCTTTTGACGGTCTTCATGACGGCTCATCAGGACGATTTGTGAGGCACCGCGCATTTTAGCCGCGATGACTGCACATTGACCAACAGCTCCATCACCAATGACAACAACCTTGTCACCAGAATGAACATCAGCTACACGAGCTGCGTGATAGCCAGTCGGCATAACATCAGCAAGTGCTAGCAGAGATTTTAACATCCCTTCTGAATAGTCACTTGGCTGACCAGGGATTTTAACCAGAGCCCAGTTGGCATATTGAAAGCGGATATACTCAGCTTGAACACCGCTTGACCAGTTACTGTAGCCTGTGTGACGATCACAAGTACCGTCAAATCCAGCACGGCAAGCATCACATTCACCGCATCCATGGGTAAATGGGGCAATAACAAAGTCGCCAGGTTTGACAGTGGTCACTTGACTCCCAACTTCTTCAACAATACCAATCGCTTCATGTCCACTGTTTGGTGTATCTGGTGCAGTGTCTTCACTGCGATAGCTCCAGAGGTCAGAGCCGCAGACACAGGTCCGTACGATGCGGATAATTGCATCATCTTGCTCAACGATTTGCGGACGATCAATATTAGCAATACCAACTTCACCAGATTTTACATATACGGCTGATTTCATAATTTCTATTTCCTCCAAATAATATTATTTCTTTAATTTTATAAGAAGACTGTAATAACACTTGCTCCAACAATCAAGGCTAAACCAATAAAGGTTAGCCGCATTTGTGTTGAACTCTTTTTCTCGCGAAGGATAAAGACAGCTCCAAGTGTGGCAATGACGACATTAAGCTGAGTGAGAATATAAGCAATGGTCACACCATTAGCCCTAGCTGAAAAGATATAAGCAAGGGAGGCCACTCCAAAGATCAAGCCCACCAGGCCTGATACCCAGCTTTCTTTTTCTTTGAGAGCTTCTCTGCGGGTTACAAGAGCAAAAACAACAGCTCCTGTTAATATACCCAGCATTTGCGGTAAAAAAATGGACAAGCCATTGGCATTTACCAAGCGTGGTGCAGCGCTGTAAACCCAGTAACCAACACTGGTCAGCAACAAAACACGAACCCCTCGGGGAAGATCCTGGCCTTCATTGCTATCTGTACCTTCTGGATCTACCGAAGTCATATAGGCACCCAGAATCAAAATAGCAATCGCAAGGAAGCCAAAGATTTTATTGACGATACCGGGCCACTCACCAAAGGCAAAAACACCTATAAGCGAGGTCCCAATCAGCTGGAGGCCAGTTGATAAGGGCATAGTCTTAGAAACCCCAATGATATCATAAGAGCGAACCTGACCAGACTGTCCAAAAATCCAAAAGGCACCCGAAACAAAACTAATCAGAAAAGTTTCCCAACTAATGGCAGCTGGATGAAAGGCGAATTGGACAAAGAGGCCAACGACTACCGCCCCTATTCCAAATCCCAGAACTTCATTAGTCGTATCTCCTCCAATTTTACGAAGAAAGATCGGCTGAATTCCCCAACCAAGGGCTGGGACAAGGGCGAGTAAAAGACTTGTGACTGACATTTAACCTTATCCTTTCCCGTCTTGGAAAGCAGGGTATAAGGTCATACCGCCATCCACAAAGAGTGTAACACCTGTAACATAGCTAGACTCATCTGAAGCCAGCCAAGCTGCTGCCGCAGCCACTTCTTCTGGATCTCCGATGCGATGCATAGGGACCATTCCAGCTGTTTCTTCATATTGCACTGGATCAGCAAACTTTTTAGCGTTAATAGGGGTATTGATAGCTCCTGGTCCGATGTTATTAACACGGATATTTTGTTTCGCATATTCCATAGCAGTCGTTTCTGTAAAAAGTTTTACCCCGCCTTTAGAAGCTGCATAGTGAGCGAAGCCTGGCCATGGAATTTGCTCGTGGACAGATGACATATTGATAATATTGCCTTTTTTGCCATTATCGACAAAGTATTTGAGGGCTACTTTTGATCCTAAGAAAACACCTGTTAAATTGGTTGTGATAACACGATTCCAATCTTCAAGGCTGAGTTCATGCGTTGCACTGCGGTTTTCTACACCTGCATTGTTAACCCAAATATCAACACTTCCAAAAGTATTGATAGCAGCATCCAAAAGTTTTTGGGCACCGGCTTCTTCACCAACATTGGCTTGAACAGCCAAGCCTTTACCGCCAGCTTCTTCAATAATTTTTACTGCTGCTTCAGCACCTTTGCTGTCTGAAAAATAATTCACGACAACATTCATTTTTTCAGCACCAAAGCGTTTAGCAATGGCTGTTCCGATTCCTTTAGAACCGCCTGTTACAACGGCTGTTTTTCCTGCTAATTCTGTGTACATAAGTTTCCTCTTTCTGTTAATTTGTTTGATCACAAACGTCTTACATTATATCACTTGGAGTGGGGTCTAAGTCAAACTTTTTGCTTTAAGGACAAAATCGTTTCATAAGGCTTTTAGTCTCAATAGCGATAGCAAAGCTTTTGTCACATCTCCACATTATAGATTTGATGAAGATCTGCTGAAATCTACTTAATTTTGGATGCGATAATCTTTGAATTTAAAACATTCAAAGGTTAAGCCTTACCTTCCCAGCCACCGCGTGTATCGACACCTGAGGCTGCAGCCAAAGATTCAAGCTGGCTGACTTCTGTAGCTGTTAGGGCAAGTGAAGCGACTTTGGCAGCATCTTCAACCTGCTCCACCTTAGTGACACCAAGGATAGGAGTCGTACCGCGTCCAATAGCCCAAGCTGTTGCAATTTGAGCTGGGGAAGCATCATACTTAGCAGCTAACTCCCTAAGTCCAGCCAGTAAGTCGCGAAGGGCTGGGAAAAGTGGGTTATAGGTTTGACCGCGCTGCGAATCTGCTGGCAGAAGATGATTTTCATCATATTTACCAGACAAAGCTCCTTGTTCCAAAACCATGTAGGAAAAGAATTGGATATCATTTTCCTTGCAGTAATCAAGAAGCCCATCTTCAATAGAACTGCGATAAAGAAGGCTGAAGTGATTTTGGACAGCAGAAATCTTTACACCTGACGGCTCTAGAATTTCTTGGACACGCTTGACTTGATCAAGGCTATGATTGGACACTCCGACACGCTTAACTTTTCCTGATTTAACTAGGTCAGCCAGATAAGGTGTCCAGCGTTCGACATCAGCAGAATTGTGGATCCAATAGATATCAATATAATCTGTACCAAGGCGTTTCATACTGCCATCCAACATATCCTCTACAGGATTTGCCGCCTGATCATCTTGCATACCAGGAGTAAATTTGGTAGAGATAATCACATCTTGACGTTTATAAGGGGCAATAAGCTCGCCAAGAATGCGTTCTGATTCACCAGCTGCATAGGCATAGGCCGTATCAAAAACATTGAGACCGTTAGCCAGAGCGGTATCTACGACAGCTTTTAGATCTGCTGTATCCAGTGTATTACCAAAAACAGCATTGCCGCCAAACATACCCGATCCCCAAGACCAAGTTCCAAGTGCGATTTTTGAATGAGTTGTGTTTGTCATTTGTTTTCTCCTTTATTTTCATTTTCCTTTAATGCCGTCACATTTTCTGCAGTCATATTGGCAGTAAATTCACTGATCTCATAGCTGGCAGAGTCTAGATAGCAGGCATCTTGAGCAATAAGAGGCTCAATAACTTCCTTACTATTCTGCTTGAGCAATCACAAGACCGGCTATTTCCTTATTTTTGTATGGTCTACAATAAGGAAATTACCCTTTTCAAACTGCTTTTCTGTAAACCAGGCACGATAAGCTGCTAAACGGCTTGAGACTAGGTAAAAACCCGTCCAGTATTCCTGTTTTGGAATAAACTCTCAGCGCAGTGGTTGGCTGTTTTTCCTTTTGCCGCAAGGCCAAAGCGGAAAACCTAGCCAACTGTGCGAGGGTGAGAATACGAACCAAAATTTTTAATTTTTGGGTTCTTTCCCACTCCCTCATCTTTGATGGTAATAGTCATTAAAAACATAAGATGATTCCTTTCTATATCAGATATCCTTACAAGAATACTCTGATTTTTAGCCATTTTAAGAAAAGTTAGGTCTATTTCATAATGTATACAATCAGAAACAAGTGTGATAAACTATTGAATGCTTTGATTTTTATTCTTTTTTTGCATGATAATGGCCTGTATCAAAATGTATAGTATTTGAACTTTTCCTTATTCTTGCAGCCAGCGGTAAAAGGTTGCCGGTGATACCTGCAATAAGGTTGCTCCTTCTCGTATACTGATTTTTTCCTCACGCCTTAGCTGAAGAATTTCTTCATAGTTAGAAGGTTTTTTCAGCGGCGGACGGCCAAACCGTACTCCTTTTTTCTGGGCTAGAGCAATGCCTTCTTGCTGCCGCTGACGAATATTTTCCCGTTCAACCTGGGCTACGTAGGACAAAATTTGCAAAACGAGATCTGTTAAAAATTGTCCCGTTAGCCCATGTACTGTATTTTTAGTGTTCAAGAGCGGAAAATCCAGAACAATTAGCGCCACACCTTTTATCTTAGACAGATAATTCCACTGTTCAATGATCTCTTCATAATTGCGGCCGAGCCGATCAATGGACTTAAGATACAGCTCATCTCCTTTTTTAAGTTTTCTCAACATGCGCCGATACTGCGGACGCTTAAAATTCTTACCTGATAATTTGTCTACATATATATTATTTTTGTCTACTCCCTCCTTGATGAGGGAATGAATCTGACGGTCTGTATTTTGTTCCTTAGTCGAAACCCTTGCATAACCGTATTTCACATCTTAACCTCCTTTTAAGTCAAGAAAGTAAGTGCAGTCTCTCTCATGCAAGATTTTTATTCTTTAATGGCCGTCCTAAGTATAGCAAATCCCTTAAAATCTTCTAGCCATTCGCTCAGGCAGCCACTTTATTTACCAAGAAACCCATTTATCATTCATCATAAGAATGACAAAGATTCCGCTATCTTACACATAGAAAGACCTCCGTATATCCTTTATTCATTGTATTTCTCTCCTTTCAATTGGAATAAAAACAGTATAATCCCCAGCAAGCAAAAAGTAAAATACTTTAAAAACATAGTTAATTATTCTTTTTAGTTATAATAAAAGAAAAGATAGGATTTAGGCTAATGATTCTTTCTAGCTCAATAAATGGTTTTATATTTAAAAGATCTGTAGAAAATAAGATCACTTTTTGATACACTAATAAAGTTAATTTTTATACTAAAGGAGCTATTATGTCCAAGCACAAAGCCAAACGCGTTTCTAATTATGAACTCTTTTTTGATTTAGCAGTTGTCTTAGCCATAGGCCAGCTGACCTCAGCTATTCATGTGGCACATGTTGGAATCAACGAGATCATTTCATTTCTTGCAGGATGTGTTATTATCCTTAATATCTGGAATAATGAAGCCTTTTACTACAACAAATATGGTGATTCCAGACGGGCTGATATCTACTCTGTCATTGTCCTTATGCTTTGGGTAGGTAACTTAGCCTTGGCCTTTAATTTTGATATCAGCTATCTTCGAGAAAATCCGGCCAATGTCCAAATTTTTAACACTATGCTGATTCTCTGCTATGGAACGATTGCTGTTCAATACTATCTCAAAGGGCGGGCACTCGGCTTTACACCGGATATCAAAACCAATATGGTTTTACAAATCATCTATCTGATACCTCTGATTCCTGTGGCGACGGGTCTCTGGAATTATAGTTACTTTGTGATTATTTTTTACTTTGTTCCACTGTTCTTACCCCAGTTGCTACGTTTACCCTTTATAAATAACTATCATGGCCGTACATACATCAACTTCCCTCACGCAGTAGAGCGTAACCAACTCTTGACCATTCTTACCTTTGGAGAAAGCGTTATCGGCATCATCCGCACCTACCCTCTCACAGAATATCACATTGAAGGAATTGTCTTTTTCCTAGGGATGGCGACACTCTTTATCTTTTACATGACTCAGACCTTTATCAATATCAACCATCATCAGAAAGCTTCTGTGACTAGGCTCTTCTATTCTCATGCCTTGATTATCATTGGCTTACTCTTTTTTACAGTAGGTCTTGAATTTCTGGCAGATCACCATCATCATGACTTGGGAGCACTCTTCTTTATCGGATCTGTCTTCACCTTTTATATTGGGGTCTTATCAACATCCGCCTATAACCAAGAGATTTACAAACCAAATCGCTCTATTCTTAGGAAGTACAGCATTACCTTGATTTTAGGAATTCTTGCTATTTACTTCCTTAGAGACCAGCTCAGCCTGATGGGAGTCTGTCTCGTAATCATGAATTATATCATGATGAGACTGGGGTTAAACTTCCGCAGACAGCAGCGAGAAAAACACAATGTTCCACATCCAGATCCAAGAAAGAATCTCCGCGATTTTTCTTAAAGAGTGCCAAAACAAACAGGGTGATTCCTGCTAAATCACGATCTTTTGTTTTTATATCCGCAATAACACTGCAACTGCATTTTCACTACTTAACTGTTTCCCTCACTGACCTACTTCATTCCTCTTACTCTTAGATAGTCATCAATTCAATATAGCCAACTCTAATAATCATAACCACTCGTCAAACGGGTGGTTTCTTTGTTTTGCACCTTAGGAGCAAAAGGGACTAAAAGCCGCATAACAAAAAGGAAGAACTGCTCAGTATGTGAGCTTGTTCTTCCTTTTTTAGGTCAGTAAAAGCTTGTCAATAATCGTTTGTAGAGGACTTTGATAAGAGTTTAGTTCCCTTGTCTTCTTTTTAAAGATTATTTACCCTTTTTTGTCTCTTTTCTCCTTAATCCTCCTAATAGGACAAAGAAAGATAATAAACCACCAACAATTGGCAAGAAGCTGTTTTCATCAGTATCTCCTGTCTTAGGCAATTCAGATCTTTCCTCTTTAAGAACCTGTGCCTCATGATGTAGATTACCATTCCCATGAGAAGTTTCCGTATTAGGAATCTTAGGTCTATTAGGTTTAGGATCCGAAGGAGTTGGAAGAGCATCTTTAACTTTCGGATGCTTGTCTTCGCTATCTGGAATACCGTCGTTATCATCGTCCGGATCAGTGGTATCTGGAATGCCGTCACCATCGGTATCGCGCAAGACCGTGATGGTAATGGTTTTCGTCGCTACATTGCCGGCGCTGTCCTTAGCTGTGATGGTGACTGAATAGGCGTGGGACTCATCCGGATCACCTGTCCAGGTTTCTTGGGTAGCACTGCCGGTGATTTGACCGTTCGCATAACTGAGGCCACTTGGCAGACCAGTCACGGTCACGTCCGTATTAAGATCAATCGTCTGGTCATCATTATCAGTGACGCTAACTGGAATCGGGCTGATTGCCGTTTTCTCTGTAATTGCCTTATCTTGAGCAGTAATGTCAGGAGCCGTATTATCCACTGCCTTTGGATGCTTGTCTTCGCTATCCGGAATACCGTCGTTATCGTCGTCCGGATCGTTAACATCTGGGATGCCGTCACCATCCGTGTCCCGAAGAACCGTAATGGTAATGGTCTTGCTTGCTTGATTACTAGCGCTGTCCTTAGCGGTAATAGTTACCGTATAGGCATGCGATTCTTCGCTGTCATTGGCCCAAGATTCTTGGGTAGCACTGCCGGTGATTTGACCATTGCTGTAGGACAGACCACCTGGTAAGCCGGATACTGTGACATCACGATTAAGATCAATCGTTTGATCGTCGTTATCGGTAACGCTGACTGGAATCGGGGTAATCGCCGTTTTCTCTGTCACCGTGGCATTGTCTGCAGTGATAACCGGCGGCTCCGTATCCGTAGTTTTCGGATGCTTGTCTTCACTATCCGGAATACCGTCGTTATCATCGTCCGGATCGTTAACATCTGGGATACCGTCGCCATCCGTGTCCCGAAGAACCGTAATGGTAATGGTTTTCGTCGCTTGATTGCCCGCACTATCTCTGGCTGTGATGGTGACTGAGTAGGCGTGGGATTCATCCGTATCGCCTGTCCAGGTTTCCTGATTAGCACTGCCGGTAATTGGACCATTACTGTAGGTCAGACCATCCGGTAAACCAGATACGGTGACATCACGATTGAGGTCAATCGTTTGATCGTCACTATCAGTCACTGCGATAGGGATTGGGGTGATCGGGCTCTTCTCTGTCACCGTAGCGTTTTCTGCAGTAATGATTGGCGGTTCTGTATCCGCTACCTTCGGATGTTTATCCTCGCTATCCGGAATACCGTCGTTATCGTCATCTGGATCTTCTGTATCAGGGATCCCATCGCCATCGGTATCGCGCAAGACCGTAATCGTAATGGTCTTGTTCGCTTGATTGCCGGCGCTGTCCTTAGCCGTGATGGTGACTGAATAGGCATGAGACTCATCCGTATCGTCTGTCCAGATTTCTTGGGTAGCGCTGCCGGTGATTTGGCCGTTCGCATAACTGAGGCCACTTGGCAGACCAGTCACGGTCACATCCGTATTAAGATCAATCGTCTGGTCATCATTATCAGTGACGCTAACTGGAATCGGGCTGATTGCCGTTTTCTCTGTAATTGCCTTATCTTGAGCAGTAATGTCAGGAGCCGTATTATCCACTGCCTTTGGATGCTTGTCTTCGCTATCTGGAATACCGTCGTTATCATCGTCCGGATCAGTGGTATCTGGAATGCCGTCACCATCGGTATCGCGCAAGACCGTGATGGTAATGGTTTTCGTCGCTTGATTGCCGGCGCTGTCCTTAGCTGTGATGGTGACTGAATAGGCGTGGGACTCATCCGGATCGCCTGTCCAGGTTTCTTGGGTAGCACTGCCGGTGATTTGGCCATTGCTGTAGGTCAGACCATTTGGCAAACCGCTCACCGTCACGTCCCTATTGAGATCAATCGTTTGGTCATCATTATCAGTCACTGCGATGGGGATTGGGGTAATCACCGTTTTCTCTGTCACCGTGGCATTATCTGCGGTAATGACTGGCGGCTCCGTATCTGCTGCCTTTGGATGCTTGTCTTCGCTATCCGGAATACCGTCGTTATCGTCGTCTGGATCTTCTGTATCTGGAATGCCGTCGCCATCCGTATCCCGAAGAACCGTAATGGTAATGGTTTTCGTCGCCACATTGCCCGCGCTGTCATTAGCCGTGATAGTTACCGTATAAGCGTGGGACTCATCCGTATAACCTGTCCAGGTTTCCTGATTAGCGCTGCCGGTGATTTGCCCGTTCGCATAACTGAGGCCACTTGGCAGACCGCTCACCGTCACATCGTTATTAAGGTCAATCGTCTGATCGTCGTTATCGGTGACGCTGACTGGAATCGGGCTGATTGCCGTTTTCTCTGTCACCGTGGCATTGTCTGCGGTAATGACTGGCGGTTCTGTATCTGCTGCCTTTGGATGCTTGTCTTCGCTATCCGGAATACCGTCGTTATCATCGTCCGGATCGTTAACATCTGGGATGCCGTCACCATCCGTGTCCCGAAGAACCGTAATGGTAATGGTCTTGCTTGCTTGATTACTAGCGCTGTCCTTAGCCGTGATGGTTACCGTATAAGCATGCGATTCTTCACTGTCATTGGCCCAAGATTCTTGGTTAGCCTTACCTGTGATTTGACCATTGCTGTAGGTTAGACCATTTGGCAGACCACTCACCGTCACATCGTTATTAAGATCAATCGTCTGGTCATCATTATCAGTGACACTGACTGGAATCGGGGTAATCGCCGTTTTCTCTGTCACCGTGGCGTTGTCTGCGGTAATGACTGGCGGCTCCGTATCTGCTGCCTTTGGATGCTTGTCCTCGCTATCCGGAATACCATCGTTATCATCATCAGGATCAGTGGTATCTGGAATGCCGTCGCCATCGGTATCGCGCAAGACCGTAATGGTAATGGTTTTGGTGCCTACATTGCCCGCGCTGTCCTTAGCCGTGATAGTTACCGTGTAGACATGCGATTCTTCGCTCTCATTGGCCCAAACTTCCTGATTAGCACTGCCGGTGATTTGACCATTGCTGTAGGTCAGACCGTTTGGCAGGCCGCTCACCGTCACATCGCGATTGAGATCAATCGTCTGGTCATCATTATCAGTGACACTGACTGGAATCGGGGTGATTGGACTCTTCTCCGTAATTGTCTTATCTTGAGCAGTAATGTCAGGAGCCGTATTATCAGCTGCCTTTGGATGTTTATCCTCGCTATCAGGAATACCGTCGTTATCGTCGTCCGGATCTTCCGTATCGGAGATCCCATCACCATCCGTGTCACGAAGAACGGTAATCGTAATGGTCTTCGTCGCTTGATTGCCCGCACTGTCCTTAGCGGTAATAGTTACCGTATAGGCATGCGATTCTTCGCTGTCATTGGCCCAAACTTCCTGATTAGCACTGCCGGTGATTTGACCATTGCTGTAGGTTAGGCCATCCGGTAAGCTGGATACCGTGACATCACTATTAAGGTCAATCGTCTGATCGTCGTTATCGGTAACGCCAACTGAAATTGGGGTGATCGGACTCTTCTCTATTACCGTAGCATTATCTGCAGTAATGACTGGCGGCTCCGTATCTGCTGCCTTCGGATGCTTGTCCTCGCTATCCGGAATACCGTCGTTATCGTCATCCGGATCAGTGGTATCTGGAATGCCGTCGCCATCTGTATCGCGCAAGATGGTGATTTTAACACTTCCAGTTACAGTTTCATTTCCCGAAGTTACGGTTACAGGCCAATCAAAACTGCGGCTGTCTTCATTATCTTCCCAGTTCGTAATTCTTGGAGTAGCTGAGAGAATGCCTGAATTGCTAATTTGCAAACCTGAAACACCTTCTGGCAGTGGAGCTGCCACTGTTTGACTAGGTGTCTTGTTGGTGAAAACAACTTTTCTCGAACTTTGTCTAGACTTCTCAAGCAAAATTTGACTGCCTGTTGAAATAGCAAGCGGTGTCGGTGTACTCCACTGTGCATAAAGAACTGTATCTTCTTTTAAAGCAATTGTCTGACCTGGTCTATAAGAAGTTCCACGCCCATCTGCTCTTGTATTCCAACCAATAAACTGCTTATTGTCATAAGTCAGACTAGATCCACCCTGAATAACATAATTGCTGCCTTGAACCTGCTCTGCTGCTTCTGGTACTGTCCCGCTTCCGCCGTTGGCGTCATAGGAAATTTTTCTGACAATCGGATCCCAAACCGGAATCAGCTTTGTATCTGCAACGATTAAATTGGATAGATCAAAGGCAACCAGAACACCGTTAACTTCCGTGTACCAGCCCTTGAAGTAACTCATGTCATAACCTTCAGGAATACTCAACAAACGATTGACAGCATTCGCATCAACAGCATTTTCCTTATAGACCTTTAAGACGGTAGATTGAGTCCTGTCAGCATCATGATAGACCGTCACATTCAATGGTTCAGCTCTCCAGCCAGCATAAAGGCGGATATTTTCTTCAGGCATTTTGATACCTGTGATATCATAAGGTTCTCCAGTTCCTGTTTCAGACTCATACCAACCGGTAAAGGTATATTTGGTACCATCTGCCTCATAACTTGTTTGTCCAACCACAAAACCTGGAGCATTCAGATTGACATGGTCAGATAGATAAGCATCGTAAGGCACTGTAAAGCTAATCGCATTTTCGGTAATCCCTTTGCGGTTTGGAACTAATTCAAATGTATAATGATTGCGTTTATAGAAAATATAAACATTAGGCGTATTTCTGGATAAAAGATATCGCTCATTGCCGGAACTGATGCCATTCATCTCACTAGCCGTTCCTGATCCCACATACTGAGCTGTGAAGCCCGGGATTGAGTAATTAATCATCCGCATCAAGACATTGCCAATAGCCCCGACAGTAACAACATTTCTAAGACCTTCTCCAAGCACATACTGGTAAATACGATAGTTTCCAATTATTCTTTTCTCATAAATTTCAACATTAGAATCCCACATGCCTCGGTTGTAGCCGTTGGTAACATAACGTTCCATCTTATAATCTACATCCCAGTATGCATATTCAGGGTTGTTAACTTGGGCATTAACCTCCCTAAAGATGTCGGTCATATCCTTACCGACCTTAGCCCTTCCCGTACGAATTTGTCTGCCATCGTATCTGTAAAAGGTATAGCGATAAACCTTACGATCAACATAGACTCTAATGACCGTAGTCCCATCAGCAGCAATCTTTGCCGTTTCTGCATGGTTCAATTGGTACTGGTCTGTCGGTGTGAAGCTATAACGAGTTGTATCACCTGTCCTTCCTGTTAAAACCTCAGATGAATGCAAAGAATAATTACTATCTTCAGCATTTTCATAATAGTAAAGAACGGTGTAAGGAGTATTCGTATTTTTCTCCCAAACCGCATAAAGCTGCAGATCACTTGTCACAAGTGTACTATCAGCAACCTTATCCCCATCTGGCGTCAAAGACCAGTGTTTAAAGGTATAGCCAGCTCGCGTTGTTGTGACACCACCAACATTGAGGGCTTCATTGGGATTACGCAGAGCCAGCTCGACCGGTGAGCCTCCCATTGTATTAAAAGAGATCTTCCATTTTTCCTGTAGAACTGCATAAAGGGTTATATCCGCCTGAACAGGTATTGAAAAGTCATAAGCATCTCCATTAGGTGTCAAGGACCAGTGCTTAAAGGTCATCCCACTGCTTCTAATATCAACAGGCTCTGGCTGAGCCAATTCTCCTGTTTTTAGCTGAACGGTCTTTAAAGCGATCCCTTCACTGATATAAGTCACGCTGACTTTGTTTTCATAGCGTGCTTCAATAAAGTGTTCATAGTCAGAAACTTTTGCAGCAGTAATGATTTCTGTAAAATCAACTGGCTGACCAGCCTTAGCTCCGCTGCGATAGAACCAGCCTACAAAGACCTTTCCTGCTGGCGGTGTCGGAGTTGCTGGTTCTGTTAAGCTTCTATTCTCTGTAGAAATGATCTGCGTCTGAAAAGGCTTATCGCCTTTTAGTTCATCATAAAAATAGTAAGTTGGATAATCCTGATTGAGGGCATTAATGCTGTCTTTTAGCTGACTGAGAAGCATTCCCAGTTCGCTGACTTCTCTGTCAATATCCTTTTGTGTAATATTACCATTATTTAGGACATTGGTCCTAATAGCAGCAATTTTATCTCTAACGTGATTATAAAAATTAGTATAGCTAGCGACTAATTCAGAGTCGCGGTTTTCTGTCTTAACAGACTCATCCAGCACTGTGTCTGCTTCTGACACTAAGGCCTCTAAGGCAGACTTATCAGCTGGCTCTTTAGCCTCAGCAGCTGAAGCTGTGCTTTCATCTTTATGAGATGCTCGATCAGCTTCTAAGGTCGAAGCATGATCAGCTGCAACTCTACTTTTTTGGTCAGCAGAAACTTCAGCTTTTTTGGATACAGTAAAAGTAATGACATTGCTACCATTTTCAGTAACAGTCTGAGTCACCAAAGATGCACCAGCTAACTGATAGTCTGGCAGAGCTGTCATATCTGCCGTCTCTGTAACACTTGTGCTGGCTGGCTGTGTTCCTGTTACAGTAACATCTGTACTCTTGCTTGCACGATAGACCTCTTGGCCAGATCCATCCACATAAACAACTGTATAACCGACCGCCACTGTCCGAGGCTGCTCTGCTGTTGTCGTTTCTGACTGTGCAGGAGCAGATGCTGCTTGATCTGTTCTTGCTTCAGTTGCAGGTGCTACAGTAGCTGACTCAGTTACAGTCTGAGTCTGTTCCGTATCAGTCGGGGCTGTCACAGTCTGAGTCCTTGAATCTTCAGCTCGAGCGTTTATTGGTGCCAAACCCAATGTAAAGGTTAAACCAACCATTACAGAGCCTGCACCGATTCTCTTCATCTTACGAATAGAAAAGCGCTGTTTTTCATTCATTCTTTGTTCCACAAAGATCTCCTTTAATTCATCACTATTAAATCATCTTGCTTTAGTCATTTTAATCATCAAACGATAATATTATACATTTATATGACAATTATTTCTAGTTAATTGCTTGTTTTTTAAAAAAATTAAATTTACAAATAAGAAAAATAAGACCAGGAGTGGGAGGATCATCTGTCATTCCTTACTACAGAGAGTTTTTTACAAGAGACTCATGCTGTTCTAAAAAAATATCATGTTAGATCGGTAAAGCTGATAGGGCATAGTGCAGGCGGATACTATGCTCAGCTCTTTGTTCAGATGTATCTGGAAATGGTAAGCTCACTTTCCTCAGTAAGCAGTACAGTTCCGCTTAATGGCAGAGATACAAAAAAGATAATCAATAGCCAATGAAAACTCCTTGTATTATTATCCTTTCAATTGAATCTTTTTTGGCAATAAAATTCTTGTTTGTTTAGTGATCAGCCAAAAGCTAATCTATCCTAATATCTATCAGTGCATCTGTATTCTATTCCTTAGTCTGCTGTCTCCGTGCACCTTCGACAGTCTAAAACCGCAAAATAAAAACAAGAACAATATAACAACTGTTCTTGTTGATAAACAATTTTCTATGAATATTCTTTTTGCCTTGTATAGACTTTCACCAGCAGAGCTGCGCACTCAGCTTCGCTGTTACCGCATACTAACGTTATTGCATTGCTGTTCTTCGTTCTTTCACTCCTTGACTAGCAAACTGACGCACTCGATATGATGTGTCTGCGGAAATAAATCAACTGGCTGAACTTTCTTGAGCTTGTAGCCTAATTCTTGGTAGAGCTTGATGTCACGCGCCATAGTAGCTGGGTTGCAGGATATATAGACTATCTTTTGGGGCTGCATATCTGCAGAAGCCTTAATAAAACTTTCTGTAAGGCCTTTACGTGGTGGATCAACGACAACAAGATCTGGCTGGATATTTTCATTCGACCATTGAGCCATGGCTTTTTCAGCTGAGTTGGCTGTATAAACTGCATTAGAAATAC
This sequence comes from Streptococcus macacae NCTC 11558, assembly GCF_000187995.2. Classification (GTDB taxonomy): domain Bacteria; phylum Bacillota; class Bacilli; order Lactobacillales; family Streptococcaceae; genus Streptococcus; species Streptococcus macacae. The sequence continues at coordinate 401,510 of NZ_AEUW02000001.1, read as the reverse complement.
CATTTAAAACAGCATTTTCCCTAGCATCTTGGACAGCTTCTTTAACGATTTCAACACCATAGACAGCTTTCACCTGTTTAGCAAAAGATAAACCTATCGTTCCAATCCCCGAATAAGCATCAATAACAACAGCATCCTCCGATACATCCGCAAATTCAATTGCTTTTTCATATAGTTTTTCGGCCATAGCAGTATTAACTTGATAAAAAGACTGAGCTGATATGGCATAGCGGTTGCCAAGCATTATATCCTCAATCCTATCATTGCCATAAAGAGTGCGAAATTCCTCTCCCAGGATCGTATTCGTATTTTGATCGTTAATATTTTGAATAATGGACTTAACAGCAGGAAAAGCTTCCACGATTTTTTCAATCATTTGCTCTATACGGAAAATTTTAGGACGGCTCGTCACCAAAACCAACATAAGCTGGCCTGTATAATGGCCGCGACGAACCAGAATATGGCGGATCAAGCCGGTTTGCTCTTTTTCATCATAAGGTTTGAGATCAAAACGGCGGAAAAGATCGCGCACATAAAGGATTAATCGGTCAATCTCTTTATCTTGAATCCAAAAATCTTCAATTGGGACAAGATCATGAGAATTCTTGCGAAAAAAGCCAGTCTCAAGCTGTCCCTTAATTCGTCGGACCGGCACTTGGGCTTTATTGCGATAAGCGAAAGGAACTTCCATGCCAAGTGTCAAAGGAACATCCACGTCTGTTATCCCAGCAATTTTAGAAAGACTATTTTGAACTTGCTGACGCTTAAAAGCCAGCTGTGCGGGATATTTTAAATGTCCTAAATCAGCAATGCCTGTCCTTAGGTAAGTCAAATTAAGTTTCTTTTGACGCTGATCGGACATTTTAATAAAGGCTTCCACCTTGCCAAACCCGATTCTTTTTTTCACCTTAAGAACACGCATATGGATCTTTTCAGTCGGAAGAGCATTCTCAACAAAGAAAACAAAACCATTCACTTTGGCAATACCCGCGCCATCATGGCTCAAATCACTAATTTCTGTTTCGACAATATCATTTTTTGTTAACATTTTTTCTCCAATACAAAAGGCGGCTCTATGGCCGCCTTCTATTATATCATATTAGTGTATTAGCGCAGGCCTAGATCTTTTAGCTTTTCTTGATACTTATCAAAGTCAATTGATAAAGCTTGACCGCCATACATATCCATTTCATCAACCCAATCTCCATTTTCAGGAATAGTCACCTGCTTAACGCCCTTACCGCCTGTCAGAGTTGATAAACCATTGCTTAACAAGAACCTAAAGGGAACATTGGTTGATGTCAAAGCATAAACCTTACCCAAGGCTGCAGATCCAGTGAAAAGCTTTGTAGGATCTTTAATCTGAGACATGACAGCCGACATAACCTGCTGCTGACGCTTGGTCCGCCCAAAATCACCTTCATCATCTTTACGAAAACGTGCATAATTGAGCAGAGTCCGCCCATCCATCTTTTGTTTTCCAGTAGAAATGGTTTGATTGGGGACAACGCCATCTTTCATATTCAAATCATCAGGTACATCCACTTTATCTACAGCTTGGCCGCCTACTGTCGCAAATTTTGCATTGATACGTACACCGCCTGGGAAAAGGGTATCAATAGCCTCTGCAAAGGTCTGAAAATCAACCATCATATAATATTTGATATCAATATCAAAATTGCGCTTGAGTGTTTTGCGCATAAGCTCTGCACCTTGATTATTATTTTGTTCACCAATGTTAAATGCGGTGTTTAGCTTATTATCTTTAGAATAACTATCAGCACTGGCACCTTTGATATTGACAAGAGTATCCCGCATAAAGCTGACCATCTTAATTTTTTTGTCTTTATTGCCGACATTAACAACCATGATAGTATCTGTTCTAGCATCTGATGACCCTTGTGTTACACGCTGGTCACTTCCTAAAACCAAGATATTAGTACCATCTTTAGTATCCTGTCCATTAAACTTTTCAACCACTGCTGGCTTATATTTTTTATTGTTGCCAGAAGAAATATCGTTCATGCTTTTTACAAACATGAACACCATTCCGGCTATAATAGCCAATAAAAGAAGAAAAGCGATCTTTAATAGCCGTTTAAAGGTCAGACGGCGGCCTTTCCTAGGCCTTCTCCCTGAACCTGCTGCAGACACAGGTCTTTTTTCTTTGCGTTTTTGACGCTTTTGATCATTGTCCTGATAAACTGGCAGGCCTTGATCTGTATAATCACTGCCGGAGTAATAATCATCCCACTGTTCAGCATCCTGATATGGATCATCATAATCATCGTAAGAAAGATTTGAATGCCCATAGCTAGCAGAACCATAAGAGGAATAATCAGTATCAGGTTCTTCATAAGAATAAGCCTTAGCATCTCTGGCTTCAACCTTCTTTCGAAGATAATCAAACTCAGCCTGTTCACGACTGCTGAGATAGGCTATATTTTTTAGGAGGTACTCATAGCGCAACTGTTCGTGGCGGCTTACTTTTCCTTTGTCATTTCTGCTCATGTCTTTATCTCTATCTCATTTCATAGTATTCTAATCTATTTTTACAGCCTGTAAACGGCATACTTACCCAAAATTTTATAATGAATTCCCATACTTGTCAACTCTTGGAGCGCAAAAGAAACCAATTCATCATTATTATTTTCAAAATCAATGATAAAGAAGTATTCACCTAAGACAGTCTTTAAAGGGCGGCTTTCAATCTTAGTCAGATCAATCCCTCTCCAAGCAAAAACAGAAAGTGCTTTGTATAGAGCTCCAGGTAAATTATCTGGCAGCGTCAAAGCCAAAGAGATCTTGTGATCAATCTTAGATAAAGATAGATGCGGCACTTGCTTTCCCAAAATCCAAAAGCGCGTAAAATTTTCTTCTATTTCCTGAATATCTCTAGCTATAATGGCAAGACCGTATTCATTAGCTGCGGCATGCGGTGCAATCGCTGCAAAGTTTTCCTTAGGATTTTCAGCAACTAAGCGAGCTGCATAAGCTGTACTGGCTGTTATTTCAATTTTAGCCTCTGGATAATTTTCCTTAATATATTTTTTCCCCTGTGCAATAGCTTGAGGATGGGAAAAAATAGTATCAATTTTCTTAGTAGAACTCGCAGCCATTAATTGCTGTTTAATAGGCTGAATAATTTCAGCAACTGCTCCAACTTCTGCCTGATGAAAAAGATAATCAGATGTCTCGTGGACACTTCCTTCTATTGAATTTTCAATTGGAACAATGGCAAAATCAACGATCTCATCTTCGTAAGACTTAATGACTTCGGTAATATTCTCAAAAGACAATAAATCTGCCTGAGGAAAAGCCTTAAGGGCAGCATTATGTGTAAAAGAACCGCTTGGTCCTAAATAAGCAACTTTCATTTAAGTTCCTCAATAATCTGTTCTGGTGTTTTCTTGCTGACATCAATAACTCTATTGGCGGCCTCTTCATAGAACGCCTGCCTGCGATCAAAGATCTTCTTAAATTCCTGACGGCTGTTATTAAGAAAAAGCGGACGCAAATGATTTTTATCTTGTTCAATACGCTTATAGAGTGTGTCAAAATCCGCTTTCAGATAAATCGTATCACCATTTTGCGCTAAGATTTCTCGATTGCGCATACTCTCAACGACTCCGCCGCCTGTAGATAAAACAAGCTGAGAATCAGCCAAATTAGCCAGCGTTTCAGATTCAAGGCGGCGAAAAGCCTCTTCTCCTTCTTGCTCAAAAAAATCAGCAATCGGCATACCGATTTTTTCCGTAATCACATCATCCATATCTATGAAATCTGGGTCTAAAAGCCGTGAAACTGTCGACTTACCAGCTCCCATAAATCCGATTAAAATTTTAGCCATTGCAAATACTCTCCAAATCTTTAAAGAAGCTAGGATAGCTTGTGTTGATTGCTTCTGCACGTTCCAATTCGACGTCTCCTTTTTTTACTAAAAGAGCTGCAATCGCTGCCATCATGCCAATACGGTGATCGCCAAAAGTATTGATCTTAGCTCCATGAAGAGCCGTTTTTCCTTCAATAATCATGCCATCCTCAGTTGCTAAGACATGTGCTCCCATAGCATTTAAAGCATCTGCAACGACCTGAATACGATCCGTTTCCTTAACCCTTAATTCTTCAGCATCTCTAATAACTGTTCTCCCCTTTGCCTGAGTTGCTAATAAAGCAATAATAGGTAATTCATCAATAAGACGCGGAATGATGCTGCCCTTGATCTCGATGCCTTTTAACTCTGAACTTTCAACCCGAATAGCGGCAGACTTTGCTATCTCATCCTTATCTGTCAAGCTGATTTTTCCGCCCATAGCTTCAATAACGTCTAAAATGCCTGTACGTGTCTCGTTAATACCAACATTTTTCAAAACCAGTTGAGCATTGGGAACAATCAAGCCCGCTACCAACCAAAAAGCAGCACTGGAAATATCACCTGGGACAAGAACCTCTTGTGCTGTAAACTCTTGGCCGCCGACAATCTGGATTTCCTTGCCTTTGATAGCAATTTGACCGCCAAATTGCTTGATCATATCTTCTGTATGATTTCTTGTCTGCTCTTTTTCAACTATAATGCTTTTTCCTTCTGCCTGAAGAGCAGCAAAGATAAGAGCTGACTTGACTTGTGCCGAAGCAAGAGGAAGCTGATATTGAATGGGACGCAGCGTTTGAGAACCCTTCATTTTTAAAGGCGGCAAATCCCGATTTGTCTGTCCCCAAATCTCAACCCCCATCTGACGCAGAGGAATCGTAATCCGATCCATAGGGCGTTTTGAGAGAGAATCATCACCAAACAGCTCTACTTGAAAATCCTGACCAGCTAAAACACCTGCAATTAAGCGTATTGACGTTCCTGAATTTCCCATATTCAAAGCTTTTTGAGGTGCCTTTAAGCCCTTAAAACCAAGCCCGTGGATTTCTATAACACCATTTCTATCCTCAATCTTAACACCTAGATCTTGAAAAGCCTGCATGGTTGATAAAACATCTTCACTATGCAAAATACCGTAAACTCTTGTAACACCTTGTGCCAGACTGCCAAACATGATGGAACGGTGGCTAATTGATTTATCCCCCGGAACGTGTATGCTGCCCTTTAAATGATGGACATCCGTTTGTAATTTCATCCAAAACTCCCATGTTTTATTTCCTTCTATTGTATCATAAATGAGGCAGTATTTTCATAAAAATACAATCTCCATTCTCATTTCATGCTCAATAAAAAGCAAACTAGAAAGCTAACCGCAGGCAGTGCTAAGGTAGAGCAAGCTTGATGCTGGCCTAGTTTGAAGAGATTTTCGCAGAGTATTAAAAAATAAAAGCCAGCAACGGACTCATCAAGAACATCAAACATCAACCTTTAGACTTAATTTAAAAACGAAAATTCTTATTGCTTTTAGTATCAAAAAGGAGAGAATCAGCTTGATTCTCTCCAGATATTAAACTAAGCTGCCCATACAGTGGATATTAAGCTATAGATTAGGGCTAAAACTGACTTACCCCTTAGGCCAGTTTTTTCTGTCTTGTCTCTTAATTAATGATGAAGTATTGAGCACTATTAACTGCTGCTGATTGGACTTCATATCAATCTTTTAAGTTTAAAAAAGAGGAAGAGGCAAAGAGAGATAACTATCTAAGCTTCACCCTAGACAGTAGAAAAAGCAGCAAAATTCTGCTTTTTTTAACTATTTATTTAAATCTTGTAAAGGTGAAAAAACAATACGTTCAATATCATTGATATAAACTCCAAAAGCTTGTTGAGCTTCAGCATACTGCTTCAAAACAGGATTGGCTTCAATTTTCTGACCGTAATCCTGCATCTCCTGCTGAATTTCAGGTGTGGGCATTTGGCCTGTTTGCATCATTGTCTGAATTTTTTCCTGAAATGTCATAAATTCATCCCATAATTTTTTAGCTTCTTCATCAGCTTCAATTTTTTCTTTAGCTTCCTTAACGGTCTGATATTCAGGAAGAGCACGGATACCGCGTTCTAATTCATTGGCTAAATCATAAATATTTTCTGACATATTAAACTCCTTTTATCTATTGAATTGGTGAGTATAGTATTGGTATTTTTCATAACAGATCAAACTAGTTTATAAAGACCTGATAATCTGTATAGCTTTCAATCATCTGTTTGGCATGTGCCAGATCTTTAGCAGTTTTAAAAGAAATCTGCAAAATGCCGTGGATATCTTCGCGATTTTCTTCATTAATATGGACATTAACCAGCGATGTTCCTCGCAAAAGTTCCAAAATTTCTAAAATGACATCTTCTTCATCAGGAACATCAACATAAATATCATAGAAGCTATCAACACCTGCTCGCTTATGAATTTCCATGTTTTTGCGAATTTGCCGGCCTCTATTAAAAAATTCCCAAATAGTCTTTTCATCTTTAGCTTTAATCCAATCAGAAATATCATCTAAGCGCTGCTTAAAATTTTCAATACGATCTAAAATTGCCTCCTGATTGGTCAGCAGAATGCTCGTCCACATACCTGGTTCACTTTCAGCAATTCGTGTCATATCACGAAAACCGCCAGCAGCAAAATGCTTGATCATTTCATGGCTTTCTGAAAAATCACCTGCCTGCTCCATCAGGCTAGAAGCCATAATATGCGGGAAATGGCTGATTTGACTCGTAACACAATCATGCTCTGCTGCATCAATTTCAACATATCTAGCATGCAGACCTGATAAAAGATCCTGCAGTTCAGAAATGGTATTGGCTTTAGTCAAACATGAAGGTGAAAAGATATAATAAGCATTTTCAAAAAGATTGACGTCTGCTGCAATTGCCCCTGACTTATGGCTGCCAGCCATAGGATGGCTCCCTACAAACTGGACAGCTTTATCTTTCAGGTAATGTTCTGCAGCTCTAACAATTTCATATTTAGTAGAGCCAGCATCAGTGATAATAACATTTTCTTTTAACTCTAATTCTGCTAAAATTTTGATAAATTCAATTGTCTTTTTAATAGGAACTGCCAAAATAATAACATCTGCCAAAGGAGCAAATTCTCTAAAATCAGCTGTTGCTTCATCTACAATTTGGCGTTCAAGAGCAATAGCACGTGACTGATCAGAACGATTGTAGCCCATAATTTTATAATGAGGATGATCGCGTTTTATTCCTAAGGCAAGAGAGCCTCCGATTAGTCCCAGCCCTGCAATATAAATTGTTTTTTTTGTCATATTTTCTCCACCATAGCTGATATTTAAGAGACTTTTTTTGATTACATATAAATGAAACACTTAAGCTTTTAAAATGCGTTCACAAATTTTTGATGGCTTTTCACAGCCTCTTTTAGTTCTTCCATATTATCAGAAGAGAATTTAGCCAGAACTTCTGTTGCTAAAACTGTTGCCACGACATTTTCCATAACTACTGCAGCTGCAGGAACTGCCGTTGGATCAGAACGTTCAACACTGGCCTTATAAGGTTCATGTGTTTCAATATCAACACTCATCAAGGGCTTATAAAGTGTCGGAATTGGCTTCATAACGCCACGGACAATAATCGGCTGTCCATTCGTCATACCGCCTTCAAAACCGCCAAGATTGTTTGACTGACGCTTATAACCATCTTCTTTAGACCAGATAATTTCATCCATGACATCACTCCCTTTAAGATAGCCATCCTTAAAGCCCAAACCGAATTCAACACCCTTGAAAGCATTAATAGAAACAACACCTTGAGCAATTTTAGCATCTAATTTGCGATCCCATTGAACATAAGAACCTAGACCAACTGGAACACCGCCAACAACAGTTTCAATCACACCGCCAATAGTATTGCCTTCTTTTTTTATCTGGTCAATATAATCCTTAATTTCTTGTTCATATTCTTGATTAACAATGGAAACTTCTGATTGGCCGGCCCGTTCTTTAATCTCAGCAACTGTCAGCTCTTTGGGAATAGCCACTTCAATGCCGCCAAAAACAACAACATGACTAGCAATAGCTATTTCCACTTCTTCTAAAATACGTTTTGCCACAGCTCCCACTGCCACGCGCATAGTTGTCTCACGCGCACTAGAGCGCTCCAAACTGTTACGCAAATCAGAAAAACGATATTTCATCCCACCAACTAAATCAGCGTGACCTGGACGAGGTTTGGTTAACTTTCGAATAGATTTTTTCTTTTCTTCAATATCAGCCGCACTCATAATTTCAGTCCAGTTTTTAAAATCCCGATTGGTAACATTGAGCGTAATAGGACTTCCTATGGTAACACCATGACGAACGCCTGAAGTGATTTCAACCTGATCTGATTCAATCTTCATACGCCCACCGCGGCCATAGCCGCCTTGGCGGCGTTTTAGTTCAGTATTAATATAGTCAGCTGTTAAGGGCAGCCCTGCTGGTACTCCTTCAATAATAGCTGTCAGGCGAGGTCCGTGCGACTCACCAGCTGTAAAATATCTCATTTCACTTCTCCAAGTATTCTTTCATTTCTTCTAGAGGAATTTGATTGATGGCAGCCTTGCCGATTTCAGGAACAATGACTGTCTTAATGCTGTTTCCGCGTGCTTTTTTATCGTGACTTAAAACAGCATACAGTTTATTGATATCCCATGGTTCATAATCTATAGGCAGACCAAATTTAGAGCACATGGCTTTTATTTTTTCTGTTATCCCTTGAGGCATCAGCCCTTTAGCTTGAGCAACACGAGAAAGCTGTATCATTCCAATAGCAACGGCTTCACCATGCATGACTTTGCCATAGCCAGCTGTCGCTTCAATCGCATGGCCAATGGTATGACCAAAATTGAGATAAAGGCGAACGCCGTTATCCAGCTCATCTTCAACGACAATCTGACGTTTCACATTGCAGGAATGATAAATAATCATTTCAGCATTTTCTAAAATAGATTCTATGGAACCATCTAAACCTTCCAAATTTTCCCACAGCTCACTATCAGCAATTAAACCATATTTAATCACTTCTCCCATACCTTCAATCAGCTCCCGCTGCCCGAGTGTATTGAGAGTATCTGGATCAATCAGAACACCATCTGGCTGCGCAAAAGTACCGACCATATTTTTAGCCAAAGGTGTATTAACACCTGTTTTCCCGCCAATGGATGAGTCGACCTGAGCGGTCAGGCTAGTTGGAATTTGCAGAAAATGGATACCACGCATATAAGTTGAAGCCACAAATCCAGCCAAATCTCCAACCACACCACCGCCAAGGGCAATAATACCATCACTTCTTGTCATACCCTGCTTTAGCAAAAATTCATAAGCTTTATTGACAGTCGTTAGATTTTTACTGGCTTCACCCTCCAAAAAGTCAAAAACAGCAACATTAAAACCTGCATCTTCAAGACTGAGCTTTACTTTTTCAGCGTAAAGACTGCCTACACGGTTATCGGTGATAAGGGTAATTTTTTGAGGTTTCCAAAGTTCCTTGACCCACTGGCCAACCTTTGATAAACTGCCTTTTTCAATGATAATATCATAAGGATTTTGCGGAAGATTCACAGCTAATTTCATTCAATCACCTATTCTTATTTAGTCTTATATTTTTCAGCTAATGCCTGCCAAATATCTTGACTGGGCATTTCTATACCCGTCCAAAGCTCAAAAGCTGCTGCCGCTTGAAATAAAAGCATTCCCAAACCATTGACAGCCTTTAAACCGCGGCTGCGCACTAGCTTTAAAAATGGCGTTTCAAAAGGCTGATAAATGACATCTGCAACCATCAGCTGCTCTGGAAATGTGAACTTATCATTAATAATCATAGATTGCCCGTCCATACCGACACTTGTTGCATTAACTAGCAGATCCGACTGTAAAACCTTCTCTTGGATCAACTTTAAATCTTCAACAGGAAAGACCTCTAAATGAACCCCGGTTTTTAGAGATAGCTGTAAGGCCTTTGCCTTTGTCTCTTCAAGAAAGTCTGCTTGATTAAAAATATGAATATGTTTAGCGCCATTGATAGCTGCTTGAGCAATAATAGCAGTTGCTGCACCGCCGCCGCCAAGAATAGTCATCGTTTTATCTTTAACCTCAAAATCTGCAAAAGCTGACAGGCTCTTAAAAAAGCCCAAGCCATCCGTATTATAGCCTACAAGTTTTCCTGATTGATTGACAATTGTATTGACCGCTCCGATTAAATCTGCTGCTTCAGTCACTTCATCAAGATAAGGGATAACAGCTTGCTTATAAGGCATCGAAATGTTAAGTCCAAACATATCATAGCGTTTAACATTTTCCAAAGTCACAGCCAAATCCGATTCCGGAATTTCCCAAGCAATATAAACACCATTAACACCCGTCTTATTGAAGGCATAGTTATGAATAAAAGGCGAGATGGAGTGTTTTATGGGCTTAGCAACAACTGCTGCCAAACGTGTATAGCCATCAATTTGCATCAAGAACCTCCTTAATTTTACGCATATCTTGAAGCGATATTTGCCCAGGAGCACTCGCTTGTTCCAGACTGGCAAATGTCCAGGAACTGCCTATTAAATCACCGGCTAGACGCGAAACTCTTCCTATTTTAGACATAGACATGGTAACGTATTCCTGTTCAGGATTGAGTGCTTTAAATCCTCTCGTATAATTCATTAAATCAAGCACATCCTGTTCATTCTGAGGCATAACAGAAACTTTAACAACGCGCGGCGCCAAAGCTGTTAGCTCCGAGAAGACTTCCATTAAATTTTCAGGAGTCTCTTCAAAGTTATGATAAGAAAGCACTAGGTTGGGAAATTCGTACATTTCATCAAATATTTCTTTATAAGAGAAGTATTCAAAGTCAATATAGTCAGGCTGATATAAAGCCGCAATATCACGGATAATAGCGAGATAATCTTCATTAGAAAGCGAAATATAGCCGCCTTCTTTTTCAGTTCGCAATGTAAAAATCACTTCATGACCAGCAAATTTTTCAAAAATAGCTGGTGCTATCCTTAATATATCATCTTTGGGTAAATAATCTGCCCGCCATTCAATAATATCTGCATTAGCCAATTTTGATAAATCAAGCTGATTAACTTCTTCAATATTCTGTGGCATTACGGGAACTACAATTTTCATAAATTATTAAACCTTTATTGTAAATACTTTTAAGTAATTACTACTTTCATCTTTTTCATTAACTGCAAAATCATTTGGCAACTGCTGCAGGTCTATATAAGTATGCTTATGGCTGCCAAAACCTTTTTCTAGCTCTTTTTTAAATTGAGAAACAGGCATATTAGAGGTATTAGCTGAAGCAATAATCATACCATCTGGGGATAAAATATCAAGTACTTGATGGATTAATCTATGGTAATCTTTAAGTACTGAAAATGTTTGTTTTTTATTTCTGGCAAAACTTGGAGGATCTATCACAACAATTTCATAAGATAAATCGTGCCGCTTAGCATATTTCAAATAATCAAAAACATCCATAACGACTAATTGGTGAGAGGACATATCTAGCTGATTAGCCTGAAAATGCCTATAAGAAAGCTCTTTGGAACGTCTTGCTAAATCTACAGAAGTTGTTGAGACAGCTCCACCCATTGCTGCAGCTACTGAAAAAGCTGCCGTATAGGAAAAAAGATTGAGCAATCTTTTGCCCAAAGCCAAGCCATTCACTAAACGATCCCGAACATAGCGCTGATCTAAAAAGATTCCTGTCATCAAGCCATCATTTAAAAAGACACTGTAAGATACACCATTTTCAAGCACATCAAAATACGCTGGTGCTTCTTTTCCATATAAATGAGCAGACTGATGGCCCGCTTGAGGAAAACGGACTTTTTCATAAGCACCCACAAATTCTGGATAGATCTGCTGAAAAGCTTCTATTATAATCTCTTTAATGCTGTAAACAAAAGTATTATACCAAGTGAAAAGTGCAAAATCTCCATAGCGATCAATGCTTAAACCGCCAAAACTGTCCCCCTCCTGATTAAAAAGGCGATAGGCAGTTGTTGTATCAGATTTCGCTAAATTTTTGCGTTTTCCTTTAGAACGCTGAAAAAGAGTCTCAAAAAAATCCCTATCCAGCTTAATTTCCTGGTCTGCAATTAGCCAACCGATTCCCTTGTTTTGCTTTGATAGATAAGCTGTCCCTAAGAAGGTATTTGATCTTGAATATAAATAAACAAGCTGATTATCCTTATTTAAATCTGGATAATCCTTACTTCCCAGCAGCCGCACTCCTTCTTTTATCTTTTTCTCTGCTGAAGAACCTACTGTAAGTTTATTCATAGCAATTATTATAACAAAAAAATGAGAAAATTTCTCCTTTAAAATACATTTCTATCATTTGCCAATATTAAAATTATGATATAATCATACTAAGATTTTATTTTTAAAATTAAATAAGGAAAACACTAAAATGAAAAAAGTAGGAAAATTTCTCCTAAATGCTATTAATACACGCCTAGGATTCATTTTAACGCTCGTTTTAATTTACTGGCTTAAAACCGTTTGGGCTTACAATGTTGACTTTAAGCTTGATTTAGATACTTCGTATCAATATATTCTAATGCTTATCAACCCTATTCCGCTGAGTTTACTGTTGATGGGGCTGGCTTTATATATTAAAAATACAAAAGTTTTCTATATTACGACAGCTATTGTCTATACTCTATTAAATATACTTTTATTTACAAATTCTATTTATTTTAGAGAGTTTTCAGATTTCATTACAGTTAATGCAGCTCTTGCAAGCAGTAAAACATCAGCTGGTCTTGGAGCTTCAGCTCTTAATTTGCTAAGACCTTGGGATATTCTGTATATTGCTGATTATTTAATTTTTATAGCTGCATTTTCATTTAAAAAGTTGAGCTTTGATCAAAGACCATTCAATAAAAGAGCTGGTTTTGCTATCACAGCTCTGTCAGGATTGCTCTTTTCTATCAATCTTTTTATGGCTGAAGTTGATCGTCCTGAGCTTTTATCACGCGGGTTTTCAAATGTTTATATTGTTCGTGCATTAGGGCTTCCAGCCTTTACAGCTTACAGTGCCAACCAAACCTACCAGACTAATAAAATACGCTCAGAAGCAACATCAGGTGAACTTAAAGCCGTTAAAAAGTATGTTCAAAAACACTATGCAAAACCGAATCCCAAATACTACGGAATTGCCAAGGGCAAAAATGTTATCGTTTTACACTTGGAAAGTTTCCAGCAGTTTTTAATTGATTATAAGCTCAATGTTGACAATAAAGAATATGAGGTCACACCTTTTCTTAACTCCTTATATCATTCCAAAGAAACCTTCTCGTTTTCCAACTTTTTCCATCAGGTTAAAGCAGGGAAAACTTCAGATGCTGAAACCCTCATGGAGACTTCACTGTTTGGGCTGAACCAAGGTTCTTTCTTTGTTCAATACGGAGGTGATAATACTCAGCAGGCAGCCCCTCATATTTTAAACAAAACGCAAGGTTACAGCAGTGCTGTCTTTCATGGTAACATCGGAACTTTCTGGAATCGCAATAATGCTTATAAACAGCTAGGCTATCAAAATTTCTTTGACCAATCGTTTATGTCTAAAATGACTAAGGACAATTCTTTCCAATACGGTCTCAATGATAAAGTAATGTTTGCGGATTCTATTAAGTACCTTGAACACATGCAGCAGCCTTTTTATACTAAATTTATTACGGTTTCCAACCATTACCCTTATCAAAGTTTGTCTGGCGATGACAAGGGCTTTCCTCTAGCAAAAACAGAGGATAAGACAATAAACGGTTACTTTGCAACAGCTAATTATTTAGATTCTGCTATCAAAAACTTTTTCGACTATCTCAAAGCTTCTGGTTTGTATAATAACTCTGTAATCGTTATGTATGGTGACCATTATGGTATTGCGGATTCAAGAAACACAGACCTTGCTCCGCTTCTTGGCAAAGATTCACAAACTTGGACCGAATATAACAACGCCATGTTACAGCGTGTGCCTTATATGATTCATATTCCAGGTATGAACAAAGGATTTATCAACAATACTTTTGGAGGAGAAGTTGATGCTCTGCCAACTCTCTTGCATTTACTAGGCGTTGATACAAAGAAATACGTAGAACTAGGGCAAGACCTGCTTTCTCCTGATAACAAACAAATAGTTGCCTTCCGTCATTCTCAAGGTGATTACTTCAGTCCTGATTATACAAGCTTCAGCGGCCGTGTTTACAATACAAAAACAGGAGTTGAAATTACAAATCCTGACGAAGCAACATCTGCTAAGCTCAAGGAATTGCGTGATGCTGTAGATGAACAATTGAAGATCAGTGATAAGATCCAAACGGGAGATCTACTGCGCTTTGATAAAGACAGCGGCTTAAGCTCTACCGATCTCAAATCCATTACCTACAAAAAAGATGCACTGGATAAGTTAAAGGAAACAGAAGAGAAACTCGGTAAAAAATCAACAAGTCTCTATACGAAACACGGGGATAGATCAACACAGGATTTATACAAAGCTCCAAGCTATAAAGAATTGCATCCGGAAGCAGACAATGAGCAATCAACAAAATCAACATCTAATAAAAAGAAATAAAGAAGGTTATTTGACATCGTTCTCTTATCTCAACTTTTGTCAAATCCTTTAATATGACGGTTTCTTTAGCCACAGCCTTAATAAAAAATAAGCTGGAAAATTAATTCCAGCTTATTTTTTTGTTATTTGCTAAGCTTTGCTTTAGCTTCTTCTGCAAGAGCTGTAAAAGCAGCTGCATCATTAACTGCTAAATCCGCAAGCATCTTACGATTTACTTCAATTTCAGCCAATTTTAAGCCATGCATCAATTGTGAGTATGAAAGTCCATTCATACGCGCTGCAGCATTAATACGAGTAATCCAAAGTTTACGAAAATCACGTTTCTTTTGACGACGGTCACGGTAAGCATAGTAATATGAATTTAGTACTTGCTCTTTAGCAGTACGAAATAGGATATGCTTTGAACCATAATAACCTTTAGCTAATTTTAAAACACGTTTACGACGTTTGCGTGAAACAACGCCACCTTTAACACGAGCCATTTATAGATCCTCCAATAATTCTTTTATTTTTAATATTGTTATGCTTATTTCAAGCCAGTAAGCATTGATTTAATACGTTTGAAATCTCCTGAGTGCACCATGGCTGCTTTACGAAGATGACGACGTTGCTTTTTAGTTTTACCGTGAAAACGGTGCGAAGTATAGGCCCGGAAACGTTTTAAACCACCTGAACCTGTGCGTTTAAAACGTTTTGCTGAAGCGCGGTGTGTTTTTTGTTTTGGCATTTTTATTCTCCTCATTATTTATTGTATGACTTTATTTTTTGTCTGGAATTGGTGCAAGCTGCATAAACATTTGACGTCCATCCATTTTAGCTCTTTGCTCAATGATAGCAATATCTTGTGTTGCTTCAGCAAAGTCTGCTAATACCTTTGCTCCAATTTCCTTATGAGTAATCATTCGGCCCTTAAACCGAATAGAAACCTTAACCTTATTTCCCTTTTGGAGAAATTTCCGGCCATTACGAAGCTTTGTCTCAAAATCTCCCTTATCAATAACAGGACTGAGGCGCACTTCTTTTACGGTAACAACACTTTGTTTTTTGCGTTGTTCCTTTTGTTTCTTTTGATACTCAAATTTGAACTTTCCATAGTCCATAATCTTTGCAACAGGCGGTGTCGCTTGCGGCTGGATCAAAACCAAATCAACATTAGCATCATCAGCAACAGCCTGAGCTTCTGAGAGCGGCTTGATTCCTAACTGTTCACCATCAAGACCAACAAGACGAACTTCGCGGACACGAATTTCATCATTTATGAATAAATCTTTTTTAGCGATATTCTTCACCCCTTTTTTATTTTTTGAGAAAAACGAAAGCGGATTTGACCAATCAAATCCGCACTACAATTATCTTTCATTTACTGAAACTTGATATGTAGAGCCAGACAACGTTAGTCGCAAGGCGAGAAGCTCTCACTTCTGCTTTTCTCACTCTAAACATCATATCAAAGTTTCTACAGACTGTCAATAATTTTTTGCGCTCTTTCTTCAATAAAAGTCACGACACCTGCGATATCTACATCTGTAGTGTCAAAAGTTATAGCATCTTCAGCCGGTTTTAAAGGAGATGTTTTTCGATGGCTGTCCTTGTAATCACGGGCGGCAATTTCTTCTTTTAAGGTGTCAAAATCTGTTTCAATACCCTTTTGCAAATTTTCTTTATAACGGCGTCTAGCTCTTTCTTCAACTGAAGCTAGCATAAAAATTTTTAGGTCTGCATCAGGTAAAACTACCGTCCCAATATCTCGGCCATCCATGACAATACCGCCTTGATTAGCGATTTGCTGCTGCAATTCAACTAAGGCCTGCCGAACCAACGGCAAGGCTGCTACTGTTGATACATTATTGGTCACTTCATTTCCACGAATAGGATCAGTAATATCAACGTCACCTACAAAAACCATTTGCTGACTGTCCTTACGGCGGCCAAAACTGATAGGATATTCTCTTAGCAGTTTAATAATAGCTTTTTCATCTGTCAGCGAAACACCATTTTTAAGCGCTAAGTAGGTTGCTGAGCGATACATAGCACCTGTATCTAGATAAATATAATCGAGATCTCTAGCAACAATTTTTGCTACAGTACTTTTTCCACTGGAAGCAGGACCGTCAATTGCAATTTTAATACCTGTCATTTTTGCCTCTTTATTTTATCTTTATTTTATCACCAGGATTGGCATACCAATAACCTTGTGTCATATGATCAGGATTAAGTTCATAGAGCTTATCAACTGAAATGCCTGCTCTTGCAGCGATACCAGCTGCTCCTTCTCCTCCTTCAACGGTTATGGTATTTTTGCCATCTTCGTCTGAAGAGCTGGTAGTCGTTTCTGAGGTCGTTGCTTCAGTAGATTCTGAAACCGTTGTTTCTTGATTTTCCTGACTGCTTTGTGCACTCGTTTTATTGTTATTATTATTGTTTTTTTTCGTCGTTTTAGAACTGCCATAAAAACCTGAGGTCGCTTTCTGTTCATTGCTCCCGCCGTTTGAAGTATAAAAAACAAAGAATAAAACACCAATAATAATAAGAACAAAAAGGCTCAATAAAATCGTTAAAATAGGAGTACTGATAATAGTATTTTCCTTTGATGTCCTTGTCATTTCATCTTGATTATCTTCAGTATCAGCTACTTTTTCTTCCCATGGTTTTTTTGACATGATTCCCTCCCCTTGTTTAATACCAACTATTGTAATACAATACTACTATGAAAATAGAAATTATTCCAGAAAAATGTATCGCCTGCGGTCTTTGCCAAACTTATTCAAACGTTTTTGACTATAATGATGATGGCATCGTCCGCTTTGCAGATTCAGATGAGAAAGTTCAAATCTTTTCTGAAGATGATGACATTCTCACTGCTGTCAAATTTTGTCCTACAAAAGCTCTTAGATCTTCTTTGTAAGAGCTTTTTTATCATTCTTATAAGTTTCAAAATAGTCCAGATTAATAAAATTATCTAGCAATTCTACCTCACCTTTAAAATCAGGATGAAGCGCCAAAGCATCTAAAAAATACTTTTTGGGCCATTTACGCATATAAAAGATACGGTTGGGTTGATTCTTGACAATCAGAGTTATACTTGACTTAGTCACTTCTACTTTTTCGATTTGTGCAATAGCTATGCGTGATTTTCTAAAAAAATTCAGTGAGACAATCCGCAGCTTTCCATTTTCCTCAATGACAAAATAGCGATGAAAGCCTGCCCCTACTAAAACAATGAATAAAATGGCCAATATAAAAAACTGACTAGGAATCTGCGTATGCTCACGTAAGAGCGACAAACCAATAAATATTGGAGTAATGGCAATTGACCAATATATAATCAATATGGATAATTCTGGCTGCCAATGATATCGCATTTTCCCAAATATTTTAATCAAGTTGTTTCCTCCATATGTGAGTTTATTTTATCACAGTTCATTCTATTTTCCAAACTCTGCTACTTAAATGAGCTGACATCGTCATCTCATTAGCAGTATTTTTTCACTTAGTTGTTAGCAGCTAAGTTTTTTTATTATTCCTTTTAATTATATCAGAAAAAACCACAAACACGTGTGGTTTTTTCTAAATTTTATGAAGAATTTTAATGATTTGAGTGACGATAATAAACAGCACTAGCCATATTGCGAGTTAGATCGGTAGAAGGGATAATACGATCTCTAGATGTATCAGAAGTATCAGACAGACCACTTGGAAAATACTGTTCAGGCAGTGTTTTGTTAGCAGGGACAATATAAAGTATAAGATTGCTTGCTCTTTCAGTATCAACCTTTAGTAGCAATACTCCATTTTGATCAATATCAAGATAAGTTCCAGTCATTCCTTTTGATGACAGTCCTTTTTGATTAAAGGTCAAAGTCTGCCCTTTAGCATTAGTCCAGTTTCCTGACATCGTAGTATAATCCGATTTTAAGATAGCACCTGTATCTATTGAAGCAAATGCTTTTTTTGATTTTGAACTATCTTTTCCATCTGCTGTATTAGGTGCGGAAGCCGCAGAAGTCGTTTGATCAGCTTCTGTTGTCCTTGTCCTGCTGGTATTTTTCTGTTTTGTCTGCTGAGTCGTCCTTTCTGAATGGCTCCTTTGAGCAGCTTTATCTTTCTTATGCGGTGAGCAGCCTGTTAGCAACAGCGCTGTCAAAAAAACTAGAAAAATTGCCTCAAGTTTTCTTTTCATCATAAACTTTCTCCATACTGTTCTTATCTTGTAAAGCGGCCTGTATAATCGATATTTTCATCTAAAGAGCGGCCTAACTTAGGTGAGACACTTGTATATTGCCAAGCCGCTGCATTAGAATACAGCCCGTTGGATTTAGCTTCTGCCTGCGTCATATAGTTATAGCCTTTAGCATAATGGGCAATCCAAAAATTATTGATTCCAAATCTTGAAGTATTGACTTGACCGCCTCTAATATCCAGCCAGCTTGCCATAGTATAATGGACAAGATTTCCATAGCCCAAACGCTTCATTTCATCCTGCCAGGCTTGGACATTATTATTAACATTTGCCAGCATAGAAGACTCTTCCATATCATTAACCATTACTGTTGCTGCACCTAACCCATGAGCCTGAGCTGCATTGGCAAAATAACGAGCTTCTGCCTGAGCTGCTGCGGCTGAAGTATAATGTGAGTAATGATAGGCTGATACCTTGATACCAGCTGCTTTAGCATTAGTAATTTGGGATCTGGCTAAAGGATTGGTATAGGTAGTTCCTTCCGTTAGTTTGACGACAACGCCTTCAATACCAGCCTGTTTTAATCGCCTAAATTCATCAACAGAAATAGAGCCGTTATGGCTGCTGATATCAATAAAATAGGACGGCAGCTGAACAGCAGGTCTGTCTGCTTCTAAACGATAGCTTCCTTTATTAAAGCCTTTTTCCTGTCCATCTTGGTAGGTGACATAAACATGAACATTATAATTTCCTTTAATATACTGATGGTTGCTTTCATTAACGGCAATGTTTATACGATCATTTTTGACATCACTGCTTGTATACCAGTAAAGATTACTTTGATTAGCTGTGGACCAGACAGCTACACGGACAGTTTTCAACTTCTTAGAATGATTCGTTTCTGAAACAACAACATCTAAACTTCCATTTTTAGCATTGTGGTTAGTCACTGAAACTTGGGCATCTTCTATTTTTACAGAAGAAACATCAAAACCAGAAGTTCCTAGTCCTATCTGATTATTGCTTTCTAACTGACTGTGACCATATACATGAACATTATAATGGCCTTTTTCAAAAGAATGATTTTTAAGTAAAATCTTAGCCTCATAAGTTTTATCAGCAGTTTTTTGTGCCTGATACCATTTGATATCATCCTGTCCTTTTTGCTCTGTCCAAACAGGAACCTGAACAGACGATATATAATCAGGGACATTTTTTAAGGTAACCGTATATTGATTATCTCCGGCCTTGGTGATGTGTGTGGAGATATTTGGCGGGTTAATCATCAAAGTTTTAGCATCCAGGCCAATCATTTTACCATTTTGATTAACATAAGTATGAATGTTGTAATTACCATACCCTTTATGATTCGTAAAAGCAGCAAGAGCTTCACCTTTATCATTGGCACTATACCATCTTAAGTCATCTTGTCCTTTCACATCAGACCAAACGGCAAAAGAAACTTTGGATTTATCTTTTATAGTGTTTGCCTCAAATTTCAAGGCAATACCATTTGATGTTAACTTAGCTGAAACAGGGGATTTTATGATTTTATAAGTTCCAAGAACAGTGCCTGAAGTTGTCCCGTCAGTATAATCTGTATAAACATGAACATTATAATCACCCGAAACATTAGCATGATTGGCAATATCCACTTTAGCAGTCGCCTGATTATTTTTAACTTGCGGCGTATACCATTTCAAATCGTCCTGACCATTTTCCTGAGACCAGACAGCTACACGAACAGCTTTTAGGGTCTTAGTATTTTCACTTCCTTTAACATTAACATCAAAGGTCGTTTTGTTTTGGTCATAATTTGCGATGGAGACAGAAGCATTTGTAAGCTTAACATTATTATTATTATCAAAACCTGAAGTAGCAGCTAAGCCAATCTGGGAATCTGTCACCGTACTATAACCGTAAACATGAGCCTGATAATGACCTAAATCATTTCCATGATCCTTGGTATTAACAGTCACCTTATACGTACCAGGAGCTGTCTTGGAAGCTTGATACCATTTAAGGTCATCCTGTCCTTTAATAGCTGACCAGACAGGGACACTGACCTTTGTAATGGTATTAGGAACATTAGAGACAACAATATCAAAATTCCTAGCTGATGTTTTTGTTATACTTGTTTTAACCTGAGGCAGAGGAATCGTTATTTTGGCAGCATTCAGTCCAATCATTTTACCGTTTTTGTTGGCATAAGTATGGATATTATAACTGCCGTAACTTCGGTGATTTTTAAACTCAACATAGGCAGCACCCATATTATTGGCCGTATACCACCTAAGATCATCTTGCCCATTACTATCTGACCAAACAGCAAACTGAATTTTAGTATTTGGAGCAATGCTGTCATTATACTGCAGCTTGATGCCCTTCTCTTCAACAATTGCCTTTGTCACCTCTTTAGCTCTATCTTCTTTTTTGGAAGACTGCTGTATTTTTGAAGCAGGCTGATTTACCTGACTCACTGCTGTCAAGCTTGAGCGTTTTAATCTCTCTGGTTTTGCCTGTGAAGACTGTGTCTTTGGCTGACTGGCCTTTTCATCAGATATTTTTTCATCTGCTGAACGGCTTGTCGTATTTGCTGTATTTGTTAGTGTTTGGGAATCAGTACTGCTGCTTGCCTTTGAAACTTCTTGAGAGCTAGGTTCAGTCGTTTCCTCCCTGACACTTGTATCTCCCTGCTGCCTAGGATTTTCAGTGCTAGCCTCTGTAGTAGTATTCTCAGACTTTTCTGCATTTGCTTCTTGTCCAGTATTTCCAGTATTAGAAGCTGAATTCATCTGATCAGATGATGTCTCAGCTGCAGCAGTCTGTCTGCTAACTGAACTTTGTGAACTAGTTGATACCACCGTTTTTGCAGCTGAGGTTTGATTGTCCGCTGCTTGGCTTTCATCTGCTGAGACTTTTGCAGCAGCAAACATTGTTAGTGCCAAAGGTACAACGAGGTAAGTTTTAATGAATCTTTTTTCCATCCTAAATTCCTTTAATATAATAATGCATTTTATTATAGCATGTTTAAAATGGGGCTTCAAGAAAGACACTTTGTTAATTTAGAGACAAGTCCAAGACAATGATTTCTTTATTTGTAATATAAAAAAGAAGCTAGAATCTTTGTTCTAACTTCTTTTCATATCAGCATGAACAGCTTATTTTTTCAAGTTGTAGAATGATTTCAAACCACGGTATTCAGCTACATCACCTAATTGATCTTCAATGCGAAGCAATTGGTTATATTTAGCAATACGGTCTGTACGTGAAAGAGAACCAGTCTTAATTTGTCCAGCGTTTGTTGCTACTGAGATATCAGCGATTGTTGAATCTTCAGTTTCACCTGAACGGTGTGATACAACTGCAGTATAGCCAGCTTCTTTAGCCATTTCAATAGCATCAAATGTTTCAGTAAGTGTACCGATTTGGTTAACTTTGATAAGAATTGAGTTTGCACAGCCTTCATTGATACCTCTTTCAAGGTAAGAAGTGTTCGTTACGAAGAAGTCGTCACCAACCAATTGAACGCGTTTGCCAAGACGTTCTGTAAGAGCTCTCCAGCCTTCCCAGTCATTTTCATCCATACCGTCTTCAATAGTGATGATTGGGTATTTGTTAACCAATTCTTCAAGGTAGTCAATTTGTTCAGCAGCTGAACGTTTTGCTCCAGTTTCACCTTCGAATTTAGTGTAGTCATAGACACCGTCTTCATAGAATTCTGATGAAGCACAGTCAAATCCAAGGAAGACTTCTTCACCTGGTTTGTAGCCAGCTGTTTCGATAGCTTTGATGATCGTTTCTACAGCATCTTCTGTTCCATCAAACTTAGGAGCAAATCCTCCTTCGTCACCAACAGCTGTTTCAAGACCGCGTTCTTTAAGAATTTTCTTAAGCGCATGGAAGATTTCAGCACCCCAGCGAAGAGCTTCTTTAAATGTAGGTGCACCAGCAGGTACAATCATGAATTCTTGGAAAGCAATTGGAGCATCTGAGTGAGAACCGCCATTGATAATGTTCATCATTGGAGTTGGAAGAACTTTAGTGTTAAATCCGCCAAGATAGCTGTAAAGCGGAATTTCAAGGAAATCAGCAGCAGCACGAGCCGCAGCAATAGAAACACCAAGAATAGCATTAGCACCAAGTTTACCTTTGTTTGGAGTACCATCAAGTGCGATCATGGCTTTATCGATTGCTTGTTGATCACGAACATCGTATCCGATAAGTGCTTCAGCAATAATATTATTTACGTTATCAACAGCCTTTTGAGTACCAAGACCACCATAGCGTGATTTGTCTCCGTCGCGAAGTTCAACTGCTTCGTGTTCACCAGTAGAAGCTCCTGAAGGAACCATACCACGTCCGAAAGCACCTGATTCAGTGTAAACTTCTACTTCAAGTGTTGGGTTACCGCGTGAGTCAAGGACTTCGCGAGCGTAAACATCAGTAATAATTGACATTGTGTTACTCTCCTTATGAGTTTTAATTTTTACATGTTAATCATACCACAAAGTTTAACCTAAGGCAAACAAAAATGAGAACAATTTACTTGTTCTCACGGTATTAAGCAGCTGTATTACAGCGAATTTGATGAGGATCCTTGCCTTTCATCACTATTTGGCATCCAGTAATCCTTGCCGTAAATGACTAAATAAGGTCCTTCTTTAGGAATGGTAAAATAGACCTTTGTTTTAATGGTCTGACCAGGCTGAATAACACTGGTTCCTTTTTTATTTCTGGAATCACTGCTTAATTTAGCAAGATCATAAATATTGTCTAAAACATAGAAATCTTTGATATTAAACTGGATAGGTCTGCTTTTGGTATTTTTAATATTAACGCTTAAAACTGCTGTTTTATCATTGTCAGAAGCATCTTTAAGCTTAATATCTGCATCATATTTTAAACTGGTGACAGTCATTTGCTCACCAGTGCCTAGTGTCACTGACTCACCTATATAATGCCGTTTCACTCTTGCATAATTTCTAGTGGCTGAATAATAGTCTTCACTGAAAGGTTTGTTCAAAACTCCTAAACTCTTTAACCATTGTCTTTTGCTTGAAAGAGTGTCTTTTTGCATCGCATTGGTTTCTTTCCAATTAGAAGCATCTTGTCTGGAGACTGCATAAAAAGCAGATAGAGCGATCGTTGCAATAAAAAAGAAAGCTGTTATAGATATAAAAATGATCCCTATAACTTTCCACACATTTGTCTTTTTTTCCATTTTTCCTCAATCTCTTTCTTTTTTAATAAGCCGGGCCATTCACCTTGACGGAAATGCTCTTTGAACGTGATTTAGAATCAGAATCCCGACTATTGCCACCATAACTTTTATCAGATCCAGAGCTGCTGTCGGAATCAGAATTATAATTGCCATAATAACGGCTGCGCGATTTGTAATACGAATTAAGCTTCTTGGTATAGTCTTCCCAGAATTTCTTTTCTTTTTTTCTGTAGTTCGACAAATCTTTGCTGTTTTTATCAGCATTTTCAGCCAAACGGTGAACTTCTTGATTGGATAAGACCAAAAGAGTCGTCATTGTCGCTGTTGCAATGATAAAAACACTAGCCAAAACAATAAAGACAATTCCTAGAACTTTCCAAACATTTGCTTTTTTTTCCATCGTCTTCCCTCACTTTTAGTTTGATTTATTATAACATTATTTTAGTTTGATTTATTATAACATTATTTAAGATATAAAATCAATAACATTCTAGTTTTCAGAATACTTTTTGATTAAAATAGTGTATAATTTTCTTATCAATTTTTGTGAGGAAAACCATGGTTGATTTAAATCAAAAAATTTTAGAAAGCGCTTGCGGCGAACACCAATTAAATCCTGATGAGCAAAGAAAATACTTCGGTACCTTTAAAGAAAGAGTCCTTTTGACCATTTTGCTCAAAGATGCTGAGAACTCACTGATTTTAAATCATTTTAGTGATATTTTAGCTTCCATACAAGCCAACTATCCCCAAGAAAAGGTAACTGTTAAAATTTCAGCCAACTTATCGCTGGCCAAACAGATGGATTATATGAAAAAAGCTCAGCAATCTGGCTTAACAGCAACTATTATCAATGATGATAAAAAGCGTTCACCCTTTGGTATCCTCATTCATACAGATAAAGCTGAAAATCTCAAACATACAGATGTAAGGCTGCTCTATCCCCAGATTTTTGCTGAAAAAACAAAGGAGCCAAAACAGAAGAAATCCTTTTGGCAAAAATGGTTTAACTCCTAAATGAGCTTGGGACAAAATAGTCCCAAGCTCATTTTGTGCAGCAGTCATAGCTCATCAACTGTACAGAGGTGATACAGCCCTTAGCCAGTGAGTGCTTCTTATCAGATCTCTTTTATAGATTTATTTGCAGAAGGCTGCCAATATTAGCAGCAGTCCGCTCCAAATTGTCTGCTGCCCGTGCTAAAGTGTGTTCCAAACTTGCAGCTTCTGAAATAATGGGAAACACTGCCTGGATATTATCAAGAGGAAAGTCCGGCAGATCCTCAGCCAAACTGCCGCAAACAGCAATAACAGGAATGTTAGCGGGTGTCCGTCTAGCCACACCCACAGGGGCTTTACCAGATAAACTCTGCTTATCCATACGCCCTTCGCCGACAATGACTAAGTCCGCCTTTTGGACATGCCGCTCAAAGTCTAAATTATCTAAAACGGCATCAATACCTGAGACGATTTTGCCAGCTGCAAAGGTGACTAAACCAGCTGCTAAACCGCCACCTGCTCCTGCCCCTTGGAGGTTGAAAATACCTGGATTGACAAGCTTATAAAAGCTTTGCATAGCCTTATCAGCTGCTTCAAACGCTGACTTTGCCAGCCCCTTTTGGCCTGCAAAAGTATAGGCTGCTCCCTGTGGACCGCAGAGATAATGGGTTACATCTGTAATAATGGTTACTTCCAAATTTTTAAGACAGGAAGGCACTGCCTGATCTGACAGGCCAACAATTTTACCCAAGTTATCTCCAACTGCTTCAACTTTATTTCCACTGGCATCAAAAAAGGCATATCCTAGTCCTTCTGCCATACCGATTCCGCCATCATTGGTCGAGCTGCCGCCAACACCAATCATAAGGCGCTTCATCCCTTTTTGAGCGAGAAAAACGATCAGTTCTCCAATACCGCGATTGCTAATGGTCAAAGGATTTCTCTTATCTTTGGGAATCTGTTCTAAGCCTGTAATGGCAGCTATTTCAAAAACAGCCAAGTCATCTTTGAAAGCATATTCTGCCTCAACAAGATCTCCAAAAGGACCTGAAACTTTCACAGCTGCTTTTTTTAAGTGTAAACCCTGAGCCAGAGCTTCTAGGGTTCCTTCGCCGCCATCGCCAAGAGGCAAGAGATCAAAAGTTGCTTGAGGCAAGGACTTAGAAAATCCCTTTTGAAGGCTTTGTGCCACTTTGGGAGCTGATAAAGATTCCTTGAAAGAATCCGGTGCAATAAGAATATGCATAGGCACCTCCTTATACTTTATAGACGAAATAGTAAGTCGTCACACCTTCAAACGGCACATCCGCCAATTGGCCATAAATGCTAAACCCCTGTTTAAGGTAAAAATCTTTAGCTTGATAGGAACGTGTAGTTAATATTAGCGTCAAAAGATTGTGAGAGCTGGCATAGTCTTTGATATAATCTAATAACTGACTGCCTAATTTTTGGTGCTGAAGCGCAGGATCAACTGCTAAGTCCTCAATCTTCAGCATTTGGTAAAGCTGCTGGCAAGAAGCTGCTGCTAAAATTTGATCAGCATCATCTTTCATTACAAACTGCAGCTGTTTTTTCTGCTTTTTGGGTTTATCTGCCTGAAAATGCTGAACATACTGCGCTTCAAAGATAGGATCAAAGAAAGGACTTAAATCCTCATTTGTTTCTGAAAAATGAACGGTCATCTTATTACTCCTTTTTCTTTTATTATACAATAAAAGAAGGCATTGTTAACAATTTTTGTGTTATCGTTATTTTCAAGGAGGTAAAATATGTATCAAACCATTCTTTTTGATTTAGACGGGACCTTGACCAATCCTGCTCTAGGCATTACCAATTCCCTTATTTATGCACTAAGAAAATTTAAGATTGAAGTAACTGATAAAAAGGATCTTTACCGTTTTATTGGTCTGCCCTTACAAGATTCTTTTGAACACTTCTACCAATTTTCAAGGGCAGACAGTCTCAAGGCAGTCGCTTTTTACAGGGACTACTTCCGCCATAAGGGCATTTATGAAAATGAGGTTTATCAAGGCATTCCTCAGTTATTAGAAAAGCTGAAAAAGCAAGGAAAAAAACTGCTAGTCGCAACCTCAAAACCTGAGGAATTTGCCATTCAAATCTTGAAGCATTTTGACCTCTATAATAATTTCGACTTCATAGCAAGTGCCAGCATGGATGGTATGAGACGTCAAAAAGGAGATATCATTGCCTATGGACTAGCAGCTGCGCAGATTTCTGATCGCAAACACGACATTATAGGTGCTAGAGAAAATAATCTAGAGACTATCGCTGTCCTTTATGGCTTTGGCAGCCAAGAGGAATTAGAAAAAGCAGGTGCGAAGGATATGGCCAAAACTGTAGCAGATTTAAGAAAAATACTTTTATCCTAAAAGCAAAAACATATCAATAAAAAAATAAAACCGCTTTTCTAACTTCGATAAGCTAAAAAAGCGGTTTTACTATACATCAAAAGCTAAGATTCTCAAATCTTGCTTTTGTATAGGCCGACAAATCATCCACTGTGAGCATATCATACTTCTCCTTTACTCTTGTGAAAAAATCAGCAATGCCATTCTTATCAATAATCTTATTAGACGGTTCGTCTTCTTTTAAATCCCCCCGCGCTGATAACCATGGGCTTTCTTCATGAGTAAATTTCTCCAATACCTTACCATTATACACACTCAGATGTTGGACAATGCTGTCCAGAAGCAATATCTCCTGTGATGTAAAACAAGAGCTGATATCATAAGTTCTATCAAGAACAATTGGTTCTCTGCCAAACTCTTGAAATTGATTATAAATATCCCTGTACACAGGACCATGCACCCAGCTTTCACAATCACTTGCAAACATAAATTCCCCTATAAAAATGTAGGAAAAACCTTGAGTATAGTAAAGTAATTTTTGCAAGGCTAGTGGTGTTATTTCATCATTTTTTGATAACAAATAGTAAGACACTAAAACTTCTTTATCAATTTTTGTCTCCTTTAGCAGCTGTTCTGCTGCTGCTAAACTTTTCTCATAAGCAACAGGTTTTAAAATATCAGAACCGCTTTTTAAAAGTGATAAAAAATAAGCAGGTTCCACAGCAATCTTTCTAAGTAAATCAGAATAAGCTGGTTTTGGAATATCACCCTTTAAATATCTAGGGATAGTATTAATACCCCAGCCTAAAAGCTCTGACAAAGGTTTGGCTCCAATATTATATTTTTTAAGAACAGCTTCAATCTCAGAAACAGAAATAATATTATTTTCCCTTTTAAAAGAAGCATAAAGAGCCTGTCTATTGCCACTATCAACTTTTGTAACAAAAACAGGTTTTTTACAATTATCACAAATAGCTTCCTGGCCCTTGAAAGTATAATTTTTTCCTTTTAATTTTCGTGTCAACTCACGATTTTCAATATGATAAGCAACATCGTCCAAGCAATGTTCACAAAAAATTCTTTTTTCTGCCATGATACATTCAACTCCTTTATTATTATTGAAAATAATAACTCAGCGGCCTTTCAGCTTCATGAAAGGAAACAACAATTGTTTTTAGACCAGAAGTCTGACTAGCAGCCAGTACAAATTTTGCATAAACCTGTACACTTCTTTTATCACCTAAAAAATCTTCCAAAGTGAATTGAGGCCCAAAGATAAAATAATCATCATGATTACGATAAGGATTCGGTGACTGAACACAATCACAAAAGTCATGAACTTCTATCTTTAAGATAAGTTCCTTTCGTTTACTAGTATCCAGATTGAACTCATCTGCAAATTCATCATTCTTTTGTCTATTTTCGCCAGTACTGATAATAAATCTATTTTTTGACACCAAGAACTTAATCTGATTTAAAACATCTTCGATTTCTTGCTCTGAATATTTCTGCGCCGACAATAGATTTATAACTCCTTTGCTAGATTTACTATTATTAGTTTAACATTTTTTAATTATCAGTTCAAGAAAAAGCACTATTTTTATTAAATAGTGCTTATATTGAAGATTAAGTCTCGTTTGGAGCTCGCTTTGCTCGCCTAAATAGGAGAAATGACAATTGAAATTGACAAAGCTAAAACATTTTGACGTTAAAAAATAGATTGTCTGCATTTTTAAAAGTGCTCTTCTTCGGCAACCATTAATGCCTCAGGCTGAGAATAAGAATCGTAATTATTATCCGGATTATCCGTCCACATTTCACATTGTTTGATAACAGTTACAATTGCATCTTCGACACCTTCTGGTGGATATTTGTATTTCCTTAGAAGGCGTTTAACAAGCATACGCATACGGGCACGCGCTGATTGTTTTTTCTGCCAATCAATTGTTCTGCTTTTACGCAACATATCCGTTAATTCATGTGTCATCGCAACCAGTTCATCGTTTTCATAAAAATCTTTAACTGCTTGCGGCTGAGTTAATGCATCATAGAAAGCCAATTCCTCATCTGATAATCCTAGAGAATTTCCTTCCTCATGAGCTGTCGCCATCTCTCTAGCCATTTTCATTAATTCAGCAATGACTTCTTCATTTGAAAGCATCCCATTGAGATAGGCTCGCATAGAGCGTGATAGAATTTCTGAAAATTTTTCAGATTTTACCAAGTTTGTTCTTTGATATAAAGTAATTTGTTCTTTTAATAATTTTTTCAGAAGTTCAACAGCTAAATTTTTTTCCTTCATCTTAGAAATTTCGTCTAAAAATTTAGGATCAAACAAGGAAAAACCTGTATCAATGTCCGAGAATAAGTTAATGACACCTTCACTCTTGATAGACGCTTTTAACAAGTCATTGATGCGGTTATTAATGTCTTTAAGAGATAATTTTTTTCCTTCTCCAGTAATTCGAGTCAGCAATGTTCTAACTGCTTCAAAGTAAGCTGCTTCGAATCGTTGTTCGGGTGTAAGTAAAGATCGACAAAGCGATAAGGCTTGGCGCAAAAATAAAGATTCTTTGATAAAGAGTTCTTTCTTTTTCTCCTTATCCATACTGGATAAGAAATTCACCCCACCGCTAATTGCTTTAGCTCTGACTAAATCGCCCGATTCAGAATTCATAAATTCTGAATAATCAAAACCATAAAATAAGTCACGACAGACTTCTAGTTTTTCAATGAATTTTGGTAGAGCAGTCTTAGCGATATCAGTGTCTCCAAAATTGCCTTTGTCCCGATTTGTGTAATCATTCATGGCCTGTTTTAGAGCTCCAGCAATACCAATATAATCAACAACAAGGCCACCCTCTTTATTTTGATAAACACGATTGACACGTGCAATAGCCTGCATCAAATTATGTCCCTGCATAGGCTTATAAACATACATAGTTGCTAGACTCGGAACATCAAAACCAGTCAGCCACATATCAACCACAATCGCAATCTTAAATGGACTGTCATTATCCTTAAATTGCTTAGCCATTTCTTCTTTATGACGTTTGTTGCCAACAATATCATGCCATTCTTCTGGATCATTGTTGCTGGAAGTCATGACAACACCAATCTTTTCTGTCCAATTAGGGCGCTTTTTAAGTAATTGATGATAAATTTTCATAGCAATCGGACGTGAGTAAGCAACAATCATAGCCTTGCCAGTCAATTCCTGTGCACGATTTTCCTCATAATGTTTGATAATATCATCACAAAGCGCACTGATAGTCTGGTCTGCTCCTAAAATACTATCCAGACGCCCCAATTCTTTCTTACTTTTATCAATTGCATGAGTTTCTGCACTTTCTGCCATTAAATCATATTCAGCATCAATCAGACGTAAAATATTTTCATCCAATTTCAAGTGCATAACACGACTCTCATAGTAAACAGGACGAGTCGCTCCATCTTCAACAGCTTGTGTCATATCATAAACGTCAATATAATTACCAAAAACTTCAGTCGTTGATTTATCCTTAGTAGAAATAGGTGTTCCTGTAAAGCCAATATAAGTCGCATTGGGCAAACTATCTCTAATAACTCTGGCCGTACCAACGACTAAACGGCCGCTTTTTGCATCAACCTTCTCCTCTAATCCATATTGACCTCGGTGGGCTTCATCTGCCATAACAACAACATTTCTTCTCTCAGAAAGAGCTTCGGCAGATTCTGAAAATTTCTGCATGGTGGTAAAGATAATGCCATTAGCCTGACGACCAGTTAATAATTCTTTCAGGTGAAGACGGCTTTCTGCCTGAACAGGCGTTTGCCTGAGAAAATCTTTACATTTTGAAAATTGGCTATAGAGCTGATCGTCTAAATCATTCCTATCAGTTAAAACAACAATAGTTGGTGAATCCAAAACCTTCTGCAACAAATGAACGTAAAAAACCATTGATAATGATTTTCCGCTTCCCTGCGTATGCCAAAAGACACCCCCACGACCATCACTTTTAGTTGCATTCAAGGTAGAAACAACAGCTTTATTCACCGCAAAATACTGATGATAAGCAGCTAAAATTTTCGCATCGTCAGAAAAACAAATAAAATTCTTTAAAATATCTAAGAATCTTGCCTTATCAAAAATTCCTTCAATAAAGGTCGTGAAATTGGCATATTGCGTATCTTCAAAACGACCATCTGTGGTCTTCCATTCCATAAAGCGGTCTTCGCCAGCAGTAATGGTCCCTGCCTTTGAGGTAGCCAAATCAGTCATGACACAAAAAGCATTGTAGGTAAATAAACTTGGAATTTCTTTCTGATAAGCTTTTAACTGACGATAGGCAGCTGACGCGTCTGTTTCTTCACGAGACGGACTTTTTAACTCAAAAACAACTATAGGCAAGCCATTCAAAAATACGATAACGTCTGGACGTTTATTACTCTTTTCTATAATTGTCCACTGATTAATAACAGTAAAGGTATTATTATTGATATTCTCAAAATCAGCCAGATAAACAAGATCGGACTGCCGTTTGCCTTGATAAAAATAGGAAACTTCTATACCATTTTGTAAATAGTCCATAAAAACCTTATTTTTTTGAATTAAAGATCCATTCTCAAAACGCTGAAGCTTTTCAACTGCTTGCTGAATAGCAACAGCTGGCAGCTTAGCATTTATCTTTTCCAAAGCAGAATAAAGCTCATCCAAATAGAGAGGTTCTCTATAATTGCGATCCACATCTGGTCCATAAAGAGATGAATAACCCAAACCATCATGAAAAAGCTCCATCACCGCATTTTCGTAGTTATTTTCAGTGAATGCCATAAATTAAACCCTTTCTTGTCCAATGATGTTATAATGACTTATTCCGACACATGCCACCATGTCCTCAATGTTCCATCTTGTTGGATCATCAAATGCATAAAATATCCACTGTGCATGCGGAAATTGCTGATTGAGGTATTCAAAATAAGGAAAATCAATTGCGCAAGAGTGACCATACACAATAATTTCGTTTATTTCATAGTTACTAAGAAATTTTTCTACAAATCCAATTTGAAACTCTTTTTTGAAAGACTCAACTTTATCAGCTAGATTTTTATAAACAGTTCTAACATAGGAATCCTCAATATTGTCAATATATCCTTTTAAAGGAGTCTCTCTGTACGGTCTTCTTCCTTTTTTACGTACATCATCTTGAATAATCTCAGGCGAAAAATCACCTTCTGGATAGCCTAACAATAAATTATTTTCTCCAACTTCTCCATGAATGTGCAAAACTTGTCTTGCTTCAATACCGTAAATTTGCTCCAGAGTGTGAGTATAGTTGAAATTAATAAATAAATCACCATTTCTAAACAATCTTTCAAATTGTTCTTTAGGACTAACATTCAAAAGAGTAGCTTCTGCTTTATTAGCAAACTCGTCTAGTGATTCCTGCAGATTCCCACTCATATCTGCTTGAAGTATAATTCCATCACGGTCACTTTCTCTGTCAGATAAATAATCAGGATCATATCCATCAAATATTTCTACCAGTGAATTAAAATCCGGTTTTGCCAATAAATTTTCAAAATCAGACTATATATTCGCTGTTTGTGATTGGTAAAGTTCCCAAAATGATGGATCAACTTCATTATTTTCAGCAATTTTTTTAAAATCAGGATCAAATTTAGTTGGCAAGCCATGAGCCAGATCAAAACCATTGCCGATTATAAATAATTTATTATTCATAAAAATTATTCCTTTTAATGTTCATCTAACATCCTCGTACTTTACCTTTTAACTGCTCTTGAACAAATGGTTTAATAGAATTTAGTATTATTGCAACTGCCTTCCTATTTTGCCTGTCAGATACTTTTCGCTTATTAAACATATCCAATATAAACTGATAATCCTCATGGGGGTTAAAGTTATTATATCTTGTTGCTTTAAAAGCTCCTTGTTCATACAAATACAGTAAAAGCTTTCTTGAGAAGAATTCTGATGATAATTCTAAAAATGCGTTTTCTTCTACAGCATGTAATAACTTGAACATTTGTTCTTTAACATTAATTTCTGCATTTAGATCTTCACGTTCAAACTTTTTAATACAAGAGCTGCCAATAGGATAAAGTATTTTGTTATTAAAGACATTTTGGATAGTATATAAATATCGCAAATTCTCTTTACCACATACACATGATTCTTTTAAATATTCATCTTCTTCAACGTCAACAATTTTCCATTCTATCACCGCTGAATCCCATGTATTAGCTTCTGAATTGTCTATTATTTCACTAATTAATTTTTCATAATAACTATTTCTAGTGGGCATAAGAAGAATTCCTTTCTTTTTATAAACTAAATCATCATTTAGCGGCTTGATTGATAAGGATTTCACCAGACATTAGTTTGGGAAGGAGATTATCTCGAAGATTTATCAATTTTTCATTTTCTTCCAGATTTTTTTCTATTTGTGAATAAAGTGGTAACATGATATTTGAAAACTCTTTTAATGTCGTGCTATCTGGGAGTATGATGGTGATATTTTTAAGTGAATCTACTGTAACTTGAGATTGGGCAGATCCCGTGACAACATCAAAAAACTGACGATTGAGACACCATTGTTTTAGGTAGGCAAAATAAACGTCTTTTGTTTCATTTATTATTAAAGAATTATTTGTTATAAATGAAAATGGCCGAGATAATTGAACGGTACCCGAAGCAGCGCCTCGACACGAAATTAATATACGTTCCTTTTGATGAAGAAATTTTGTGTAGTAGCCAATTTGTCCATTTCCTCCAAAAACACGATATCCTTTAGAGAGTAAATTTTTGGTTGGTAAGTTTTTTCCATAATTGACTTTAGCTACATCAAAAAATATTTTTTCTTTCCATGTCCTGGGAGTCATTCCGCCAAACGGTTCAAAATCAACAAACCACGACTTAAAAATTGCTTGCGCCATCTCTTCTAAATGATGATTTATCTTTTTATTGTTTTGAATTTTTGAGTCTATTATTCCTAAAACTTTAACTATTTCTTCCTGAACACTAAGCGGAGGTAATTGTATGTTAATTGCATTTAATACAGAAGTTGTTAAACTTGGAACTGCACTGCCAACATTCATACTAGCTAAGTCGTATGTTTTTAATTTATAAAACAAAAATTCAGGTAATATTTTAGTCTCATCGATTTCAGTATAAAAGAGTGTATCCACGGTCCAAAATGGCTCATCAACAAAATAAAGATTCCCTAAAGATCCCTTTCTAGGAATTAGTACCGACTTATTTTTATAGAGAGGAGTATCAACATATCGCATTATCCCTCCCGTTCCATAGACAGGGATATTACCCTCCAATAATTTTTTATGATCCTTCCCATATTTAATTTTGCAAACATCACCTAGATATACTGTTTCCCAGTTATATAGCATCCTTCTCTCCTCACCCTATAAACTTTCGATGTGAATTTTTTACATTTGCTTGATTGACCATGGCATAGTGCATGGTAGTATCTATTTTTACATGCCCTAGCAGCTGCTGGACTTGTTCTATTGGCATTCCTTTGTCAATGGCTCTTGTCGCTAGTGTTCTTCTGAACTTGTGTGGATGGACCTTGTTTACTTCTGCTCTCTTTCCCAGTTCTCGCAGCCGTGTCTCTACTCCTCCTATTTGCAGCCTTTTAAACGGTGATGACAGGCTGACGAATAGTGCAGGATTGCTATCCTTTCGCTGTTCCAGATAATTCATCAAATGAATCTTGGTTCGAGCATCAAAGTATACCAAGCGTTCCTTCCCACCTTTACCTAAGACTACACATTCCCTTTCCTGGAAATTGATGTCTTCACGATTCAGACCAACTAATTCGCCAACCCGAATACCAGTTGATGCCAAAAGATCGATCAAGGCTAGATCCCTCATTTGATCGCAAGTATCACGCAATAGCTCTAGTCCTTCATCAGAAATCGTCTCCTTGATTGGCTTATCCGTTTTTATCTTATGAATCCGGCGTACTGGACTTTTCAGGATATAGTCCTCATCCTCCAGCCAACCAAAGAAAGAGCTGAAAATTCGGCGCATATTGTCAATAGTAACCTTGCTTGACCCACGGCCTTTCTGATAATCTGATAAATAGGTTCTCAGATGGTCGGTTGAAATTTGACGAATAGGCTGGGCAACCTTTTCAATCATCGTCTTAATGGTTGACTCATAGTATTTGATGGACTTCTCCGAACATCCTTCAATCCGTTTTGCAGAAAGGAAAGCATCTAGTAAGTCCTGATTTGCCACAGTATTATCCGTCTTAACAACCAGCTCTACACTACTTAGTGCCGCATTTATCACCTTACCAAGTTCATCAAGCTGTTTATGGTTCAGCAACCGCGCCATTTTGTTTTGAATTTCGGTTATGATCTTATCTTTCATATTGTCCTCCATTTGTTAATACTCTATTCTATTTTAACAATGGAGAACATAAATTACTTGTCTAAGCCAACTAATTTACGTTGTCTAGAGTTTGCTTGATTAGCAATGTACTTCATTACCGTCTTAAACTCCTTCGCGGTGGCCTTGTCAGACAAGTCCGCAATACTCTTATTATACTTGTCCACAATTTCTTTAACTTGTTCTTTTTCAGTCATCTAAGCATTCCTCCAATTCTTGTCGAGTGTACCGTTCAGGCAGTACCAAGTGCACATTGTCTGTTGCATAGTGAACCTCTGCTATATTGTTTTGATAATCTTTGACAATAATATGCAAAACGATATCTGGATGTCTTTCTTTGACTTTTTTGATATTTTCTCTTGCCTTGAAATAGGCATTGATAAAGGTTGATTTGGGAACTTTTCGCCCTTCTGCCCTTTCCCGTTCTTTTGTAAACTGCCAAGCGATTTGCGGGTCTTGATAGACATAGATAATCGTCACTCGAAAGCCCTTCTTCTCAGCACGAATAACATTTTTCTCGGCAGAGAGAATAGCAAAAGTCGCATCCAAGATGAAAGAATAGCCTTTTTCAAGGACAAATTTCAAAGCCTGTTCCACCAACCAAGAGGAAGCCTTTTGAAAGTCAGAAGAATTTTTCCCGTTATAGTCTGGAAACTTTGATCGAAAAGCATCCGCATCAATGATGACATGATTATCATAATTTTCAGCAAGACCCAAGGCGACCTCTGTCTTACCAGCTCCCGGACTCCCCGCCATAAAAACAGCATCCTTCTCACCATCCGGAACCTTCCCTTGAATAATGTCATTGATGAATGTTTCTTTATGGGATTTTGCATATTCTAAATACTTATCGTTAGAATCCAAAGATAGGACCTCCTTATTAGTTTTAGTAGTAAAGATAAATCATCATTTAGAAGAGATTAGCAAGAATTATTTTAAGAGCTTCCATTCAAATAAATGTATTAAATTAGGAGATTTATTTGAATTGAAATCAGGCTATGCATTTAAGAGTAAAGATTGGAGTGATGAGGGGAAACCGGTAATTAAAATTAAAGATATAAACGGAACTTCAATTGATTTTACTAATTTTGATTATGTAAATAATAAATCTGAATTAACAAAAGCTTCAAACTTTAAGGTCTTTGGAGAAGAAATTGTAATGGCTTTAACAGGAGCAACTACCGGAAAGATAGGTGTTATCCCAAAAAACTTTAAGGGATACATCAATCAGCGCGTTGGTTTATTTTATACCAAGACAAATCTTTCTTATGCAGTCCTTTGGTCTATTCTGCAACAAGAAAATATAATTACAGATTTAATTGAACTTTCTAGTGGCTCAGCACAGGCCAATTTAAGTCCTTTTGCAGTTAATAATTATGACTTGAATATTACAATTAATGATTTAATCAAATTAGACAAAATGCTATTACCTCTTTATAAGTTATTTTGTTTCAACCTATCCGAGATTCATAGCTTATCTGAACTACGTGACACACTCTTACCTAAACTAACGTCTGGCGAAATTCCCGTCTCTCAAGCCGCTAAATGATGATTTATCTTTTTATTATTTTCAATTTTTTCATCAAATGAGAAAAATAGTTTAGAAATCTTTTGTTGTAATTCTCTCGATTGAGGAAATTGTATCACAATATCATTCAATAATCGTTGTCGATTTAACTCAGTTTGCCCAGTTGATCCTTCTTGTAATCCTTCAATTTTTGCTTGTTGTGCTTTAAGAGCATAGCCTAAGTACAACGGATCGATTTTCTCTACATCTGGTCTAACAATTATCATGTGTCCATCCACAGTAGTTAATTCAGGTACTTTTACTAATTGAGCGATTCGCCCAGCTGTTCCAACACCGGTTGAATTTATCAAAATGTCATTATTCACAAGTATCTTATCCTTTGGGACTTTTTTCTTAGTTAAATCATTTAGTCGTGATAGCGAATAGTCAATTTGAAAATTTCTATTCGTTTTCTGATTGAGAACAACAATAGTATTATGAGACTTGGTTTCTATATATTTTGGCGGAATTCCCTTTGAAACAAAACTAACAAGCTCGCCTAAATTTACTTCTTTATATTTCAAATCCAATCGCCTCCAATCTTTCGCGGATCTCACCTTCCAGTTCATGCGATTTGGTAAAGAGTTCTGATAGCTCACTAGTCAAGCGGTCCATTTTTTCTTCAAATGATTCTCCGTCATCTTCCTGCTCTTCAATACCAACATAGCGGCCAGGTGTTAAAATGTAGTCTTGTTTGGCAATGTCAGCGGTCTCTACGACAGCGCAGAAGCCTTTGATATCTTCAAGTTCTCCTTTTTGAAAAGCTTCAAAAGTATCTGCTATTTTTTTGATATCTTCATCACTAAAGTCACGGTGCTTTCGATCAACCATTTCACCCATATTACGGGCATCGATAAAGACTGTCTTTCCCTTTTGTTTTTTATTTTTACTGATAAACCAGAGACAAGCAGGGATAGTCACGCTGTAAAATAGATTTGACGGCAAGGCGACAATCCCTTCTATCAAGTCGTCCTCAATAATTTTTTGACGAATGTCTCCCTCACCTTTCGTGGTAGAGGAAAGAGAACCATTAGCCAATACCAAACCAATCTTTCCATTACTTGGATCCATGTGATGAATCATATGCTGAATCCAAGCATAGTTGGCATTTCCATCAGGGGGCGTTCCATATTTCCAGCGAATGTCATCTTTTAGCTTATCTGCACCCCAACCTGAGATATTAAAAGGTGGATTCGCCATGATATAGTTTGCTTTTAGAGTAGGATGTAAATCATTGTAAAAAGTATTATCCTGATGTTCACCAAAATCAGCATCAATACCTCGAATGGCCATATTCATTTTCGCCATTTTCCACGTGTCCGCATTAGATTCTTGACCAAAAATAGATAGATTAGAAATATTTCCACTGTGACTTTTTACAAATTTAGCTGATTGTGCAAACATACCACCTGATCCACAAGCAGGATCGTAGACACGACCGCGGAAAGGCTTTAAAATTTCAACAATGGTTTTAACGATACTGGTTGGTGTATAAAATTCACCGCCACGCTTACCTTCGTGTGCCGCAAATTGTTCAATACAATATTCATAAGCTCTCCCCAGGAGATCTTTTTCTTCTGCACCTTCAAACATGTTAATGTTAGTAAAGATATCAACCACTTCACCTAAGACTCGTTTATCCAAATCTGGACTTGCATAAATTTGCGGAAGAACATTATCCAAACTTGGATTATCATCTTCTATTTCACGC
The DNA here is from genome assembly GCF_000187995.2 of Streptococcus macacae NCTC 11558. GTDB lineage: Bacteria > Bacillota > Bacilli > Lactobacillales > Streptococcaceae > Streptococcus > Streptococcus macacae. Next base: position 362,541 of record NZ_AEUW02000001.1, on the reverse strand, counting down.
ATAGCTTCGTCTAAAATCGTTCCAATTTGTGAAGAATGAGCATGACTGGCAATAAAATGCCATCTTGCCTTTTCTGGAACAAAAAAAATATTCTCTTCAGTGTAGGCATCAGGGTCATTTTCAAATCCAGATCCTTCTGCTACTAAGTCCGTATATTTTTCATCAAATGCATCGGAAACATATTTTAAAAAAATAAGACCAATAACAATTTTCCGATAGTCAGACGCTGATATATGTCCACGCAAAGCATCTGCAGCATTCCATAACTCTTTTTCAAATCCAATTTTTGCATTTGTCTTTTTTGCCATTTCTATTTCCTTTATTTTTATATTAAGTTTCATGCCATCAATATTAATATTATACCACTATTTTATAGAATATTTGACTCTGATTATCCACTTATTTCCTTCTCCAACCATCTTTAATCTTTGTTCAACTTTTTAAAATAATACTTATATGTTATAAATCTTCGGACATTTTCGTCCTTTCCAATGATATCCGCCAAAAGACCAACAATTCAGCAAACTGCTGAATTGTCGAAATGTCAAAGTGCCAGCCAGAGAAGAAAGCTTTAAAAATCCGCCAATTAAGGAAGAGATGGAATAAAAGGTTGACTGTCCATAAAAATTAGAGAGCTTGCTAAATGGTGAGAAAGAAATTTGACCTCACACCTTTTCAAATATACACTAAGTATATACTTGAAAAGATAATAAAGAAACGAGGTAAGCTACATGACAACAGTTAAGGCAAGAAAGGTTGGTAATTCAGTGGCGGTGACTATCCCAAAGAGCTTAAATATTGAGGAAGGGACAGAGTTTTCTGTCTACAAAGGAATTGATGATGCCATTGTTCTGGCTCCCAAAATTGATCATTTAAAAAAGACTGTCACAAATGTTTGGCAGTCTTTTTTATGGTCTATACATCATTTCTCGAAGTTCTTTAATCATCATCGCGGCTATGTTTAATTTCAAATTCAAAATAGTCTTTTTTCTGAATTTTATGGAAGATATCGCAATAAGCTGCTTCGTCAAAAAAGGGTCCTTTATAGAGTATTTCAAAACTAAGTCCTTCATATTCTAGATAGGTATGAGAAGACTGAAAGCCATTGCTCAGGTAAAAGGCCATCCGAGACTTGCGCTGTTCCAGATTGTCACAGGGTTCATCTAAGCGCTCCACTTCAAGTACCATAGTCCTTTGATAGAAGTCCGTTAATTTGGCAATGATTTGGCTGCCGTAGCCATGGCTGCGCAGATGGGGCATAATCGCAAAAAAGCTGATATAGAAAACCTTAGCATTATAGACTGCAAAGGCAAAACCGACAAATTCGTCTCCATCATAAAAGGCAAAGAAATGTGAAAATTCTTCACTGCTATAACGCAGCAGTTCTGCTAGAGGAACACGCTCCTCTTCAGGAAAAGCTTCCTTGTTTAGCGCTTCTGCCTTTTGTAAATCTGGAAAATCTGCTGTAATAAGCTGACTGGTTAAAGACATATTTGCTCTCTTTCTTGTCTTTTTCGATTAGGGCAGTCTGCTCCATACTCCCTAATAATCCGTAATGGCTTTGCGGTCATGGACATTGGATTGCTTGCCCTGACGGGATTTGAGAACAGCCTCTACATGATCTGGTGTGACGCCTGTTTCAACCAGCATGACTGCCAAATGATAAAGGACGTCGGCTGTTTCATTGGCAATTTCATCCTTGTCTGCATTTTTGGCACCGATAACGACTTCTGTCGCTTCTTCACCAACTTTTTTGAGAATCTTGTCCAAGCCCTTCTCAAAAAGGTAGTTGGTATAAGATCCTTCTTTTGGATGCTGTTTGCGATCTAAAGCTTCTTTGTAAAGTGTTTCTAGCATAATTTACCATCCCTAATTTTTTTATTTTCACTTATAGTATTTTTTCTACCTAAATATAAAAATTCCATTATTGAATTGAATTCCATTATTTCTTCAGAGATATCATCAATTTTCCCATTTTCTTTATAAAAGTCAATAGCTTCCTCAAAATTTGTATATAATCTGCCGTTTTGTTCAACTTGCTGATTGATTAAATTTATTTTTTCTATACAAACATCATACATTGTTTTATTTATAAATATAGGTAAATTTTCAACACCTACAAATTCTATAATTTTTCTAATATCATCGCTGTCTTTGATACTAGACCGTTTGATCAATAAATCTTTATTTTCTTCTATCCAATTTAATGCTGTTTCTTTATCATAAGCTTTTAAAGTAGCAAGTGCTAACTTATCAATAACGGCATTATTTGTATTATCTTGTTTAAATAAATAATCTAATGTAATCCAGCGTATAATTGGTGGAAGTATTGAAAATAAAGTCATAACCTTATTATTGGAACCGAACTCATATTTTTCAAAATAGTCTACTAGCAAGAAAGCATATAGTTTAAATAGTGCATCAATAACTTTTTCTACATCCTCATCAGTAGGAGACTCCACTATTTGGGTATGAGAACTAGAATTTCCATTATTCAAGATAATTTCTATAGAATCTTGCAGTAGCGGATTTGAAGAGTAAGATTTTATTTTAGATTGAATTTTACGATTCCCAATAGTAAGCCTGTCTTTTTGCGGATAATTTAATATCCGTCGTATAATTATTTCAGTATACTGTCGAATGGAAGATACTTTTCCTCTATTAGATCTACCATCTAAATAGAAAATATCTCCTATAAGGTCTGAAGTAAGTGATTGATAAACTTCATTATTAAATTTTTCCATCAATTTGCTCCTCATAAATCTCATTAAAAAAGCAAGAATAGGCTCCTGTATGGCAGGCTGCACCGACTTGTTCGACGGCAATGAGAAGAGTGTCTTGGTCACAGTCGGTCTTGATGGATTTGACATATTGATAATGACCGCTGGTATCTCCTTTATGCCAGAGTTCCTTACGCGAGCGGCTCCAGTAATACATTTCTTTGCTTTCCAGCGTTTTTTGATAAGCTTCTTCATTCATATAAGCCAGCATGAGGACTTGTCCAGTCTGAAAGTCTGTCACAATGACCGGCAGCAGGCCGCCTTGTTTTTTAAAATCTAAAGATAATTCTGTCATCATCTCACCTCAATTCCATGCTCCTGCATGGCTTTCTTGGTATCTGCAATCGAAACCTGACCATAATGGAAAATGGATGCTGCTAAGGCAGCAGTTGCTGGCGTTTTCTCAAAAACGTCCACGATATGTTCACTATTTCCGGCACCGCCTGAGGCGATAATGGGAAGATCAGCCAGTTGGGCAACGGCATTTAGCATATCCAAGTCAAAACCGGTCTTGGTGCCATCCTTATCCATACTGGTTAAGAGAATCTCACCCGCACCCAGCTGGATAGCTTCTTTAACCCAGACTAAGAGGTCTATACCTGTGTCTTTTCGTCCTCCTGCCGCGTAGACATGCCAGGATCCATCTGCTTCTTTTCGAGCATCAATGGCAAGCACCACACACTGGCTGCCAAATTTCTCAGCGCAGTCCTTGATTAACTGGGGATTGGCAATAGCTGATGAATTGACAGCTACTTTATCGGCACCAGCCTTGAGCATTTTATTCATATCGTCAACTGAGCGAATACCGCCGCCCACTGTAAAGGGGATAAAGACCTGATCGGCCACGCGCCTTACCATGTCCACTGTCGTCTCGCGATTATCAGATGTTGCTGTGATATCTAGGAAGACCAGTTCATCACAGCCTGCTTCATAGTAAGCACGCGCTGCAGCCACAGGGTCTCCGACATCAGTCAGATTAACAAAATTAACGCCTTTGACCACGCGCCCGTCCTTGACATCTAGGCAAGGAATAATCCGTTTTTTTAACATGGTTCCCCCTCAAACTCTCTTAAATCTTTCAGACTAAGATCACCATTATAGTAAGCTTTACCAACAATGGTTCCGGTAAGGCCAATCCTTTCTAATCGTTCCAGATCCGACAGAGTATGAATGCCGCCTGAAGCAATAACCTTGGCACTTGTCAAGTGAGCCACTAAATTTTCATAATGCGCAAAATTAGGACCTGTCAGTGTGCCGTCACGGTCAACATCAGTATAAACAAAGAGTCTGACCCCCATCTTTTCCATCTCTAGAGCTAGGCTGACATAGTCCAAATTGCTGGTTTCCAGCCAGCCTTCTGTAGCTACCATACCGTTTTTGGCATCAATACCGACAACAATCTTATGGCTGCCAAATTTGGCAAGTGCTTCTTTAACAAAGTCAGGATTTTTAACGGCCATAGAACCAATAATCAGGCGATCAATACCCACATTTAGATAGTCTTGGATTTGTTCTAAAGTTCGTATACCGCCGCCAACTTCAACTTTCAAACCTGTAGCCACTTTTAAAGCAGCAATCAAATCACGATTAACCGCTTTGCCTTCTAAAGCCCCATCTAAATCAACGACATGAATATAGTGAATCCCTGCATCCGCAAAAGCCCTCGCTTGAGCCAAAACATCTGGATTAACAACTGTCTCCTGCTTGAAATCACCCTTAAAAAGGCGAACAGCACGGCCATTTTTAATATCAATAGCTGGTAAAATTTGCATAATATAAGATGTGAGAGCGTCTAAAAAGCGACCGAATTTTAGGAAGGCGGCAAGGAATCCTGATTCCTTAGACGACTTATCTAAATTCCGAGCTTTTAGCTCGAACTCAATTCCTTTCTGTCTTAGTTATCTAACAAGCAATAACATGGTTATTCTTTTAGATTTTAGCACGAGTTCAGTTCGAAAAGCTCCGACTGAACCTTCCTTTCTATAATAATAGTTGACTCAAGTAACCGAGCTTTTAGCTCGAACTCAATTCCTTTCTGTCTTAGTTATCTAACAAGCAATAACGTGGTTATTCTCTTAAGATTAAATGGCGTTTTATTCAAATACCTGAATTAAATCTTGCTAAATCCTTTTTGATGATATCTCTTTTAAGTAAGGAGTAGTTTCGTCAGAGTCAGTCAACTGGTTCTCTGCTCATTTCGGTTGCAATAGCTGCGCTAATCACACAAAGCAACAAATTTTTTGAGAATACCCAACCCAACGTCTCCTGACTTTTCAGGATGAAATTGGACACCGTAGACATTATTCTTATGAATCATGGCAGGTACTTGGATAGAATAATCGGCTGCTGCATCCAGATATTCTTCAGGGACATCTGTAAAATAGCTGTGCACGAAATAAACGGACTCATCTTGCAAACCAGCCGTCAGCGGGGACGCCTGCTTGACCTGCAAGTCATTCCAACCCATATGGGGAACTGGATAGCCAGCCTTAGCAGGAATTTCTCGGCAAAGTCCGGGAATAAGGCCAAGACCAGCTGTTTCACCATGCTCCAGACCTTTTTTAAGCAATAATTGCATCCCAAGGCAAATGCCTAAGATCGGTGTACCAGCAGCTGCTGCTACTTTGATGACCGGCACCAGCCCCCTTCTTTCAAGTTCAGCCATAGCAGCCGGAAAAGCGCCGACCCCTGGTAAAATCAAACCAGAAGCAGCCAAAATCTTTGACTTGTCCGCAGACAGCTCCGCTTTGATACCCACTTTTTCCAGTGCCCGCAGAACATTGGCCGTATTTCCCGCATCGTAGTCAATGACAATAATCTTCATATCATAACATCCCTTTTGTTGAATTAACCCCATGGATTTCTGGATTGATGGTAATGGCTTCACGAAGAGCACGGCCAGTTGCTTTAAATAAACTTTCTGCCTTATGGTGATTGTTTTTGCCATGCAAAATCTTTAAGTGCAGATTCATTTGGACATTAAAAGCAAGTGCTTGGAAGAATTCTTCTACCAATTCGGTGTCAAATTGGCCTAGTTTGGGATTGTCAAAATCAGCATCAAAGACTAGATAGCTGCGGCCTGACAAATCAAGACTGGCCATACCAAGTGTCTCATCCATGGGCACAAAGCTTGTCCCGTAGCGGTTAATACCAGCCTTATCTCCCAAGGCCTGGCACAAGGCTTGACCAAGAACAATGCCAACATCTTCCACCGTATGGTGGCTATCCACATGCAAATCACCATCAGCCTTGACCACCAAGGACAGGCGTCCATGACGGGCAAAGAGGGTCAGCATGTGGTCAAAGAAGCCTATACCTGTGCTGATATCAACAGGTTCTTGCGCATCTAGATTTAAACTCAGCTTGATTTTGGTTTCAAAAGTATTGCGCTCTATGCTTGCTTGTCTCATTTGTCATCCTCCTTGATAGCATCTATAATTTCAATCACTTGATACAAATCAGCTTGGTTGATTTGATAAGGCGCTTGCTCACGCACGATTGGTTTGGCACAAAAGGCAATGCCAATGCCTGCTGCCTGAATCATGGGCAGATCATTGGCACCGTCTCCCATAGCAATAGTCTGGCTAAGTTCCAGTTGGTTTTCAGCTGCCCAATCTTTGAGTTTTTGAAGCTTAACTTCCTTAGTGACAATATCGCCATAAGTATTACCCGTTAAAAGACCGTCTGCTACTTCCAAGTGATTAGCCTTAACATAATCAATATCTGCTTCTTTGCCTAACCGATCAACTGTTTCATGGAAACCGCCCGAAACCAGACCAACCTTGTAACCACGCGCATGCAGTTCAGCTACCAGTTTCTTGGCGCCTTTATTGAAATGAAGGCGAGCATAAACCTTATCAAAAATGCTTTCTGGCAAACCCTTCAAGCCTGCCACACGCTCCTCTAGCGCCTGCTTAAAATCCAGCTCTCCTCGCATAGCACGCTCAGTAATAGCTGCCACCTGCTTGCCAAGACCAGCCTCATCTCCTAACAAGTCAATAACCTCTTCTTGTACTAGCGTTGAGTCTACATCCATAACTAAGAGTCCCTTAATGTTTGTCATGTCTCACCTCGATCGCTCTGGCATGTGCCTGCAGCCCTTCAGCATAGGCAAGGGTCGTGATATCTTTTTCAGCCTGATTGACAGCGTATTGGTCGTACTGAGTATACTGGATACGCTTGATGAAATCATGAACGCCAAGTGCCGATGAAAAGCGGCTGGTCGCCGTTGTCGGCAAGACATGATTAGCACCAGCATAATAATCACCAATAGGCTCACTGGTGTAATGACCAAGGAAAACAGATCCGGCATTTTGAACCTTATCTAAATAATCATATGCCTTATCCATAGCAATTTCCAGATGTTCCGGAGCCACCAAATTCATGAGTTCAAACATGCTATCTGCATCCTGAGCAATAATGATTCGGCCATTATTTTCAATTGACGGGCGAGCAATAGTCTGACGCGGCAATGTTTGCAGCTGCCTTTCAATTTCCGCTTCTACAGCATCAGCCAATTCTTCCGAGTCAGTCACTAAAATAGCACGAGCCCGCACATCATGTTCTGCCTGAGACAGCAAATCAGCAGCCACATAGGCAGGATGGGCTGTTTCATCTGCAATCACTCCGATCTCTGACGGTCCAGCAATCATGTCAATTCCTACGAGACCATAAACCAATTTCTTAGCTGTTGCCACAAAAATATTGCCAGGGCCAGTAATTTTATCAACCTTTGGAATGGTTTGTGTGCCATAAGCTAAGGCTGCAATCCCTTGGCTGCCTCCAACCTGATAGATCTTATCCACACCAGCCATTTTGGCTGCAACTAAAATAGCTGGGTTGAAGTCTTTCTGCGGCGGTGTTATCATGATGATTTCTTTAACGCCTGCAATTTTAGCTGGAAGCACATTCATGAGCACTGAGGAAGGATAGGCTGCCGTACCGCCTGGAACGTAGACACCAACGCGCTCAATCGGGCGGATAAGCTGACCGCGAATCACTCCTTGCGAAGGCTGATCTTCAAAGCCTGTTTCTAATTGCTGCTTATGATAGGATTCAATATTGGCCTTAGCATTTTGAAGTGCCGATAAAACATCCCTGTCAATCTTGTCAAAAGCTTCATTAATGGCTTGATCCGAAACTTGCAAATCAAAGAGCTCTACTTGATCAAATTTCTTAGAATAAGCCCGTAAAGCCTCATCTCCTTCTTCCTTGACTCTTTCAATAATCTCACGAACAGTTGCTTCAGCATCTAAATTTTCCTTGCTAAGCTCCAGCTGCTCTTGAGATAAAATCTTAGCTATTTCATCATTGGTTCCTGTTAAACGTTTCATTTAAAAGCCACCTCTCTATCACCAACAAGGTCTTCTACTTTTTTGATGAAGGACAATAATTCCGGCTTATTCTTCAGGCTGGCCTTATTGACAATCATACGAGCTGAGATCCGGCAAATATCTTCAAAAACTTCCAAACCATTAGCAAGCAGCGTATTGCCTGTCTCCACAATATCAACAATAGCATCTGCCAGACCAATAACAGGAGCGATTTCTACACTGCCCTGAATGGAAATAATCTCTACATCTTCGCCTTTTTGATTGAAAAAATCTCTAGCAACTGTTGGATATTTGGTTGCTATTCGTTTGCGTTTATGATCACTAGGATTATAGTCTGGTGTCGAGGCTACTGAAAATTTGCAAAGGCCAAAATTCAGATCAAGAATTTCCAAATAGCCTGTTGGATGCTCAATCAAAACATCTTTTCCCACAACACCGATATCAGCCACACCGTGGCGGACATAGGTCGTCACATCAGCTGCCTTGACCAAGAGAAAACGAAAACGCTTATCAGGACTTTCAAAGATAAGATTTCGTCCCTTATCCGCCATAAAAGACATATCAAAACCTGCTCTTTCAAGAAGCTTGACGGTATCTTTTTCAATGCGCCCTTTTGTTAGAGCAATGGTTAATTGTTCGGTCATAATTCTCTCCTAAAAGCAATAGCATCATGAATAGCCTGATAAACGCTATCAATATCCAGTGTCCAGCCAATAGCTGTTAATTCTTTAGCTCCAAAACGTTCAAACAGCTTATCATAGCGGCCGCCTGATACAAAAGCATCTGGAATCTTATCACCAAAGACTTTGAACATAAGCCCTGTATAATAAGGCATACTGGCAATTTGTGCCAAATCTATGGTGACTTCTGGCAATGAAGCTGTCAGCTCCTGCAATAAGTCTTCTAAGTCAGCCAGGGCTGATAAAATCATCTTATTAGCAGTCAATTGCCGCGCTTTTTTTAAAACTTGCTGACTTTCCCCAAAAAGAAAGGGGAGCTGTCTGATTAAGGCGTCAAATTCACTAGGATACTGATAGGTGAATTCATTAAGTCCCGTGATATTTTTATCCTGAATGAAAACAGCTAAGTCTTTTTTGCCCGTCTCAGGAATATCTAAGTTCTCAAAAATCGTTTGTAAGACATGGGCATGGGAAAATTCAAATTTATAATTTTTTAAACCACTAACTTTCAAAGCATCTTTGGCTGACAGCAGAGCATCTTTTATAGCTGACTTGGCCTCATAGCCGACAATCTCAACACCTGCCTGAGTATGCTCATTAGCCAAGCCGCGAAGCTCTTCATTATACTTGAAAACCTTGCCCGAATAAGAAAACTTAATGGGTGTTTTAACACGTGTCGAAGCAATGACACGTCCGATCTGACTGGTGATATCAGGACGCAGGCTAAGGAGACTCCCTTTTTTATCAAAAAGATGGTAATGTTCCGATGACACCTCATCCGTAAAAACTTCAAAATGTTCCAGAGTCGGTGTCTCAATTCGATTAAAGCCTTGTTCAATCAAAAGATCACTAATGTCTCGTTCAATCTCATACATGACACGCGCTCGCTTAAAAAGCTTATCATGCATACCAACTGGTAAACTTGTTTTCTTCATCTTTGTATTTCCTCAATGGCCTTAATGACCGCTTTCATTTCTTCTTGTTTTCCTATCGAAATACGTAAATAATCCTTAATCCGCTCTACCTTTGGAAAATAGCGCACATAGATATTTCTAGCTTCTAAACCTTTAAACAGCTTGTCTGCTGCAAGGTCATTTGGTTTGGCCAAAACAAAATTGGCCTGACTAGGTAGAACATCAAAACCTCGCCGGAGTAATTGTTCAGAAAACCAAGATCGGGTTTTTTGAATTTTTTTAGCATTTACTTGATAGTAAGCCCAATCTTCAACTGCTGCTCTTGCTAGTTTTTCAGCCAACAAATCCACAGAATAAGGATTAATGGAATGTTTAACAGCATTCATAACAGCAATCAAAGCTTCATTAGCAATTGCATAACCAACGCGCAAGCCAGCTAAAGCAGCATCCTTAGAAAAAGTTCTTGTAATAACGAGATTATCATATTTATCCAGTAAAGGGATGGCCGATTGTCCGCCAAAATTAATATAAGCTTCATCAACAATAACCACAGTATCCTGATTAGCCTTGAGAATAGCTTCAATCTCCGCAAGCGGTTTATAAATGCCTGTCGGAGCATTGGGATTGGTTAAGATAATACCGCCATTATCAGCCAAGTAATCCTCTGTTTGAATGGTGAAATCCTCAGCCAAAGGCACTTCATGATAGTTAACCCCATAAAGGTCTGCCCAAACCTTATAAAAACCATAGGTTAAATCTGGAAAAAGGACAGGCTCATCATTATTGAAAAAGGCCAAGAAGGCGATGGATAAAACATCATCTGAACCATTAGCAATCATCAATTGCTCAGGTCTGACCTGTAAATTATCCGCCAAGGCAAAACGCAAGTCAGCTTGATCCAATGTCGAATACTTGCGTAAACGATCAGCATCAAAACTTGCCAAAGCCTCATGAACCTTAGGACTGGCGCCATAAGCATTTTCATTAGTATTTAACTTAATCATCTTCTCTTTGGCAGGCTGTACACCTGCAGTATAAGGTTCAATTTTTCTTAATCCTCTTATCATATATCACCTCTCAACAAGCACTGCAAAAAGCGCCCTCGCAAAAAACTTGCAAGGACGCTCAAGACGTGGTTCCACCTTCATTTAGCAGCCTGTCGCCAAGACTGCCCTCAGGGAGTTTGAAACTCCGATTCGTAACGAGAATCAACCGTCAGACACTACTTTTTTTATCAAAATTTGGCATCTGCACTCAAGAAGGTGTCATCTGAGTCTAATGTATGTTTTCAGCCTCCATACTCTCTGTCTTTGATGACTCAGATTTTTTCTCTCACTGATTTACTATTTTCTTTATTTTACAAGAAAATTCTGAATATTGCAAGTCCCAAATAGATTAAGTATAGCCTAGTTATAAGAAAAACCATCAAGCAAATAGCTATAAGCCCGAAATATTGCCATTACTATTCTTTAGCAAAGCATATACCGACACTTTATTTCTGTTTAAGGCGATGACGTCAGCCTTCTAGCTGCGCCGTATAAGATAATCAGATCAAAAAGGCTAAAATCAACCCTTGTGAAAGGATATTGGTCACAGCATGTATCAGCCATGTCTCCATAATGCTTTCTTTTGAATTGCTAGAAACTAACCAGCCCAAAGCATAAGCAATAGAGAAAGTCATAGCAAAGATCATCAACATTGGGAGCAAATCATAAGAGCTTAAAATCAGGAGATGAAGAGCGGCAAACAAAAGAGCTTGTAGGATGTTGCCGCCTCTCTTACCTAAAAATCTCGCAGAAAGCTTGCGCAGGCAGGCACGAAAGAGAATTTCTTCTGTCAGTGACGTTTGAACAATAGCCCAAATTAAAATAATTAAGATTGTTTCAATACTAAAACCCGTTGCCTGATAAGAACGCCCCATCACGCTAGTATTTTGAACCAGATGACTGCTGTACAGATAATATGCTATAAGAAATCCTACAATGAAGTAAGAAAAACCAATGACACAGCAGTATCCCCAACGGATTTTTGTCTTTACCAAACCAATCCACTGGCTAAATCGCAGCCTTGATTTTTCCGGTGACAGGCGATACACAATATAAGAAATCACTAAAACAGCTAATAATTGCATTAAGCTGCTGTTTATTTGTTTGACTAATAACATGGTAATTCCCCCCTTGACCATCAATTTTTTAGAAATGAAAGGGCTGCCTCTTTCATATTCCAAGTCCATTTGACTCATTTCAAATTTGAAGGCTTTTTAAACATGTTGGTTCTCTTTTTCGGATTTGACTGTGCAAGCAGTCATTCATAACAAGCATAAACAGCTCTCTGTCATAACATTAACGTTATTTTTCATTATTATTATAGCATTTTTCTCTTTTAAATAAAAGCGCTTACATTACTCTTTCATGAAAGTTTCCAGATTTACAGTCTGGAAATCTTAAGGAGCTTAAAAATGTTAAACTAAAATTCCTCATCACTTGGGACATCAAAAAAAGAGAAGGCCAGAAGGCCTCCCCAGATGTTAAGATAAGGCATCCCATTACAGCTGACATTGAACTTAGATTTGCAGCACTAAAGCTGACAAGCATTGCTTCTCTATTTATTTTTCATAAAATCGACAATGCCTTTGAAGATTTTTACAAAATCTTTCCAGCAAAATGTAATGACTAAGATAGATTCAGCTATAAAAATGCCAAAAATAATAATCTTAACCGCTGTATTTTTTGAAAAAACTGAAGGGAGTGGGAAAGAACCCAAAAATTGAAAATTTTGGTTCGTATTCCCACCCCCGCACAGTTGGCTAGATTTTCCGCTTTGGCCTTGTGGCAAAAGGAAAACCAGCCAACCACTGCGCCAAGAGTTTAGGCCAAAACAGAAATACTGGATGAATTTTTGCTTAGCCTCAGACTAAATAAATATCCATAACTTAGATAAAGTGATTTTTTTGAAGGTATCATAATAACTTGCCTTTCATGTATTAACGACTCATTAAAATGGTAACTGATATCCGACAATACCTCCGGTAATAGCTCCACCAATACCGCCTACAATACCGCCTGCGACACCACCAATAGCACCGCCTACTAATGTCCCGGCTGCATTACCTACACCAGGCATAAGAGAACCAGCAGCTCCACCGAGGGTTGCTCCTCCCCAACCTTCACCATTGATAGTAGCAAGGTAATCATTTTCTACTGTCTCAAAATTTTCAAATACCATTGAGTCCAAAGCTAAGGTGTGCGTCAAATTCTCCTTTTATTTTTTGACAAATATTTTTCTTTAATGATATTAGTTTAACAATTTTTACTTTATTTAACAACAGTAATAATAACGTTTAGTGCTATCATTTAAGTGATTTATTTGGATTGGCTCTGTCTTGTTTCACCATTTATAAGATAATCCAATGGACTTTTTTGATAACGGTTAATCAACTGACATACAGGTTATTTTATTCTAAAAATTAAACAACACCGATTAGTATTGCTAATCAGTGTTGTTAGACTTATTAAAAACGAATGGTTTCGCGTGTTTTTTCATAGGAAGTAACAAAACGCTCTGTCACTCCAGGCTCTACAGTCTCCAATGCATAAGATATTTCATCAAAGGAAGCTTGATAATCGAAATCTTCTTCAAAAAGTTTCAGAGCAATATCAAAACTTTCCTGAACGCTTGGTTCAAAACTGCGATAACGGTTAGAATACTGCAGCAGCTGCTCTGTTAAAATAGCATTTTGAACAACAAGGTAAGCCGTCTCTTTTAAATTTTCAACCGCTGCTGTAGCCGTCTCCGTCATGCGTGTAACGGTCTCAATATGGATACGGGCACGGTTTAATTCATCCATTAAGTTTTCTAATTGAGTACTTGTTGTAAAGAAAACCGTTAAAAAGTCTTTAGGAATACCAGGCAAATTGCGTTTTTCCATAAAACGCTTAACAGCATGAAGCTGATTAATATAGCTATCTAATTTTTGGCGAGAGTCTTTTTCAACATTTTCAATATCTTTCAAGCTGTTAAAGACATCTAGCTGCCCTTCCTCAACCAAATCAAGTGTCTTAATGGCACGGCTGAAACGCTCCTCTAAGACTGAAAATGGTTTTTCCTGCGTATCAAGGTTCTCAATAATCGGCAGAATTTCAGTTTCAATTTTTGATAAATCCTGCTTGAAGTCACGAATATTAACTTCCTCTTTATCATTTAGAATATAAATCTCAGCGAGCCGTTCAATCTCTTTTTCCAGCTGTTCATTATTGCTTTTAGCATGTTCCAAATAAGCAGGAATTATTTTTTTATTCTTGACAATTTGCTTGTGTGCCTGAATCTCACGCTCAAAAACATCATAAAGCGCATCAATTTTTTCTTGAATAGCTGTATTTTCTGTTTCTGCCTTATCTAGATCCAAAGAAACTAAATCATTAGAGTTCTTACCAATAGCTTCGCGAATCTCTTGAAAACGCTCTTCGATATTCTTTTCTGGAAAATGATAGTGCTCTTCTAAAAGGCGGCGGTAACCAGACTCCAAATCATCTAATTGATCAGGAAAATCATCTTCTAATTTAGCCACAATAGCAGGAATTTTTTCTGTCATCTGACCAAGAGCAATCGTATGCTCTTCTGCACGATCAAGAATTTGGGCAGCTTCTACTGGATCTCCAGAAGAATTAAGGGTGACAAACTGTGAGAATTCTGCTTCAATATTTTTCAGCTGTGTCTCAATTTCAGGCATGGTAGCACCAAAATTACTGTCGCTTTCTTCAACAGAAGACTGAAGATTTTCATACAGCTCAAGTGCATGCAAAACACGCGCGCTGTTTTTTTCTTCCTGCTCCTTTAAGATCGAAAGGCCTTCACGAATAGCTTTAATATCTTCTTCTGCAAGATTTAACTGGCTTTCAATATTATTAATCTGACTGTGAGCACGAATGAAATTAAAGGTGTCATTAAGGTTTTCAGCTTCAAAAATATGATTTTCGATATCGCTAAAAGAATTTAATGACAAATCCACCCATTTTTGGTTCCATTCACGAAAAGTCGTTTGACTTTGACCAATCAGATGCAGTTTTTTAATTTCTTCAATTTCATCATTGACAGGCAAATCAAAAAGATTTTGTTTGCGTTCTTCTAATTTTGTAATTAACGAGTCATTTCGTTTCCTGATGATAACAGCTACGAGATAGGCAGTAATAACTACCAGTACGATCGCCACTATCAGCAACACTATTCCGCTAGACATCTTAATCTCCTTAAATTGTCTTATTTATTGTCAAAATAAGCTATAACGCTACGATTATAACATACTTCCAGGTGCTTTTCAAAAAAATCTCTGATTAAATGTCAAGCGTACTGTAGACTGCATTTGCTTCGATAAACTCACGGCGAGGCTCTACGCGATCTCCCATAAGCATGTCAAAGATTTTATCTGCTTCAGCAGCATCATCTACTGAAACCTTTGCCATAAGGCGGTTAGCTGGATTCATCGTTGTCTCCCATAATTGATGATCATCCATCTCACCTAGTCCTTTGTAACGCTGAACAGTTGGTTTAGAACGTCCTTGGCTGTATCTTTGAATAGCTTCCTGCAGAACTTCTTCTTGATCATTGCCAGGCTGAATATATTCTTTAATCTCACTTCCAAGCTTAATACCATAAATAGGCGGCTGAGCAATGTAAACATAGCCAGCTTCTAAAACCGGACGCATAAAACGATAAATCAAAGTTAAAAGAAGAGTTCTAATATGAGCACCATCAACATCCGCATCTGTCATGATAATAAGTTTATGATAGCGCGCCTTTGCAACATTAAAATCTGCTCCAAATCCGGTTCCCATAGCTGTGAACAGACTTCTGATTTCTTCATTAGCTAGAATTTTATCCATTGTCGCCTTTTCAACATTGAGAATTTTCCCGCGAATAGGCAGAATAGCCTGAAACTCACGGTTACGGCCTGATTTAGCTGAACCGCCGGCAGAATCTCCTTCAACGATAAAAAGTTCATTTTGAATAGGATCGTTGGAAGAACAGTCTGCTAATTTTCCTGGTAAATTGGAAATTTCAAGTCCAGACTTTTTACGCGTTACTTCCCTTGCTCTTTTAGCAGCGATCCGCGCTTTAGAAGCTAAAATCCCTTTTTCAACAATCTTTTTAGCAATAGGTGGATTTTCTAGTAAAAATCGATTGAGAGCTTCGCTAAACAGACGGTTCGTAATTTTAACCACTTCTGAATTTCCCAGCTTGGTCTTTGTCTGTCCTTCAAACTGTGGATTAGGGTGTTTAACTGAAATGACTGCTGTTAAACCTTCACGGACATCTTCGCCCGATAAATTATCATCATTTTCTTTAAGAATTTTATTCTTTTTAGCATAATCATTAATAACCCTTGTCAGAGCCGTGCGAAAGCCCTGTTCATGAGTACCACCTTCATGTGTATGAATATTATTGGCAAAGCTCATAATAATCTCATGGTAACCAGTCGTATATTGCATAGCAACTTCTACTGCAATACCTTCTAGCTCACCATCTGTATAAATAGGATTTTCAAAAATGACCTCTTTATTTTCATTGATGAAATCTACGTAACTAACAATACCACCTTCATAATGATATTCTTTATTTTGTTCTTTATCTTTTCGTTTATCTGTAATAGAAATTTTAAGGCCTTTATTTAAAAAAGCTAATTCTTGAATACGCTTTGCCAGTTTATCAAAATCAAACTCTATGGTTTCTGTAAAAATATCAGGATCCGGTGTAAAATGAACTGTTGTTCCTGTGATATCTGTTTCATCAATAACTTTAAGATCATTTACAACCACTCCGCGTCTATATTCTTGAAAATAGACTTTGCCATTTTTATAGACACGCACATCTAACTGCGTGGAAAGCGCATTAACGACAGAGGAACCTACCCCATGAAGGCCGCCAGATACCTTATAGCCGCCTCCGCCAAATTTACCGCCAGCATGAAGAACCGTAAAAACTGTTTCAACCGCGGGACGGCCGGTCTTTTTCTGAATATCTACAGGAATACCGCGGCCATCATCAATAACAGTAATCGAATTGTCCTTTTCAATAAATACCTGAATGTGGCTGGCAAAGCCTGCCAGAGCTTCATCAATGGAATTATCAACAATTTCCCAGACCAAATGATGAAGACCTTCTTTTGAGGTTGACCCAATATACATGCCTGGACGCATGCGCACAGCTTCAAGTCCCTCTAACACCTGAATTTGACTAGCGTCATATTCCTGTGCCACTTGTTTTAAATCTTTATTTTCTTCTGTCATTATTCCAACCTTTATGTAACGATTTCTATCAAAGACTGAGAGCCATCAACAAGCATGGTAGCAAAGCCAGCTGCTCTTCCAGCTTCTATATCAATTTCACGATCACCAATAACAAGCCCTTTAGTAATGTTATACTTGTCTTTTAAATAAAGCATGCTTTCTGGATTAGGTTTTCTTGCAAATCCGTTATTGCTGGTGACAACTTCAGTGAATAAAAAATCTATGCCCGTTTTTTCTAAAATAGTTAGTACTTGATTGTTGCGGTGAGAAACTAAAAAATTTCGGCCGCCGCAAGCTACAATTTTCTCAAGTACTTCCTTGGCCCCTTTAAAGAGGATAGGATTTTCTAAAAACTTAGTTTCAGTTTGTTTATAAATTTTCAGAAATTCGGGGATATCCGGCGCGTAATAGCTGACTGCAGCTGCTGTTGATTCTTTCAATTTATCATAAACGTCCTGAGAGGCTGCAGAAATACCAAATTCAGCCAGTGCAGAAAGAAAGGCCTTTGTTGATAAACCATAATTATCAAGCAAAGTTCCGCCTAAATCCCAGATATAATCATGATAATCCATGCTTTTTATTGTAACATATTTTTCTATTTTTTTACAGTTTAGAATACAAGAAAAGAGCCTAGTTCTCTAGACCCTTCTTTCTTTGCTGTGCAAAATGCTGATCCCTTGCTCTTTCTTGATTAACACTGTTTTGATAGGACATAGAAAGCACTAAACCAACACCTATTAAATTAGAAATCAGAGAGCTTCCCCCTTGAGAAATAAAAGGAAGAGGAATCCCTGTTAAAGGCAAAATCCCAATAGCAGCTCCGATATTTTCAAAAATATGGAATAAAATCATCATAATAAAGCCAGTTGAAATATAAGTATAAAAAAGATTATTAGACGCAAAAGTAACACGCAACATGCGATAAATCAGCAGTAAATATAAAACTAAGACAATGCTGCCGCCAATAAAGCCAAAATTCTCAGCAATGACAGTGAAGATCATATCACTTTCACGGACAGGAACGGGAAGATCAACTACATTAAACCCCTTGCCAAATAAACCACCGCTGCCAATGGAAATCATCCCTTGCGTTTGTTGATAAGCTATTGTTCCGGCATAATCAAATGGACTCAGCCAAGCTGACAGACGGTTAATCTGATAAGTGTCCATCCCTAAATGATTATAGAAAAACTCTTTTCCTCCCGGTAAAAGAAAAGCCAGAAGAAACAAGCCTATTATAAGAATCACTCCACCAACCACAGGCAAAATAATCTGCCAAGATACACCGGCAATTAAAACCATTCCTGCTAAAATCGCCATAAAAACCATAGCTGTTCCTAAATCCCTCTGAAGAGCCAGAAGAATCATAACCGGCAAAGTAAGCAGCGCAAATCTAAGAAGCAGTTTCCCATCTTCTCTTAAATCTCTATCATGGTATTTCTGTTTAAAACTTACCGCCAGCCTTGCTAAAATCAGAATATAAGAAATTTTCATAAATTCAGAAGGCTGAAAAAGCGTGACAGAACCGATAGATACCCAGTTTTTGGCTCCAGTAGAGGCAACTAATTCCGGACTATAAAAAATCAAGGGCAGCACCATCAAAGCCAGACCAAATCCATAAAAATAAGGCGTCATCTTCCAAAGCAGCTCGGTACTAAAAAGCATAACAATCAAACTCAGTCCAATCCCTATGATTAACCAAATCATCTGCTGCCCCATAACCACTGCAGTTTTGCTGGCATAATCATGACTCGTCGCTGTATAAATAGAATAAAGTCCAATTAAAATTAAAAAGAAAACAGGTAAAATAAGTGAATAATCCACACGACTGTCAATCGGTTTTTTTTTCGTTGCCATGAATACTCCCTAGAAATTTTATAAAAGATATTATATCATTTTTATCTTGTCACAACAGTCAAAAAGCGAAAAATCTGCCAAATTTAAAAGCTTAGTATGAAAGGATTTCTCCTACACAAGGCCAATTGATCCATTGACTGTTTCTAAAATAAAATCAAAAAGCCACAGTTCTCTCAGACACTCAAGAAAAAACAAATGGCTCTTTTATTTTGTATATCCCCTGCCGGAATCGAACCAGCAACTGCTTCTTAGGAGGAAGATGTTATATCCATTTAACTAAGGGGACAAAACAGCTCCCTCTATTGTACCTCAGACAAGAAATGAATGCAAGCTTTGCAAAGCTGTTTGCAGCAATTAAAAGGAGATATTAGTTTGCTCCTGCAATCAAATAGACACCTTGCCAGTCTTGCATTGCAGCATCTACTATCGCAAGAGCAAAATCTGCATAAGAAATGGATTTACTGAGAAAAAATGCTTCTATCTGTGCAGAATGATATAGCTTATAAGAGCCAGTTTTTGCTCCTTCAGCAAGATAAACTGGCGGAGGAAGTAAATAGGTCCAAGTGTGGTTAAAAACTGATCCTTCCAAATAATCTCTTAATTTAGCATGAGCTCTTCCTCTCGGCAAGGTTTGTTTTGGAAAATGTTCATCTTCCCAGAAGCGCTGATTTGCCGCTAATTTTAGGGAACCTGCTCCTCCAACTGTAACTAAGTGAACTTTCTTTGATGGATTAAGAGCTTGATGAATCCGCTGGTCCAGCTGAATTAAAGCATTCTCTTCTATATCGCCCCGTAAACGAATTGCTTGAATAATAATATCACTGTCAATCAGGGCCTTACGCAGACTGCAGACATCCTCAATATCAACCACTGCTGTCTCTATTGCTGAATTTAATTTGGGCAGCCTCTCCTTATCTTCTTCCCTTCTTAAACCAGCAATAACCTGAATAGATTTGTATTTGGACAATTCTTCTATCACCAAACTTCCTGTTCTGCCAGTTGCTCCTAACACCAGTGCTTTTTTCATACGCTTATTTCCCTTAAATCTTTATTTGAATTAAATCACTAATTTGTAGATTTTCTACAATAATTGTAAAATAAATACAATTATTAGTCAAGAAAAATTGTCCTTCTGCTCTCAATATTGTAAAATAGAGCTATCAAAAAAACTTATCTTATAATGATTAAAAAGGACTGTCTTATGGCAAAAAGAGATGAAGATTACTCAGCTTTATTGGATGTAGAACTCTTAAAAAAATTAGTTGTCGGTATTGGTGAAGTTTCCAAAATCACTGCTATCCCTATTCGAAAAATCCGCTATTGGGAAGAAAAAGGAATTATCCACTCTCAAAATAATAAAGAGGGGACAACCAGAAGATATGATTATATAAACATAAAAAAAATGCTTTTAATTCAAGAAATGTTAGAAGAAGGGTTTACTTTAGAAGCTTCTGTAAAAAAAGTTGAAAAACGTCTGGTGACTTTAAATAATATGTTCAAAAGCTTATCTGATCATTTGGAAGATAAACCATCACATGTTAAACAAAAGTAAAAAAGCCAGCCTATTAGACTGCTAATGCAGAAAATAAACCTGACTTATTTTAAAAAAGCAGCTTTTAAAGAGAGCAACCCATCATAATAAACTCTTAGAATCACTGGTATAACGGCATTCTAAGAGTTTTTGTTCTTATTAATAAAAAAAGAGCGGGACAGAAAATCAATCATTCGAAGAATTTGATTTCGTTGTCCCACTCTCAAGCAGTTGAGTAACTGTTTCTTATTTACGGATTTCTTGAATACGTGCAGCTTTACCTTGCAATGCGCGCAGATAGTAAAGTTTAGCACGGCGTACTTTACCATGGCGAGTCACTTCAATTTTTTCAACACGCGGTGTATGAAGCGGAAATGTACGTTCAACACCGATACCGCTTGAGATTTTACGAACAGTGTACATTTCTGAAATGCCTTGGCCCTTACGTGAAATCACAACACCTTCAAAAACCTGAACACGTTCACGATTTCCTTCGACGACCTTAGCATGAACACGTACAGTGTCTCCGGGCTGAAAATCAGGGATATCTGTACGAAGCTGATCTTCAGTTAAACTTTGAATTAATGGATTCATTTTATTTATTCTCCTTCTCTTACTAATCTTAAGAACTGATCTCAGCGGATTAGCCGTTTATATGTGTCCATTACACACAAAATTCATTTTAACAAAATTTATTTTTATTGTAAAGTCCTCTTTTTAAGGAAGATATGCCTTAATTGAGAATTTTAGAGTCTTTAAATTTCTTTTAACTTCTTACGCTGATTTTCTGCAAAGTGTAGATAGAGTGTTTACGATTAACAATATAAGCAAAAGTCGAGACAATAAAATAGGCTGGTAAATTTTGATAGCCAAAAACCTCTCCGCCAATCAAAATAGGGGCTAAATAAGTATTGGTCGCACTGCCAAAAACAGAAATATAACCAAGAGCAGCTACGAATGCAATCGGCAGATGAAAAAGGCTAGCTAGAAGAACTCCTAAAGAAGAGCCAATAGCAAACAAAGGCGTTACTTCTCCGCCTTGAAAACCAGCGGCTAAGGTTATGACAGTCAATAATAACTTCAGCAGCCAATCGTAAGCATATATTTTTCCTCCTGAAAAACTAGCAGCAATCAGATTCGTTCCTAAACCAGAATAACGTCCTTGATAAAGCAACAGAAAAAGAAGACTTAAGAGGAGGCCAAGAAGGAAAATACGCCTATAGGGATTCGGAAACAACTGTGCCTGCAGCTGCTTACACCAAGCTAATAAATAAGCAAATAGATTTCCTGCTAAACCAAAGACCAATCCCAAAATAAGCAACTGAATAAAGACAGTTGGTGTCAAAGAAACCGTCCTTGCCAAAGTATGAGAAAATTTTTCTAGGCCTAGGGTATGCGATGTCAGACTAGCTGTGAAAGAAGCAATGGTCATGGGAACCAAAGCGCCAAGCTCAAGATTGCCAATCACCAGCACCTCTAAAGCAAATAAAACGGAGGCCATCGGTGTCTGATACAAGCCGGCAAAACCAGCGGCCATGCCCGTCAGCAGAAAAATACGCGATTTATTTGGAAAATGAAAAAATCGGTTAAACCAATGAGCAACTGTCGCACCTAATTGTACAGCGACTCCCTCCCGGCCAGCACTGCCGCCAAAAAGATGAGTTAGCCAAGTCGTGACAATAACCATTGGTATCAGACGCTTAGGAATAGTATCTTCTTCTTCAAAGCCAACCTGAAATACTAAGCCCATCCCCTTAGCGCTTTTAGCGCCTATGGTCTGATACAAATAGACAATAGTTAAGCCAGCCACACTTAAAAAGGGAAGCCAATACCAGGGATTTTTATCTCTAATCGCAGTCAGATCAATCAATACACGCCCAAAAACAGTATCAACTAAACCAACCAGTCCCCCAATGATAAGTCCCATCAAAGCTAAAACAAGCAAAGTCAAATAGGATAAGTCACTTGTTTCTTTAATTCTTTTTTCAACCATAAAACTTCCTTTTATAAAAGTGAAAGTGACAGGATAAGACAAAAATTTAGACTGTCTTATCCCATAAATAAAATACAGTCTTTAGAGCTAGCCATTAATAACCTTTTGAGAGCTGTAGACACTTATTTGCTTTTTAACAATACTGGCAAAACAAACCACAATAAAAAAATAGGGAATATTTTCAAAACCAAAAATTTCTCCTCCAATAAAAACAGGAGCTAAAAACGTACTGGTTCCGCTGCCAAAAACACTTGCATAGCCTAAAGCTGCTACAAAAGCTGCCGGCAGGTTAAAGAAAGGAGCTAAGACGGCCCCTAGAGCTGCACCTATAGTAAACATAGGCATCACCTCACCGCCTTGATAACCTGCTGATAAGGTTAAGACCGTTAAAATCAGCTTAAACAGCCAATCAAAGACAAACACATTTCCTTTAAAGCTATTGATAAGAAGACCTGTGCTTAAACCAGAATAGCGTCCCATGCCCAGTACAGTTAAGAGAACACTAAGCAGGAGACCCACAAGCACTATACGCTGATAAGGCCGTCTAAAGCGTAAAATCAAAGCTAATTTCGTTCTTCTCAATAAGTAGGCAAATAAAGTTCCTACTAAGCCAAATAAGACTCCCAAAAAAGCCAATTTTAAAAAGAGAACCGGATTTAATTCAATGGTTACTCTGATTAGATGAGTGAATTTTTTTAATCCTAATAAATGAGATGTATAGCTGGCAGTATAAGCTGCTAAACTTGTTGGCAATAAAGTAGATAATTCTAAACGGCCAATAACAAGGACTTCTAAGGCGAATAAAATAGCAGCCATGGGTGTTTGAAATAAACCTGCAAAACCTGCTGCAATACCAATGATTAAAAAACTTCTGGAAGACTCCTCAAATTTAAAAATAGGTGAAAAAGCATGCGATAAGGCTGCCCCAATCTGAACAGCTACTCCCTCACGGCCAGCACTGGCACCAAAAAGATGGGTTAACCAAGTGGAAAAAATAGCTAAAGGGACTAACCTCTTAGGAATTGTCACTTCCTTTTTATCTGCAACGTCAAATACTAAGCCCATCCCCTTGATGCTTTTTCCTCCAAAACGATCATAAAGAAAAACAATCAGCAAACCTGAGAGCGGAAGAAAAGGAATCAGGTATAAAAAATGCATTTGCCGAAATGCTGTTAAAACATTTAAAACGGCACCAAAAATCATATCAATGATACCAACCAATACACCAACAAGGATCGCTGCTATTGAGATTAATAGGAGATGGCCGTTTTTCTTTAAATCAAGAAAAGACTTAATGTCAGTTCTCATCCAAAACTCTCCTTTGATATTCTCTGGAATGTTTGAGAATATCTGTAAAAATCGCTGAGATCGTTGAACGATAGGTGTCATCATCAACTAATCCAGCTATCTTTTTTAACAGAGCCTGTTCGCGTTTTGGATCAAGCACCTGTTTGCCAGCCGCCTTTTTATAGTGGGCAACCTGATTAACCAAAGCCATTCGCTGTTCCAAATCCTGAACTAATTTTTTATCAATATTATCAATCTGCTCTCTAATAGTTTCTAAATCCATCTCTTCTCCTTTCGCTTTATTATAGCAAAAACAAGGGCATGGGACAAAATTGATTTTGCAGGGATCAATTTTCCCCATAGACAGCCAGCTGAGGGCTGTCTGTTTAAGCTTTGCTGGTCTTAATCTTTAGCAGCTTTTCTTTTTTCAAAACCTTTATAAAGCAGCAGCAAGACAAGAACAAACAAGACAAGAACTATTAACTCCTTGACATTTCCATCTATAATAGCATGCCCTCCAAAAGCATAAAGAACACTTGCTGGAGTAACACCAAGAATCAAGCAGATTAACCAACGATGCCAAGGCATTTTTGTATCAAGAGCTGTATAATCCACTAAAAAGGAAGGAATAAAAGGAATCATATAACCTAAAATGAGGGCAAGATAGGGATTTTTTATCTTGGCAAGCTTTTCTAAATGCTTATTTAACTTACTGTCTTTATCAGCCAAATCAATACGTGCCATAAACTGGATCAGGAAAAAATGACCTAAAGTATTTCCAGCAATATTCATTATAATCCCAATTCCAGAGCCAAAAACAAGTCCATTAAATACTGACAAAACGGAGCTGGATAGAAAAGGGATGGCGGAGGTAAGACTGGTCAAAAGTGTTAAAATCATAAAATTAAAGATAGTTTCCGAACGAAATTGCTGCTCAAAAACCTTAAACGCTCTTTGCGGATTGACCAAAACCAGCCATTGGTTCCAATAACGATAGAGAACAAAAGCAATATAAACAGCTATAATGAATATGCCGATCAGCATAAAAAGCCGGCTTATCTGCTTGTATTTTACACGAATTTTTTTCATATGAACTTTTTCCAAAATAAAACCTTTAAATTGTAAATCTTTCTTGTTTTTTTGCCTATTGTAAAAAAATTAGGCGTAAAATGCAATCCATCACTAAAAAAAGCAGGTAAACATCATCATTTCACAGAAAGTGATGTATCCTACTTTTTAGCTTTTATGTTTGCCATAAGATTAGGTAAGAGATTCTCGCTTTTTAACCGACCGAACCTTCCATACTCATACTAATCAAGGCATTTAACTCAACAGCATATTCCATTGGAAGTTCTTTGGTAATAGGATCCATAAAACCATTGATAATCATGGCTGTTGCCTCTTCTTCGCTAATGCCGCGGCTCATAATATAATAAAGCTGTTCCTCAGAAACTTTTGATACTTTTGCTTCATGTTCTAAAGAAACATCTGAATTATGAATTTCATTAAAGGGGATGGTATCTGAGCTTGATTCACCATCCATTAAAATGGTATCACATTCAATATGTGACTTGGAACCTGCACTGTTTTTGCCAAAAATAACGGCTCCGCGATAGTCCGTTTTACCACCGTCTTTAGCGACAGACTTAGAAATGAGGGTGCTTGAAGTATGCGGTGCATTATGATAAACTTTGCAGCCGGCATCTAAGTGCTGTCCATAGTTAGCAAAGGACATGGATAAAACAGATGTTCTCGCTTGTCTGCCATTTAAAATGGAGCATGGGTATTTCATATTGACCTTACTGCCCAAATTTCCATCGATCCATTCTAAAGTCCCGTTTTCTTCTACAGTTCCCCTCTCAGTGACAAGATTATAGACATTATCTGACCAATTCTGAATAGTTGTATAGCGAAAGAAGGCATCTCGTTTAACGATAATCTCCACCGTAGCAGCATGCAAACTATTGGTGGAATACGTTGGAGCCGTGCAGCCTTCAATATATTGAATGGAGGCTCCTTCTTCCAGGATTATAAGTGAACGTTCGAACTGACCGGCATTTTCACCGTTAATCCGAAAATAGGTTTGAACCGGAATTTGGCACTGCACCCCTTTAGGGACATAAATGAAAGTTCCTCCTGACCACACAGCACCATTTAAAGCTGCAAATTTATGCTCAGCAGGTGAAATAACTGTTGCAAAGTATTGTTTGACAAGGTCAGGGTATTCTTGCAGAGCTGTATCTGTATCCGTAAAAATAATACCCAATTTGGCAAATTCTTCCTTCATATTGTGGTAGACCACTTCTGACTCATATTGTGCTACTGCTCCAGATAAGAACTGACGCTCTGCTTCTGGGATACCTAAACGCTCAAAAGTCCTTTTAATCTCATCAGGAACATCTTCCCAGCTTCTGGAAGCTTGACCGCTGAGCTTTTGATAATAAATCACGTCATCAAAGTTAATACCAGATAAATCTGGCCCCCATTCAGGCATAGGTAATTTATGGAAAAGCTCTAAACAGCGCAGACGGTAATCCAACATCCACTGCGGTTCATTTTTTATCTCAGAAATATCTCTAACGACTTCTTCTGTTAAGCCTCTGCCTGTTGAATAAAGAGGTTTAACGTCATCGTGAAAACCAAAAGCATAATCTCTATTTTTCAACCTGCTTCACCTCACCTCTAAAAACAAAACTCATTTTGTTTGAACTTAAAAGGATTGACCTTTTTTTCATTATACTCCTTTTTTAATGAAAATTCAGTTCTTATACTCAATGAAAATCAAAAAGCAAATGAGAAAGCTAGCCGCAGGCAGGGCTAAGGTAGGGAAGAGTGATGCTGAGCCAGTTTGAAGAGATTTTCAAAGAGCATTAAAAATGAAAAAAGAAATGAACAAAGTTTAGAAAGACTTTTATTATCTGCATTCAGATAATAAAAAAGCTGACTAAACGAGAGTCAGCTAATTTTTTCAGAAATTTCTTCAGCAAATTTTTCCAGCTTTTCAATATCGTCATCCTCTGCGGCAAGGTCCACCTTGACAGATTTTGCTCCCTTTGTAGCACCAGTTCCTTCAAAAGCTAACTCAAAATCATCAACTGCTTTGCAGAAGTAATCATAAAAAGTATCCCCTGAACCAACAACACCATAAATTTTTCCTGATAGATCCAGATCCTGCAAATCTTCATAGAAGTCTACGATTTCATCAGGCAGATCACCATCTCCATAAGTATAACTAGCTACAATAGCAATATCAACGTCCTGAAACTCATCAGCTTCAACAGTCGTACATTCGTCAACTTCGACTGTATGGCCTAATTCCTCAAACTTCTGGGCGACAATATCAGCAATTTCTTCCGTATTTCCTGTCATACTTGCAAAAACAATCTTAGCGAGCGCCATATTTTCCTCCAAATTAAAACTAGCTTGATTATATCACAGTTTCAGCACTTTTAAAATATTTTATTTTAGGAATTTTTCATAAGATTTTGCCAATTGGGTTAAAAGCTCTTTCTTTTCATATTCTGAAGCAAAAGCAGCTTCAAGAGCATTTTGATTGAATTGATAAAAATCACTCACAGTTGTAGCAAACAGCTCCTGAAAATGATGATATTCCTTGGTCAAGCTTGTATCAGAGACGGTTCGATTGTCTGTATTAATCGTTATTTTAGCACCTAGTTCATAAAGTTCCCGATAGGGAAAGTCAGCTATAGAGGCTGCTGCTTTTGTTTGCAGGTTGCTCGTTAGACAAAGCTCAGCAGTCACCCCCTGCTGCACCAACTCTGCCAATAAATCAGGCTGATGGCAAATCGCCGTTATATGTCCCAACCGTTTGATGCCCAAAGCTAGAGACTGAGCAATATAATGAGGGCAACCGCATTCTCCTGCATGGAAGGTCATGGGATAATCTGCATGTTGCACATCGTGGATGATATCAGCAAAATTCTCAGGCGGAAAATCAAGTTCATTTCCTGCGAAATCAAAACCAACAAAATCTAAACTTTCTGACTGCAGCAGAGATTTAAAAATCGACTTGGTCTTTTTTTGATGAGACTGTTTCATCCCGCAAATGAGAGCCTTTGCCACTATTCCAAAGTCCTTCTGTGCCTGCCTTAAACCTTTTTCTACCGCCGCTACTGTCTGGATGGCTGTTAAACCTTGATCCATTGATAATTCAGGTGCAAAACGAACTTCTATATAAATAACATGCTCTTTAGCCGCTTGCTTAGCGACATCATAGGCCGCTAGACTGAGCGCTTTTTCTGTCTGCAGCAGCGGACGAATGATATCAAAGCTCTTTAGATAATCCATCAAGTTTTTGGCATTTTTAGGAGCACTCACCAAACTTTTTAGTTCAAGGTCTGATTCGGGTATGTCTACTTGAGCCATAGCAGCTAATTGCCTGATGCACTCAAGAGATAAAGAACCATCTAAATGACAGTGCAGCTCTGCTTTTGCTAATTGCTGTAAAATATCTTTAACCACATTATTTTCCTTTTCTGTTTTCCATCTTATCAAAATAGAAAGAATTTGCAAATACTGTTTTTATGATATTCCTTTTTTGAAAATCTATCTCATTTTTGATAGGATAAACCTATTATAAGTAAATTAAGGATAAGGAGAATTTCTATGTCTAACGCTATTTTACCTGAGGTTTGGAAGATTCCAGATGATCTTGGAGGGACTTGGGGAAGTATTAATAAACCAACTGCTGGCAGTCGCTTTCAGCAAAAATTACCTCTTGGCAGCAAGCCCTTTCAGCTCTATTCCCTTGGTACCCCAAATGGTATTAAGGCTACTATTATGCTGGAAGAATTAAAAGAGCTGAATATAAAAGAAGCTGATTATGATTTGTATCGTATTGCTATTGGTGAAGGTGAGCAGTTTGGTTCGGATTTCGTAGCTATTAATCCCAATTCGAAAATACCTGCTCTTTTAGATCAATCAGGAGAAAAAACGGTTCGCATTTTTGAATCTTCCTCCATTCTTCTTTATTTAGCTGACAAATTTAAACAATTGATACCAGAAGACTTTGCCAAACGTACAGAAGTCCTGAATTGGCTCTTTTGGCAAACAGGAGCTGCTCCTTTTTTAGGAGGCGGTTTTGGCCATTTTTTCCATTATGCTCCTGAAAAGATCACATATGCTATTGATCGCTTTAGCATGGAAGCTAAACGCCAGCTGGATCTTTTAGATAAAGAATTAGCTCAAAAAAACTATATTGCGGGCAATGATTACAGTATCGCAGATATTGCGATCTGGTCTTGGTACGGACGGCTGGCTCAAGATAAAATTTGGGATAAAGCCGGTATCTTTCTTAATGTAAAAGAATATAAGCACTTGCAAAATTGGACTGAAAAAATCTCTGAACGCCCTGCGGTCAAACGCGGCTTAGACGCTAAATATAAAGAGATTAAATAAAGAATGTCAACTGATATATTATATAAGGTATAAACAGCTCCATTAAAATGAGGCCATGGATTGTGATCCCAGCCTTGACATTTTTTAAGATTTAACTTTTTCACCTATTTTTCATTTTTTTCTATACGATAATAAGCTTAATGCGATAGCTTCATATGATGAAAAAAAAAGACGGATCCGTACCTCCTTCCTAAAGACTATGATAAAGAAGACTGGACTTGATTATTTTATTGACTTTCTGCGCTTTACCCTAAAGAACTAAAAGGAGCTTGAGACTGTTTCTTGTCTCAGGCTCCTTTTAACTAAAGTCTGCTAAAGGCACTCTTACCAAAAAGAAGAAGGCTTATAACTTTCTGTCTTTTTCATAAAAGCCTGCTTTTCTTGGTAACGCAGTTCTTCTAAATCATCTTCTTTGCGGTAAGCCCATTTGTCAAATGCCTCAAAAGAATCTGCTAGATCAAACAGATAAAAGTTAAGTGGGGCTCCCAGCATATTGTGCTGCAAAGACATGACAAAATTAGACAGCTCCTCATAAGTCTTTTTACTGTCCTGTCTGATATCATAAAGATCCCAAGCAGCTTCATCATAGCGCCGCATTTTTTGAAAATGCGCATCCTCTAAGCGTTCAAATTCTTTCTTATCCATGCCAAATCTCCTTATGCTCGAATCGGATTATCAAAGACAGGGGCGGGTAAATGGCTGAGCTGACTTTTAGCAGAATCTGCAGCTTTTCCTTCAAAGATCCCCTCAATTCCCGAGATGACCTTGGCCGCCAACTGTGACTTGGCCGTCTGGCCTAAACTGTCTAAGGAATCTCTAAGCTCTTCACCTTGTTCAGCCAATTGTTCGCTGGCTGCTGCAGCCAGCGCTCTTAGCACTATCCTTTCCTGCATCTTTTTCAGCTCTAGCTGAGCTTCTGTCACCTCTTGAAGAAGTCTCTCTAATGCTTCCATAATAAAAACAAAGACCCTCCTTATAACAAGTTAATCTGGCTGGCCTCTTCTAGGTCTGCCTCTTCCAGTTTGGCTGCCGTTCTTTTTAAGTTATCTGAGAGCTGTTCGATCTTTTGGCTGTACTCCCTAACTTCGGCACGGTTAGCTTCTTCAGCGCCTTCGTCCCAAACCTGATGAAAAGAAATCCTAGCTAAAAGTTCCTCAACTTCACCAGCCGGTAAGTGCTGAGCAATTTCATATGCTTGAGCCCGAGTTCTGTCAACAAGGTCCTGAACAGAAGCTTTGGCTTCAGCCAGCTTTTGTGCCACCTCCTGTTCAAAGGTCTCGGACTCTTGAACCGCTTGGCTGGCAAGAGCTGTCAGCTGCGATTTCCTGAGCAGGATCTTCTTGGAAGCAGACTTAGGAGCTGTCTTGCCTTTGCCTGCTTTCTTATCAACAGCCCATTTGTTGACCTTGGCCTTTTTGACCTTGGCGTAGGCGCCATAAAGCTTTTTATAGTCTGTCATGTAATCTTCTTTGCTTTTGAAGGGATCGAGATCATGTTTGGCCTTGTATTTAGCAACCTGTTCAACCTGTGCTTTCGTCATGCCCGAGCAAAACTGATGGTGTTTAATATACCAGTTGATATCAGGACCGTTGCCTTTAATGTGAGGATATTTGGGATCATGATCCGATACTGGGTTCCAACTTCCCTCAATATGTATCTTCTTGCCATAAGGAATAGTTCCACCATGACCATCTGCCCAAGTTATATCCTTTGTTGAGTCCGTATATACTGTAGCATGTTTATCTAAATAGCTCTTTTCTTTCTTAGTGATATCGCCATGGTCATAAGCTGCCTGAGCTCCCCAGTCCATAAAGTTAGTAACCTTTTTTACCTTATACTGGGCTGCCACCTTAGCGACGGCGGGACCAGACTGACTGTAGCCTGACATATTAGAAATCGTGCCATCATGCTGACTAACTTTCTTTTCAGTAGCATGATAAAATTTTTTAATATCACTGTACTGAGGTGTCATGCCGCCTGTCGCTTTTAAAGCATTATCAGTGGATTGATTAATCCCTGGCTGGGTACCGTTTACCACGATAGCTGTTTGATTGTAATCGATATGTTTGCCATTTTTATCGCAAGGTGCCAAAGCTACTGCTTGTGTCGTTCCATTCAGAACATTTACTACTTTATAATATACATGATGTTTTCTATTACCTACATCAACTATCTGCCTTTTCTTATAGTCAGGATAATCTTCTCGTTTACCTTGGATTTGTTGAATTTGTTGATCGGTTAGCGCCATTTTTTATAGTCTCCCTTTTTAATCTCAGTATTGTAGGTAATCTTAGCATGTGGACTGCCGTCTTTTTGTTTC
Source organism: Streptococcus macacae NCTC 11558 (assembly GCF_000187995.2). GTDB lineage: Bacteria > Bacillota > Bacilli > Lactobacillales > Streptococcaceae > Streptococcus > Streptococcus macacae. Next base: position 331,145 of record NZ_AEUW02000001.1, on the reverse strand, counting down.
TTAATATTCAGTTGACCATTCTTTACCAGAGCATCAATATTATCATCTATCCCTTCGGCACTATCTAATTTGGCTTTTTTTGGCAACGTCTTATCATGAGAAACCTCAACATAATCACCATTGTTTGAAGCCGCTAAATCAATAATCTCTTCTCCATAACTCCCAATCTCAAGAGCATAAAAATCAGTTGGATAGCCATAGCTACTATAAACTGTATTACCGACTGTCCCACCTAAATAAGCACGATGCCCATCTTTATCATAAATAACCGGAACAACCGTTAAAGTCAGCTGAGTAAATCCTCCTCCGCCATCTTTAAAGATTGGAGAAAATTCAATCTTTTTAACACCAGAATAGTGCTCTTTGACATATAGAGCTGTCTGTTCCTCCAATAACCGAAAACCATGTTGATAAAGATGCTCCATTTTTTTATGATCCATATATATTTTCCCTCCTATAACGCCTGCAATTAATATAATAACTCCCAAAAGACTGTCTAATACTATCCATAATACTTTATGGTGCTTTTTATTAGCTGTCATAGAACCCCCTTTATACCTTATTATAAATGAACTAAATCTTAATTCCCTTATAGTATAGCATAAAAAAGATTTAATGAGATATTATTTCCGTATTTAAACGGATTGTATTTCTAAAATAATCTATGGCAAAAGAGACTGGGACAGAAAATCAATAATTCGAAGAATTTGATTTTTCAGCACCTTTTCTATGTTATAATAATAAAAAATAAAAATGAAGGACTTATTTATGACTGCTTTCCAAGATATTTTAGAAAAAATCAAACATTATGATAGCATTATTATCCATCGGCATATGAAGCCTGATCCCGATGCTTTGGGCAGCCAAGTGGGGTTAAAGGAAATCATCAAGTATAATTTCCCTGATAAAACAGTCAAAGCTGCAGGTTTTAATGAACCTACTTTAACATGGATTGCTGAAATGGATGATGTCCAAGATGAAGATTATAAGGGAGCATTAGTTATTGTTACTGATACTGCAAACACTCCCCGTATTGATGATAAACGCTATACAAAAGGTGATTTCCTTATTAAAATTGACCATCATCCTAATGATGATGTTTACGGGGATATTCATTATGTTGATACCTCTGCTTCCAGCGCAAGCGAAATCATTACTGATTTTGCTTTAAAAACAGGATTAAACTTGTCCAATACCGCAGCAAAGCTGCTCTACAATGGGATCATCGGCGACACCGGACACTTTCTTTACCCAGCTACAACAAGTAAAACCCTTGCTATTGCCAGCAAACTGCGGACATATAACTTTGATTTTGCTGCTATGTCACGTCGGATGGATTCTTTCTCGATCAAAATTGCTAAACTGCAAGCTTATATTTTCAATAATCTCAAAATTGATGAAAAAGGAGCTGCATGCATTTTATTAACCCAAGATATTCTTAAAAAATTTGATGTAACAGATGCCGAGACAGCTGCGATTGTTGGAACACCAGGTAAAATAGACAGTGTTCAAGCCTGGGCCATCTTTGTCGAACAAGCTGACGGACACTATCGCGTTCGACTCCGCAGTAAAAGCACTATAATCAACGAAGTTGCCAAAAGGCATAAGGGCGGAGGCCACCCCTTTGCCAGCGGGGCTAATTCTTACAGTCTTAAAGAAAATGAAGAAATCTATCAAGAATTAAAAGAACTTTTAACATAAAAGAACCATTAAGGCCGTTTTGAGAATGTACGATCTCAAACTGTGCGGCTGATAACTACTATAGCCTGTTAGGAAGGCGAGCCAATTATGGCCTTCTTAAACAGGCTATTTATTTGTAAAAGAATTCTGAGAGCTGTTTTTTTGCCATCTTTTTTTTATTTTAGCTGCTATTTCATTTTATAGCACGAAACCTGCAAAATTCTTGCAAAATTATTTTTTTTGAGCTATACTATTGAGTGAGTACTCAATTAATTAAAAATGAGGCTACTATGTCTAACAATTATAGCTTAATAACAGGTGCTAGTTCCGGAATAGGACAAGCAACAGCAGAATTATTTGCCAGCAAAGGAAGAAATCTCATTCTAGTCGCAAGACGGCTTGATCGTTTAGAAGAATTAAAAAAAGACCTTCTAAACAAGTATGAAGGTTTAGATATTGTCACTGTCAAATGTGATCTGACAGATATTGAAAAGCTCTACTCTTTTTATGATAGCCTAAAGGAATATAATATCAACACTTGGATTAATAATGCTGGGATTGGCTTGCTGGGAGAAGTTAAAGACAATTCTTTGGGCAAAGTCGAAAATATGCTGAAATTAAATGTCGAAGCAGTCACGATTTTATCTACTCTTTACGTGCAGGATTATGCTGATGCTGAAGGAGCACAGCTGATTAATATTGCTTCTGCTGCAGGCTATATTGTCTCTCCAAGTGCAACAACTTACTGTGCAACTAAATTTTTTGTGACTTCTTTTACCGAAGGATTAGCCCAAGAGCTGCAGGCTAATGGCGCAAAATTAAAGGCAAAAGTTCTGGCTCCTTCTGCTACTAGCACTGAATTTGCTGCCATTGCAACGGACAGGACAGACTATGCCTATTTTGAAGTTTCTAATACAAGCACAGATGTTGCGGCATTTTTGGAAGAATTATACCAAAGCCATCAAACGGTTGGCTATGTTGACTATAGTGATTTATCGTTTAGCTTATCTGGTCCTAAATTTCAGAGTTTATATTCCCAATAAATGGCCTAAAAGGCAAAGGAAGTTAAGAATAATTTGCAGCAAGACCAAAGAGGTTTTTGCAGCCACTTAAAAGTAAATCGTGCAGGAACTATGAAAAGCAGAAAGTAGATTGGTAAAAAAGCAAAGACTCACAAGCCAATCTACCTTTCTTTTTTATAAAAGCTTTTACGCCTTTTAGCTGCTCGTGTCATTTTCATACATTTTCCACAGCAGGGAAAAGCCTCGGTCTAGATAAACTGTTTTCTTCTTGGGCTGAGCAATTGAAAATTCAATAGTTGTTGTCGCAAGAGCAATAAAAAGAGCTTCTACAAAGTCATTCTCTTGCCCAAAGCGCTTTTCTTCTGAGGTCGTTAAACCAATATCTAATTGAGGTAAGACTGTTTTTACTTGTTCGAGTGTTACCGGAGATAAAATACCGGCATTAAGCAGCTGATTCAGCGTTTTACTGTCATTAGGATTGCGGCATCCCCAGCGGATATAAGCTTCCCAGATATGCCAAAGGTAATCTTTAAAAGAATAGTCCTCTTTCAGTATTTGTTTTAAATCTGAAGCAAGCTGACTTTTTATATGGAGATAAAGCTGATTGAGTAACTTTTCCTTGTTTGAAAAATAATGAAAAATAGTTCCTTCTGAAACGCCTGCTTGTTTGGCGATAAGAGAGGTTGGACTTCCTGTTAGACCGTAGCGAGCAATTAAAAAACTTGTTGCGTTAAGGATGGCTAATTGTTTCTCCTCGCTTTTAGGGCGGGCCATATTCTTTCTCCTTTATTGAATGATGACTTTAGTATATCATAAATATGCAGGGTGTAGCTATCCTCTTAGCAAGGTTTGAGCTGCTTGCCTGCAAAACTTAGAAACCGTCTTTAACAAAAAAATGATGACCTTAAGCACAATTTTCAGCAGCAGCCTGCTAGAATCTAGCCTTTTGCTCATCACGAAAATGAGGCTTGAAAAAGCATCTATTAGAAAAAATAAAAGGAAAAATCATGGATAGATATTTAGAAGAAAAAGGCATTCGCCGTACAATTGATTTATATGCACATTATGCAGATACACGCCAAGCACAGGCACAAGCAGATCTTTTTGCTGATGGTGCAGTATTTAAGGTATTTGCAGCTGGCAATGAGGATCGTCCGGTACAAGTCTATACTAGCCCGGCAGAGTTTCTAGCTGTTTTTGAAAATCTTGAACACTATAAAATGACTTTTCACTTTAATGGGCAGTTAATGATTGATCTTGATGAAAGCGGCGAAAAAGCTGCAGCTGAGACTTATACTCTTGCCTATCATGAAACCGAAGTAAATGGCGAAAATGCTTTAATGAATGTCGCCATCCGTTATAATGACAGCTTTGTTAAAGAAAATGGGATCTGGAAATTTAAAACAAGAAATCTCTACATTCGTTTTGTTGATACTAAACACGGTTTTGATGCAAACCAGATCTAGAAAACGGCAATCATTTTTTAAAAAAACTTGTCAAGGAACTCTATTTTTGGTAAAATAAAATGGTTATTAACTATGGCTCAAAAAAAGCTATGGCAGAAAGGAAATTTTTTAAAATGAAAAAAGATATTCATCCAGAATACCATCCAGTTGTCTTTATGGATTCTTCAACGGGATACCAATTTCTCAGTGGTTCAACTAAAACTTCAAATGAAACAGTTGAATTTGAAGGCCAAACTTATCCACTTATCCGTGTTGAAATTTCATCAGATTCACATCCATTTTACACAGGACGTCAAAAATTCACACAAGCAGACGGACGTGTCGATCGTTTCAACAAAAAATACGGTCTCAAATAATGAAGAAAACCTTGCTTTGGCAAGGTTTTTTATTTAGGTCTCTTATCTTCTACTTCTATCTGCAAGATCTTACTGTCTTCAAGTGCATAGAGACTATGTACCTGATTGGCAGCAATACTCATCAAGCCTTGATGACTGATAACATACTTATCTCCTCTTATTTCCACTTGCAGGCTTCCTTCTAAGACCTGAATCAATTTACACCATTTACTGCTTTCATTGCTGATAGACTCACCGACTGGCAGAGCATAGAGAGTGATAGGATTATCTATTTTTAATTTCTTAGTTAAAGAACGACTGGCAATTTGATCATCATGGTATTTTACCAAATCTAGGAGATTATCAATCATGGTCTACCTCTGGTTTTACAACAACTAAAAGCATTTGAAAAGCTTCTTTAGCATAAAGACTATGCGGAATATTAGCTGGCATGACAATGGTTTGTCCTGCCGCAACTTCAAATATTTCCTTGTCAATAGTGATTTCTGCCAAACCGCTTAAAATAGTAACCATGGCATCTCCTGGTGATGAGTGGCGGCTAATTTCTTGATCTTTGTCTAATGAAAAGACAGTCATCCCTAAATCTTTTCGTTGAACTAAGGTTTTACTAAGCATCTGCTCTTTTTCAATTGGTACCTCTGTTTTTAAATCTAATACTTGTCCTTGTGCTATTTTTTCAATATAAGCCATAAAAGCTCCTTTCTTTTTAACTGCACTGCTTTGTACTGCAAACTGCGATATACAACAAATCCCTTTTTGCTCTATTAAAAAAACGATACATGTTCAAAAATTGCTGTCGGTTTTCTTTTTTTAAGCCTCGGTAAATTATTTTCAGAGTCCCCAAAGGACCTTCATCTTTAATCATCCCAGACAGCGACATTAATGTCATCCTGCCATAATGGCTTTTTACGTTTGAAAAACCTGCTGCCTTAAATAATTGTTGCCAATCGCTTATATGAAGCGGTTCAACATTGGCATTAATCGTTTGGCGCAGTTGCATCAGCTGGCTTTCCACATTTTTATTTTGAAAAGAAACATCATGCGTTAAGAGCTGACCGCCAGGTTTTAAAACACGCAAATATTCTTTAACAGCCTTGATTTTAGCCTCACCTTTTAACATGGTTAGCATAGCTTCATTGATAATAATATCAAAAGAATTATCTGAAAAAGGAAGCTTCATAGCATTAGCCTGCTGCACATGAATCAGCTCATCCAAGTTAGCTTCTTTAATATAAATCCGCGCTTTTTCTAAAACCTTGGGATCACTATCTACGCCTTCAATCTGACAGCCATAAGTTTTGGCTAAATCAATAGCAGTCGCACACCTATTGCAGGCAACTTCTAATACTTTGCTGTTTTTATGAAACTGCCCCTGATTAATCAGCCAAGCGGTAGCTGTAATACCGCCGGGACGTAAACGTTTCTTCCCTAATCTAGCAAGAAAGTTATGGCCAACTTCTTTTTTAGTCATCTCTATCACCTTTTCAGAAAAATTTTTATTTAGAATTTTAGTTTATAAAATATTCTAACAATAATCAACTGTAATTGAAAAAGAAGCCTAAACAAGGCAAGCTTTGTTTAGGCTTCTTTTTAAGAATGAGCTATCATTTTTTGAGCAATTTCTTGGCTCGTCAGCTTAGCTGGATAGTAAGTTGGCCAATTATCCAGCTGCTCTAAGAGCTTGTCTTGGCTGTCGCCGCTCCAAAAAAGATGAAAATGTTCTGATTTTTGTGATCGAATCCCGTGATCACTGAATTGAACATATCTAAAGGAACCAGCATTTTTATCCTTCGGTTCAAAAAGATAACGAACACCGCGATTGCCTTTTTTATAATTCAAAATTCTATATCCCTTATATTTATAAATATGGGAATGTTTTTTGCCTTCTTGATAAAATGTTATTCTTTTTTTCTTCCCATTAATGTCTATTTTTTCAACATTAGTCTGATAGCCTTTGGCATAGTATTTCTTGTAATCTTCAGCAGATTTATCTTTTTGCGTCTTAGCCTTGTAGTCCCAAACACTGTCTAAGCTTCCCTTTTTTAGGTAAGGATAAACTGACTGCCAATGGCCTGTCCAATCCGATAAGTGACGATTGCTAACATCTTTATTTTTAAAATAGCCCTTAGCTACTGTTTTATCATCAGTATCTGATTCAGGTTTAATAGCACTGCCTATTTGATCCGTTGTTTTTCTAAGAGCTTGCAAATTACTGCGCATAACAGAAAAATAATTGGCTCCTGCTGTAATTTGCTTTTGACTCAAGCTTTCTAAGGGATTTAAAACAGCCGTCTGTACATCTGCCTCTTTAGCCAGTGTTTTTGAAACGGCAGAAGAAGCATTTTCTTCAAAATAGATATATTTGACCCCGTATTTTTTGACATACTTGGAAAGCTGAGCCAGACGTTTAGCTGAAGGTTCTGACTCTGCCGTTAAGCCAGTAATAGGAACTTGGGTCAAATCATAGTCTAAGGCTAAGTAGCCAAAGGCAGCATGCTGTGTGACAAAGGATTTCTGCTTAGCTTGAGACAAGGCTGCTGCGTACTCTTTATCAAGAGCTTTCAATTTTTTGATATAGGCAGCTGCATTTTTTTGGAAAACCTTACTGCTTTTAGGAAATTTCTTAGAAAGACTGCTGCGGATATTGTCAACAAGCTTTATGGCACGCTTAGGAGACAGCCAAACATGGGGGTCATAATCATGGCTATGGCCTGCATCTTTATGCTCACCTTCCTCTTCTTTCGTTCCTGGTGCCAAGATCATTTTCCCTGTCGCTTTGATGAAAGGAACTTTTTGTGTATTGACAGATTTTTTGACAGATTTCACCCAAGTTTCCATGCTGTCATCGTCATAAACAAAGGCATCCGCCTCTTGGATTTTTGCAATATCTTTGGTAGAAGGTTCAAAATCATGTACTTCTGTCCCAGCTTTAATCAAAAGAGAGACATTTCCTTCTTTTCCTACGATATTTTTTGTAAATTCATACATAGGATAAAAAGTTGTGACAACATTGAGTTTCCCCTTATCTCTTACTTCTTGATTTTTGCGCATTAAAAAAGCAACAGATGCCAAGAGGATAACAATAAGTAAAGATATGATAATAAAAGGTTTTTTCTTCATTTTATCTCCTTTTTCTTAACCGGTTAATAGTTTACTGGTTAAGTATATCATACTTTAAAAATTTTACAAGCCCTTTTTATCATAAAAAAACTCAGACTGAAGATAAAGTCTTCTTTTGAGACTTTCCTTGGGTGATATGGACGTCAGCAGACTCGTTTGGAGCTCGCTTTCTCGCCTAAATAAGAGAAATTAAAATTGAAATTGCTAGAAGCTAAAACATTTTGACGCTGAAAAATAGATTGTTTTTAGTCTGAAATTTTCTTCATCAAATAAGAAAGTTTTGTGCTTTATTAAAGGAGACTCCTACAGTTCATTGGCAATTTTATTAATTTTTCGCAAACGGTGATTGACGCCGCTCTTAGTCAGAGGTTTATCTAAGCTGTCTGCAATCTGCTGAATTGAAAAATCAGGATTAGCAATCCTAATTTGAGCAATCTGCTGCAATTCTACAGGTAAAGACTCCAAACCAATTCTATCCTTAATTTTAACAATATTATTAATTGTTTTCATACTGGCATTAATGGTTTTAGCAATATTGGCTGTTTCAGCATTATTAGCACGATTGATATCATTTCGTTCTTCACGCAATACTTTTATTTTTTCAAAAATTTGTGCTGTCTCAATACTGCCAATGACAAGCAAAAAATCCATAATATCTTCTGCTTTTTGTAAATAAGTGATAGCCCCGTTTTTATGTTCAATAACTTTAGCATCTAGCATAAATTTTTGCATTAATCTAGCTAAATCATCTGCATGATCTAAATAAACCGAAAAGATTTCCAGCTGATATTTGCCAGACTCAGGATCCCGAATAGAGCCTGTTGCTAAAAAAGCTCCCCGCAAATAGGAACGTCCAGCCTCATCTTCTGACATTATTTTTTCTTCAATACCTGTTTCAAGACCAAAAAAAGAATCCGATAGCTGTAAATCCGATAAAATCTCAACCACTTTATTATCTAAAAAAACAGTGTAGACTCTATTCTTTTTTAAGTTCGTTCTTTGATGGTATTTAATCTCAGGTGCCATCTGATAAACCTGATCAATTAAAGCATAAATATGCCGTGCAATTTTGGCATTTTCAATATTGAGAGATAAGGTCAAGCCATGGTTTGTTAAACCTAAGCTCCCTGACATTTTAATAATAGCAGCTAGTTCATTTTTATCTGCCAAATCCAAATTAAGGACTTCTTCTTTTACTTGCGTTGTAAAACTCATAGCTCTTTCATCCCAATCAAATTCATCAGCTCAGCAACAACACTTTCACCATTATGAAAAGCACCTCCATTTTCCAAACATAAAAAATCAGAAGATACAACTCTCGAAACTTCCTTTTGCAGGCCAGCAAAGTCGTGGTCTACTTGTACCAAGTATTCATCAAATTTATTTGAATTCATATATTCCTGCGGGACCTTCTCTACATTAACCAAAACAGTATCAATAAATTTTTGGCCTAAATGGCGATTAAGGACCCGCACATGATCCGCATCTGTAAAATGCTCTGTTTCACCGTATTGGGTCATAATATTGCAGACATAAGCGACTTCTGCTTTAGTGTCGCATACAGCCTGCCCAATCTCTTCGATAACTAAATTCGGCAAGATAGAGGTAAATAAAGAACCCGGGCCTAAAACAATCATATCGCTTTCCATTATCGCTTTAACGACCTTACGGCTAGCTTTTGGCTTGCTGTCATCATAATCATTGGTCACAAAAACATGATCGATCATCCCCTTATGCTGTGAAATATGGCTTTCACCGATAACCTCTTGGCCATCTTTAAAAACAGCATGCAAGGTCAAGGCTTTTTCACTGGAAGGATAAATTTTACCTGTTACATGAAAAAATTTGGTTAAAATCTGCATGGCATTATAAGTAGACCCCTGCATTTCAGAAATACCTGCAATAATTAAATTTCCTAAAGGATGGCCGGCCAAGGAACCATCTTCTTTATTAAATCGATATTGAAAAATCCTTTCGTAAAACCGCGGCATATCACTCATAGCAACCAATACATTTCGCAGATCTCCCGGCGGTGTCAGCTGCGTAGCATGGCGGATTTCACCAGAACTGCCGCCATCATCAGCAACAGTTACAATAGCTGTAATATCAAGGTCTTTATGGCGTAGGCTATTTAAAATAACTGGAATGCCAGTCCCTCCGCCGATAACTGTTATCTTGGGCTTTCTCATGAACGGTTTACAGACTCCTTACGTCGATTTTTATCTCGATGGCTTTCGTTGACAGAATAATCGTTTGAAAGATCTTTAGCCAATCGATGGGCAAAAGCAACACTGCGATGCTGGCCTCCTGTACAGCCAACAGCAATCGTCAGAACAGCTTTTCCCTCCTTACGATAGCCTGGCAGGATAGGCTGAAGTAAGCCCAGTAAATGACTGTAAAAATCCTCAGATTCCTTATGCTGCATCACATAATCTTCTACTTCTTTATCTAGCCCCGTTTTATTGCGCAGCTTAGGCTTATAGTATGGATTTGGCAAAAAACGTACGTCAAAAACAAGATCGGCATCAATAGGCAAACCATATTTGAAACCAAAACTCATGACTTCAATACGAAAATTGTGTTCATTTTTTTGCCCATAGAATTGTTCTGAAATTGTTTGGCGCAATTGACGAGGTGTTAGTTCTGTGGTATCAACAACATTTTGGCTTAGGCTTTTTAAAGGAGCCAACAATTCCCTCTCCAGAGCTATACCGTCTAAAACACGGCCATCTGGAGATAGGGGATGGCTTCGCCGTGTTTCTTTATACCGAGACACCAACTCACCGTCAGTAGCATCCAAAAAAAGAATACGTAAATTAATGGCATCATTGGCTTCTATTTTATCTAAAATAGAGCTGACTTCTTTGAAAAAATAACGGCTGCGCATATCAACCACTAAAGCCACTTTATTATTTTCTTCATTATTTTCAACAAGTTCCAAAAACTTAGGAACCAGTGCTGGCGGCATATTATCAATTGTAAAATAGCCTAAATCCTCAAATGATTGGATAGCAACAGTTTTTCCTGCGCCGCTTAAGCCTGTTACAATCACCAGATCAATTTGTTTAGCATTGTCACTCATGCCTCTTCTCCTCTTTTCCTAATTGCTTCTGCACTTCTTCTAAGCGTGTAATCTGCTGGCTGATAGAAGCCAGCATTTCTGTCTGCAGACGCTGTATTTCCAAAAGCTCACTTTGATCTTGCTGAACGATATGGTCTAATTTGGCATGTAAAGAGCGGATACCTTCTTCTGATTTTTTATTCACTCTAAAATCATTATTAGCCTGCAGGCGATCATGCTCTGCTGCTCTGTTTTGACTCATCATAATGAGCGGTGCTTGTACCGCTGCTAAAGTTGACAGAGCCAAATTCAAAAGAATAAAGGGATAAGCATCAAAGCGAAGACCAAAAATATGCAGCTGATTAACAGCCATCCATAGAGCCATCAGCAGTATAAAAGTAATAATAAAGGTCCAAGAACCGCCAAATTTTGCAACGGCATCTGCAATTTTTTGGCCAAAAGTGATTTTTGCCTGCAGCTGTTCTTCAACACTGCCATGCATCTCTTCACGGCTTAGTGCTGATACGTATCCTTTGATACTATCGTTTTTTTCCTTAGCCTGCTCAATAATTTTATCCATATAGTGCAGAGAATATTTTGTCATATCCTGATTGGAAATAAAGGTATCTTCTTTGATATCAGGGGAAACAGCTAATATTTCTTTTTGCAGCCCTTGATCTAAATCCTTAAACAGGCTGCCATCTGATTGCTCCTTGCTTGGACTAACTTGATTCTTACTCACCATACTACCTTTCCTCGCTCTTAATCTTAAGGGAGTGGGACCCAGTCATGATTTCGCCAAAATCAATTTTATCATCCACTCCCGCACAGTTGATTAGAATTATGACCAACACAGCTGACCTGATTGGCTGCCTCAAACAGTCTCTCAGACTGTTAAAAAGTTGAACTTACACTTAGGATACAAAGCCTTCCAACCACTGCGTCAAACTGTCATCACTATTACATATAACGAGGTTAGGTTTTGTCCCAGCCTCTTTTGTATCCATTTACCATCAGAAGTCTAATTCATTTCCTATTCAAATCAATTGCTAAGAAGATTTTTATGGACTAACTTCTGCAATGACTTCAATTTCAATTTTGACATCTTTGGGCAATCGTGCCACTTCCACAGCTGAACGAGCTGGGAAATCTGCATTAAAGGCCTTTGCATAAACTTCGTTAAAAGCGGAAAAATCATTGATATCACTTAAGAAGCAAGTTGTTTTAACAACATGATCGAAATCTGTTCCAGCTTCAGTTAAAATGGCTGAAATATTTTTTAAAACTTGTTGGGTTTGTTCTTGGATAGTGGTGCCAATGACTTCTCCTGTCTTTGGTGATAAGGGCACTTGGCCTGATGCAAATAAAAGATTGCCAGAAATTTTTCCTTGGACATAAGGTCCAATTGCTGCAGGGGCATTATCCGTATGAAGTGTCTTTGACATAATGGGTTTCCTCCAAATAGAAATTTCATCATTATTATAGCAAAATTTAAGTTAGATGGAAATATTTACAAAGCTCAGCTCTAAGAGCTTAAAGAGAGTGATATTTTATAAAATGATAAATAAAAAGCGAGGCAAAATCATAATATTTGCTTCGCTTTTTGTTTATCTTATCAAGGTTTTAAGCGATGAAGCATACGTGGAAAAGGAATAGCTTCACGAATATGCTCATTGCCTGTTATAAAAGTAACAACCCGCTCTAGACCAAGTCCAAAACCTGAGTGGGGAACTGAGCCGTATTTTCGAAGATCAAGATACCAGCTGTATTCTTCTTCTGAGAGGCCGTATTCCTCTACTTTAGCTTTAAGATAGTCATAATCTGTTGCCCGCTCAGAACCGCCAATAATTTCTCCGTAACCTTCTGGCGCAATCAAATCAGCACAGATGACAAGGTCATCACGCGTTGGATGCGGCTTCATATAAAAGGCCTTAATCGCTTTAGGGTAATTAATAATAAATGTTGGCACTCCATAATAATTGGAAATAAATGTTTCATGCGGTGAGCCAAAATCATCTCCCCATGCAATCGGTTCATAGTCATTTTCAGCACTTTTTTCTTGAAGAAGAGTAATAGCATCATCATAGGTGACACGCTTAAAAGGTTCATCAATATATCTTTGCAAGAGTGCTTTATCACGTTCTAAAACTTCAAGAGCATAGGCTTGGTTATCTAAGACTGCTTGCAGAAGAAACTTGATATAAGCTTCCTGGATATCCATAGACTCTTCATGATGAACAAAGGCCATCTCAGGCTCAATCATCCAAAATTCGGTTAAATGGCGGCGTGTCTTTGATTTCTCTGCACGAAAAGTCGGACCAAAGGTGAAGACCTTGCCAAAGGCCATAGCACCTGCTTCTGCATAAAGCTGGCCTGTCTGACTAAGGAAAGCAGGCTGACCAAAATAATCTGTTTCAAAAAGTTCTGTTGTGCCTTCTGGAGCTGAACCTGTTAAGATTGGTGAATCAACTTTTACGAATCCTCTTGAATTGAAAAACTCATAGGTAGCACGGATAATTTCATTGCGAATCAAAATAATAGCATGCTGTTTACGGGAACGCAGCCAAAGATGGCGATGATCCATTAAAAAGTCTGTACCATGGTCTTTAGGTGTGATTGGATAATCATCACTTTGACCGACAATCTCAAGATCTGTCACATCTAATTCATAGCCAAATTTAGAACGCTCATCTTCTTTCACAATCCCCTTAATCAATACAGAAGTTTCCTGGTTTAACTTTTTGATCCTATTAAATTTTTCCAGCCCTTCTTCTTGGCCAAATTTGTCAATGAAGTTTGGCTTAAAGGCCACAGCTTGAAAAAAAGCGGTTCCGTCACGCAGCTGTAAAAATGCAATTTTCCCTTTACCTGATTTATTAGCTACCCAGGCACCAATAGTTACTTCTTTCCCCACATACTTTTTGACATCAATAATGGACACTAAATCTTTAGACATGTCTTTCTTTTGCTCTTTTCTAATATTATCTTTCTTTTTCTATTTTAAGGCATAGCTTTATCATTTCATCATAAAGCTGTTAAGACGCTTGATAGCTTTTTTCAGAGTAGTCATATCCGTTGCATAGCTCAATCTTACATTCTCAGCTGCTCCAAAGCCAGCCCCACTGACCAAGGCTACTTCTGCTTCTTCCAAAATAGCTGCCGTAAAGTCAGTCACATCTGTGTAACCTTTCAGCTCCATAGCTTTTTTAACATTAGGAAACAGATAAAAAGCTCCTTGCGGCTTAACCACTTTAAATCCTGGAATTTCAGCCAGCAGCGGATAAATTGTATTAAGACGTTCTTCAAAGGCTTGACGCATCTGCTCAACAGAATCTTGACTTCCTGTTAAAGCTTCGATAGCCGCATATTGAGAAACAGCTGCCAAATTTGACGTTGTTTGACTGATAATTTTAGCCATGGCTTTAATAATATCAGAATCTCCAACAGCATAACCCACACGCCAGCCAGTCATCGCATAGGCCTTGGACACCCCGTTAATGACGACCGTCTGCTTTCGAATGGCTTCTGAGATGCTTGAAATCGGTGTAAATTTTGCCCCATTATAAACTAGGCGGCTATAAATATCATCTGCAAGAAGTATGAGATCATGCTTTACGGCCCAGTTGCCAATCGCTTCCAGCTCATGACGCTCATAAATGATACCAGTAGGGTTAGAAGGGCTGTTTAATAAGACGACCTTTGTCTTATCAGTACGCGCTGCTTCTAGCTGTTCAACGGTTACTTTAAAATGATTTTCTTGAGAGGTCATCAAAGTGACCGGTACTCCCTCATTCATCTTTACTTGTTCAACATAAGATACCCAGCAGGGGGTTGGGATAATGACTTCATCCTTAGGATTTAGAACCGCTGCAAAAAAAGCATATAAAACATATTTTGCTCCTGCTCCTGCAACCACTTGATCAGGTGTTACCTTATAGCCATAAAAATTCTCCATATACTGTCTTATAGCTTCTTTAAGTTCTGCTAGGCCAGAAGCAATAGTATAAAAAGAAGCAGATCCATTTTTAATAGATGCAATTGCTGCTTCTTGTATATGTTTAGGAGTAACAAAGTCAGGCTGGCCCAATGTCAGCTCTAAAATATCCCTTCCTTCAGCCTTTAAAGCTTTAGCCCTAGCACCTGCAGCCAAGGTGACAGACTCTTCCATTGCCAATACACGTTTTGATAGCTTTGTCATTGTTTCTCCTTTTGCTTATCTTTTGAGATAAACTTATTTATGCATGATTACTTCTTATTATATAAAAAATTCTTCATTTCTGCGAGCAGTTCTGAAAAATTTTGAATCCTAACAGGAAAGTTTTCCGTTAACGACTGCAAAATGATTTTTCCATAACGTTTAGTCAAAACTCTGCCATCTAAAATGACTATACTGGATAGCTGCTTATCCTTTCTTTTAGTGCGGCCAATAGCCTGCTTAAGACGTAAAATGGCAGCTGGTAAAGCATAGTCATAAAAAGGATTTTTTCCTTCCTGCCTGAGTTTGCGGTTCAATTTTTTAATAAAGATATCCTCAGGATGATCAAAAGGCAAGCGCGTGATAACTTCAATCAGCTGATCTTGTTTGACAAAATCAACACCCTCCCAAAAACTTCCTGTTCCAAGCAGCAAAAGAGACTCCCCTCTGTCAAAGCGCCGTTTGATATTAAAAGCTGTCCCGTTTTTTTCCTGTGTTAAATGCGATAACTGACTGCTATCCAACAGTTCTGAGACAGCCAGCATTGTCTTTTTTGAATTAAAAAGAGCTAGAGTGGGTTTATCAAGCTGTGCTATTTGAGACAGACGGTCTGCTAATAGTCTTTCATAGTCTTGATTTGATAATTCATCTACACTAGGCATGGTTTGATCAATCCAAATCGCCTGCTGATTTGTCTGTTTACCTACCATTTTGTCAAATGTGTATTCCTGAAAACCCAAAAGATTGGCCAAATTAATTTTTGGTCCGATCTGAAGGGTTGCTGAAATCAAATAAGTTTTTTTGGCAGCTGGAAAAGATTGGGTAAAATCAGTAAAATCCACTCGTGCTGATTTTAACAAAACCGTTCGATGATCTGATGAAAAACTTTCTTCAAACCAAAAATCCGAAAAAGAGGCTGCAAATACATTTTGCAATTCTGCTAATTCAGGCAAAGAGATTTCTGCTAGGTGCTGACGCAGGCGCTCAGCATCTTCTTGCTTGATCTGCTTCTTCTTTTGTCTGTAAAAAAGCTGTAAAAGATGATTCAGTTCAAACTGGAGATTTTCCAAAAGACGCTGCTCTAAGATATCTTGGGAATTCTCTAAAAGCTGATGTAACTGCTGCAACATCTTAGTCATATTAACTTGACATTGTGAAAACTGTTCTAAAGCCAGAAACAGTCTCTGAGCTTCATCAATAACCAAAATATGATTTTTAACAAAATCTTGGTCATCTTCCATACGTGTCAAGAGATAAGCATGATTGGTAATCAGCAAACGGCTGGATTTGGCTCTCCGATAACTTTGCTGCCAAAAATCACAGTCATAAAATAAAGACTGTTTACTGAGAGAACCATCGTGCCTGACTTCATCAAAGTAAGCAGCATAGCGCTGCTTTTGGCGAATTTCATCCAAGTCTCCCGTTTTTGTTTCCAACAGCCAAACCAAAAGCTGCATTTTATAGCGGTTAAGCAAGCGATTCGTGTCATTTCTCATCAAGCTTTCATAAAAAGCATCCAACTTAAGATAATTTTGTGGACTTTTTAAACTGTGAGCATTGATATAAAAAATATTTTTTAAAGCCTGAGCTTCATTTGCCATAATCTGATCTTGTAAAATCTTAGTCGGAACACTGATAATAATCTGTTCCTTAGGCACCTGTCCAAGAAGAGGCAAAAGATAACCATAAGTCTTACCAATACCAGACTGGGCTTCAATAAAAGTGGCTGTTTTTTCTTGAAAGTGCTTATCGATCAAGTGAGCAAATTTAAGCTGCAAAGGTCTATCTTCAAGATTTAACAAAGCCAGATTAGTTGCAAAATCCTGTGACAAACGGCGCTCTTGCAAAAGCGGCTCTTCTTTTTTTAAGACAATACCAGCAACTTCCTGATAATCTGATGGCAGCTGAGCAGAAGCTCTAGTCAAAGCTTCTTTTATAGGCAAATAAGACTCATATAAGAGACTGTCTGAAAATTCTAAAATTCTCTCTAAGGTTAGCCGAGGCAGACTAGCCATTTTCTTCTTTAATTTTAAAAAGAGCTCTGCTGTCGCCTTAGCATCAGCAATAGCTGTGTGGGCATCTAATAGTTTAATCGCTAATAATTCTGTTAAATTTTCCAAAGAATACTTATCAAAAGTAGGATAAAAAATCTGAGCCAATTCAACGGTATCGACGCGAGGAGTTAGCAGCTCAAATCCTTCCAAAAAGAGATGTTCTGCCAAAAGATTAGCATCAAATTTGACATTATGAGCTACAAAAATACAATTAGAAATAAGATGATAAATCTCAGCTGCTACTTGCGAAAAGTCAGGAGCTTTCTGCAGCTGACTATCTGTAATACCTGTAAGATTGATAATGGATTTGGAAAGTTTCTTATGTGGATTAACATCAGTTTGATAAGTATCTACTATTTGATCATTTTCAATAATAACAATGCCTACTTGGATAATAGAGGCTGCAGGGCTTGCACTCGTTGCCTCCAAATCAACTACAGCATACCTTCTTGTTTCTTTCTCCGTCATAACATTAAAATTATACCATATTTCAATATTCAATAGAAATGATGAGCTTTTTTTCTATTTCTTCACTGCAGGGGGTGAGACAGACAGCCATGATTGCTGCGTACTCACCCACAGAAAGAGTATAATCGTAAAGATTGCGTATAAATCGGTCAGATGAAGTCTTCGATTTTTCAGCAAGTCCTCGTTTCTACTGGCTGGCCTCAAACAGTCCACAAGACTCTTGTCCCAGCCTTGGCATTTTTTAAGATTTAACTTTTTCGCCTATTTTTTCATTTTTTTCTATGATATAATAAGCTTAATGCGATAGCTTCAAAGGAGAATGTACTGTGAAAAAGAAAACCAAACTCAATAATTACTATCTTGAAATGACAGAACATTACTTTGATGTTCCTTATTATGATGAAAAAAGACGGATCCGCGTCCTCCTTCCTAAAGACTATGATAAAGAAGACTGGGCTCACTATCCTGTCCTTTACATGCACGATGGCCAAAATGTTTTTTATAGCAAGGAATCTTTTTCTGGTTATTCATGGAAAATCATCCCTACCATTAAAAACCATAAAGAACTGCCAAAGCTTATTGTCGTTGGTATTGATAATGCTGGAGATAACCGGCTGAATGAATATGCTCCTTGGATGACAGATGTCGGTACAACACCTGAAACTGCTAGTGTTGGCGGTGATGGTATGGCTTATGGCAAATGGCTTGTTCATAGTATCAAACCATTTATTGATCAAACTTATCGGACTAAACCAGAAGCTGAGCATACTTTGTTGGCAGGTTCCTCAATGGGAGGTATTATCACAGCCTACATGGGAGCTGCCTACCCGCATGTCTTTGGTAATCTTGGCGTATTTTCATTAGCTTCTTGGTTTAGCGAACGTGATTTCCTTCGCTTTATTAATCATCATCCTCTAGATAAGGACAGTAAAGTCTTTATACAAGTTGGTACTAAAGAAGGCGATGACGTTGATGAAGCTTTTTCCCCCAATATGAATCAAGCCTACATTGACTGCACACTTCATTATTACCAAACACTCTTACATACTGGTCTTCCTATGGAAAATATCGACCTGCATATTATGGCTAATGAAATTCATCATGAAAAATACTGGGCCGATCATTTTATTGACTTTCTGCGCTTTACCCTAAAGAACTAAAAGGAGCTTGAGACTGTTTCTTGTCTCAGGCTCCTTTTAACTAAAGTCTGCTGAAGGCACTCTTACCAAAAAGAAGAAGGCTTATAACTTTCTGTCTTTTTCATAAAAGCCTGCTTTTCTTGGTAACGCAGTTCTTCAAGGTCATCCTCCTTTTGCAGAACTTGCCTATGAAACCTATCAAAGCGCTCTTCGAGATCAAACATAAAATTGTTGAGATTAACCTCGGGAATCTGCATTTGAATATCCTGAATCATCATCTGACCCTCGTCCCAAATGCGCTTGTTTTCATTTTTCAGATCATAAAGGTCCCATTCAGCTTCATCAAATTGGCGAAGCTTGGCTAAATGGGCATCTTCTAAACGTTCATAGGTTTTTCGATCCATATTTTCCTTCCTTTCTATCCTATCACTGGATTGCTAAAACGGGGCTCTGGCAAGGCCGAAGCCTGTTCCAGAGCTCGATCCGCTGCCAAGCCTTCTAGGGCTGGTTCTACGGCGCCAGAAACTTTGGAAGCCGCGCGCGACTTTAGGTCTGAAGATAAACCTTCCAAGCTGCCTAACAGGACGGCATCTATAGTGGAAATTTTACCTCTTGCGGCGGCTACCATGGCCTTAATAACTGTGCGTTCCTGTTCTTTACGCATTTCTTTTAAGGCCTCCTGTATTTCCTCAATATCCTTTTCAATGGCCATTTCTGTCATCTCCTTAATTAAAGTCGCTAATGACGGCCTCGTTAAAGACGACGACCTTCTCGGCTGCTCCTTGATCGGCTTCTTCAATAGCATCGCCAGCTGATAAAACCTTCTGGCCTAACGCCTCAACTTTGGCCGCAAAATTTTTAGCTTGGGCGATATTCTCAGATTCAATGCCTTCAGACCAGATACGGTTAAAGTCAATCTCAGCTAAAAGCGATTCCACTTCCGCAGCGTCCAATTCCTGAGCAAAATCAAAGGCCTTAGCGCGCGTCTCTTCAACCGTCTCCTTGATATCTTCCTTGGACTGGTCCATCAGCTGCTGCACCTTCTTGGTGAGATCGCCGACATCTTCAATTGCTGCGGAGAGGCCCGCAAAGAGCAGAGCTTTTCTTAATAATATCCGCTTAGAGCCTTGCGCTCCCTGATAGTGCCTGAGCAGGTCTTTAAAGTCTAGCTTTTGGCCGAACTTATGCTTGAGATGCAGTGAAGTTGCCGAGGTTGGCTTAGCCTTGATTTTACCTTTGTTCTTGATTTTAGACGTTTTCTTTTTGGCATAGTCGCCGTACTTTTTTTGGTACTCTTTGACATAGTCGTCAGCGTCTTTTTTAGATTTTTTACTATCATGTGCAGCCTTATACTTAGAAACTTCTTTAACCTGCTCTTTCGTCATGCCAGAACAAAATTTGTGATGTTTGACATACCAATCAACATCCAATCCATTTCCTTTAATACGAGGTGCTTGCGTATCGTGATCTTTCCCCTCAAATGTTTTCACTTTTCCATAGGCTATTTCACCATCACCGCCATCATATTCAGTGACATCTTTTCCTGAATCAGAGTAGACATGGGCATGTTTATTAATCCATTTTTTCTCCTCTTTAGTGATATCATTAGCCTCTCGAGGTGCCCCAGCATCATCCATTAAGGCTGCTTCACTGCCCCAATCCATAAAATTTGTAATCTTACCAACTTTATGTTCAGCGGCAACTTTGGCAACAGCAGGGCCAGATTGACTAAAGCCAGACATGTTAGTGATCCCTGCATTGTTTTTGCCTTTAAGATTTTTTTCAGTCGTCTCATATAATGCCTCAACATCCCCATATTGGCTGGTCATATGCCCTCTGGCACCAACAGCATTGAAAAACGAACCAAGCTCAGGCAATAGCCCATTACCATTTTTATCTCCGGGGGGCTGAGTTCCTGCGACAACGACGGCCGTTTGAGAGTAATCAGCATTTCCATTTTTGTCAACAGGGGCTACAGAGATTCCTTGAGTAACACTGCCTGATCCGGTAGAAGCAACAACTTTATAATCTTTCCCTTCAACGTGAAGTGGATCACCTTCTCTAAGAGTAGCAGAATTTACCTTTGCTTCTTTCTGCAAATCCTGCATTTGTTCATCTGTTAACGCCATTTAGTATAATCTCCTCTTTTAATGTCTAAATTGTATACAACTTCTGCATCTGGGCTACCATTATTCGATTTTTGAATACCTTTAAGCTGATCCGTCTGTACTAGAATTCCCATCAGTTCATCAAAAAAATGATAACTACTTAACTTAGCATTTTCTGGTAAGTGTTCATAACCCGATACATCAATGACTTCATTACTATCGTACTTCTTTAATTCAATAACTTCCTTTCCCACACCATCAAAATCTAAAGATAATCCTTCACTTAGCCCAAAAGATTCATTGATTTTTCTCTTCATAACTGCTCGATTTCCATAATTATCATGGATAGCTAGCACAATATCCAATGTATGCATACTATAGCCATCCCCACCATCCTCAAAAATGGGAGAAAATTCAATCTTACGCACTCCTTCGTAGTGCTCTTTAATGTAGGTGGCCAGTTGCTCTTCCAAGAGACGAAAGCCATGTTTATACAAGGCATGGTCTTTCGCTAGCTGTTTTTGTTTCTCTTTTTGATAAGTCATGTATTTGTTTCCTCCTATAATCCCTAAAATAAGGATAATCATACCAATGAAGCTGCCAAACCCTATCCATAAGGCTTTGGACCTTGTTTTCTTTCTTACCATAATAAACCGCCTTTATGTTATTTTACAAATGAACTAAGGGGTAGTTCCCTTATAGTATAGCATAAAAAAAGCTTTAATGAAGAACATTCCCGTCTTTAAACGGACTGTGCTTTCGTCATGCCCGAGCAAAACTGATGGTGTTTAATATACCAGTTGATATCAGGACCGTTGCCTTTGATTTGGGCATAAGCGTAGTCATGGTCTCCTATAGGATTGAGGTCGTGTTTCCCTTCAACAACGGCCTGCTTTCCATAGGGAATTTTGCCGCCCTTATTCGCCCAGGTCAGATCTTTATCGGAATCCGTGTAGACAGTCGCATGCTTATCTAGGTAGGCCTTTTCTTTCTTAGTGATATCGCCATGGTCATAAGCTGCCTGAGCTCCCCAGTCCGCAAAATTGGTAATCTTCCCTACCTTATGCTGGGCTGCCACCTTAGCGACGGCGGGACCAGACTGACTGTAGCCCGACATATTAGAAATCATGCCCTCATGCTTACTGACCTTCTTGGCGGTTTTATCATAAAACTTTTTAATATCACTGTACTGAGGCGTCATGCCGCCGAAAGCCTTAATCGCATTGCCTGTTGAAGTATTCAGTCCCGGCTGGGTGCCATAGACAGCAATAGACGTTTGGCTGTAATCAACCGAGCCATCTTTCTTTACTGGTGCAACAGCTATGGCTTGAGTGGTGTCATCAACTTTATTTATTACTTTATACTTCTCTCCTGTTTTCTCGTTAGTTATTATTGTTTTAATATCATCTTGACAATACTTTTGTATTTGACCTTGTAAATACTGCATTTGCTTATCTGTCAGTGCCATTTCCAATACTCACCTTCTTTAATTTCTAGATTATAGACAGTCCTTGCATTAGGACTTCCTTTGGAGTCTTTTTTTATTCCTTTTAAATGGCCTTGTTTAACAAGTTTCAAAATATTTTCATCTATATATATCTCTGAATCCCATTTTGCTTTATCAGGTAAATGATCATAGTCTTGAACTTCTAAATCTTTTTTATCATTGTCATCTAGAACGATAATTTTCTTACCTGTCGCACCATCAAAATCAAGTTCAATACCGTTTGAAAGGCCATAGGACCTCATACCATCTAATTTCCCAGAATCTCCTAATATTTCTCTATGACCATACTCATCATAAATAACAGGTACAATATTGGCATTCGACATGCCGCCTCTTCGGATAAATATAGGCGAAAATTCTATTTTTTTAATGCCTGAATAATGCTCTTTAAGATATGTCGCGATTTGTTCTTCATACAAGCGAAAACCATGTTGATAAAGCTCTCTTGCTCTTTGTTTGTCCATATAATATTTCCCTCCTATAACGCCTGCAATTAATATAATAACTCCCAAAAGACTGCCTAATACTATCCATAATACTTGATGCTGCTTTTTATTAGCTGTCATAGAACCTCCTTTATACCTTATTATAAATGAATTAAGTCTTAATGAAGTTTTTCTGTTTTTAAACGAATTACACTTTTAAAATAATCTATGGCAAAAGAGACTGGGACTTGCTGGAAAATCGAAGGCTTCGTCTGATCGATTTTTGTCTCACTCCCTTTTGCCATACTTTTTCCTTCGCTATTTTTTATGTTTTTAACTATCTGGCTGTTTTTTAAATCTGCCCTTCTTCTTCCAATTTTCCTAAGAAATAAGGCATCTGGACACGCCACCATTCCCAATCATGCGCGACATCATTTCCCCAAAAATCAAACCAGGCTGGTATAGACTTAGCTTCAAAGGCCTCTTTTAGACGCAGTGTATCAACTACATGAGGAGCCTCCCAAGCCCCTTGACCGACAGCTATAATAAAATGATTTTGACGGTAACGGTCCAAAAACCAAGGATCTTCCTGATTCCATAGATAATCAATGGGAGAATTATAATAAACGAATGGATCGCCATAGTACTCGCCTGTAAAAAAGCGTGCATCATAAACACCAGATAAGGCGATGGAAACGTCAAATAAATCCGGATGGCGCAGTGCAAAATTAACCGTATGGAAGGCTCCCATCGAGCATCCTGTCGCCATCATAGGTCCTTGCCAGTCTGATTCATAGCGAATCAAAGCTGCCAACTCATGAATGATATAACGATCATAAGCCTCGTGGGCCAAAGCCATATCATGTCCTGATTTACTTTCTGCCAGCCAAGATTCTCGATCTATAGAATCTGGTGTATAAAACTGCACAAGTCCTCTGTCAATAAAACTCTGACAAGCCTCAATCATCCCAAAATCGCCATATTCATTTTGACTGCCGCCAGATGACGGAAAGACAATAACTGGTTTCCCCGCATGCCCGTAAATATTAAAATACATTTCACGGCCTAGTTCACCGCTCCAGTGGCTTCTTCTTTCAAAATGCATTATCTTTTTTCCTTTCTAAGCTTTTTCCTGAGCGTACTGAATAATAGTGCGCATGTCTTCCATCGTCTGAGTGCGTGCTAAAATCCCTACTTCTCCCATAATCTTAGCAAAAATTCCTGGGACCGTTTCAATATCAATAATAGCTTCCCCATAGTTTGCTTTTATATCATCAATTGAATGCGCATAATTTTTATTTGCCTTACGCGAAATATAAACTACATTATAGGGATGTGTGATCCTTGCTTCAAAACGATTATCTTTGACAATATGCGCATATTCATTGAAAACGTCAAAATCATTGGCATAATTCCACATATCAATCGTCAAGCCACCTGGCGGCCGGCAATTGATCTCAAGCGCCATTAAATCTTTTGTTTTTTTAGTTCGAAAAAATTCGAAATGGAAAAAACGTTCTTTAACATTAAAAGCCTCAACACATTTTTGACCTAAGCGGACAAGCTCTGGTGAGATATCCCGCGGAACATAATAAAACATGTCATCATCCTTATCAACCATATCCAGTACGGCTTCTGAATATTCTAAACTGGAATAAAAGACAATATTTCCTTCATGATCTGTCAAACCATCAAAAGTAACAATGTCACCGTCTATAAATTCCTCCATGATATACTCAACAGCTGGATTTTGCTGTTTTAAAAAATTCTCCAGTTCCGCTTCGGATTTCACTTTATAGGTATCTGAGGCACCAACGCCTGAATTAGGTTTTATGATAAGAGGAAAACCAAGTTCCTTAGCTAAAGTACGAGCGTCTGCAGCACTAGTAAAAACACGGCCGCAAGCAACCGCAATACCTATCTTTTGAAAGATTGTCTTCATTTGCGCTTTGGTTTTGATGGACAGCATATCTTTAGTTTTATAGCCGAAGACATTAAAATCCGTCCGTAAGCGGGCATCTAATTCTAACCAGTATTCATTATGAGACTCAATACGATCAATCCTGCCGTATTTATGGGCAAAATAAGCTACTGCGCGGTAAACCTGATCATAATCTTCCATATTATCTACGCGGTAATATTCTGTCAAATGATCGCGCAGGCCCTGTGTCAGTTCCTCATAAGGAGCATCTGCAATCCCTAATGTATTAAAGCCATTTTCAGATAAACGATGCGCAAAGGTCTCAAAATTGGCTGGAAAATGCGGTGAAATCATTACAAAATTTAAATTTCTATCCATAAGACTATCCACTGTCCTTCCTAACTTTTACTTCTTTAGTCTAGCACAATTTGGAGGATAATTCTACGGAAATGTCAAAATGTTCAGATTATTTAGTGCTCTACTGCAGCAAAAAAAGACCTTTCGGTCTCTTTTGATATAACTTAATGGAAAACCATACCACCGTCAACAACTATTGTTTGTCCTGTAATGTAGTTTGAATCAGGACCTGCTAAGAAGCTGACTGCACTAGCGACATCTTCTGGCTCTGATAATCTGCCTAGTGTAATATCTTTAGCAAATGTTTGCATGCCCCATTCATCATCTTTACCAGCATTTTTACCAACTTCATGAGCTATATCGTACATCATAGGTGTTTTAACAATACCAGGTGCATAGGCATTGACATTAATCCCATCATCAGCTAAATCTTTTGCTAAAGTTTGTGTAATTCCACGAACAGCAAATTTTGTACCGCCATAAACTGTTAAATTAGGATTACCAACGCAGCCAGCCTGAGAAGTAGCATTAATGATTTTACCGCCATGCCTCAGAGCTTTAAAATGCTTATGAGCAGCCTGACTGCCCCAAATAGTACCGCCAACATTAATAGCAAATGCATTTGTAAACTGTTCTTCAGTAATTGTATCTAGGGGTGTAGTTGGTGCAACACCTGCATTATTAACCACGACACTTAGATCACCGAAGTGTTCAACAACTTTGTCGAAAGCAGCAAATACTTGATCGCGTTTTGATACATCTGCTACAACAGCAAGCGTATCCTTGGCAGATATTTTCTCAGCAGCAGCCTGAGCTGTTTCTTGATTATAATCTACTATACCGATTTTAAAGCCATCCTGATGAAGCCTTTGTGCAATCGCAAAGCCAATACCTTGACCAGCTCCGGTAACAATAGCAACTTTTGTCATTTAAGATACCTCCTTTATTATTTGCTAGTATATACTTTTGTGAAAACGTTGTCAAACAAAAACTAAAACCTTAACTTTTCATTTTTCAATTGCTTTATTTTTTGATAAACTTGAGATATGGAACTATTTAAAACCCTAAATACGGTAGCTTTAGAAAATACTTATTACCTTGTTAATGAGCAGGCTGCCCTTGTCATTGATCCAGGAAGCAATGGCGAAGAAATTCTAGCTACTCTTCAAAAAATCAATAAACCTGTAGCCGCCATTCTCTTGACGCATACTCACTATGATCATATCATGAGCCTTGATTTAGTCCGTGAAAAATATAATCACCCACCTGTTTATGTTTCAGAAAAAGAGGCTTCATGGCTAACCAGCCCAAAGGATAACCTCTCAGGTTTACCGCGCCATGATGATATGGAAGATGTTGTGGCTGCTCCTGCTGATTTTTATTTTCATTATGAAAAGGAATACACTATCAGCGGTTTTCAATTTAAGGTCGTTGAAACTCCAGGACACTCATGGGGAGGAGTATCTTTTATTTTTCAAGAAGCAGAAATGGTCTTTTCAGGGGATGCCCTTTTCCGAGAAACTATCGGCCGCACAGACTTACCAACCAGTAACTATGACGAATTGATTGCTGGTATCAGAAAAAATCTTTTTTCCCTGCCCAATTATTACCGTGTCTTTCCTGGCCATGGCAAAGAGACAACAATTGCCCATGAAAAGAATTTTAATCCTTTTTTCAATGATCATGATTGACGAATATGTCTGCTGCTTATCTTGATGCAAGTTTTTTAAAACTTGTTTACTAAAACAAGCAAAAAAACCTTAAAAAAGGCTTTTCAGATTGAAGATAAAATCTTCTTTTGGAGCTCGCTTTGCTCGCGTAAATAAGAGAAATTAAAACTAAAATTGATAGAAACTAAAAAATTTTGATGTTGAAAAATAAGATTGTCTACAAGCAAAAAAAGCCTTTTTAAGGCTTTTTTTATATCTTCAAGAAACGTCTCATGGATAATACTGATCCTAAAGCTCCAATAATAATGCCAATGACAAACATAGCACCGATTACATAGAAGATAAAAGGATTAGGCGCATAAAGTGACAAGTTTTGATTGGCTAAATCTGGGTTAAATTTTGTATAAGCAAAGTGATAGAGATAAAATACAACTACTGCCGGAATGATAGCTCCAATTAAACCAACCCAAGCTCCTTCAAAGAAGAAAGGCATTCTAATATAGCCATTTTTGGCACCAACAAGTCGCATAATTTGAATTTCATTGCGGCGCGAAAGGATAGTAATACGAACTGTATTTGAAATAAGAAAGACAGCAACAAGGACCAAAAGTCCTGTTCCAATCAATCCCCAAGTACGGACAAAATTAGCCATTCCAAAAATACGATCTGTATCAGTTCCGCCATAGACAACAGAATCAACACCTTCTATTTTTTCAATCGTCTTAGCTACTGATTTTACTTTACTTGGTGAAGTCGTTTTTACAATATAAACATCATACAAGGGGTTAGAATCTCCATCAAACAAATTCCAATCATCCCCCATAGTTTTCTTCAGCTTTTCGAGTTGCTCATCTTTTCCGGAAAAAGTAATAGACTTAACTCCGCTGATTTGATTGATCTTATCGTAAACCTTATGATAATCGGGATTTTTAACCTTTTTATTATTGTCATTTGTATCCACATAGGATTCCATATTATCTTTTGAATCCACCTGCAGATAGGTATTGATTTGCACATTTTTTTCAACACCTGATGCTAGTTTTTCCGTATTTAGCAAAAAAGCTGCAAAAATACCCGCTAATATTAAAGTAATGGTTACCGAAGTAACCGCTGCAACAGTCATCCAGCCATTACGTTTAAGATTCTTGATAGACTGCCATAAATGACGAAAAAATCTTCTAATCATTATATCCGTACTCTCCTTCCTCTTCATCACGAACAATACGTCCGTCCTCAATTGCGACAACACGATGGCGCAGAGTGTTCACAATATTGCTATTGTGAGTCGCCATAAAGACTGTCGTTCCCTGAAGGTTGATACGCTCAAGCAGCTGCATAATTTCCCAAGAAATTTCTGGATCCAAGTTACCCGTAGGTTCATCTGCAATCAATACTTTAGGGTTGTTGACAATGGCACGTGCGATAGCTACACGTTGCTGCTCCCCTCCAGACAGCTGGTCAGGAAAAGAGCGCATTTTATGCTTTAATCCAACGAGCTCTAACACCTCCTGAACGCGTTTTTTAATCACTCGAGGTTTTTCGCCTATAACTTCCATGGCAAAGGCAATATTTTCCGCCACCGTTTTATTAGGCAGGAGCTTATAATCTTGGAAAACAACACCAATACTGCGTCGAAGGATAGGGATATCCCGCTTTCTCATCTTCGCTAAATTAAATTTCCCAACTTTCAAAGCACCTTTTGTTGTTTTTTCTTCACGATAAAGAAGCTTAATAAAAGTTGATTTCCCAGCTCCTGAGGGGCCCACTAAATAAACAAACTCTCCTTGATCAACTGAAATTGATATGTTTCGTAAGGCTGTTGTACTGCGATGATACTTCTTTGTAACACCCTTCATCTGAATTAATGCCATAATTACTATTTCCTCTCATTATTATTCCATCCGCCATTTCAAGAAGGCGTCAATAAAACCGTCTAAATCACCATCCATCACCTTATCAACCTGAGCAACTTCATAGTTGGTTCTATGGTCTTTAACCATAGTATAAGGTGTAAAAACATAAGAACGGATTTGGCTGCCCCAGGTAATTTCTTTTTTATCACCCTTTAAAGCATCCACTTCTTGAGCCTTCTTTTCTTCTTCCATTTGGTAAAGTTTTGCCTGAAGCATCTTCATGGCACGATCGCGGTTTCCATACTGTGTACGATCAACGGTTGATGCCACTACAATACCTGTCGGTGTATGCGTTAAACGCACTCCTGTTGATACTTTATTAACATTTTGTCCCCCTGCTCCGCCAGAGCGAAAGGTATCCATTTTGATATCTTCATCTCTGATATCTACTTCTATTGTTTCATCAAGCTCTGGCATCACTTCAACAGAAGCAAAAGAAGTGTGGCGGCGCTTTGCCGAATCAAAAGGAGAAATCCTTACCAAGCGATGGACACCCATTTCTGATTTTAAAAGACCATAAGCATTTGGCCCTTCAAAAGACAAAGTGACAGATTTAATACCTGCTTCATCCCCTGCTTGATAATCTAATACCTCAACCTTGAAACCTTGATTGTTCCCAAAACGTGTATACATGCGTAAAAGCATATCTCCCCAGTCCTGAGCTTCTGTTCCGCCGGATCCTGGATGAATCTCTAAGATAGCGTTGTTATGGTCATAAGGTTCTGATAACAGCAAGGTCATTTCATAACTGGCCATCATTTTACCAAGCTTTTCCAGATTTTCCTCAAGCTCTCCCTGCAGGCTCTCATCTTCTTCTAGCATCTCTTGCAGAAGTTCTGTTTCATCTGATAATTCCTGCATATTATTAAATGTTTCATATTTAAGCTTGAGTTCATTTAATTCCTGCGAAGTCTTTTGGGCTGCAACATTATCGTTCCAAAAATCTGGTTCTGTCATTTGATTTTCTAAAAGGGCAATCTCTTCTTCTAGATGATCTAAGTCAAAGAGACCTCCGGAAGCTAGTCAACTTCTCTTGATTTTCTACTATTTTTTGGCGAATTTCTGCCATATCCATAATCTCTACCTCATTTTTCAGTATCTTTTTTATTCTAACATAGTTCCATCAAAATTGCCATCTATTGAGCAAGTCATCTCGTTCTTTCATGATATCTTTATTATCTGAATTGATGCTTAAAATAAAGTCATATAATCCTTCTGTTGGTTTCTTGACAATTTCTCCTAAAGCCCAAATAGCTGTAGCTGCATGAATAGCATTTTGTTCTTTTTCAATAATTTCTAATAATTTGACAATCGCTGTCCTATCATGTGCATTGGCTAAGGCGATAATGGCATTGCGCTGCAAAATATTTTTCCCCCGCCAAGAACCTGCAATCTTACCAAATCTTTTCTTAAACTGACTGTTAGACAAATCTAAAAAAGGAATCAGCTCTGGCTCTGCCAATTCAGGATCAATTTCACTGGCTAAGGGATTATGGATACCTTTATTGTAAGGACAGCAGATTTGACAGATATCACAGCCATAAATAACTGTTTTAATTTTTTTTCTGAATTCAAGCTCCATCATGCCTTTATCTTGTGTTTGAAAAGACAGGCAGCGCCTTGCATTCATAGTCCCATCACCTATCAGACAGGAAGTCGGACAGGCTTCAAGACATCGATTGCAATCTCCGCAGTCATAATCTACCGGCTGATCAGGCTCAATTTCAAGATTAGTAATCAATTCACCTAAGTACATATAAGAACCAAATTCTTTGGAGATAAGCAAACCATTTTTTCCAATAAAGCCAAGTCCTGCTCTTTGGGCAACAGCTGTATCAACCAAGGCTCCGGTATCTACCATAGCTTTATGCTCCAAAGAAAAGTCTTGGCATAATTCTTCAATACCTTGAGCTAAGCGCTGCAGTTTATCTTTAAGGACATAATGATAGTCCAATCCCCAAGAATTTGGCGTTATTTTCCCACGCCTGTATTGCGTTTTTGGAGGTTTACTTGGAAGCTTATGAGGATAGGCAACAGCAATTGAAATAATAGTTTTAGCACTTTTCAAAGATAATTTAGGCTTAATACGTTCCTCAATATTTTTGTGTTCAAAGCCTGAAGAACGCCCTTCTTCTACAGAAGCACGGAGTGATTTTTCCAAATAAGCAAAATCATCAGCTGTCGTGAAACCGATTTTTGAAATACCAATACTTTTGGCTAGTGCTTTGATTTCTCTCTTGATATCCATACTGTTATTTTAAAGCAAATCATGAAAGACTGCAAGAAAGTAAAAATAGTTTGCAAGGAGATCTTCTTCAAAAAACGTGATAGAATAAAGATATGACTAAATTAGCAATTATGAGCGATCTTCACATTGATTTAAATCATTTTGGATTTTTTGAAAAACAAACACTTAAGCAAGTCTTAAGAAATCAAAATGTCAGCCATCTCCATCTGGCAGGCGATATTTCAAATCATTTTTATACAGATAGCCTTCCTTTTATTCAAGAACTTCAAAAAGAATGCCAAGTTACTTATAATCTTGGCAATCATGACATGTTAGATCTGCAAGAAAAAGAGATCCAAGATTTGGATTTTCACCTTCATTCAATAGGTAAAAAACAGTTGTTAGCTTTTCATGGCTGGTATGACTATTCTTTTTCCAATCAAAACAAAAGCGATATTAGCAAATTAAAACAAACTTTTTGGTTTGACAGACGTCTGAAACGACAAAAAAATGACCTTCAAACGACAGAAAATAGTTTAACTCGCTTGGACAAAACACTAACTTCTCTGGACAGCAATCATTTAATTGTGGCGATGCATTTTGTACCACATTATAATTTCATCATGACACATGAGCGTTTTAAACCATTCAATGCCTTTTTAGGCAGTCAAAAATTCCATGAACTTTTTAAAAAACATAAGGTCAAAGACGTTGTTTTTGGACATGCTCACCGTTCATACGGCACTACCATTATAGACGGCATCAGCTACCACTCACGTCCCTTAGGCTATCTTAGAGAATGGAATTTAACAATAGATTTTGTCAGCCAAAATCCCCAGTACAATCCAAGCAAAAGCTGGAATCTCAGCAAACGCTACAATGCCGTAAAAGATTTAAGCGTTTATCAAAATTATAAAAAACAAAATCTAGCTAAAGAATTCTATCATGCCATGACTTTATTTGACCTTTGATAAAAATGTCTCTTTAAGCGGCCTCCTGATAGCAGTTTTTTGTGCAGTAAACAGGAAAAGCACCTTCACTCTTTTGATAACAAATTTTTCAGTTTAACAGCTTCTTCTGGCTTATCAGTTATAATACCGCTTGCGCAGTCTGATAAAAGTTTCTGCAGGGAGGCTTCTTCATTAACTGCCCAAAATCTCAGCTCTTTTGACCAAACAGCCTTTCGCTTAAAAACAGCAGAGTGCTTTAAATGAATACTCTTAACAAATTTAAGACGTTGAGCCCAGCATAAAAGGAAAAACTGATCTTTTATAATATAAGCCAAATCAGCTTTAGGATCATGCTTTTTCATTAAATATAAACTCCAAATATTAAAACTTGAGTATAGATAAGAAAAATGCAGCTTTTTACTTTGCATAAGTTGAGCTATTTGTTTTTCAATTTTAGGATAAGGATATTTGTTGGTTTTTAACTCAATATTTAAACGGCCTCTAAAACCTTTTTCTTCTAAGTAATCTAAAACTTCTTCTAAAGTGGGAATCTTTTCACGAAAATAATGAGGGTGAAACCAAGAACCGGCATCAAGTTCTTTAATTTCCTGCAATGTTAATTTTCTTACCAAACCACTGCCATTAGTGGTTCGATCAACCCTTTCATCATGAATCACAATCAAATGATTGTCTTTTGTACGATGAACATCAATTTCAATACCATCACTTCCTACTCGAATGGCTTCTGCAAAAGCTGCTAAAGTATTCTCCGGCCGGTTGATCTTACTGCCTCTATGAGCAAAAATTTCTGTCATTTATCGCTTTCTAAATTTATAAGAAGAAAAGGGCTGGGAGTGTGACTCCCAGTCCTTTTGGTGATTTTTGCTAAACAAAAGGTAGGATAAGCAAATAGTTTAAAACACTGATTCTAAGCAAAGAGGTCTCCAAGCTTAGTTAGACTGGTACATTCCAAATCTAAGTCCTGCTGTTTTTCCCTATTAATATCCTAATTTTTCTTTTCTGCCTAAATGGCTTTTTTATCTTGCCCAGTTACACGCTGAAACCATTTAATGATTTCAACCAGAACCAGCATGGATAGACTGCCTAGAATAACAACAGACCACTGCGACAGGCTAAGTTGTGATACATGGAAGAATCGGTTAAAACCAGGTACGACAATTGTGACCATTAAAATAAGGAAAGCTAAAGGAATAGCCCAGTTAAATAATTTATTACGGAAAAGGCCAACTTTAAAAACAGACTGATAAACTGATTTAACATTGTAAGCATGAACCAGCTGAATCAGTCCAAGCGTTGCAAAAGCCATTGTTAAGGCATCTTCATGCACCAAACGATTCTCTGCATGTTCTGGGAATAAAAGTGCCCAGCCATAAACACCTAATACAAGAAGGGTTTGGAGGATACCTTGATAAATAATAGCTCCCATAACACCGCCTGAGAAGAAGCTGGACTTGCGGCCACGCGGCTTATGCGTCATAACACCAGGTTCGGCAGGTTCCACACCAAGAGCAATAGCTGGCAGAGTATCTGTTACTAAGTTGATCCACAAAAGATGGACTGGCTGCAGCACATCCCAACCAAAGAGAGTAGCAAAGAAGATAGTGAAAACTTCTGCCATATTAGCTGAAAGCAGATATTGAATCGATTTTTGTATGTTTGAAAAAACTTTGCGTCCTTCCTCAACAGCTACGATAATAGTTGCAAAATTATCATCTGATAAAATCATATCAGAAGCTCCTTTAGAAACTTCAGTCCCTGTAATTCCCATACCAATTCCGATATCAGCTGTTTTAAGAGAAGGAGCATCATTAACACCATCACCTGTCATAGCAACGATCTTACCTTCATTTTGCCAAGCTTTAACAATACGGACTTTATGTTCTGGCGAAACACGCGCATAAACAGAATACTGTTTGAAAACCTTTTGAAATTCTTCATCCGATAATTCATTGAGCTCTGCACCTGTAAATACATGATCCTCTGAATCATCGGGGTCAATGATACCAAGGCGTTTTGCAATTGCTTCAGCTGTATCTTGATGATCACCTGTAATCATAATAGGACGGATACCAGCTTCTTTTGCAACTTGAACAGCTTCAGCTGCCTCTGGGCGTTCTGGATCAATCATACCAACAAGGCCAGCAAAAATTAAATCATTTTCAACAGTATCGCTTTCTAGCGCAGGAAACTGTGATTCGTATTTATAAGCCATCATCAAAACACGCAGAGCTTGTTTAGCCAGTGTTTTATTTATTGAGAGAATATTCTTTTTATCTTCATCTGTGATTGGGCGGACAGTGCCTTTTTCTTCAATTCGTGTAATACGTTTTAATAATTGATCTGGTGCACCTTTAACAGCAACAAGATAGTTATTGTCTGCTAATTGGTGCAGCGTTGACATTAACTTACGATCTGAATCAAAAGGCAGCTCAGCAACTCGCGGCTCTTTTTTAAGCTGATCAGGCAGATCAAAATGATGGTCAAAACCATATTGCACCAGTGCTGTTTCTGTTGGATCTCCAATTAGTTTTCCACTGGCATCTACCTTTGTATCATTGGCAAAGGTCATGATTTTAAGCGCCATATTGTTAGTGTCAATGTCGTCATCCACCTCTGCCAGCTGGCCATCAAAATAGATCTTTTCAACAGTCATCTGATTCATGGTCAGTGTACCAGTCTTATCTGAAGCTATAATTTCTGTAGAACCAAGCGTTTCAACTGCTGGCAGCTTACGGACAATTGACTTACGTTTTGCAAGCGTTTGGGTCCCTAAAGAAAGTACAACAGTAACAATTGCAGGCAGTCCTTCTGGGATAGCAGCAACTGCTAGAGCAACTGCTGTCATCAAGCCTCTAAGCGGATCTTCATGACGGACAAAAACACCAACCACAAAAGTTATCGCAGCAATGGCAACAACCAAATAAGTCAAGACTTTAGATAACTGATTGAGATTCTCTTTTAATGGGGTGTCTGTTTCGTCTGCATTAGCAAGCATACCTGCAATATGTCCTACTTCTGTATACATACCAGTATTGGTCACAACTCCCATACCACGGCCATAAGTCACGTTTGAATTTTGGTAGGCCATATTCAAACGATCACCAATACTTGCATCTACTGAAAGCGCAACTGTTAAATCTTTTTCAACTGGAACAGATTCTCCAGTTAAGGCTGCTTCTTCAATTTTAAGTGAGGCTGCCTCTAATAAGCGCATATCTGCTGGAACCACATCACCAGCTTCTAACAAGACAATATCTCCAGGTACTAATTCCTTAGCATCAAGTTCTGTGACATGGCCATCTCTTCGTACACGCGCCAGCGGACTTGACATTGATTTCAGCGCTTCAATAGCTGCTTCTGCTTGTCCTTCTTGATAAACCCCAAAGGCTGCATTTAAGATAACTACAACAAGAATAATAATAGCATCAGTTAAGCCGCTCATCCCTTCAGTAATCACTGAAAGGGCAGCAGCAATGAGCAAAATAATAATCATTAAATCTTTGAACTGATCAATGAACTTGGCCAGTAAAGATCTTTTCTTGCCTTCTTCTAATTCGTTGTAGCCATAACTTTTTAAACGCTCCTTAGCATCAGCAGTGCTTAAGCCTTCTTGAGACGTTTCTAACCGAGATAAAATCTCCTCCTTATTTTGTACATAAAAAGCATCTTTTAACTGTTCTTTGGACACTTTGTTTCTCCTTCTTATTTTGGCCTTTATTAAAAATGAAAAAGACCTGCTTATTGGCTAAACAAGTCTCGCTATTTAATATGCTGCCGGAAAACAATTTCGGATTGACGACAGCATCACGGTTAAACCGCTAGCTACTCCCTTGATTGTTTTCCATTATATCATAAAATACAAACCATTTCGACAGGTAAAATATAAAGCTCTTTCATCAGCTTACTCACTAGGAAAATTAGTTTTTTACCTTTTGCTAAATGAAGGCCGCTAGCCCCAAGAAATCCTAAGCTGATAATCAGCAAAATGAGAATCCTCATTTAAAGCCAATAATTGGTAATGCAGCTCTAAAATCTTCTTTTTCTGATCAAAAAGATAATACCTTGTCAATGATCTGAAACGCTGAAGACCCAATGGCGTTGCCAACTGCAATTCTGCCTCAGCATTTTTTATAAAACGCATCATTGATTTTGGTTTGGAAAAGCGAGTCATCAGCAGTTCATTTTCATTACATTTAATAATAACTTTTTCTTTTTCCTCATTCTCAAAAATAAAATAATGCGTTCCTTTTTTGACGACGATCTCAACAGGATAGCTTTGTTCTAGGACTTCTGTCTGATCGTCTACTTTAATGATATTTCGCATTTGAATGTTCATTTTTCACGTCTTTTCTATCATTTTACAAATTTGTTTTCGATTTCTTATCGTTTGATAAGAGACGACCTTAACAGCATTCCCCCAGTGAAGATCGCTATAAAAACAACTAAAATTTTAAGATTATTAATATTCAAATGGCTGAGGAAAAAAGCCGCTGTTAAAACGCCTAAACTACCGCCGACAATGATTCCAAAAGTCCCAGGCCAATTCACACGATCTGATTTGATAAATGCCATTGAACTGGCCGTTAAGATCATAGCAGCATCTAGCATCATAACAGGCAAGGCAATAGCAGGATTAATTCCCATCAAGGAAAAAAAGATTAACTCAAGAGCATAATTTCCCAATCCCATTGTCATCAAAAGTCCGACTACAAAGTCAAAAACAATCCCTACCAAAAGCCAGATTCCTTTTAAACCGCGAACAGTCAAAGAAAGATTTTCTCCTGGATTTGTCAGCATCCGATAAACCATGACAAAAGCTGCAATAATCAAAAGAACTCCTAAAACAAGCTGAACCTGACGCGTGTTCCAATTTTTAGTAAGCCGTGCTCCAACAAATGCTCCTGTAAATGAAGCAAGAGCCATACAGACTAAAGTTGCAATATCCACTCTGACGATTGTAACAAAACAAAGTGCCTCTACTAAAACAGGAATCACATGAGCCGTTGATAGAGTAGGCGGTATTTGGCGGTCATCTTCAACTAATTTTGTAGCTTTAAAAAGAGTAGTCGTCGTGGCAAAAGTCCCAATTCCCAAAGTATCTAGTAAATCAGTAACATAGCCAATCCAAAAACCCGCATAAAATTTTTCTTTTAACGAAATATGATTTTTTTTGGCATGCCAAAGAATAGTTCCTAAAATCCAGATAATGAGTCCCAGTAAAAGAATTTGTATTGCATGCAGTATGATATCGTTTGTCATTAGTTCATTATAATGCAATTTTTAAAATCCGTAAATAAAAAATTATTTTTTATCTTAAAGACAATAGAAAATAAATTTTTTAAATAGATTTTGTTATAATGAAAGTATGATTGAAAAAGTATTTCGCGATCCTGTTCATAATTATATTCCCGTTGATGATGAACTCATCTATAAACTCATTAATACTAAAGAATTTCAGCGATTGCGCCGTATCAAACAGCTAGGCTCATCCAGTTTTACTTTTCATGGAGCAGAACACAGCCGCTTTTCCCATTGTCTTGGTGTTTATTATCTCGCTAGACGTGTTACTGCTATTTTTGATAAAAAATATGCAGATATTTGGGATAGCAGTGAGTCCTTACTAACTATGGTTGCAGCTCTTTTGCACGATATTGGCCACGGAGCCTATTCACATAGTTTTGAAAGATTATTTGATACAGATCATGAAGCTGTTACGCAAGATATTATTTTAAATGCTGAAACAGAAGTTAATCATGTTTTGAGTCAATTTTCACCTGACTTTCCCGAAAAAGTAGCCAGCGTTATTAATCACACTTATTCCAATAAACAGGTTGAACAATTAATATCCAGTCAAATTGATGTCGACCGAATGGACTATCTTCTTCGTGATTCTTACTTTACTGGTGCCAGTTATGGCAGATTTGATTTAAGCCGTATTTTACGTGTTATACGTCCTCTTGATAATGGAATTGCTTTTTCAATAGATGGGATGCATGCCGTTGAAGATTATATTATCAGCCGCTATCAAATGTATATGCAAGTCTACTTCCACCCAGCCAGCCGTGCTATGGAAGTCCTGTTGCAGAATCTGCTAAAACGTGCAAAATATCTTTATCCCAAAGAAAAAGAATTTTTTGCAATTACATCTCCTCATTTAATTCCCTTCCTTGAAAATAAAGTTACCCTAGAAGACTATCTCAGTCTGGACGACGGAGTCATGAATACCTATTTCCAGTCTTGGATGCAAAGTACGGATAAAATCCTCTCTGATCTAGCCAGCCGTTTTATTAACCGTAAGGTTTTTAAGTCTGTGACCTTTGACGAAGGCAGTTCATCTGAACTTAAAGATATGAGAGAACTTATTTATGCT
Source organism: Streptococcus macacae NCTC 11558 (assembly GCF_000187995.2). GTDB lineage: Bacteria > Bacillota > Bacilli > Lactobacillales > Streptococcaceae > Streptococcus > Streptococcus macacae. The sequence goes on along the minus strand of NZ_AEUW02000001.1, from coordinate 293,115 downwards.
CTTGGCTTTGATCCAGAATATTATACTGCTGTTCACTTAAACTTTGATCTGCCCTATGATGTTTACAAACCTGATGTTAAAAATCCACGAACACAAATTGAAATGCTTCAGGAGGATGGCCAGATTGCCGAATTATCCACACTTTCAGCGCTGGTTCATACCCTATCAGGAACCATTCACGGTGACAGGCGCTTTTATTTCCCCAAAGAAATGTTAATTCAAGATGATCTTTTTATTGATATCAAAGAAAAATTTGCCTGCCATATAAAGAACAGGCAGCTGCACAAGACACAAATCCAAGATAAGTAAACCGCTTATCTTTTTTAGCTGAATCAGCTAAGATGGCATGACAAATACAGCTATTTTTAGTAAGATAGTCTTGTAATATTTTGTAAATCAAAAACTAAGGAAGTATATTATGTCAATCAAACTAGTTGCTGTCGATATTGATGGCACACTGCTGAACCATAAACGCGAAATAACTCCAGAAGTTTACTCTGCTGTTCAAGAGGCTAAAAAAGCCGGTGTTAAAATTGTTATCGCAACGGGACGTCCCATTGCTGGAGTGGCTCCTTTATTAGAAGAACTCAAGCTCCAAGATAAAGAAGATTATGTGATCACCTTCAATGGTGCTCTGGTTCAAGACACAGCAACCGGAGAAGATCTTGTCAAAGAAGTCTTATCTTACAATGATTATCTAAACATTGAACTGCTCAGCCGAAAACTAGGCCTTCATATGCATGCCATCACTAAAGAAGGTATTTATACAGCTAATAGAAATATTGGCAAATATACCATCCATGAAGCCTCACTGGTTAATATGCCTGTTTACTATCGCACTCCCGAAGAAATGGTAAACAAAGAAATCGTGAAAATCATGATGGTTGATGAGCCTGAACTTTTAGATGCCGCTATTGCTAAACTTCCCTCCGAACTCTATGAGCACTATACCGTTGTTAAATCAAGACCTTTTTATTTAGAAATCATGAATAAAAAAGCCAGCAAAGGCACAGCGGTCACTCACTTAGCTGAAAAATTAGGCTTGCATCCAGAAGAAACAATGGCTATCGGAGATGAAGAAAATGACCGCACTATGCTGGAAGCAGTTGGAAATCCAGTTGTTATGGAAAACGGTATTCCCCAGCTTAAAAAGATAGCAAAATATATCACTAAATCTAATGATGAAAGCGGCGTCGCATATGCAATCAGAGAGTGGGTATTAGATTAATGTATACATATAAAGTCGGTATTTCTCAAGAAGAACATGACCATTTTATCAAAAATAGCAGCCAAACCAATCTGCTGCAAAGCAGTTCTTGGGCAAAGGTTAAAAATGAATGGGGAAATGAGCGAATTGGTTTTTACCAAGATGGTCAGCTGGTGGCTTCTGCTTCTATTTTAATCAGATCCCTGCCACTTGGCATGACAATGTTCTACATTCCAAGAGGCCCAGTTATGGACTATCAAAATAAAGACTTGGTCAACTTCGTACTAAGCTCCTTAAAAAAAATAGCAAAAAGAAAGCGAGCCTTGTTCATTAAGTTCGATCCTTTTATTTTGTTAAATCATCATCAAATTGATAAGGAAGCTATTGATAATCCGCAAGCACAGGATATTATTAATAATTTAAAGAATTTGGGCTGTGAATGGCTTGGGCAAACAACTGATATGGGAGAAAATATTCAGCCGCGTTTTCAAGCCAATATTTATGCTGATGGCTTTACAGAAGAAAATCTCTCCAAAAAAATTCGCCAATCTATCCGAACAGCTAAAAATAAGGGTGTTATGATCCAGTTTGGTGATGATGACTTGCTAGAAGATTTCGCCTTTTTGATGAAAAAAACAGAAGATCGCAAAAGTATTCACCTCAGAGGAATAGATTATTATAGAAAACTTTTAGACAGCTACCCCAAGCAATCTTTCATTACTTTGGCTAGCCTCAACCTAGCAGAAAGGCTTGCTGAACTGGAAAAGCAAAAGGAAAAAGCTCAAAATAATCTTGCCAAATTTGGCGATAATGTTAAACCAAGTAAAATCGATAATACCAAAAAGGAAATCGAGCGCCTCAGTGATGAAATTGCCTTTCTTCAAGAGCATTTATCTCAGGGCAATGAAATCGTCCCTCTCTCAGGAACATTATCTCTCGAATTCGGCGGAACATCTGAAAATATCTATGCAGGTATGGATGAAGAATTTCGTCGATATCAAGCAGCCATCTATACTTGGTTTGAAACAGCCCGCCATGCTTTTGACAGAGGAAACATCTGGCAAAACATGGGAGGGGTTGAAAACGATCTCTCTGGCGGACTCTATCATTTCAAGTCAAAATTCAAACCAGAAATTGAAGAATTTATCGGGGAATTTAATCTTCCTGTCAGCCCATTGTACCATTTAGCTAATATTGCCTATACGATACGCAAAAAACGAAGGAGTAAACATTAATGCCTTTAAAAAGCATTTCAAAAAAGGACTTCGAATCTCATATTCAAACTGCCCAACAAAAATCATTTATGCAAAGCTTAGAAATGGCTGATTTACTATCTAAACGAGGATTTGATATTGACTATATCGCTTGGGTGGAAGATGGAGATATCGAAATCTCTGCCATATTATACAGTACAAGTATGACCGGCGGACGCTATTTTGAGATTAACTGCGGCCCAGTCATTACCCAGCCAGATCACCTAACAGATTTCTATAGCGGCTTAAAAGGCTATATCAAAGAAAGAAAAGCTTTAGAACTCGTTATTAAGCCATATGATACTTATCAGACATTTGATACAAACGGTCAAGCTGTCAGTTCTGAAAACAAAGAACTAATCACACAGTTGACTGATTTAAACTATCATTTTGATGGTTTACAAACTGATTATCCTGGCGGAGAACCTGATTGGCATTATGTAAAAAATCTTGCGAAACTGACTGAAAATGATCTGCTTAAGTCATTTAGCAAAAAAGGAAAACCTTTGGTCAAAAAAGCTAAAACCTTCGGCACAAAGATCCGCAAACTTAACCGTGATGAGCTCCATCTGTTCAAAGAAATTACTACTGCTACGTCCGACCGGAGGGAATATACAGATAAAAGTCTTGACTATTATCAAGACTTTTATGACAGCTTTGGCGATAGAGCCGAATTTATGCTAGCCAGCTTAAATTTTCAAAATTACCGTAACCACTTAAAATCCAGTCAGGATAAACTTCAGTCAAAAATAGAAAAACTTCAGTCAGACTTAGAAAAAATCCCTCATTCTGAGAAAAAACAAAATCAGCTTCGTGAATTAACCAGCCAGTTCAATACTTTTACAGAACGCCTAAAAGAGGCAGCAGAGCTCATTGAAAAATATGGTGATAAAGATATTATTTTAGCTGCTAGTTTATTCATCTACACACCCCAAGAAGCCGTTTACCTATTCTCTGGCTCCTATCCTGAATTCAACAAGTTTTATGCTCCGGCTCTCCTGCAAGAACATGTGATGCTGGAAGCTATTAAACGAGACATTCCTTTTTATAATCTGCTCGGTATCACAGGACATTTTGACGGTTCAGACGGTGTACTGCGTTTCAAACAAAATTTCAATGGCTATATTGTCCGTAAGATGGGAACTTTCCACTACTATCCAAAACCATTGAAATATAGATTTTTAAATACGATCAAAAAAATACTAAGACGCTAGTTCTATTTCCCATGAACAGTACGGCCCTGGTCTTCAGCCTAAAAGCAGCGTTTTTACTAAATTATCCCTGAAAGTTAGACAAAAAAATCAGCTCCATAATATCTGTCATAGATGAATTCATCTATGACAGATATTATGGAGCTTTTTAACATTTTCTCTTCTGCAGCTGGTAAAGATCTTCTTTTAAGATCTTTACTCATTTTAGAATCCCCTAACAAAAGGAACTTGGGACTATTTTAGGTTCCAGACTCCTTTTGTCTAGCAGCAGTATAAGAAGAAAGCTGCTGGGGATAAAACTGGCTGCTTAGGCCAGCCCTAGTCTTACCCCTGAACCGTTTCATTGGTTGCTTTAGCATATCAGTGTTGATTGCTATCTTCATTTTTTGATTTTTAGGTTAGAGTTTTCAACAGTGCAGTAGACTGTTGGTACTAACAAACAAGGCCAACTTTTGTTGGCCTCAATTCTAATCATCTGCGAAGAGGTGAGACAGATTATAAAATCAATTTTTGCTAAATCTTGATTGAGTCCCACTCTCTTTTAATATTATAATGAACTTCCTGACTTTCGCCGAATGGTTTAATTTATTTAACAAAGTCAAGAAGGGCAAGGAAACTGTCTGCTTGAAGTGAAGCACCGCCAACAAGAGCACCATCAACATCAGGACAAGCCATATAAGATGCCACATTTTCAGGCTTAACTGATCCACCGTATTGTACACGAACTTTGTCAGCTACTGCTTGACCAAAGTCAGCTGCTACAACATCACGAACAACTTTACACATTTTTTGTGCATCATCTTGACTAGCTGATTTACCAGTACCAATAGCCCAAATGGGTTCATAAGCAATAACAAGTGAAGAGACTTGTTCTTCAGACAATCCTGCAAGAGCTGCTGATACTTGTCCACCGACGAATTCTGCTGCTTTACCTGCTTCGTAAGTTTCAAGGGTTTCACCACAACAGATAATTGGAAGCATGCCATTTTCAAAGATTGCTTTGGCTTTTTTGTTAATGTCGTCATCAGTTTCATGGAAGTATTCACGACGTTCTGAGTGGCCGATAACAACGTAATCTGTTCCCATTTCAGCCAACACTTTAGGGCTGTTTTCACCAGTAAAAGCACCAGCATTTTCAAAATAGCAGTTTTCTGCAGCAACCTTAAGGTTAGAACCCTTAGCAGCTGCAAGAATAGTTGATAAGTCAAGTGCTGGAGCAGCAATACCTGCTTCAACAAGTTCTGATGATGGCAATTTAGAAGCAACTGCTTCAACAAATGCTTTTGCTTCTTCTGGATTTTTGTTCATTTTCCAGTTACCAGCGATAAATGGTTTACGTGACATTTCACATACCTCTTCTCTTTTTATTTACTTTCTTATTTTATCACATTTCTCAAGCGATTAAAAGCTCAAGTCCATTTCTTCAATATATTTTATAAAGTCAGCCGTAATCACGAAACGTTTTCAACTTATTTAAAGAAGATTCGAAACAGCCATAGCTTTTGATTCGTACTAAACTAAACAAAAAAGAGCCCCTTACGAGACTCTTTATCAATTAAGCTGTCTGACTTAAATTGTTATCTGGGAACTTAGTACTATTAAGCTTCGATTTCTGTAACGATACCTGAACCAACAGTACGGCCACCTTCACGAATAGAGAAAGTTGTACCTTGTTCAACAGCGATTGGGTGGATCAGTTCAACATCAATCGTAACATTATCACCAGGCATAACCATTTCAGTACCTGCTGGCAAATCAATTGAACCAGTTACATCAGTTGTACGGAAGTAGAACTGTGGACGGTAGTTGTTAAAGAATGGAGTATGACGTCCACCTTCTTCTTTAGTAAGAATATAAACTTCACCTTTGAATTTAGTATGTGGATGAATTGATCCTGGTTTAGCAAGAACTTGACCGCGTTCAATTTCATCACGTTGGATACCACGAAGAAGGACACCGACGTTATCACCAGCAAGACCTTCGTCAAGCTGTTTACGGAACATTTCAACACCAGTAACAACTGCTTTTTGAATATCGTCACGAATACCAACGATTTCAACTTCATCATTAACCTTAACAGTACCACGGTCAATACGTCCTGAAGCAACAGTACCACGTCCAGTAATAGAGAAAACATCTTCGACTGGAAGAAGCAATGGCTTGTCAGTATCACGTTGTGGTTCTGGGATGTAATCATCTACAGTATCCAACAATTCCATGATAATATCTTCGTACTTAGTATCACCTTCAAGAGCTTTAAGTGCTGAACCTTGGATAACTGGAAGTTCATCGCCTGGGAAATCATATTCTGTAAGAAGATCACGGATTTCCATTTCAACCAATTCAAGCAATTCTTCATCATCAACTAAGTCAACTTTATTCATGAAAACAATAAGGTTTTTAACACCTACTTGGCGTGAAAGAAGGATATGTTCACGCGTTTGAGGCATTGGACCGTCAGTTGAAGCTACTACAAGAATAGCACCATCCATTTGAGCCGCACCAGTGATCATGTTTTTAACATAGTCCGCGTGTCCTGGTGCATCAATATGCGCATAGTGACGTTTTTCAGTTTCGTACTCAACGTGAGCAGTGTTGATTGTGATACCGCGTTCACGTTCTTCTGGAGCAGCATCAATTGAAGCGTAGTCTTTAGGCTGGTTAACAGCTGTTGGAAGACGGCGTGCAAGTACAGTTGTGATAGCTGCAGTTAAAGTAGTTTTACCATGGTCAACGTGTCCGATTGTACCAATGTTAACATGTGGTTTACTACGATCGTATTTTTCTTTTGCCATTTTAGGAAAAGCCTCCAATAAAATATATTTTATAGATAGACAGTAGGCATACAGTCTAACTTTACCTTACCATTTTAACAAATTATGCCAAAAATGCAAGTGTTTTATGTTTTTTTGCAAAACTTTCTTCATAAGAACTCGTCCTATTTGCTATAAAAAAACACCCTAATTATCAGGTTTATTACCTAACGTTTAGAGTGCAGCCGAAGATCGGTTTGTTATTCATAATATCTGCCATATTCCATATCTTCAACAAAAACATCATTAGGGTCTCTTTCAGCTTCTGCTACTTCTCTGTAAATCTCTTCACGTTTCTCATTAGCATCGATATTTAGCACAAATCCAATAGCAACTGAAAGAACCAGCAGACTATTTCCGCCTTGGGAAAGGAAGGGGAAGGTAACTCCTGTTGAAGGGATCAAACCTGATATTCCGCCAATATTAACAAATACCTGCATCAGCATCATCCCGCCAACTCCTAAGGCAATCATAGCATTAAAAGGGTTCTTAGCTTTGATGCCAACTAATAAGATTCTCAATATTAAAAAGAATACAAGGGCTAAAATCAAACTTGCTCCGATAAATCCAAGTTCTTCAATAACGATTGAAAAAACAAAATCTGTCTGAGCTTCTGGAAGGTAGCCGCGTTTTTCAATAGAATTTCCCAGTCCTCGGCCAAACCATCCTCCATTACTCATTGCATAATAGGAGTGCACAAGCTGATGTCCAGAATCCGTAACATCTTTAAAGGGATTAAAAAAGGCACTGAAACGCTTAGCCACATAACCAAATATAGGAATTTTGCTGACAGTTTTGACGCCAATGATACTAATGAGACCTAGAAACACGGTTGATATCGTAATTGTTAAAGTCAGCAATGCTGAAAACCAACGATAACCGACACCGCTGATAGAATACAAAACAATAGCCGTCATCACTATAATAGTCGCATTACCTAAATCAGGCTGAGCAGCAACCAAAAGAATCAATATCAGAGAATAAAAACGCCAATCCTTTAGGTCGCTCATTCGCTTAGGCCACCATTTACGTTTTGTTAAAGCTTGATAATCATAAATTTCTATAGATTGCTGCCGCCTCTCAAAGGTATAGGCCAAAAACCATACCATAATAATTTTGAGATATTCCGCAGGCTGAAAGCTAATGGGGCCCAAAACAATCCAGCCGTGGGCTCCATTCACTTCCCTTGCCCAAAAACGCGCAATAATGAGCAAAACAACTTCTACTAACATAACAACAGTTAAAACACTGCTATTTTTTAAAAAGTCTAATTTTAGCCGATAAATAAATAAAATAGCCAGCAAGCTAATGATCCAAAAAATTCCTTGGTTAATAACAGACCGAAAAGGATTTAAGCCAAGTTGAATCAAACTAGCACTAGTTGTAGAATAAACGATAATTAAACCTAGGACAGATAAAATTAAATAAGGCAACAATATTGAATAGTTCAGCAAATGCCGTTTATCAAGCATAATCTTTTTTCCTCAAATTATTTCTCACAATGTAACATTATTAGCATTATACCATCTTTTAAACTTAAAACAAAGAAAGAAAAAGATGGACATAGGAAAACTCCCCTTAAATGGTTAGTGAAGCTTTGCTTCTTCACTATCTGCTTTAAGAGGAGTATATCAAAAAGAAAGCTTATCTTTTAAATTTTCATGCCAATATGCAAAACACAAGAACACAGGGCTGCGATTCCCCTTACTTGATAATAAGGCATTTATTTACGATTGCGATCAAGCACTGCGTTTCTTTTGCAGATATGCACTGCAGCCGGTGATAGAGCTGATTTTTATCCTGAATTTCGAAGACCTGTAGCAACCCCATTAATTGTAATATGAATAAGAGTTTCAAGATTCTCAACCAGTTCTCCTTGGCGCTGACGTTTAATCAGCTCAATCTGAATGTAGTTAAGCACATTGAAATAAGGAAGACGGTAATCAAGGCTTTTTTTCAAATAGACATTATCCTCTAATAAATGGTCATGCTTTTCAATAGCTAAAATGACATTCTTCGTTAACTGCCATTCGTCTAAAATAGTATTAAAAACATCTCTAGTCTCTTGGTCTTGACACAATTTGGCATATTCAAAAGCAATATTCATATTAGATTTTGATAAAACCATATCAACATTTGACAGTAATGAGTGGAAGAAAGGCCACTCTTCATACATTTCCTGCAATTTAGCTAAATTGCTCTCATCTTGATCAATATAATGCTGGAAGGCCGAGCCAACACCATACCAGCCTGGGAGCATAATACGGTTTTGAGACCAGGAGAATACCCAAGGGATCGCTCGCAGACCGCTGATTTCAGTAATCGTTTTACGCGCAGCGGGACGAGAGCCGATATTGAGACTAGAAACTTCACGAATAGGACTAGCCGCAAAGAAATAATCATAGAAATGTTCATTGCCAAATACCAAATCACGATAAATATGATTACTATCTTCTACAATACCGTCCATGATCGTGCGATAGCCTGCTAAATTATCGGCATTAACAATGCGGCGTGTCACCATACGATCAAGCGTTGCTGCAACTAACATTTCAAGATTATAATAGGCTACATCTTTGTTTCCGTATTTATTACCAATAACTTCCCCTTGTTCGGTCAAACGGATACGATCCTTTATAGAGCCAAATGGCTGTGAAGTAATAGCTTCATAGGAAGGACCGCCGCCACGTCCTACGGTGCCGCCGCGTCCATGAAAGAAGGTAATTTTCACACCCTTATCAGCACCAATTTCGGTCAGTTCGTTTTGGGCCTTGTATAAAGTCCAGCCAGATGATAAATAGCCGCCGTCTTTATTAGAATCTGAATAACCTAGCATAATTTCCTGATAGTTATTATTAGCAGCAATCCATTTTTTAACAATATCATAATTAAGATACTGCTTCATAATTTCTCGAGAATTATCTAAATCTTCAATTGTTTCAAATAAAGGAACTATTTGAACACGCGCTTTTTCTGTATCAACCAGTCCGACTTCTTTGAGCATAATAGCCAATTCAAACATATCAGAGACACTTTCTGTATGTGAAATGATATGCTGCTTGATGACTTCTTCTCCTAATTTATCTTTCAGCAGTCTAGCGGTTTTAAAAATAGCTAGTTCTTTTTGCAGTACTTCAGATTTTTCGCGGTGAGTTGAGGAAAGCGTCCTAGGATCCTCAGTCAATTCTTTTAAAAGAACCTGAATCTTTTCGTTTTCTGATAAACTGCTGTAATCCTCTACAATATTAGCTGCCTGCAGAAGCTCAGCAACACAAGCCTCATGAACACTTGAATCTTGGCGCATATCAATAGAAGCAAGGAAAAAGCCAAAAATATCTGCAGCCTGAATAACTTCTGTTAAGTCTCCTGTAATAAGGGCTGAATCATTATGGTCTAACAGTGACTTTTCAATACATTGAAGATCTTTTTTAAATTCTTGAACAGACTGATAGGCTAAAAGCTGATTCTGTTCAGGCTCCATTTTTTCAGTTGTTTTAGTGAAATTACCAGTTTTAATATCTGCAAGTGTTTTTTGCAATCTGGATTGAATATAATGAAATGCCTTACGGTAAGGTTCTCTCTCTCGAAAGACAGAAACATCCGTTGAGAGAGCTGCTAACTTTTCTACATCTTTGTTAACCCTTGATAAACTATTGGAGAGGGAAAAAGTACGATAGAGATTAGCCACCTTATCAATATAATAATTTAAAATAACTTCACTTTGAACGAGAGCTGACACTTTCAAAGTATCAGCTGTAACAAATGGGTTACCATCACGGTCACCGCCAATCCACATCCCCATAGTAATCGGTTTTGCATTGTCCAAAGAAAAACCTTTTTGGGCTGCCAAATGTTTATACTGGGTAATCAGCTTAGTTACTGCTTTAATCAAAGAAGAGTTATAGTATTCCATGACATTGGTAATTTCATTGGTCACTTTCAGTTTCTTCTCACGAATAATATCAGTCTGCATAATGAGTTCAACATAACGGCGCAGATCAGCAAACCATTTTTGCTTATTGATAGAACCAGCTTTAACATCACGGTATTTACGCAAAAGTTCGTGAATGTGATTTGTCAAATCAAGCATCGTTTTGCGCTGTACTTGCGTTGGATGAGCCGTTAGGACAGGAACTACGTTAACATGTTCCAAGATTTCTTTGGCATTATCTTGTTCTGAAACAAGGTCAATCGTTGCTGACATCTTTCCTAAATAATCAATGTCATTATTGTTTTGGTAGTTAATCTCATAAGCAAGGTTTACATCTTCAGAGATATTGATCAGAAGAGGCAAAATTGAGAAATAACGCGAAACAACGATCATTTCCTCATTATCTAATTGTTCAATTTCATTTTCCAGTTCCTGATATTTCTCTTCACCTGACAGCTTTTTAAAGAACTCAATCTTATCAAAACCATCATCACCAATCATTTTTCGGGTGGCATCATCCAGTAATTGCGTCAGTATGCGCACTTCTTCACTGATTGCTGCTTCATCTTTTCTGTTTTCTAATTTATTAATTGACACAGAAATAGGCTCCTCTTCTTTATTGATACTTTCTATCATATCACTTTTGAAAAAAAAGTAAATCAATTTTCTGACAATTCTTATAGCAACTTGCAGGCAAATCAAAAGAGGTTAGAATAAATATCCAACCTCTTTAATATATTGAGAAAGTCCCTTACTGCAGCAGCTAATTGGTTAGTTACTTTTTATACAAATGATAAGTTTAAACAGTCTTGAAAACTATCTAAGATAAGCAGTTATATGATCTAGGTAAAAAGGTGAGGCAAGGCTGATGTTATAAAAGAAGAACTTTTGCCCTATCTTCCTTTTTTATAAGTTTCTTGATAGAATTCAATTTTATCACCTTTTTTCACTTTTATTTTTTCTGCAGTTTTTGGAGCTAGCTTATCGTTCACATTATACATCCAGTATTTTCCTGCTTTTTCATCTTGAGATAAACCATCAATTGATGTGATAAAACCATTTTTTTCCTTAACTTTATAATTAGATTTTAACACATCCATAACAGTGTCTCCTTCTTTAAAGGTTACTTTTTCATCTGTTTTACCATGGCCTGTTTTAACAATGAGTCTGACAGTCGCCTGTTTTGATGACGGTGATTTTTGAGCTGAGGTGTTATGTTGACAAGCTGCTAAACAAAGCAGCGAGAAAGTTAAACATAATAATTTAATGATTTTTTTCATTAGTCATTCTCCTTAAAATCGGCAATATAAGAGGATAAAAGCATACTGTGGATAAAGCATGAGCTATGTTAAAGCTTGCGCCCGCCATAACATAAGTCCACCACGGCATGCCATAAAGAAAAGCATAACAGGAATCAATCACTAGGCCGTAAACAATTCCTAATAAGCCTGCAAACAAGGATTGCCAAACAATCTCATTTATTTTAGCAAACTTTAGAAATTTTGTCAGTGGGTACAAAAGATATTTCCAAATAACCAAAATAACTGTAAAAGAAAAAATCTGCCAAATTACCCAAGGACCAAACATTAGTAAAAAGGAGGATACTAGCATAGTCAGAGACATAATGAGAATACTATCAGAAAGGCCATAAACAATCGCTGTAATTAAAAAAATAGCTGTAATAGGCTGTATATTAGGAAGACTAGAAAAAGCATAGCGAAGAGCGACACAAAGAGCTGATAAAATAGCGATTCGGCTGATTTTTTGGAGGGAGAGGTTAAAAGTACTTTTCATCCTTTCAGTCTAACCTAAACCCTATGACCTGTCAATGAAAGAAAACTCCTAAAATGCTATTTTTTGCTTTTTTGCTGACTTTACGCTACAATAGTAAAAATGAGAAGAAGAATTAAACCTGTTTTTGTTCTTGCTTTTTTTAGTTTGTTTATTATGATTTTAATTTTTGGAAACCGCCATATAGAAAATGCCCGACAAAGGGAATGGAGCACAGCTAAAAAGGCTATTCCTGAAACTAAACAAACTCCTAAAGGACAAAAAACGAATTCCGATAAAGACAGTTTTACTCTTAATCCAATCATAGACGTTTCTGGCTGGCAGCTGCCTAGTGAGATCAATTATGATACGCTTTCTAAAAATATTTCAGGAGCTATTGTCAGGGTTCAGGGAGGTTCTGGGATTGCTAAAAAAAATAATGCTGCCCATAAATCTGGAATTGACAAATCGTTTAAAACTCATATTGAGGAATTTCAAAAACGCAATGTCCCTGTAGCTGTTTATGCTTATGTCCGAGGCTCTAATATTAAAGAAATGAAAGAAGAAGCCAGAACGTTTTATAAGAACGCTTCACCATATAATCCAACCTTCTACTGGCTTGATGTGGAGGAAAAGACCATGTCTAATATGGATAAGGGCATAAGAGCTTTTCGAGATGAACTCAAACGTCTTGGAGCTGATAATGTAGGAATTTATATTGGTACCTACTTTATGGAAGAACATAGTATCTCAACCAAAGGTTTCGATGCTATCTGGATTCCGACCTATGGAAGTGATTCAGGTTATTTTGAAGCTGTTCCGAAAACAAAACTAAATTATGAACTGCATCAGTATACCTCCCAAGGCCATATTGAAGGTTTTCATGGTGAATTTGACCTCAATCAAATTGCCGTTAACAAAGATACTAAAACGACTTATGAAAAATTATTTGGTTCAGCTAATAAATAGAGACTGAGACAGACAGCCATGATTGCTGTGCACTCTCAATAAATAACGTTGACAGCTACAGGCAATAGCCTTATAATAAACAATAAATAGATATTATCACAAGGAGTGCTAACCAGCTGAGATCGCTTTTGCGAAATCCTAGGGACCTGATCTAGTTAATACTAGCGTAGGAATGTGATGGGTAAGGTTAATCATAAACATCAACTAACACCTGAGAGCTCCTTGAAAAGGGGGCTTTTTATGTCTAAAAAATACGGTGTTCTAACAGAAGTTGCCATAACGGCTGCTCTATCAATGACTTTATCACTTGTGCCAGATTTCTTTAGTTGGTTTACGCCTTCTTTAGGAGCTCTTCCTTTAATCATCTTTGCATTGCGCAGAGGAATGAAATATGGCCTTCTTGCAGGACTGATTTGGGGTTTGCTGCATTTTCTAATGGCAAAAGTTTATTACCTTACATTCTCCCAAGTCTTTATTGAATACATTTTAGCCTTTTCCTCCATGGGACTTGCAGGGCTGAGCCATCGCTCTATACAAAAGGCCTTAAGACAAAATCAAAGATTTACAGCAGTCATTTGGGCTATTGGAGGTGCATTTACAGCGACAGCTGTTCGCTACTTCTTTCATTATCTTGCCGGCTTTATTTTTTGGGGGAGCTACGCTCCCAAAGGGATTTCCCCTTACTGGTATTCTTTTACTGTCAATGCTAGCGCCGGTTTAGCTACATTTCTTTTAGTTGCCATTGTTTTAGTTTTTCTCATTCCCAGCCAAGCTCATTTTTTTCTACTAGATAAAAAGGCTGCTTCTTAAGGAATGGGTAAATGACCAGTGACTAAAACTGCTGTCTTTCAATAACAATTTCTATCCAACTTTCTTTTCTTAAAAAGTATTTTGTTTGGTCCAAAACAAAAAAGAGGGTCTGTTTTAGACTATTATAATCATTTTCAAAATGGTATAATAGCATAAAAGGAAGTTTTTTATCCAAGGAAAGAGATAATGACCAAAAAAACGAAATTAAAGAAAACATTAGTTGATCAAATTTTAGACAAAGCAAAAATTGAACATGATTCTTTGGCGATTGATGCTTTTGCTGGAAAACTGCCAGATGGGGTGAGAGAAGAAGATATCTTTAAAACACTCGCACTTACAGGAGATAAGACAGGTCCTCTTATTGGCATTGTTCCCATTACAGAGCACCTTTCTGAAAAGAAACTAGCTAAAATTTCTGGCAATAAAAAGGTCAGCATGATTCCTCAAAAAGAACTTCAAAAAACAACAGGTTATGTCCATGGAGCTAATAATCCTATTGGAATAAGACAAAGGCATCATTTTCCTATTTTTATTGATAGCATCGCTTTAAAAAAAGGACAAATGATCGTTTCAGCTGGTGAGCTTGGACGCTCCATCCGTATAGATAGTCAAGAGTTAGCTGATTTTGTGGGTGCTCATTTTGCAGATATAATGGAGATATAAATGCGTTTATTGGGAAATATTATTTGGTTCTTATGCTCTGGAATCTGGGCTTTGATCAGCTGGACTGCAGTAGGCTTTATTCTTTGCCTGACAATCATTGGCATTCCTTTTGCGTTGCAGTCTGCTAAAATGGCCGGCAGCAGTCTCTTTCCTTTTGGTGTTGTTATTATGGAAGAGGTATAAATTAAAATGAAATTATATTTTGTAAGACATGGTAAAACGCAATGGAATTTAGAAGGCCGTTTTCAAGGTGCTAATGGTGATTCCCCGCTTTTAGAGACTTCTATTGCAGAACTTAAAGAACTGGGAAAATACCTTAAAGAGATCACATTTGACCAAATTTATTCTAGCGATTTACAAAGAGCAAAAACAACAGCTCAAATTCTTAATGATGCAAATGACCATCCAACAACTATTCATTATACAAAGGTCTTACGGGAATGGGATCTAGGCAATTTAGAAGGACAAAAAATTAGCCTTGTTTCAGCCATCTATCCTAAACAAATGAATGCTTTTCGCCATAATTTAGCTCAGTTTGATAATTCTATGTTTAATGCTGAATCTGTTTATTCTGTAACACAGCGTATTTCACAGTTTGTCAAAAACTTAAGAAATGAAAAAGCTCAAAATATCCTGCTGGTTGGACACGGTGCTGTATTAACAGCATCTATTCAATACTTACTTGGTTATAATCAAGCGCAATTGCGCCGAAAAGGCGGTTTGAATAATGCCAGTGTCACCATTTTAGAAACAAAAGATTTTGAGCACTTTGATCTTATCACTTGGAATGACACTTCTTATCAAGAAAAAATGATAGCACAAATAATGCTTTAATAAAAAAGAAAGTAGCCAATAAATGAATTTATGACTCATTTATTGGCTACTTTCTTTTTTATTGCTTACTGTCTCGAAGCATACTTTAAACGAAGAATCTTTTCTTGACTTGGATTTAAACGAAGTAAAATAACGACTTTATCTATACTCATATTACTTTCTAATAAACGTTCTGCCGCTATCATTAAACCATTATCAATCCCCATCTGCAAAATAGGATTCTCCTTGTCCTGAAGATCAAAAATAAACTTATTATCAGGAAGATCAAACAGAACCTTGACAGCTCCAAAAAGCTGATCAAAAGAGTCAATTTCCAAATCAAAAACAGGTTTTGTACCAGGCTGCAAACTTCTACCACGGTGATTGAACCACATAGAATGCCAGCCTCCATTAAAAGCTCCCATGATATCATTATCATAAGAATCTCCAACATAAAGAGTGGTTCCAGGATTCATGTCAAATTGTTCTGCAGCAAGATTAAAGATTTCCTTTTCGGGTTTTTGAAAACCTGTAGCCTGACTAACAATTACTCGCTTAGGCTCCACATAGTCATAAAGCCCTAATCTTTTAACTTTTTTTAATTGATGTTCTGTTGGTCCGTTAGTAATAACACCTATTGGGACTTTTTTCTTTTTTAAAAAATCAAGCGTAAGCCGCATTTCATCAAGCATTGTGATATTATCTAGTTCATTTTCATAAATAGCTTGAAAATGACTTCCCTCTTCTTCACTGACATGAGGATAACCAAATTCTGCAAGAGTTTGCTGACAGCGCCAAATACGAAAATACTCTGTAGTCCATTTACCTGAAATAACTTTTGGAAAACCTGTATCAGAGTAATGACGAAATCGGATATAAGCCTGATTCATTTGTGAAACATCAAAATCAGGAAAAGATTTTTGCATAGCTTGACGATAAGGGGCTTGTTGATCATAAATCGTATCATCAACATCAAAAACAATAGCGGTAATCATAAAAAAACTTTCTAATTGGTATTCTTCAAAAAAATTATACTATTTTTTATTTTGTGATTCAAACGGAATCTAAAATAAAGAGTGTATTCTATTGTATTTTTATGATAAAATGGATAGGAAAACTTTTTGGAGGAAAACATGGCAAATCAACATACAGAAGAATTGAATGACCAACAAATCGTCCGCCGTGAAAAAATGGCAGCTTTAGCTGAACTAGGGATTGATCCATTCGGCAAACGTTTCGAGCGCACGGCTACTTCTGGACAACTAAAAGAAGAATACGCTGATAAATCAAAAGAAGAATTGCATGATATTAATGAAACGGCCACAATTGCTGGCCGTCTGATGACAAAGCGTGGTAAGGGTAAAGTAGGCTTTGCCCATCTTCAAGATCGTGAAGGACAAATTCAAATTTACGTTCGCAAAGATACTGTTGGCGAAGAGAACTATCAGATCTTTAAAAAAGCTGATATCGGAGATTTTTTAGGCGTAGAAGGTGAAGTCATGCGCACAGATATGGGAGAGCTTTCCATCAAAGCTACTCATATGACACACCTCTCCAAAGCTCTACGCCCACTACCTGAAAAATTTCATGGTTTAACTGATGTTGAGACCATCTACCGCAAGCGTTATCTTGACCTGATCTCTAACCGTGAAAGTCTCGAACGTTTTGTCACGCGTTCCAAAATCATCTCAGAAATACGACGTTACCTTGATAGTCTTGGTTTCTTAGAAGTGGAAACACCTGTCCTTCATAACGAAGCTGGCGGTGCTGCTGCTAAGCCATTTACAACCCATCATAATGCTCAGGATATGGATATGGTGCTTCGAATCGCAACAGAGCTTCATTTGAAAAGGCTGATTGTGGGCGGTATGGAAAGGGTCTATGAAATGGGACGTATTTTCCGCAATGAAGGAATGGATGCCACTCATAATCCCGAATTTACCTCCATTGAAGTCTACCAAGCTTATGCAGACTTTGAAGATATTATGGATCTGACCGAAAACATTATTCAAAACGCTGCTAAGGCAGTTAAGGGAAATGGTCCTATTAAATATCAAGGTACTGAAATTAAAATTAATGAACCCTTTAAACGTGCTCATATTGTGGATTTAATTAAGGAAGTGACTGGAGTTAATTTCTGGCCGGAAATGACTTTGGAAGAAGCACAGGCACTTGCCAAAGAAAAAAATGTTCCACTTGAAAAACACTACACGTCAGTTGGACACATTATCAATGCCTTCTTCGAAGAATTTGTTGAAGAAACGTTAATTCAGCCAATCTTTGTTTACGGTCATCCCGTTGAAGTTTCACCGCTGGCTAAAAAGAATACAGATGACCCTCGCTTCACAGATCGCTTTGAGCTATTCATCATGACTAAGGAATATGGAAATGCCTTCACCGAATTAAATGACCCAATTGACCAATTGGAGCGCTTTAAGGCTCAAGCGGCAGCTAAAGAATTGGGAGACGATGAAGCCACAGGTATTGATTATGACTACGTTGAAGCTCTTGAATATGGCATGCCGCCAACAGGAGGCCTTGGTATTGGTATTGACCGCTTAGTCATGCTCTTAACAGATACAACTACTATTCGCGATGTACTGCTCTTTCCAACGATGAAATAAGACTGCATTGACACATACACTACTGGTACAAAATAGCTATATTATCATTTTGGGTATTATAGCATCTATTTTTTAGCCATATACACAAATACCTCCGTTGCTATCTAATAACTAGATGGCAACGGAGGTACTTTTTATATCTCAGCTATGAGAAACATAGATTTATAAAATATTTCCGGAGTAGGCTTACGCTCAATCTCTATCGCCGTTTCTGGCTAATGACTGCTTTTAACTATTTCTGATAATAGTCAGCTCAGTTCGAAAACCATTTAACTCAATAGAATTCTCTGAGTCTTGAGAAGAAAAATCAGCTGTCTTATGCCCATTGTCCTCAAAAGTCAGACTTGTCCCCAGCCCTCTTTTAAGCGCTCTAAAGGCGTAAGCTGCAGGCAGATAGATTTTGGAAGCTGCCAAAACTTGGTTAACAGCAATGTCTCCTTTATGATCAGTGACCTTTATCACCATATCAAGCTTGCTATTGAGCTCCTTCTCCCCCTGACCGCCATCAATGATTACTTCTGATACCCGACCGTCTAACTCAAAGTTCTCACTGCAAATCTGGATTAAGTCCACCTTCTCGCAATTCACAGAAAGTTCAACATCTAAAAGATAATGCTGAGGCAGATCCACAAAAACAACGAGTCCTTCTTTGGCCATTGTCTCTGTCAGCCCTGCTAATTTTTTTAAGCCCACATCCATCTTGCCTTTCGTCTCATCGATTTTAACTTTGAGACCCTTGGCCAAATCCTTAATAGAATTGCTGGCTAAGCGCACTTTAATTTTTTCACTGTCGCTAGATTGCAGAACAAGATGATGAAGACCTCCTAGCTTTAGATCAAAATGCTTCTGAGCGTCCAGATCATATTCTGTCCAGCTATCATAAAGAAAGTCCTTTTGAGGGCTGCCTGCTTCTCTTGAGGAAAGCAGATCATCTACGGAAACCTGACATAAGTCAGCAATAGCCTTCAAATTAGCAATATCCGGCATACCCCCGCCTGTTTCCCATTTTGTAATAGCTTGTCGAGAGACATGAAGTTTTTCAGCCATTTTTTCTTGTGATAAGCCTAATTGTTTTCGATAAGTTCGTAATGTTTTGCCAAATGCCATCTGTCATTAGCCGCCTTCTAAAATAAATTATCGTTCTAAAACGATTCGTCTGTTCACAGTTTAAGATAAAGCATTGAAAAGAGAAAGAAAGCAGGCATGACATTTCCCAAAAAGACAGCTACTCTTTGTAGCATTTCTCTCTAAAACACCTCTAGCAAGGCTTTTTGGCCAAGCTTGTCAGCTTGGTTCTCTTTTACCCTCTAATCTATTTTCCAAACTTTGCAGAGACATTATAAGCAGCGCAAAAATTTAGGAATGTCAGCCTTTGTTTCTCTTTTAAATGTTTTTGAGATGCTATAGTAAAAAAGATCTGATTATTAAAGAACGATTATTTTATTTATCCTCTTTGCTGCCTATTTAACCAATCAAAAATATTATTATAGATTTCCCCATTAACATTAGCCTTTGCATCTCCGCCATATGTTGAATTAGTTGCAACCATACCTGTAAGACCCGGCCAGCTTTTAGCATTATCACTATTTTGGACACCCTTTACTTGGTCATTTAAGAAATAAATCCAAGACCAATGACCATTATAGATAACACCAGAATAATGATTGCCCACATTCGTCTCATAGTAAGAAAGCCATTTATTTTGCGCTCCATTTTCAAGCATTTTTTTATAAAATGGAAGAACACTTGTATCAGCTGATATCGCTTGATCAGCACGTGTATGGATTAGCCACATGGGTTGATTTTTTAAAGATTTCCAGGCATTGGCAGTAATCTGACTATTATTATCTGTTAACTGATTATTGTAAGAGGCTGCAATTGGCACCAGAGCAGCAAAATAATGCGGATAAGCAACTCCCATATCTAAAGTCATTCCACCGCCATTAGAAACACCTGCCAGATAAATACGATGACTGTCAATATCCGGATGGCTTTCTACATAAGCATTAATAGCTTTCATCAGATCGGCTGTCTGATCTTTATTCCAAGGCGTTGGTGATTGAAGAGCTAAAACATAGGCTCCTTTTTGATCGCCTTTGCCTGTCGAGGTAAAATGACTTTGAATAGGATCTTCTGTCAGACGCACAACATTGCTGGCAAGAAGTGGGATATTAACATCAGTCCCTACTTCTCCAACACCATGCAGCCAGATAAGGAGAGGTCTCTTCTGACTGCTATTAGTATTTGCAGGCCGGTAGGCAGCGTAATGATAATTTCCATAACTTCCTCGCTCTGAAAAACGGTTTGTTGTTAACAGTAAGCGGTTATTAATAGTATCTTGCTCTGAACTAATTGTTTGACTGCTATTAGAATTACCAGTTTTTACCTGTAAATTCTCTAGCTTAACAGTGTAATGGTCAACCCATTTATTGCGAAAAGATTGTGCATCAAAAATAAAAGGAGAAGCATTTTTACTGCTATCATTAGGATCGTAAGGAACGTCCAATTCAAGAGTCACATAAGGACTATTATCAAAATAAACAACATGGCCAGCCGCATCAGAAACATAGGAATTTAGTATTTTTCTTTGAACACCTGCAGTTGTTACAGTTGCTGCTGTGTGGATAACATCTGTAGTTACTTTATGATTAAGTTGAAGGACAATCTTTGAAACAGCAGGTCCGAATTCATAACTGTCAACAACAATACTGGATTTAACAACTTCTACTTTATCATTGGTTGTTACTCTGCCATTATCATCAAATTGATAAACAGCTCCATTAATAATACGTTTTGTATTTTTTAATAAATCGCCAGAGTTCTCATCATAATAGTAAGAAACTCCGTTTTCTTGAATAAACTGCCCCTTAACCTGACTGCCATCTGGATTAAAATAGAGATTCTGTCCGTTAAGGCTCACTTTCCCCGTAACGGGGGTACCATTATGATTAAGATAGTACCAGTTCCCTTGGACATTAACAAATCGATCAGTCCACATACTGCCATCATTTTGATCATAATAATGATTATTTCCATCTGTATCTTTAGCAAAGCCGCCTTTGACTTGTTTTCCGTCTTGTCCAAAATACATCGTTTTGCCATCAATGATTTGACTGCCTGTAACATTTTTACCGTCAGAACCTAAATAATACCAATTACCTTGCCCATCATCTACAAAAGTATTGGTCAAGTGTGAGCTATCATTTTCAGAAACAGTCTGTCTAGCAGTGCTAGGCTGGCTTTGAGACTTACCTTTAGTTTGCGGTCTCTTTTGATCAGAAGTGCTTGCTGCTGTCGTCGCTGTTGTCGTTTGCTGACTGTTTGACGATGCTTCTGTCACAGCGTACTGCTGCTTGGTTTTAGCTGCATCGTTAACAGTACTTGTTGAAGGAGTATTAGCCGCTGTACTTAATTCGTTAGCTAGAGTTGTTGTTTGAGCATTCTGGCTAACCGTCTCATTTGTTTTTGCTTGCGTTGACCATGTCTGCTTGCTAGCTTCTTGCACCTGAGTCACTGTTGTGCTAGCTTGCTCAGCTGCAGCTTTATCGTTAGCTTTAGCAATTGTTGTTATACCAAATAAGGAAGCTGCAATGGTTACTGAAGTCAAACCAAATTTCAATTTACGTAAACGATAATGTTCCTTCTTTTCAAACTTCATAAAAAATTCCTTCTTTTAGTTATTTTTATTAAGTTTAACACTTTATTAAATGAAATACTATGCCAGTCAGACTTTGTAATATAAAAACAACGGCATTGTTAGAAATATTAAGGTTAGGTTAATAGCAAGAGCGAAATTGCTGGCATTGACAAATTTATTATTTTAAATAAGTAGGTATCCTTTTTAAAAAAATTAAGCATATTTAATTTTTTTATGTTATACTATAATCAAAAATTTAGAAAAGAGAGTTTCAAAGTACCATGCACTCTTCTTCAAAAAAAACGTTTAAAAAACGATCTCTAAGTGAAGTTAATCAAAGTGTGGAAGTTCCTCAAAATGCCCCTTTTCTAGCTACCTTAAAAGCTTTTTTAGGACCAGGAGCTCTTGTTGCTGTCGGTTATATGGACCCTGGAAACTGGATTACCAGTGTCGTTGGCGGAGCTAGTTATAAATACCTCTTGTTATCCGTTGTTTTAATTTCTTCGCTAATTGCTATGCAGCTGCAGCAGATGGCTGGAAAACTAGGCATCGTTACTCGCCTGGATTTGGCGCAAGCAACGGCTGCTCACCTTCCTAAAGGGCTACGCTATCTTTTATTTGCTGTTATTGAATTAGCATTGATGGCGACAGACTTGGCAGAAGTCATTGGCTCTGGAATTGCTTTACATCTTTTATTTGGCTGGCCTTTGCTGTTTTCGATTTTCATCACTATTTTAGATGTTTTTTTACTTCTTTCTATTATGAAACTTGGCTTTAGGAAAATTGAAGCGATTGTTTCGACCCTTATTTTAACTATTTTAATTATTTTTCTTTATTTAGTGATTATTTCGCACCCAAGCCTTTCTGGTATTTTCAAAGGATATGCTCCTAATCTTTCTATTTTTGACTCAAGGCAAGCTGCTACTGACAGCAGATTAACTTTAGCACTTGGTATTATTGGAGCAACTGTTATGCCTCATAATTTATATCTGCATTCCTCAATCTCACAAACTCGTCAGGTAGATTATAAGCAAAAAGCCTCTGTTGCACAGGCTGTAAAATTTATGACTTGGGATTCCAATATCCAACTTAGTTTAGCTTTTGTTGTTAATTCTTTGCTTTTAATTTTAGGGGCAGCTCTTTTTTACGGGCATGCTAGTCAAATCAGCGCCTTTTCCCAAATGTATAATGCTTTAGCTAACAACAATATTGCCGGCGCAGTCGCTAGCTCCTTCCTCTCTACTCTTTTTGCCATTGCCCTTTTAGCAAGCGGACAAAACTCAACTATTACAGGAACCTTAACAGGACAAATTGTCATGGAAGGTTTCTTGCATCTCAAGATGCCTCAGTGGCTTATTCGCTTAGTGACTCGCTTATTGGCCCTGCTGCCAGTTTTGATTGCTGCTATCCTTTATGGAAGCAGAGAAAAAATTTTAGATGAACTCATCGTTTATTCACAAGTTTTTCTCTCTATTGCTCTTCCCTTTTCTATTTTCCCCTTGGTTTACTTCACTTCACAAAAGAAAATCATGGGAGAATTTGTTAATGCTAAATGGAATACCTACCTTGCTTATGCCATTGCTAGCTTATTGACGATTTTAAACCTGCAATTAATTATTAATATAATCTTTTAAACATCAAAGTTTTTAAAATCTGTCTATGGTATTAAAAAAGAGCCTTATCAAATAAGGCTCATTTTTTTAATTCATTGACTAGAACATCAAACTCTTCATTAGTCAATGTAATTCCTTTACCCATTTTGGTATGGTCTGGACTCCATGAACGGATATCAAACTTTGCCGGTGCACCATTGAAACTAACACGGTTCAGTTCCTTTGTCCAGCCCTTTTCATTTTCTGACAATACCAATAGGTTTTCTTCAATTTCAAATGTAAATTCAGCCATAGCTACCTCCTACTTTTATCTATTCGCAAAAGATATTCATTTTAAACTCTAACAATAAGCAAACCGCCATATCATTTTTATTTAACTATTTCATTTTAATTTAAAATGCGGTATAATCATTCTAACAATTTTGGAAAGAAAATGCTATGAAAAAATTCCTAAAAATTATTTTAGAAAATATTAGGGAATTTATTGATCCAACCAAGAAAACTCCTGATGATATTATTCTAAAAAGAAACCAATTTCTACAGACCATTACACAAGCACAAAAAGATCACAAAGCTGTACATGTTATTTATTTGGATAAAAGTTTCACTGGTGATATTGTCAAATATGATCAGGAAGACAATAAACTTATTTTAAAAAATTTTCAAAAAAACATGTCAGCTATTATTAAAATTTCAGATATTAAGCGACTTACTATTGTTCCAAAAACGGTTCAAGATTCCCAAAAACTAAGAACGAAATAGAATTTAAAAACAAAGGATAAAAATAATCCTTTGTTTTTAAATTCTTAACAATCTTATGCCCTAACAGTCACACTGCTGCCATCTTCTTTGTAAAGATTGACTAAACCTTCTTTGCAGGCACGAATCATATCACCTGCTTTAACTTTTTGAGGCACAGTAATAGTCAATAGTTCCATTGGTTTTGGGGCACGTTCAATTTTTTGCCCATCAGCATTATGTAAATCTTTAATAAAGGCTTTGAAATGTCGAAAGCCTGGACCATAAAATTCAACAGAATCACCTTCATTAATAACATTGCGTTGACGGATAGTCGCCCGCATGGCAGTCTCATCAAAATCTATAACCTCACCAACAAACTGATATTGCGGTATTTTCCGACGGGCTCCAAATAATTGTTCATTTTCAGTCGGTCTATGATAATAGAAACCAGTTGCTAATTCACGCTGAGCAACTTTCCATAGTTCATCAATCAAATCCTCTTTCATAGCTTCAAACTTTGCCGGACTCTCCAAATAAGCGTCAACAGCAGCCTTATAACAATTAGTCACTGTTGAAACATAATGAATAGACTTCATACGTCCTTCAATTTTAAGACTGTCAACACCATTTTCGATCATATCCGGTATGTTTTCGATCATGCACATATCGACAGCTGACATAGAAAATTCTTCTGGTATTTCACCCTTAAGTGAACGGCGTTCTTGACCAAAGGGCAGATCATATAAATCATATTTCCAGCGGCAGGACTGAGAACAGCCGCCTCGATTGGCATCACGGTGGCTCATATGATTAGAAAGAACACAGCGGCCAGAGTAGGAAATGCACATAGCACCATGGACAAAAGCTTCAATTTCAACACTGGTACGCTTACGTATTTCAGCTAATTCAGCCATTGATACTTCACGCGCTAAAACAACTCGTGTCAAGCCGAGTTCTTTCCAAAATTCAAAAGTCTCATAATTTGTAGATGAGGCCTGCGTTGATAAGTGAATCTCTAAACCAGGAGCATCTGTTACGCAAATTGTAATAAGGGCTGGATCTGACACAATTACAGCATCAAGGCCTAAGTCACGTAATTGTCGAAACCACTGACCAGCTCCAATTTCATTACCTTCGTGGGTTACCATATTAGCAGCTACATAGACTTTTACTCCATGATCGTGGGCATAAGAGATACCTTCAGCCATTTCTTCCATTGAGAAATTGCCTGCTCGGCTGCGTAAACCATAGGCCTGCCCTCCTATAAAAACAGCATCTGCACCATAATCAACTGCAACTTTTAATTTTTCTAATGTCCCAGCAGGCGACAGCACCTCTGGTCTTTTTTTCTTTATTTGTTGTGTCATTTAATATCCTTTTTATTGATTTACTCACTATTATTTAACAAGATTGGGATCAAAGTCATAAAATCCAGTATCCAAACCGCGGTTTTGGGGATGCCATTTACGAATTTCCTCATCTAAAAGAAAAGCTTGCGCTTGACTGAACTTATCAGCCTGAATTAAATCTCTGGCTGTGACAAAGGCTTTAGCAATTTCAACAAAATGCTGTCCAGGACAGTAAATACCATCTAGCTTCCAGTTAAAGTAATTATGTTCAACTAAGTCTGACAGTTTAGTCATTAAATCAATGTCATTATTCATAAAAATATGAGTCCCGTGCTGATCTTCATAAATAGAATAATGAGATGCTGGATCATCAGGTTCTGCCAAAAATAAACCGCGTTCCCTTGTTTTCTCATCATCAATATGTGTAAAATTATAATAATTTTGCAGCAAAGGACGCTTTGAATGATGGATCACTGATGCCCCATAGACTAATATCTCTGCAGGAATCTCTAAATTTTCAGACATTGCAAACAATTCCTCAGAAGGGATTTCCCTTGCTAAGACAGCTTCAACTGCACCATGCTGCCCCCAAAAATTAATCTGGCGGCTAGAGGTCACAAAAACAGACGTATCATAAATCAGCTTAAAATGATAACCATCACGTTTATTGACATAAAAAACACCCGCATCGCCAACGACGAGGTAATCTACTTTAATCTCCTTCATTAACTCCAAAAAAGGCTTTATATTATCCATCATTTCCTGATGCATCAGAGCATTCGCAGCTACTGTTAATTCTTTTCCTGCCTCATGGACTATTTGAGCAATCTCTCTTAAATCATCATAAGTAAACGTATGCGGCAAACGCAAAGCATAATCTTTTTCACCGACATATATCCTGTCTATCCCTGCCGCTACTAATGCTTTGACTTGTTCAATCGATTCAGCTGTTGCTGTTATCTTAATTTTTTTCATATTTAACATTGTATCAAATTTAAGATAAAAATCTACTTTTTTTCAAAAAATAGATGACAAATACTTTGATTTATGATAATATGTTATGGAATATTTAAAGGAGGAAGATATGCCAGCTAATCTGAATAGGCAGCCGGAAAATCATGAATATTATGATTTTCAAGAGGACTACACGCCTAAGTATCAAGAATTTCAAGATTTTGATGATAGCAGGACAAAACTGCGTGAGCTTATCTTTTTCGCTAGGCTAGCTTTCTTTTGTATTGTGACTATCCTGACCTGCTTCATTCTGTTGGTCGCTAAGTTCCCTCCTCTTTTTGCCTTTCCTTCTGCTCTATTAATCAGCTGGGGAGTCACAGCTGCTGTTAAATCTGCTTTTAAACACTTTAAAGCCAAACAATAAAAAATCTTCCGAAAAGGAAGCTTTTTTAGTTGTATAATACACTTAAAAAACAATACTGCTATAACCATAAAGAGCTTGGGACTATTTTTTATCCCAAGCTCCTTTACTATCCTTAGGCTCATACTCAATAACAATATCATCAGATGATACTTGTTCATCTGAAATGAGTAATTTTTTTGATCCTTCATTTTTAGAATGGCTTCTTGCCTGAGTAAAGCGATCCTTAACTCCTGAAAAAGCCTGATTAGCTACATCTCCTGCCTGATTAGCTTTTTCTTTAACCGCTGAAATAACGTCTTCCTTACCTAACTCACCTGATTCAAATTTCTCTTTGTAAGTATTTAAAGTATCAGCCGCAGCATCTTTGTATTCTGATGCTTTTTGAGCAAAGTATTGGTGGTATTCCTCAGGACTTTCCTTGTATCCTTTTATCGTTTTTTCTACCTTTTCTTGGAATCGTTTCCCTTCCTCAGTAGATAAG
Organism: Streptococcus macacae NCTC 11558; assembly: GCF_000187995.2. GTDB lineage: Bacteria > Bacillota > Bacilli > Lactobacillales > Streptococcaceae > Streptococcus > Streptococcus macacae. Next base: position 265,852 of record NZ_AEUW02000001.1, on the reverse strand, counting down.
AAATAAGCTGCAGCTGCGCCGGAAGCTGCTCCGATAATAACTGTTTTTAAAAATCCCATAATTATTCTCCTTTTCTACGAAATAGCTTTGAAGCGACCTTAGCAAAAGTAAAAGCTGCTCCTGCTTTGCCAGCATTAGCACTAAAGTTACTTGCTTTTTGTCCAAAATAACGCGCTTGTTGATTTAAATCAGAAACACTTTCTGATAAATCAGCAATAGCAGTAAAAAGAGGATCAATGGTCTCCACTTTTCCATTAATATCTTCAACTAAAACATTTGTTTTAGCTAAAAGTTCATTGGTTTGAAAAAGTGTGACATTTACATCGCTTGTTAGTATTTTAATGGTCTGGCGTGTCTCATCGACTGTCTCTGTCATTTTTCTAATCAGTAAAATAACAAAAATCGTTAAGACTGCAAATGCTATCGCAAAAATCAATAAAGCAATTTCCCACATAATTTTCTCCTAAATCTATATATTATAATGATAATGTATTGACTAATAATAAGCCAATTCCTTATTACGGCGCCTCATAAACACCATAGCAATACCAAAAATAACCAATAAAGCTGACAGCCACTGTGAAACACGCAGTCCCATCAGCATAAGACTGTCTGTCCGCATTCCTTCAATGACAAAACGGCCACAGCCATACCAAATCAAGTAAAAAAAAGTGATCTCTCCTTCTTTAAATAATTTAGGCCTATGCCGCAAGGCTATAATAAGGATAAAGCCTAGTAAACTCCACAAGGATTCATATAGAAAGGTTGGTGTTCGATAATGTCCGTCAGTAAACATTTGCTTTCTGATAAAGTCAGGCAAATAATTGAGCTGGCTGACAGCTTTACCATACGCTTCTTGATTGAAAAAGTTTCCCCAGCGGCCAATAGACTGGGCTATCATGACGCCTGGAACAGCTATATCCAAAAAATCAATTGGTTTAATCATCCGATAATAGGAAAAGATAAATAAAACTATAGTCCCTGCAATCAGACCACCATAAATAGCAATTCCCCCGTGCCAGGTGATGAGAATTTCACTTGGATTTTTGCCATAATAATCCCAATTAAAAACAACATAATAAAGTCTTGCACCGATAATGGCTATGGGAAAAGCTAACAGAATAAAATCCAAAATGTCATCTGATTTGATCTTTTTTCTAGGAGCTTCTTTTCTTGTCAAATAAACAGCTAATAAAAGCCCTGACACAATACAGATAGCATACCAATGAATGGACAAAGGGCCCAATTTTACAGCAATTGGATTAATCATTGTTCACCTCATTTTGATCAATCAGATCTGTTAAGCGATTTTCAAATGTTTTTGTCGCATCATAGCCCATTTGTTTTGCACGATAATTCATCGCTGCAGCTTCAATAACTACAGAAACATTTCGACCCGTTTTCACAGGTATACGAATACGAGGAATCCTGACTCCTGAGAGCTCAATATCTTCATTGCCATTTCCCAAACGATCAAAAATCTTATCTTTTTCAAAATTTTCAAGATAAATGGACAGCTGAACCTGTGAAGAGTCTTTAACAGCACTAGCTCCATAGAGGCTCATAACATCAATGATCCCAACACCGCGAATCTCTAAAAAATGACGTAAAATTTCGGCTGGCTCTCCCCACAGCGTCTCTTCATCTTTAGCAAAGACATCAACACGATCATCTGCTACAAGACGGTGGCCGCGTTTTACCAATTCAAGGCCAGTTTCACTTTTTCCAATGCCAGAATCCCCTTGGATAAGTACTCCCATTCCGTAAATATCCATAAGAACGCCATGTACACTGGTTCTCTCAGCTAAACAGGAATCTAGATACCAGGACATCTCCCCTGAAAGCCGGCTAGTAGGAACATGACTCTGTAATACAGCTATGTCTTCCTCTTTAGCAGCTCTCAGCATTTCCTCTGGAATAGTCAGATCTCTGGCAACAATGACGGCTGGCGTTTCTCTGCGAAACATTTCTTTTAAGACAGAATAACGATTATGAGAAGTCATCTGAGTGAGATAAGACCACTCCTTCATCCCTAACAATTGAATGCGCTCTGGAGAATAATAATCAAAATAGCCAGTCATCTCAAGGCCAGGACGGGAAATATCAGAGGTTACAATTTCTTTTTGTAAAAGTTCTTCTGAACCATAGACAACGTCCAATTTAACCTTGTCAACCAACATTTGTACTGTAACTGCCATACTACCTCCTTAGCACCCTATTATATCATAAAATCAAAAGAGAAAAAGTAAGTTGCCATAAAAAGTGGCAAAAGAAGTAAAGTAAAACATCAATTTAACATGTTACTTTGCTTCAGAAAGGCAAATGAAAACTGTTTTATAGCTAGATAAAATGAGTCTCGCTTGCAAGTTAATAGCTTAAAGAAGTGTTACAAAAATAAAGAGGCCATGACCTCTTCTTAGTCTTGACCTCTGTCAGTTTTTATTATTAAAAAATAACCTTCTTTCCTGTTCATAAGAAGATTATATTATAAAAAATGGGAAAACTTAGAATTGTCAAAACCAGTTATCTTCTTCATCGCTGATAATTTCAGCATCTTTACGCTTACGGCTTCCTTGGGAATGGTAATGTGCTTGGTAATCTTCTCTGTCTAAATCTTCCTTATAGGGTAAGCAGACAGCTAAAATAATATAAAGAACTATTCCTCCTGGAAAAATATACATGAAAAGAGCTGCTAAAACTCTGGCTATTGGTAATTCCCAATCGTATTTATCAGCTAAACCAGCGATAACACCGCTAGCCATACTCTTTTTCCTCAACTTATAAAACGTTGCTTTTGACATAAAAACTGCTTCCCTTCTTCAGCTGCCATAAAAATGGTTGTTAAGCTCTCCTACTTTATCAGTATAAAATATCCTCTCCAAAATAAAATCAGTCTTACGACTGATTTTGATTTTGTTCCCTCAATTTTCCTCGGCATTTACCGCAAACAAATTTCTGGGTGTTTAGACGTTTCTTTCTTTGATAAAGCTGACCGCAGGACTGACACTGATAATAATGATAAAACTGTTTTTCCCTTATAGAAGGAGCATAACGAAGACCGTCTACCTGCTTCAAAAGCTCTTTAAAATCCCTATCTTTATGACGGTAACCCTTTCCTGCAAAATACAGATGATAATGGCAAAGTTCATGGCGTACGATTTGCCGAAATGTTTTCAACTCAATATTTTCATATAGTTTGACATTAAACTCTAAATGTCCATCTTTGGGAAAAAAACGGCCTCCTGTCGTACGCAGGCGTGTGTTCCAAACGGCTTCGTGCTGAAAGAGCAAACCAAAGTCTTCCCTAGAAACTTTTTTAACGTATTGTATTAAGTTCATTTAAGGGTACCAAAGACAGATTAACTTTTTCGCGCTCTGTATCAATTTTTGAAACCCAGACAGTAACAACATCACCAACTGATACCAGCTGACTGGGATGCTTTACAAAACTTTTGCTCATCTGTGAAATATGAATCAGGCCATCTTCATGGAGCCCTATATCAACAAAGGCTCCAAAATCAACAACATTTCGAACTGTACCTTCTAGCTGCTGGCTAATTTTTAAATCTGATAGCTCAAGAACATCTTGACGAAGCTTAGGAGCTGCAAAATCATCACGTAAATCACGGCCTGGTTTCAACAAATCAGTCACAATATCTTTTAGCGTTTCCTGACCAAGCCCTATCTGATCAGCTGTTTCATTAATATTTAGTAAGCGCAGTTTTGTTTGGGCATCGGTGTCTAAGTTCTTAATTTCCAGCAATTTAAAAAGTTTTTCCACAGCTTGGTAAGATTCTGGATGGACACCGGTATTATCTAAAATGTTTTCTGCATTTGGGATACGCAAAAAACCAGCTGCCTGTTCAAACGCTTTGGCTCCTAAACGAGGGACATTTTGGATATCTTTGCGGGATTTTAAAAGACCATTATCTTCTCGGTACTTTACAATATTTTCAGAAATTGTCTTATTCAGTCCTGACACATGTGCCAAAAGGGCTGGACTGGCAGTATTAACATTAACACCTACTTGATTAACAACCGTTTCGACAACAAAATCAAGCTTATCTGCTAATTTTTTCTGGCTGACATCATGCTGATACTGACCAACACCGATTGATTTAGGATCAATTTTAACCAATTCTGCTAAAGGGTCTTGAAGGCGTCTGGCAATAGAGATAGCTGAACGTTTTTCAACCGTTAAATCCGGAAATTCCTGACGTGCTAACTCAGAAGCCGAATAAACAGAGGCTCCGCTCTCATTGACAATAACATAAGATACTTTTGGAAACTCTTTAAGTACTTCTGCTACAAAAGCCTCGCTTTCACGGCTGGCCGTGCCATTTCCAATAGCTATAATTTCAATAGCATACTCTTTGATAAGTTTACCTAAACTATCCTTGGCCTTTTTGATTCGATCTGAGCTAGCTGGAGGCACAGGATAAATAACCTGAGTGTGAATTAATTTTCCGGTCTGATCAACAACAGCTAATTTAGCACCTGTACGAAAAGCGGGATCAAAACCAAGTACCATTTTACCTTTTAAAGGCGGAATCATTAACAAACTTTTTAAATTATCAGAAAAAAGCTGAATGGCACCGTCTTCTGCCGACTCGGTTAGTTCTGTCCGAATTCGGCGCTCCATAGATGGTAAAATTTTCTTTTTAAGGGCAGCCTGAACAGTCTGCTCAATATAGCTATTCTTATCTTTAAAACGTGCCTCAAAAAAACGAAGCATTTTATCGAGATTATGATCAAATTGAACTTTAAGAATCCCTAATTTTTCTCCGCGATTAAGAGCTAACACACGATAATCCTGAATTTTTGATACTTTTTCAGAAAAATCATAGTAGATTTGAAAAATCTTTTTCTCATCAAGACTTGGATCTTTCACCTCTGATGCAATAGAGCTATTGGCCCAAATTTCATTATATGTCCAGGAACGCAGCTTAGCATCATCTGCCAAAGCTTCAACCAAAATATCTACTGCACCAGCTAAAGCTTTTTCAGGACTGTCAAAAAGTTCATTAACAAAGCTTGCAGCTTGATCTAGCAAATCTGAAACATTTTGTAAAATAAGGCGTGCCAGCGGAAAAAGGCCATTTTCACGCGCAATAGTTGCTTTTGTACGGCGTTTTTCTTTATAAGGTAAATAAAGCTCTTCAACATCGGCCAGCTTAGCTGCTGCTTCAATGGCCTTCTGCAGATCTGGTGTTAATTTCCCCTGTCCTTCAATTTTAGCTAAAACTGCTTCTTTTCTTTGACTTAAAGCCGTTAAACTCTTATTTAGATCAATAATAGCCTTGATATCAACTTCATTTAAATTGTCTGTCATTTCCTTGCGATAACGGGCAATAAAGGGTATCGTATTTCCTTCTGAAGTTAATTCTAAAACTTTTTTAATTTGCTTTTCTTTTAGGCTCAATTCTTGAGCAATTCTTTCAATCATTTCCATAAAAAGTATTATAGCATAATTAAAACTAAATTTTAATCAAACTTATGTCTTTATATTCTTCTTTTCTCATGATATGTCTCTCAAACACTAAATGAAACAATCGTGATAGAAAAAGGTTCTTTTATGTCTGTCAGACTGCTAATGACAAGAGATAAGAAACTTTACTGAAAATACGCTCTGACTTTAGGAGCTACTTTTTCTCCGTAAAGCTTAATAGCCTTGAGTGTTTCCTCATGCGGCATAGAACCAACTGGTAAATGAAGCATAAAGCGGTTTAGTTGAAGTTCCTTTACAAGGTTAATTATTTTTTCAGCCACATGATCTGGATCTCCTGCAAAAATAGCACCTTCAGGACCAACCGCCTCCAGATAAGAATCATAGGTCATCTCTTGCCAGTGGGGACGATCGCGCCCGATATGATCTGTTATTATCTTGGTAGGATAATAATAATCCTTAATAGCTTGTTCATGATCCTCTGACAGCCAGCCCCAGGAATGGGCCGCAACTTTAAGCTGTTCAAGTGAATAGCCGCTTCTTTGCCCTATTTTTTTGTAAATCGAAACAAGCCCTGCAAAAGATTTAGGATTTCCTCCAATAGCAGCATAAGTAATAGGCAGACCTTTTTCAGCAATTTTTACAGTAGAGTCTAAATTTCCGCCAGTCGCCACCCAAATCGGAAAATCTTTTTGAACTGCCCGCGGATAGACAGGACGCTCAAGGACAGTTTGAGTATGTTTTCCTTGCCAGCTGAGGTATTCTTTCTCTTTAATTTTTAATAACATGGCTAGTTTTTCTTCAAACAGTTCTTCATAATCTGCTAGATCATAACCAAAAAGCGGGAAAGATTCGACAAAAGAACCTCGTCCTGCCATAATTTCTGCCCTTCCCTGAGACAGTGCATCAATGCTGGCATACTGCTGATAAACACGGATAGGGTCAATGGAGGAAAGGATAGTCACTGCACTGGAGAGACGAATCTGCCGTGTTTTGACAGCCCCAGCTGCAAGGACAATTTCAGGAGCAGAGACAGCAAAATCTTCTCTGTGATGCTCACCAATCGCATAAATATCCAGTCCAACTTGGTCAGCTAACTCTATTTCTGCTACCATGTTACGAATCCGTTCTGCATGTGAGAGAGCATATCCCTTTTTTTCAAGCGGTGTTGTTTCACCAAATGTTGAAATACCTAATTCAATAACCATATATTTCTCCTTTAGATAAAGTGATAAATCATAAATTAACACTAATTAGTAATAATTTCAACTGATAAGCTCAGCTGAAAAAGAAAGTTTTTAACTGTTATATTTTTTTAATTGGTAGTATAATAAGAATATTAAATGAGAAAGGTGAAGTAACTTTTATGGCCATTAGATTTAATAAAAATGATGAATTAGAAAAAATGATGGAAAATTTTGCGACATTACCTAATTTAGATAAAGCACCATCTCCAGATTCTAATTCTAAAAAAGAAAAACAAGAAAAAGAAAACAAGAAAGCATAGAAATACATTTCATGGCAATTTTTAATAGTTTACCCAATAGCGTCTTGCAGTGTTTAGCAATTTTTCTTTCGATTATTATTGAAGCTTTGCCCTTTATACTGTTAGGTGCTATTTTATCTGGTTTTATTGAAGTTTATCTAACCCCTGATATTGTAAATAAATATCTACCGAAAAAAAAGTTCCCGCGTATCCTTTTTGGCACTTTTATAGGTTTTATTTTCCCTTCTTGTGAATGTGGCATCATCCCTATTGTCAACCGTTTCTTGGAGAAAAAAGTCCCTAGCTATACAGCCATTCCTTTTCTGGCAACAGCTCCGATTATTAATCCTATCGTTCTTTTTGCTACTTACTCGGCCTTTGGGAATTCTTGGCGTTTTGTTATCTTGCGACTAGTAGGAGCTATCATTGTAGCTCTGTCTTTGGGCATTTTACTTGGTTTTATCGTCAATGAAGACATTATCAAAAAAACAGCTAAACCTGCTCATTTTCACAGTTACTCTGATAAGAAAGCTTATCAGAAAGTCTTTTATGCCTTGGTTCATGCGGTGGATGAGTTGTTTGATACAGGGCGCTACCTTGTTTTTGGCAGTTTGGTAGCGGCCTGCATGCAGATTTATATTCCCACTCGAGTCCTAACAAGTATTGGCCATAATCCATTTACAGCTATTCTCATTATGATGCTGCTGGCATTTATTTTATCCCTTTGCAGTGAAGCAGACGCTTTTATTGGCTCCTCTCTTTTAGCAAGCTTTGGCTTAGCTCCAGTTATGGCTTTTTTGTTAATTGGCCCTATGGTTGATATTAAAAATTTAATGATGATGCGCAATGCCTTTACCTTTAAATTTATTTGGCAATTTGTTACAACCTCTAGTCTGATTATCATTGCATATTGCTTACTTGTGGGGGTGATGGGATGATTCGATTTCTTATTTTAGCCGGCTATTTTGAATTAGGGATGTATTTGCAGCTATCAGGAAAACTTGATCATTATATCAATAATCATTATTCTTATTTAGCTTACATATCAATGGCACTGTCCTTCATTTTAGCAATTGTCCAGTTAATTGTTTGGATGAAACAGCTAAAAGTCCCTTCTCATCTCTCTAGCCGACTGGCAAAATTTCTCAGTCCTGTGATTCTTGTTCTTCCTGTTTTCGTAGGGCTTTTGGTACCAACTGTTTCCCTTGATTCAACAACCGTTTCAGCTAAAGGCTACCATTTTCCTCTAGCTGCAGGATCAGCTAATTCAGGAACTAGCTCAGATGGGACGCGTGTCCAATACCTAAAGCCCGATACCAGTCTTTATTTCACGAAATCAGCTTATAACAAGGAAATGCAATCCAGCTTAAAACGCTACCGGGGCAAAGGCAAATTAACCATTACAACACAAAACTATATGGAGGTAATGGAAATCATCTATCTTTTTCCAGAAGAATTTAAAAACCGTGAAATTGAGTATGTCGGTTTTGTCTATAATGACCCTAAAAATAAAAACAGTCAGTTTCTCTTCCGCTTTGGAATTATCCACTGTATAGCTGATTCGGGAGTCTACGGTCTCCTGACCAAGGGGGGATCAGCGCATTATCATAACAATGACTGGGTTAAGGTAAGCGGCAAAATTTCTGTTGAATACAATCAGGAATTAAAACAAACTTTGCCTGTCCTTCACATTGATAAAAGTTCAGCAACCGCAAAGCCTAAAAATCCTTATGTTTACCGTGTTTTTTAAATCAATAGAGAGCTGATACCTATCAGGGTTGGCACCAAGCTTATTTTCAAATAAACTTGGTGCCTCTATTTTTTTGTGTTACAATGAAATAAAAATAAGAGTAGGAGTTTCTATGGACAGTTCACAATCTACAGATTATGTCTCTCGAAAAACACAATTATCTATCATTGCAGCAGCTTTAGTCGGATTTTCAGGTATCTTGTCTGAAACCAGTATGAATGTTACTTTTACAAAATTGATGAGCGTTTTTCATTTACCTTTAAGCAGTCTTCAATGGATTACGACCATTTATTTGTTGGCAGTAGCTATCGCTATGACATTGAGTGCTACTTTACAGCAAAATGTGAAAGAGCGCCAGCAATTCATAACTTCTGTTTTACTTTTTCTATTAGGAACCATCACTTGTATTGTCAGTAAAAATTTTAGTTTGATGATTATAGGACGAGCTCTTCAGGGTTTTAGTACCGGTATCGCTATGCCTTTGATGTTCAACCTGATCATTGAGCGTATCCCTATAAGCCATATAGGGACCTACATGGGGATAGGAGGGCTTATTATGAGTCTAGCCCCTGCTTTTGGACCGACCTATGGCGGCTTTATGATCGCTCATTTTTCTTGGCAGTGGATTTTTATACTGACCTTGCCTATTCCAGTGATTGCCCTTGTCATCAGTTATTTTGCTTTGGAAAACACACCTAAAAATAAGAAAAGACCTTTTGACCTGCTAGCCTTTTTATTGCTTGCTCTTGCCCTGTCTTTTTTCCTGCTGGTTATCTCTAGTCTTGAATCAGGCTCTGTCAATTTCTTTGCTTTAGTTGTTTTTCTGGCGGCCTTAAGTCTTTTTATCTTTAGAACTTTAAAATCAGAGCAGCCGTTCTTAGATATTCGCATCTTAAAACAAGCTCCTGTTCTTTTAGGATTAATTCCTTTTTTCATCTATCAGTTTATTAACCTATCTTCTAATTTTGTGATTCCCAACTTCCTTGTACAGGTTAATCACGTTTCAACAACTTTGGCAGGCTTTGTACTGCTGCCAGGTACCCTTTTGGGTGGGCTTTTAGCTCCTTTTTTTGGAAAACTATATGACTTAAAAGGGCCAAAACTTTCTCTTTATTTAGGAAATAGTTTATTTGCGATCAGTTTAATTTTACTTGCTTTTTTCTATCAATCCTTATCAGTGACTCTGATGGCTTTGGTTTATATCATTTTTACTTTCGGACGCAATATGTCCTTTAACAATACTATGGCAGTAGCCATTTCCCAGCTTCCTAAGGATAAAACTGCGGATGCTACGGCTATCTTTCAAATGATGCAGCAATTTGCTGGTGCCTTAGGAACAGCACTGTCCTCAGTCGTTCTTCAGCTCGCTCCTAATATGGCCAGCGGCGTTAAAATCATTTTTAGTGTTTTATTCATTTTGGTCATTTTCATTTTCCTATGTTTCAAATTACTCTTTGCTAGCTTACAAGAAACAATAACAAAAAAATAATAAACTTCTTGGTTTAAAGAGAAATCACAAATAAAGTTTTCTTTAGACTTTTCTTATGCTAAAAAACAAAAACTCTTGCAAACACTAGCTAAATAGGTTTGCAAGAGTTTATTTACTTATCATTTATGTCAAATACTGATGAGAGAATGATCTAGAATACAAGACACAGCCGCTCTTTACCGTTAGATCAAGCCTTCCAAAAGTCCTTTCATGAAATCTTCGGAATTAAATTCACCAATATCATCTATCTTTTCTCCAAAACCAATAAATTTCACCGGAATATCCAATTCCTGACGAATAGCCAGAACGACTCCGCCTTTTGCTGTACCATCAATCTTTGTCAAAACGATTCCTGTTAAAGGTGTTATTTTAGAAAATTCTTTAGCCTGAATGAGAGCATTTTGCCCTGTTGAGGCATCAAGAGCCAACAGTGTTTCATGCGGCGCATCTGGAATAACACGCTTAACAATCCGGCCGATCTTTTCAAGCTCTGCCATTAGATTGTCTTTATTTTGCAAGCGGCCAGCTGTATCAATCATAAGGATATCAATTCCTTCTGCAGCTGCCTTTTCAACACCATCATAGACAACACTAGCTGGATCAGCTTTTTCAGGACCTTTAATAACAGGAACACCCACGCGCTGCCCCCACTCTAATAACTGGGCTACTGCTCCAGCTCGGAAAGTATCAGCGGCAACGAGCATGACTTTCTTGCCTTGCTGCTTATATTTATAAGCTAATTTTCCGATAGAAGTTGTTTTCCCGACTCCATTTACCCCGACAAAAAGCATAACGGTGACATCATTTTGCATGTTAATTTTTTCATTAAACTGTCCGTCTTTTTCATAAATATCAACAAGCTTTTCAATGATAACACGGCGCAGTGCTTCTGGCTTTTTAGCTTTTTCCAGCTTAGCTTCATAGCGCAGATCTTCTGTTAAGGTTGAAGCTACCTGTACACCAACATCAGAAAGGATCAGCATTTCTTCTAGTTCTTCGAAAAACGCTTCATCTACATTACGAAAATTCGCTAAAAAAGCATTAAGCCTTGCACCGAATCCTGAACGTGTTTTCTTTAAGCTGCGATTGTATTTTTCTTCTTCTGATTCTGATTTTTGAGCGTTATCAGAACTTAAAGCTGCAGCTTCTGCTACAGTCTCTTCTTTAGTTTCTGTTAATTGAGACGATCCTTGATTCTCATCAAGCATATTCCTATCATCAGAGAGTTTCTCGCTGTTTTCTGACTGAGCCTGCTGAGCTAATTCTGCTTTTCTCACATAATAGTCTTGCATAAAAGCATCAGAGGAGTTATGCTCTTTCTCGTGTTCATTGCTTTCTTGAGGGGCAGCTTTGTTAGCAACTGCTCCTATTGGATCTGTCTCATCTGAAATAGCTGCTGAGTCTTTTTCGATTGATACCTGGGACTGTTCTTCCTTTTTAAGAGATGAGCCTTCTTCTGTCAATTCCTGCTTAGCCGAACTTGCTTCTGTCTCTGAAAAAGAATCTTGAGTCTCCTTCACCGTATCAGCACTGTCTGCTGTATGCTTTGCTTTTTCTTTGCTATGCTCTGTTTTCTCAGTAGAATCCGTTAATGAAGCATGGTTTTCTCTATTTAAATCTTCTTTGTTTTCTTGATTTAATTGTGTTTGTGCAGATTCTTTTTGTTTTTTCTTTCCAAATAATCGATCAAATAATCCCATTTTTATCCTCTTTTAAAATATATTTTTCAATAGCCTCAGCAACTCCTGATTGCTCATTCGTGCGGGCAGTCACAGCATCTGCTGCCTGTTTAGCTGCGGCAGTCCCATTTGCCATAGCGACACCTAAACCTGCCCATCTCAGCATTGTTAGGTCATTTTCTTCATCTCCCATAGCCATGACCTCACTGGCATCAATCCCTAGATGTTTGACGAGCAAGTCAAGACCAACCGCTTTATGTACACCTTTTGGCATAATTTCTAAAATAATATCACGCGATTTAAAAACCTCAAACCTATCGTAAAAATAAGCTGGAATTTTCAAGATTTGCTGGTCCAAAAAAGCGGCCTCATAAACAATGACAACTTTATTATAGATGATATCTCGCGGCAGATGATCCAAACCTGCAATTTTTTTGAAGGAAAGTGTCGGGTTAGCTAAGTGATACCGTGAATGGTGATCCTGATTCGAAATGCTGTAAACTATACCATCGCTGAGAATATCTACAGGAAGAGCTAGTTTTTCCATCTCTGCCTGAATGTTTTCGACTTGTTGATAGCTAAGCTCACTTTTATCCAAGATATCTCCGTTTGTCTTTTGAACCAAACCACCATTAAAAGTAATAATATAATTATCATCAGAAATTAAATCTAACTCTTTAAGTAAATATTCCATTGCTTTGATTGGCCGTCCTGTTGTCAGCACCACTTTGACATCCTTGGCACGCGCGGCCTTTAAAGCTGCTTTATTTTCCAGGCTGATTTCTTTTTTCTGATTAAAAAGTGTCCCATCCAAATCTAAAGCCAATAATTTAATTTTAGCCATTTACCAGCCCTTCCATATAAGACATGACAGATTCTTCATTATGATGCCCAATTACTTCATCAGCTATTTTTTGAATTTCTGATCGTGCATTTTCTGGGGCAACAGCATGGCCTGCAAAACGCAGCATCTCCCAATCATTTAGATTGTCGCCAAAAGCTAATGTCTGATGGGAAGGAATAACTAATTTCTGACAAAGATGATCAAGCCCAAAACCTTTATTTGATCCGCGCTGAATAACATCAATAGAGGCAAAACCAGTTGTTACAGCCTGCATATGGGGCAATTGTTCATTTAGCCAGTTCTCACCATTGCGGACATCTTGGGGAGCAAAATTTGTCGTTATTTTGAAAATAGTATCCTCTAGATTTTCAAAATCTTCGACAACTTGGACATTTTCATAATAAAGCCTCATATGATCTATATAAGACTGCGGGCTGTCTTTTAAAATATAAGCAGCTTTTTTACCAGATAATAATAATTCCTTTCCGCGGTTATAAGGATTTTCCAAAATCTTATCAATTAGCTGAAGATATTGCTCTTTGGGCATATGCTGTTCAAATAAAGTTTCACCTTTATATTGAATAAAAGCGCCATTTTCAGCAATAATCGCTATTTTATCAGTGAAACCCGCAAATAGTTTATCTAAAGCTAAGAGCGCGCGGCCGCTAGCAGCAGCAAGAATAATATTATTGTCTTCAAACTGCTTTAATAAACGAGCCAAGCGCTTGTGGTTAAAGGCACCAGCTTCATTTAAAAAAGTGCCGTCCATATCTGTTGCTACCAAACGAATCTTCTTTGCCACTTGCTATCTCCTTACCTATTCTTCTCTATCCTATTTTATCAAATTTTAGGGAAGATTTGGGAATTAAGTTATAAAAGTCAAATGAACAGCAAAATGATTACTGACTTTTACTTTTGCGTATCTCTCTTTTAAACCGCCGTGCTAAAGACTTAACCTGCTTAAAACTGCTCTTGCCTTGATAAGCATAAAGTCCCTTTTTATTAAAATAGCTCTCCTGCCATTCTTTATCCGATTTCGCCTGATTTTTTCGTTTAATCCACTTGGGCGAAATAAACTTTTGCTGGTCATTAGAGACTGCCTTGTTTCTGAAAACAGGATCATGGCAGGCTGCAGGATCCACATCCAGCTCCCAATGGCGTTTATCGCCTTGATTAGCATAATTGAAACTGGCCCCATTAATGACACCGTTTAAATGAAAAACTTCAGCATCAGTTTCATTCAAAAAGCGGCCCTTATTATCAAGGATAAACTCAGTGTGAAAATGCAAAAGAATCTTAAAATTAAAACAATAGTCTTGATCAGGATAAGTCATTTTACCATCAATCAAGGCTGCCTTATTGTGCAGCCTAGCAGACTCAAATAAGCTGTAATCATAAGTTTTACGGTAGCAGACTTTGCCCTTTTTTGTTTTTAAAAACAGGGCTAAGGCTTGATCATCTGCCATACCTTCTTTTCTATAGTGTTTACGAATATATTGTGCTTGCTGACTGGAAATAATATAGCGGAATTGATGAACTCTTTTGGCCAAAAGATCTTTCTGACTCATTCTATCCTGCGGGAAAACTTGCTGGACTAAGACAGCCAGCTCATGCCAAAAAGCGCTGTCTGGTGCCAAATCATCTGAAAAGCCTTGAACTAACTTTTGGTTTTCTTCTAGATGTCCAGATAATTCTTGGGGCATAGCAGACATATCTAAAACAATGGTAAGCAGCTGCTGAGGGTCTTTGAGCTTATAAGCACGCTGCCACAGCAGATTAAAAACCGGCGAGCCTATGCTAAAGTCCAATGGCCGTAAATCTCTTTGAGCTATTTGCTTGAGCTCTTCTCTGCTCCAGCCTGCCTTTTCCCATAAAAGCAACTGTTTTGCCTGCTGATAGCGTTGCTGCAGACCGGATCGTGAAAATGGGTAGCTTTTTAAAATACGCCACATAGGCTTTCTCCTTTCAAACCCCTATTATAGCAAAAAAGGCAATAAGACAGAAGCAGATTCTTTGATAGTAGTGATTCCATTGTTACTGATTTGGTCTGTCAAAAAAAGCCCATCAGGACTTCTTTTTTTCTGATTTAGCTTTAACAAGGCATCATTACAAGTATAGTTATTTAGTTTATAACTAGCATTCCTAGCCTAGTCTGCCTTATACTCTTTCTTAAAAACATGATTCAGCCACTCAAAAACGACATAGTTCATAAGACGAAAATGATTAACCTGACAATGCGCATCTGAACCGCTGGCGGATTCAAATTTTCTGACAGTGATAGGCACACCACGTTTACGAAAATTTTCAGCTATCACTTCTGTCTGTCGCAGGAGTTCTGGACTGTCTCCTGCACCTACTAGAAAGAGACTGGGAATGCTTATTTTGTGATAGTCTACTGTTTGAGCTTGTTTCAAAACTTCACTGACAGAGCTCGTAAAATCAGCTTGACCAAATTGCCAAGCATATTTTTTTAAATTGACTGCTGCAACCTTGTTCACACTTGTTACCAGCTTGCTGCCCCATTTAAGAACCGTTTTAGGAGTTTTTAGTACAGCTGAAAATGAAACCCGAAAGACTTGGGCAACATCATAAAGCGGAATCTTGCTGTTGTCCACAGCTAGCATAAACAGTTTTTCCATTTTTCAGAAATTTTCCATAAATTCCGGCACACTAGGATCTGTAAACTGAAGAGCTGCACGGATGGAATAACAGGCCGAAAAATACAAATGAGATACCAAGTTTCGGTAACCGTTCTTTTTAGCTTCTTCTGCTTCATTTTCCAAATAATCAGCATGATCCTTGAAGCGTTTCCGCCAATCGGCAGGATTACCATTCCGAATACCGCTGGCGATATAAAACAGTTCACCTGCACTCATTCCGATAATTTGACCAATTCCCAACATCCAATTAAAACAAAAATCCATATCTTTATTATTAAACTTAATTTTATAATCTTGCCGTTTCAAAATAGCATCATTTTCTTTCATTAGTGAAGACCTCCCTTTTTTGTTTTTGTTCCGAACTAATTGAACTAAAATAGTAAAAGAAAATCCTAGACTCCTCCTTTATCAAAATCATCTAAAACTTGGTCAACAGCAGCAGCTATCTTATCATAGAGGTGAGCAAGTGTTCTGAATTGCTCTCCATAAGCAGAGGCATGATAATCAGCTAGTTCAGTAAACAGATTCTTCATTTCTTCAATGACAGACATCCTAGAAGTTAACCAAGTTACAATCCCCATAGGATTAAGGTGAATAAAACGTTCTCGTGAATTCAAGCGACTGTGATAGCTAATTATCCCTTTGTCCTCCAGAAAACGAAGACCTGTGCTGGTGCTAGCTTTTGATAGACCAAGCTGATCAATAATCTTGTTAAAAGTAACACTGTCTTCTTCTTCCAGCATTAAAAAAGCCAAAATACTGGAAGGTGTACGTGCATAATCCAGCTGCATGAAGATATTGGTGATTTTTTCAATCTCTCTTAATTTTGTTTCTTCCATCATTAGTTCCTTTAGTTCATTACAAACTAAACTTATCATTTTAGGTAAGAATTGTCAAGAGAATCATTACGAGCACAGGACAAACGCATGAAGAAAAATTTTTCAGAATATTTTAGAAATGCATGAATTAGATTCTGAAACAGTGAAAAATTAGGCTATTATTCACAGTAAACATAAATTTCATAGTCTAATTTGAGGTTTGAAAAAGTGAATTTCTGACAAAACTACCGTCAGTTTACATTTAAAATTGTATAAAATAGCTCTTTTGATATTTTCAAATCATTTTCAATAGATGATTTTCTTCATGCGTTTGTCGTGTTACGAGCAGTGGTTTTATGGAGCTATAAAAAGAGACTGAGATGAATTACATTCAGCCTCTTCTATTAATGTTTATACTCAAAGAAAATCAATCTAGACTAGGCAACGTCTTAAGAAAATCCGCTAATGCTAGATTTTCTACGCCAAGCTCTATGAAGCTGGCTAAAGACCTTACTAGCTCGTTGGTGAAATAATATTGATTTCACCTCCTCGCGTCGCGACGAGCCGCAGGTAGCTCAAAAGGTCCGGGGGAGCTTTTGAGGTTATGGTAATAAGGAAAGCTTGCCTTTCCTCAAAAAGTACGGCAAGCTGAAGTCAACGACGTATCGTTTTGATTTTCAAAGAGTATTACCCTTCACAAGGTTCCGCAAATACATATAATAGACACCAAACAAGCCTAAAATGAGCAAATCAAAAACGAATTGCCAACCAAAAAGCTGAATACGATTCCTAAAAAGACTGGTCAATAGTATTAGTATGGCATCTGTCCAAAAGGCTAGTCCAGCTAAAATAAGAGCTGATTTCTTTTTGAAAAGATAGAAAATTGGAGTCAATATCCCACCCAATAAATTGCTTATCCATAATATCAAAAAGAAGAGAGGATAGTTGGTAAAATAAGCCTCAATAGCTGAGGTATAATGTTCTACAAAATAAGCCTGATTGCGCGTTATTACCATGACAAAATCATAGCAGCCAATCAGATTCAGAAAAAACATTAACAAGGTAAAGCCAATCCCAAAGACTGTTAATTTTTTCATTTTAGTATCCCCATTTCTTCAAAAGCTTGAACAAAGAAATCGCTGTCCAATAAGGCTAAGCCTTGATTGATATCCCCCAAAACCATAAGGTTATCGCCCTTTTTGATATCAAATAGTTTCCTTGCCTGTGCAGGAATGACGATTTGTCCCTTTTCACCAACCGTTACTGTTCCAAAGATATATTTACCCTCTTTGGCTTTGCCTGCAAAAGGAGATTCATCTCCGTTAACCAGCTCATCCAAGCTGATACCAAAAATCTCTGCCAAATGGTTTGAAGAGACAATATCCGGTAAGCTTTCCCCCAGTTCCCATTTACTAAGGGTCTGACGAGATACGCCTACCTTTTCAGCTAATTTTTCCTGGGAATAACCTAACTTTTTTCTCAATAGAAGAATCGTTTCACTTATCATACTTTTCCTACCTTTTTTAAATTAATTACATTATAGGGAATTCTTATCCCACTTTCAAGCAAGTTTCGCTGGCAAAATAAGAATTTTTTGTTAAGAATCGTAGCAAAAAAGAAGCCACATGGACTTCTTCTTTTACCTATTCAGCATCAGCTGGCTTTGATTTACGGGCGATATCGGCCAAGATGCTTTCTGCCGACTCTAAACTTATTTTTTCTTTGGATTATTTGTAACTCTATGTAATATTATGATTAATAATTTTTTCTATATTCTCAAACAATTTTTTAAAATTTTCAAAGGAAATATTTTGATAACTATACATTATCTGCTTTGATAATTTATCCTTACTATAATTATCTTTTTCAATAAATTCCCTTTCAGAAGGATTAAACTGTTTTCCAAATTTTTGATTTATTTTTTCAATATCTTCTGGCAATAGTAAAGCTTCTATATCAGATTTACTTTGTTCAGGTTTTATTAACGGGATTAACATTAAATAAAGATTGTCCTTTAAATGGATACATTCATTTTTTCTAAGTTTTGTTTTAAGTTGAGTTTTTTTATCTTCAGTAAAATCTTTTTGAAACTTTTTTATTTCAGAATCTATTTGTTGCCTAGTTTTTCCTGCTTGCTTTAATTCCTGACGCTTTAAATGAATATTTTCTTCATATTCTGTATCAAATATTATTTTAGCATTTGAGCCAAATTTATTAATAAATTGTTGGATAGGACTACCTTCCACGTCCAGTTCGTTATCAAAGATCATGATAACAGGGGACTTGTATCTTGAGCCAATTCTTTGGAAATAATCATAGATGTTATTAAAATTTTTCTTTCTAAAAATCTGATTATCGTGATAAAGATTCCAAACTTTTTCAAATATAGAGCCTCCATGTTTATTCAAATCTAAATATTGTTCAGTTATGTCTGACTTTTTAAAAAAAGTAAGTTTATACTTGGCCGTTCCGCCTTCTTCAAGAGTAATAAGACTAGGATATTTATTATGTAATTTTTTTAAAGCAGCTCTTATATAACGTATATCCGTTTTACCTTCGGTAATAAGTACTGGTTTTTCAGCACCATAAAAATTTTTATAAAATAAAAAACGTTGAAAAGTCTTTCCCTTTGCTGAAAATTCTGTCTGTTCTAAATTCATGCACTCAGCATTAAATCGTTCTACTTGATTAATGAATGCAAAACGTCCAGTTAGTTGCTTTATAATATTCTCTTGGAGTATTAACTCTCTTATTAACTACCAATCCTGTTACTAATTGCCTAGAATTCCAATAACTTACTCTTGTTTTCTTTTCGTTAATCTTAAAGCTAGCATTGTCAATAATACTATTAAGATCAGATAAAAAATCATCCAATTTTTTTATGATTACATCATCATTTGTTGAAAAAGTCATATCGTCTGCATATCTAGTATATTTTAGACGGTATTTTTTACAAATTTTTAAAATACGAGAATCTAAAATTCTTCCAATCATATTCGTTAGAATTGGCGAACTAGGAGCTCCTTGGGGTAATTTAGATTTATAGCAAACAAGGTTAGCTAAAGTCATTGCAATTTCTTTAGATAGTTGAAAATCCCTATTCTTTTCAAAGTATTCTTTGACACGATAAAATGTAAAACTATCAAAAAAATCTTTTAAATCTATACTAACAATATACTTTTTATTTCTGTGAACTTGGGCATTCGTAAGAATACTCTTACCCTTTTCAAAAGCTTGGATGATATCGTTTTGAAATCTATAATATTTTTTGGTCTCTAAGGTCAGTTTGTAGCCACTATTCATATCTTCAATAGCCTCAGAAAACGTTTGTGTACGAAAATTTTCCTCTCTTAACATTTTCTTATCTTTTATATATTTCTCTTCTTTTTCATGATTTATCCATAATTGTTCTTGCCATAAAAGCTCTGCAATCTTTTTTTGAACACTCTTTAATGGTTCCTTAGGGGCACAAATTTGTCTATCTGAACCGTCTTTTTTAGGAATATTATAAACATCATAAAGCTTTTCACGATACTTTTGTTTTAACAAATTATTTAATATATTTCTATCAATTCCCAATCTACTGGATAAATGATTAAGATCTTTTATTTCTTTGAAAATCACATTTTTCTCCTGAATGTGCAATAAAAAACATATAACTACTCATTATGCGAGACTTGTCGAGCGTTGATAAAAGCGATTTCTCAGCCGGTGCAATAAATCAAACTAGCCGCCCAGTTCACTTTATCATTGTTTACGGATACACAAACAATAAATTCTAGTTATACGTTAGTGTAACTATAGCACAAAATCACATCAAAAAGAAGCCCACATGGACTTCTTTCTTTTCTTATTCAGCATCAGTTGGTCTAGATTTACGTTCAATATCTTGAAGGATATTTTTGGTAAATTCTGCCATAGTTTCGGTATGCGTTTGTTTGCTGCCATAGCGGCGAACATTGACCGTGCCATCTTCCATTTCCTTATCACCAACAATAAGTTGGTAAGGGATCTTCTTGGTTTGGCTTTGGCGAATTTTGTACTGCATTTTTTCATTACGGTCATCCACATCTACACGAATACCACGGTTGCGCAGTTCCTTAGCTACCTCCCAAGCATAATCAATGTGAGCTTCGTTTGAGATTGGAATAACGGTAACTTGATGAGGAGCCAGCCAAGTCGGAAAAGCACCTTTATAAGTTTCAATAAGATAAGCAGTAAAACGTTCCATGGTTGAAACAATCCCGCGGTGAATCATGACAGGACGGTGTTCTTCACCATCAGCACCAACATAAGTCAACTCAAAACGTTCGGGCAGCAAAAAGTCCAATTGAATGGTTGATAAGGTCTCATCATTACCAAGAGCAGTTTTCACTTGGATGTCCAATTTGGGTCCGTAAAAGGCTGCCTCACCTTCTGCTTCATAGTAATCAAGTCCCATATCATCCATAGCAGCTTTGAGCATAGTTTGAGATTTTTCCCACATGTCATCATCATCAAAATATTTATGGGTATCGTTAGGATCCCGGTAAGACAAACGAAAACTGTAATCTGTCAAGTTAAAGTCTTGGTAAACATCAATAATTAATTGAAGCGTCCGCTTGAACTCCTCTTTCACTTGATCAAGAGCAACAAAAGTGTGTCCATCATTCAAGGTCATTTCACGTACACGCTGAAGTCCTGACAGGGCACCTGATTTTTCATAACGGTGCATCATGCCAAGCTCTGCTATGCGGATGGGCAATTCACGATAAGAATGTACATGATTCTTATAAACTTCAATATGATGAGGACAATTCATGGGACGCAGCACAAATGCTTCACCATCTCCCATATCCATAGTTGGAAACATATCTTCACGGTAATGTTCCCAGTGACCTGAAGTTTTGTAGAGATCCACAGAAGCAATTGGCGGAGTATAAACGTGCTGATAGCCTGAAGCTACTTCTTTATCAGTGATGTAACGCTCAATGATACGGCGAATGGTTGCTCCATCTGGCAGCCAAAATGGCAGGCCTTGTCCGACTTCTTGCGAAATCATAAAAAGATCAAGTTCTTTTCCGAGCTTGCGGTGATCGCGTTCTTTGGCTTCTTCAAGACGTTTGAGATAAGCCTTGAGGTCTTTCTTATCAAACCAAGCAGTACCATAGATACGCTGCATCATAGCATTATCACTGTCTCCGCGCCAGTAAGCCCCTGCTACATTGAGCAAGTGAAAGACTTGGATACGGCCAGTTGATGGCACATGCGGCCCGCGGCAAAGGTCGACATATTCACCTTGGCGGTAAATTGTTAGACCGCCTTCGTCCTCTGAATGCTCTTCAATCAATTCGAGTTTGTAAGGATCGTTTTTGAAGATTTCACGGGCTTCATCCTTAGTAACTTCTTCACGAATTGATGGAAGGTTCTCCTTAACAATTTTCTTCATTTCTTCCTCAATGCGGGGAAGATCTTCATTAGAAATTTGCCCTGCTTGATTGTCCGTATCATAGTAAAAGCCA
Source organism: Streptococcus macacae NCTC 11558 (assembly GCF_000187995.2). GTDB lineage: Bacteria > Bacillota > Bacilli > Lactobacillales > Streptococcaceae > Streptococcus > Streptococcus macacae. The sequence goes on along the minus strand of NZ_AEUW02000001.1, from coordinate 244,179 downwards.
TCTTGGATGGCTGGACCGACACCTAAGTGAATGTCTGGGAAGAGACGGCGGGCAGCTTGGGCAAAAAGATGAGCTGCTGAATGACGAAGAATTGGCAGGGCATCGTCATGGTCAGGTGTCACAATTTCAATACTGCCGTCTTGCGTGATAGCACGTGTGGTATCAATGAGTTTCCCATTAAATTTACCGGCTAAAGCTTTCTTAGCAAGAGACTTGCTAATACTATCTGCGATCTCAAAGGTTGTAACTCCAGATTCAAATTCTCGTACAGCACCATCTGGAAAAGTGATTTTAATCATATATTTTCTCCTTTATTACTCATTTAAAACTAAATGATTCATTTTTATCATAGCAACCGGGCTAGCAAAAAACTGACAAACGTTGTTTCCTTGAAAAGTTAACAAGGCTATTTACTTTATACGCAATGAAAATCAAAAAGCAAATTAGGAAGTTAGATACAGGCAGTGCTAAGGTAGGGCAGGCAAGATGAAGCTGACCTAGTTTGAAGAGATTTTTCGAAGGGTATTAAAACAGATCATCACTCATATGGCCTTTATAAATAAAAAATCACGACTCCAAAAAGGACGTCGCAACGTGGTTCCACCTTCATTCATGTACAGCAAAAAGCCCTACACCTCAGTTTTAGCTATAACGCAGCTACCGTTTTATGTTTGCATAAAAACAAGGAAGTAGTATTAAAATGACAGGCTTACGCTTTTTCAGCTGCCAAGCGCTCTCTTTAAAGCCTTGCACACTTAACATGTCTTCAAAGATAATTATAACAGGATTTTTAAACTTTTCAAGTCTGAAAAATCCTGACGAAAAGGGCAGACCAGCCTTTTTAGTCTAAAAAGTCACGAATAGCATTAACAATCCGAGCAGGAGCTTTAACAACCTTTACAGAAGTTTGAGCTGTTTTTTTAAAGACGGTAGCTGGCAGCTTAATAGTGGACTTTACAAGTTTAATAGAGGTGTCTGCTCGATTGCCTTCTACAGTCAGTGATAGTTTTTCTTTCTTTTTAGCTTTTTTAGAGATAATCGTATCTAAATAAAAAGCAAAAACTGACTTGCCAAAATGCTGGGCTGAAATTTCGTACAGTTTTTCCTGCCACAGCTTTTCCTCTTTTTTAGGTGTTAATTCAATAGCCTCTAAAACAGCATCAGCAAGGTCAGACTCCCTTTGATAAAGTGTCCCAAACATCTTATTTGTAATTAAATCATCTAAATAAGGGTTGGACTGAGCAATGATCGGTCTGCCGCTGGCCAGACTCTCAATATAAGTCAGCCCTTGCGTTTCACTGGTTGAGGCACTGATAAAGAAATCCGATGCCTTATAATAAAGAGCTGTCTGATCATGATTAACCATACCTGTAAAGATGATATGGTCAGCAATATTTAATGCTCTTGCTTGTTTTTTTAACTCTTCCAAATAAGGACCATCACCAACTACTACTAATTTTACTTTGCTATTCTTAGCTAAAATAGATGGCATATAAGCAATAACAGCTTGGATATTTTTTTCATAAGAAATCCGTGACAAGCTAAGCAGCATGGTTTCATCTGCTTCAATCGCCAGAGATTTTCGCAGAGCCAAACTGTCAGCTACAGTAATATCCGGCCGCACATAATTCTCCAAATAAATTCCTGTTGGAATAATTCTCTTAGGTATCTTCACCGAATACCCTTCTAATAAATTTAAGGCAATGCGGCTAGGACAGATAACACCATCTAAATCATAAAGATAACTGCGAATAATATACTTAACCATATTGGGCCGAATAATTTTTCCATTAGCAATATAGCGAACATAGTCCTCATACTGTGTATGGTAAGTATGGATAACAGGTATTCGTAAGGCTTTTCCTACCATTTTTCCAAGCATGCCAAGACCAAACTCTGTTTGAGTGTGAATGATATCTAACTGATAAGTCTTTGCAATTTTATAGGATTCAAAAAGTCCGCGGTAGACAACACGACGGTCAGTAAAAGAAATAAAGGGAACACTAGGGAGACGAATGATAGTTGGATCTTCATAACGGCCTACATGCTTATCAGTGGTCGTAAATATATAGACTTCATGTCCTTGCTTTTCCAGCTCATCTTTTAAGGTCTGAGTACTCGTTGCAACACCTGAAACCTGCGGTAAATAAGTGTCCGTAAAAAGTCCTACATGCATCTTATCCCTCCATTACTTTTTGATAAACCTGACTCAATTCATGAGCTACTTTGTCAATATTGCGGCTTTGTGCAACCTTATAGCCTATTTCTTTCTTTTGACTGTGACCGTCCAAAACCTTCTCAATAGCCTCTACAAAGCCATTAACCGTTGTAGCCAGCTCAACTGCTTCATCTGTAATCCAACCTTCATAAACCGGAATATCTCTTAAGATCACATGCTGATGGCTAGCTAGAGCTTCTAAAACAACAATTCCTTCGGTTTCTTCTAGACTAGGGAAAAAGAAAGCGCTGGCTCCGCTCATTGCCCCTTCAAAAATATCGCCTTTAATATAGCCTGCAAAAGTAACATTAGCAGGATGTTTTTTAGAAACTATAAGCCTGACATCATGCGGAATAACCCATTTATTTGTTTCTCCAAACCAAATAAAGCGAACATGGGGCATTTTTTGAGCAACTTTTACAAAATCCTTTATTCCTTTGCGTTTAAAATAAAGGCCTGCACAAATGACAACTTTTTCATCTTCTGACAGCTGAAAATAATCTCTAAAAGCTTTTTCTTTAGCCTTATTAGGAATATAGCGTTCCAAATCAATACCATTTGAAACAGGATAGATAGGATTTGTAATCCCATATCTTTCAATTAAGCGCTTTGAATAAGCTGTGGGAGTAATAATCGCATCTGCTTTTTTATAAAAATGACAGAGATAGCGCCTAAAAAAAGGAGCAAGGAAATTTGAACCAATAAAAGAATTTCTGAAATCTTCTTCCGTTGAGTGGCCATGCATAATAACCTTTGTACCAGCCTTCTTGGCATGATTCAAAAGCCGCCAGCTTTTAAAGCCATAAGTATTAATATGAACTAAATCATAATTTTCCTTTGGATCAGTGGTATAATCAATCCCTGCCAGAGTCAAAGCCCGTTCTTGATGTTTGATGGCCCGTCCAATACCTGATTTCTTTAGATACTGTTCAGCCTCCAAATACAATAAAACTTTCATGTCATCAATTATAGCATTAAATCAGCTAAGATGCCAATGACTGCTGTCAAGCAAAAGCAGTGCAGACTAGCTTGACAAATGAGTTTCTTTATTAACCCAAGCTGATATAGAAGCAGCCTGAACAGGAAATTCTCCCCAGCCTGCTTCATCTAATACGACCTCTTGAGGACAATTGTTAAGATAGTCCACAAACACTTTATTGCGATTAAGCTCTCCCATATTTAGCCGCTTACTGCTGGCCTCACCATTTGTCATGACAACGGCCAGACCATCTGGATGCTTTTCATCACCCAGACAGGTCCAGCCAATGCAGTCAGGATGGTCAAAATAATCTTCCTGTGGACCATAAACATGATATTTCCGGATATAGAGAAGCTTATCTAAAATGTCTTGAAAGCCTGTTTGCGCGAATTCTCCGGAAATCCCGTAATAATCACCAAAAAAGATACAGGGAGTGCCTTCTTGACGTAAGAGAATCAAACCGTAAGCTAAAGGTTTAAACCACTCTGCTACTGTTGACTCTAGTGCCTGCCCTCTTTGTGAATCATGGTTATCTACAAAAGTCACGGTAAAGTCTGGGTGGCTTTTCATGAGGCTATCCTCTAAAATAGTTGAAAGATCAAAATCACTTCCCTTTTCTCCCGCTTCAAAAAAATTCATATGCAGCATCACATCAATTAAATCAAATTGCAGATCTGTTGCTTCAAGATACTGAACAATGTCACTATTGCTGTCTTTCCAATATTCACCAAAAACATAAAGATCTTCCTTGAGATTTTCGCGAACATAGCGGATAAAATCTTTCATAAAGACCTTATCAATATGCTTGACTGCATCTAAGCGAAAGCCGCCAACACCGCTTGTTTTCAAAAACCAATCAGCCCAATATTTTAGATGCTCCTGAACTTCTGGATGCCTAAAATCAATATCATCATACATAAGGTAGTCATAATTGCCGAGTTCTTGATCAATGTTTTCTGAATCCGCCCAGCCTTTATTATCGCCCAAGATCATATAAATGCCCGTTTCATCATGTAAGGCGTCATAATCCACCCCAGTGAAATGGTACCAATGCCATTTGAAATCACTGTATTTGTCCTGCCGTCCAGGAAAATTGAACTGGGTCCAAGCCTCTATCTCATAAGGTTCTGAAATGGTTTCTGAACGATTATCTGGTTTAACTTTTACAACGGCAAATCTTTCCTTAGCATCAGCGTTAGCCTTATGGTTAAGAACAATATCTGAAATAGGCACTATATCTTTTTCCTTCAGAGAAGCAATAGCTCTTAGATAATCTGCTTTTGTCCCATACTTAGTCCGAACGGTTCCGTTTTGCTCAAACTCACCAAGATCAAAAAGATCATAAACGCCATAACCAACGTCATTTGAACTCGTTCCTTTAAAAGCAGGCGGAAGCCATACCTTTGTTATGCCAATAGCTTTTAAATGTTCTGCATCTTCAGCTAAATGCTGCCAATGTTTACCATCATCAGGCAAATACCATTCAAAATACTGCATCATTGTTTCATTTGTCATTTTGAACTCCTTTAAGCAAAAAGCCCAGAAATAAGACTTCCAGACTTTTTAAGTTACTATGGTTTTGTTGTTCCCCTGTCTTTAATATTATGATTCAAAATAATTTCTTTTTCATCCAATTCTTCCTTATTCATGATTTTTGTCAGCATGCGCATAGCAACAGCTCCTAAATCATAAATAGGCTGGCTGATAGAGGTCATATTAGGACGTGTGTAAAGGGCAATCGTTGAATCATTGCTGGTAATAATTTCAAAGTCTTCGGGAATTTTTTTACCTGCCTCAAATAAACCATTTAAAAGACCTGCTGCCAATTCATCTTCTGTGACATAAGCTGCCGTCGCACCTGAATTCATCACACGCTGGGCAAGATTATAGCCTTCTTGATATTTATACTGTGCTTCAAAAACAAGGCCTTCTTTAAAGGGCAAATTATTATTTTTCAAACTGTTTTTATAACCGTTCAAACGCACTTTACCATTGATGGCATCTATTAACGGTCCTGATACAAAGGCAATTTTGCTGTTATTCCTTGCCAAAATATCAACAGCATCTTGCGTTGCCTTACTGTAATCAATGTTAACACTGGGCAGCTGGTGATCCAGATCTACCGTCCCTGCTAAAACAATCGGGGTACGTGCCCGAGAAAACTCTGCTCGGATTTTCTCTGTTAAATGATGCCCCATAAATATAATACCATCCACCTGTTTTGCAAACAAGGTATTAATGACATTGATTTCTCTGTCGTCATCTTCATCGCTGGATGCTAAAACGATATTATATTTGTACATTGTTGCAATATCATCAATTCCTTTAGCTAAGATGGAGAAATAAGCATTGGCAATGTTGGGAATGACAACACCGACTGTTGTCGTTTTTTTGCTGGCGAGACCGCGCGCTACAGCATTTGGTCTGTAATCAAGGCGCTCAATGACTTCTAAAACCTTTTTGCGAGTATTTTCTTTGACATTTTTATTTCCATTTACAACACGGCTGACAGTCGCCATAGACACACCTGCTTCACGGGCAACATCATATATCGTAATCGTGTCATCTGTATTCATCCTGTATCATCCCTTCTATTTTGAAAATTACGCTTACATAATTATTTTAACACGTTTTGAAAACACTTTCAAGCAAAACGGTTAGGATTAATGAAAAAAGACTAAGAAACTTGATTTTTCTTCTCTTTTTTGAAAAAATAAAGAAAAGAAAGAAGGTTTTGATATGTCAAAAATAACACAGCTTAAGCAAAAACTTGAACGAGCAGAAATAGAAGCTGCTGTCCTTTCAGATCCTATCTCCATTAGCTATTTAACTGAATTTTACAGTGACCCCCATGAACGTCTTATGCTGCTTTTTCTTTTCCAAGAAGAAAGCTTATTATTTTTACCAGAATTGGAAGTTGCAAGAGCAAAAAATTTCCTTTCTTTGCCCATTGTCGGCTATAGTGATTCTGAAAATCCCTGGGCTAAACTTAAAACCATACTGTCAAAAACTGACTTTTCTAAAATCGCTCTTGAATATGATCATCTAAATATCAGCAAATACCAGGGACTAAAGTCCCTGCTGTCGGGACAGTTTACGGATTTAACCCCCTTTTTAGACCGTATGCGCTTGATTAAATCTCCTGATGAAATTCAAAAGTTAACCGCTGCAGGAAATTTAGCAGATAAGGCTGTTCAAATTGGTTTTGACCATATTTCACTTGATACTACTGAAACGGATATTATAGCACAAATTGAATTTGAGATGCGCAAGCAAGGTGTCGATAAAATGAGCTTTGATACCTTAGTTCTGACAGGAAAAAAAGCTGCTGATCCTCATGGCCTTCCTTCAACTAAACGGCTTGAGAACAACAGCCTTCTTCTCTTTGATTTAGGGGTTCAGACTCTAGGCTATACGAGTGATATGACCCGTACTGTTGCTCTTGGCCAGCCCAGTCAGTTCAAAAAAGATATCTATAGCTTATGCTTAGAAGCTCAATTGACTGCACTTAATTTTATTAAGCCAGGCGTTACAGCTGCTCAGGTTGATGCAGCAGCTCGCTCTGTTATTGAAAAAGCTGGCTATGGTGACTATTTCAATCATCGGCTAGGGCATGGTATTGGTATGAGTGTCCATGAGTTCCCTTCTATTACAGCAACAAATGACATTGTCCTTGAAGAAGGAATGTGCTTTTCGGTTGAACCTGGGATTTATATTCCTGAAAAAGTAGGCGTTCGTATTGAGGATTGCGGCCATGTGACCAAACAGGGTTTTCAGACCTTTACTAAAACCTCAAAAGAATTGCTTTATTTTTAAATAACTCCTTGCATCATAATATTAAGGCAATAGGCAGGCAGAAAATGCTGTGCTGCCCAGCCTTTTTCCTTTATCATTATACCGATTTTAATAAGACTCTTTGAGCTAAAACTGCCATAAATAGGCCTAATACTCAATGAAAATCAAAAAGCAAACTAGGAAGGGAGCTGCAGGCTGTACTGGGGTACGGCAAGGCGAAGCTGACAACGTTTGAATGTGATTTTCGCGGAATATAAAATCAAAAAGAGTGGGAGAAAGCCCAATGATTGTAATCATAATAGGGTTTCTCCCGCTCTTTTAATGTTTACTTTCTTCTTTTAGCTGTAAATAGGGCTATATTAGGGCCTGTTTTTTTACGCTTTGTTTCTAAAAACAGCAACAGACAGTTTATAAGAAAGGCAGTCGCTCCGCCTAAAAGGACGTAAATGATATAGTAGGAAAAAGTCATGCGATTAAAAAGAGCGATAACAGCGACAGAACCAAGAAAAGGAGCAATTTGATCTAAACAGAGAAAAATCCACTTTTTATTTCCTTGAGCTAACTGTCCGGCAGGAATATTAAACCGTCGCTTGATAAAACTATTTGGCAATTCAAAAAGGGCAGAGGCACAGCCTAATAAAAAACCAAAAAAAAGATTGAAGAAAAAATCATTATGATAACTAGCTACCAACGATAAAGATAGGAAATTAGGGATAAGATTTAAAATAAATCCCCAAAAAACCTGAAAAACAGCCGTCAGTACAATCATCCCCCAAAAACCCTTCCAGGTCTTATGATCTCCTAAAATAGGTTTTCCGCTGGAGGTCTTCATCCCGCCGTCAATCGGCAAATAAGCCCACTTTAAAATATCTAATTGACAAAAAATTCTATTAGCAGCTCCGGCTGCAAAAACAGGCAGCAGAGTTACATACATCATCACAATGGTCTTCAAAAGCCTTCTCCTCATTTACTCTAAACTTATTATAGCACAAACTCAAAGAAGGAGTGATGATGACATACTGAAAAATGAAGAAAAAATGCATCTCAAACTATTTCTGCCGCATTGAAAAAATACGCTTTTAAAAAACAAACTATTAAAAAGAAACGGCGGTGCATTTTTACACTTTAACTCCCTGCTCTCTCTACATTAAGGGGGATAATATTTTCATGCAGCAGCCTATAATGCGTTTATACAAAGGATAAGTTGTTTGAAATTCTTCTAAGGTAACCTGTTTTGACTGTGCCAAACATTCTTCAAAATCTTCGGCAATATCCGCAAGGATCTGCTTATGACCGTAGATATAAAGGCCGCATTCAAAATTGAGGTAGAGACTGCGAAAATCCATATTGACAGAACCAACAGTTGCTCTTTTGCCATCAACTAACATAACTTTGGCATGGACAAAACCAGGCGTATACTCATAGATGGCAATCCCTGCTTTGAGGTAAAGATCAAAATCAGTTCGAGAGGCTAAGTAAGCTGACTGCTTATCATAAATACCTGGCAATAATAAACGGACTTGCACACCGCGTTTAGCTGCATAAGTCAAATTATCAATGGTTTCATCATCTAAAACAAGGTAAGGAGTCATAATATCAATGGACTCTCTAGCAGACTGAATCATATCTAGGTAGACTCTTCGTGCGACTTCTTCACCATCAAAAGGGTTTTCACCATAGGCCAAAAAGACCGAATCTGTCTGAATGGTATCCTTTTGATTGGCCATATGCTCTTGCAGGTAGAGAAAATCATCGTTTTCTTCTTTGGTATCAAAATTCCACATTTGCAAAAACATTAAGGTAAAATTAGCAACTGCCTCTCCTTTAATCATAATGGCTGCATCTTTCCAGTAGCCAAAGCGCTTAATCTGATTAATGTATTCATCAGCAAGATTGACGCCGCCTGTAAAAGCAACTTGACCATCAATAACTGTAATCTTGCGATGATCTCGATTATTTTGCACAGTTGAAAGGGCTGGAATGATCTGCGAGAAGACTTTTGCTTGAATACCATATTGACGTAATGTTTTGTAATAGCTGTAGGGCAAAAGTGTTAGGGAATTCATCCCATCATACATAAAGCGTACTTCTACTCCTTGAGCTGCCTTCTCTTTTAATATCTCCAAAATGGTATCCCACATGTAGCCAAAGTCCACAATAAAATATTCCATGAAAATATAGCGCTGTGCCTTTTTTAATTCTTCAACCAAAGTTTTAAACATAGCCTCACCAGATGGAAAATACTGACCATCTGTATTGACATGCAAAGGATAGCCAACATAATCTTCCATATAATGAGCTAATTTCAGCTGCTCTTTATCTTTTTGAGCTAAAACGTCTTGAGCCTTGTGACCATACACATCATGTTCACAAATATAATCGTGCAAGGCCTTAGCTTGATATTCAAACCGCCTCCGATAGAGGATAACTTCTAAATTTGACTGTAAAATATAATAAAACAGGGCTCCAAAAACAGGAATAGCTAGAACAAAGACAATCCAAGTCAACTTAAAAGCCGCATTCATGGGACGATTGACAATGGAAACCGCAACAACTATTGAAAATAATTCTAGAGCCAGCCAAACAGCTGGAATAGCATTAGCTGTAAAAGAAACAGCGGCAATAATAACCCCAACCGCCACTAAAATCGACAGAACTACTAAAAAAGTTCGACTATACACGATACGCCATAATTTTTTCATGTATTTCCTCCAAATGGTATACATCCAATCCCTAGATTATAACAAAAAAAGCAAAGTCCGTCATCTTACTTAGAAGTGCAGCTTTTTCATTTATTAAACAAACGAGTGCAAAATAAAAAGGCCTTTAGCCATAGCACTCTCGTTAACTTTTTCTTTTTCCTAACGAAAGCAAAACCAAAAAGGAATATTAAAAGCATCCCACACCTGGATTTTCTATCCAATTTGCGAGATGCTTTTAATATTCCTTAGAAAGACTAGTTCATTATGGATTAAGAGAACAATCCTTTAATCTAATCAGCTGCTAGAGCTTCTTGTTCTTCTTTTAACAACCTTCTATCGTAATTTCTTATAAAAGGATAATAAACAAGAAAGGCAGCTAAAACGCAAATGAAAGCTAAAATAATCGCTCTCCAATCTCCTGTTCCTGTAAAGGCTCCGATACCAACAGGTGTTGGCCAAGCAACCTGAGCAAAAACGGCCTTAATCAACTCTAACTTCATAGCAAGGTAATAAAGGGTTGCTGATGTCATAGGTGCTAGAATAAAGGGAATAATGAGGGAAGGATTATAAATAATAGGAATTCCAAAAATAAGAGGTTCATTAATATTGAAAATAGCAGGAACAACGGAAGCTTTGCCGATAGCACTTAGCTGTTCTGATTTAGCACGGGTTGCTAACCAGATACAAAGTCCCAGTGTAGCACCAGAGCCACCAGCAATAACAAACATATTAGACCACTCACCAGCCACAATATAATGAGCTCCTTTAGCATTGGCTGCCATATTGGCCAGAGCAATCGGGTTAACAAAAGGGGCAAAGATAGTATTGGCCCCATGGATACCAACACTCCACAATGCTTGTGTTAAGAGATAAATGATCATAATGCCTAACCAAGTGTCTGTTAAGTTTCTGACAAAGCCAAATGGTGCTGCAATAACTTGAAAAATATCTGTTCCTAATACGACAAAGACACCGTTGATGAATAAAACAACAAAGGCAATCACAAAACCTGGTATTAAGGCGGTAAAACCACGAGCAACACCTTCTGGGACAGCCTCTGGCATTTTAATAACCCAGTTGCGCTTAACACATAGACGATACAGCATAACGGTCAAAATTGCCATAATAATAGCAGTAAAAATTCCTGCTGTTCCAAAACGCGTAATAGCACCATCTGCAATAGCCCAACCATCTAATACAAGATTCCCCTTCTTTAAATGACTAACGACCTCCATAGAGCCGCCTTTAAAGATAAGCTGCGGTACCGTCATCAGAAAGGCAAATAGTGAAAGCATGGCACCATTTAAAGGATTAAGATTCAGATCTTCTTCATCCGCATAAATCTTGGTTAATTCATATCCCATTGTTAATACAAAATAAAGAGATAAAGAACCCATGGTCACATAATAAGCCAACATATAAAGATTGGAAAATTTATAAAAGGAAGCCTCATAAATATCTCTTATAATTGGCCAAAAACTAAATGAATCTGGTAAAACATTAAACACCAAAAACATTGAACCGACAATTGTGAAAGGAACTGAGGCGACTCCTGCTGCCATAATAGCACGCACAATTCTATATTGTGCAATAACACTCATCGGACCCATTAAATATTTATCTAAGAAAGCAAATACTCCTTTTTGTTCATCCATAAAACTGCCCTCCCTTAACTATATTTTGCAATATGTTTATGAAAACGGTCGTAAAATTTATCTGCATTCCTTTTAATTTCCCCAATACGTTTGAGATTATAGCAAGAGATAGATAAACCGATAAATTGCAGCAATACCAAAAATAAATGTGCCGACAGCTGATTCGAAAAGAAAGGAACAAGCAGAGGCAATTGCTTTGGAAAAACACTGATGACTAGCACTAAAAGCACCACAAAGATTTGAGCTTGCAGAGCACGTTTTGTTCTTTCAAGGCAAACGTCTTTAGCACCATAAAGCTGAAATTGCTCAGCACAGGCTAACACAATTAAAACTAACATACTCACTGGCAAAATAAAGTAAATGCTTGGCTTATAAATAAAAGGAAGCAGCCAGTAAAGATTAGTAAAGAAAAACAAAGCTAAACTGTATCTAAAAAGCAGATAGCGAGAAAATAAACTGTTTTTCAAACTTAATTCTTGTTTCCATTCTTGATGGGCTGCTTTTGTTGATTTTTTATATCCTTGCTGCATCATGACGATATTCCCTTCTCATTAACTTTTTGATATAAGGTCAGCATCTCAATAGCGACTTCGCGCAGTGTCATTGTCGTCATCAAATGATCTTGGGCATGAACCATGATAATCTCCATTTCAATCTCTGTCCCATTAGCATATTCTTGTAACAGATCTGTTTGTGCCTGATGAGCTTTAAGCAGTTCATCATTTGCTTCCTGCAGCTTTTGTTTAGCTAACTGATTGTTTTTGTCACGCATAGCATTAAAAGCTTCGTGAACAAGCGTCCTTGCATTGCCAGAGTTTAAAATAATTTCAAATGCTGCTAGCTGCAAATCCTCTTTTTTCATAAAACCGCTATCCTTTCTTCTGTCCTGATAGAAAAATTCGCTTAAACTCTGCAAAAGAGTTACTTTTGATTAATTGCTCCTGCAGCTCTTTTTGGTCTGTTAAGTCAACAATCCTTTTGATGATTAAAGGCAAGCCTTCATTCTCACAAATTGATGGTGACACCAAAAAGACTAACCGAATCGACTTAAATTTATCTTCCCAATACAAGCCTTTCTTCATAATGGCTATACCAATCTTATGCATCTTATCAATTGCCTTAAGCGGATGAGGTACAGCAATGAAGTCATTAAAAAGAACAGTGCTCATTTCTTCTCTTTGACGTATTAAATCAAGCATAGAACTAGTATAATCAGCCTTTCCTCTGTCATTAAGACAAGCTGCCATCTTCTCCAAAAGCTCCTCTTTGCTGATCTGGTCAAAAATTTGAAAGTACTTTTCTGAAAAATAATGATCAAAAACCTGTTCCAATGTTAAATCGCTATTAGACCGAACCTTTTTTTGCAGCGACGGATGAAGTGTCCTTATTTTTTCTTTGATTTGAGCAACCTCGTCATCTTTTAAAAAGACGCTAACTGTCAAAACAGGGATTGTAAAGACTAAATGTGACAAATCAATGGAAGAGATAATAAGGTCAATACCCTGTAATTTATCATCATTAATATCATAATAACCAATTAAATCAACAATATTGAGATAAGGACTCAATTCATTTTCAATCCGTTCTTTTAACATTTGAGCACTGCCATAGCCAGTAGCACAGATCACCAAAACATTTAGCTTATTTTTTTCCTTATACCTCTCCAAAGCAGCCATCAAGTGCAGCGTCATGTAAGCAATTTCGTCATCTGATAGAGTCATTTGGGAAAAGCCTTCTAATTTTGCCAGTAAGTCTTTAGTCAAATGAAAGATGTCACTGTATTGTTCTTTTATTTCTTCTAAAAGAGGGTTATTAAGATGAACGTTCATTTTCAGACGCTTTTCTAAGACTTCCAGATGTACCAGTAAACCTTCAATCAAAATGAAGTCATCTGCAAAATGATAATGATAATATTCATCTATTTGCCTAAGAGCCTTCATTAAATCATATCGGATAGGTGTTTCTGTATTTTTGTTTTCTTCTTTTTGACTATCAATACTATTTGTAATCAAATGCAAGGCAATGTATTGGCCTTCCTCCTGTGGGAAAACGATATTCATACGCTTTTGAATCCTGTTCAAAATACGTTTTGAGACTCTAATTTCTTTTTGAAATTTTTGATAATCAATAGCTATTGGCGAAAGTTCAAAACCGTCTTTAATACGCTTAATAGCTAAGGCAATGTGAACGATCAGATTTTGAATCATAAAATCAGACAATTGTAACTGCTCGCTGCGGCATTCATCAAGAACGATGATCGTCAGCTCTTCAAAACTAATCGGAAGTTTAAAAAAGTCATCTCCTACATACTGATGGAGATTTTTAAGAAAATGGCCGCTGAAAAAATAGTCCATAATAAAGCGTCTTTTATCGTGTTCACTTCCCTTAACAAAGACGCCTTTATTAGCCCTGCTCTCAACAGTCAAATCATATTGTAAGAGCTCTTTTCGGATTTTCTTAAAATCAGAAGAAAGTGTTGAGCGACTAACATAAAGCTGATCCATCAAATCATCAAAGAAAACCTTATTTTGTTCAAAAATAAGTTGATTTAAAATATAGTTGTGCCTATCATTAATATCAATCGTTTCCTTGATCTGATCTAAATTATTTTCAGATATAAACCGGAAATATATCTGTTCATCAATGAGCTGAAGACGATAGCCATATCCTTGCTTAGCAACCAGCTCCACTCCTGTTTCTTTTGAGGAATAAGCCATAAAGGACTTGATATAAGCTCGAACGGTTCGATCCGAACAGGACAAATGCTTAGCCAATTCTTTACTCGTCACAAACCTGTCTCGATGCTGAGATAAATAATGGACAATTAATTTTTCCTTTTGGCTTAGCATCATTATCTCTCCTTTATTCTTAGAATAACTGTACTTTCTTTTAAAGATTCTCTTTAACTAATTTAGCCATCTTTTCAATTCCCATGGGAATTGGAACATAGGCTTGCGGCGGAATTTGCACAATTGGTTTGCCGACCTTTTGAGCAGCATCTTCAAATTGTTTGTAATGCATTTTTGTTTGTGGACTAATCAAATAGAGATCATATTCTGCATTAGCAATTTTTTTCCCTCCTTCTGGCACACCCACAGCATTCATTTCAATTTCAAATCCTTGATCATTTAATAAAGCAGCCGTTTTTTTAGCAATAAGCGATGAAGACATTCCTCCTGCACAAATAATTAAAGCTTTAGGCATATTTATTTCCTCCTAATATTTTTATAGTTTAAGTATAACTGTATTCGCTTTCAAAGACAATTTCCTATCTTGCCGTATTGATACGGAAAAATATAGATTGAAACAGCCAATAGCCATAGCAAAAAGTACTCCAAGGATTTGGAGTACTTACTATTATCTAGGATAAATACTTTTTTCGATTACAGCAAAGCAGTCATTTAATCACCTATCTTAAATATTTTCACCATTAGAAGCGATAACTTGCTGATACCAATTAAAGGAAAGCTTGGGTGAGCGTTTATAGCTTCCCTTGCCCTCATCATCTTTATCAACATAAATAAAGCCGTAACGTTTTCGCATCTCACCCGTTCCTGCTGAAACTAAATCAATACAGCCCCAAGGTGTATAACCAATAAGTTCAACACCATCTTCATCAACAGCTTTAATCATTTCCTTAATATGAGCCCCCAAATAGTCAATTCGATAGTCATCATGAACCATGCCATCAGCTTCAACTTGATCAATAGCGCCAAAACCATTTTCCACAATGAAAAGCGGCAAATGGTACATATCAGTGAGCCAATTAAGAGCATAGCGCAAACCTTCCGGATCGATTTGCCAATCCCAGTCAGAAGCCTCGACATAAGGATTTTTGACTAAATCCTCTGTTTCCAAATAATCATAGTAGGGATTATTTTCACGGTGGGCATCAATAGCAAAGGACATATAATAAGAAAAGCCAATATAATCCACTGTCCCAGCCAGTAAGTCCTTAGCATCTTCTGCCGTAAAATCAATTGAAATACCTTTGCGCTCCCAATACTTGAAAATATGATTTGGGTAAAAACCATGCACATGAACATCTGCAAAATAATAACGTTTCTGCATGGCTTTCTGAGCCATGAGTACATCTGCTGGTTTACAGCTGGCAGGATAGATAGGACACATGGCAATCATACAGCCAATGTGAAAATCAGGATTAATGCTATGGCCAATTTTAACAGCACGCGCAGAAGCCACTAGCTCATAATGAGCAGCTTGATACATAATCGCTTCGCGATCATCCCCTTCTTTATAAACAATTCCTGAATTAGTAAAAGGGGCAAAATTTTCCTGATAATTAGCTTGGTTATTGATCTCATTAAAGGTCATCCAATACTTAACCTTATCCTTGTAGCGATGGAAGCAAACTTCAGCAAAACGAACAAAGAAATCAATGACTTTGCGGTTGGTAAAGCCGCCGTATTCCGTAACCAGATGATAAGGCAGCTCAAAATGCGATAAGGTTACAACAGGTTCGATACCATATTTCAGACATTCATCAAAAAGGGCATCATAAAACTGCAGGCCTGCTTCATTAGGTTCTGCTTCATCGCCATTTGGAAAAATACGGGTCCAGGCGATGGAAGTCCGAAAGCATTTGAACCCCATCTCAGCAAAAAGAGCAATGTCTTCTTTATAATGATGATAAAAATCAATAGCTTCATGATTAGGATAATATTTTCCTTCAAGAACGCCAGCTGTAATTTCGCGTGCAACACCATGGCGTCCAGCCGTCATGACATCCGCAACAGAAATTCCCTTACCGCCTTCTTGCCAGCCGCCTTCTAGCTGATGGGCAGCAACGGCACCGCCCCAGAGAAAATTTTCAGGTAATTTAGACATATTCTACCTCCTTAGTTTTCTACTTCTATTTTAGCAAACGATTTCAAAATTAAAATAGAAAAAATTTCCTTAAGGAATAAGGAAATTTCAGATTGAAAACAAAAATGTTTTTTCGATACAAATAGGTTTTGAAATTCTGCCCATATAGATTTGAGACCTTAGACTTAAATCTTAGGTATGGAATCCGTATCAGCCAAGGAAAGTCTCAGAAAGGATTTTGGCTTCACGTTAACATTTTCTTAAAGACTAGGGAAATTTTCATCTTTACTGAAAATTATGATATGATAAGTTTATCAAAATAAGGAGCATTTCACTATGACTAAAGAAGATATTAAAAAGCAAGTCCGTCAGGCTTTTGATAACCGTGCTGCAATCCGTGTTTATAGTGATCAAAAGATCCCAAAAGAAGACATGGACTTCATCCTTGACTGTGCCTGGCTCAGTCCTTCTTCTATCGGACTTGAGCCTTGGCGTTTTATCGTTTTAGAAAATGAAATAATCAAAAAGGAACTAAAAGCAGTTTCTTGGGGTGCCCAAAATCAGTTGGAAACAGCTAGCCATTTTGTTCTTGTCATTGCTAAAAAAGATGTTGGCTATGATTCTGAAAATGTTCGCCAGAGCTTGATCCGCCGAGGACTAACAGATAAGAAAGACTTGGACAATCGTTTAGAACTCTACCAACTTTTCCAGAAAGAACATTTGAAATTAAAGAGCGGCCGCGAGCTCTTTGATTGGGCAGCTAAGCAAACCTACATTGCCATGGCTAATATGATCACTGCTGCTAGTTTGATTGGCATTGACTCCTGCCCAATTGAAGGATTTCATTACGATAAGGTTAACCAGATTTTAGCCGAATTTAATGTTATTGATCCTGAAACAGAAGGGATTGCCAGTATGATCTCCTTTGGCTATCGTTTGCACAACCCCAAACATCCACGCAGCCGCAAACCCCGTCCAGATGTTGTCACTTGGCGCTATTAAAACTCTCTTATTTTCAAAAGAAAGGAAATTCCAATGAAATTTTTACATACCTGTATCCGTGTGAAAGACTTAGATGCCTCACTTAAATTCTATCAAGAAGCGCTCGGCTTTAAAGAAGTTCGCCGCAATGACTTTCCCGACTATAAATTTACTCTGATTTATCTGCAATTAGAAGATGATCCTGACTATGAGCTGGAATTAACCTACAATTATGATCATAAAGCTTACGACCTCGGCAATGGTTACGGACATATCGCTGTAGGCGTTGAGGACCTAGAAGCCACTCACCAAGCCCATAAGGAATCTGGCTATACTGTGACTGACCTATCAGGTCTGCCAGGCAAGCCAAAAATGTACTACTTCATCACAGATCCTGATGGCTATAAGATCGAAGTCATCCGTCTCAGCCAATTTCAGGAAAAATAAAATCATAACACCATAAAAAGCTGGACATCTGCCCAGCTTTTTTCTATTTATCTCCTATTAAACTCTTTTATTTGCCGTTTAATGTCTCGATCTTGCTCACGGCGCTTGATCGTTTCGCGTTTGTCATAATCATGTTTCCCTTTGGCAAGTCCGATAAGAACCTTGGCAAAACCATTATTAAGATAGACTCTAAGCGGAACAAGGGTCATTCCTGTTCCTTTGAGTGCATTCTCCAATTTTGCAATTTCCCTCTTTTTAAGAAGGAGCTTGCGGGTACGATCAGGATCCTGATTCCAGATATTACCTTGCTCAAAAGGTGAAATATGAACATTAATCAGCCAAGCTTCCCCGTTCTTAATTTGAGCATAGCCATCTTTTAGCTGGATACGAGCAGCTCTGACACTCTTTATCTCAGTTCCTGTCAGCACAATGCCCGCTTCATAAGTTTCTAAAATCTCGTAATCATGTCTAGCCTTTTTATTTTGAGCGACGACGCTTCCTTGACCCTTTGCCATGCTTACCTCCTTTTTTCATTGCCTCCTTATAAAAAGGCTTCTTTTTCTTCTTTTGTGAAAGAGCTGACTGCTTGCTGCGTTTACTAGTTTTTACTTTGCTGCCGCTATTGTGACGTGAGTGCCGCGGTTTATCTTTTTTAGCGTTTGTGAGCTTTTCAATGACATCAAAATCGCTTGGCAGATAGCCAAAGTCAATATCTCCTGTCTCCTTATCTGCCTTAACTACCCTTACTTTGATGGACTGACCAACACGGAAAACCTTACCTGATTTTTCACCCTGCAAACTTAAAGTGCGCTCATTGAACTGATAAAATTCTGGTAAGGTCGTCACATGAATGAGGCCTTCGATGGTATTGGGCAGCTCCACAAAGAGGCCAAATTTGACAACACTGGAGATGACCCCTGTAAACTCTTGTCCCACATATTCTTCCATGTATTCTGCTTTTTTCATGGCCTCAACGGTGCGCTCAGCATCAATAGCACGGCGTTCTAAACTGCTGGCTTGATTGGCAATTTCAGGGATGATTTGAGCAAAATGGTCTACCTTTTCATCAGTTGGCCTGTCGTATTCACGCACCAAGCGGTGAACCAAAAGATCGGGATAGCGGCGGATGGGGCTGGTAAAATGCGTATAGTACGGCGCTGCCAAACCATAATGGCCGTGATTGTGTTCAGAATAACGCGCCTGTTGCATAGAACGCAGCAGCATCATAGAAAGGACATCGCTCCCTGGCTGCCCTTCCATTTTTTTCATAAACTCTTGCAGAGCTGTTTGGCTGATTTTATGGGCCGTCCCCTGGATAGAGACGCCAAAAATACTAGCATAGTCCATAAATTGCTGTAACTTTTCAGCCTTAGGTTCTTCATGAATCCGATAAATAAAAGGAAGAGCTTTCTTTGCAAAGTGCTCAGCCACACATTCATTAGCTGCCAGCATAAAAGACTCAATCATCCGCTCAGCAATTCCACGCTGACGCAGCACAATATCCAGTGGAAAACCCTTGTCATTAACCAAAATTTTGGCTTCTGAAGTGTCAAAGTTAAGGGCTCCTCGTTTTTCACGCATCTTTTCTAAAATCTTGTGCAAGACCGCCATCTCATGAATAGATGGTACAATTTCGCTGTATTTCTCTGTCAGCTCCTTGTCACCTGCAATAATAGCATTAACATCATTGTAAGTCATACGAAAGGCTGTCTTGATAACTGTCTGCCTTATTTGATAATGGAGCACGCGGCCCTGTTTGTCAATCTCCATAATAGCAGACTGTGTCAGACGCTCAAGATTTGGATTGAGAGAGCAGATGCCATTGGACAGGCGTTCTGGCAGCATAGGAACCACACGGTCAGTCACATAAACGCTGGTTCCTCTAGCCAAAGCCTCACGGTCCAAGGCTGAGCCTTCTTTGACATAGTAGGAAACATCAGCAATATGAACACCGAGTTCAAAATTGCCATTTGCTAACAATTTGATATGAACCGCATCATCTAAATCTTTAGCATCTGCCCCATCAATCGTAAAAGTAAGCTCTTTACGCAAGTCCACTCGGCCTATCAAATCTTTATCACTAAGCTTATCTGGCACTTGCTGAGCTTCTGCCATAACGTCTTCTGGAAAAGCAGAAGCAATATCCATAGACTCCAGTACTTCTAAAACATCTATTCCATCATCATCCTGGTGGCCGATAATATCTTCTACACTAGCTACAAAATAATCATGATGGCGCCTTGGATACTTTTCGATAACCGCCTTTATCATTTCAGTCCCATCTAAAACAATAGGCTCTTTTTTGATATAAATTTTCTGGCTGATTTTTTGATTTTTACTCTTAATATAGCCAATATAAGGAGGCTTTTCATCATCTAAAACAAAACGGCCGACAACTGTTTTTAAACTGTGCTCTACAATCTTAACAACTTGTGCTTCTGCTGCTGTTCCTTTTAGACGGTTAGCTACTTTTTTTATAACAAGTTCAACAGTATCACCATCCACGGCATAGCCTGTATCACTGCGTCCTACGAAAAGATCTTCTTCTGCCTCATCAACACTGACAAAGCCAAAACCTGCTTTATTGGCGCGAAAAATACCTGTGACAGTAATCTGCTCTTTTTCTTCCTTTTTCTTTCTAAGCGAGAGCGTTCCATCTTGCTCAAAACGCAGCTGCCCCCTGCTTTCAAGCTTGGAAATCTCCTTGATCAGAGAAGGAAATTTTTTAGCGCCAGCCATATTTAAACTGCTGGCTAAATCATCAACACTTGATTTTCCCTTCTCTTTTAAATAAGTTATAATTTTTTCTTTCATTTTCTTTCCTTGACCTTTTCAAAAAAAATAAGCCAGACAATGTCAAGCTCACTTTTTATTTACTTGATAATACAGCAAGCGCTAAAGCAATAGCCAGCCAAAAGAAGACTAAAATTGCTGTGAAGCGCTGCATAAAGGCTTCAAAGCCTCGAGCTTTTGAACGTTCAAACAAAGCTTCCGAACCACTATTATCAAAGACATTGCTGCTAGGATTTTTTTGCGGCTGCATAAAAATAGCAATAACCAAAATACCTGACAAAACGAGTAATATCGTCACTAAAAAGTTATACATTTCCTTACTTCCTCCACTATTGTCTTAGCCATTCTAACATATTTCATATTAAGATTCAACATGCAAGGTGACTTTTCTCTCCTTAGGGCAATATTTAAGTACCTGTATTTTTTCAGGATGGTTTTTCTGATTCTTGCTGGTCAGATAATTGATAGAGCCGCATTGGCTGCATTTGAGGTTAATTTTTACTCTCACGTGATTTCTTTTGCTCCTAAGTATTTTCTAAAGATAATAACTGACCAGGTAAAATTGATAAAGACGATGCCTGCGGTCACAAAAAAGGTCCAGCGATAGCCCAACCCAGTTGCTACAGCAGAGCCAACAAAAGGCCCTGCAACCTGTCCAAAATAGCTGAAACTTTGATTAAAACTAAAAATTCGGCTAATCCCTTCCTTAGGCGTCAGCTTTGTCAAAAGAGAATTGACACTCGGCATAAGAGCACCGACACCAAAACCATAAAGAAAGCGCAAACTACCAAGCTGCAGAGGAGTCTGTGCAAATCCGCAGAGCAGATACATAATGAAGCTGTAAAAAAGAGCCAGAACTAAAAGACGGTGGTTGCCTATGGCATCACCCAGCCGACCCAAATGAGGACTGGATAGCATACTGGAAATCCCCATAGCAGACACAATAAGCCCTGACACAAAGAGGATATTTTCCCTCTCACCCAGATGACGAATGTAAAGAGACAAAATCGGAGCGATGGATTGAGCTGAAATCTGAATAATCAAGCTGGTCACAAAAAGACCTGCTAAAATAGATTTATGAGGTATCTCTCTAAGCAGCGTCCGAGTCGAAACCATATCAGCCTTTTCAACCGGTTCAAAATCCTCTCGAATCATAAAAATGGTCATGAGGCAGCAAATCAATAAAATAAAGCCGACAAAAACAAAGACCTGACGCATGCCCAGCCATTGCGCTAAACTGCCTCCTAAAAGCGGCCCTATCAAGGTACCTGCTGTCAAGCCAGTCGCTAAAGTTCCAAGAGCATAGCCTGATTTATTCCTTGGTACCTGACTAGCGATCAGCGCTGTTGCATTAGGCACATAGCCAGAAAACAAGCCATTCATCAGCCTTAGAAATAATAGCCAATACACATTGGGAACAAAGGCTATTCCTCCCATTGTAAAGGTCATGACAAGGCTTGCTCTGACCATCATTGGTTTTCGGCCGTACCTATCGGCTAAGCGGCCCCAAATAGGGGAAACCAAAGCCGAAGCCAAAGCTGAGATAGCAACCGCCAAACCCGCATACCACTCAACCAAGGAACCTGATTCGCCCAGGTCTTCAATATAGAGTGCCATAAACGGCATGACCAGCGAAAAACTGGCTCCCGTAAAAAAATTACCAAGCCAAGCGACACGTAAATTCTGCTTCCAATTAATCTCTGAAATAGGCTGCTCAGATATAGGTCTTCATCTTCTTTCCTGTTTAACTTTGATTATTATAGCATAATATCAGACCATAAGTCAGCCTATGATGAGAAAATGAGAAATAAGATACTGACTTTTTGTTATCAAAAATTTCCTGCATAGAATAATTCAGCGTTTTAAGACTATAACAGCCTCACCTCTCTCATTTCTCAAATATAGCAAAAAATCATGGCCGACCGTCTATCTGAGATTGGGACAGACAGCCATAATTGCTGCGCACTCACTCACAGAAAAAGAGTGCAATCGTGAAGATTACGTACAAAAGTCCTTGATCTGGTTTGATTTTTCTGAGCTATTGCAAGACGCAGCAGTTGGGAGAATTTCTGTTGACTTTAGTCAGCCTGAAATTTCCCTCTGCACTGTTCATGAGGTGCTTTAGCACCAATGGACTGCTGCTTAAACAGGCTCTATTTAGTTGAGCAATCACCCTGACAGCCCTGCTTAACTAAAAGCCGCATAACAAAGCGCCCTTCTTTTTGAATGGCGCTCTTTTCATTTCACAGTTTTTTAAAATACCGTGCGACCGGCCAGGTTTTAAAACCAAAAGCCTCATAGGTTTTGCGGGCGGGCAAGTGTCCAGGATCGCCGCCGGTTTCCACCATGACCATCTTCATGCCGGCTTGAGTAATTTTCTGACAGGCATCTTCCATCAATTTTGTGGCGACACCCTTGCCTTGATGTTTTGGTGCAACGGCTAAAACATAAATTTCGCCCATCTTATCCTCTGGATGTATGTGATAAGCAATCCAGCCTGCTAATTCATCATCTGAAAAGGCCAGCAGGATCTGATTGCTTTTTCCATCCAAGACCTGCGACAAATCTGCTGTTTGGCGGGATTCCCAGCCTTGGGGATAAAAATTGTCATAGACAAAATCTGGAACAGCAGAGCGCATTTTTGGAAAAACCGCTGCCCAGCTTTCAATTGACAGGGACAGGATTGCCTCTTTATAGTGAGACTGGTAAGATTTGATGCTAATAGTCATTTTGTCTTCCTCTTCCTTTCTCTTATAATTTTTCTTTTTTATCTCACTTCAATTATCACGATTGGCCAAAGCATAGCTGTCATTAAATTAGCTGTTCGCATAGTCTAGCCTTCTAATCCTTTCAGCTGCTGCTCAATCTGCGCCTGCAGCTGCTTGAGGTCTCCGCTATTGTCAATGACTTTGTCTGCCAGCTGACACTTTTGGCTCAAAGACATCTGACTGGCAAGGCGCTGCTTGGCTTCTTCTTGTGAATAGCCATTGCGCTGTTTCAGCCGTTCTACCTGTGTCTCTGGATTCACATAAACCAGCCAAACCTCGTCAAACCAGTCTGCATAATCCTGCTCAAATAAGAGCGGAATATCCATAAAGAAAATCTCTTCAGTCTTAGCCAGCTGCCCGCGTCGATCGGCTAGTTCTTGCCGAATAATAGCATTTTGCAGCTGGGAAGATTTCGCTAAATACTCTTGGCTGGAAAAAATGAGCTGAGACAGTTTAGGACGATCAAGCTCGCCAGCTTCGTTCAAGATAGCAGACCCTAGCCAGCTGACCAATGCTTGATAGAGTTTACCGCCTTTAGCCTGTAAGTCATGAACCACCTGATCCGCATCAATGACCTGATAGCCCTTTTGCCTGAGATAATTTGTGACTGTTGATTTGCCAGAAGCAATACCGCCTGTAAGTCCAATAATCTTTGTCATCGTTTTTGGCAGGACGGGCAGAAATGCGTCCCTCTTCCTCCTACTTTAATTTTCTCAATCGGTGTGGCACAACGGGCACAAGGTTCATCTGTCTTTGCATAAACTTGTAAGAAATTCTGCATGGTTCCGTCCTCACCAAGAGCATTGCGGTAAGTACGAATGGTTGAACCGCCTTTTTTGATAGCTAACTGTAAAATGTCAATGGTTTCATCGTGAATTCGTTTGATTTCTGATTTTTTCAATTGATTGGACAGCCGTTCCGGATGAATTTTTGCCGCCCAGAGCACTTCATCCACATAGATATTGCCAAGACCAGCCACCAAATGCTGGTCCAAGAGAATCGTTTTGATGGCCTTATGCGATTTTGCCAGTCCTTTTTCAAAAGGCTTTAATTTAAAGTCCCTTTCATTTGGTTCAGGTCCAATCTTTTTCTGGGTAAAATAATCCTCAAGCTGTGATTTTTCCAGCAATTCAAACGTCCCAAATTTACGTACATCTTGATAAACTAAAGTAGAACCATCATCCAAACCAAAGAAAAGATGAAAATGCTTATTGACAGGTGGCTCATCTTTAAAAAGTAGGTATTTACCTTCCATACGCAGATGGGAAATCAAAACCTGCCTCCCCAAATCAAAAATGAGGTATTTGCCGCGGCGGCCAATACTCTCAAAAGTCTGACCCAAAATATCCAGCTGAAAATCTTCTGCACCTGTTTTAACCATCTTAGGCACACGCACATCTGCCGATTCAATTTTTTTGCCGGCAATTAAACGCTCCAAGCCGCGCCTAACCGTTTCAACTTCTGGTAATTCTGGCATCTTTACTCCTTATTCTTTTACAGCTTCTATCATTCTCAAAAAAACTAATCCTTCAATCCCAGCAAGCGGCGTGCATAAACGGCTTGACCCGAATGCATAGCAGCATCATCAATGATAGATACTAAGCGTACGCCGCGTGTCACAGCTGGTGTCCAAGAGTCATCTACAATCTCATCTAAATTTGCCTCATTAAGTGAGTGAAGATAATCAATCACAAAGCTTGAGGCCGCATTGAGATAGTCTGTCAAGCTATCCAAATCTTTAGTGACAATCTTTTGAGCTTGCTCTAAAGTATGATTCCATCCATCTTCTTGATCAGCTAACTTAAAAGGAAACCGCAAGGCAAAATCTTGACGCTTCCATACAGACTCCGTTTCTGCTAGCGCAGCAATCTGCAAATCCAACTCACGCGCTGTATGCCAAGTCAGCCAAGTTAACGATTTGATTTGCGGGGCTTTATCCGCTTGCGGAAAAGCATTAGCTTCTTCCACAGTCACACCATCCAGCATCCGCAAGAAACGTTCCCGCGCACGATTGAGGCTATCTATCAGCATTTCTAAATAAGTCATCACAAGTCCTCCTTCTGTCAAAGAAAGCTGAGCTTATAACTCAGCTTTTTAGTATGAATGCCCCATGACAAAGCTATTTGTAAAATTTTCTTTCAGCATGAGGCAGAGTTTGGCTGACATACTCTTTAGTATTCAATTTCTTATCTGTTTCAAAATCAGCAGCTACTGGAGTTTCTCTCTAGTCTCTAATATTCCTTTTTGTTATATCCAAAATCTGCCAAGTCCAGCTTTTTGTCCCGCCAGTTTTTCTTGACTTTAACCCAAGTTTCAAGAAAGACCTTATCACCTAGCATGAGTTCAATATCCCGCCTAGCCATGGAGCCAATTTTCTTGAGCATAGAGCCGCCTTTGCCAATGATAATGCCCTTTTGACTGTCTCTTTCCACCATAATGGTAGCGCGGATATGAATCTTGTCAGTCTCCTCATCCCGCTTCATACTGTCAATAACCACTGCCACCGAATGCGGAATTTCTTCACGTGTCAGCAATAAAACCTTTTCCCGAATCATCTCAGAAACCAAAAAACGCTCAGGGTGGTCGGTAATCTGGTCAGCTGGGAAGTACTGGAAGCCTTCCTCTAAATTTTCACTTAAAATATCAACCAGATGCGAAACATTATTGCCTTGAAGAGCAGAAATCGGCACAACTTCCTTAAAGTCCATCTGCTTGCGGTAATCATCAATCTGACTCAGCAGCTGATCAGGATGCACCTTGTCAATCTTATTAACCACCAAGATGACAGGAACCTTAGCTGCTTTTAAGCGCTCCATGATCATGTCATCTCCCTTACCACGAGCTTCATCAGCAGATATCATAAAGAGGACCGTATCCACCTCACGCAAAGTACTATAGGCAGACTCTACCATAAAATCACCCAAAGCAGTCTTTGGCTTATGAATTCCCGGTGTATCAATAAAGACAATCTGCTCCTGGTCTGTCGTGTAAATCCCCATAATTTTATTGCGCGTCGTCTGTACCTTATCGCTCATGATGGCTATTTTTTGGCCCATAACATGATTTAAAAAAGTAGACTTCCCAACATTTGGACGTCCTAAAATAGCAACAAATCCTGATTTAAATGACATAAAACCTCCTATATACTAATGAAAAAGCAACTGCCATATCTTTGGCACAAAAATAATGAAACCCGTTAAAGCTGCAAAACCTGAAATCATTAAAACCGCTCCAGCAGCCATATCCTTAGCATTTTTCGCCAGCATTGAAAAGTGATAGTCACTGGCTAAGTCAACGACATTTTCAATAGCAGAATTAATAATTTCAAACGTGACAACTAAGAAAATACTCAGCAAAAGAAAAAGCCACTCAATCATCGATACTTTAAAAATCAAACCTGCTAAAACAGCCAAAAAAGCTGATACCGCATGTTTTTTCATATTGCGCTCTTCTTTAAAGGCCGTTATAATCCCTGTCAAGGCAAATTCTAAGCTAGCTGTCAGTGTCCGGTTTTTCCATTTTTTAGGGCTTTGTCTATTATCTCTTAAGTCCATATGCTCTCAATATCTCTTCCTGTAGGCTAAACATTTCCTTTGCTTCTTCAGGGCTGTAATGGTCATAACCATTAATATGCAAGAAACCATGAACAGCAAGAAATCCCATTTCCCGCTCAAAGCTGTGACCGTATTCTTTTGCCTGCTCCCTTGCCTTATCAACAGAAATAAAAAGTTCACCGATATAACTGTCAAACTCGGCTAACACCTCAGCTAATTCTGGCTCATCTTCTAACTCTTGCTCATCAAAAGAAAGAGAAACTTCTGGCTTATACTCCAGACTGATCACATCAGTGGGGCGATCAGTGTTGCGATATTTCAGATTGAGCTCATGGCTGCGTTCATTAGTCACAAAAGTGATGGCCATCTCTTTGTCATCCTTATGAATCTTTTGGGCAGCAAAATTTAAAATCTCTAAAGTCTGTTTTTTCATTTCTTCAGAAACAGTAGCTGTTTCGTCAATCATTTCAATGTACATGGACTTCTTCTTTCAAAATTAATACTGCTTTTATTATATCACATAAAATGCTTTCCTACTGACTTTAATACCTCTTCTTTTTGATTTCTCATATAATAATGAATCCATTATTTTACAAAGCATTTATACCCTTACAATGCCAGCATTTTCATGCTAATACGCTTCAAAAATCTCTGAAAGACTAGGTCAGCGTCACCTTGCCGTAGGCCAAGTGTGGCTAGCTTCCTCGTATGCTTTTTAAGTTTCATTGAGTATAAAGTATAGCATAAAAAAAGTAAACTTCTAAAGTCACTGCTTGCTCAAAACAGGCTTTTTAAGTTTACTTTTCATTAAGGGTTAGTTTTCTTTTTTCGTCAGTCTAATAAAACCAAATCCAGCAGTCACCATTGTGACAACACCCGCTACAGTCAAGATCAGATTGTCTTTTTCTCCGGTCTTTGGAAGACTAGGCGTGGAAACTGATGCTTGTATAGGTCTATAAGCAGTCTTATTGTGCGAAACAGCTGAAGTTGGAAGAGGGTTCTTTGGTTTTACTTGTTTGGGATCTGAAGGATTCGGCTGCTTAGGATCTGGCTTAGGCACATTATTAACGACAACATCTGTCGCATAGCCATTGCCAAAGTCGATCTGATAAGCCCTGTTTTCAAATTGTCCTCCTGTTTGCCCCATTTCCATCTTGACTGTCATGGGATCAATGATGGTAATAGAATTTCCAGTTAGCACATAAGTTTGATAAAAAGTTTCCATATCTTTAGGAATAAAGACCTGGAAAGCCCCTTTAGGGCTAATTCCTGCAGCCCTTAAAAAGTTCTGGACTTCTGCGGGTGCTTGGGAAAGGCTTTGATAAATATGACTAGTTACACCCTGCACTGCTTGCCCTTTGCTGTCAATTAAACGAATATCTTTTTCATTAACAGTCAGAGCCTCTTCGGGGAAATCATCCACATAGTAGAAACCTTTAGCAATCTCATCTTTGCTGGCTTTTATACCTTTATACTGATCTAAATCCCAGAGCAGACGATAGTAGTTAACCGATCCTGCTGTCACAGTCTGGCCGTCAATGATAAGGCCGTCTTTATTAGTGTTGTGCTTAATAGGCTTGACTGGATCCTGCGGAGTACTGACTCGAACGGGCTGCGAATAGATGGAATAAGTATTATTAACATTTAAATGAAAATTATTGACATAAACCGCTCGATCATTAGTGACGATCCCAATAAGAACAGGAGCAGCTGGAGTTACACTGCTGCTTAGATCAGCGTTTAACTGTGCCAAAATCTGATCACCAGCTGTAAAAATAACCGTATGGCTAACACTATTATAAGCAACATCAAAACCTTTATTAGCTTCTTTAGTAGCTGTCAAATCTAGCTGATAGCCTGAAGGCAGGGAATCTCTTATCTGAAATTGTTTTGTGAGCTGGCGATGGGCAGGCAGGCTATCTGCTGTCAATGTAAATGTAACCACACTGCCTTTATTGACAAGGGCTTTATCAAGATCAGCACCGTCAGTATTCATCACTGTCTTTTTAACAGGAGGCTGTTCATATAAAACACTGTAATGATAATGAACAGTAGGAGCAACTGGCGGTTCTGGATCTACTGCTCTTTCTGGAGCCAGAGGTTCGATTGGCGCTACAGGCTCAGTTGGCGCCGTTGGTGCCACGGGTTCTGTCGGTGCCGTTGGCGCTACAGGCTCTGTCGGCGCGGTTGGAGCCTCAGGCTCGGTCGGTGCCGTTGGTGCTACGGGTTCTGTCGGTGCCGTTGGTGCCTCAGGCTCAGTTGGCGCCGTCGGGGCTACAGGCTCTGTCGGCGCCGTCGGCGCTACGGGTTCTGTCGGTGCCGTTGGCGCTACAGGCTCGGTCGGCGCCGTTGGCGCTACAGGTTTAAGAGGAACGCCTACTGCCTTAATGTCTGAATCAAAGGCAAACCAAACAAGACCGCGATTATTTGAGCCGATATCAAAAGAAACTTCATTTCCTTTTGCCTGGCCAACAATAGCACCATACCACTTATTAGGACTATTAGAACCATCCCACTCATCTTGCGAGAAGCGAGAGCCATCTGCTTTGTTTTCGTTTGAACCATCTGCGCGCGCACTTCCATCTGCATGCGGTGTAATAGAAGAACCAGAAATTTGGATATATTCTCCATTAAAATTAGTCACAAATTCTGATGAATTAGTCGTTGAATTCAAGGAAGCAAAACTGACTAAAGAATCAGTAACATCTAATAATTGTCCATCTTCATCATAAAACTGAGCGGCTAAATTAATACGGACTTGACCATTAAAATCAGGAAACCAAATTGTCTCTGTCGGATCCTTAACCAAGAAAGCAGGTAATTCCCCAGCATTAACTGGAGTTTCTTTCAATGTGTAGGTATAGACAACTTTAGAAATCTTTTTCCCTTCAAAAGTTGAATTTTGAAGATTGGTATAGGTCACTTTTAAAGGAACATCTTTTTTAAGAAGAACTTTTGTATCATTGCTGCGCCAGCTCATCAAAAGGTTGTATTTGTCCAAAGCATCTCCGCTGATTCCCCACGATTGAACAGCCCTGTTCAGTTCATCTTTACTGTAGGCTTTAGCAGATGGATCTAAAGTTAAAACAGCATTTGGTTCCGTTTTATAAAGCAGAGTCTGTGCCGCAGGTTTGACAAGGTAACCATCCTCATTTCGCTTTGCTTGCGCTTCTTTCAATGCCTTTTCATAAGCAATGAGATCTTGGTCATATTTGCTTTTTGCAGCTTCATAAGCGATAAGCTCCTGATCATACTGGGCTTTAGCCATATTGTAAGCCGCCAAATCCTGATCGTACTGCGCTTTGTCCTGATCGTACTGAGCCTTAGCTCTATTGTAAGCTGCTAAGTCCTGATCGTACTGCGCTTTATCCTTATCGTACTGGGCCTTGGCTGTATTGTAAGCTGCTAAGTCCTGATCGTACTGTGCTTTGTCCTTATCGTACTGGGCCTTAGCTCTATTGTAAGCTGCTAAGTCCTGATCATATTTATTTTTAGCAATCGTGTAAGCCGCTAAATCTTGGTCATATTTGTTTTTAGCAATCGTATAGGCCGCTAGATCCTGATCATATTTAGCCTTAGCCGTCTTATAAACCGCTAGATCCTGATCATATTTAGCCTTAGCTGTCTTATAAACCGCTAGATCCTGATCATATTTAGCCTTAGCAGCCTTATAGGTAATAATATCTTGATCATACTGAGTCTTAGCTCTATTGTAAGCCGCTAAATCCTGATCATACTGAGCTTTATCTTTATGATAAGCAGTCAGATCTTGATCATATTGCGCCTTATCTTTATCGTACTGAGCCTTAGCAGCATCATAAGCCGATTTTTTCTTATCATAGTCAGCTTGATTATTTTTAACCGTTTCTTCATGTTTTGCTTTAGCTGCCGTATAATCATCAGTTGCTTTTTTAATAGTTTCTGCCTGTGCTTGATAATCTTTGGCTATCTCTTCTTGTTTTTGAGCCGTTTCATTAGCAGAAGTTGTTTTACCAGCATCAGTGTCTGCTTCTTTAACAACAGTAACACCCGCATCTTGCGCAGCCTTAACAGAGTCAGCCAAAGCTGTTTTATCCGTTTCTACAGAGATTCCTCCATCAACTTGACCAGCCTTTGCAAGTCCATCAGCAGCTTGCGCGGTTGGCGCTGGCTGAGCCTCTGTTAAGTTTGTTGCTGCATTAGCCGTTTCATCTGCAAAAACGCTAGCTCCTGAAATACTTGCTAAAGTAAAGGCACCTCCTGTTAAACCTAATGCTATTAATTTTTTTCTTTCCATTCTTGTTTTAACTCCCAAATAATTCGATATATAAAATAACTATTTTTATTATACACTTTTATACCATAATTATTCAAGAATTTTGTTTATCTATCTTTATTAATGTCTGTTTCATAAGCATTAATAATTTCAGCCACTACAGGATGACGTACAACATCTTTAGCTGAAAAATAAACAAAATCAATCTGTTTAATCGCTGATAATTTTTCAGAAGCATCTACTAATCCTGATGTCACATGTTGAGGCAGATCAATCTGACTAATATCACCATTGATAATCATTTTAGAATTAAAACCAAGCCGGGTTAAAAACATTTTCATTTGCATAATGGTCGTATTTTGTGCTTCATCTAAGATGACAAAGGCATCATCCAAGGTACGGCCGCGCATATAGGCTAAGGGAGCAATTTCCACAATTTCTCTCTCCATCAAACGAACGGTTTGTTCCTTTCCTAAAATACGATAGAGAGCATCATAAACAGGACGTAAGTAAGGATCAACCTTTTCTTTTAAATCCCCAGGCAAAAACCCTAAGCTTTCTCCAGCTTCTACAGCAGGCCGTGTTAGAATAATGCGTTTGACCTGTCCGCGTTTGAGAGCAGTGATAGCTAAGGTCACCGCTAAAAAGGTTTTCCCCGTCCCTGCAGGACCAATGCCAAATACAATATCATGACTCTTTACACTGTCGACATAGACTTTTTGTCCAAGAGTCTTGACACGAATGGGCTTACCGTAAGAATCTTTAATGATTTCTTCTTCATAAAGTGCCACAAACTTATCAATACTGCCATTTTGTGCCATGGAAAGCGCAGTTACAACATCAGAAGTATTGATAATCATACCTCGCTCAACCAAGACTAACAGAGCTTTGATGGTCAGACCTGCTAGCTCAACTAGATCCTCAGTCTCACCTAAAATTTGAACGCGCTCTGTTCGAGCATGAATGGTCACAGCAAGATTCTCTTCAATTAATTTTAAATGCCGCTCATTGGAACCAAAAAGATTCATCATATCATCTGGATGCTTTAAGTTAATTTCAACAGAATAATTTTGCAAATTTTGCTCCTTTTTTCACCTTTATATTCCCTTCATTATATCAAAAAATCACGCTAAACGCGTGACTTTAATGTGCCAAATAATCTTCCCAAATCTTATCAAATTCACTGAGATTAAAGGAAAAAGACGCTTCATCTTCCAAATAACGGCTCACTTTTTCAAAATCATCCGTGTGTTTGGGAAAAGCTGTATCTTCAAAAGCTAACTCTGCTAAAAGGGCTGCAGGTTCATGGCTTTTTGCATTGCGCTGCGCCATCAGCCAAGTGTAAAAAGATTTTCTCATTGCCACTTCTCCTTTAAAAAGGCATGCCTAAGAGCACTGCTTAAAGCATAGCGCTCTGGATTTTTGCGATAAAATGCTTGATGGTAATCTTCTGCTGGATAAAAAGGCTACACTGGTTCAATCTTAGTCACAATAGGACTATCAAAACGGCCAGACTCTTGCAACTGTCTTTTTGAATTTTCTGCTATCTGCTTTTGCTCATCATTCTCATAAAAAATGACTGGTCGATAATTATCCCCGCGGTCTGCAAACTGGCCAAACGCATCCGTTGGATCTGTCTGAGTCCAATAAATAGCGACTAAATCAGCATAGGAAATGTCATTTTCATCAAAGATAATTTCAACTGCTTCTGTGTGTCCTGTTTTATGAGAACAGACCTCTTCATAAGTGGGATTGGGAAGATAACCGCCAGTATAGCCTGAACGGACAGAAACAATCCCTTCTTTTTCTTCAAAAGGCTGGACCATGCACCAAAAACAGCCTCCTGCAAAGATAGAGCGCTGCATATTAGGACTCCTTATTTATTTTTTTATATTATAACAAAAAATTGAGTATTCTAATAGCAAAAAAGCCAGCAAATTCAGCCAGCATTAACTAAATACCTAACTCTTAGCAGTAAAAGACGAAAGCTTGTTTGGTTTGCCTTCTTTACACTTAAATCAAGCAATAAAAAACCAAGCTGAAAATGCAGCTTGGCTTGTCTTATCTTATTTTATCAAAAAATTATATCAAAGAGACTAATTGGTTTCTTTAGCCGTAATTGTTCCATTAAGAGCGTTAAGGACATAACGATATTCTCTTTTACCATATTTGAATTCAATCTTATAAGTAGGCACATCATTGTCAGAATCAGCTTCTACTTTTAAAGACGAGACCCGACTCTCGTTCAAACCTGCGTCTTTTAGAGCCTTATTTTTAGCTTCATTTGCAGAAATTTTAGCCAGTCCTTTTTGGGAGCCATTGACATTGCTGTGGCTATCAGTATCTTTTTCAGTGATAAAACCAGTAGCCGCATCAATGGTATAATCGTAATCTGAATCATTACTGCTGAATTCTACTTCAAAGACAGGCTTATCATTATCAGAATCACTGTGCACTTTGATAGAATGAATCTGCCCTGCACTAAGACCAGCATCATTCAAAGCAATTGTTTTTGCTTGCTCAGCATTAATAGCTTGATCTGCTGATACCGAAGGGCTAGCAGCAAGAGCAGCTGCAGCTAGTCCTAAAGAAGCAGCTAATACAAGGGATACTTTTTGACTTAATTTCATACCGATGACGTCTCCTTTTAGTTGAGATGACTCAAAAATCATTAAAATTCTTAAAAAATTTTAATGATTAAAAATAAGTAAGAGCTTGCTAGATGCTATCCGGAATCGCATAATAAGCACAGCTCTTACCTATCATTTTACGTATTCTACTGTTAATGTCAAGCTTTAAAAGCTTATAAAATGCCGGTCAAACCTTATATTACAGTTTTGTATCATCTAGATTTCCTTTGGGAAATATAACTTAAACAGTCCAGCAGATGATACTTACAATTTACTTACATAAAATAACATTAAAATTAAAAAAGTTTCATTATATTTTAATCAATTATTTCCTCACAGATAAGGCCACGTTTTAAAAAAATAGAAAGCTGCCTTTTAAAAATAAGGATCAGCAAAACAAAAGGAAATAAATTTACCCTTTTCATAACTTCATTATCGTAATTCTGTTCCGTTCATATCCTGCTTAATTTTTTTAGCCTTCATCAAGCCGCCAAGCGCCTTTTTAAACTGACCTTTAGAGATACCAAAGACTGCCTTAATATCTGCAGGGGAAGATTTATCATTAAGAGTCATAAAACCGCCATTGCTCTTAAGATAGGTTAAAATCATCTCTCCGTCATTCTCCAACATCTCAAAAGAACGTGGTTTAAGAGAAAGATTAAGAGTATGATCCACTTCACGAAAACCAATAACGCGTGCATCCAAAACTTCTCCTAAACGCGGCTCTGTATAACGCTCACTAGGGTGGATAAAACCAAGCATATTATTCTCAGGAAGATAAACAAAAGTTCCTGACATTTTCAAACGATAAACAATGGCCGGCCAAGTTTGATTTTGCATATTATTATAAGCTCGTCCAGCTATTTTTTGAAAAACTTCAGGTGCAGCTGGTACTGCCCACATACGGTCTTTTCTGTCTATGTCAAGATGAACATAAAGTTTATCGCCCTTTTTAGGCCATAGTTCTCTTAAATTTGGTAAATTATCCAAGGATACAGCCACTTGTTTATCCGGCAGACCTATATCTAGGAAAACACCCAAATCCCTTCTCACCTCTGTCACAATCCCCCAGCCGTAAGTTTGACGTGTTGCTCTTATCTCAATAGTGGTTAAACGTGCTTTCTGCTGCTTATCAAGATAAACAAAACCTTTGATCATATCACCAATTTTGTGCTGTCCTTCAGCCTTGTCTACAGCAAAAGTAAAGCCATCTTTTTGGACAAAATAAAATTCTTTGTTTTCGTCAGTCACCATTCCAGTAAGGACTGTTGCCAATAATTGATTCTTCATGCTTACTCCTTCATTTGCTCCTGCTTTATATGCTGTATGTTTAGTTAACTTCATTTCTTCAAAGATTTATGGAAAGAGGCAAATGCTGCTAATATAGCTTATAATGGCTATTAGCCATTTTATCGTACTTTCTGCCGCTCTTTGCTTCTTAAGGGATGTTTCTGAAATAGTTTTTAACTAGTAAACAGCAGATCTTTTTTATTTTAGCTGATCAATTGAAAACGAACCCAGCTAGCTTTTGCCAGCTGGGTTTTATCTCACTGCTACACGTCAAGTAATTCTTTTTCTTTATTAGTAGTCATATCATCAATATGCTTAACTGCTTCATCAGTAATTTTTTGGATATCTTTTTCAAGAGATTTCAGCTCATCTTCTGTCATCTCCTTAGCTTTTTCTGCTTTTTTAGCCTCATCCATTGCATCACGGCGAATGTTGCGAATAGCTACCTTAGCACTCTCACCAACTTTTTTAACCTCTTTAGCTAAATCACGGCGTGTCTCTTCTGTCAAAGCAGGAATGACAAGGCGGATTACAGAACCATCATTTGCTGGATTGATTCCAAGATCAGAAGCATTAATAGCATGTTCAATATCCTTTAATGATGATTTATCAAATGGTGATATTAAAAGAACACGTGCTTCTGGAACTGAAATAGAAGCTAATTGATTCAATGGAGTTAAAACACCATAGTATTCTACTTCAATACGATCTAATAAAGCAGCATTAGCACGACCCGCACGAATACTGGCAAATTCACGTCCAAGAGACTGGTGTGACTGTTCAAAACGTTCCTTAGCTTTTTCTATAATAGCATTAGCCATTTTTATTCTCCTTATTATTTCGAAATTTTATTTGTAACTGTTGTCCCAATCTGTTCACCAAAAATAACACGCTTAATATTACCCGATTCATTAAGATTGAAAACAACTAGGTCAATGTCATTGTCCATTGACAGCGAGCTAGCAGTGGAGTCCATAATTTTAAGACCGCGCTTTAGTACCTCCATATGGGTCAGCTCATTAAACTTAATAGCATCCGCATTTTTACGCGGGTCATCATTATACACGCCATCTACCCCATTTTTAGCCATCAAAATAGCATCAGCTGCAATTTCAGCAGCCCTAAGGGCTGAAGTCGTATCTGTCGAAAAGTAAGGAGAACCAACACCTGCCGCAAAAATAACAATACGTCCCTTTTCCAGATGCCGCAGTGCCCGACCTCGAATATAAGGCTCAGCCACCTGCTGCATGGCGATCGCTGTTTGAACACGCGTATCAATACCAACATGCTGAAGTGCATCTGCCATCACAAGAGCATTCATAACTGTACCCAACATCCCAGTATAATCAGCTTGAACACGATCCATACCGGCTTCTGATGCAGGTTCACCTCTCCAAAGATTACCTCCGCCAATAACCAGAGCAATTTCAACACCCGAATCATGAACTTCCTTGATCTCTTGGGCGATTGTCTGGACGGTAGGAATATCAATACCAATTCCTTTTTCTCCAGCTAAGGCTTCACCAGATAGCTTAACCAACACACGATTATATTTGGGATTTACCATTATACTTACTCCTTACATTATCTCTAATATTTTATCATACTTCTTATAAAATTTATAGTATCTTTTCCTTTAAAAAAGCCCTATAATCTCTGCGGTGGTTTTACCCACTACAGAAATTATAGAGCCTAGAAATAATACCTCAGACTGATTCAAAAACCAATTAGAGGTGTTATTTTATTACTTGTAATTTTCCGATGAAAAGCTGGCTTTTTTTCGCATCAAGCAGAAAAAAGACCAGCTAAACTTAATTAATAATGAAGTCAATAGTAATGAGCGATAGCATTTCTAATGATATCAGTGATATTGCTAACCTAACCATCGCACTGCCTACTAGGTCATAATAGCTAGGAACAGCATAATGGGGGCTCCAATAACGCCACCACCTGCTACAGTAGTCAGCATCCCATATTCATTACATCAAGTATTCAATCGTTGATATCCTCATAACAAACCCTTTTAAAATATTCATTTTAGGTATGAGTGATTCAAACTTAATGACTTGAAAATATAAATAGAACAACTCCAAAAAGGAGAGATGACTAACGACAATAATCTGCGTAACCCTTAAGGCCTCCTCCGATAACACCAATATCCCAACCAATAGCTGCGCCAACAAGGGGACCAAGTCCAAGACCTTCCGCAACGGGAGAAGTCGCAGCAGCACCAATTGCACCGCCTACTCCAGCACCTACAACACCGCCACATATTGCAGTACCCGCAGTACCGGCAACACACTTATAAGTATCACCACCGTTGATATCAGCCAGCTTTTCTTCGAACGGATTAATGACCACAAAGATACTGCTAATCCGCTATTCCAGACGGTTTTTAAGACCTTTGAAAAATACAAGCCATACATGGCAAACGCTTTAGAATGAGACCGCTCAAACGCCAAACTCGAAGCAATTAATAAATTTATCAAAGATATCAAGCACCAAGGATTTGGCTATCGCAATTTCCCTAACTTCAAGAAACGCATTTTCTTAATCTTGAACATCAAAAAGAGAGAACTAAGCGGGTTCTCTCCAGGTATAGCTTTTCGTCACCCACTATTAAGTTGACAAAAAAATAACGCTCAGATTTTCGTCTGAGCGTCTCTAACTATAATGAATTTGGATCTACTTTGATACCAGGCCCTTGCGTTGTTGTAAGAGCA
Organism: Streptococcus macacae NCTC 11558; assembly: GCF_000187995.2. GTDB lineage: Bacteria > Bacillota > Bacilli > Lactobacillales > Streptococcaceae > Streptococcus > Streptococcus macacae. Next base: position 206,562 of record NZ_AEUW02000001.1, on the reverse strand, counting down.
AGGTTAGCAATATAAGTTCCTTTTGCGGTAGCAGGTTTTGCTTTAGCAATAACATCATTAAAGGCTTTAAAGTTCTCAACTAATTGATCAGTGTCAAATGAAACTTTACCAATGATCGCCTGTACATTACCAGCTTTATCTGCACGGTAAGTAATTTTACCGCCTTTAGATTCTTCTACTGCTTTGGCTACATCCATCGTTACTGTACCAGTTTTAGGATTTGGCATCAGGTTACGAGGTCCAAGGACACGTCCGAGGCGCCCAACAATAGCCATCATATCAGGTGTTGCAATAACAACATCAAAGTCTAACCAACCGCCATTAATCTTTTGAACGAGATCATCTTCCCCAACAAAATCAGCTCCAGCAGCTTTTGCTTCCTCAGCCTTTTCACCGCGAGCAAAAACAAGGACACGCTGTGTCTTACCAGAACCATTTGGCAAGACCATAGCGCCACGGATCTGCTGGTCAGCTTTTTTAACGTCAATATTCAAGTTATAAGCAACTTCAACGGTTGCATCAAATTTTGCGAAATTTGTTTCTTTTGCGAGTGCTACAGCTTCTTCAAGGCTGTAGGCTTTAGTACTGTCAATCTTTTCAAGAGCAGCACGTAATTGTTTGCTTTTTTTAGCCATTTTTATCTTCTCCTTGTAATGTGGTCATATCGATTTGATTTTAAAATCTCCCACGTCACTCGTCACCTATGATCAAGTATTGCGGGTAAATAGGATTTTTTGCTGTTAATCCGTAACAGTGAATCCCATAGAACGAGCAGTACCTTCAATCATACGCATTGCAGACTCAATGTTTGCAGCGTTCAAATCTGGCATTTTTGTTTCAGCAATTTCTTGTACTTGTGCACGTGTCACTGAAGCAACTTTAGTTTTGTTTGGTTCACCGGAACCTTTATCAACACCTGCAGCTTCTTTCAAAAGAACAGCAGCTGGCGGTGTTTTTGTTACGAAATCAAATGACTTGTCTTCATAAACTGAGATAACAACTGGAATAATCATACCTGCTTGATCAGCTGTACGAGCATTGAATTCTTTAGCGAATCCCATGATGTTGATCCCTGCTTGACCAAGTGCTGGTCCAACTGGCGGAGCTGGTGTTGCTTTACCAGCAGGAATTTGAAGTTTTACAATATTTTCGACTTTTTTAGCCATGATATAAAATCCTCCTATTGTGGTTCTCTCGGCAATTAAAAGATTTTTGCCTCCCACAAGCATGCTTTATGCATACTCATTCATTATACACTATCTTTAGGAAAATACAAGAGATTTCGTCATGTTTCATTTTATTTTCTAGTAAATTTGTTTCTTAAAGTTTACTTTCTTTCAAAATCATTATAAAATGAATGTATGATTATGTATAAGCTAATGGCTCTTGCCTTTATTTTTCTGACTTTAGTTTTTTCTTATATTATTGTAGCAACCTTTAATCTTAGACGTTTCAGACTTAATTTAGCTGATATTGCCTTGCCACTTTTTGCAGCAGAAATTGTTTTAGTTTCTGCTAAATTCTATACCCATAGTTTTTTACCGCATTATTTAGCTGCTATGTCTGTCTTATCATTAGTTTTAGCTATTAGGCAACTACAAAAAAGAAAAGCTTTCTCTCTAAAGAAATTCATCAAATTCTTTTGGAGAGCAGGTTTCATTTTGACCTTCTTTTTCTACTTAGCCACTGTTATTGCTATTTTTCTTATATAATGTATCATGAAAATTCTCTGTTAACCAAAAAAAGCTAACTTGTGCGCAGCTGTCTTTTTGCCTTACAGTTAGCTTTTTTATTTCTTATATAAATTGGATACCGCCATCAATTTGCACAGCCTGTCCCGTCATATAATCAGATTTCGCAGAGGCTAGATAGGAAACATAATTAGCGACATCTGCAGGTGTCTGCACACGTCCTAAAGTTATCAGCTGAGAATACTGCTTAAGGTATTGTCCTTTTTGACCTCCCTTGACTTCAACCATTTTTTCATCAATTAGATCCCACATATCTGTACCAACAATACCAGGACAATAAGCATTTACCGTAATATGTTCTTTACCTAGTTCTTTCGCTGCAGCCTGTGTCAGTCCACGAACAGCAAATTTAGTTGAGGAATAAGCTCCCAATAGATCAAAGGCAACATGACCAGCAATACTAGAGGCATTAATGATTTTACGAACCTTATCGCCATCATCTTGTTTCCGAAATTGAGCTGTTGCAGCCTGAATGCCATATAAAGTCCCAAATACATTGATACCATAAATGCGTTCTAAATCTTCAGTAGTTTCTTCTTGTAATGTTTTTATCTGGGCAATACCAGCATTATTGATATAAGTATCCAAACGTCCAAAATGGTCAACAGCAGTTTGAACAAAACGATCGTGATCTTCTCTTTTAGCAACATCTCCTTCAACACTCACTGCTTTAAAACCTTTGGACAGCATTTCATCAGCAGTAGCTTTAGCAATATTAGCATCTACATCAGCAACAACTACTGCATAACCATCCGCACATAATTGTGCAACAATTCCTTTACCAATACCGCGGCCGCCGCCAGTAACAACAGCAACTCGATTTTTTTCAGCCATTTTAATCATCCTTTCTGCTTATCGTTATGATCATTATAGCATAAATCGTAATTATTTGTAAGCGCTCACAGCAAGTGATTTATATCTTGACTAAAGCTAGTATACTATTTAATAAAGTAATAAAGGAGTAGACATAAAGGCTCCTATTTATAAAAATCGGCCTTTATGTTTACTCCTTTGTTTTTATTAATTGTTTTGTAAAACTTTACGCGGCTTAGTACCTTCAGCAGGACCAATGACGCCTGCTTCTTCTAATTCATCCATCAATCGGGTTGCACGATTAAAGCCTACCGACAAGCGGCGCTGCAGCATTGAAGCGCTAGCCTTTTGTGTTTCTAACACCAGAGCTTTAGCTTCTTCAAAAAGAGGATCGCCTTCTGCAGATTCCTCATTGGCAGCACCTTCAGTTTCAGCTACTTCACCAGGATCAAAGCTGTCATCATAATCAGCCTCAGCCTGTTCTTTAATAAAGGAAACGATACGTTCCACATCATCATCAGAGATGAAAGAGCCTTGTAGGCGTACGGGATGATTTTCATCAATTGGTTTAAAAAGCATGTCACCGCGTCCTAACAGCTTTTCTGCCCCATTTTCATCTAAAATTGTCCGACTGTCTGTACCACTGGAGACAGCAAAGGCAATACGGGATGGGACATTAGCCTTAATCAGTCCCGAGATGACATCAACTGACGGTCTTTGTGTTGCCAAAATCATATGAATTCCTGCTGCTCGCGCCTTTTGCCCCAAGCGAATAATAGCATCTTCTACTTCCTTGCTAGCAACCATCATCAAATCAGCTAACTCATCAACAATAACAACTAATAGGGGCAAAGAAATCTGCTTTGTCTCAGATTGACGATTAAATGCCTCAACCTTAGCATTATAACCCGCAATATTTCGAACGCCAAACTGGCTAAAAAGCTCATAGCGTCTTTCCATTTCATCAACAACTTTTTGTAAAGCTTTACTAGCCTTACGAGGATTCGTTACAACAGGGATCAGCAAATGAGGAATATCATTATAGACAGATAATTCAACCATTTTAGGATCAATCATCATAAACTTAACCTGATCTGGTCGAGCTTTCATGAGTATACTGGCAATAATACCATTAACAGCAACAGACTTTCCTGAACCAGTTGATCCTGCTACAAGAATATGCGGCATTCTGGCTAAATTAAAGGAGCGTACAGAGCCATTCACAGCTTTTCCTAAAGGAACTTCCAAAAGATTATCCGGTGATGTTTTAGCTTGTTCCCAAAGTTCACGAAAAGTAACCGTAGCAATTTCCGAATTTGGAACTTCAATCCCAACTAAAGATTTACCAGGTATAGGTGCTTCAATCCGAACATCTTTAGCAGCTAAAGCTAAAGCCAGATCATCCGCCAAATTGGAGATGCGGTTGACACGTACACCTACAGCCGGCTTAACTTCATATTTCGTAACAGAAGGTCCTATTTCAGCCCGCTCAACATTAGCTTTAATTCCAAAACTAGCAAACGTTTCTTCCAGTATTTTAATATTTTCACGTACTAATTTTTTTTCTTTGTTTTGATTTTTGGGTTTATCTTTTGCAAAGAGATCTATGCTTGGAAGCTTATAATGCAAATTTTCTTTCGGTGCAAAATCCATCACCAGTGGTTCATCAAGTTCATTCTCTTGGTCTGCTGGTGCTTGATTATTTTTATTTTTTTCTTCCAAAGTTTCTGCTTCTTTTGAAACCTCATAAAGGTCTGGCTCTGCTTGGTAGCCAATAATTTCAGGTTCTTTATGGCGACTGTCTGGAATATCATCTAAATCAATCGTTTGCGCCTGATCTAGAACTTCGCCTGTCTCGAGATCGATAGCGGCATTATAGGCAGCATTAGCATTTTCTTTTTGAAGAGCATCCTGATTTGCTAAGCGTCTTTCTTCTTTCTCTGCAAAGCGCTTTTCACGGCGTTCTTGATGTTTGGTTTGTAATTTACTGTAGGCTCTTTTAAAGAAATTCATAACATCATAGACATTCCAAGGACTCATCAAAAAGAAACCAAGAATAATGAACAGAGCCCCAATTAAAAAAGAACCTATATTTGAAAAGAGAAAAGCAACCGGCATATAGATCAGAGCTCCTAAGATCCCTCCGCCAGCAAAATTGGCAACACGCACATTTACGAGATCACTAAAAACAACCTGCAGAGTACCTTTTAGGACATTTTGATTTTTCATAGTAGCTAAGGAAAAAAGATAGGCTTGCCATTCTAACAGTAAACCGATCATTGTAACAACAAAACCACCGACTAAACCTTCAAATTTTCTAAGCCATTTTGTCCCAAAAAGATAAATAAGAACCGCAAAGATAGCAGGATAAGCTAAACTGCCAACAAATAAGCGAATAAAGTTATAAACTGTTATACCAACACGCCCTAATTTAAAAATCGCAAAAAAGAGAATAAAGGCTGTGATAAAAGCTATTATCATGCGCTTTATTGCTTTTTGTCTTTCTTGCTCTGCTTTTGTTGGACGGCGGGTTGTCCGTCCCTTTCGTTTACTCTTTGTCTTAGCCATATTTTTATTATATCATTTTTCTATTATTTGAGAAAAGGACTTACTTCCCTTAATTTTATGATACAATAAATATAACTTTTAATATTTAAGGAGAAGTGATGAAAAAATATTTAAGTATTATAATCGTGGCACTTATTTTTTTAGCTGGCTGTGATACTATTGATCGTGCTGTCAAAGGTGATAAATACGTTGATGCCCGCATTGCCCAAAAGAAGGCTGAAGATACTTTAAAAAAGCTAAACAAATCGCATTTTCCCCAATTATCCAATAAGGTAGCTAAAGATGAAGCAAAGGTTAAAATAGCAACTTCCAAAGGAGATATTACTCTTAAACTTTTCCCAAAATATGCACCTTTAGCTGTAGAAAATTTCCTCACACATGCTAAAAATGGCTATTACAATAACCTGACTTTCCATCGTGTTATAGCTGATTTTATGATCCAAGGCGGAGATCCTAAAGGAGACGGGAGCGGCGGAGAGTCTATCTGGAAGGGAAAAGATAAGAGAAAAGATTCCGGACAAGGCTTTGCCAATGAGATTTCCAATAAACTTTATAATTTACGAGGTGCTCTAGGGATGGCCAACAGAGGTAAAAATACAAATGGCAGTCAGTTTTACATTGTCCAAAATCATAAAAATGTCTCTAAACAATTAAATCCCAAACTATATCCCCAAAAAATTATTAATGCTTATAAAAAGGGAGGGTATCCAAGCGGCGATCGGCAATATACTATCTTTGGACAGGTTATCAAAGGTATGAATATTATTGATGACATTTCTAAGGTTAAAGTTGATAATAAAGGTAAGCCTCAAGAAAAAGTTATCATCAAGCATATTACCATCATTAAAAATGGCAAGTTTAAATAATAGCTTTATCAAAAGTTTTAAATGAAATACTCTCAACATTAATGAATGGCAAGCCCTGAAAATAGAAAGAGCAGCCATAGTAAAAAGCCTATCTAGCAGCTTCACTTAAAGAGCTGACAGATAGGCTTTTTTTGTGTGCATCAAGTCATCTTTTCAGTCAAGTTCTTCTAAAAAATCTAAAAGAACTTGAGCTGACTGTTTTCCTGCTTGAATAATAAATTCATCAAAAGTCAGATTAGCATCATGAGCAGCTGTATCACTCATAGCACGAACAACAATAAAAGGACGGTCAGCTGCTAGAGAAGCCTGAGCGACAGCAGCTCCTTCCATCTCAACAGCCTGAACCTGAGGAAACCTTTCTTTAACAAAATCCCTTCCTTCTTTACCGGCCATAAAGGAATCACTCGTTGTAATCAGACCGATTCGACTGTTAATATGATGTTTTTTCAAAACCTCAGTAAAAGTTTTCACAAAAATCGGATCAGATTCAAAATAAAGCGGCTGTCCAGACATTTGTCCAAATGCATAATCAAAAGCAGTTAAATCAACATCATGATATGCTAAACGGTCTGCAACAACTACATCACCAACAGCTAAATCAGACGCCAAAGCTCCTGCTGAACCTGTATTGATCAAAGCATCAACTTCAAAATAATCGACAAGTACAGCTACACTCATAGCACTCATCACCTTGCCAACACCGCTTTGGACCAAAACAACTTGGTGTTTCCCCAAGTTGCCGCTGTAGTAAGAACGCCCTAAACGTATTGTTTCTTCCTTATTTTCTAAATGTTCCAGAAGAAGTTTTAGCTCTTCTTCCATAGCGGCAATAATTCCAATTTTCATTTCTTTTCCTTTTCATTCATAATTTAAAAACTGCATATATTAAAATCGCTAATAACAAAGCAATTCCTAGCAAAATCCAATTAAGTTTCGTTCGAAATTCTCCGCGCTTAGCATTTTCAATACGTCGGCTTTTAACCATAGGTTCATCGTAATCATAATCATCAGAAACATCAAAATCTGGCCTAAAGTTTCTATCTTCTTCCTGTTTCCAGTCAGATTTGTAATGATCCGTTGAAATGACAATCGTCTCTTCGCTGTCAAAGATTCCTTTATGATAGTCATCTAATTTTTCACCACGATTAGCACGCGCAATCATTTCATCTGTCAAAAGCGGTTTACTCATAATAATTTCCTTTATTTATCCTTAAAATGCAGAGCAAAATACTGAAGAGCAATCAAAGTTTTTGCGTCTTCAATAGCACCTGATGCCACCAAATCCATACACTCATTATAGGTCAATTCAAACAGTTCAATAACCTCATCATCGTCTTGCGGGCGAGGATGAGCCACCTTTTTTAAGTTCGTTGCAACATACAATTTAATCTTTTCATTGCAAAAACCAATAGCAGTATAAAATTCAAAAATAGGCTCTAAATCCCCTGTATAAGCTGTTTCTTCCTCCAGTTCGCGCAAAGCAGCCTCTTTTTCACTGCCGCTTTCTCCAACTTCTAGCTTTCCTGCTGGAATTTCATAAGAAATTTTTTCAATGGCCTTTCGATACTGCTTTACAATAAGCAGTTTGTTTTCAGGAGTCACGGCTAAAACAGACACTGCACCGCCATGAAAAACAAGCTCACGTTTAGCTTCTCCCAGACCATTTGGCAAGGTAACGTCATCAACTGCCACTTGAAATATTTTACCTTTAAAAATATCCTGACGCTTGATTGTTTTTTCTTCAAATTCCATAGTAACTCCTACTGATTATTGGGATGATGAGGTTTTTTCAAAGCATAGCCTTCTTTATTGACCTGGCGGGCGCGTCCAATAGCAACACTATCTGCTGGAACATCTTCACAAATGGTAGACCCTGCTGCTGTCAAAGCATTATTGTTAATGTTAAGAGGCGCGATAAGTGTTGAGTTGCTTCCAACAAAAACATGATCGCCAATAGTTGTTTTAAATTTATTTTGCCCGTCATAATTCACTGTAATGGTTCCTGCTCCAAAATTAACATCATGGCCAACTGTCGCATCTCCAATATAAGTCAAATGACCAGCTTTTGTTCTTTCACCCAGCATAGAACCTTTAATTTCAACGAAATTACCAACATGAACGCCTTCATGAAGAACCGTTTTGGGGCGCAAATGGGCAAAAGGACCTACTGTAACATTTTTTCCTATCTGTGAAGACTCAATCATTGAATGTGTAATAACTGCTCCCTCACCAATCACTGAATCTACAATGTAAGTCCCATTAGTCAAAACAGCCCCTGTTTCAATTTTCGTTTTACCCTTAAGAGTAACATTAGCCTCAAGAACCACATCAGGTGCAATATCAACATCAATATCAATATAAGTGTTTTCAGGATCAGTAAAAGTAATTCCTTTAAGCATGTGGTCCTTATTGATACGGTTGCGCATTACTTTTTCAGCTGTCGCTAATGCCAGACGATCATTGACACCAAGACTTTCATTAAAGTCAAATAGTTTATAAGCACCAATTTTTTCACCAGCTTCTTTGAAAATACTAATCACATCTGTCAGGTAGTATTCTCCCTGAGCATTATTTCTTGTAATTTTTTTAAGAGCCTCAAAAAGCTGTTTATTATCAAATACATAAGTACCTGTATTAATCTCTTTAATCTGCTGTTCATAATCAGAAGCATCTTTTTGCTCGACAATTTTAGTGACTTCCTCATTTTGATTACGGACAATACGGCCATAACCATAAGGATTCTCAGCTTCAGCGGTTAAAATAGTGGCTACATTTTTATGGCTTCTATGATAATCCACCAAGTTTTGAAGGCTTTCCCCGGTAATTAAAGGTGTATCTCCAGCAATAACCAAAGTCTGCCCTTCTAAATCAGCCAATTTTTCCTCAGCCATTATAACTGCATGGCCTGTGCCCAATTGTTCTTTTTGCATAACAAATTCGGACTGATCCCCCAGAACCTCGCGTACCATCTCAGCTCTATGGCCAATGACAGTAACCGTTTTAGCAGGCTTCAAAGCTGATACACTGCGAAAAACATGTTCCAACATGGTAATGCCTGAAACGTTATGTAAAACTTTGGGAAGTTCTGATTTCATTCGTGTTCCTTTGCCTGCAGCAAGGATAATAGCGTAATTATTCATAAAAATTCCTTTATACTATAAAATAATAGACAACAAAATGTTCATTTCATTATAACATTTTTCTAATAAGTTGTTAAATAAGGAAATGGCTCAAAAAAGTATAAATAAAACTGATTAGTTTATCAATAAACTTACCAGCTTTTTAATCTCATAAAAGGGAGTTTTTGCACTAAGCAGTAAGCTTTCAACCTTCTTACATTTTCTTTTTATTTCAGCCCCCAACCGCCATCTATCTCAATAATATCACCTTGCAGAGCCTGCGTTCTCCCTGAAGATAAATAAAATGTCAAATCTGCCACCTCTTCTGGTTCAATCCAACGCTTAATAGGAGTCTCATCAGCTACCCAGGCAGCTAAACCTTCCGGTTCAAAATCTTTAGCAGTCATGGCTGTTTTTACTGCACCTGGTGCAATACCAAAAACGTGTATGCCTTGATCTGCATAATCTAAAGCCAATTGCCGTGTAAAACCTGCTAAAGCATGTTTTGAACTGGTATAAGCATGTCCGCCGCCTCCAGCTAAATGCGAAGCAATAGAGCACATATTAATAATCGTCCCTGACTGCTTTTTTAGCATACCAAGCAAATAGTTTCGAGTCACTTCCACCTGACTGAAATAATTAATAGCAAATATCTGTCTGATTTCGTCCTCTGTCTGCTCTAAAAGAGGTTTGTAATCATCTAAAACTCCAGCTGTATTACAAAGAATATCTACCTGAGGGCACCAGTCAAAAAGCTCTTGCAAACTGTCTCTTAGATCCAGCTGTAAAAAATAAAAATTCCCTTCTAAATCTGGTGTTTTAGATTTATCGACACCGTAAACAAGGTAGTCATTTTCCAAAAAAATCTTAGCCTGAGCCAAACCAATGCCGCTGGACACTCCTGTTACCAGCACTTTTTTAGTCATCAATTTCCATCCAATCTGTTGCCAGTATATCACAAGGCGTCGGACTCCACATAGAGAAGCCTTCCCCTGCACCTGATACATTTATCAAAAAATAAGGTGTTACTTCAAGTTTTTCGCCATCTACTTCAATCGTATCAAAAAGCTGTACATAATTTTCACTGCCTGTCCAGCCGATGCGAACGTATTTTTTCTTAGCCTTTAATCCTGGCAAAATCTCTTCAAATGTCATTCACTTACCCCTTACTTTGCATTATCAAACAGCCCTATCCAGGAAAACATACTTGTTTTGGATAGATCGTTTTTATTTTGTTCTAACATTTTTATTGTACCACGAAAAACAAACGGATTAAACTAATTAAGCAAATAGAGTATTTATTCCTGCTAATATATTTACTTCATCCCAAAAGCAGCTTATACAAAAAACACTCCAAGTTAAATATAAAATCTAACATTGGAGTGTATTAACGTATTAATGGATAATGGTAAACCTAGTCTTTCTTAAATTTTTTAAAGCCAAACCAGCCGGATACAAGTGTCAAACCAAGAGCGAAAGGAGCTAAAAGAGGATTTACAGAAGCTTTCTGCGCATGATTAGAATCAATAGTATTGAGTTTAGATTCTTTCTTTTCTTGACTGATATCCTTTTTAGACTTTGTTTCATCTTGCGATTTATTAGCTACATTATAATTGATATTAATGGTAACGGTATTGTCTTTGACATTTAGATTATTGTTATTATTGTTATTATTGACATCACCTGTCAGATAAGGAGCAAGCCATTTAATAAAGTCTTTGATATCCTGCTTAGTCAGGACAGAGCTGCCGGAAAAATTAAAGTTATAATTAATTGTTATAATATTATCTTGCTTCTTATTGTCAGTAGGATTTTGGTCTTGGCCTGAATCAGGAGTATGCGGTTTCAAACCATAGCCGCCAATAACATTCCAATCAATATAACCGTCGTTTTCACCAGGTAAATGAGCAGTATCTAAAGTACCAACAGTATCTTGTGTTTCACTGGATTCATCCCAAATCCAATCTCCCTGCTGAGTCATTTTAGCGAGAACTTTCGTTGTATTATCAGGCAGTATCTGCAGCAAAAAGCTAGGTGCCCAAGTACTGTTTTTACCTTTACCAGCCACTTCATTGCGGTTAGTCATATAAGCTGTGATCAAAACCTTATCCTTAGAACCTGCAACTGGGACTGCATAATAAGAATAGGTTGCTGTCCGCCAGTCAGCAGGAACTGAAGCTGTTAAAACAGCTCCGTTATTATTTAAAGGTTTATAGCCGCCTGTAAGTTTATCTGAAACATAGCCTAGCATAACAACATTATCCCCTACAATATCATTAGCATGGTGCCAAGCATCATTATTGCTTCCGTGATTAAGGCGTGATGCTGCAAAAAGATAATATTTATCACCCAATTTAACAACATTAGGACGTTCAATTTCATCACTAACCATTGGTGAGCTGATAAGCGGCGTATAGTATTCAGCTACTTCTGGAGATTTGACATCACCTGTAAGTTTCAAAATACCAATCGCAGCATTTGAAATACTAGCCCTTTCATACATATCAGAATCTTCTAGAAATCTAAATAAACTTTTAACATTGTAAGCTGCGTCACCGCCATAATTTTTCCAGTTGTAAATTTGATCTTCGCCTTGATAGTTTTGACTGCCTGTGCTAGCTTCAAAAACCAAGTAACGATCTCCTTTATCATCCTCAATGACATGTGGGTCACGCATAGCAATATTATCAGCACCAGTATAGGTGGAACGCCACTGTTTATAGCTTTGATAATAATAACCGTCACCACCATTAGGTGTCAGCACTTTATCATTTTCAACCGAATCAATATGCACATTTTCATCATCAAAAGAAAGTTTTAAAGTGGCAGAAGCTAGTTTTTGATTATTACTATTATTATCACTTGTATCTACTTTTGTATAGTAAAGCTGAAGGGTGCCGTCGTCATTAACAGTTGCAGAACCGGACCATTGCTGAGTAAGCGCATTTTGATTATAGCCAAATATAGACCCAGCATTTTTCCAATGTTTTAAATCATTATCCCCGTACTTATTATAAAGGAGATAGATATGATTGTCATTTGTATTAGGAACTCCCATCATAGCAACAACCAGCTGATAGCCATTCCAATTCACAACTTCTCCTGTTTTGACATCTTGTACCGGCCAAGAATCCCAGACATCAAGATCAGCTACTTGGCCTGTTTGGGCATCTCTGGTTGTCGCTGCTGGCATATTTCGAATAGCATCTGCCTTAAAATAAGGAATAGCGTAACGAGGATCTTGTTTGACTAACACATCAGCGATATCCTGAAACTGTTTATAAGTCATTTGCGTACCTGACTGAGACTCTTGATTCATCTTCATCCGATTAAGAGCTTGTTTTTGAACAGCCGTTAACTTACTAATATCAAGCCCTGCTTCTTGAGCAATTTGATAAGCAGATTCAGTCAGGCCTGTTTTAGGATTATAGGTTGATTCTGTAACTTTATCATCCTTTCCCGAAGGCGTTGCAGGTTTACTTGTCTGAGTCTCATTTGATCCTTTACTTGAAGAATCAGATACAGATTTTCCTGTAATTTCTGTTGAAGCATTCTTTAATGTCGTTTTTCCAGTATTTTCAGAACTATTGGCTGTTGTTTTTGTAGTATTCTCGCTTACTGGAGATGCTGCTTGATGGGTAGTTTTATTTGTTGTTTCTGCCTCTGTCTGACTAGGAGCCTTCACATTAGAACTATTTTCAGTTTTTTCTGTCTGAGCTGCAGCCTGTTCAGTAGGCACTGTTTGTCCAGCAGACTGATTGTCCTTTACTCCTTCTGTTTGTGATGGAACTGTTGCATTTTCAGTGCTATTAGCAGCTGAACTTGTTTCTGCTGCGGCTGTTTGAGTCTGGCTGGCTGGCGCTTCTAGTTGTTTAGCTGCTGAAGTCTCATTGCCGGAAGTTTCCTCAGCCTTAGCCGATACCTCCATGCCTTGGGCACCAATTGCTAGAGCTGTTGTCACAACACTGACGACAACCCATTTTTTCTTTGATTTATGCATTTTTTTGCGAACTGTCATAATATTATCCTTTCTTTTTAGTGATTTTTATAATTTTAGCATAGCTTTTTTTTAAAAACAAATGAGAAAAAATAGAAAAATGCTTACTGATAGCGTTTTAATTTTAATTTACATTTCATTAGTATTTCTATAAAATTTCAAAACTATTACTCTGCATTTATTGATTAGAGGTTTTTTCCTATGTTTCAGATTCTAAAAATAGACCTAGGCTTTTCTTGATATTGTAACAATAATGTAAACTAGCTTGTGTATGATTACTGTTAAGAGGAATAAAAAAGAGAATTGCAACCAAGCAAACAAACAATATCTAATGAATCTTTAATCTAAAAAAGAATCATATCATTAAGGAGAATAATTATGAAAACGAGTCGTTTTAATAAGACTATTGCTGTTGCAGGTGCTGCATTATTGGCCTGCACCGCTTTTTCAACATTCAAGCCGTTTAGCAGAGCAGAAACACTGACATCAGATGAGCATGTTCAAAAAGCACATTTAACTACTGCCCATGGCTGGTCAAATGATTTACAAACAATTTCTTGGAATGAAGAAGGCCATTACTATGATATCTACTTTCTGCATTCAGCAGATGGTGCAACTAACCCTTTTGGCCATCAAGGTCAAGACTGGTATCATACAACTACTTCTGATTTTGTTCATTATACAGAACAAAGCAGTGCATTAGCAGCTAAAGGCGGTGATGACAAAGAAGGTTGGGCCTCTGCTTGGACAGGATCTATTGTTACCAATACAGGAAATATAGAGGGAGTTCCAAAAGGAGCTAAAGTAAGTTTCTTCACAGGTTTGCGCAAGAGTGATCAAAAACAAAATATTTATGCTGCTTATTCTTCTGATAACGGCAAAACTTTTAAGCATGTTTTAAATGACGGCAAACCAGTAGCTGATATCAATTCCCCTCATACGGTAGCTGGAAAACATACTGATTTTCGAGATTCTTATGTTTTTTATTGGAATAATAAACTGATTATGTATGTAGCCGAAGGCTCTGATATTGGTGTTTACCAATCTGAAAACGGTATTTCTTGGTCTAAAGCTGATAATCAGGACGAGTCAAAAATACGCAGCAGCACCTTCTTTCGAGGGCGTTCTTGGGAAGGAAATGCTCCTGTTGAATGTCCTGTCATCAAAACAATGAAAATGCCCAATGGACAAACAAAACAAGTGCTTTTCTTTGGGGCTAAAGACGCTTCAAAAGGAGAAACAACGGGAACTTACTACACTGTCGGCCATCTAGACAGTAATGGCTTATTTGTTGCTGAAACAGACGTTAAACGTTTAGATCAGGGGTCTGATTATTATGGGGCTAATTTTACAGGGAGTGACCATATTGATCACGCCAGTGCTTCTCTAATTTCCTTTGGCTGGGTCGGTAATTGGAACTACTCCACCAACGGAGTCCACTCAGATCAAAAAGCCACTAGTCCCCACGCTCGCCGCTTAGGTTCTTACTCAAGTGCTCGGGAACTAAAACTTCAAAACAATATGACTATTAGTCAGACATTTAAAATCCCTGAAGCATCCTTAAGCAATAAAAAGAACTACAAAGGTATTAATAAAAATAATCCTAAATCAGAAAAAGGCAAAGAATGGGTTGATCGTCAAGATACCAACGGCAATGTCTATGGCCTATATGACATTCCTGATCAGCCAGCTAACCAATACTACAACTTAACTTTCTCTAATAGCAAAGGAAATTATAAGGGGCGTATTTATTTCGATATCTGGCAAGGAGCTGACTATGTCCGCTTTAACTACGATCCTACCAATGGCCTCTATAACGTTAAACAAACTGCAGAAGAGTTAAAGAACGGTATAGATGGACAAAAAGGCTTTGATTACTACTATAATGGCCTTTTAGGCAATGGAAATGGTTATCTAGCTGACAGTGGCTTAGCCAATCAGCATAAGATTAACATCAAGGTAGTAACAGATAAAAATAGTATTGAATTCCTTTTCCCAAATGGACAGTCTTATACTGTAGCACGTTTCAATTCATCAGACAAACAAGACTTCAAGATTTTTACTGAAGACCCTACAAATGCTAATCAAGTTGATATTGAAATAGCAGACATGCATTAAACTTTGGTTTGTTTATATGACAGCATTAAAACATTTAACCCAAATATTAGCCTCTTAGTCTTTAGCTAAGCATAAATAAAAGAGTGTGATAATCGGCTTTTTACTACCGTTTTTATCCACTCTCTTTATTTATTCGTTTTTTAATCTAATGATACCAATCCAGCTAATAGATATTGGTTGCTCATTTTGTTTTAATATTTTAAAATGCAGAGCATAAATAAATGCCGTCTTTACACCTTCATATGTAACTTAGCACAAGTTATCAATCATCAAATCAAGCATAAACCATTCACTTGTGTCTCACTTATTCTGTCTTCTAGCCAATCTGACTGCCGTTAGGGACTGCTGCATCAACTGTCAAAACTGTAAGTCTGCCATCAGCATGTTCGGCAGAGAGAATCATGCCCTGGCTAACCAAGCCCATCATCTTACGCGGCTTGAGGTTAGCTATAATTTGCAGTTTTTGGCCGACTAATTCCTGTTCATTAGGATAGAATTTAGCAATTCCAGAAAGAATTTGGCGGTCATTGCCATCACCTGCATCTAAGCGGAACTGGAGAAGCTTATCAGAACCTTTAACTTTAGTCACTTCTTTGACCTCTGCTACACGAATTTCCACCTTGTCAAAATCTTCAAATTTAATGGCTTTCTTTTCGTTTTTGAGCTCAACTGCATTTGGATCCCATTCTTTTTTATCTGCCTGAGCAACAGCAGCGCTGTCACCCATTTGTTCTTTGATATAGGCGATTTCATCATTCATATCTAGACGTGGAAAGATCGGGGTACCTTTAGCTGCAACCTTCACACCTGCTGGAAGTCCTGACAGCTTGAGATTTTCAAGGTCAAATTGACCAGCCAAACCGAGCTGTTCCATGATAGCATTAGAAGTTGTCATCATAAATGGCTGAATGAGATGAGCTACCACACGCAAACTAGCCGCTAAATGAGCCATGACAGCAGCTAAGTGATCACGATCAGTCTCTTCTTTAGCGAGAACCCAAGGACTTGTTTCATCAATATATTTGTTGGTACGAGAAATGATATTCCAAACGGCTTCAAGAGCACGTGGATAATCTACAGCATCCATTTGCTTATGATATTCTGTCAAATTCTCAGCCACGGTTGCTGCCAAATCAGCATCAAAATCAGTAACATTCTCAGCGTAAGCAGGAATATTACCTGCAAAATACTTATTAATCATAGCAACTGTACGGTTAAGCAAGTTACCTAGATCATTTGCTAGCTCGTAATTGATACGGCCAACATAATCTTCAGGAGTAAAGGTTCCATCAGAACCTACTGGTAAAGACCGCATGAGATAATAGCGCAGAGCATCAAGTCCATAGCGTTCAACTAACATTTCCGGATATACGACATTCCCTTTGGATTTAGACATTTTTCCATCTTTCATGACAAACCAGCCATGGGCAATAAGGCGGTCAGGCAGTTTCATATCCAGCATCATAAGCATGATGGGCCAGTAAATGGAATGAAAACGAAGAATATCTTTCCCCACCATATGATAAACGGTTCCCTGCCAAAATTTATCAAAATTAGCATGATTTTTTTGGCCATAACCAAGAGCTGTTGCATAGTTGAGCAGGGCATCAATCCAAACATAAACAACATGTTTAGGATCTGATGGTACCTTAACACCCCAAGTAAAGGAAGTACGGCTAACAGCCAAATCCTCCAAACCTGGCTCAATAAAGTTTTTAATGATTTCGTTCATCCGGCCATCTGGCTGGATAAAGTCAGGATGAGTACGGAAAAAATCAAGCAATTTATCAGCATATTTACCTAATCGAAGAAAATAAGATTCCTCAGAAACCCATTCAACTTCGTGACCGGACGGTGCAATACCACCAATGACTTTGCCATTTTCATCCCGAAAGATTTCCTCTAACTGACTTTCTGTAAAAAATTCTTCATCAGAAACGGAATACCAGCCCGCATATTCACCCAAATAAATATCATCTTGCTCCAGCAGTCTTTCAAAAACGGCAGCAACCACCTCTTCATGATAATCATCAGTTGTACGGATAAATTTATCATATGAGATATCCAGTAATTTCCATAATTCTTTTACACCAACAGCCATATCATCTACATACTCCTGAGGCGTAATCCCAGCTTCTTCTGCTTTAGACTGAATCTTTTGCCCATGCTCATCAAGCCCTGTTAAATAGAAAACGTCGTAGTTCATCATACGTTTGTAGCGTGCTAGAACATCACAGGCAATCGTTGTATAGGCTGATCCGATATGGAGCTTACCAGATGGATAATAAATCGGCGTTGTAATGTAGAATGGTTTTTTATTTGTCATTTTTCCCTCCAGGCTAATGAAACCTTTTATTGATAACACTTTATTATAACAAAAAAGCAGGAACCGTGCACACTGAACTGCACCCTTACATGACAAACGCATGAAAAGTTTCTCTGAATGTTTTTGTGCGTTTATCGTGGTTAAATAAGCTTACAATCGCACCTTACTTCATTTTTTGATATAATAACGATAAAAAACAAAAAGGATTGATTATGAAACTTATCTCATGGAATATTGACTCTCTTAATGCAGCACTTACAAGTGATTCTGCCCGCGCACTCTTATCACGCGCGGTTATCGAAACCTTGGTTACTGAAAATGCTGATATTATCGCCATTCAAGAAACAAAGTTATCGGCTAATGGCCCAACCAAAAAACATCTTACTATTTTAGAAAGCTACTTTCCAAATTATAAGAGTACCTGGCGTTCTTCTGTCGAGCCAGCTCGCAAAGGTTATGCTGGTACTATGTTCCTCTATAAATCAAATTTAAATCCTATGATCACTTGTCCTGAAATTAATGCCCCTACAACTATGGATGCTGAAGGGCGTATTATAACCCTTGAATTTGATAAATTTTTCGTTACTCAGGTCTATACACCTAATGCAGGTGACGGACTTAAACGCCTTGATGATCGGCAAATTTGGGATAAAAAGTATGCGGATTATCTTGAGAATCTGGATAAACAAAAACCTGTTCTAGCAACTGGTGACTATAACGTTGCCCATAAAGAAATTGATCTTGCTCATCCTTCCTCAAACCGCCGTTCTCCAGGTTTTACAGATGAAGAACGCCAAGGGTTCACCAATCTTTTAGATAAAGGGTTTACAGATACCTTCCGCTACATCCATGGTGATATCCCTGAAGTATACAGCTGGTGGGCTCAGCGCAGCAAGACCAGCAAGATTAATAATTCCGGCTGGAGGATTGATTACTGGTTAACCAGCAATCGTTTAGCAGATAAGATTCTCAAATCTGAAATGATTGATTCAGGCTCACGTCAAGATCATACGCCAATTCTTTTAGAGATTGACTTATCTTAATATAAAAGAGAAAGGGATAAAATAAATTTCTGCAAAGTCTATTTTATCCTCTTCTTTTTACTTTCTCCTTCCTCCTTTATCTTTAATCAAACTGATAAAGTTGCGGATAGTCATGACATTCTGGATTTTGCGGATGACAGATAGAGCGGCCAAAATTGATCATAGCTTGGTGAGCAGGCAGCCATTCTTCTTTAGGAAGAACCTCCATTACACGCTTTTCAACTTCTAAAGGTGTTGCAGATTTTTTAACAATATTGTGATGTTTACAAATACGCTCAACATGAGTATCTACTGCAAAAGCAGGCAGACCAAATCCAACACTCATAACCACATTGGCTGTTTTACGGCCAACACCTGATAGACTCTCTAATTCTTTTCGTGTTTGAGGTACCTGGCCTCCAAAATTCTCCAATAATTGGTTGGCACATTTTTTTAAAAATTTAGCTTTATTGCGGTACAGTCCCAACTTTGAAATGTAGGAAGCTATCTCTGCTTCACTGGCCTTAGCCATCTTTTCAGGAGTCGGAAAAGCTGCAAACAAGGCAGGAGTCGCCTTATTAACAGCTGCATCTGTTGTTTGGGCGGATAAAACAACAGCCACTAAAAGTTCAAAATGGTTTTTAAAATTTAAAGATGGCTGTGCATCTGGAAAAAGAGCAATAATTTCTTCAATAACCTTGCGCGCACGTTTTTTTGATAAAACCATAATCTCCCCTTTATAAGTCTAAATCAGCGTAAGTCTTTCGATAGCCAATTTGCAGTAACTTTCCATCTTGAACAAGTAAGGGACGTTTAATCAGCATGCCATCACTGGCTAGTAAATTACTAGCCTCATCAATGGTTAAATGATCGATTTTATCTTTAAGTTTAAGACTGCGGTAAGACTGGCCGCTGGTATTAAAGAAATTTTTGATGGTAAAATTAGAATGTTCCATCCATTCTCTTAACTGCTTGGCTTTAGGAGGTTTTTTCTGAATGTCAATCCTTTCAAAATCTAAACCAAGTTTCTCTAAATCATTCTTTGCACGACGGCAAGTTGTACACTTAGGATACTCATAAAAAGTTAGCATGCTTTCTCCTTTTCTTTGCTAGTGTCCTATTATGGACGGCAATCATTAAATCTAATACCTTCATGTTTCAATAGCCCTATTTTCTTTTCTAGTCCTCCTGCATAGCCTGTCAGCTGTCCTTGACTGCCCAGGACGCGATGGCAGGGAACAACAATGGCTGCTGGATTACGGGCAACAGCTCCACCTATTGCTTGCGCTGATTTTACTCCTAGCTTTTCAGCCACTTGTCCATAAGTCATTGTCTGAGCATATGAAATCGTCTGCAGCTCTTTCCATACTTTCTTTTGAAAAGCAGTTCCTGACAGATCTAAAGGTAAATCAGAAAAACACGGTTTTTCTCCAGAAAAGTAGGCTTGCAGCCATTTAACTGCAAGTTTCAAAATCGGGTTTTCTTGATAAAGAAGCGGCTCATGCAGACCTTTCTCAAAATACTTCTGATTCATAAACCAAAGTCCGCTAAGAAATGTCCCCTAAAGGACTTTGGTATAGTGTTTTATATAATGCCATACCACTATCATATAAAAAAATGAGTAAAAAGCAACTTTTTTACTCATTTTTTATCTGTTTAAGATCCCATTCGTTTTAAGGCTGAAATTAGACCAGCATTACTTATCTTATAATGGAACTAACAGCTTTACTGCACTATTTCTTAATCAAGCGAACTCGGATAATATTATCGCTCGCCTGAAATTTTTCTACCAAGGCATCAATCTTGGCCTCATCTGATTCATCAAGATCAAGAAGAGTATATGCATAGTCACCTTTTGAGCGATTAAGAATATTGTCAATATTAATGCCTAGGTCAGAAACCGCTGTCGAAATCCTAGCTACAATATTAGGAACATTTTTGTTGATTAAAGTAATGCGATAAGGTGCTACCAAGGCTTGATGCATATTCGGGAAATTAACAGAATTTGTAATTTCTCCTGTTTCCATAAAACGACGGATTGTTTTTCCAGCCATAATGGCACAATTGAGCTCAGCTTCCTCGGTAGAACCCCCGACATGAGGAAATACAGTTACGCCCTCTTTATTGAGCAGATCTTTTGTTCCAAAGTCCGTAATATAACGCTTAACAGTACCTGTTTCAAGAGCATCAAAGAGAGCCGCATTATCAACTAGCTCCCCGCGAGCAAAGTTAAGCACTGTTGTCCCCTTATTCATCAAAGAAAAATTATCAGCGTTGAAAATATTTCTTGTATCTTCCGTCAAGGGAACATGAATCGTAATATAATCAGACTGTTCAAAAATGTCTTTTAAGTCATTAACACGCTTAACATGGCTTGAGATATTCCAAGCTGTTTCGATAGATACATAAGGGTCATAGCCAAGGACATTCATACCTAAACGGCGGGCATCATTTGCAATTCGCGCTCCGATTGCACCCAAACCAATAATCCCAAGTGTTTTTCCAGAAATTTCTGTTCCAGCAAATTGCTTCTTACCAGCCTCAATCTGTTTGGGAACATCATCGCCAGTCAGTGTATTAACCCAACGATTAGCTGAAATATAATTACGTGCTGCTAACAAGATAGACGCAAGAACAGCTTCTTTTACAGCATTGGCATTTGCTCCTGGTGTATTGAAAACAACAATCCCCTGAGCAGAAGCCTCTTCAACCGGAATATTATTAGTACCAGCACCAGCACGTGCAATAGCCTTAAGATTTTTAGGAAATTCAAAATCATGCAGATTTTGACTGCGAACGATATAGGCATCTGGATTCTTTGCTAAGTCCCCATCAACCTGAAACTTATTGCCTAGCTCTTTTAGACCAATTTGATTAATATTATTAAATGTTTTTACACTAAATACCATATGATAAATCACTTAAAGGCTAGAAATACTTTTCTAGCTCTCCTTTTCTATTTTTACTTCATAGCAAGAGTGAGTCTGTTTTGTACTATTGATTTTCTTGCTCAAATTTTTTCATAAAATCAATTAAATCAAGTACGCCTTGACGCGGAAAAGCATTGTAAAGACTGGCCCGCATACCGCCTACTGAACGATGGCCTTTGATATTCTTAAAGCCTAAAGCATCAGCTTCAGCAATAAATTTTGCATCCAGATCTTTAGACGGTGTTACAAATGGGATATTGGCAACTGAGCGGTCTGAAGTCTTTTTAACTGGATTAGTATAAAAATCAGATTGATCAATAAAATCATACAGAAGGCTTGATTTCTCACGATTGATTTTTTCCATTTCATCAAGACCGCCAAGTTCTTGAAGCCATTCAAAAACCAGTTTAGCCATATAGATCCCATAAGTAGGCGGAGTATTGTAAAGCGAACCACTATCAGCTTGGATACGATAATCAAGCATACTTGAAAGAACAGGTTCTTTATTTAGCAAATCATCACGAATAATCACAATCGTAACACCAGCAGGGCCAATATTCTTTTGTGCTCCTGCATAAATCAAGCCAAAGTCAGCAACATTATAGCGAACAGCTAAGATATTAGAAGACATATCAGCTACAATAGGCAGACCGTTTGTTTCAGGAAGGTTATAAATAGCAGTCCCTTCAATGGTGTTGTTAGTAGTGATATGAACATAGGCAGCGTCTTTATCAATCTTTGCAGAGTCAACTTGAGGGATATGATCGTAAGCCGTCTCTTCTGATGAAGCCAAAAGGATGGGTTCAAAAGGAATCGTTTGAGATAATTTGACAGCTTCTGTATAAGCTTTTTTACCCCAGGAACCTGCCACAACATAATAAGCTTTACGTCCTTGAGCAAGGTTAAGCGGAAGCATTGAAAACTGCGTCGAAGCGCCGCCTTGCAGAAAAAGTACTTTGTAATTATCAGGAATAGCCATCAAATCACGAAGTAAACTTTCAGCACCCTTAATGATATCATCAAACTCTTTAGATCGATGGGATAATTCCATAACACTCATGCCCGAATGATTATAATCCAATAGCTCAGCTTGTGCCTTCTTTAAAACTGATTTTGGCAAAACAGCAGGTCCAGCAGAAAAATTATAAATCGTCATTTAATACCTCCTTAAAGTAAGTAAATTATATCACAAATTTTCTGAATTTTGTAAGCTTATTTTCTTGAACCTAAAATTTAGAAAACACAGAGACAGAAGAAAATCTTAAATGATATAAAATAAAAATAAACAAGGCCTAATTCCCGCTCTCTAAAGCTATCTCAAAAACCAAGGGCTAATGCCAGATACTTTTTTAGCACTTTTAGAATAAAATTATCGCAAATCTTTTTGGATAAAAATTTTCAATTTAGAGTTAGATTAAGCTAACAGCTCCTGCTTTTGAATGAAGATTTCCTACAAAAAGGGTGACGGCCAGTATAAGCCGCAAAACTATTGTTAAAAAGAGTTAGATAGCATCCCCGCCGCGCTCACCCGTTCGAATTCGAACAACATCTTCAATAGGCGTTATAAAAATTTTCCCATCACCAACTTCTCCTGTTCTCACAGCATTGCAAATTTCCTCAATGACATTTTCAACCGCAGCATCTTGGATAACAATTTCAGCTTTGACCTTAGTCAGTAAAGCAGGAATGACCTTTTTACCACGGACATACTCTGCAAATCCTCTTTGGTTACCATATCCTAAAACTTGGCTAACCGTCATTCCTTTAGCATAACCAGCCTTGGTTAAACTTTCTTTTAAATCTTCTAATTTATCCGTACGGATAATAGCTTCAATTTTTTTCATAAAGCACCTCCTATTATGAATCCATCCCCATAAAGGTAGGGTAAGCTGTCTCTTTGTGTTCACTATCATCAAGGCCAAGAGCTTCTTCTTTTTGACTAACACGAAGCGGCATAAAGTAACTGATGGCTTTAATAATAATGAAGCTTGATACTCCTGTCCAAATAATGGTTAATAAAATACCTATGAGAATTGCTGTCAAAAGATGCGTTGAACCATATAAAAGACCAAAGTTCCCACTTTCTGATGTCAAACCTGGTGTTGTAAAGACTGAGGTTGCCAAACCACCGAATATACCGCCTACCCCGTGGCAGCCAAAAGCATCTAAAGCATCATCATAATCTAGTTTTTGCTTCAAAACAGAAATGGCGAAATAACAAACTGGACTGACTAAAAAACCAATCAGTAAAGAAGAAGCTATTGAAACATAGCCTGCTCCGGGCGTAATAGCTACTAAACCTGCCACAAGTCCTGTTGAAGAACCGACAAGTGAAGGCTTAGCATGGAGCTTTTTTTCAATCAAAATCCAGGAAAGCATTCCAGATGCAGCAGACAGCATGGTTGTCATAAAGGCATGAGTCGCTGATGAATCAGCTGATAAAGCAGAGCCTGCGTTAAACCCTAACCAGCCAAATGCTAGAATAGCTGTCCCTAATAGAACAAAAGGAACATTGTGAGGACGGTAATCTATACGTCCGTAATCTTTTCGTTTTCCAACAACAACGGCTAAAATCAGACCCGTTACGCCAGAAGAGATATGGACAACATCTCCGCCAGCAAAGTCAAGAGCTCCTAATTTTGCAAGCAATCCTCCGCCCCAAACCATATGCGCTAAAGGATAGTAAACCAACAAGAGCCACAAGGGCATAAATATTAGCAAAGGTGTAAAGCGAATACGGCCAACTACTGCACCTATGATAATAGCCAAGGTTATGATTGAAAACATCATTTGAAAGCTTGAAAATGTCATATCCGAAATTTTATTTCCCAAATGAGATGTCGTTTCACTAACACCATTTAAAAAGAGATGGTTTAAATTTCCAAAAAATTTCCCTTGTCCTGAAAAGGAAAGCGAATAACCTATAACAACCCACATGATAATGGCAATTGCTATTGGAGTTACTGACATCATCATTGTAGATATCACATTCTTACGACGTCCCAAGCCACCATAAAAAAATGCTAAACCTGGCGTCATAAAGAAAACCATCGCCGCAGATATCAAAATAAAAGCTGTATTTCCTACATCCATAAAATCAACCTCCTAAATTTTATAAGCTATGTTATAAAACATAACATAATTTTCCAAAAAAAGAAATATAATTTTGCGGAATTTTCTAAAAATTCTGATTTTTTGACATTTCTATGTCAGCTTTTACGTCCCAAAATATAAAAAAGAGCAGCTTTAGCCGCTCAGTCCATGATAAAGATTATAAACCTCTTGTCTGCTGATATGACGCTCTTTGGCAACTTTTTTGATAGCCTGATTAGGTTTTAAGCCTCCTGCAATATAGGCATTAATTCGTTCTTTTATAGAGCTGTCATTTGATGTTACTTCCAAGTCATCGGTCTGCCCGTGAAACCCTTCTACAATAAAAAGACATTCTCCTTTTAGAGGATTTTGAGAAAGATAGTCTAGAAGTTCAGTAATCGTTCCTCTTTGATATTCTTCGTATATCTTGGTCAGCTCACGCACTACAACAGCCTGACGATCCCCATAAACACTTAATAGATTTTCTAAAGTCTTTTTAAGACGATAAGGAGATTCATAAAAAATTTGTGTTTCTGGATAATCTTTCTTCTCCTCAAAAAAAGATTTTTGCTGGCCTGATTTTCGAGGTAAAAAACCATAAAAGGCATAAGGCTGAGGCAGCAAACCGCTGGCAATAAGAGCTGTGATACCAGCAGAAGCACCTGGCAGAGCCACAACAGAGAAATCTTCTTTTACAGCTGCTTCAACCAGGTAATAACCCGGATCTGAAATACTGGGGAGACCCGCATCTGAAACCTGTGCCAATGATTTTCCAGACCTTAGTAAGTCTAATAAATAAGGAATTTTTTCCAAAGCATTGTGCTGATGAAAACTAATTTGTTTTGCGTGAACACTAAAATGCTTTAACAGCAAACCTGTATTTCGAGTGTCCTCAGCGCAGATATAATCAACTTTACTTAGTATCTTCACTGCTCTATAAGTCATATCTTCTAGATTGCCAATAGGAGTAGGCACTAGGTAAAGTTTGCCCAAAGCTCGTTTGTCTTTAAAACTTTTCTGTACTTGCATCTATTTATTCTCTATATAATAATTCCATACAAAAGGCACAGCCCTCATCATTTTCTCGGCGCTGGCCATAAAAAGAAGTGCAAATATGAAAACCATCATCATAAATATTTTCAAGATTTTCTCTTCTGCCAGTCGTCACTTTAGAAACTTTTTCGCTGTCATCTGTTTGCGTCAGATGATCAAGACGTTCTCTTAGCTTATCATTTTCCAGACGATAAGCTGTATTTTGCTCAACCAGATCCTGCACTTGTTTTTTTAAAGCTTCCACTTCAGCTAAGGTCTCCATTAAACTCTGAGAAAAAGTATCAAAAGCATCAAATAATTCTCGTTTATCCATTGACCCTAACCTCCTCCAAAGCATAGGTTAAAAGACTGGGTTTATCGTCAAAATGGACTTTGACAGTCTCTGAAATCACATCAATTCCTGCAATAGTTCCATAACCATTGGCAGTCTCTACACTTTCTCCTAAATCAGGAAATTTTTCTTTGGATATTCGGTAAAAATCATCTTCAAAGCTTAAACAGCACATCAATCTGCCGCAAAGTCCCATTGTTTTATCAGAATGAAGTGATAAATTTTGATTTTTAGCCATTTTAATGGAAACTGGCGGAAATTCTCCTAAAAAACTGGAACAGCAAAGAGCACGGCCGCATGGTCCTAAACCACCATAGACTTTCGTTTCTTCGCGATTATTTAATTGTCTTAATTCAATGCGAGCCTTAAAAAGCCCAGCCAAATCCCTTAAAAGCTGACGAAAATCAACTCGGTGTTCAGCTACAAAAGTAATCAAAACAGGATGACGTTCAAGTGGAAAGATAATATCAATCAGTCTCATATCTAATTGATTTTTTTGAATCAGATGATTAACCTTAGCAAAACTTTCCTTAGCTAAAAGAAGATTTTTCTGATAGCGATCACTATCTGATGGACTTGCAATCCTTAAAATCTTAGGCATGTTTTGTAAACTTGGTAATTTTTCTGCTGACATTGCTATCTTTTCCTGAATAACTTGAGCCAGATAATTTCCTTTTCCTGTTTGAACAACCAAAACGTCACCTTTTTGATAGTTTTGATCAGCGGCAAGATACTGAATATTGCCTAAATCTTTGTATTTGATACCAATTACTTCTATCATTTGATCACCATATACTCCAATGCATTTTGAAAACTAACATTACTAAACCACATATTTCTTGCCTGGTAAACAGCTTCCAAGTAAGATAGAACTTCTTTTTTTTGATAATTTTTTGAAAGAAGATAGGTTAACATATGAAAGACCCATTTTTGTTCAAATTTTTCATTAGCTAGCAGTACTAATTGAGGAATTTCAAGAAAAGCAAGATCTTCATCTTTTACTAAAGCAGCAGCAAAATGTTCGCAAGCTTTTAATAAATCAAGCAGTTTTGCATTATCTCCAAAACTATCTGCCTGTTCTGGATCTTTAGCCAAATCAGCTAAAATTTCTGCCTGTGATTTTAGCAGTCCTTTCAACTCTAATTGATTGACCAAATAAGCTGTATTCTTAGGAAAATGAAAAATCTGGGTTCTGCTTCTTATGGTTGGCAGAATATTGCTTTCATCCTGGGTCAAAAGAATTATATAAGAATCACTTTGAGGCTCTTCAATAAATTTTAACAAGCTATTTGCCGCATTAATATGCAGCCTATCCGCATCGCGAATAATAAATACTTGAGTTTTCCCTTCAAAACCTGAGCTTGAAAATTCACGCAAGAGACTGCGGACAGTTTCGGTTTTTATCGTTTGCCCAATTGGTTCAATAACCTTAACATCTGAAAAGTCATTTCCTGCAATTAGCCGGCAGGTTCTGCAGACTCCGCAGGGCAGGCCTTCTTTTTTTTCTTGACAGAAACGGCTTTGCGCTAATAAAACAGCCATATTAAAACTAGCAAAATCCCCTGCGAAAAGATAAGCATGGCTCAGTCTATTTGACTGTAAGATTTGTTTAAATTCCTGCAGGATTTTTGGCTGCAGCCTTTCTAAATCCATATACATTCTTATGTCTGCTTTTCTAAATACTTTTGCTGAATAACAGCCATTGCATCAGCTACAACTTTATCAAGCGGCTGAGCAGCATCAATGGTGACAATCCGCTCAGGATTTTCTTGAGCTAGTTTTAAATAGCCTGCGCGCACACGTTTATGCAAATCAAGTTTTTCCAAATCCAAACGATTGACTTCACGCTCTTTATTTTGCTCGATCCTTTGTAAACCTGTTTCAGAATCAACATCCAAATAAAGTGTTAAATCTGGATATAAGCCATCTGTCACATAAGTATTTAACCAGGAAACAGCTTGCCTATCTAAACCTCTGCCGTACCCTTGATAAGCTACTGAACTATCAACAAAACGATCTACTATTACAAAATTTCCCTGGTCAAACTCTGGCAAAATACGTTCCACCAGATGCTGACGGCGCGCAGCAATATAAAGCAGCAATTCTGTTTTATCATCCATATTCGTATGTTCAACATCAAGGATAATATCACGAATACGCTCAGCAATAGCCACCCCGCCCGGCTCTCGCGTCGCAACCACCTTACTTGAGACAAAACGCTTCAGCTGCGGCAATATTTTTTCAAGAACTGTCGTCTTACCTGCACCGTCAGGACCTTCCAGAGAAAGAAGAAAACCCTTATTTACTGTCTTTGTTTTTTTCATCATTACCTTTATTTTACCAAAATTATGATAAAAAAGACACTGCTAATGACTTTAGCAGCGTTTAATCTTTAAATGATTTCCTTTCTTTGGGTTTCTGCAATAGATCTTACTTCAAAACCTTGTTCTTCCAATTTTTGCTGAAGTTTTTTAGCATCGCATTTACCGCTTAATTGAATTTCAATCCTTACTTTTCCTGACTTACGGTCTGCTACAAGAATTCTTCGAATATTGAGGCTTTCTGTTGAAATAGCCTTAATAATCTGTTCTAAAATCCCTATCTTGTCATCAACAATAATCGTTAAGCGCATACCTTCCTGACCGTAGCCAGAGACTTCCAGAAAGGCTTTAAAGATATCTTTATCCGTAATAATACCAGAAATCTGCTCTTCATCAACAACAGGAAGAACACCGATTTTATGATTCATCATCAAATAAATGGCATCCTCCAAATGAGCATCTTTTGAAATAGTAATCACATCATGAATCATGACATCACGAATTTTTGTCTTATTTAAAAGATAGTTCATTTCATAGATAGAAAGGCTTGTTGCTTTAGAAGGCGTTGCTTCTGCGATTGTTCCTTCTGTTACAAGACCTACCAGTTTATCATTTTCTATAACGGGAAGTCTGCGCAGCCTTTTCTCCCGCATAATATCTGTTGCTTTTGCAACCGTTGTATCTGGAGAAACATAGACAACTTTTTTAGACATAAAATCCTTAACCGGCATCTCTTAAACCTTCTTTCCTTTTACCCTAATTATCATATTTAATCCTTTTTGACAGTCGTTTAAACCAATCAGCTGATATGAAAAATGAAATAGTGCGTGTATCTTTCTTCTCAGAACCAATCAACTATTTCATTTCACTAAATATTAACCGCCTAAATAAGCCTTACGGACTTCATCTGAAGCCAGAAGTTCCTCTCCTGTACCAGAAAGCACCACTTTACCCGTTTCAAGAACATAACCGCGGTTAGCGATTGACAAAGCTTTTTGAGCATTTTGTTCAATCAAAAGTACAGTTGTCCCTTGCTTTTGAATATCTTGAATAATATCAAAAATTTCTTGAATAAAGATCGGTGCCAATCCCATAGAAGGCTCATCCAGCAAGAGCAATTTAGGCTGGCTCATAAGAGCCCGTCCCATTGCCAACATCTGCTGTTCTCCTCCAGAAAGCGTTGCAGCATCCTGATTTTTACGTTCTTCTAAACGTGGAAAACGTTCAAAAACTCTCTTTAAGTTAGCTTTATTTTCGTCACGATTATTATTAAGAAAAGCACCCATTTCCAAATTTTCCAGAACAGTTAAACCTGAAAAAACATGACGGCCTTCTGGCACCTGAGATAAACCTGAAGCAACAATCTTACGGCTGGCTATTTTTTGAATCTCACTGCCAAGAAATTCTATTTTGCCTGAACTAGGACGTACCAAGCCTGAAATAGTGCGAAGGATAGATGTCTTACCAGCTCCATTTGCTCCAATCAAAGATACAACTTCCCCTTCATTGACCTCAAAAGAGACATCCTTCACTGCCTGGATAATACCATAATGAACAGACAAATTTTCAACATTTAACATACTCACTAGGCTTCACCTCCTAAATAGGCTTCAATAACGCGTTTATTATTCTTTATTTCAGCTGGGGTTCCTTGTGCGATCAAACGGCCATATTCCAAAACATAGATACGCTCTGTAACATCCATGACAAGACTCATATCATGTTCAATCAGCATAATCGTAATTTGAAACTCTTCTTTAATCTGGCGGATTAGATCGGTTAACTCAGCTGTTTCCTGAGGATTCATCCCTGCTGCTGGCTCATCTAGAAAAAGAATTTTAGGTTCCGTTGCAAGAGCACGAACAATTTCTAAACGGCGCTGCTGTCCATAAGGAAGATTTTTCGCTAATGTTTCAGCTTTTTCATCAAGTTTAAAAATCCTTAAAAGCTCTAGTGCTCTAGCACGCAATTCCTTTTCACTGGCATAAAACTTGGGTAAACGCAACAGGCTTGAGAACAAGTGCGGTTGGCGTGTATTCCCCAGACCGACCAAAACATTTTCAAGGACAGTCATATTTTTAAAGAG
Organism: Streptococcus macacae NCTC 11558; assembly: GCF_000187995.2. Lineage (GTDB taxonomy): Bacteria > Bacillota > Bacilli > Lactobacillales > Streptococcaceae > Streptococcus > Streptococcus macacae. The sequence continues at coordinate 176,168 of NZ_AEUW02000001.1, read as the reverse complement.
ACGGATATTTTGAAAAGTACGGGATAAACCTAAAGAAGCAATCTTATAAGGTTCCTTACCATTTAATAGTGTCCCATTTAGCGTTACACTTCCTTCACTTGGTTCATAAACACCTGTTAAAAGATTGAAGAGAGTTGTCTTTCCAGCTCCATTAGGACCTATAAGTCCCACCAACTCACCTTCTTGAAGCTCCATTGTGACATCTCCGACAGCAGTTAAACCACCGAAATTTTTTGTTAAATTTTTTACATCAAGAAGTGCCATTACCTGTCGCCCTCCTTAGCTTTTTTAGCAAATAATTTGGAAAAGCTGAATTCCCAAGTCCCTAACAAACCGCTTGGCCTAAAGACCATCACAAGAATAAGGGCTAAAGAATAAATAATCATACGAATATCTGATACATTCTGCAAGAACATATTAAGAATACCTAAAACAACTGCAGCAACAATCGTACCAGTTACAGAGCCAAGTCCTCCCAGAACAGCAACGATAAGAAAATCAATTGACTTCATGATCGTAAAGTCTTTTGGAGCAACTGTCCCAATATAACCAACATAAAGTGAGCCTGCAATACTTGAAATAACAGCAGCAAACATAAAAGTGAGCACTTTAATTTTAGTAATGTTAACTCCCATAGATTCTGCGGCTATTTCATCTTCACGAACTGCAAGCACCTCTCTTCCGATCGGACTTCTTAAATAATTAAGAACTAATATCGTAATGACCACCACAAAAATGAAAACTACCGGCCAAGTAGTGTATTTAAGAATCCCCATAATACCTCTAGAGCCATTTGTCAGCTTACCGCCATTCTCAATGAGTTTTCTAATAATTTCTGCAACACCAAGAGTTGCAATAGCCAAATAATCTCCTTTTAAACGAAGGGTTGGGATACCAACGACTAGTGCTACAATGGCCGCAAGGAACATACCCAGTAAAACAGATAGATAAAAGCCAGCATAAGTTGGATTTTGGGTGGTTAAAATAGCTGTTGTATAGGCTCCAATAGCCATAAATCCAGCTTGTCCAAGCGAAAGCTGGCCCGAAAAACCAAGGACTAGGTTAGTGCCAAGTGCCATAATAATACTAATACCAATCCCCATCAGAATTTGAGTATAATAAATATCAATAATACCAGTATTAATAAGTCCTAAAAGGAGGAGGAATACGACAAGGACTAAGGCAAACCAACTAGTATTTGCTTTTAGATTATTTTTCATTGCTTATACCTTCTCTTTCACATTTTTTCCTAGAATACCAGCTGGTCTCACTAAAAGAATAATGATGAGCACAGCATAAACAACAGCATCCTTGTAGCTTGCCAGTCCAATGGAAACAGAAAAAGTTTCCAAAAGTCCAATCAAAAAGCCGCCGACTGCCGCACCTGGAATAATACCAATACCGCCTAAAACAGCAGCAACAAAGGCCTTAATACCAGGAATCATCCCCATTAGCGGATCAACAGAATTATAATAAAGTCCAATCAAAACCCCGCCTGCTCCTGCAAGTGCAGAACCTAGAGCAAACGTAAAACTGATAGTACTATTAACATTAATCCCCATTAATTGAGCGGCATCACTATCAACCGAAACGGCACGCATAGCCTTACCCATTTTAGTTTTCTTGACAATAAACTGCAAAGCAAGCATTAATAAGATAGAAATACCCAAAATGATCAGCTGAATATTAGTGATGCTGACAGGGCCTAAATTATATTTAATCGTTTTAAGTGTTTGCGGAAATGGATATTTATTGGCACCCACAAGTCGGACCATACCATATTCAAGAAAGAAAGACACACCGATTGCAGTAATTAAGGCCGCAATCCGCGTTGAATTTCTCAAAGGTCTATAAGCAAGGAATTCAATAACTACCCCTAAGATAGCTGTCAAAACCATGGTCAGCACAAGTGCCACAAAAAAGTTAAGATGATATTGTGTAATGAGGAAATACCCTATAAAAGCACCCATCATATAAATATCCCCATGGGCAAAATTAATTAATTTAATGATTCCATAAACCATGGTGTAACCTAAAGCCAAAAGCGCATAAACGCTTCCTAAGATCAGACCATTTATCAGTTGTTGGAGCATATATCTACCAGACTTTCTATAAATAATGAAGGTGGGATAAAAACAAGATCAGCCTAATGTTCCTTTTCCTTAAAGTAAAGTTGAGGGTGGGATAAAAATCCAGCCTCATTTAAAAACATTAGCTGACCAAGCAATTGGGACTAAGATATACCGGATATATCAGCTTTAGTCTTAATCTTTAGCAGTTCACTAGATATTTTAGCGCTAATGAATCACTGCTGATTGAAATTTTCATATCATAGTTCTAGCTTAAACCTTTCAAGTCCAGCGGACTGTGAAAGTATCCCTTGTCAAGCAAATGATAATGAGTTTTCTAATGAATGTGTCAAGGGTGGGACAACAACAATTTCTGCGAAATTCATGATTTTGTTCTGCTCCCTAATCGTGTAAAATAAACAAATACAATTAGTATTAAAACTTATACAAAACATTTTATACTCAATGAAAAGCAAACTAGGAAGCTAGCCGCAGGCAGTACTTAGCCTACGGTAAGGTGACACTAATGCAGTTTGAAGAGACTTTCAAAGAGTATTAAACGTCTAAGTGCTGCTGCGTCTTGTTGACTGATTAGAAAATATTAGTGAGGCTAGGACTTTGTCCCAGCCTCCTATTCTTTCAGACTTATTTATACTACTTTGCTTCAACAGCAGTTGCTGTAGCTTCTTTACCGTCTTTAAGTCCAACCATAACAGCAGATTTAACAGGATTATGCTTCTTATCGATCGTCATTTTTCCTGTCACACCTTCAAAGTTTTTCAATTTAGCTAAGTTACCAGCAATATCTTTTGATGTCTTTGCACCCTTAGCAGAATCAGCAATCATATAAACAGAATCATAAGCAAGAGCCGCAAACATATTTGGCTCATCTCCGTACTTAGCCTTATAATCTTTCAAGAATTTATCAGCCTTCTTAGTCAGACTAACCTTAGTAGAATAGCCTGATACATAGTAAACATTATTAGTATTTGCTGCACCGGCACCTTCAATATATTTAGCATCATTGAAGCCATCAGGCCCTAAAATTGGCTGATTAAGTCCCATATCACGCGCTTGCTTTGTTATCAGCCCTGTTTCAGTATAGTAGCCTGGCATAACAATGGCATCAAAGTCTTTATTTTTGAATTTTGTCAGAGCTGCCTGAAAATCTTGATCTTTCGCTTGGAAGGTATCTTCAACAGTAATTTTGCCCTTATAAGCCTTTTTAAATGAATCAGCAATACCTTGAGCATAGTCACTCGATTTATCATAATAAAGGGCTACTTTTTTAGCCTTCAAAGTATCTGTCGCATACTTTGCAATAATCTTACCCTGAAAACTATCTTGGAAAGTAGTTCGGTAAATATACTCTTGTACCTTACCTTTTGAATAGGTCAGACTGTCTTGAGTACCAGAAGGTGTGACAAGAGGTACTGCCGCATCATTCGCATTTGGGCTGGCTGCTGCTGTGGCACCTGATGTTGCCGGTCCTAAGATGGCATTAACTTTGCTTTGGGTTGCAAGGTTAGTTGAAATAGTTGACACTTCACCATTATCAGATTTATTATCTTTAGAAACAACCTTCAGTTTCTTGCCGCCAATACCGCCTGACTTATTGATTTCTGCAACTGCCAAATCAGCTCCCTTCTTTTCAGCCTGACCATAAGCAGCTACATCTCCAGATAATTCAAGATTATAACCAATTTTAATGGTATCACCGATTTTATTTCCAGCGGCATTTGAAGAGCCGCTTGGTGCTGTACAAGCTGTTAGGACAGCTGCGCTGACAAAAGAAAGTGCTGCTAAAGCTATTTTTTTCTTCATCTTTTTCTCCTTACTGTTTTCGTAAAAGTCATTCAACAATAAGAATACTGAATTATCTGAAAATTGTCAAGATGTATAACTTCTTTTTTCCACTATTTTATCTAACGTGTTAAGTTTCCCACAAAGTTTTGATCAATATCATCTAAATAAGACGGCAGTACTTCTTTGACAAACTTGAGATGCTTTATTTCATTGATCACTTCTTCACTTTGTTCTTGATTCAGATAGATAATTAAATAGCGCATGCGCCGTGAATGGTAAAGAATCTCACCGTATTTATTCAATTTCCTAGCATCTCTATTGTAGTAAAGGTAAACAGCCAGTCCCAATCGTTTTTGAGTTTTCATTATATTCTTATCTTTCCTTAATATTATTGCCGCGTCCCTTTTTATGCAGCGGTTTATGCGGAGCAAGAGGCAATCCAGTATCTACAAAAATATCAGGTGAAACTGAGCAAGCAATTTCTTGGGTCAATTCAGCTAAGGTTTCTTGCAGCTCAACTTCTGCTCTTCGCATTCTGACTACTTTATCATTGATATCCAATTGCCTTTTTTGGGCTAAAAGTTCTTTTCTCAGCTGTCTGACTTCTGGTCGAAACTTGATAAAAGCTTTCTGTTGGGTGTACTCCTCATTCATCTTTTGAAAAAGCGCAATTTCTTTTTGGAGGGAATCATCAGCTAAAAAAGCTTTCTGAGCTTGTCTATAATGAGAAACAACTTCTAAATCTAAGAAGGCTTCTGCTAACTCTTCAATAGCAGTTTCAATCTCTAAAAAATGATTATCAATATGTAGCATAAAATTATTATACCAAAAAATGACTGCTTTTTTTCTGCTCAAACCTTTACTGACTTTTCTAAACAGTTACATTTATACTGAGAAAGAGCTGACCGTTTGAATGCCAGATAAAAGCTGAGAAAAAATCAAACGAGACCAAGGACTTTTGTCCCAGCCTCGTTTGATTGATTTTAAGAAAGGAAAATGTCTATTTTAATTCATTATTTTCCATAATTTCATCAATAAAGCCATATTTAAGCGTTTCTTTGGCATCCATCCAATAATCTCGCTCAGCATCCTTATGAATTTGTTTTACAGTCTTACCTGAATTATCTGATAGAATCTTTTCCAATTTCTTACGGGTTTTAAGAAGCTGTTCAGCGGCAATAGCCATATCAGTTTGCTGTGTACCGCCGCCTGTACCGCCCATTGGCTGATGAATGAGGTATTCAGCATTAGGCAGCATGAAACGCTTACCCTTTGTTCCGCTAGAGGCAATAATGGTGCCCATTGAAGCTGCAACTCCCATTACAATTGTCTGCACATCTGACTTAATAAAATTCATTGTATCAACAATAGCCAATCCAGCAGATACAGAACCGCCTGGTGAATTAACATAGAGGTAGATATCTTTGGTATTATCCTGCGCATCAAGGAAAAGAAGTTGCGCAATAATAGAATTTGCCATATTATCTTCAACAGGACCCGTCAGCATAATAATGCGATCTTTTAAAAGACGCGAATAAATATCATAAGAGCGTTCTCCGCGGCTCGTTTGTTCAATAACTACAGGAATCATATTTTACTTCTCCTTTAATCTAATTCAATCTTGGAGTTATTATATCTCATTGGTCAAGAAAGGTCAAATATTTACCTTAATTTTTTAAAAACTTTCTAGAAAAATCCAGAAAGTTCTAGCTTATTTTTAGACAAAGTAAAATGATTGTTCCTTGATCTTTTCCTTCATTTTCATGATCAGAAAAGTAAAAGTCGCTGGACTTTTACTTTGTACCAAACAAGCGATCGCCTGCATCTCCAAGACCTGGAACAATATAACCTTTGTCATTTAGTTTTTCATCAAGAGCTGCTGTGTAAATATCAATATCGGGATGTGCCTCCTGCAGTCTCTTAAGGCCTTCGGGAGCAGAAACAAGACAGACAAACTTAATATTGGCTGCTCCTCTTTTTTTAAGGGAATCAATAGCCAAAACAGCCGAACCGCCCGTTGCTAACATGGGATCAACAACAAAAATCTGACGCTGATCAATGTCTTCCGGCAATTTAACCAGATATTCTACAGGCTCCAAGGTTTCTTCATCACGGTACATGCCAATGTGGCCAACTTTAGCTGCCGGCACCAAACTCAAGAGACCGTCAACCATGCCAATGCCCGCACGTAAAATGGGAACAACAGCTAATTTCTTTCCTGCCAATTGTTTTTGGACAGTCTTTGTAATCGGTGTTTCAATCTCTACCTCTTCCAATGGCAATTCACGAGACACTTCATAACCCATAAGCATAGCAATTTCATTTACCAATTCGCGAAAATGCTTGGTAGAAGTATCAAAGCGGCGTAAAATAGAGAGTTTATGCTGAATGAGCGGATGCGAAATAACTTGAAATTTCCCCATAAGAATTCACCTTCTATATTATTTTCTTTATTATAAATTATAACATAAAAAGGATGGAGCAAAAAGACTATACCAAAATAGGGCATATTTCCTTATTGCTTCTGTCGTTTTCATAAATTATGCAAAGGTTTCAACAAGACGCTGACAGGCTTCTTGAATAACCTCTTTTGGCGCAGCCATATTCAATCGGAAATGTTTTTTTCCTTCCCGTCCATAGCTTAAACCATCATTTAAAATGAGTTTTGCCTCTTCCCTTATCTTTCGGCTCAAGGCACTGTGATTATCTGTATAATCTGAGAAATCTAACCAGACGAGATAAGTGCCTTCAGGTTTCATCACTTGGATTTTTGAATTTTTAGTCAAAGTTTCAAGGCTATAATTGATGTTTTCTTCAATAACAGTTTTTAACTCCTGTAGCCAAGGCTTGCCATAAGTATAGGCGGTTTCTGTTGCTAATAAGCCCAAGCTTGAAATTTCATGCTGATTATTAGCTAGCTGTCTCTCTTTAAAAGCTTGACGAAGCTCAGGGTTTTCAATCACTGCAAAACTGTTTTTGGTCCCTGCAATATTAAAGGTCTTGGTTGCACTTGATAAAAGTACAGTAAAATCTTTAAAGTTATCAGAAACAGTATTAATGGTATGATGTTTATGGCCAAAGAGAGCTAAATCCTGATGAATTTCGTCAGAAACCAGAATGACACCGTACTTACGGCAGATTTCTCCGACTTTGAGCAACTCCTCAGATGACCAAACACGCCCGCCAGGATTATGAGGACTGCAAAAAATAAAGATTTTTACTGCATTTTCCTTAATATCTTTTTCAAGCTGAGCAAAATCTATTTCAAAATGTCCATTTATTTCTATCAGTGAATTGGTAATAAGTTTTCGCTTATTCATTTTAACTGTCCGAGCAAAAGGAGGGTAAACAGGTGTATTAATCAATACTGCCTCTCCTTCTTTAGAAAATGCTTGAACAGCTACTGAAATAGCCGGAACAACTCCCTCGATCAAAATAAGGGCATCTCTTTCCACCAAGTAATCTTGCTCTTGCTTTTCCCAAGCTATTATAGATTGAAACAGACTTTCTTTTGGTGATGAATAGCCGTAAACGCCATATTGGGCAAAGTCTTCAAAAGCCTTTGTCATTTCTGGAAAGGTAAGAAAATCCATATCTGCTACCCACAATGGCAGTAAGTCTTTATCTTTTTGAACCTCTTTCCATTTGACAGAATTTGTTTTCAAACGGTCAGGCAGAGTTGTAAAATCATATTGTCTCATTTGTATCTCCTCAGTATTCCAAAGCTATCTTTAAATCATCAATTAAATCTCTCGCATCTTCAATCCCAATGGATAAACGTAACAAATCATCTGTCAGTCCATAAGAATGGCGGACATCAGCTGGAATATCTAAATGCGTTTGTGTTGCTGGATAAGTAATCAGACTTTCTACTCCTCCTAAACTTTCTGCAAAAGTAAATACTTGCAAGGTATTAAGAATATGAGGAATTCTTTTCTCATCAGCAATTTTAAAAGAAATCATACCGCCCTTTCCTGTATAAAAGACTTCTTTAACTGCAGACGAACTCTCTAAATAAGCAACAATTTCTTTGGCATTTTGTGTCGCCTTTTCCATACGCAGTTTTAAGGTTTTGAGTCCGCGCATCAATAAATAAGCATCCAAAGGTGAAAGGGTCGGTCCTGTCGTATTTTGATCATAAAAAAGTTTATCATAAATTTCGTCATCATTAGTCATCAAAACACCAGCAAGAACATCATTATGGCCTGATAAATACTTAGTCGCTGAATGCAAAACCACATCAGCACCTAAAACAAGCGGATTCTGATAAATAGGGCTGTAAAAAGTATTATCAACAATAACCCTAGCCCCATACTGATGAGCTCTTTCAGCAATTCTTTTAATATTAAATTCAATCATTAGCGGATTGGTTGGTGTTTCGATAAAAACATAATCCGTCTCTTCTGAAATAGCAGCCATCATATCGGCTTCTGTATTAGTATAAATAAAAGAAAAGCGTCCCATTTTTTCCTGTTCATTGAACCAACGAAAAGAGCCGCCGTATAAGTCACGCGCCGCAACCACCTTACTTCCAATAGGAAAACCATTAAACAGTAAAACAAGCGCTGCCATACCTGATGATGTTAACAAAGCATGCTGCGCCTTTTCAATCTTAGCCAGCGTTTCTTCTAAAACAGCACGCGTCGGATTCTTGGTTCGCGTATAGTCAAAACCTGTTGAATGGCCAAATTGAGGGTGCTGATAGGTCGTTGATAAATGAACAGGTGCTGTCAAAGCACCTGTTGCCTCATCGGTGTTAATCCCTGCATGTGCCAGAATCGTATCTAATCTGTAATCCTCAGTCATAGTTTTCTGCCTTTCAAGTCTAATGCTTTTATTTTATCACTTATTCCTTGATATAACAGCTCTTCTCTTTATTTTATTTCTCAATAGTTAGTTATAAAAGGAAACTATATTAAAAAATAGAAGTCTGAATGCTCTGAAAGAATCATTAAAGCTTCTATTTTTTAAGTCTATCTTTTTTGGCATCCTTACAGCCAGCTTGACCGCTTAAGATAAAAAAGAGCCAAGAATATCCGCAGCTCTTTTTGAAATTTTTCACGAAATACTTATCAACAGCCAACTAAAAGAAGTTAGTCAGGGCCTAAACTCTAGCTAGGCAGATATCAATAACCCCCTTGAACCGCAGCCTTTTTGTCTTTTTAGTTGAGATGTAATCTTCGACGCAAAGCTTCTGCACGACTGCCCAGCATTTTATCAAGTAAACGTGTCACTAAGGCTAGAATTCCATAGACACTAACACCTATTGCTCCAACAATTACAATATAAATGAGACTGGCTACTCTGCCCGTATCTGTCAAAACAAATCCTAACAGCCAGGCAGCTGCAGCAACTAAAAAGGCCATAATAGCAGTTAATATAATAACTAACAAGCTGGTACGCCTAACAGCAAGGCGATTGAAGCCTGTGATTTTTTGAATTTGAAAATACATGAGCACAATAGGAATAAGTAAAGCAATTGTTGTTGATAAAATAGGTCCATAAGCATGGAAGAAATAAATAAAAGGCGTCTGCAAAATAAATTTAGCAATAACACCGTAAACGAAGTAGCGAATGGCCTTGCGATTTTCAAATAAAGCTTGCAGCATAGGAGCCAAGACGGTATAAATAGCTAATATAATGGTTTGCAGCAAAGAAGCAATAAAAAGCCCTAAGGCCTGTCCTTGCGGCAGACCATAAAAAATAGTATAAAGCGGTCTTGCCAAAATAACAGAGCCCACAACAGCTGGAATCATAAAGAGCAGCAGCATCTGGAGATTATTGACAACTAAACGTGCAGCAGCTTTTTTATCTTTTTTAACAAAATTTTCGGTTAATAATGGAATGCCTACCCCCGCAATTGCTGTGGCAACAGCAATCAAAATCATAGTGACCTTACCTGGATTTGTCGAAAAATAAGCAAATAGAACTTTTAATTCCCGATTGCTGTAATCTGTAAACATAGCCATACTGTTACCAAAAGTAAATTGATCAATCAATTTGAAAACCTGAATGGCTGAACCGGTAATAATAAAAGGAATAGCTTCTTTTACTGTCTCAATGAGAAGATCTTTAGTATCAATATCAACATTTTCAGGCTTTTTGCCAAATAGGGCATCTAGCAAATTGTTTTTCCATAAAAAGAAAATGAGGACGGCTATACCTGCAAACATTCCTATAAAGGCTGCAAAGGTTGATTGCGTAACAGCTTCCACATAGTCTTTTGAGCCTAATTTCATGATAAAAAAAGCTGTTAAAAGCATCCAGATGACACGAACTACCTGCTCAGCAATCTGGCTCATCGCATAGGGTTTGAGATTATTGAATCCCTGGAAAAAACCTCTTAAAACACTCATAGAAGGAAAAACAAGAACCGCTAAAGTTAAACTTCTAAGAACCGGAACTAACTCTTTTCCGCCTCGGCTCATAGTTGCAAAAACAGGCGATCCTAAATACATAACAGCAGCAAATACAGCACCAAGGACTGCCATAAAATGCAGGATTTTACGAACAAGATAACTGCTCTTTTTTGGATCTCCTAATGTATTATACTTAGAGACCTGTTTAGCAACTGCAACTGGGATCCCCACTGTTGAAATCAGTAAAAAAAGGGCATAGATTTCATAACCCATTCCAAAGAGCGCATTAGCTTCCGGCGCAAATCTTCCCATCCAAGCATACCAGGGAATAATATAAACAGCTCCAAGGAGGCGGCTGATGAAATTTCCAGCAGTTAACCAAGCAGTTCCTCGAACCATCTGCTCCTGCTGAGTCATTTTTGTTTGTTTATCAGACATTTAACTTCTTTCTAGAGTTTTGATAAATTTATTATAAACTTTTGATTGATACTTGTAAAACACTAACTTTAAGTCTAAAATAAAAGGTATGATAACAATTGAACAAATCTTAGAAATCCTTAAAAAAGACAATAACTTTCGTGAAATTATTGATAACGGCCATTATCAATATAAGTGTTCCAACATGACTTTTCACCATATCTCTTACGATAGCCGCGATGTTCATGAAACGACACTCTTCTTTATAAAAGGTGCAGCCTTCAAAAAAGAATTTCTTAAAGATGCTTTGAAAAAGGGACTGCGTTTTTATGTTGCTGAAAAAGATTATCAAGTTGGAATCCCTGTCCTTCTTGTCAATAATATCAAAAATGCCATGAGTCTGATTGCTAAAGAATTTTATGGTAATCCCCAAGATAAACTAAAGCTTCTTGCTTTTACAGGAACTAAGGGCAAAACAACTGCTGCTTATTTTGCTTATCATATTTTAAAACAAAGCTATCGCCCGGCTATGCTTTCCACCATGAGTACAACCTTGGATGGCAAAACATTCTTTAAATCAAAACTAACAACTCCTGAAAGTTTAGATCTTTTTAAAATGATGGCGCAGGCAGTTGATCATGGCATGACCCATCTCATTATGGAAGTTTCCAGCCAAGCTTATCTGGTTGGCCGCGTTTATGGTTTGACTTTTGATGTTGGTGTTTTTCTTAATATCAGCCCTGATCACATTGGACCGATTGAGCATCCTACTTTTGAAGATTATTTTTATCATAAACGGCTCTTACTAAAGAACAGCCGTTATGCCATTGTCAACAGCCAAATGGATCATTTTGCCCTTGTCCAAGAACAGGTGACTGACCAAGGACATGATTTTTATGGAAATACTTCTAACAATCAAATAATAAACAGTAAGGCTTTCTCATTTGATCTGACTGGTAAATTAGCGGGGCATTATGATATTCAGCTGACTGGCTCCTTCAATCAAGAAAATGCGCTTGCCGCTGGGCTTGCTTGCTTACAGCTAGGAGCTAGTCAAGCCGATATTCAAAAAGGCATCGCTCAAACAACTGTACCAGGCCGTATGGAAGTCCTTACGCAAAGAAATGGTGCTAAGGTTTTTGTTGATTATGCACATAATGGTGATAGTTTAGAAAAACTGCTGTCAGTTGTTGAAGAACATCAAAAAGGTAATATTTTTCTTATCCTTGGAGCCCCCGGAAATAAAGGTCAAAGCCGCCGTGCTGATTTTGGCCGTGTTATCAATGCCCATCCAGCTCTGCAAGTTATTCTAACCGCAGATGACCCTAATAATGAAAATCCTCAGCTTATCTCAGAGGAAATTGCCAGCCATATTAAACGGCCAGTAGATATTGTTGTTGATCGCAAACAGGCCATTCAAAAAGCAATGTCATTAACTCAGACTGAAAGCGATGCTGTCATTGTAGCTGGCAAGGGAGCTGATGCCTTTCAAATCGTCAAGGGACAGCGTGCAGAATATGCTGGTGATATTGAAGTGGCTAAAGGCTATCTTTAAGCTGAAAATTTTGAAAAGTAAATTGTCATTCCTTGGTTAGAGTTAAAATCTGTTTGAGATTATTTGGCCCCAAAAAATAACTAATAATTTAGGAAGTAGGATACAGGTATGCTTATAACAATTGGTTTAGGAATTCTTTTTGTCATCATTTTAGGTTTTCTTTTCATTCTTATCATGAGATTTTATCATGATGTTAAATACAGATCGCAAAGAATGGATAATATTCCTGCTTATTATGCTAATCCTAATGAACTTTCTCTCTATAAAACCGATGTCGCTGGTCTTACAATTGAACACGTAACAGGAGACTATCTTAATGGTTTCAAGATGATTCCAAACGATATCAAGCATAGAGGAGTTGTTGTGACTTTTGGCGGTTCTGATGGAACTCCCGCTTATGAGCAAGCGGTTCAACTCGCTAAAGAAGGCTATCAAGTTTTAGCTCTGTTTTTCTTTGGTATGCCCAATCAGCAAAAGACACTTGCTAGGGTGCCTGTGGAATATTATCAAGAAATTGAGAGTTATATTTCACAGCATTTTAATCAGCCTGATGTGATTACTTTAATCGGAACATCTAAAGGCGCAGAATATGCCTTACTTCTTGCCAGTCTTTATGATTCCATTGATAATGTCGTTCTCTATGCTCCTTCTAGCTATGTTTATGCTGGTTTGGATTTTAAAGATTATTCTTCCTCTTGGTCACAAAATGGCGAAGCCCTGCCTTACTTAGATGTCCGCTCAGAAAGTTCTCTAAAACTCTTCTATGACTTTTTAGTAAAAGCACCTATTTCTTATTATAATACCTACAAGCAGATTATAAAAAAAGATAAAGACAGCGAAGAGAAACGCATTAAAGCTGAAAAGACAAAGGCCAATTTTCTCATTTTTGCTGGAGAAAAAGACGCTATGTGGCCAAGTGCTGAATCGGCCAGACTTATAGCAAAGTATCATCCCGAACACACGCAAATAGCTATCTATAAAGAAGCAGGGCATCTTTTTGCTGGAAGTGGAATTGTTGGCAGCCAAGGCGTTTATCTGTCAGTCGGCGGAAATAAGATGGCTAATGAAGCTGCTAAAAAAGACAGCGACCAAAAACTCAAAGAACACTTAAAAATTTGGCATGGCTAGTTGATTTTCTTTTTAATAATAATCATTTTAAGCAATCATTTGAATGATTCTAAATAAGTGTCAAGCAATTCAAAAAATTCTAACTTTCTACTTAAAAAGGTTTATTAAAGCCTTTTTTCTATGCTATAATAAACATAATTTTTAGAAAGGAGGCTAAACATGTCAGATATTCGTGCTGAATCCATTCAAGTTGCTTATGATAAGAATATTATTATCAGGGATCTCAGTCTTCAAATCCCTGATCAGAAAATCACGACTATTATTGGCGCTAACGGATGTGGTAAATCAACCTTATTGAAAGCTTTAACACGTATTCAAGCTATTGCAAAAGGGCAAATTTTATTGGATGGCCAAGCTATTAGCCAATTGCCAACAAAAGCAGTTGCTAAAAAATTAGCTCTGTTACCTCAAGTTCTAGAAGCAACTGAAGGTATTTCAGTTTATGAATTGATCTCATATGGGCGATTTCCCCATCAAAAATATTTAGGAAATCTTTCTGCAGAAGATAGGAATAAGATCCACTGGGCAATGGAAGTGACTAAAGTGTCTGATTTTGCCAAACTGGATGTTGATAATTTATCAGGCGGTCAGCGTCAGCGTGTCTGGATTGCAATGGCCTTGGCTCAAGATACAGATACCATTTTTCTGGACGAACCAACAACTTACCTTGATATGAGTCATCAATTAGAAATATTAGAATTACTGCAAAGACTCAATCACGAAACACAAAAGACCATTATTATGGTTCTTCACGACCTTAATCTATCTGCTCGTTTCTCTGATCATCTTATTGCGATGAAAGACGGACAAATCAAATATCAAGGCAAAGCGCAAATGATTATGACACCTGCTGTTTTAAAAGATATTTTCCAGATAGATGCTCAGATTACCCAAGATCCTATCCACAAACGACCTGTTCTACTGACTTATCAGTTAATATAGATTTTAGGAGATAATTATGACTTTCAAAAAAGTTTTAACACTCTTTATAACATTTGCTGCTGCTTTTACTCTTGTTGCCTGCAGCAATTCATCATCAAAATCATCCGATACCAAAAAAGAAGCTGTTTCAAGCATGCCAAAAATTTCTGGTGTATCCTACTATGGTAAGGTCCCGCAATCACCTAAGCGCGTGGTTAGCATCACCTCAACTTATACGGGTTACCTCTTAAAATTAAATCAAAATCTTGTTGGTGTTTCTTCTTATGATAAGAAAAATCCTGTTCTCAAAGACAAGGTAAAAAAGGCTAAGCAAGTAACGTCAACAGATCTTGAGGCTATTACAGCTTTAAAGCCTGATCTTATTGTTGTTGGATCAACAGAAGAAAAAATTGATCAATTAAAGAAAATTGCACCTGTCATTTCAATTGAATATGGCAAACGCAATTATCTTGATATTTTTTCTGATTTTGGAAAAATTTTTAAGAAAGAAAAAGAAACCAAACAATGGCTTAGCGCTTGGAAATCCAAAACAGCTAAAGTCAAGAAAAAACTAAACAGAGCGGTTGGTAATGATGCAACTTTCACTGTTATGGGACTTTTTGAAAAAGAAACTTACTTATTCGGTAACAACTGGGGACGCGGCGGCGAAGTTATCTATCAAGCACTTGGATTTAAGGCTCCTGAAAAAGTAACCAAAGAAGTCTTTCCAAAAGGCTATTTATCCATATCACAAGAAGTTATTGGAAACTATATTGGTGATTATGTTGTGGTTGCTGCCGAGGATAAAAAAACCGGCTCTTCACTTTATGAAAGTAAGGCTTGGAAAAATATCCCTGCTGTGAAAAAGGGACATGTTATTAAAGTGAATGCCAATGCTTTTTACTTTAATGATCCTTTGACATTAGAATACGAATTGAAGACTCTTGAAAAAGGGATTCTAAAGGCAGCCAAATAGGAGTAAGTGATGGAAAATCTTATCCAGAAAAATAAGCCAAAAATATTTTGGCTTGTTTTTTTCATAATATTTATAGTTTTTATCAGTGGTTTTTACTTTAGTCTAAGATTTGGTGCTATCAATTATTCCAATAAAACCTTAGCAGAATTATTAAGCCATCCCTTAACATCCTCTAAAGCTCAGAATGTAGTTATTGATATCAGACTGCCGCGTATCATAGCTGCTATTTTAGTTGGTGCTGCTATGGCAGTTGCTGGTGGTATCATGCAGGGGATAACCAGAAATCCTATTGCTGATCCTGGTCTTTTAGGAATCAATGCTGGTTCTGGTTTAGCTCTCATTATTGCTTATGCTTTTTTTAAACAGCTTCATTACAGTTTTATTCTTTTAATATGCCTTTTAGGGGCAACGTTAGCTGCTATTTTAGTTTTCTCTTTATCTTATTCGCCTAAAAAGGGATACAATCAACTGCGGCTCATTTTAGCGGGTGCCATGATCGCAACTCTTTTTAATGCCTTTGGGCAAGCTATTACTATTTACTTCAACCTATCTACTTCAGTTATCGGCTGGCAGGCTGGCGGATTGGCAGCCATTAATTGGAATATGATCAAAATCATTGCTCCCTTTATTCTGATTGGTTTAATCTTAGCTCAGCTTTTTGCACATCAATTAACGATCTTAAGTCTCAATGAAACAGTTGCCAAATCATTGGGTCAAAAAACGTTTATGATGACTGCCATCCTTTTAAGTTTAGTTTTAATTCTATCTGCTTCTGCTGTTGCCCTTGTGGGATCTCTAGCCTTTGTTGGTTTAATTATTCCACATTTTATCAGAATGTTTGTTGGCAGAAATTATCGCTACATTCTTCCTCTAACAGCTTTTTTAGGAGCTGCTTTTATGCTCTGGGTTGATTTGGTCTGCCGAATACTAAATCCAGGTTATGAAACCCCTCTCAGTGCTGTTATCAGCATTATTGGATTGCCATGCTTCTTATGGCTAATTAGAAAGGGGAAGCAATTATGATAAATTCTGTAAAGATAAAGCGTGTTTTTCTCTGCTTAATCTTCTTGCTCTTTATTTTTAGCCCCATTTCACTTTCAATTGGCCAAGTTCGTTTTTCTGTCTTTGATATTTTAGATATTTTTCTAGGCCGTTCTTCCGATGCTATGGTTATGATTATTACCAATATTCGTCTGCCAAGAATCTTGGTTTGTCTCTTTGCAGGAGCCTCTCTTGCTCTAAGCGGTATGCTGCTGCAAACACTGACACATAATCCTTTGGCAGACTCAGGAATTTTAGGTATTAATACTGGTGCTGGCATAGTTATTGCTTTGACGATTTCTTACCTGAATATCGAAAATCGCCTGATCATTAGTTTTTTGCCAGTAATGGCTATGTTAGGCGGCTGTTTTACTATCTTACTTGTCTATTTCATTGCGCGTCAGAAAAATAATAATATCAGCCCAACACGCTTAATTATTACAGGAGTTGGCGTCAGCACCATGCTCTCAGGAACTATGGTTTCTATTGTTGGCAGTATCAATCGGTATAAAGTGGATTATATTGTTCATTGGCTGAGCGGGCAAATTAGCGGAGACAATTGGACCACCTTGCTGATTTTAGCACCATTATTAGTTTTTCTTTGGCTTTGGACCTACAGCCGCAGCCAGACTTTAAATATTATGAATTTAAATGATCATACAGCTTTGGCTCTCGGATTACGTTTGCAAAAGGAGCGGCTAGTCACATTAATCCTTGCAACGAGTTTAGCTGCTTTTAGTGTTATCTTAGTAGGCAATATCGCTTTTATTGGTCTGGTTGCTGGACATATTGCAAGGAGGCTATTAGGGAGCAATCACTTTATCAGTTTACCTGCCGCCATGCTGATTGGTATGCTGATCTTGTTACTTGCAGACACTGTCGGACGGGTCTTTCTCATTGGCACAGGTATTCCAACAGGGCTTATCGTATCTATTTTAGGTGCTCCTTACTTTCTCTACTTGATGACAAAAGCAGATAAATAAAAGAGAGGTCCGTTTTATTGTTTAATAAACCTCTCTTCAATATGTCTTAAAAGCCCGCGCTGCTGCAAGTTTTTCACAGCTTATTTATGCCATCATTGGTCTGGAATCTTGATTCCAGATCTTTTTATTGCCAAAAGAAGCTGTCAACTGGCCTTTTTGCAGGATATGTCCTTCCATAGCTTTTAAAAGCTGTCTTTTTCTTGTCCAAAAGTTTAAGTGCAAAGAACAATCTAAACTATAGATCGTAAAGCGATACTTATGGTTTTGACCTAAAGGCGGCTTAGGACCAGCATAGCGATGCCAGCCATAAGCTATACCTTGTCTAGCCTCTCTAGGATCCGCTACTTCAAAACCAGGAGGAAAATGAGCTTTAATATGACTGGAAGCGGGAAGATTCCAGATCAGCCAATGCGTAAACTCCTTTTTGAGAGGATGGGTCAAATCTTCCAAAGTAATAGCCAGTGTTTTAGCATGAGGAGAAAGATTTTTGATATAAAATTCAGGTGACCTATCTTCACCTTTTCCTGTATGCTCAAGCGGAAATTCCCCGCCTTCAGGAATGGTGGGACAAATAAAATCCAGTTTTTCTATCATATCAAACACCTCCATCCTACTTTCGTCATTCATTTTTTAATAAATTGGGATAGCTATCCCACAACTGAGATGAATAAACTTTGGCCTGATTAGATTCTTTGACAGCCTGCCAAAGAATTGAAGCTATTTTCATTTTATTTTTGATAGCAGCAGTCCTTTTATCTGCACAAAAATCCTTATAAAATTGATTCCATTGGCAGGAACGATTATCATATTTTGCGTAATCAGATTTTCCAGCATAAATATCTAAGAGATCTTGGATAGTAAAGTTAATATCATTTTCAGCCTTAACTTTTCGCCAAGCCGTTGCCATATCTGCAGTAAATTTAAAGGGTTCAACTCCGGTTTGCCGAGCAAAATATTCCCTAAATTTTTGGTTAAAGGCAAAGCCGCATAGCAGCAAAGAACTAGATAGGCTTACCTCCTGCACCGTCTTTGGACGAACAGTCTTTTCGTTAGACTCTTTAGGAAGATGCCCTGCAAAATAAGCTTTTATCCTGTCATTTAATTCCTGCTTTATTCCCGAATGTGCCAGGCCCAACTGCCGACAAATTTGCAGCAATTCTTTTTGATACCAATAATAGCTGCAAAATTCCTCATAAGTTTTAATTTTAAAAAAATCAGGACGCTTTACCATCATCTACTCCTTCTTATGACAAACAGCTTCAATATTATGGCCATCTGGATCTAACAAGAAGGCTGCATAATAATTAGAATGATACTTTTTTCTAATCCCAGGGGCACCATTATCAGCCGCACCTGCCTTTAGACCAGCTTGATAAAAAGCTCTCACTTTCTCTCGTGTTTGGGCATTAAAAGCAAAATGCATTGGCGGAAACTTTTCACCCTGTCTAATCCAAAAGTCCCCTGCAGGATCTGTACTGCAGGCTTCTGCAAAACTAAGGCCGAAAGAACTGTCACATTTTAGCTCATAGCCTAAAGGTGCTAAAGTTGCTTGATAAAAGGCTTTGCTGTTTTCCAAATTTTTTACAGTAATACCAAAATGATCAATCATAAAAAAACCTACTTTCTATTATTATACCTTTTTTCAAAATAAGATGATATTAAAAGATGTCTAATGATGAAACCCCAATTTATTAAAGTCATACCAATCCTTTATTTCTTTAGAGTTCTTAAAATCCAGCAAAAGCATAATTTCTCTGGCAAATTCCAAAGCCGCTGTTCCATTTGCTGTCACAATACCGCCGTCACTGACTGCCTGCTCTTCTACATAGAAGTCTTCTCCTTGATAATGAGGAGCATTTTCTTTCATCAGTTCAAGAGTATTGCCAGTGTGTTTGACATGATCTAAATAGCCATTTTGAGCTAAAAAATTAGTAGCAGCACAAATAGCAGCAAGCAAAATCCGATGATGTGCTGCATAATCCACTACAGGTAGGATTTCCGTATTTTTCTCTGCCAGCCAGCTATCCCCACCAGGAATAATCAGCATTTTAAAATCTTCAGGATAGTCAGAAATATCATAATCAGGAATCAGACAAAAACCTCCCATGGATTTCTTAGGCTGCTTGTTTGCACCAATGGTTTTAATCTGAAAAGGGCTGTCCTGCCTGTTTAATTCTGAACAAACATAAGCTGGCTCCCAGTCTGCATAACCGTCAAAAATATAAACAAGAATATCATTTTTCATTCTTTCTGCCTGCTTTCTACTTTATCAGCTATTAGTATAAACTAAAAAAGATGACAACCTTATGTCATCTTTTATAAAATAATTTGATTTCGTCCAACTTTCTTTCAACCAACTGCTGTAATTCAATTGGCGCAAGAACTCTGACCTTTGTTAGTAATTGAAAGACTAAATCGCAAGCCATCGCCAAATTTGACGTATAAAAAGTAATCACTCCTTCACCTTCAGAAGCAGCTAATAGGGAAGCATCCAGCACCTTAGTTATGGAAAAAGCATCATCAGGATGATAAGCTAAAACAACTTTGTTATAACCTTCAAGAGGCTCTAAGGAAAAGTCAGAAGAAGCCCTGCTTTCTAAGTTCAGAGCTGGACAAGGCCGAACTTGGAATTTTTCTTTTAGCAAGGTTAAAGAGACCATACGCTGCAGTTTAAAAAGACGAAAATCCTGACGTTTTTGGCAAAAAGCATACAGATACCAATCTGAATCTTTAAAGACCAATTGATAAGGCTCAATGACTCGCTTTCTTCTCCCAGATTTTGAAATATAATCCAGCAAGACATAAGATTTTATGTCAATGGCCTCTTGCAAACTTTTAATTTTCTTTTGAATAAAACCATTTGAATACCAAGAAGAAAAGTTAATATAATGATCTGCCAAAAGTCTGCCGTCTTCTTCAGGCAGAAGCTTCACTATTAAGGCAGTTAATTCCGGCTGCTGTTTAATACTTTGCAGTCCCTTTAAGGCAGAGTAGAGATTTTTAGTATCTGTCTTTGATAAAATCCGTTTGTCTATTTTATAATTTTTCATCAAGGACAGACCTCCCTTACAGCCAGTATAGGAGGTGATAGGAATACCCGATTGATTAAGGCTTTCTAAATCTCGATAAATGGTTCGTTTGGACACTTCAAATTTTTCTGCCAATTCCTTAGCTGTAACCTTATTTCTCTCCGAAAGCAGTAATAAAATAACCAATAATCTTTCTACTTTCATTTGTCCCCCTATTTCTCTTAAACATGATAAAAAACAATGACATCCTATGATATGAAAATGAATTTTTCTTTATCAAAGGTCATATTTAGGCTGTAAGTCTGCTCATCTAGTGATGTCAAGTAACCCAGAATAGTAAGACTGTCCACAAAAATATCACGCCGCTTCTGCTTAACAATTTCCTTGCGGCCAAATTTCAAAAGAAAGCTTGTCATATACTTAAGAGCATATTCTTGATTAACATCTCCTAATAGATCATACAGCGGCTTTTGTTCCCTTGATAAGGGGAGTTGCTCTTTGAGTTTAAAAAAATAATTAGACAGTGTTAAGGAGTCTCTGGTGATATTCGTTTCTTCAACGATAAGAGCCGCATTGGTGCGATTAGGTAAACGCGTTTCAAAATTGACTTGTAATAGATCTTGATAAACAGCAGAGTCATCATCTACAAAAATCTGACTATCCAATGTCAGACCATCAAGCGTTTCTAATAGTTCAAAAGCATTATAGTAACGCTTATTTTGACGTAAGATATAGCCCGCCTGTACATAATCTTCAATAGAGCGCTCTAGATGCTTAATAGCAGCAAAATCTTTTTTTATCTGGCGAAGATTAACATCATTATGTTTTTGCAAATAATTAATAAACTCCAAGAAAAACGGCTGACGGGCTAACTTATCAGCATTAAAAATTTTAATCATCACATTCTCCTAAATCATTAAAATAGGGCAGTCCTCACTAACTAGGGACCAACTTGTAAAGATTTCAGTTTTGCCTTTTATTGTAACACAAAAAAGAAGATAAGAACCAAGGCCATCTGGAGACTTATCTTCTTTTATTTTTCTAGCCATTAAAACTTTGAGTCAATTGAGGGACAACTTGTTTCTTACGCGAAACAGCACCCTTCAAGAAAGCATGATTGTCTTCAAGTTTAAAATTGAAGGCTGCTTCTACTTTATCTGTGTTATTGCCTAAGGCCAAGATTTCTGAATTTGAATTCAAAATATCAGTAATCATCAAAACAAAATCAGAATAGTTATTAGCTGCTTGTGACGCCTTAATAGCTTCTTCAATTTCAGATTGACGTTCCAAAACGTCATTGATATCAACAGTATTTACTTGGGCCACACGCACTTGATTGCCATTAAGTTCAAATGTTTTCGCATCAATGTCAACGAGTTCCGCAGCTGATTTGTTAGCTAAATTGGTACCCGCTTTAAGCATAGCTAAACCATATTCTTGTAAATTGACACCAGCGATTTTAGCCAATTCTTCTGCAACTGCTGGATCGCTAGCATGTGTTGTTGGTGATTTTAAAAGAAGTGTATCTGAAATCAGACCTGACAGCAGTAAACCGGCTATTTCTTTAGGGATTTCAGTACGTGTCTCCTTAAAAGCTCTAAAGACAATAGAGGAAGCTGATCCAACAGGTTCCAAACGCATATAGAGCGGATTAGCTGTCTCAAAATTGGCCACACGATGGTGGTCAATAACAGCTAAAATGTCTACATCTCGAATATCAGAGATAGACTGCTGAAATTCGTTATGATCGGTCAGAATAACCTGACTAGCACCTTCAGCTTTAGCAGATTTTACAATAGGCGGTGTCTGCACTCCAAAATAATCTAATACAAAGGCTGTTTCTTCATTGGGAGCACCTAAAGCTACCATTTCAGTATTGCGTCCCCAAGCAGTCTGTTCTAAATAAGACCAAGCATAAGATGATGCAATCGCATCTGTATCAGGATTTTGATGACCAAACACTAAAATTTTAGACATAATTCTACCTCACATTTATTAATCAGTTTATTTTATCAAATTTACTTAAATTTATCAAAAGCTCTTTTCTTAAAACTTTGCAGGATCTCCCGCATATTGGGCCCATTTTTGACTTAAAAAGTTATCATTGATAGTGTAGTGAGGCAATTTTTGTTTCTCAGTCAGAAAAGGACGGACTGCCTTATCAAAAGCCAGCCAGCCATTCCAGCCAAGATGGATAGTATCCTGCATAAAGTAAGGTTTATGTCCATCTTTTGATAAATCCGCAATATTGGTGAAACCTTGACTTTGCAGCTGATATTTTATTTTTTGAACTGTTTTTTGATATAGCTTTTGATTAAGACCTGTGTATTTTACCCATTTACTATTTACAGGCGGGATAACAAAAATAGCATTTGTTTTTGAAGCTGCCAATTGTGTTAGGGATAACTGTAAATCATTGTATTCTGGTGATTTTAGATAAGATAAATGTTTTTGAAAACCCTTTAACTTATGATACTGTCCTTTAATGCGTTTTTTATAAAAACTATCTTTAATCGCAAAAGGATTTGATTTTGTTTGCATTTCAGCATCATGTGTTGCTATTTGTTCTAATTTTTTATAAGAAAAGGCTTTAGGTAATTTTTGGCCCCGTTTTTCAACTTGATGAGCATAATCACTATTAAAATCAAAATGCCCAAAAAGAGCTTCCTCTTTTTTCAAAAAGGTCTTGGTTAAACGAAGCCTGATCCGATCAAAAGAAGAAAGCTTTTTACCATTAGCAACTTTCTTGACTATTGAAGACATGCTGATATCAGGCTTTATTTTTAATAAGCGTTTAGCTGCATATTGATCAGAAGCATTACCAGTCTGCTTTAAGAGAAAATCTACCAGCTGCTCTGAACTGAAATACTGCTGGAATGCTGCTGCATTTGTTCCCTTTTTAACGAACCATTGCGGAGAAATAACATATACTGCTTTCTTACCTTGTAATTGCCGGCTGATTTGCTGCATTCCAAAATAATGCGACAGAGAAGTTGTCCCTTTTTGCCCAAGGAGGTAGGGACGATAAGAGCGCTTGTAGCGCTCGGCCAAAATCGAAGGATGCATACTATCAAAACGTTTCCATTCACTTGAGCCAAAAAAAGGCACAAATTCATGCTTTTTATCACTCAGAGAGCGGACTTTACGATTTGTATTTTTAAAACTAGCTGGCGAGAGAGCAACAGCATCATTCTTTTCTGCAGTGTAATTATGCTTTAAACCTTTGGCAGGATAAAGCATAATAAGAGAGAAAACCAAAATAAGGGCACAAAAAACCGGCCCTAATATCAACCATAAGCGCTTAAGCATTACGTAACTCCGTTACTCCTTCAACAATTTTATTGGCCGTATTCCAATCATCACGTCCAAATTCTGAAACAGGAACTGTAATGTCAAACCGACTTTCCAATTCAACAATTAATTCCACAGTTCCCATACTATCTAAAATCCCAGCATCAAATAGATCTTCATCCATCATATCTGACACATCTTCCATGAAAAGTTCATCAATAATTTCTAATACTTCTGATTTTACGTCCATTATCTGTAACACTCCTTTTATTTATTAACACTCGTAAACCATAAATCATTTAAAAATCCTGAAAAAATTAAGAAGGATAGCATCACGACATTAAAAGTAATAAAAATTCCTAAAACTTTAGTCCATCTATTTTCAGGCAAGGACGGCAGTCCTTTACTTTTTCTTTCCTTATTTATTCTCTTTTTCTTTCGCAGCCAAGCATCATTGATGACTAACCCAACACCATGGAAAAGTCCATATGTGATATAATACCAGGTCACTCCGTGCCAAAATCCCATAATCAGCATATTAATAATATAAGCTACACTGGAAGTTGTATTACGATCGCTAAATACTTTGTTTTTGACTAACACTTTTACTAAACGCATAAAGACAAAGTCTCTAAACCAAAACGAAAGGCTCATATGCCAACGATTCCAAAATTCCTTTAAATCTCTTGATTTAAAAGGCTGATTAAAGTTAGCCGGACTCTTAATCCCCATTAAATTGGAAATAGCGATAGCAAACATTGAATAGCCCGCAAAATCAAAGAAAAGATCAAGCCCATAAGTATACATAACACCCAAAGTAGGCAGATTAAAAATTCCTCCCCTTTGAAGAGCCATTTCCTTAAACTGCGGAAGAAGCATGCTTCCAAAAACCTGAGCTAGAATAAATTTATAAAGAAAACCCAGCATAATATAACGGACAGTCTGCTCAAGCATGTCCAGCAATTCTTCTTTTTCCGGAATATTTTCATAGTCTGCATTAAAACGTCTGAAACGATCAATCGGTCCACTTGAAAAAGTCGGCATAAACAGCATAAAGCGCATGAATTCCCAAAAGGTAAATTCTTTTAAGACGCCGTCACGCATTTCCATAATCATACCAACAGATCGGAAAGTAAGATAAGAAATTCCTAAAAAGCCTAATAAAGAATGGCTATTTCCTGAAACTGCCGGTGTGACTTTTACAAGAAATAAAGGCAAAATTGCTAATAATACATGAAGATAGAAAACCCATTTATGATCTTTTTTATTTCTATAAATTTTATAAGAATAAACCCAAATAATCTGCCAGATAATGTAAAATAGCAAAGCAAAGATCTGTCTGGATGATCGGCCAGTCAGCATAAATACAATAAAAGCAAGACTGACAAGAAGTTCATACAAAGGGAAACGTCTTTTATAAAATAAACCAATAAAGATAGGCAGTACCGCTAAAATGATATAAAGGAAATACTGAGGATTCCCATAGGGTTCAAGATGAGGAAGATATCTTAAAAAGTCGATCATCTGTTATTTACCTCTCCCATTAAACCTTTGATATCAATTTTACCATTTGACGTTAAGGGCAGCTCACTGCGATACAAAAATTTGGACGGCATCATATAATCCATCATAACATCTTGTAAATCTGCCTTAATAGCCTTTGTAATATCTATTTCTCTTTCAAACTGTTCAGAAACACCGCTCTTTAAGACAACATAAGCTAAAAGATTTTGAACCTTGTGATCTTTATTATAACGTGGTACAGCTACAGCAGAGTCAACATATTGGGATTTATTCAGAATCTGTGAAACGTCCTCTAATTCAATGCGGTAGCCATTAAATTTAATTTGAAAATCCATTCGGCCGCCATACAGCAGAAGGCCTTCATCTGTTAGAATACCTAGATCGCCTGTATGATAAGCAGGTTTTCCTTCAAGCTCAAAGAAAGCAGCAGCCGTTCGCTCTGGATTATTCAAATACCCTTTAGAGACAGCTGGCCCTGTCACAATAATCTCACCCTGCTGCCCATTTGGCAGTTGCTTACCCTCTTCATTAATAATAAAGGTTGGGGAATCCGGTTTAGTGTAGCCAATAGGCAGACGCTTATAAGTTTCAAGCATGTCATCAGTCACAGCTAAGGCAGATAAAGCAACAGTTGCTTCTGTTGGTCCATAGGCATTGACAATTCTTGCTTGAGGGAAACGCTGACGAAGTTTTTGCGCTGTTTTTATCGTTAATTCTTCCCCATCAAAATAAAAATGTGTCAGCTGAGGCAATTGGCTAGCATTAAAATCATCTGACAGCATAGCCATATCTACAAAGGAAGGCGTGGAAGTCCAAATACCGATAGGCAGTTTATTGATGGTTGTAAATAATTGTTTGAAATCAGCTGTTATTTCCTTTGGAAGAGCAAACAAAGTGCCTCCCAAAGCCAAAGTCGGTGCCCAATACATCACAGACAAGTCAAAAGAATAAGGCGGCTGAGCCAGCATCTGAGGCCTTTGAGGAGTTGCAAAAGCCTCCGCTGTAATCATCCAGTTAGTAAAGCTAAGAAGATTATCATGTGAGATTTGAACACCTTTAGGTTTACCAGTTGTCCCCGAAGTAAAAATAATGTAATAATTATCATCCCCTTGGACTGAATGTGTCCGTTCGTAAGGTGTCTTTTCTTGAAAAATTGCTTCTAATTCTTCCAATTGAATAAGGGGAACCTGAACATCTGAAAGAGGGAACTCTCCAATAGAGATAATTAAACTTGGTTCAGCCACCTCCATAATAGCTTCAACTCGCTCCAAAGCAGAATGGCGATCAACAGGAATATAAGCATGACCCGATTTTGTAAGTCCTACAAAGCTAGCCAGCATACTGTATTCCTGACCGCCAAATACAAGCACGGGTGTTTTAGCAGCTATGCCGGAGTGATCAATATAAGCGGCCAATGAATCTGAATCTACTTTCAGCTCACCATAAGTATGGATCTCACCTAAAACATTATAAACTGGAAACTCTGCTTGTGTTTCAGCAAAATTTTCAATTGTTTCAATCATATTTTTTATTTTAAAATTAGACATGGTTTCTTCCTAAAATTCATTATAAATAAAGTCGCCTTGACCTTGACCAAGATAACTAAAGAAATAGAGTAAAATTAAAAATATAACAGAATAAAATAAAGTCTGTAATAAAAATTTATAAACTGTCCTTCGTTTAATCATTTCAATTTCCTTACGTTCCTCCTACATGCAGTGTTCTATTTCATTACGTATCATTCAAATAAATCGCAACAAAATCTATTATATCAAAAAATTCTTTATTCATACTGAAAAGTTGCATTTGTTTTGGAAAAACAAACAAAAGTTTGCCCTTTTTAATCAAAAGTCAAAGAGTAAATAGCCCTCATCTGGAAAACTTTTAGCTGCTAATCCATCTCCGAAAAGTTAATCAGGTTATTTTTCAAGCTTAAAAGACGAATAAGGAATTCAATCAGCTGCTGTATTTAGCTTTTATTGCTAAATTTGTTTAAGTTTGGAAAACTTTTTATTTCAGCTACTTTTCATTTTAACAAATAAAGAGCTCTTAAAAATCAGTCTTTGGTCCCATCTTAAGGTTCTCATTTTGATAGCTAGGAGAAGCTAATACATTGCATGGATATCACTTGTCAGGACTTTTCAGCAATTCTTTTCATATATTCTTCATAGGTTTCTGTATGCATCAATTGCTTGGCATTTCGAACACGGTCGGCTGTTGGGGGCTTAACACCTTCCAGAGGATAAGGGATCCCTAATTCACGCCATTTAAATTCTCCCATAGTATGATAAGGCAGCACTTCAAAACGCTCTACATTGGTTAGAGTCTCCACAAATTCTCCTAAATGTACAAGATCCTCATCACGGTCTGTCAGACCAGGAACCAAGACATGACGAATCCAAACTGGTTTTCCAATATCAGATAGATAACGTGCGCAAGCTAATATTGTTTTATTGCTGTAACCTGTAACAACTTTATGCTGATCAGGGTTAATTTCTTTAATATCTAACAGCACCAAATCTGTCACAGCCATTAATTTTTCATATTGTTCCAGATATTTTGGCGTATTTCTAAACGTTAAGGCACAGGTATCCAAGGTTGTATGGATGCCTTTTTCCTTTGCCAAAGTAAAAAGCGCAATTAAAAAATCCATTTGAAGAGTAGCCTCACCGCCAGAAACCGTAATTCCGCCTTCTTCTCCCCAAAATCCTCTGTAACGCAGAGCCTCATTGAGAACATCTTCCGCAGTTCTTTCTGTAGCTCTGTCATTAGTCATCGCCCAGGTGTCAGGATTGTGACAATATTGGCAGCGCATTTGGCAGCCTTGCATAAAAATAACAAAACGTACACCAGGACCATCAACAGAGCCAAAAGACTCTGTTGAATTAACAAGTCCAGTGACTTTTTTATAGTCTACTTTTTCTGCCATAGTTACCTCCCCTTATGGATTTTTTTTACATTTATTATAACATTTTAGACGAAAAAAGGGAGCAGGAAAGAACTTCCAACAAAAAGTTCTCACCGCTCCCTTTTAAAAACAAATTAAATTTCCTATATTATAAAAAATGATGGCTCAAGTTTAGTCTCCAGAATTTTTCTCTTCTTCCTCTTCTTCTATTTCTGTTACAATGATTTTTAATTTGGTGACACGTCCATCTTTAACCTTATCGTTAATAATTTCAAGATGCTTTCCATTACTGTCTACTTCAAAATGATTTTTCTCCTCTTGACTAGGAATAGTGCCAACTCCAGTCAAATAAAAGCCAGCAATAGTATCCACATCATCACTTTCAAGATCTGTTTCAAAGTATTCATTAAAATCATTTAGCGACATGGTACCTAATACAATATAAGTATCTTTAAAAATTTCACGGACAAAAACAGGCGTTTTATCTGTCTCATCATCAATTTCGCCTACAATTTCTTCCAGTAAATCTTCCAAAGTGACAAGTCCTGCAACACCACCGTACTCATCCAAAAGAATGGCCATTTGTTTTTGCGTGCTTCGTAAAGAAGTCAGCAAATCATCTACAAATATCGTTTCTGGCACAAATAATGGTTCTTGAAGAATCTGTCTTAGGTTGATAGCCGCAAAACCTTGGTAAAAGCCTTCTTCTAAAAGTTTCTTAGTATGAATAAGGCCAATAATCTTATCTCTATCACCATCATACACAGGAATCCGAGAAAAATTTTGCTTTAAAATTTCTTGAATAATTTCGGTAGTATCATCATTAATATCTACCATAAAAGCATCTGTTCGAGGAACCATAACCTCGCGTGCCATTAATTCATCCAATGAGAAAACACCTTGAAGCATTTCAATTTCATCAGCATCTAATGTCTCTTCACTATTGGTAAGCATATATTCAATTTCATCTCGCGTCATCTTTTCATCAGCATCGTCAAATTGCATAGGAGTTATACGGCTAAGCAGGTTGGTGGATGCTGATAGCAGCCAGACAAAAGGACTGACAAGCTTTCCCAGAAAGATGATAACGGGAGCTGAAATCACTGCTAAATTTTCTTTTAAATTCATAGCAATTCGTTTTGGGTACAATTCTCCAAGAACGATAGAAATATAAGTAAGGAAAGCCAATGAAATTAAACTACCAGCTGTGTGGGCAGTTGCGGAATTTCCAAACCATGCGGCTATTTCATGGCCTAAAGACTCTGCCAGACTAGCTCCTGATAAAAGAGTAATCAAAGTAATGCCGACTTGGATAGTAGATAAGAAGTTATTTGGTTTTTCTAAAACCCTTAACAAGCGAATAAATTTCTTTTCTCCTTCTTCTGCTTTTTGCTCAACACGCGCACGGTTTAAAGATACCAGAGCCATCTCAGTCGCAGAGAAAAAGGCATTGCATAAGGTTAAAATAAATAGTAATAAAAATTGTAAAAGCAAGGATTGACTGCTCGGGTCTTCCATCGTAAACTCTCCCTAAAAATAGTATAGTCAGATTATTATAACACATTTTTATGTTTCTTGTGGTATTCGTAAACACTCGTTACAAATTTCACTATTTCTTTTATGATAGCATAAGCTGGTACAGCAACTAGCATTCCTACTAAGCCAGCCATATTGCCGCCCAATACCAAAAGCACCATAATCGTCAGGGGGTGAATTTTCATAGTGCTTCCAACCACCCGAGGATAGACAATATTGCCGTCAATCTGCTGCAAAATCATAATATAAATAATGGCAATAATCATTTTTTTAGGATCACTGACAACATAAGCCAAAACAACTGGCACTAAACCTAAATAAGGCCCTACATAAGGAACGACATTAGTAATACCTGCAACTAATGCAAAAAGAAAGGCATATTTTACCCCCATAATTTGATAACCTAAAAGAGCAAAAACAAAAATAAACAAAGCGTCTATAGCTACGCCGCTGATATAACGTGAAATGGTTTTATTCATCTGTTTTAGAAGCTGAGTGATCCCGTGTGCATCATTTTTTAAAACGGTTCTTTCTAGCATCGGTAAAAGACCATTACCATCTTTTAATAAGTAAAAGAGAATAACAGGTGAGAGCACTAAAATCATAACAGTATTGGTAATCATGGTGACAATACTTGATACACTGACTGTTACGCTATTTAAAACATTCTTTAAGATATCAACATAAGATAAGTTTAGCTGTTTAAGCAACGAAGAAAAATCAATATTTTTAAAAGCGGGATTGTCTTTCCATTTATTAAACTGAGACTGGAGATCTACATAAATATTTTGACTGGCTTCTATTAGTTCAGTCAGCTGCGTAATCAGACTGGGAATAAGATTTGTGATTGATAAAACCACCAGAGAAATCAAAATAATAAAAACAATAATAATCCCCCACATGCGCCTAATTTTCAGATATTTCTCTAAAAAAATGACTATAGGGTTGGTCACATAATATAGAAAACCACCTAGCAGAAAAGGAACAAAAAATGTTTTAGCCACACTGAAAAAAGGGCTAAATAAACTTCCCATTTGACGCCAAGTAAAAATAATGATGGTAACCAGTAATATTTCGGCTGTCCAAAAGAACAATTTACTGCTTTTAAACATAGCTCCTCCCTTATGCGCTTATTTTACCATAAATTATGCTATAATATATAACAATCAAGCAACGAAGGAGTTTCAAATGGCATTAATTTCGATGAAAGATGTTACTCTAAAAAGGCAGGGAAAAATTCTGCTTCACCATCTCAATTGGGAAGTTAAAAAAGGAGAACATTGGGCTATTCTGGGTTTAAACGGTTCAGGTAAAACAACTCTTTTAAAATTAATTATGGCTGACTATTGGTTTTCAGAAGGGGAAGTTGAAATATTAGGTACTAAATTCGGTCAAGGTGACATTCCTGATATGCGAAAAAGAATAGGGGTTGTCGGCTCTTTCATTGCTGAACGTCTTCCTAAAACAATGTTGGCCGAAAAAATTGTTCTCACTGGAAAATATAAAAGCAGCTTATTATACAAATCTTATGGTAAAAAAGAAATTGATGAAGCAAAAGAGATGCTAAAATCAATTGGAGGAGAGCAGCTCATTGGCCGAGCTTATGCTTCTCTTTCACAAGGTGAAAAACAGCTTCTTCTTATTGCCAGAAGTCTGATGGATAATCCTGAAATTATTATTTTGGATGAAGCGACTACAGGTCTTGATCTTTTTGCCAGAGAAAAATTGCTGCAGCAAATTGAAAGGGTAATGGACCTTCCGCATACACCTACTATTCTTTATGTGACCCACCATGCTGAAGAAATTACTAGTAAGATAGACCACATTTTGCTTCTAAAAAAAGGGACTATTGCGGCTCAAGGCAAAAAAGATGACATTATTACTCCAGAAGTTCTCACTGATTTTTATAATGATCACGTTACCATTATTCCTATTGATGAGCAACGCTTCTTTATCAAACCTCAAATATAAAGAAAAGTCTAAGAAAGACAAAGGTACTGACCTCAAAACGTCACTAAAAATGAAGCCGGGACAGCAAAACACCTATGACTGCAGCTGCAGTCATAGGTGTTTTGCTGTTCTGCTTTCTTATTGGTTTATCTGTCTTCGATAATTAATCATATCATAAGGTAGGGTATTTGCTTTTTCCTTGAGTGAATAATCCTCCAGCCGATTAACATTTTCACGTAACTGTTTCGCTTGACGCTGTGTTATCCGCTTATCCTCCTCATATCTGAAAATAGCATCACGTTCTAGCTGATAGCCACGCAGCATTTCTTTAATATTATTGGGACGAAGACGGGTGATGACCCGATCAATAAAGGCATCCGAATTCAAAATTTCGGCCTCACGCAATCGGGCATCTTGTAAATAGTCAATCAAGGTTCCATCATAGACTCCTTCTAATTGCTCTAAAGAATCAAGAATAATAGCAGTATTATCAAAATAAAGTGTCTTGATAGCTTCCTTATCTTTAGCTGTTAGCACTAACTGCTTATTGCTGATAAGTCCTTTAAGCTTGCGCAGCCTGCGCCCAAAGGTCAAGAGTTCCCGTAATAGCAAACGCAGCAGCTGGCCAAAAATCAGCAAAGCATAAGAAAGGCTAGAAATAAAGCCACGGTCAATATCACGTTCCAAATTATTGAGATAGCGTTGATAAAGACGATAGGCCTGAATACTGATTTTATTTTGATCAAAAGCTTTTTCAAGTCCTTCTCCTTCAATTTGAATGATTAAAGCCTGTAAGCTAGCCAGATCAGATTTGGTATTATTATCCTCAGCATCTAAAATTAAATGTTTAATGCGATTTTGATAATTATCAATAGCCGCATAATAAGAACCCTTATTCTGAGCAGTTTTGACTTCCTCTTCTAAAACTGCAACGACCTCACCTAAAATGGCAATCTCCATTAAATGATTGCTATGCTGTACTTTGGGCTTAGTTAATCTTGGCAAGAGCAAAATCCCTGTTACAAAACTAATTAAAGTCACCCCTGCTACTACAAACAGCATCAATGGGTATTTCTTCGCTAAACTAGATGAAACAAGGAGAATAGTAGCAATAGATACCGTGCCCTTAACACCTGAAAACGTCAAAATGAGGACATCTTTAACATAAGATTTAAAAGGTTTGCGCTTTTTCAAAAGCAGCAGACGAATCCAGTAAAATAAGGAAATCATAATAAAACGAAGGGTAAAGATAAGCCCAACAATAGCCAATAAAGATACGATTAAGCGCAGATTGCTGTAAGTTGGACCAGTCAAAACAGGCTTTACAATCCGAATCAGTTCCGTTCCCAACAAAATAAAGACTAGGCCGTTTAAAATAAAGCTAATTGTCCGCCAGACGGTGTCTGTTACCGAATCAATCCGAGCATCAAGCAAAGTAATACGTTTGAAACGACTGGCCTGCAAAATTCCCGCCACAACTACGGCAATAATTCCTGAAGCATGAATTTGTTCAGCAACAAAATAAGATAATAAAGGTAAGATCAGCTCCAGTAAAATAGAACTCGTAACATCAGAAATATCCGTATTTTCCAACAAGGCCAAAATGCTGCGATTGATAGTTGAGAATAAAAGACCAACTAAAAAACCGCCAATCAAGACCCAAATCAATTCAAAACTAGCCTCTAAGGCTGAGAATTCCCCTGTTGTTAACGCTAGGATAGCGACCTGAAAAGCAACCAAACCGCTGGCATCATTGAGCAGACCTTCCCCTTTTAAAATATTTTGGATATACCTGGGAAATTCAAAACGCTGAGATAAAGAAGCAAAAGCTACAGCATCAGTCGGCCCCAATGCTGCTCCTACGGCAAACCAAGCCGCAAGAGGAATACTAACAGGTAAGAGAATATTGGCCAGCCAGCCGACACTTAAGGTCGTTGCTAAAATCACAGGAAAAACAAGATAGAGTACCATCCTCCAATGCCTCATCACATTGGTAATATCACTTTCTTCTCCCTCACGAAAAAGGAGGGGCGCAATGACCAAAGAAAGAAAAAGCTCAGGATCCATGGTAATGGTATGTTCCTGAGTTAAAAAGGAAATCACAATTCCCAAAATGACTTGAATCATCTGCAAGGGAATCTTTGGAAACAGCTTACTGAGAATATTAGATAAGAGCAGGGCCAGCAGAATAGCAACACAATAAATTAAAATTAATAGATGTTCCACAAAAACCTCCTGCTTCTATTTATTTTATTATTTTTGACGACAGCATTGGCTGTATAATTTTTTTTGTTCTTCAATTTTAGCATCAATTTGGCTAGGATCCCGTTGGCCTAGGAGCTTTTGGCAGCGTTCACGCTCTAGTGTCACCAATTTTTTTTTGATTTTAACCATTTTGCGAGAACGCTCCCGACCTTGTGCCATATCACAGGCTGATTTTTTGTCCAAATATTTTTCACGCATTTCTGATAAATGCTGTGTAATTGCTGTTTGATTCATTTTAAGAAACCTTCGCTTTTCAAGATCATAAAAAAGAAAATATCTAGAGTCCCCATTAGAAGACAATAGATCACTTCTGTTATATTTGAGGCAAAAAAAGATTAAATCAGCTACGTGACTCTTCTTTAATTGCAACCATCACAGTCATAGTATATCATAATTACCTTGTCTTCGCCAATTTCTGATTTATCTAATTCAGCAATTTCTCCACCATAATTAAAAACGGCGGTTTATTCATCTGATTGAGCGGCTGATAAAGCATAGCCGTGTACTGCTTTTGATCCAACTGACTGACAAAATTTAAGACGGCATCTTTTTCTTGTTTACCGCCAGTATGACCATAATAGATCATAATAGCAACACGCCCGCCAGCCTCTAATTGTTTGAGAATTTTAGTAATCGCTAAAAGCGTTGTATCAGCTTTTGTAATAATAGATTTGTCTGCATTTGGCAGATAGCCTAAATTAAAAATAGCTGCGCGGATCGGCTCCTTTATATACTGTTCTAAATTTTGATGCCCATCTAAAATAAGCTCGGCATTTGTAATATTCAGACTGTCTAAACGCTGTTTTGTCTTTTGCAAAGCCTGTTTTTGTACATCAAAAGCATAAACTTTCTTTGCAAAATTAGCTAAAAAAGCTGTATCATTTCCATTTCCCATAGTCGCATCAACAGCTGTGCTGTTTTTATCTAAAACTTCAGCTAAAAAATCATGCGAAAGCTGGATAGGTCTTTTTATCATTATACTACCTCTAATTTGCAGCCTTGATAAGAGTTGCGCCTTTCCATCTCCTCATCAATAGCATTAAGTACTTCCCATTTGTTTAGGCTCCACATAGGGCCAATCAGCATATGACGCGGAGCATCGCCAGTAATACGGTGAATGACGATATGTTTAGGAATAATTTCCAGCTGATCGCAAATGATATCAACATACTCTTTTTGACTCAAGAGACGTAAGCGGCCTTCATGATAATCACGCTGCATCCGTGTATTGGTCATTAAATGGAGCAAGTGAAGTTTAATGCCTTGGATATCATTGTCTGTTACACAGCGGCGGACATTCTCAAGCATCATAGTATGATTTTCCCCTGGCAGACCATTGATTAGATGGGAAACAATTTCAATTTGAGGATATTGGCGCAGACGTTTAACGGTCTCAACATACAGTTCATATGAATGCGCACGATTAATCAGCTGAGAAGTTCTTTCATAAGTTGTTTGTAAACCTAATTCAACAGTGACATGCAGCCTCTTTGATAAGTCAGCTAAGTAAGCAATGGTCTCATCAGGCAAACAATCCGGACGCGTGCCAATATTAATCCCAATGACACCTGGCTCATTAATAGCCTGCTCATATCGTTCTTGAATAAGGTCAACTTTATCATGAGTGTTTGTAAAATTTTGAAAATAGACCAAATATTTACTAACTTCAGGCCATTTGCGATGCATAAAATCTATTTCTTTATAAAACTGTTCCCGAATAGGCGCTTCTGGTGCTACAATAGCATCACCAGATCCTGAAACGGTACAAAAAGTGCAGCCTCCACGGGCTACAGTTCCATCACGATTCGGACAGTCAAAGCCCGCATCAATCGGCACTTTGAAAATTTTTTCACCAAAAATATGGCGATAATAAGCATTTAAGGTATTATAACGTTTCCTCATAAATCTATTTTATCATATCCTCTATATTAACAAAAGAAAGCTTCAAGCTTCTTTCACCATTTATTCATTTTTTATTTTAGGATAATAGCCGCAACTATAGGTGAAATAAAAACATACATCAAACCTGTTATCCCAATAGCCAGGCCTGCCATAGCCCCTGAAACTCTGCCATATTTTAAGGCAACTCCAGTACCGATAGCATGGCCTGTTCCTCCCAAAGCCAAACCAATAGCCACAGGATCTTCAATTTTCAATAATTTCAATAATGTTGGTCCCATAACGCTTGTTAAAATACCTGTTGCCACAACAACTACCAGGGTTACTGTTGCAATCCCTTGCATTTTATCCACAATACCAACAGCCATAGCCGTAGTAACCGATTTAGGAAATAAAGAGATCGCTAAGAAAAAGTTCATTCCAAAAATTTTCGCAACGATAGCTGTAAAGCCTGTGTTAACAAGAGCTGCTAAAGAAGTAGCCAAAAGAATGCTTCTTGCATGGTGTCTCATTAGATGAAAGGTTTGATACAAAGGGATACCCAAAGCTACTGTAGAAGGAACGATTAAAGTATTGAGATAAACACCGCCTTTATAATAATCTTGATAGGAAATATGTGTTAATTTTAAAAAGGCAATAATGATAATCGTTGCTAACAATAAAGGAGTTGTCAGAGGATGCGGGAAACGCCTGAAAATTAATATACCGACTAAGTAAGCAAAGATAGACAGCCAAAGGCCAAAAAGCGGACTCATCAAAACAAGTTTCATTCTGGATAGTCTCCTTCATAATGATTTTTAATAAAGTGAACCACTAAAGCTATAATAATTATATTAAGGATAATAGCAGCAAAAACAATGAGGCAAATGGGCAGCAAATAAGGAGCAATCACAGAAAACTTATCCATAATACCGACCGCGGCTGGTAAAAATAAAATGGTCATATTTGCTAATAAAAACTGACCAACATCATTAATGTGACGTAAACGAATCCAATTAAACTGCAAAGCCAAGAAAAGACAAAAAAGTCCGATAATACTACCCGGTACAGGCAGACGAAAACTATTAGACAATAATTCACCTATTAAAGAAAAAAGTAAAATTATCATCAACTGAACATAATATTTCACACTACTACTCCTTTTAGTTAAGTTTACTACTTTTCAGAAAGTTTTCAATAGCTTATTTCCTTATTTTGGCACTATAATATCTGTAGTTGGTAAAACTACTTTGGATGCAGGACTTTTTGAGTATATCAAAAAGTTCCATATGCCTTCTAATGAAAGATGTCTAAACAACTCATTAGAAAGATTCATATAGAACAGCTGAATCTTATCACAAATTTTCTCGGAATAAAAGATAAAAATAATATCAAAATGGGTGACTATTGATTGCACAAACCATAAAAGGCTCCTAGTCCTCTAGACTACAACCCCTTTTTCAGCAGTTCTGGATGCTTTTTCAGATACTTTTTGCCATACCATTCCTCTAAGCTTTTACCTTCCCATTCGCGATATTCTTCTGGGTATTTTAATTGATAAAACCCACGTAACATAAAAGGGAGGATTAAATAACTTTCATAAATGGCAAACATGATATTGACGAAAAACCAAAAAGCAATCAATCCTAGAATACCTAATGTACTTCCAGCTTCAACTTTAAAAATAAAAAAAGTTTTTAAGCAAAGCCAGAGTACTGAAAACAGCCCTAGAAGAATTATGAAATAATTGACTATTTTTATGACAAAATTATTTACTTTTGAGTTTGATTCCTCCTCATCATACATGATTTTTAAAAGATTCTTACACCTACTTCTAAAAATGAGATAAGCAAGATAAAAGTTAACAATTAAAAAAGAAACCGTGCCTAGTAATCCAAGAGTACTAAAGAAGCCTGTCAGACAAAACAAATTCCATTCAATCAGCAACCATAAAAAGTAGGTTACAAATAAGTGAAACTGTCCTCTGTAAATCAATATAAACTGCTGGTAAAACCTTTTGCCAATTAAAATGACTAACAACCAAATAGTTCCTAATAGCAAGAATACCCAGCTAGGTAAAAAATTGTAGATTGCTGGTTGTATGAGTTTATTTTGAACATGATGAAAGATATAGTAACTTCCCTCATAGAGAAGCCAATTAGGACCAAATATAAACAAGACAGTCAAGATGACAACCCATATGTATAATTTAAAAGTTCCTCTATATTTTTCCTTTTCTTGTGCCTCTTGAAGATTTTTATCTATAAATTTGCTTGAGACCGTATCATCTTCAAGATTGAGACTCCCTTCGAAACTAGCGTTAAATAATCTTTTCTTTGTCATGGTTTATCACCCAAATCCTAACGCCTTTCCAATGTCTCCATATTTTGACAGACCGTTTAAAAAATACTGTCAACTGCTTTTTTTCCTGTCACTCCTTGCTGTTCAACTCCGGTTAGGATTTCCCAAAAAATAGTTTGTGGTATAAATTTCAAAGCTTCACTAAGATATTTCACAGTATCACTATCCATCACATCTTTAAACTGTTCATAGAGAGTTTTCTAATCATTTTTATTCATGAGCCAAAAATTCCTTAATCGTTTATCTCTTTAAACTCTTCAATAGTAAAATGTGGGTAAGAAATGTTAGGAGCCTCTGTTTCAAAAATCTGCTGCATATTTTTTTCGGCTTGATCGATATAACCTTCAAAAAGCACTTTTGAAATATCTTCTTGATTAAAATAATAAGTTCGTTGGTTTATGACACCTGATGGATGTAAACAAGCTGAATAATCAAAATAGCCTACACCCTTATCCGATTCATATAAAGCATAACGGCTGATAATCATCAAATTAACCTCTCCATTATGCAGGCGAACGACGCTTCCAAGTGGTAATAATTGTGACATTAAAAATACTCCTTTTCTAATTGTTGAATTAATTTGCGGCGCTTCTTAGGGGAATTATCCCAAATGACAAGAAACGTTACACTTAGTAAAAATAATAAGTGGTCTAATATTCCCAGAAATAAGGTAATCAAAAGAGAGGAATAAAATTGTGCTAGACATAATCCCTATAAAGATTGGCTGACCTATTCTTTGATATTTTCCATTTTCCAAAAGTTCTCTGATTTGGTAGGCGGTCGGTTGATAGACAGCCCATGTTAATATATTTTGGCATTTTAAGATTCCTCTTTTAACTGTTTAATAGCCTGCCCACGTTTTAAATGATTTAATTCTATAAATGTAAACACACAGAAGATCATCATACAAAAGAAAAAGAAAAACAGAAAATCTCCTCCCCATAAGTAAAGCCCTAAACAGACTAAAGAAGCAGTACAAACAAAAGCAAAACCTTCTATAGCGAGTTGATTAGCCCTATGTGCAAAAGAATAGAAATCACTATTTTGATAGTAAGATTTATCGACCTGATAAATTTTCTTATTTTTAAAAGATTTCTTCCGAAAAACTTTACTTATGATAAAAGAAACAATAATTGCCAGAATAATTGATAATAATTTTAAAATGCTATTATGAATAAAGATGATATTTGATAACTGCCTCAAGATAGGGACAGCTAACACAATTCCCCCCCCATATCCAAAGAGACTGATTATTATTGTTATAACCATCTATGGCATACAACTGTGAAGTCTCACTGTCATAAAAGAGAAATTGTGTTTTTCGATATTCTCCCAGCGGGATTAAGTTTCTTCCTAAATAACGTTCATTAGTCATCCAAATACACCTCCTAGGGTTTTACCAAAGTCTGAAACAGCATCTCCTACTTTATCTGCAACATCTTCAACCGCTTTAGTGGCTTTCTTTGTTGTAGTCACAAGACTATCTGCAATTTTCTCTTTATTATCATAGACTTTATCAAATACCATAATTCCAAGAACAGCTACTCCCATCAGATATAATCATACAACATAATCAAAATAACCAAGTATTCCATCTTGTTCATAAAGTGGGAAGTGTTCAATAATCATTAAATCAACTGTACCGTTATATAAACGAACGACACTGCCAGTGGGGAGTAGTTTCTTCATTTTTTTCTTTCATTTTCTATTAAAATTTGCGCAAAACACTGTTGAATTAAGTATCAAGCACATCCTCTAAATAGACTTTATCAAAGTTCAAATACTTTTCAAAATGTCGTTTCACTGTGAACATTTTGTTGGTTGCCAATGTATAAATCGACCACACCGAGAAAGCCACTACAAATAGGGAAAAAATATGCGGATAGACAAAATAGAGGCAACTGCAAATGAAAAACAGTCCAACCAAAACAAACCCTAATATAAGCAAGACTTGATTGTTCTTTCTCACACTTTCCTGAAAATCCTTAAATTCTGCTCGGGAAAAGCGCACAGTTTCAACTTCTAAACCTTGATAACCTCTTTTATTAACCAATATTCCTAAAAAAATCGCTACAATAATAGAAATCAGAAACAAACTAATTCTGATACTGGTATTGGCCAAGACGACTTGAAAGTAATTCCTCCGCATAATCGGGAGTGTCAGTATAATCGCAAGGAAAATTTTTACTTGGCTGACCTTACGAGGCATCTTATCTTTCTTTAAATCACCCTCAACAAGATCCAGATAGATACTGATGCCATTTTGAGAGGTTAAACCAACCATATTTTTATTTGAATACACTTTTTACTCCTTTGTCAAAAACCAAAGACACTGTCTAATGTTTTACCGAAACCTGAGACAAGATCTAATAATAAATAGTAGCAATAATTCATTATTCTAATGGTAAATCAGATAATTTTAAAAATAATCTTTTTAATATATGGGATTGACTTAATAAAAATATCATAATTGAACAAAGAAAGGTTAGGAGAAGGATAACAAAGTTTCCTGTAACAAGGAAAAGAATATTAAAAAATAAATAGACAATAACGACAATTAAAAATGTACCCCAAGCTAATCGCTTAACTTTAGAAAACCATTTAGAAAAATCTGCTGTTTCTATTATTGATAGTTCTACTTCATAAAGCGATTGATTCTTCCTAATCATTATATTTATCACCTTAGCACATAATAAAGCTGCCGTTTGACTGACTAATAAACTGACAATTTTTATGGACATTTGATTAAAAAGTATAATATGCCCTAAATAACCCACCACTGCATTAACTATCAAGAAGGTACCTACAAAATAATTTAGTGATGACTGTCCTGATTTATCATCTGTGGCAAATAGTTTTTGTTGCTGGGTGTCTAGATAAAGTGTTTGTCCTAACTGATACTGTCCAATGACAACAAGATGCTGCATTTTTTTCATAGTCATCCAAATACACCTCCTAGGGTTTTACCAAAGTCTGAAACAGCATCTCCTACTTTATCTGCAACATCTTCAACCGCTTTAGTGGCTTTCTTTGTTGTAGTCACAAGACTATCTGCAATTTTCTCTTTATTATCATAAACAGCATCGAAGGCCATGCTACCTGCAGCACCTATTACAGTTCCAGCTATTCCTCCAACTACTGCCCCTACAGGTCCTCCTGCAAACATCCCGATAGTTGCTCCGACTTTAGCGCCTGCTACACCAGCTCCATATCCAATTCCAACATGTGCCCCTGTTTTTATCAAGGCATCACCTGTATTCTCACCACTGGCTTTTTGCATGCCAAAATCTACCAAAGACCCAACAATGGGAATACCGTATTTCACTCCATATTTAACAGCACCTCTTGCGAACTGTGCCCATATAGGGTTAAAATCACTTGCCAGTGTCGTCGTTCCTCCACCGACTAAAGCCGCTGAATGCCCGATCTGGGTCGCATTGATATTATGGGTAAACCATTCTACTGCAGATTTTGTGAAAGTTTCAACTGCTTTATCAGTAATCTTTGCATTAATAAGCTCCTTGACATAGTTAGCACCAAATTGGACAAGACCTGATTTGATGGACTGGT
Source organism: Streptococcus macacae NCTC 11558 (assembly GCF_000187995.2). Classification (GTDB taxonomy): domain Bacteria; phylum Bacillota; class Bacilli; order Lactobacillales; family Streptococcaceae; genus Streptococcus; species Streptococcus macacae. Next base: position 134,601 of record NZ_AEUW02000001.1, on the reverse strand, counting down.
AAGTTTTATCATCAATCTTCCCCTTTTTATGCGCTTCTTCTGCTTTAGTCAGAAGTTTCCTAGATGCCTTATGATCATCAAGCGCTGCCTTTGTCGTTTTATCCAGCTTGATATTGGGATGCGCCTTTTGGTAAGCCTTAATCGCCTTGGCATCCTTGTCAGTGAGTTTATCACCCTTATTAACCTTGGCAGCAGCTGCCAAATAAGCCTCCCGCTTTTCCCACTGGGTTTTAATCGTCTTGGTCCAAGCCAACTCCTTCTTACTGGGCAGGGTGAATGTACCGTTAAAACCTGAGATCCCGCTTTGCAGCTGAGAAAGCCCCGTATTGACTGCACTCTCTAAGCCTGCAATATCGCTGAAAAAGCCAGAAGATTTAGCATTGTACTCCCGGAGCTTGCGCAGCTTCTCTTCCAAATCCCGCTTAGTCCCCTCATCAGCACTAATCGCCTGATCGAAAGACTGCGTATCCGCAGCGCTGTCAATGCGTTTCATAGCCGTTTTAGTCGCGCGGTTGGTAGCAAGCGTAGAGTTCAAGGCATGGATCTGAGCCGTTAAGGTCTCTTCATCCAAATCCTCATTGCCGACACTGGCGCGGTATTCATCCGGCAGCTTCTTGATATCGGCCTTAGCCGCCTCTGCCAGAAGGACAAAGGCTTGGGCTAAAGGTTTGACCACACTGCTGCCATAGTTCTTGATATTGCTGTAGGCCGAACCAGACAGCCTGTCTTCATTAGCCAGCTGGTCTATGGATTTGACCAGCTGTTCAAAACCAGCCTTATAATTATCAGCAAGCGTTCCTACTGAGCTGGCTTGGGTATCAGAGCTCCCTAATACCATTTTGACCATAAATCATTTTCCTTTTCTTATTTATTAAAATCTTAATTTTTATTATAACATAACTATAATCCTTGAAAAAGAACTGTTGATTAGCTGGTCGTAACCAAAACTTCCTAAATAAATACCAGATAATTCGAAACACACTAGCCAATACTAAACTAAGCAGCCAAAGAACATTAAGGCTAAAAATCTGCATCACTGGGAACAGCAAAAAAGAGAAGACAAATTTGTCCCCTCTCGATATTAAGATAAGTCCCCACTACAGGTAACTATGAACCCCTATTTTTGTTTTCTATAGAAGCGCCATTTAAAGCGATATTCATCATAAAAAGGATAGCTTAGACTGACTAAACCTGCCGTCAAGAACCAGCCTGCTAAAACATCTGTCGGATAATGGACACCAACATAAATCCGAGAGAGGCCAACAGACAAGGCCAAAAAGATAAGAAAAAGGATTAAAAAAGATTTTAGAAACCCTTTTTTCATGCGTTGCTGTATGATAATCGCAAGTATAAGTGCAAGCAGTAAAGTTGATGCTGCATGCCAGCTTGGAAAGGAAGGTCCTGTTGTCTGGACTAACCATTTTATGTCTGGACGCTGCCTATTATAAAAATATTTTAAGGCTGTGGAAGCAAGTAACAGCAGAAATAAAGCAGACAGAAGATAAATGGCTTCTACTTTCCAATTTTTCTGATAGAAAAATAGCGTCAGCACTAGGCAAAGGACTAATAAAACGGCAGTATTCCCTAATTTTGTGACGCCAGTAAAAAACAGAGTTGCTAATGAAGGAAAGTTTCCGCGCAAAGCTGTCTGTATATTTTTATCCAATCCTGCTAAGTTTTCAGGGTAAAATTTAACAAGATATCCCAAAATGACAAATAATAAAAAAGCAAAAGAGGCACTCAAAAAATAGATTTGTTTATTTTTCATATTTTATATAAGACTTTAATATAGGATAAATGGCTCCATAGACAAGAGCAAAACTCAGTGCTAATAAGATACCTTCCAAAATATTAAAAGGAAGAACCATACTGATAAGATACTTTCCAACACCGATTGCTTTGGAAATATCAAATCCTGCAAATTTCGCATAGAGAGGGACAGCATAGATATAATTCAAAATTAGCATTGACACGGTCAGACCAAACGTTCCCGCCACGCTTGCCAGAATGTACTGCAATTTACTCTTTCTGCTTTTCCATATCACAGCAAAGGCCAATACAAAAACAGCTAATGCGGCCATATTCATGGGCAGACCAATCATTCCTCCAGGTCCGCCGTTATCTAAAACTAGTTTCAAAAGCGATCTTAAAAGTAAAATAAGATAGGCAGCCTTTAGATCCAAGAGAAGCAAACCCAACAATATGGGGATAACGCTAAAATCAAGTTTTAGAAAATCAACACCTGGAATAATCGGAAAATTAAAAATCATAAGTACAAACGAAAGTGCTGATAAAATAGCAATAATAGTCATTGACTGTGTTTTTTTCATAAAAAATTCCTCCAATTTTAACAAATCGAAAGAAGTTCCAAAGAGTATAAAGCCGTTTGAATATACTTAAAAAACTCTTCGTCTTCTCCCATCCAGACTTTACTGTCGGTTGTAGAATTGCACTACATCAGCTTACGCTCGCGGACTTCTATAGATCCTTCTATATATCAGCATATCAGCGCCATTTCCACTTGGGTCATGGTCTTAGCTACAGCATATGCTTAGCTGAAACAAAGAAAAAAATACAGTCACCGCCGGTCGGGAATTGCACCCTGCCCTGAAGACTTTTCTAGCATATCAAAAAAAAAGAGGAATAACAAGCTCTTTTTATGATTAGGTGTTGACAAATCTTTTTAATAAGTTTATATTTTATATATATAATAATTTTATATATAAAGAAAGGAAGTACTCATGTATTATCCTACCTCAGCCTTACTTATAGAATATTTAATTTTAGCTATTGTTAAAGGTCACGATTCTTATGGATATGAAATCAGTCAAACCATCAAATTAGCTGCAAATATCAAAGAATCAACACTCTATCCTATCTTAAAAAAATTAGAAAAAGCCGGTTTTTTAACAACCTACAGTCAGGAACATAATGGCCGTCAGCGAAAGTACTATACGATTACAAATTCAGGCAAGGAGCAGCTGACTTTTTTATCCCATCAATGGTCACTTTATAAGGAAACCATTGACGGTATTATAGAAGGGAGAATTCGACATGACAAGAACTGAGTATCTTAAGCAACTGGATAAATATTTAAGAAGACTGCCCCAAGAAGAATATCAAGAAGCGATGGAGCACTTTAGAGAATATTTTGATGAAGCCGGTCCAGAACAGGAAATTGCAGTGATAGACGACTTAGGCAGTCCTAAAGAAGCTGCTCGCAATATATTAAACAGTCTTTTAGATAAGGGTTTAGAAAAGAGCCTATACTCCAAAAATACCAAGCAAATTATCTGGATTGCCATTTTAGCTATCTCGGCTGCTCCTATAGCGCTGCCGCTTATCGCCGCTTTATTAGTGCTCATTCTTGCGATTTTTGCTGTAGGTTTATCTATTATTCTAACCACAGCTTCTTTAAGCATTATCGCTTTTCTTTCTTTTTTTAGTTTACTTTGGGAAGCTCTTGCTGCCCTTTCAAATACTGCTTCTTTTTCTATAGCATTAGGAAGCAGCCTATTCTCACTCGGTTCATCTCTAATACTTGCTGTTATCACTGTTTTAAGCGTAAGATTAATTAAATTAATATTGATTAAATTTAGCCAATGGATTATAAAGAGAGGAAAAAAATGATGAAAAAAACACTTTCCATGTTCTCAATTATTGGATCTGTGCTGATCTTATCAGGACTTTTATTTATCTACTTGGGCCTATCAGAAGGCGGCTTGAAAAAACTGCAAAGCGATAATGCTCAGAAAAAAGAAATTCAATTCAAGCATCTTCAGTCCTTTTCTTCAGACCTTTCTATCAAAAATATTGAAATAAAAAAATCCACAAGTAAACAGTTTAAGCTGACTTATTATCAAAATAAAAAAGAAACAATTGCCCACCGTCTTAATAAAAAACAATTATCTCTATATCAAAAATCTCACTTTGGTATCCAACTTATCCGTTTAAATGATTTGATCAATTGGTTCTATAACAACAATAAGACAAATACTGTAATCTTGTCTGTTCCTAAAAACACCGACTTAAAAAATATCTCTATGCATAGCAGTGTGGGCAATATCACTATAAAAGATCAAAAAATCTCAAAAATAGCAGTAAAACAAAATACTGGAAATTTCTCTATGACAAACACTCACTTAGCACATGGAAAAATTAAACTAAATACTGGAAATATTAATGCAACAAAGAGCCATTTATCCAATATAGACCTTATAACAAATACCGGAAATATTTTTGCACAAAATATGACCATTTCAAACGCTGTCACCATAGATAATAATACTGGAAATATAGAAGTATCCCTATCTGCTCAAAGTGCGAAAACAACCTTTATCTCAGCCAAGTCGGATATTGGCAGAAGTCAAATTAGTGACAAGCTGCTACAAGGCGGAAGTCTTAATAAAAATCAGCTCAAAATCACGGCTGATACAGGAAATATTAAAGTGAAATAATGTGATAGGATGATATCGATATCTCTGATGAAAAAAAGCCTCTCCTTTTTAGAGAAAGCCTTTCTTGTCTTTTAGCTTAGATTCACTTTAGCTTGTCTTTTTCATATGTGTGATGAAGTTCCAAGCCTGCAAAGCCTTGCTGCCGCAAAGCTTCATAAATAATCATACAAACAGTATTAGAAAGATTAAGACTTCGGACATGTTCGTCATTCATAGGAATGCGCAAAGCCTTATCAGAATAATGACGCATAAAATTTTCTGGAAGTCCCTTATCTTCCCGGCCAAATATAAAATAATGCTCCTCTTGATCTTGATAGTTTTCATCAGAATAAATTTTATTGGCAAATTTTGTAATGACATGTATCTTTCCTGAACATTTTTCCATAAACTCATCCAAACTATCATAAAAATGAATAGTCAACTTATCCCAATAGTCAAGCCCAGCCCGCTTCATTTTTTTATCATCAATCGGAAAGCCCATAGGACGGATAATGTGCAAAGGAGCATTTGCTGCCGCACATGTTCGGGCAATATTGCCTGTATTGGCTGGGATTTGCGGTTCAAAAAGAACAATATGGTTCCTTCCGGTCAATACATCTTGATTCATTTCTTCTAACATCTCAATGTTCATTATAATATCTTTCTGTTATTTCTCTTTCATTTTTATAGCAAAAAAAGAACCACGAAACCCGGAGTCCAGCTCAGCAGGTAACGTGGTGCATGGCGGTCGTTATCTTAAATCATAACAGGTTTGATTTAAAACAATGAACTACTTATCTATTAGTATATCATTTCCGTAAGAAATGTCAAGAACCTGTAAACGAAATTTTAAGGATTTTTTTAGAGTGAGATAAAAATCGGTTATTTTGAAGTCTTTGATTTTTCAGCAAGTCCTAGTTTTTAGTTACTGACCTCAAACAGTCCACAGGACAGCTTCATATTGGAGATAAAGTCTTCTTTTGAAACTTTCCTTGGGTGATACGGATGGCAGCAGCCTCCTTTGGAATTCCATACCTAAGATTTGAGCCTAAGTTCTCAAATCTTCTGAAGCAGCAAAATCAAACGAGACCAAGGACTTTTGTCTCAGACTCGGTCATTTTCTTCACTATTTTAATTAAAATACCGTGCATTTTCCTTTGAAAAGAGGTATGATAGTTATTATATTTGGAGGTAGCATATGAAAATTATTGTCGTTGGCGGCGGCAAAGTCGGTAAAGCTCTTTGTCGCTCGCTGGTAGACGAACAGCATGATGTCATTCTCATTGAACAAAATGAATCAGTTCTCAATTACGTTACAAAACGTCTTGATATTATGGGGATTATTGGAAATGGCGCTAATTACAGAATTTTAGAACAAGCAGATGTCCAACATTGTGACATTTTTATTGCCATTACTGAAAAGGATGAGGTCAATATGGTCGCTGCAGTACTGGCTAAAAAGATGGGAGCTAAAGAGACCATTGTCCGCGTCCGCAATCCTGAATATTCCAATACTTACTTTAAAGAAAAAAATGTTCTGGGATTTTCTCTTATCATTAATCCTGAGCTTTTAACTGCAAGATATATCGCTAATATGATTGACTTCCCTAATGCGCAGTCGGTCGAACATTTTGTCAATGGCCGTGTTATGCTGATGGAATTTACCATTATGGATGATAATAAACTCTGCAATATGAGCCTTAATCAATTTCGTAAAAAATTCGGCAATATTGTTATCTGCGCTATTGAACGCGGCAATGAATTCATTATTCCCGATGGCGAAGCCAGTATTCAGGCTGGTGATAAAATCCTTGTTACTGGAAATCGTATTGACATGCTTCTTTTTCATAACTTTGTTAAGGCTAAAACAATTAAAAATGTCATGATTATCGGTGCAGGAAAAATATCTTACTATCTATTAAATATTTTCAAATCGACTAACAGACACCTTCATATTAAAGTATTGGAAAGAGATGCCGAGAAGGCCGAATATTTCAGCCAAGAATTCCCTCACATCCATGTTGTTCAGGGAGATGGAACGGTAAAAGATATCCTTCTAGAAGAAGGTGCTGAAAACTATGATGCCGTCATTACTCTTACAGGAGTTGATGAAGAAAATATTATTGCCTCAATGTATTTAGAATCACTTGGCGTTCAAAAAAATATTACCAAGGTTAATCGTACAAGCCTTTTAGAAATTATTAAACCAACGCAGTTTTCAAGTGTTATTACACCCAAAAATATTGCCGTTGACTCAATGATGCATTTTATTCGCGGCCGTGAAAACGCTCAAGATTCCAATCTAGATGCTATGCATCATGTCGCAAACGGCCGTATTGAAACCTTGCAATTCGAAATTCGTGAAAATAATAAAATGGCAGGCAAAACATTAGCCAGTCTTAAATTCAAAGACAATGTGCTTATTGCTGCCATTATCCGAAAAGGTAAAACAATTTTTCCAACCGGAGATGACGTTTTTAAAGTAGGCGATAAAATTGTTGTTGTCACACTGCTTGAAAATATCAGCCGCATTTATGATGTCTTAAAGAGGTAAGTTATGAATAAAAGTATGATACGTTATCTCTTATCTAAATTATTATTAATTGAAGCTACTCTCTTATTGATTCCGCTTCTTGTTGCTTTTATCTACCAAGAAAGTATAACGGTTGTCTTTAGCATTTTGGGAACGATAGCTATCCTTCTTGCAATAGGCTTTATCGGTATTATTTTTAAGCCTAAAAATTACCATATCTATACTAAAGAAGGGTTCTTAATTGTGGCTCTTTGCTGGGTACTGTGGTCATTTTTTGGTGCTTTGCCCTTTGTTTTTGCAGGACAAATTCCTAATATGATTGATGCTTTTTTTGAGGTCAGTTCAGGTTTTACAACAACTGGAGCCACGATTTTGCCTGATGTTTCTGTTCTTTCGCATTCTTTGCTTTTTTGGCGCAGTTTCACGCATCTCATTGGCGGCATGGGGGTATTAGTATTTGCACTTGCTATTATTGAAAATAATAAGAATAGCCACTTAGAAATGATGAGAGCCGAAGTTCCTGGTCCTATTTTTGGCAAAATCGTTTCAAAACTAAAAGATACGGCTCAAATTCTCTATATTATTTATTTGGCTATGTTTGTGATCTTTACTGCTATTTTATGGTTGGCAGGGATGCCTCTTTACGATAGTTTTGTCACTGCAATGGGAACAGCTGGTACAGGTGGATTTACAGTTTTTAATGACGGGATGGCTCATTATCACAGTTCCCTTTTGACTAATCTTGTATCAGTAGGTATGCTAGCCTTTGGAGTCAACTTTAATCTCTACTATCTTTTATTAATCCGAAAATTTAAGGCTTTCTTTGGTGATGAAGAGCTGAGAACTTATCTTGGTATTGTAATTGTATCAACCATTTTGATTTGGCTAAACGTTGGCGGCCTCTTTGCTTCTGCTGCTAAAGGGCTGGAAATATCCTTCTTTGAAGTATCAACTGTCATCACCACAACTGGTTTTGGTATTACAAATCTAACTGCCTGGCCCCTCTTTTCACAGTTTATCTTACTGCTGCTCATGTTTATTGGAGGCTCTGCAGGTTCTACTGCTGGTGGTTTTAAAGTGATGAGAAGTCTTATTATCACAAAAATTGCCAAAAACCAAGTGCTATCAAGTCTTTTCCCTAATCGTGTTTTAGCACTGCAAATCAACCATCAGCCACTTGATAAAAAAACTCAACACGGTGTTTTAAAATATCTAGCTATTTATATTTTAGTTTTTATCGGACTGGTCTTCATTCTAACCTTAGACAATAATCATTTTATGGTAGTTGTCAGCGCTGCTGCTTCTGCTTTTAACAATATTGGCCCTATTTTAGGAACAGATAAAACATTTGCTATCTTTAGCCCTTTTTCAAAATTAGTGCTTTCCTTTGCTATGATTGCAGGTCGCTTGGAAATCTATCCTTTACTATTGCTCTTTATACCAAAAACTTGGTCAAAAACATAAATAACAAAAACACCTCAAAACTTCACACAATCGCTTTGAGGTGTTTTTTATAGTATCCCTTAAGGTAAAACAGGCAATAAGATTAACTGGAGCTACCGGAAGTATTTATTTCGCAAATTGTTACAATTTGTCTAATAACTTCAGATTTACTTATTTTTGAATTGATGATTTCTTTTCAAGCTAAAATGATCTGGAACAGGGTCTTCACCGCCCTTAACAAAAGGATGACAGCGAAGGATACGGGCAGCTCCCATCAATACTCCCTTTAAACCATGTTTTTCAATTGCCTCAATCATATAATTGGAGCAAGTTGGCTGGTAACGGCAAGAAGGTGGAAAAATAGGAGAAATGCTCTTTTGATAAAATCTGACAAAGTTAATTACTATTTTTTTCATTCTTTTTATGTGCTGCAGCATTATAGAGCTGGCCAATTTCTTTTTTACTTAGCCGCCTTGATTCTCCAGATCCTAATCCCTTTAAATCAATGGTTCCAAACCGTATCCGCGACAGCTTATCAACCAGCAGTCCGACAGCTTCCAGCATCTTTTTGACTTGATGGTTGCGGCCTTCATGAATCGTCAATTCAATTACAGAACGATTTTTTACAGTATCTACTTTTAGAATACGGTAATGTGCTGGTTTTGTTTTTTTGTCATCAATAAGAACACCTCTCGTCAACGGTCGCAAATTTTCCTTGTTGGCAAGTCCTTTAACACGTGCTAAATAAACTTTGTCAATTTCATTTCGAGGATGAATCATCTGATCTGTAAAATCACCATCATTAGTTAAGATCAAAACGCCGCTTGTATCCCAATCCAAACGGCCAACAGGATAAATGCGTTCCTTAACATTGGGAAGCAAATCAAGTACAGTCTTGCGCCCTTTATCATCAGATACTGTAGAAATCACACCGCGAGGTTTGTTTAAAAGATAATAGACCTTTTCTTCATTATAAATAGGCTGACCCTTTATTTCTACAAGATCACCTGCCTTTACATTCGTAGCTAGCTTAGTCACCACCTGGCCATTAACAGTCACCAAGCCTTCTTTAATATAAGTCTCTGCTTTACGTCGGCTTGTCACTCCAGCATGTGCAATATATTTATTAATTCTCATTTTCGATATCCTTTGCTCTTGTCTTATCAGCAAAAAGAGTAAATTCCTCATCCTTTAGTTCGATATTGGAAACATCTGGCAACTCTTCCAAACTATTAATACCCATATAATCCAAAAAATAATCTGTAGTCACATATAAATGAGGCCTTCCTATGACCTCTTTTTTCCCAGCTTCACGGATCAGTCCAAAAGCTTGCAATTTAGAAATCGTACCGCTGGAATTAACACTGCGGATATCATCTACTTCTATTCTGGTAATAGGCTGCTTATAAGCTATAATGGATAATACTTCCAGACTTGCTCGAGATAAACTCTGATTAATAGGACTTTTCGAATATTGCCGCAACAAGTCAGCATAATCTTTTTTAGTAACAAGTTTATAAGTCTTGGAAGATTCTAATAAAGAAAGAGCACAATTAGCATCTGCTTTATATTTCTTGGCTAGTTCTTCTAATTGCTGAATGAGGGCCGTTGCAGGCAGCTCTAATAAATCTGCCAGCTGCCGCAGACTTATCCCATCTTCACCGGCTACAAACAGCAAGGCCTCTATTTTTGATAAAGGTGTCATACTTTCTCCCTTGTTAAAATAATATCACTAAAATTATGAGCCTGTTTGACAAAAACGCGATGGACTTTAATAAGTTCTAAAACAGCCAAAAATATGGTGACAATTTCATTTGGAGAGTGAGCTTTTTGGAATATGTCTGACAGATTCATCTTACTTTGATGAAGCAGTTCTTCCTCAATTATCATCATTTTATCTTCAATACGAAAATCATCACTCTCAATAGTTGTATGATTATTTTTGATCTCCTCTTGTTTTTCAGACATAACTTTTGAAAAAGCAAGAAAAATGTCCAACACTGACTTATCATGCTTGAGTGCGGTATTTTCATAAACTAAATCCATTTTAGGTTTTGAAAAATACAAAGCACGCTCTTCATGTCTGAGATTTAGCTGCTCTCCCAATAGCTTATAGGTTCGATAGTCTTCAATCTGTTGCAATAATTCTAACTCTGGATCCTCTTCTTCCAAGGTTTCTACAAGCTTAGGCAAGAGTTTGCGGCTTTTAATCAGCATTAACTGACTTGCCATCAGCATGTATTCTCCAGCAATCTCAAGCTTCATTGCCTGAAGAGTAGCAAGGTAAGATAAATACTGTTCAATAACTTCTACAATAGGAACATCATAGATATCCACTTCATACTTGGAAACCAAATGAAGCAGTAAATCCAGAGGTCCCTCAAAATCTTTTAATTTTATATCCATCAGTCTCGATAATATTTTTCCAGTGTTACCGGACTTTTAAGGCCTAGATGTTTGGCCAAATCAAATATTGTAACACCCTTATTCTTCTCTTTGATAATAAATTGTTCGCGTAATTTTTGTGCTGTCATTTCTGTCAAACCCAATGAATCCAAATAACGGCTCAGTTTTCGAAAAAGCCACTGTCTTGAATAGCTTTTTCCTTTGTTATTAAAAAGATAGCCTCTTGCTTGATATTGACGAAGATAAGGCATTAGCTTATCGGGTAATTCTAAAACACGTATTGTCTTTTCATTTTTAACTGTCAGTACCTGAAAATCTAATGTGAAATCTTCCCATTGCAGTTGGATAAGCTCACTAGGCGACAGTCCTAATTCAACAATCAAAAGAGCAATGAGCTGGCCAGTGCTGTCTGTTGTTGCTTGATAAAAAAGAGCGGTATCTAAATTCTCATGAGTGACAGCAGGAATTTGCAGTTTTTCTTTATTTTTTATTTTATAAAAGTGTGTCAGTTCACCTTTTTCATAAAGAAAGAAAAGAAACTGATTGACAGCTGAAATTTTACGTTTCTTAGCTGAAACTTTCAATTTTAAGAGAGATTGTTCATAAAATGTTAACTTTTCCTGATTGATCGTCTCACCTGTGATTTCCATAAATTGCTGCAAATCATACAAATAGGACTTTTGTGAATTGGCCGTTAGAGATTTACTGGCAATAAATTCTGAAATAAATTGTATCATTTTTTTGTTATTATATAATCATTTGTAAAATTATGGAGTAAATTATTTAAAGACTTTAAAACAGTTTTTCTGGTAATGATACCAAGAAAAGTTCCATCATCTTCAACAACAGGCAAGAAATTAGCATCCACCAGCTTATGCATAATAGCAGTCAGGTCCGTATCTGGCCTCATTATTTCTAAACTTTTATTAGTTATACAAGAAATATCCAGCTGAGCCAGTTTTTCATCCGTCAAACCTTTTTCATTTTGATATTTTACAATATCAGACACACTGATTGTTCCAACATACTTTTTATCTTTAGTGATAACAGGAACACGCGAAAAGCCATTATTAAGCAGCAAAAGCAGCACATGATCAGTATTATGTGTATCAATAAAAATGGCCAATTCTTCTTCTGGTATAAGATAATTTGACAAAACCGGGTTTAAAAAATCTTCAAATTCTTTTGCTATCATCTTCTTACTTCCTGTGAGAGTGCTGGGTAGATCTTATGATCTCGTGTTAAGTAATCAATCTTTGCCTTTTTGGCATCAATTGTAACCATAGCATAAAGGCGTTCATTGATTTCACCGCGAGGTTGTGAGATGCTGCCAGGATTGATAAAAAGTGTTTTGCCATTTTTCCAAACAGCAGGCCTATGCAAATGGCCATATGTACAAATATCAGCATCTTGTTCCTGAGCCCATAAATCTAAATGTTCAAAACCAAAATTGATACCAAGCAGATGGCCATGTGTTTGAGCAACTGTTAAATCAGTTAGCTGAGTGACCAAATAATCAGGATAATCACCAAAATCACAATTACCGCAAACGACCTGAATTCCCTCCCAAATAGGATCGCTAGCAGGCAGCTCTGAATCGCCATTATGAAAAATCATATCCACCTTTCCTAGGTAGCGGTCTTTTATTTCCTGCACAATGTGGCGGTCTCCGTGAGAATCGCTCATTATGACAAATGTGTATTTAGCCATGCTGGGAATGCCTCCATTAACTTCTTAACAGCTTGACCTCTATGAGAAATTTCATTTTTCTCTTGAGCCGTTAGCTCAGCAGAGGTTTTGCCTGTTTCACCGACAATAAACAAGGGATCATAACCAAATCCGTTTTCTCCTCTTGGCTCTAAAGCAATATAACCAGGCCAGTCAGCCTCAACAACCAGACTTTCTTTTCCTGTCTTGGCAGCCACAAGTGTCGTGTGGAATTGAGCCGAGCGTTTTTTGAGATCAAAAACCATAGCTAATTCATGAAGCAGCTTGGCGTTATTACTTTGATCTGTAGCATCAGCTCCAGAAAAACGAGCTGACCAGACACCTGGAAGACCACCTAAAATATCAACTTTGAGACCAGAATCATCTGCTAGGACTATTTTACCTGTTTGCTTTGCAATTGTCTCTGCCTTCAGCCGAGCATTTTCTTCAAAAGTTAGGCCAGTTTCTTCGACTTCAGGAAGATCAGGATATTGATTAAGATTTTCAACTTTCAAACCTAATTGGGCAAAGAGCTGTCGAAATTCTTTGGTTTTTCCTTCATTATGCGTTGCAATAAGTATGGTATCCCCTAGGGATTGATTCCTATCTCCAAAAAATTTCGTTAAGCCTGTACCTCCTTTAGGCAGATGTACGAGTAAAAGTTTATCTTTTTCAGATACTAAAACTGCTCCTTGATGCTGGGTAACTTTCAAAGGCCGTTTGGTCTCAGATGCAATCATATCTACTGCAAAAGAGATTAAGCGAAAATCCGAAGTCTTTTTAATCACAGTGATAGCAAAGCCTTTTTCCTCTTGGGCTAGCAAAGCAGTCAGCTCTTCCTTTAATAACTGGAGTTCACTGTCTCCTTCTAAAATAGAAGCCATAGCCGTTACTGCATTAAAGTCTGTCCATTTACCAATATACCAATCTTGATCATCTTTATATTCATAAATTTTATCGCTCATAACCTTACATGCTCCACCTTTACAGTCACAGGCAGCCAACTGTCTGCGATTTCCTTAAAACTAGCAATATTAGCAGTTGTATAAAAACAATGTTTCTTATTATCTATATTGCGGCTGCGGTTAATTTCAAAATAGTTTAAAAGCACCGAAATATCCCGAACACACTCTGCTCCGCTATCAATCAGTTTAACATGGGGCCCCATAACATTTTGAATAATGTTTCGTAAAAGCGGGTAATGTGTACAGCCTAACACCAGCGTATCCACTTTGCCAGCTAAAGGTGCCAAAGACTCATAAACAATCTTTTTGGCTACACTCGATTGGATCTCATTAGATTCAACAATAGGTACAAACTTAGGACAGGCTAAACTATTTACTGTCATTTGCGGGGATAAATCTTTAATTTTTTTCTCGTAAATATTTGAGGCAATCGTCATCGGTGTCCCTATAACGCCAATATTTCCTGAAACTGTCGATTTGATAGCAGCACTTGAACCTGGTAAAATAACACCTAAAACGGGGATATCCAACTTTTCCTTGACCTCTTCCCAAGCTACAGCAGTTGCTGTATTACAGGCAAAAACAATCATTTTGACATCTTTAGTGAGAAGAAACCGAACCAATTCCCAGGTGTATTTTTTGATTTCCTGAGCAGGACGCGGTCCATAGGGGGCACGAGCTGAGTCGCCAATATAGACAACTTCTTCATGCGGCAGCTGCCGCATAAGTTCGCGAACCACCGTCAAACCTCCAACACCAGAGTCTAAAAAACCAATCGGTCTATTATCCATACTGTCTTCTTTCTAAAATAAGACTAGGAAATCCCAGTCTTAATTAAAAGATTTATTTTTTCTTTTTAGCCTTTGCTTTGGCTGCTTGCTGCTGTTTATTCATTTGACGGACAACCTGCTGTACCTTTGCTTCACTTGGCTTTTGCCCCATTTGTCCCATCATTGTACGAATAACATCTTCATTAAGCGGCGGATTTTCTTCTAAATATTTTTCCATCTGTTTACGGGCAATGAAAGTACCCCCAACAAGCCCCACGAGTAAGGCAATAATAACTAATATAATCCAAAAAAATGTGTTCATTTTGCTTCTCCTAAATTCTTTACACCACTATTATATCAAATTTAAAATCCTTGCACAAATAAAACTGCTGCAAGTTCTATCAAGACTAAAAAGGATTCCAAGAATTTACGGTTCAAAATCAAAGCCATAAAGTGTTGCAAAGTAATCTTCTGCTGTTTCAGCACGGCGAATCATTTTGGCCTTAGCATCTTCTTGCCAGAGAATCTCAGCTGAGCGTAAGCGGCCATTATAATTGTATCCCATTGAAAAACCATGGGCACCGGTATCATGAATAACTAAAATATCACCAATACGTGCTTGTGGGAGCTGTCGGTTTTTAGCAAACTTATCATTGTTTTCACAAAGAGAACCAACGACATCAACAGTTTCTATTGCCCCATCAGGATTGCTGATGTTTGTAATGTGGTGATAAGCATCATACATAGCCGGACGAAGTAAATTAACAGCACAGGCATCAACTCCCACATAATGACGATAGGTATCTTTTAAATGAATTACTTTTGTAATTAAATGGCCGTGTGAAGCTAGCATATACCGGCCAAGTTCTGTATAAATACTAATATGTCCTAAGCCATTTGGTACAAGGATATCGTTAAACTTTTGCTGAACGCCTTGACCAATAGCAGCAATATCATTTTGCTGATCAGCCGGTGTATAATCAACACCAATACCTCCTGATAAATTAATAAAATCAAGTGTTATATCTAGTTCTTGTTTGATTTCAACTGCCAATTCAAACAGCTGGGCAGCTAAAGTAGGATAATAATCATTAGTAACAGTATTTGAAGCCAGAAAAGCGTGCAAACCAAAGGAAGTTACGCCTTTTTCTTTTAGTTCTCTATATCCTTGAAACAGCTGGTCTTTTGTCATTCCAAATTTAGACTCTTCAGGATGATCCATAATATCTGTTCCCAGCGAAAAAACACCTCCTGGGTTAAACCGCAAAGATACTTTATCAGGAAGCCCAGCAGTCTTTTCAAGAAAAGCAATATCCTCATAAGCATCTAGATTAATAAGAGCATTGATATCACGCGCATAGATAAACTCTGAAGGATAGGTATCGTTTGAAGTAAAGCTAATAGCTGAACTATCAAAACCAACCTTTTTACTCATCTGCAATTCAATATCGGTGGCACAATCTACTCCGCAGCCTTCCTCTTTTAAAATATTAAGGATAGTAGGATTAGGAGTCGCTTTTACGGCAAAAAATTCCTTAAAACCTGGATTCCAAGAAAAAGCTTTATTAACAGCACGGGCAGTTTCACGTATTCCCTTTTCGTCATAAAGGTGAAAAGGAGTTGGAAATTTAGCGGTTATTTTGTTTAATTCATCTCTCGAAATAAAAGGTGTCTTCATAGTTATCTCCAAAAAATTATTGTTTCCTTATTATACCATAAGCCATAAAAATCGAGTAGGACTCTATTTCCCAATACTTCCTTCTGTTATGATACTTTTTCAGTCAAAAGATTATAATAAAAAATGAGAAGAAAGCTCTTCTTGTCCAAAAACAGGCTTTGTCTTCTCACTTTTCTTATAAACATAATGGATTAAAAAGCAATTATAGTTTTGATTTTTTTCGTACTTTCTAGTCATTATTGCCAAAAATACGAAGCAAACTAATAAAGATATTAATAAAATCAAGATAGAGATTCAGAGCCATTGACACCGCCCAGCCATCTTCAACATGACCGCCATTATAGTCATACACACGCTTGATCAATTGATTATCATAAGCGACAAGACCTGAAAAAATCAAAACGGTCACAATACTGATAATATAACTCAGACCACCGCTGCCGATAAATAAATTAACCACACTGGCAATAATAATTCCAACAACAGCTGCTATTAAAGCTTTTGCCATACCCGATAGATCTTTTTTTACAGTCACACCGACTAAAGCCATCACAAAGAAAACAAGAGCCGATGAAATAAAAGCCTGTAAAACGGTTGTCTGCGTATAACGGGCAATAATAAAGCTTAGGGTAAAGCCATTTAAAGCTGAATAGACTAAAAATAAAGGTAGTGCTGCCGTACTATTTCTACGCGCAGCGCTGCTTGCTGCAATAACTAACCCTAATTCTCCAAATATAGCAAGGTAATAAATCCAAGGGGAATTAGAGATAAGTGCTACTGTATTTTCCCAAAAAGCATAGAGCATGAGATAAGAAACTAATGCTGATAAAGCAACACCAATTCCTACTAAACCATAAATTTTAGCAAAAAAACTGCTAATCCTGCTGTCACTACGCTGTGTATAAATCGAATTGTTATCCATTTTCTTCTCCTAAAAATATTAATTAATGATGGTGGCTTTTCAAATATTTACGTTTGAAAACACGACGCTTCTGCCATTTGCTGCGCAAAGGAGTTATAGCTTCCTTAATAGCCCAATACTTATCAACCATAGTTACAATATAGCCTTCCTTATAACGAGGCGGAGCAATAGTTGCCCCCCACATATGTTTTAGAATAATATCTTCTTCTTTTGGATTCAGTTTGGTTAACTTACGGGCATTTTTGACTGCAATTCTTGGATGAACCCAGGCATGGCCTTTATTAAACTTGGTTTCCCGCCAATCGTAATAAAACATATCATGCAAAAGACCGCCGCGAGCTGTGCTTTTAGCATCCCAGCCAAACTTTTTCGCAATTTTATAACTGGTATAGCTGACATTTATAGAATGCTCCAAACGCGTCGAATGATGGTGCTGTACAATGCCATCTAGTTTTTGGAAGCGGGGATGATCAATTAACTGACCGACATGGCTCATGAACTCTTTGTCTTGTTCATATTTTTTCACATTCATCACCTCTAAGCTTATTATAACATATCCTATTAGATTAAACTTAAATGAAACTAAAGAGAAATATTCCTGCTGCTACAGCAACATTTAAACTTTCAGCTTTACCCGGCATGCCAATATGGGCTAGAACATCTGCTGCCTGTGCCATCTCCAAAGAAATTCCCTGTCCTTCATTTCCCATAACCAGAGCAAATGATTCTGGTGCAGTTATTGTTTTGTAGTTGACAGAGTTTTTTGCCAATGTTGTAGCAATTATCTGAACGCCAGAATCTTGCAGGTCTTTAATGGTATTTAGCACACTGACACGGTAAATAGGCAGGTGAAAATGGCTTCCCTGCATAGAACGCAGAGTCTTCTGATTATAAATATCAGCTGTTTTTTCCGAGATAAAAACGGCATCAAAACCAGCTGCATCTGCTGTACGAATCATTGTCCCCACATTTCCAGGGTCTTGGACATCCTCCAATACCAAAAATCTACCTTTTAATGCTAGCTCCATTTCCCATTTGGGAAAAGCGATCTCTGCAATAATTCCCTGAGGTGTTTTAGACTCTGAAAGATCTTTTAATAATTCTTCTTTTACGATGAAGACATTGGGGAGCTGCTTTACTTTAGAAGCTAAATCTTCTGTCACAAAAATACGAAGGATAGCTGCATGGCTTCGCTGAGCTTCTTCAAAAAGATGCCATCCTTCTATTAAATAAGAATGTTTTCGATATTTTTTTCGCAGTAATTTTTTTGTTTTTTTCAACAAAGAATTAGATTTTGAGGTTATAATAGTCATAAAGATATTATAGCAAAAAGGAGAAGGAAATATGAAAAAAGTTCGTTTGTTAGTTTCTGGCCGTGTTCAAGGGGTGGGCTTTCGTTATTCAGCCTATCAGCTGGCCTTAGATATTGGCGATATTTATGGACGTGTTTGGAACAATGATGATGGAACCGTTGAAATATTGGCACAATCAGAAGATGCAGAGAAAATAGCTAAATTTATCCAAGAAATCCGCAAAGGACCTTCTCCTTTTTCAAAAGTTACTTATGTTGATGTTACTCTGTCTTCTTTTTCAGATTATCATGATTTTCGAATAGCTAATTAAACTAATTTAGGACTT
Source organism: Streptococcus macacae NCTC 11558 (assembly GCF_000187995.2). GTDB lineage: Bacteria > Bacillota > Bacilli > Lactobacillales > Streptococcaceae > Streptococcus > Streptococcus macacae. Next base: position 116,103 of record NZ_AEUW02000001.1, on the reverse strand, counting down.
AAGGACTATTGAGAAATTTATGAAAAAACAGTAAAATAGTTAAGTATTATTAATTTAAAGGAAGATTATTGTGAAAAAAAATATTAAACGTTTCTTATTTTCGAGCTTAGCACTCTCTTTACTTTTTTTTCTATCTGGCTGTGTACAGACTAAAAACGGTAAACCAACTGGTGATGGCGTAGTTTATAAATTTTTTGTCGCACCGATGGGAGCAGTTATTAAATATTTAGCCAATGATGTAGGAATTGGTTTTGGCTTTGCCATCATTATTGTCACTATTGTTGTCCGTATCTTTATTTTACCTTTAGGATTGAGCCAAGTCCGAAAAGCGACTTATCAGTCTGAAAGAATGAATTACCTTAAACCTGTTTTTGAACCTATTCAAGAACGCATGAAAAATGCAAAAACACAGGAAGAAAAATTAGCGGCTCAAACTGAATTTATGCAAGCACAGCGCCATTATGGGCTCAGCATGTTCGGCGGTCTAGGATGCCTGCCTATCCTTATCCAGATGCCCTTCTTCTCTGCCCTTTTTTATGCTACCCGCTATACACAAGGAATTGCTAATCACAGTTTTCTAGGCATTAACCTTGGCAAACCAAATATAGTGATTACTATCATTATCGGAATTCTGTATTTTATCCAATCATGGCTGTCCACACAAAGTGTTCCGGAAGCTCAAAGACAGCAAATGAAGTCCATGATGTTAGTCATGCCAATAATGATGATCGTCATCTCATTCAGTGCTCCAGCAGGAGGGGCTTTATATTGGCTAGTCAGCGGGATATTTGGGCTTATTCAGCAGTTGATTACTAACCAGATTATCAAACCAAAACTTCGTCAGCAGATTGAAGAGGAATTTGAGAAAAATCCTCCTAAGCCCTTTAAGCCTGCAAACAGCCCTCAAGTTGCCACACCTAAGAACAATACAGTTATTACAACATCTAAAAAGCAAAAGAAGCCAAAATCAAACCGCAACGCTGGCAAACAGCGCAGCCGTAAATAATAAAAATAGCTTGGAATGAAAATAGTTCCAAGCTATTTTTATCTAGCAGTTATATCATAAGGCAGCAGCTGCAGCTGAGGGTTAGACTGACTGCTTATGCTAATGCCTAGCTCTGCATGGCACAACGGTTAACTTTTAAGCTGGCTGATGTACCGAAAAAGGCAAGAGTCTTGTCCTCTTGAGCTTGAGGAGCAGGACTCTTGCCTTTTATTGTTTTTATTTTGTTTTTGTTACTTTAATAATTTCAACTTCATAACTTCCTGCAGGGGATTCAATAGTCACTTTATCCCCCGTTTTCTTACCAATCAAGGCCTGAGCAATAGGACTTTCATTGGAAATTTTACCTGCAAAAACATCTGCTCCTGCAGCTCCCACAATAGAATAACTATCTTCATCTGCTGTTCCTACTTCACGCACGATAACAGTTTTGCCAATCGCTACTTCATTTTTAGCCACTGCATCACTATCAACGATTTCAGCATAGCGAATTTTAGTTTCAATACTTGAAATTTGCCCTTCAACAAAAGCTTGCTCGTCCTTAGCTGCTTCGTATTCACTGTTCTCAGATAAATCACCATAAGATCGAGCAATTTTAATCCGTTCAATAACTTCTGGACGACGGACTAATTTTAATTCTTCAAGCTCTTTTTCAAGCTGGTCTTTTTCTTCAAGGGTCATAGGATAAGTTTTTTCTGACATTATATTTCTCTTTTCTATTTAGTATTTTAAACATGAAAAGAGTATGGAACAAAAGTTCCAACTCTTTTAGAATGTAAACAAACTATTTTTCAACATAAAAATTTTTTAGCTTCTATCAATTTCAGTTTTAATTTCTCTCATTTATGCGAGCAAAGCGAGCTCCAAATGAGACTTTCCGCTGTGATAAAAGCAGCAGAAACAGCAATGTTTTTGCTGCTTCGGAAGATTTGAGACCTTAGGCTCAAATCTTAGGTATGAAATTTCAACTCTTTTTAATTTCATCAATTTTGACAGAGATAGCGCAGATAAGTATTAAAAACATGCCTCTCTTTTACTCACTGCTTGACTTTAGCTTCTTATTGACATATTTCTCAACATTAGCTGAATGTTCTTCATAAGTTTTAGCATAGTAGACCTCACCAGTTGTCACATCTGCCACAAAATAAAGATTATCTGTTGCATCTGGTTCTACAGCTGCCTTAATAGCTGACAGCCCAGGATTATCAACAGCTCCTGGCATTAAGCCTTTGTGAACATAAACATTGTATGGTGAATCTATCTTCGTGTCAATTTTAGCATCTTCTTTCAAACTCGTTTTTTTACCGAGTTTATTCATCGCATAAAGGACGGCAATATTAGACTGCAAAGGCATTCCTTCCTTGATCCGGTTGTTAAAAACGCCAGCAATTTTTTTGCGATCATCATCTGTCGCCCCTTCTTTTTCTACAAGCGATGCCATTGTCAAAATTTCATTAACAGTTTTACCTTTTTGTTCAATGGTACTGTAGTAACTCTGCAGGTTTGTATCCATTGCAGATAGCATATTATCAATCAAGCCTTCAACCGTAGTACTTTTCTCATAACTATAAGTTGCTGGGAAGAGATAGCCTTCAAGCTGATAGTTTACTTTGGAAGCATCCGGCAAACTAGCTAAAAGTTTAGGATATTTTTTTACCATTTTGTTGATAAATGTTTTATCCTGTACCGTTTTCAGAAATTCCTTAGATGAAAACGGAGTCTTGGCTGATTTCTTTTTGCTATTAGCATTATTTGTAATAGCTTTTGCAATCTGCTTAATAGAATAGCCCTCTGGAATAAGAACCTTACCTAGAGTTGGTGCCTGAGGAGTTGTCGTCCCGCCTAATTTCAGTGCTTTTGCTATATCATCTACAGACATACTCTTTTGGAAGTTATAATAGCCGCTTTGTAAATTGCCATAATTACGGAATTTGACATAATAGCTAAAAATAGTCCCATTTTTAATAAGGCCTGCTTTTTCAAGAATTTTACCAATTTTTTTATTCCCAGAACCACTTGGAATTTCTACTTGAATATACTTGGTAGACTTCGTATCAAGAGGTTTGATAGCAGACGAGACATAAAAATAACCAAATATCCCAGTAGCTAACAATAAGATAATAATAAGAGAGATAATAACAGTTGAAATTTTCCTTGCTAAAGTACGTGTTTTTTTATTTCGCTGTTGTCTATTAGGGCTGCCTTGTCGCATCTTCATTTTTTCATTATCAGAGAGGTCATCCGCCTCTTGGTTAGTTTTGTCTATATCTTCTTTTTGGTTTTCCTCTGAAGTCTTTTGGATTTCTTTTTGCTGAGCGGCGATCGCATTAGGCAAAGAAGATAAATCTTTTGTTTTTTCATCAGCTCTATCATCTGCCTGTTTTTCCTTATGAGCGGCTGTATCTGCAGCCTGCCAATTTTCTGCCTCACCATCATCAACCCAATTGTTAGTCTGCTGTACTTTCACTTCTAAATCTTCACTGGCAGAATTACTATCTTCTACACTTTCCATCAGTTTAGACTGCTCTTTTTGAACAACTTCATCTGCTTTTTCAGCATTTGTCGGCTCGCTTTTTGTTTTTCGAGAAAATGTCTTTTTCTTAGTATCCTTTTCCAGATGATCAGGTGAAAAAATTTCATCTAAATTTGCAAGAACATCGTCGACATCCTGATTAGTTATTTTCCCATCAGGGACAGACATAACAGAGGCAGATTCTAACTCATCATTTTTAGCTGACCTTATAAAATCTTTAGATTTTTGATCATGACTGTTCTTTTCATCTTCCGATGATTGACTGACACGCCTCCTTCTCAAACGGCTAGCTTTTTTCATATCTGCTAGAATCCGTTCTTTAAAACTTGTTGATTGTTGAGCTTTTTTCTCTTCTTCGTTATTAAAGATATCCGTCAAGCTTAACCTCCTCATAGTTATTACAGGCTATTATAACCTAAAAGTATTTTAAAGACAAACTACAGCCTTGTTTTTTGACTTAAATTTTAGGATTTTCCCATATCATATTATACCAAGTTGATCCACCATGCACTGACTCTGATAACCCGTCATTGAAAAAACCATTCATTTCATAATAGGCAATCAGATAGTCATGACAGGTTAAAGTGATACCTAAGCGTTTTTGGGCAAGGGCTAGATCCTTTAGGGCAGCTATTAGAGCTGTCCCTACACCCTGCTTATGAAAAGTTTTGTCTATCGAAAGGCTGGTCACAGCAATATAACCTGACTCTTTAGGGTTCGGAATTACTTTATGAAACAAATCATCCGTCAAATAACGCTGATTAATAACTGGTCCTTCAATATAGCCAACAAGGCGGCCCTTCATTTCAGCTACTAAAAAAGTATCTGATATCTTTGCGATGCGCTCTCTCATCACTGACAGCTCTGCGGCCTCTTCAGGTGAAAAATTTTCAGTTTCAATACGGATAATGTCGCTTAGATCTGTATCTTTTGCATGCCTAATAGTAAGCATTTTTACTCCTTCTAAAAAAGGGAGAGGAAAGCCTCAGCCTCTAAATTAAATGCAGCCTGATTTTTAAACTATACCGATAGTTGAGTTCTTAATTGCTGTTTTCAGCCGCTTTTATAAACCACAGCATTGTATAAGGATGGAAGTTCAGGCTCCTATCCAGAAAATAAGGGAATGAGGGAAAGTTCATTTCTATTTCTGTGAAATGAAAACTTTTCTACTCTATCCCCAATTTTCTTATTGATTATTTTTAGTCAGATTAGCCAGCAATTCCTCAAAAGAGCGCTCATACAGCTGAATATCTCCAGCCCCCATAAAAACATAAACGGCGCCATCGTGATCCAATAAAGGAGAAACATTTTCAACTGTGATAACTTTTGATGGTTTGATGATCTTTTCTGCCAAATCTTCTACTTTAACATCACCATGGTCTACCTCCCGCGCTGAACCATAGATTTGTGCCAGATAAACACTGTCTGCCTCATTTAAAGCCTGTGCAAACTCATCTAACAGCGCTATCGTTCTTGTAAAGGTATGCGGCTGAAAAATGGCGACAATTTCCTTAGAAGGATATTTTTGCCGAGCGGCATCAAGCGTTGCAATAATCTCTGTTGGGTGATGTGCAAAGTCATCAATAATAGTAACATCATTAATTAATTTTTCAGAGAATCGGCGTTTTACTCCTGAGAAGGTCTTTAGATGCTGACGGACTAAATCCATATCAATACCAGCCATGTACAAGTTTGCTATAACAGCTGTCGCATTGAGGATATTATGACGTCCGAAAGCCGGAACATGAAAAGTACCAAGCTGGTCTTGCCCATGTCTGACTTTGAAATCAGAACCATTTGTTGAACGCATTATATCATAAGCAATAAAATCATTGTCCTCTTTAAAACCATAGTAATAAATTGGAGCTTCTGATGTCAGCCGACGCAAATAAGGGTCTTCACCGTAGACAAAAAGCCCCTTTTGAACTTGCTTAGCATAATCATTAAAGGCACTGAAAACATCTTCTACGCCCGTGAAATAGTCTGGATGATCAAAATCAATATTTGTAATAATAGAATATTCTGGATGGTAAGGCATAAAATGACGCTCATACTCATCGGATTCAAATACAAAATACTGACTGTTAGCCAAACCACGGCCTGTACCGTCACCAATCAAATAGCTGGTATCTGTAATATTTTTCAAGACATGAGCCAAAAGTCCTGTTGTGGAAGTTTTGCCATGTGCTCCGGCAACTCCTAAACTAGTAAATTGGCGCATGAATTTTCCTAAAAATTCATGATAGCGTTTAAAATGGTATCCATTTTTTACAGCATAAGCTACTTCAATGTTATTGTTTTCATGAAAAGCATTGCCAGCAATAATTTCCATGTCATCAGTAATGTTAGCTTCATCAAATGGCAGGATAGGAATTCCTGCTTTTTCAAGTCCATGTTGTGTAAAATAATATTTTTCAACATCACTTCCTTGAACTTTATAGCCCATCTGCTGCAGCATCAGTGCTAAAGCGCTCATTCCTGACCCTTTAATTCCAATAAAATGAATGGTTTTAGACATGTTTTTTTATTCTCTCCTCTAGTTAACGTCTTTAAAGCGTTCTAAATTTAATTCTTGTGCTACTTGACGTTCACGGCGCTCTTGTGTTTCTTTTTTATTGTAAATTTGACTATTTTTTAAGAAATCATAGTTATTCTTCTTGGGTTTCTTTCTAGAAGGATTCTTTGGCTCTGAATAATTCTGTGTCATCTCAGCTAAAATATAGGAATCCTGGTGCAAATGATCAGAAAAACGTCCTAATTCACTTTTATGCTTTGATGAACTTTCTTGCTTTGATTCTAATTTTTTATCATTGGCTCTAGCAATCCGTCTGCCATAATCATTTGTGACAATCGCCTGCCGTTTTCTCTTTAAATCCTGTCTGGCTTGTTCACGCGCTAATTCCGCGTCAGTTTTTTCTGCCTGCCGATTAGCTTTTTGTCTTGAGTATCTTTGCTTAGGATTAGGATCATCCGAAATAATCTGATAATCCCGAGTTAAGTCGTTATAAATTTTATCTTCATAGGGGCCGTCAATATTGGTAATCAAGTCTTCATTCTCATACAGGTGCATCATTACAGGAGACTCTATAACGATATCCTCATCAGCTACTAAAGGAAATTTTCTTTCACGACTCATTAACTCACATCCTTTCTGAAACATTCCTATTATAAACTAAAAATGACTTTTTTAAAAGGTATTCACTGTGAAATTCCCAAAATTTCTTTAATTTCTTCTATACTCATGCTGGCTCGGGTCTCATTGCCGTCTAAAACGGTTGTGACTAAACTTTTTTTGCTTTCTTGCAGTTCCAAAATCTTCTCTTCAATTGTTCCGCGTGTGATAAGGCGATAAACTTCAACCTTTTCTTTTTGGCCAATTCTATGAGCACGGCTAATAGCCTGCATCTCCACTGCAGGATTCCACCAAAGGTCTATAAGAACAACAGTATCTGCACCCGTCAAATTAAGCCCAACTCCGCCGGCCTTAAGTGAAATTAAGAAGGCATCTCGGCTTCCATTGTTGAAAGCACGGGTCATTTCCTGCCGTTTTTTAGCTGGTGTTGAGCCTGTGATTTTATAGCTTGCTAATCCAATAGATGTCATCTCTTTCTCTGTAAGAGCCAACATATCTTTAAACTGGGAAAAAATCAAGGCTCTATGGCCGCTCTCCTTGATTTGCAAAAGGAGATCCCGCAGACTGTTAATTTTCCCGCTTTCTCCTTTGTAATCCATAAAAAGCTTAGGGGTATCGCAAATTTGGCGCAGGCGTGTGATGCCTGATAAGATTTCAATCTTTTGCTGTTTGATCTCGGCATCTGATGACTGACTGATATTCTCCTGCATTTGGCGCAGCTGCGCTAGATAAATAGCCTTTTGACTGTCTAGTAACTCGTTAGAATAATTGATTTCAATCAAATCAGGTAATTCTGGTAGCACTTCTTCCTTTCGCCGTCTCATAACAAAAGGTTTGATATAGCGGGCAACTGTCTTAGCTGACATCTTTAAAAAGTCTTTTTTCTTTGGCAACAGCCCTGGCAGAACAATTTGAAAAATGGACCAGATTTCTAATAAATTATTTTCAATGGGTGTCCCTGAAAGTGCAAAACAATTTTTAACATCAAATTTTCGTAAACTTTGGGCAATTTTAGTTTGCGTATTTTTCATCACTTGAGCTTCATCTAAAATTAAATAGTCAAAAGATAATTGAGCATAACAGTCAAAATCCTGACGAAATGAAGCATAGCTTGTAATGGTTATTTGATGCTGTTCTTCAATAATCTTATCCCTCATACTTTTTAAGCCATAAGAAACAGCCACATCCAAATCAGGCGTAAATTTCTGGCATTCATCCCGCCAATTATAAATCAAACTAGAAGGGGATAAAATAAGGACTCGCTTGCCTTTTTTTAAATGGCTTTTTAAAAAAGCAAGAGTCTGTAAGGTCTTGCCTAAGCCCATATCATCTGCTAAAATACCGCCAAAACCATATTTATCCAGCATGGACATCCATTGAACTCCTATCATTTGATAATCACGTAAGCTGGCATCAATGGTGAATTCTGGCAGCATAAAATTTTCTGGTTCCCTCAAGTCTTTAGCCAGCTGGCTAAAGCTTTTGGAAAAACGTACATTCTCCATATTCCCAAGAGATTCATAAACTTGAAAAGCTGCTACTTTTCCTATTTTGAGGTGACCATTATGAAACTTTTGAGCTCGAAGAGACTGCAATACTTGACTAACCTTTTGTGCTTCTTCATCAAAAACGACCAATTTCCCACTTTTATTAATGAAATAAGGCTTATGTTCAAAAAGTGCTGTTAAAGCAGTATCAATATCATCTTCAATAACAGTAGAAAAATCAAAAGAAATATCTAATAAACCTTGATTCATTTGAACATCTACTTTAGGGGCTTCCAAATAGCGCATTTCTCTTAAACGAGGTGAAAGCAGGACATCCCCAAAATGACTGAAATGCGGTAGAGTTTCAGTAAAAAAGAGATACCATTCATTAGCATCTAAGGGAGAATGCTGAGAGGAAAAACCTTTAGAAAAGCCGTGCACTTCCAAGAGCTGAGCAATCTTTTTTTCTTTTTTAAAATTGCTTGCAAATGGCAGGGCCTCTTTTTCAGCCTGATCGGAAACTCTTTTTTGTCCGTAATCAAAGGTCATGTCTAAAAGAATTTTTTGATCATCCGCCAGATCAAAAGCGAAAATGACTTTAAAGTCATAAATATTAAAACTTGCTGGCGCTTCTACTTCCCCAAGCAGCTTAAAATCAATAAGACTGTCTGCTAGTTTAGCATGATCTTCAAAAGTAAAATAGATATGTTTTGCCAAATCCTGTTCAATTGGAAGACTTCTCAAGGCACTTACTAGTTTAGTCTGTTTGGGGTTAAGGTGGTAAAAAGTATCTTGATAAAGCAGATATTGATTATCATAATAAAAATTTACAGGTTTTTCATTGATAATCAACTCAATTGTTTTTTGATGAACAAGCACTTTAAAATGATAAAAATGATCGCTCCCTTCTAATTCCTTAAATACTAGATGGTGGTAAACCTGGTGATGGCCTTCAAAAGAAAACTCATAAAGCTGATTAAAAAGAGTGACTCCTTCTTCAAAAAAACCACTTGGCAAAGAAAGATTCCGAGAATGGTTGGGTAAAATATAGTCGGTATTGACACGATCTGAATCAGGCAGAATACGCCATAAGAATTCTATGACTTTTTGACTGGCACTATCAAATTGCAAACGCGACAGCGGCTCATAGTAATTCTTGCCAATCTGATAGTAAGATTCTTTTTTAATAATAGTTAAAAAAGATTTAATATCACGAACAACATAAGAACGCTCATCTGGTAAACGATTGATTTTTAAGGTCCACCAAAATTCTGATGAAAAAGGACTTTGGGAACCCTGTACAGATAAGCGATATTTGAGTGTCTCTTCTTCATTTACTTTCAGATTATCTAAAAAAAGACTACCAAATGATGTCTTTTCCTCTCTTTTCTCACTATCTTTCTCATCTGCAACCAAATGAGAAGCTAAATCTTTCCCTTTAGGATGATTTTTTAGATAATATTCAACAGCTGCAAGATGAGAACAGTAAGCTTTCTTTTGAAACATTTCACAAGGACAAGATACAAGCTCATCTTCCATGGAAAAACGGACCTTGCAATCAGCAACTTGTACAAGCAGAGAGTCCTTTTTTTCTTCTACAAGAGAAACCAAGCCTTCTTCATAAAGATTTTTCCCTTTGTTGCGGATACGTCCAGGAATTAATTTACTCATCTTTCTCCCACCTTTTATCTTATCCTAGCATTATAACATATCTTCAAAAACTTTTCTTGAATGGTAAAACTTCAAAAATATAAAAAGAGGCTGAGACGAAGGTCCCCAGCCCTATGCATTTTTTGTCATTTATGAGAGTAAAACAGTCCTGTGGACTGTTTTAGGGAAGCAAGTAGAAACTAGAACTTGCTGAAAAATCAAATTCTTCGAATTATTGATTTTTTATTCCACTCTCCGTTCACTTAATTATCTTAATATTTTCTAAAGCGCTGATAACGTTCTTCCAATAGTTCTTCCAAACTTAAGCTTTCAAGATATTTGACTTCCTCAATTAAATTCTGCTTTACTGCCTGCACAATCTCACTTGAAAAATAGCCATGCTCAGGAATCACTTTATCAATAACTTGCATATTTAAAAGTTCACCAGCTGTAATTTTCATTAACTCTGCTGCTTCTATTGAACGACTTCCGTCTTTCCATAAAATAGAAGCAAAACCTTCTGGACTAAGAACAGCATACATCGTATGCTCTAACATCCAGACTCTATCAGCAACAGCTAAGGCAAGAGCTCCTCCAGAGCCGCCTTCACCTATAATAATGGCAATAATAGGAACTTTAAGGTCACTCATCTCCAAAAGATTTCTGGCAATAGCTTCGCCCTGTCCTCGTTCTTCAGCTCCAATTCCTGGATAAGCTCCGGCAGTATTAATAAAAGTAATAACCGGCCGGTTAAATTTTTCAGCTTGTTTCATCAAACGCAAAGCCTTACGATAGCCTTCCGGATTTGGCTGTCCAAAATTACGATTAAGATTATCCTGTAAATTTTTACCTTTTTGTATACCAATAACTGTAACAGGCTTTGAGTCTAAAAGTCCAATTCCTCCGACAATTGCTCCATCATCAGCAAAATGACGATCACCATGTAACTCCATAAATTCATCAAAAATCTGCTCAGCATAATCCAGAGCCGTCAATCGAGCCTGATTTCTAGCCTCTTTGAGTGTTCTTGATACATCGCTCATTTGCTACCTCCATGAAATGCTAATAACTTAGCAATCGTTTTGCGCATCTCAGTCCTTTTAACAATAGCATCCACAAAACCATGTTCTAAAAGAAATTCTGCTTTCTGAAAATCATCCGGAAGTGTTTCACGAACAGTTGTTTCGATCACACGGCGGCCCGCAAATCCTATCAAAGTTTGCGGTTCTGCTAAAATAATATCACCTTCCATAGCAAAACTTGCTGTCACACCACCTGTCGTTGGATCTGTTAAAACTGTCAGATAAAAAAGGCCTGCATTAGAGTGACGTTTTACTGCTGCAGAAACTTTTGCCATCTGCATTAAACTCATAATGCCTTCTTGCATACGAGCTCCTCCTGAAGCCGTAAAAATGACAATCGGAAGTTTTTTAGCTGCAGCATACTCAAAAAGGCGTGTTATCTTCTCGCCAACAACAGTCCCCATAGAGGCCATGATAAAATTAGAATCCATAATAGCTAAAGCAGCCTTTTGCCCATGAAATTCTGCAACCCCTGTCACAACAGCCTCATCAAGCCCTGTTTTTTCTTGAGCTGCCTTTAACTTCTCTTGATAACCAGGAAAATGCAAGGGATCTCTTGTTTTAAGATCTGTAAACATTTCTGCAAAAGAGTTCTCATCGGCAGTAATAGCCAAACGCTCTTTAGCAGAAATCCGAAAACTATAAGAGCACTTTGGGCAGATCTTCTCTGCTCCTAGATCTTTTTGATAGATCATATGTTTACAGTTAGGGCATTTAGCAAACAATTCATCTGGCACTTCAGGATCAACATGCTTAACATTCTTCATGGAACGATTAGGGTTAATGCGAATGTATTTATCTTTCTTCTGAAATAAAGCCATTAATTACTCCTATTTCTCATCTTTTTGGTAATTGGGCAAGAATGTCTCCATCAAAAATGATGTGTCATAATCTCCAGCGATAACGCGCTGGTCAGAAATTAAATCAAGCTGAAAATCACTGTTTGTAACAACACCTTCAACTTCAAGTTCATAAAGGGCGCGCTGCATTTTCATCAGTGCATCAAATCGATTGTCTCCATGAACAATAATTTTAGCAATCATACTATCATAGTAAGGTGGGATACTATAACCATTATAAACAGCCGAATCAACACGCAGTCCCACACCTCCAGACGGCAAAAAGAGATCTTTTATCTTGCCTGGACTAGGTGCAAAGTGAAAGGCTGGATTCTCAGCATTAATCCTACATTCAATAGCATGACCTCTTAGCTTAATATCATCTTGTTTATAAGATAATTCTTGACCAGCTGCTATACGAATTTGTTCTTTTACAATATCAACACCAGTAACAAACTCTGTTACAGGATGTTCAACCTGAACACGAGTATTCATTTCCATAAAATAGAATTGATTTGTTTTCTCATCTAAGAGAAATTCAATGGTCCCAGCATTCTCATAACCTACAGCCTTAGCTGCACGAACAGCTGCAGCACCGATCTTATCCCTAAGTGTTTGCCCAATAGCAATAGAAGGACTTTCCTCTAACACCTTTTGATTGTTGCGTTGAAGAGAGCAGTCGCGTTCTCCAAGATGGATAATATTTCCAAAGCTATCTCCCAGTATCTGCACCTCTATATGGCGAGCAGGATAAATAACTTTTTCAATGTACATTGCGCCGTTACCAAAGGCTGCTAAAGCTTCTTGAGAGGCAGATTCAAAAGCTGCAACAAGATCTTCAGATTTATCTACCTTGCGAATGCCTTTGCCGCCTCCTCCGGCAGATGCTTTAAGCATAACCGGATAGCCCAGCTCATCAGCAACAGCAAGCGCTTGTTTCGAAGTAAACACTTCTCCATCAGATCCTGGAATAACTGGTACATCTGCCTGAATCATTTCCTCACGCGCATTGATCTTATCTCCCATTTTATCCATAATGGTGCCTGATGGTCCAATGAACTTGATATTTAACTCTTCACACATAGTTGCAAATTTGGAATTTTCACTTAAAAATCCAAAACCAGGATGAATAGCTTGCGCACCTGTCACAATGGCAGCAGATAAGACAGCATTCATGTTAAGATAAGACTCTGTCGAACGGGCTGGCCCGATACAAACGGACTCATCAGCTAAAATCGTATGAAGTGATTCCTTATCAGCATCAGAGTAAACTGCTACCGTTTCTATCCCAAGTTCTCGCGCTGCACGAATAATGCGGACAGCAATTTCCCCGCGGTTGGCAATCAAAATTTTATTAAACATGTGATTAATTTCTCCTGTGCTTAAGGTTTAATAGGCATCTTAGTTTCCAAGAGCAAAAGTCAAGGTTCCGCTGGCAGCAAGCTTTCCATCTACTTCTGCTTTAGCTTCCACAACTGCGATAGTACCGCGGCGTTTGACAAACTTTACCGTCATAAGCAGTTGATCGCCCGGAACAACTTGTTTTTTAAATTTAACTTTATCCATACCGGCATAAAAAACAAGCTTTCCTTTGTTTTCTTCTTTAGATAGCTCTAGAACTCCTGCTGTTTGCGCCAGAGCTTCCATAATAAGGACACCTGGCATAACAGGATAATCAGGAAAATGGCCCTTAAAAAATGGCTCATTAACAGTGACATTTTTTATAGCGACAATTTCATCATCTGAAACTTCTAAAACACGGTCTACTAAAAGCATAGGATAGCGATGCGGAAGAGCTTCACGAATTTTATTTATATCAATCATTTAATACGTACCAACCCTTGTCCAAATTCTACAACTTCTTCATTGGCAACAAGAATTTCAGTAACAACCCCATCCTGTGGAGCCGGTACCTCATTCATGACTTTCATAGCTTCAATAATAAGAAGTGTTTGTCCTTTTTTAACAGTGTCTCCCACTGAAACAAAAGCTGCTTTATCTGGCGCAGAAGCTAAGTAAGCTACACCAACCAATGGACTTTCAACGACATCGCCTTCGGCTTGTTCTTCCACAATTGTTTCTTCTGTTTCTTGGCCAGCAGGAGCCAAAACAGCTGTCTCTGCTGGAGAAGAAGGTCTTGCTTCTATTGTACTTGTTTCTGCAATAGTATTTGGTTTTTCACGTGTTAGCTCATTTTTACTGAAAGTCAATTGATCTGAATGATTACTATATGAAAATTCTCGCAAACTTGAAGTATCAAATTGCGACATTAAATCTTTAATATCTTTAATTTCCACCAGTTAGCCCTCCCAACGTTTAAAAGTAAGAACAGCGTTATGTCCGCCAAAACCAAATGTATTTGAAATAGCGTATTCTACATCTGCTTCTTGGCCTTGTCCATACACGACATTAGCTTCGATATCTTCAGAAAGTTCTTTAGTTCCTGCAGTCATTGGAATATAGTGGCGGCGGATAGCCTCAATTGTAGCAATTGCTTCAACAGCACCTGCAGCACCAAGCAAATGCCCTGTAAATGATTTCGTTGAAGATACAGGTATATCTTTACCTAAAACAGCAACAATCGCCTGGCTTTCTCCCTTTTCATTAGCTTGTGTTGAAGTCCCATGGGCATTAACATAACCTACTTGCGAAGGATCAATTTCTGCTTCTTTGAGGGATAATTTAATCGCTTTAGCTGCACCTGAACCATCTGGAGTTGGTGTCGTCATATGATATGCATCACAGTTGCTGCCATAGCCGACAACTTCTGCAAGGATATTAGCCCCGCGTTTTTGAGCATGTTCAAGGCTCTCAAGAATCAATACACCAGCTCCTTCTCCCATAACAAAACCATTTCGGTCTTTGTCAAAAGGAATAGCAGAACGTTTAGGATCTTCAGTCGTTGAAAGAGCGGTTAGGGCATTGAAACCACCGATCCCAATGCGTGTAATAGAAGCTTCTGAACCACCTGCAAGAATAACATCATGATGGCCATATTTAATTTCACGAAAAGCTTCTCCAATAGCATCATTAGCTGAAGCACAAGCAGTCGTTATCGATTTGCATACTCCATAAGCTCCAATCTTAAGAGCTATATTTCCTGCGCCCATATTCGAAAGAGCTTTAGGAATGAACATCGGTTTAATACGCTTCATACCACGTTCATGCATACGAATAATTTGATCTTCAAGCTCTTGCAAGCCTCCGATTCCTGATGAAACAATAACACCAGTCCGGTCACGATCAACAGTATCCATATCCAGCTTTGCATTATCAAGAGCCTCTAAAGCTGCATAAATAGCATAAAGCGAATAAGTATCCATGCGGTTGGTATCTTTTTTTACAAAGTATTTATCAAACGGAAAGTCTTGAATTTCACCGGCATTAAAGACAGGAATTTCTGAAGTATCAAATTTAGTGATTGGCTTAATACCAATTTTACCATTATAAAGACTATTCCAAAATTCTTCTGGTGTATTTCCAATTGGGGAAGTCACTCCATAGCCAGTGACAACAACACGATTTGTAGACATATTTCCTTCTCCTTTTACTGTCGAAATGTATTCATCTGTATGAACAAAATAAAATCTCGGCATTCTTCTATCTTAACTTTGCATTGTCATGCCACCATCAATAGCAATGACTTGGCCCGTTAAATAATCCTGCTGAGCTAGAAAAAGAGCTACATCAGCAACATTTTCTGTAGTTCCAAATGTTTTCATAGGAATTTGATCAAGCATTGCAGCTTTCATCTTATCAGAAATACGATCCGTCATATCAGACTCAATAAAACCTGGTGCAATAGCATTGACACGGACATTTCTAGCAGCAACTTCACGGGCAACTGATTTTGTAAATCCAATTAAACCTGCTTTTGAAGCAGCATAATTTGCTTGTCCAACATTTCCCATTAATCCCACAACACTGGACATGTTAATAATAGCTCCTTGGCGCGCCTTGGTCATCGGTCTTAAAACCGATTTCGTCATATTAAAACTACCAGTTAAGTTAACCTTAAGAACCTTCTCAAAATCTTCCTCTGACATTTTTAACATCAATTTATCATTAGTAATACCCGCATTATTGATAAGAATATCAATATTTCCCAGTTTTTCAGCTGCCTCATCAACCATACGTTTTGCATCATCAAGCTGAGAAACATCACCAGAAATTGCTAGCACCTTCCCATCATAATCCTTAAAAGATGCTAGCAAATCTTCTGAAACTTCTGAACGGCCATTTAAAATAATATTAGCACCTGCCTGAGCAAATCTGTGTGCAACTGCTAAACCAATACCGCGAGTTGATCCGGTAATAAAAACATTTTTATTTTTGATTTCCATGAATAAGGTCTCCCTCTATTGATTTAAAAGCGTTTGCAAGCCAGACAAATTTTCTACATTAAAAACTTTAGCCGACTTATCAATTTTTTTCATAAAACCGCTGAGCACTTTCCCTGGACCGATTTCAATATACTGATCTACACCAAATTTTTGCATGATCGCAATTGAATCATAAAAGCGAACCGGCTCCATAACCTGACGAGCTAACAGCTCCTTGATGTCTTCTTCTTTCATAATCTCAGCTTCAGTGTTTCCTACTAACGGAATTTCAAAATTCGAAAATTCTACGTCTTCAAGAGCTTTGGCTAATTCATGACTAGCTGATTTCAAAAGAGCCGTATGAAAAGGACCTGAAACATTAAGCGGAATTAAATACTTGCTCCCTGCTTCCTTTAATAACGCCACTGCATAATCCACTGCTTCAGCTTCCCCGCCGATAACAATTTGGGCAGGAGTATTATAATTCGCTGGCGCTACTATCCCTTTAGAAGACGCTTTTTGACAAACTTCTTCAATGAGATCAGGATCAGTATTCATGACGGCAACCATTTTACCAACTCCAGCTGGCACGGCTGTTTCCATAAATTCCCCACGCCTAGCTACTAAAGCAAGAGCAGTCTCAAATGAAAGAGCTCCTGCAGCAACTAAAGCAGAATATTCTCCCAAAGACAAGCCTGCAACAATATTAGGCTGAATTCCATTTGCTTTTAGCAGACGATAAATAGCAATCGAAGTTGTTAAAATAGCAGGCTGTGTATATCGTGTCTGATTAAGCTTACTTTCTTCATTATCAATTAATGCACGAATATCATATCCTAACACTGCTTGCGCAGCTTCAAAAGTTTCCCTAACAATAGGATATTGCGCATACAAATCATCTGCCATACCCAATTTTTGTGCACCTTGGCCAGCAAATAAAAAAGCTGTTTTAGTCATACTTATTTCTCCACATCTGCCCAGCGTTCTGCTTCAGTTTTAATAATTTCTGCTGCACCGTAGTACAAATCTTTTAAAATATCTTCACAGGTTTCCTCTTGGGTAACAAAGCCTGCAATTTGACCTGCCATGACAGAACCATTATCTACATCTCCATCAACAACAGCATTTCGAAGGGCGCCAGCACCAAGTTCTTCAATATCTTCCTGACTCTTTTCTCCACGTAAGAATTCTTTTTCCGCATTGGCATAAGCAGAAGAAAGTTTATTTTTAATAGCACGAACGGGGTGACCGACAATTGAAGCAGAAACAACCGTATCAATATCCTTAGCCTTTAAAATTTTATTTTTAAATTTTTGATGGGCATTCGACTCTTTTGCAACAACAAATCTTGTTCCAACCTGAATGGCTTCAGCACCTAACATAAATACAGCCGCAGCTCCGCGGCCATCAGCAACTCCGCCAGCCCCAATAACAGGGATATTGACAGCATCAACAACTTGGCGAACCAAGGTCATAGTAGTCAATTTCCCAATATGACCGCCAGCTTCCATACCTTCAGCAATAACAGCATCTGCTCCTAACTTTTCCATGCGCCTAGCAAGAGCTACACTAGGAACAACAGGAATAACAGTAATTCCTGCATCATGGAAACGCTCCATATATTTGCCTGGATTCCCAGCACCCGTTGTCACGACCTTAACGCCTTCTTCAATAACCAAGTCAACAATGTCATCAGCAAAAGGCGATAAGAGCATAATATTAACCCCAAAAGGTCTATCTGTAACAGCTTTAATCTTATCAATATTTGCTTTGACTACTTCTTTAGGAGCATTTCCTCCACCAATGATACCTAAACCACCGGCTTTTGAAACAGCAGCAGCTAAATCACCATCAGCTACCCAAGCCATACCTCCTTGGAAGATAGGATATTTAATATCTAGTAATTCTGTAATACGCGTTTTCATTTTTAATTAAACTTTCTAAGTCTTTCAATCAATAATTTGACAGTCAAACTATCACAATAAGAAGAAAGAATATTCTATTTAAGAATACTCTTAAAAAACTTCTATTATTTTGATTTTTCTTCAACAAAAGCAACCAAGTCACCAACTGTATTAAGTCCGTCTTCAGATTCAATTTGGATATCAAATTCATCTTCAATTTCTGAAATAACTTGGAATACATCAAGAGAATCTGCATCAAGTTCATCAAAAGTAGTTTCCATTTTAACTTCTTCTGGATCTTTACCAAGTTCCTCAACGATAATCTCTTGTACTTTTTCAAATACTGCCATGTTTTTCTCCTTTATATTAAGAAATAATATTTTATATATTGTGCTGAGCACATTTTATATAACTAAATTTTAACAATTAAACTGCCCCATGTCAAACCACCACCAAATCCAGTCATAAGAATAGTTTGACCGCCATTTAATTTTAAGATACCCTTTTCGACATACTCTGCCAACAAAATGGGAATACTAGCTGCACTAGTATTGCCATATTGCATCATATTCGCTAGGAACTTTTCTCTATCAGCACCTATTTTTTTGGCTATCTTATCCAAAATACGAATATTTGCCTGATGCAATAAGTAATAATCAATTGAGTCTATTGCGACATGAGAATCCTCTATAAGCTTAGAAATGCTTTGAGAAACATCACGAATCGCAAAGTCAAAAATAGTACGACCGTCCATCTCTAGAAAATAATTGTCTCTGTTTTTACCATCAGAAAACGGAGAAGATATAGCATGCTTCCCAGAAGTTAAACTTTCTCCTCGGCTGCCATCTGAATGGAGAGATTCAGCCATAAAATACTCAGATGAGCTTTTTTCTAGCAAAACACCTCCGGCTCCATCACCAAATAAAACTGCTGTTGAGCGGTCTGACCAATCTATGGTTTTAGAAAGAACTTCCGCTCCGATGACAAGTCCTTTTTGATAGCGTCCAGATGCTATTAACTTTTCTGCAGTTGATAAAGCAAAAACGAAACCGCTGCACGCTGCTGTTAAATCAAAGGAAAATGCATTTTCTGCCTTAATGAATGCCTGTACTCTAGCAGCTGTTGAAGGCATCATTGAATCAGGCGTAATGGTCGCAACAATAATGAAATCAATATCTAGTGGGTCTAACTGAGCTTTTTCCAACAGCTTAACTGCAACTTGACTGGCTAAATCACTTGTATCTTCTGATTGACTAATATGACGCGCTTTTATCCCTGTCCGGCTAACTATCCATTCATCGCTCGTGTCCATCATTTTCGATAAATCATCATTTGTTACCACTTGTGAAGGCACATAATATGCCACCTGACTAATTTTTGCAAAAGCCATTAAACTAACCTTTCAAGAAATTGATGAAGATTCTGCAGTCCTTTTTCCAAAGCATCTAACTCTGTTGTGTCCATCTTCGCTGTAATTTGGTTGACCACATTTTTATGAAATTTATTATGTAATCGATAAAGCAATCGACCTTTTTGTGTTAAGTCTAAGTAAACAACTCGTCTGTCTTTTCTTGAGCGTGTCCGCTCAATATAACCTTTTTTCTCAAGCTTATTTAAGCTAGTTGTAACGGTCCCCAACGTTACCAATAGTTCATGGGCAATATCACTCGGCGTCACTTTAGTATTTTTTCCAATAATATCAACAGTATGCATCTCTTTTAAAGAAACATCTTTAAATTGACTGGTTTTTAGACTCATTTCTTCAATGATCAAAATTTTATTGAAAATATCAACTAAATAACTATTTATTTGGTTATAATCCATGTGTCACCTCCCATACGCAAAACAAACTTTGATTATCAAAGTTTATCAAAAGATTACTGAAATTGCAAATTTTAGTTACACTGTTTCATTTTGTTTAAGATCCCCAAAATAAGCTAATGGCTTTTAGTCAAAACCTTCATTTTTTTAAAGATTCTTCTTACTAACTTCTATAGCGATCTTTTTCATGCTTAAAGTATACTTTAGCACTTAATAATGCAAAATATGAAATGGCTTATGTCAACTATTACTTACCTGTAAATTTAGGTCGCCTTTTGTCTGTATAAGCGCGGACTCCTTCTTTAAAATCCTCCGTAAAGGCTAATGACTTTTGTAATTCTAATTCTAGATCTGCATATTCTTGCCAGCCATAAAATGAACTTTGCCAAACCATTTCTTTAATAGCTTTATAAGAATTGACAGAACCACGCTTCAATCTGGTAATAATACGCTCTGTCATCTTTTCTAATTTTTCTGATTCGCAAACCCTATAAACTATTCCATAATCCAATGCTTTCTCAGCAGTTAAGGCCTCACCAGTCATTGCTAATTGTGTAGCACGAGTAATCCCAATAGCTCTGGTCAGTAAAAAAAGACCGCCAGCATCTGGTGCTAAGCCAACATTAACAAAGGCTTGAATAAACTTTGTTTTATCACTTGCAATACAGAAATCCGCTGCAACTGCCATATTAGCTGCTGCTCCAGCAACAGCCCCATCAGTACTCATAACAACAGGTTTAGGTAGCCGCTTGAGCGAAAATGAAATATCATTTACAAGTTCTGCAATACGAACTAAAGATTGCACATTATCATCATCAACAGCTCTTTGCATCTCTACTAAGTCACCGCCAACAGAAAAAACTTTACCATTAGCATTGATTAATAAAATGTGAACGCTGCTATCTTTAGAAGCCAATGAAATAGCTTCTAATATCTCTTCGCAAATCGGAATATTAAAACCATTTGAAACTTCAGGCCGATCAAGTGTCAAAGTGGCTACCCCATCATCCACACTATAAAGAATATTTTCAAAATTCATTTTTATGCTCCACTCTAGTTTCTTTTAAATAGTCAGTACAAGAGATGTACCCAACTTGTATTATTTGATATTTAAATAGTTTGAAGGTCAAATCTATTTCCTTTATTTTAACATAAAAATAAGAAGTTCTCAAAAGGAAATTTAATATAAAATATTTTTATTTAAAAGCAAAATTTATTTAACTAAGGTTTTTAATGCAGATAGCTCTAAGTAAGGTCATCATTTCATTTTTTCTGTCCTTTTAAAAAAAGAGGACTGACAAATTGTCAGAATTTTGTTATAATTTGTTTATCGTGATTAGATTTGGGAGAAAAAATGAAAGTTATCAAATTCGGAGGCAGTTCATTAGCTTCCGCTGCACAGCTTGAAAAAGTGCTCAATATCGTTAATTCTGATGATGATAGACGTTTTGTTGTTGTCTCTGCACCCGGCAAAAGAGATGCCAAAGATACAAAAGTTACAGATGCACTAGTAAAATATTATAAAGCTTATATCGCTGAAAAAGATGTCACAGAAAATCAAAATTGGATCATTCAGCGCTATCGTGATATCATTGATGAGCTTAAGCTTGGTCAAAATATTTTAGAAAAAATAACAAAAGCTATTATTGACTTGGCGAATCTACCTATTGATAATAATAGATTTCTCTATGATACTTTTTTAGCTGCCGGTGAAGACAATAATGCAAAATTAATTGCCGAATTTTTTAAAAAGAATAATTTAAATGCCCGTTATATCAATCCAAAAGAAGCAGGGATCATCGTCACAAGCGAACCTGGAAATGCACGCCTTTTACCATCAAGCTACGATAAACTGGAAGAATTACGTGATAGTGATGAAATTTTAATTATTCCAGGTTTTTTTGGAGTTACTGCTGACGATCAAATCTGTACCTTTTCTCGCGGAGGTTCAGACATTACTGGTTCTATTGTAGCTGCCGGAGTGAAAGCTGATCTATATGAAAACTTTACAGATGTAGATGGTATTTTTGCTGCGCATCCAGGTATTGTTCATAAACCTGATTCCATCTCAGAATTAACATACCGTGAAATGCGGGAATTGGCTTATGCAGGTTTTTCAGTCCTTCATGATGAAGCTTTAATCCCTGCTTATCGCGGGAAAATACCTTTAGTTATTAAAAATACCAATAACCCAAGCCATCCTGGAACTAAAATCATCTTAGAGCATACTAGCCACAGTGCGCCTGTTGTTGGTATAGCGGGTGATAACGATTTTGTCAGTATCAATATTTCAAAATATCTGATGAATAGAGAAGTTGGATTTGGACGTAAGGTATTGCAAATTTTAGAAGAATTAAATATTCGCTGGGAGCATATTCCCACTGGTATTGATGACATGTCAATCGTATTGAGAGGGCGTGAGCTGACACCCATAAAAGAACAAGAAATCATCTCGCAACTAACAAGAAAGTTAGAAGTAGACGAGGTCGAAATTGAAAGAGACTTATCCATTATAATGATAGTGGGTGAAAATATGAAAAGTCATATAGGTGTTACTTCTAAAGCAGCCGAAGCATTTTCAAAAAAACACATTAACTTAGAAATGATTTCTCAAGGATCAAGTGAAGTTTCAGTCATGTTTGTCATCAAAACTGAGCAAGAAAAAGACGCTATTAGAGCACTCTACCAGACCTTTTTTAAAGCCAAAGATTAATAGCCTAAAATCGCTTGCAATCTTACAATAATGAAAATGACCTATTATCAACTATGGGCTCTATAATATCCTAGATGGACTCCCCCTAGGATATTATAGGGCTTTTTGAGTATCTATAAAAAGTTCTGATTTTTAGTGAAAAAATGGCAAAGTAAGTCATTAAAAAGACTTATCTCATATAGAACACATTAACCATCAGCTGCTTTTTCCTTCTAAGAACAAAAAAAGATGGGGCTCCCTAAGCCCCTTTACCTTTAGTATAGCAGTAATACGATGCTCTCTTTTTCTAAACATACCTTAGTCGGCATCTCCCATCAGACTGACAATTAAGGACTTTACATTTGGCAGATCTCGAATGATTCCGATACCGCTATTCATAGAGACAGAGACATGCTATTGACCGAGTTATCTGCTAGCCTCTCTGCTTGGATACCTCCTCGCTTATGAATATCTTGGGTATTTTCAAAAGAGTTTCTGTATACTCATATAATGAAACCAACTGACGAGCAAAGCCGTTATTGTTATTTAGCTGCCAAAAGCATATCTTCGTTTTTAACAGCAAACAAGGCTGCTTTGCTATTTTTTGTCATAGGTGACTCCTGCATCATCAAAAAACAAGTGCCGACATAAGATAGCTGAACTCTAGCGTTTGACACTGCTGCGGCCAAGACCATATTAGTCAACCAATTTATCGGTGCTTGGATGATCGGAAAAGTAATCCTAATAAATTTGTAACATCTTACAATTGATTAAACATGGTAACTTCTTTTCCTGATTAAAAACATTCCAGTGGTGAGATAAGACCTACTCACATACTTTAAATTCAGCAACTAGGCTTCTGGGCTGTCTGTACTAAGACTCAGGTCCATAAATTGATTGACCTCGGCTGCCACTTCTTGAATTTTTTGCTGGAGACCTGCAACAGCACCCGAGTTAAGATAGAGACGGCGAGGAGCTTGCTCCATAGCTGCAACTGTTAAAATGGCTTGAGCGACACGTTTAGGGTCCCCGCTTTGATTATGGTT
Source organism: Streptococcus macacae NCTC 11558 (assembly GCF_000187995.2). Taxonomy (GTDB): domain Bacteria; phylum Bacillota; class Bacilli; order Lactobacillales; family Streptococcaceae; genus Streptococcus; species Streptococcus macacae. The sequence continues at coordinate 92,591 of NZ_AEUW02000001.1, read as the reverse complement.
AAGACGTCCTAACCCTTCCATAGTACGATGAACAACTTCGTAGTCCGCAATATGCTTTTCTGGACGGCGCATAGAGGAATTATCCAGGAAATCTGTCCGTACCCCTCCAGGGCAAATAGCGGTCACTTGAATGTTAAAAGGTGCTACCTCTTCTGCTAGAGCCTCACTCATCATAATGACAGAAGCTTTGGTAGCCGAATAGATGGACTGGGTTGGACCAGTAACCGTTCCCGAGATAGAAGCAAGATTGATGATATGACCAGATTTTTGCGCACGCATCTGTGGTAAGACTGCTTGCATGACCGCTAAGAGACCAAAGACATTGACATCAAAGTTAGCCTTGACTTCTTCCAAAGAAAATTCTTCCAAAGCCCCAAGCACTGCAAATCCGGCATTATTAACTAAAATATCGATCCGGCCAAATCGCTCAATAATGGCTTTGACCGTTTCCTGAATATTGGCTTCATCAAAGGTCATGGAAACTGCCATAAAGTGCCCTATCAGATCTGGACGAGCAGCCGCTACGGCTTCTTCCAGCTTTTGCGCATTGCGTGACGTTCCTACGACAGTATAGCCTTGGTCTAGGCCGGTTAAAACAATTTCAAGACCAATTCCTTTTGAGGCTCCCGTAACGAATAAAACTGTTGACTGTGACATCATAATTCCTTTTCTAGTGTTAAGTATTCAATAAATAAACGATTTATTTCGCAACCATAGTCAGCAAGGTATCTGCTGCAAGAATTCCAAGTGCATTAGCTGCAAGCGGGCTATCACCTGTCAGGAGATTGCGATCTTGATGAACTTGACCTGTAATCCCCTCATTGAGGATTTTCACCCCTTGATCCTCGAGACTTTCTTGTAGTCGCCATTTAAGGAGACCTGGCATATAGCCAATATCTTGGTTAGCACCTTCATCAAGACTATCTGGAAAGACTGTCATTTCATACCCATCAAAAAGGAAATCTCCATCATTAAGTCGTGCTGCTAAAAGAGCAGCTGGACCGTGACAAAGGGTTATAATCTTCTTATCTGTAGCCATGGCCCAGTTGAGCAGCTCCTTAACCTCCTGACTTTCAGGGAGATTTAAGAGAGCACCATGCCCGCCAGGGAAGAAGACAGCAACATAAGGCGAACCAACCGAAACCACTTGAGAAAGGATATCACTAAGCTTCAAGGGATTTTCCAGCTTTGGCAAATACTCGTGATAAAAATCCATTACAGCTTTATCTTCCTTCGGCATGGCCCACATTTCCAATTTCACAGAGTTGCCTGAAAGTGTCGCTACATCAATCTCAAAACCTGCTGTAGCCATATGCATCATAGGAAGCAAAGTTTCCACGGGATGATTTCCTGTTGAAAAATATTTTCCATTTTGTACTTGCACATAGCGCTCATCAGAAGCCACCATGAGAACTTTCTTATCTCCACCTGTATAAGGCTGAGCAAACTTGTAACCATCAAAAGGAGTTACAGAGCTAGTATAGACACTCAAAGAGTAATCTGATGGGAAATAGGCATTGTGTTCCGCACGATCACGGACTGGGGTTTTACTTAATTCAGTCATAATTTAGTCTCTCTTCTATTTTAATATGTAATTGTTTCAGTTGCTCTTGATAGTTATCTAAAACGACTTGAATGGCTTGTTGAGCAATTGTTAGACATTTATTATATCCCAAGTATTATATCCCAAGTCTGTCAGAACAATCTCCACTGCTCTCTTATCATCCAAGCAGACTTGTCGCTTGATGACACCACCATTTTTTTCAAAACGAAGCAACATACGAGAGGTTGCACTGATACTAAGGCCAACCTTCTCACTCAACTCGCCAATTAGCAACTTATTTCTTTCAATTTTTCTAGAAAATAAAGGGTCTGAAATTCATTAAGCGTCATGACACAAGACGTTTGACTTAGAGCCTTTTCCATATCTCCTTGTATCTGCCGTTCCAACCGCTGGAGAGTCAACCATTGATTTATCAATTCTCCTAGGAGCAGGATGGCTCAAAATAGTGCATATCCGCCTCTTCAACTCCAAAGCTGCATGGATAAAACAACCTGTCTTATTTTCCAAAATTGCTGCCACCACTGTCTCACGAGAAACCTCCGTATTCTCAAAGGCCTGACTGGATGGATCAAGCTCATAGTTGCTATATCTGCTCCTTTCTTATTTTATTTGCCTAGTATATCGTTATTTAAATAGGGGGTCAATTTATTTGCTCGCACAACTATATTTCAAAAAACTTCCCAATTTTAATAGGATAGACGTAAAAGTATAAAAAGGATCCTCATTAAGAATTCCCTGCTTATACTCTTACTTCTTCACCAAGCCTCCCTTAAACAAAACTCCCGTACGACGTTCTTGTCTCTACGGACTGGCCTTCAACATCGTTCCGGCAAATTTATCTGGCTCATCTAGCTTCCGGTGTTCTTTTCAGCTAGCTAGTTGGTTGAGAATACTTACGATCTCTGGGAGTTCCTTAAGAAGGGTATCCCACATGAGCAGAAGCTCTTGGTGAAGAGAAAAAGCTCCTAGTTATCCTCCAAAATCACCAAATCATAAACATATCAAGAAAGCTCTCTGCCACTGTTGAAGAAGCCTTAGTGACCAGTATATCGCCTAATATGAAGCTTGATAGCACAAAGACAGCTCTAAGAAGTAACATCCCCATTGAGACCGTAAATCAACTGAAACCCTTTGTTATCATCTTCATAGCTGTTAAACTTCCGTATGAAACCTGTTGTATTTGTGAATGCCATTGTGCCTTTAAGCTGAACTGAGACCTTCATCTTGTTTAGACTGCTTTTAGAACTCCTTGAAAGGACAAAGACAAGATAAGATAATCAACGCTTTGCATCTATCCCCCAATATTAAGGTCGCCAATTACTTAATCAATACCATCAAACACAACACTTTCAGCTTTCGGAAGATAACGACTTTAAACAATACATTCTCATCGCTTTGAATAGTGTCAAAGGCTGAAGGATATGCCTTGATAGCTTGTTTCACAGAAACAAGGAAAGAAGAAAAGAGAGAACGAATTCGCTCTCTCTCAATTCTAAATCATGGCAACTCACTATAAATGGGCTTCTAAATGTAAAAAATAAGTCGCCCATCATAAGCTGACCATATAAAATATCAAAAACTGTTTAATCGGGAAGACAGGATTCGAACCTGCGACCCCTTGGTCCCAAACCAAGTGCTCTACCAAGCTGAGCTACTTCCCGTCACTATCTGATCTCCCTTTCTTCCATCCCTATGCACCCTAGAGGATTCGAACCTCTAACCGCCTGATTCGTAGTCAGGTACTCTATCCAGTTGAGCCAAGGGTGCTCTTTCTATCTTATGCCGAGGACCGGAATCGAACCGGTACGAAGGTATCCTTCCCAGGATTTTAAGTCCTGTGCGTCTGCCAGTTCCGCCACCCCGGCCTCTTAAAGCGAACGACGGGATTCGAACCCGCGACCCCCACCTTGGCAAGGTGATGTTCTACCACTGAACTACGTTCGCATAAATGCCGGCTACATGACTTGAACACGCGACCCTCTGATTACAAATCAGATGCTCTACCAACTGAGCTAAGCCGGCCTCTCTCTTGCTTTCTCTTAAGCATGCGGGTGAAGGGACTTGAACCCCCACGCCCTTAAGCGCCAGATCCTAAATCTGGTGCGTCTGCCAATTCCGCCACACCCGCTTCTTATGACCCGTACTGGGCTCGAACCAGTGACCCTTTGATTAAAAGTCAAATGCTCTACCAACTGAGCTAACGAGTCCCTCCTCTTATCTTTGAAAGCGCTTCTTGCCTCTTTCAACGGTCCCGACGGGAATTGAACCCGCGATCTTCGCCGTGACAGGGCGACGTGATAACCGCTACACCACGGGACCTATTCGTACTCGGACTAAAGTCCTTAGTAACCTAACGGATGGGAGTTAACGGGATCGAACCGCTGACCCTCTGCTTGTAAGGCAGATGCTCTCCCAGCTGAGCTAAACTCCCTCTGGCTAAGCAACGCCCCTATCTCACAGGAGGCAGCCTCCCACTACTTCAGGCGCGCTAGGGCTTAACGGCTGTGTTCGGCATGGAAACAGGTGTATCCCCTAGGCTATCGTCACTTAACCTCTTCTTGAATGATCGCTCACTCACCATTGAACAGCTAAACCCTCTCCCTCAGCGCCTTGCGGTTAAGGCCTCGAGCGATTAGTATTGGTCCGCTTCACCTGTCACCAGGCTTACACTCCCAACCTATCTACCTGATCTTCTCTCAGGGCTCTTACTAACCTATCGTTAGGGGAAATCTCATCTTGAGGGGGGCTTCACACTTAGATGCTTTCAGCGTTTATCCCTTCCCTACATAGCTACCCAGCTCTGCCTCTGGCGAGACAACTGGTACACCAGCGGTAAGTCCACTCTGGTCCTCTCGTACTAGGAGCAGATCCTCTCAAATTTCCTACGCCCGCGACGGATAGGGACCGAACTGTCTCACGACGTTCTGAACCCAGCTCGCGTGCCGCTTTAATGGGCGAACAGCCCAACCCTTGGGACCGACTACAGCCCCAGGATGCGACGAGCCGACATCGAGGTGCCAAACCTCCCCGTCGATGTGAACTCTTGGGGGAGATAAGCCTGTTATCCCCAGGGTAGCTTTTATCCGTTGAGCGATGGCCCTTCCATACGGTACCACCGGATCACTAAGCCCGACTTTCGTCCCTGCTCGACCTGTCCGTCTCGCAGTCAAGCTCCCTTTTACCTTTACACTCTGCGACTGATTTCCAACCAGTCTGAGGGAACCTTTGGGCGCCTCCGTTACCTTTTAGGAGGCGACCGCCCCAGTCAAACTGCCCGTCAGACACTGTCTCCGTTGAGGTTCACTCAACCGGGTTAGAGTAGCCATCACACAAGGGTAGTATCCCAACAGCGCCTCCAAGTAAACTAGCGTCCACTCTTCCTTGGCTCCTACCTATCCTGTACATGTGTGACAGATACCCAATATCAAACTGCAGTAAAGCTCCATGGGGTCTTTCCGTCCTGTCGCGGGTAACCTGCATCTTCACAGGTACTAAAATTTCACCGAGTCTCTCGTTGAGACAGTGCCCAAATCATTACGCCTTTCGTGCGGGTCGGAACTTACCCGACAAGGAATTTCGCTACCTTAGGACCGTTATAGTTACGGCCGCCGTTTACTGGGGCTTCAATTCACACCTTCGACCTTAATCTAAGCGCTCCTCTTAACCTTCCAGCACCGGGCAGGCGTCACCCCCTATACTTCATCTTACGATTTCGCAGAGAGCTGTGTTTTTGATAAACAGTTGCTTGGGCCTCTTCACTGCGGCTCAGTTGCCTGAGCACCCCTTCTCCCTAAGTTACGGGGTCATTTTGCCGAGTTCCTTAACGAGAGTTCGCTCGCTCACCTGAGGCTACTCGCCTCGACTACCTGTGTCGGTTTGCGGTACGGGTAGAGTCTCTCTTCGATAGAAGCTTTTCTTGGCAGCCTGACATCGCTAACTTCGCTACTTAACTTCGCTCCCCTTCACAGCTCAATGTCTTAGCTAGAAGCATTTGACTCCTAACTCACCTCACTGCTTGGACAGACTCTTCCAATCGTCTGCTTTAGCTAGCCTTCTGCGTCCCTCCTTCTCTCCTGACTCTAGTACAGGAATATCAACCTGTTGGCCATCGGATACACCTTTCGGTCTCTCCTTAGGTCCCGACTAACCCAGGGCGGACGAACCTTCCCCTGGAAACCTTAGTCTTACGGTGGATGGGATTCTCACCCATCTTTCGCTACTCATACCGGCATTCTCACTTCTATGCGCTCCAGTCCTCCTTACGGTAAACCTTCTCTGCCCATAGAACGCTCTCCTACCATCCCTTACGGAATCCACAGCTTCGGTAAATTGTTTCAGCCCCGGTACATTTTCGGCGCAGGGTCACTCGACTAGTGAGCTATTACGCACTCTTTGAATGAATAGCTGCTTCTAAGCTAACATCCTAGTTGTCTGTGCAACCCCACATCCTTTTCCACTTAACAATTATTTGGGGACCTTAGCTGGTGGTCTGGGCTGTTTCCCTTTCGACTACGGATCTTAGCACTCGCAGTCTGACTGCCGACTATAACCGCTTGGCATTCGGAGTTTATCTGAGTTTGGTAATCCGGGATGGACCCCTCACCCAAACAGTGCTCTACCTCCAAGGGTCTCTGGTCGACGCTAGCCCTAAAGCTATTTCGGAGAGAACCAGCTATCTCCAAGTTCGTTTGGAATTTCTCCGCTACCCACAAGTCATCCAAACACTTTTCAACGTGTCCTGGTGCGGGCCTCCAGTAAGTCTTACCTTACCTTCACCCTGCTCATGGGTAGATCACCTGGTTTCGGGTCTATAACAAGATACTCTCGCCCTTTTCAGACTCGGTTTCCCTGCGGCTCCGTCTCTTCAACTTAACCTCGCATCTTATCATAACTCGCCGGTTCATTCTACAAAAGGCACGCTCTCACCCATTAACGGGCTCGAACTTCTTGTAGGCACACGGTTTCAGGTTCTCTTTCACTCCCCTCCCGGGGTGCTTTTCACCTTTCCCTCACGGTACTGGTTCACTATCGGTCACTAGGGAGTATTTAGGGTTGGGAGATGGGCCTCCCAGTTTCCGACGGGATTTCGCGTGTCCCGCCGTACTCAGGATACTGCTCGTTTATAAGGCTATGTCGAATACGAGGCTCTTACTCTCTCTGGCTGACTTTCCCAAGTCATTCTTCTATACCCTTATGCACTCCTGCAGTCCTACAACCCCAGAGTGTAAACACTCTGGTTTGCCCTCCTGCCCTTTCGCTCGCCGCTACTCAGGCAATCGCTTTTGCTTTCTCTTCCTGCAGCTACTGAGATGTTTCAGTTCACTGCGTCTTCCCCCGCAACTCCTTAACAGAGTTGGGTAACAGGCATTAACCTGTTGGGTTCCCCCATTCGGATATCTTTGGATCTCCGCTTACTTACAGCTCCCCAAAGCATTTCGTCGTTCGTCACGTCCTTCATCGGCTCCTAGTGCCTAGGCATCCACCGTGCGCCCTTTCTACCTTAACCTCTTCTTGGTTCTTGGCTTTTTCGCTTCGGTTTCTTTTTTGTTATCTCTCTTTCTATAGAGTAATCTATAGAAAGAGGGGTTTAGCTATTCAATTGTCAATGAACCATCTTATGATATTAAGATCCGGTGCGGTTTGCCGCAAAACTTGCGTAGAATAAGGAGACAACCAACGACGTGTCCCTTAGACACTAGGCGCTTGTGACTTATTCCTAGGAAGTTTAGGATCGTATTCTAATATCAACTAAAACAAGACCTTGAGTTGAACGCCAGACTAACTTCTTAGAAAAAGCGAATCGTCTGTTCGTATCCTGTTTTAATGGAGCCTAGCGGGATCGAACCGCTGACCTCCTGCGTGCAAAGCAGGCGCTCTCCCAGCTGAGCTAAGGCCCCCACAACCCTCTCAAAACTAAACAAGACGGCAAGTGCTTCTGTAACGCATAACAGAATTTAAGTAATTGTACTCAGGCTAAAAGCTGGTGATTTAGATAAATCGTCTTGTGTTCATCGAACACAGCGTCGATTTCCTAAAATCAAGGCGCTTTTTACGCCCTCTGTTACTTGTTTTTCCTTAGAAAGGAGGTGATCCAGCCGCACCTTCCGATACGGCTACCTTGTTACGACTTCACCCCAATCATCCGTCCCACCTTAGGCGGCTGGCTCCTTTACGGTTACCTCACCGACTTTGGGTGTTACAAACTCTCGTGGTGTGACGGGCGGTGTGTACAAGGCCCGGGAACGTATTCACCGCGGCGTGCTGATCCGCGATTACTAGCGATTCCGACTTCATGGAGGCGAGTTGCAGCCTCCAATCCGAACTGAGATTGGCTTTCAGAGATTAGCTTGCCGTCACCGGCTTGCGACTCGTTGTACCAACCATTGTAGCACGTGTGTAGCCCAGGTCATAAGGGGCATGATGATTTGACGTCATCCCCACCTTCCTCCGGTTTATTACCGGCAGTCTGGCTAGAGTGCCCAACTCAATGATGGCAACTAACCATAAGGGTTGCGCTCGTTGCGGGACTTAACCCAACATCTCACGACACGAGCTGACGACAACCATGCACCACCTGTCTCCGGTGTACCGAAGTAACTTCCTATCTCTAGAAATAGCACCGGGATGTCAAGACCTGGTAAGGTTCTTCGCGTTGCTTCGAATTAAACCACATGCTCCACCGCTTGTGCGGGCCCCCGTCAATTCCTTTGAGTTTCAACCTTGCGGTCGTACTCCCCAGGCGGAGTGCTTATTGCGTTAGCTACGGCACTAAGCCCCTTAGGACCTAACACCTAGCACTCAGCGTTTACGGCGTGGACTACCAGGGTATCTAATCCTGTTCGCTACCCACGCTTTCGAGCCTCAGCGTCAGTCACAGACCAGAGAGCCGCTTTCGCCACTGGTGTTCCTCCATATATCTACGCATTTCACCGCTACACATGGAATTCCACTCTCCCCTTCTGTACTCAAGTCTGACAGTTTCAATAGCTGACATTGGTTAAGCCAATGCTTTTAACTACTGACTTTCCAGACCGCCTGCGCTCCCTTTACGCCCAATAAATCCGGACAACGCTCGGGACCTACGTATTACCGCGGCTGCTGGCACGTAGTTAGCCGTCCCTTTCTGGTTAAGTACCGTCAATTGGAGAACTTTCCACTCTCTCCAACTTGCTTCCTTAACAACAGAGCTTTACGATCCGAAAACCTTCTTCACTCACGCGGCGTTGCTCGGTCAGGGTTCCCCCCATTGCCGAAGATTCCCTACTGCTGCCTCCCGTAGGAGTCTGGGCCGTGTCTCAGTCCCAGTGTGGCCGGTCACCCTCTCAGGTCGGCTATGTATCGTCGCCTTGGTAAGCCTCTACCTTACCAACTAGCTAATACAACGCAGGTCCATCTCTTAGCGATACTGTTGTACCTTTCAATCCCTCTAAAGGCTTAGAGAGATATTATGCGGTATTACCTATCGTTTCCAATCCTTATCCCCCTCTAAGAGGCAGGTTACCTACGCGTTACTCACCCGTTCGCGACGCCGTCTCAGTTAGCAAGCTAACTCAGAAACAGCGTTCCACTTGCATGTATTAGGCACGCCGCCAGCGTTCGTCCTGAGCCAGGATCAAACTCTCTTGTCCAGTCTGATGTGACTCTTCTTTCCTGTCGCTGACTAGTTCTTTGTTTTGACGGGTACTAGTCCCCTAGCACCCTCACTTGGTCGTCTTGTTCAGTTTTCAAAGGACTCGTCTCGTCTTGAGGCAACTATTATATTCTAGCAACTCTAAACAACTTTGTCAACCTCTTTTCTGGGCTTTTTTAGTATAAATTTTAAAAAAACTTTCACCTCTTTTACTTTGAGGTGAAAGTTTTAAATTATTTTACGGTATTCTTCGTTTCTAAAACTTTTGATTTGCCATTGCTTGATGTAATACGATAACCTTTATAATCTTTATAAAAACTATATTCATCATCGTCCTCATCCCTGTTATAAGATACATTAGCAGACCAGGATAATTTTTGTTTAATATTTCCTGATGTTTCATGTTCAGAATCATACATAAAAGAAAAATTATAAATCACTGTAAAATCTACTGTATAAGTCGTCGGGCTGGTCTGTGTTATTTTTGTAACATTGATATCACTATATAAAATAGAATCTGCACTTCGATTCTTAGCTTCAGTTGTATTTGTATCAATATTATTTTTGACATCTGTATAAAAACTATTTTTATCTCCGCCAGAGAAAACTTCGTCTAAATTGTCCGGCGTTCTATGTGATGCAGCATATGAAGATAATCTGTTATAGGCTCCAGTAATGAGCGAAACAGCAGTTTTATGTTCTAAGACGCCTTCAGCGTCAAGCGTGATTGTATCGCCATCATATATATCTTGAATAGATTTGACTTCAGATTTAAGTGATGGCTTACCAGGAAATGACTTTTGTACAAAAACTTTAGCATCATTCGTTACAGCCATTTTTGAAATATTGTATTGTCCATCTTTCAGCTTACCAATCCTTTGACTTCCTATATATAAATCACCATCTTTAAGATTGCTGTTTACTTTAAAACTGAGATATTCTACATCTAAGTCAACTTCTTTATTTTCTCCAAGGAGATCTTGTTCAGATGAAACTTCAACATCCTGATTAGATACTTTTCCTTTTACTGTAAAATTATAAGTACCTGGATAAAGTCGTGTGATTTTTTTAGTATAGCTATCACTATCTGTTTTAGCCACCTTTTTATTATTAATATACAAATCAAGATCTTTTGTATTAATTGATATTTCAGCTGAGCTTGGCTTTACAGCTACACGCCAATCTGGAAAAATAAGAAATTTCCTTCCAACATTTTTCATTTTTTTATCATCAGTTACTAGATCATTCAGTTTAACTCTTCTATTCTCTTTAGAATTTCTGTATTTTAATTCAGATGCTTTAATTGGCTTTTTATTATCACTCCATACTTCATATTCTAGTGCTTTATTAAAATGATTTTTAGCTACTTTGACATATCTTTCTGTTATTATATAAATGTTATATATATTACTATAGCATAACAATTTGCTCTTTGGCAAGACAAATGAAAAGAGACTGTTTCATGAACGGCCTCTTTTAGATATATAAGCATATGAGATTTATATATGCTGGTTACTTAAAACGTCCTTTAAGTAAACTTGCAAAGACCAACAGCAAAGCAGTCTTCTCTCAAAATATCACTTCAATGCATTTCTTGATAGCTTATTTTGCTTCAATAACACCTAAATTGCCATCTTCACGGCGATAGAGAACATTTGTTGTATTATCATTAGCATCGGTATAGATAAAAAAGTCATGTCCCAGCAAGTCCATTTGTAGACGTGCTTCTTCAAGATCCATAGGTTTCAGTGTAATGTTTTTAGTCCTAACTACCTTTACTGCTGGTGCTTCTTCAATTTCTTCTAATTCAAATTCAGATGTAAAAACTTCACCAGCAGATTTCTTTTCCCGATGTTTCTTGGCAATTCTGGTTTTATTTTTTCGAATTTGACGACCAATTTTGTCAACGACTAAATCAATAGAACCATACATATCCTGCGATACATCCTCTGCACGAAGCGTAATAGATCCAAGAGGGATTGTTACCTCTACTTTTGCTGTTTTTTCGCGATAGACTTTGAGATTGACACGTACATCCAAATTTTGTTCAGCATTAAAAAATTTCTCAATCTTGTTAAGTTTAGATTCAACATAACTACGAATAGCTTCTGTTACTTCGATATTTTCGCCACGAATGCTAAGTTTAATCATAGACTACCTCTTTCTTACGCTTAAGCGTTTTCTTCATCTTTATTATACCGATTTCATGAAAATTTGCAAGTTTTTTATTAACGCGCCAGAGAAAAAGAACATATGTTTTTCACCCCGTTTTCACGAAAAATCGCACTAGCTAATTGAATAGTTGCTCCGGTGGTATAAATATCATCAATAAGTAAAATTTTAGGAGGAAGAGGGCTTTGTTTTTTCAAATAGAAAGCCTGCTGGCTCTGCAACCGTTCCTTTCGTGTTTTATCAGACTGTTGTTTAATGGTATCTCTTTTACCTAAAAGTTCACTATAATTTATCCCTGTATCATCTAAAAAAGCATTTACTTGGTTGAATTTTCTCTGCTTTATAGATGCTTCACTTAGTGGAATCGGAACTAAAGTAAAATCGGAATACCGTTTTAAAGCTTTCTTAATTTCTTTCGAAAAGACCTTTCTTAAAAGATAATCTCCTTGAAATTTATATAAACTGAAATAATGCTTCATAGCAGAATTATAACTATAAAGCGCTTCATGGCAAACAAAAGAACCTTTAGTCTGCCAAAAACAGCAATCATTGCATTTTCTTTCATTGCCCTCTTTATAACAAGTCAAGCAATGGTTCTCTGATATAGGCACAAAAGCAGATTGACATTGCGGACAAATCCATTCCCTATTCTTATATAAAAATAAAATAGCCGTAAAGCGAAGTTCCTCTTCAAAATGAGTACGGCAAATCAAACATATCATCAAAATCCTCCAATCTGGTTCATCCTTCTAATTTCTGAAATAGCTTTTCTGATACTCTTTGTTTTTCCGCTATGGAAAAAGAGCAGCGTTCCTGTCGGCCTCTCAGCAGACCTGCCAACGCGCCCCGCTATCTGAATTAAGGAACTTTTTGTAAACAAATAATGATTAGCCATCATAACAAAAACATCTACAAAGGGAAAGGTCACTCCTCTTTCTAAAATAGTCGTTGATATTAATACCGTTATTTGCCCTTTTCTAAACTTCTCCACTATTTCTAATCTATTTTCTGTCATACTGGAGACAAAAGCTATTTTTTCATCTAGAAAATAATTCTTCAAACACCTTGAAAATAACTCACCTAACTTAATTACCGGAAAAAATATGAGTAAAGGAAACTGACTTTGCCGCTGTTCTTTTATAATCCTCAATAATTTAAAAGGAAGCTTGCCCCTTTGTAATTTTTCTAAAGCAAGATATAACCAAACCGTTTTTGGAACAACTAGAGGAGAAGCATGAAATCGTCTCGCCAAATGCAGCTTTTTAAGCTTTCCTTTTTTCACCTGTTTATCCAATTGTTCAGTTGAAGTAGCTGTTAAAAAAACGTTGACTCCATCTGCTTTTACACTCTGTTCAACGGCATAGTAAAGGCTTGGATTATCAACAAAAGGGAAAGCATCAACTTCATCAATGATTAAAAGGTCAAAAGCTTTATAAAATTTTAATAGCTGATGGGTTGTCAAAATAACTAAAGGACTGCGACTGTATGGTTCTGACTCTCCATGCAGCAGGCTTATTGAACAGGAAAAATCATTTTTAAAGCGTTTATATAATTCGAGACAAACATCAATTCGAGGACTCGCTAAGGCTACGGCTCCGCCTTTATCCAGTACACTTGCTACTGTCTCATATATTATCTCTGTTTTACCAGCACCTGTTACTGCATGTATAAGGAGGTTTTCTTTTTGTTCAACTCCTATTTTCAAACTATCCGACACTTCTTTTTGAAGATCTGTTAATGATCCTTGCCATTTTAAAACCTTTCCTTCAGGAAAAGGTTTTTGCTCAAAATAGTATAAAGCTCCGCTGCTGTTTCGTCCTAAAATAATGCACTCCCGACAATAAAAAGAGCCATCAGGTAATTTATTTTCAGCTGCTATTTGGCTGCCGCAGCGATTGCAAATTCTACTATTTGTAAAATGGTTTACTGCCGGCAAAATTTTAGCAAATTCCCTCAGCTCCTCTTTTAGCTGATCTTCTGTAAAAATACGTCCATAATAATCATCTAGTCTTTCCATCAATTTTATATTCGTTAAATATACTAAAACTCACTTGCACCTTTATAAAAAAATGTGTACACTTTTTTTATGAATTATAAAACTATTGCAAAAGATGGTATTACAGAAGAAATTATCAAAAAATCACGCTTTATCTGTCAGTCTAAAAGAATTTTTTCAGAAGAAGAAGGACGCTCCTTTATTTCTCAAATAAAAAAGGAGCATTATAAGGCAAGCCATTCCTGTTCTGCTATGATTATCGGAGAAAACAGCAATATTAAACGCTCCAGCGATGATGGAGAACCAAGCGGAACTGCTGGAATACCCATGCTTAGTGTCCTGGAAAAAAATCAACTGACAAATTTAATTGTTGTGACAACACGTTATTTTGGCGGCATAAAATTAGGGACAGGCGGCCTTATTCGGGCTTATAGCGGAAGTGTTGCCAATAATCTAAAGACATTAGGTTTGATAAATGTTAAAAAACAAAGCGGAATTGAAATAGAGTTAACATATCCTCAATATCAAACTTTCGGGAATTTCTTAAACAAATATCATTTGACTGAGTATAGTTCTGATTTTTCTGTTAATGTCAAAACGACTATTTACGTGGATAAATCAGATATAGAAACTATATTAAATAGACTAACTGAATTTTATCAAGGTAAAGTCAATACTAGGCTGGTTGGCAGCAAAATAATAGAACTTCCCGTGATATAATTTCCTTATCACAGTGATAAATAATTTATATTTTACAAAGAATATGTTTCATCCTATACTGAGAACATAATAATTTTGTGAGGTATTCCCATGACAAAAATTTATAATAACATTACTGAACTAGTAGGCCATACTCCGATTGTGAAACTAAATAACATTGTCCCAGAAAAGGCAGCTGATATTTATGTCAAACTTGAAGCTTTTAATCCAGGGTCATCGGTAAAAGACCGAATTGCTCTTAATATGATTGAAGATGCTGAAAAGCGCGGTATTATTAAACCTGGTGACACCATCATTGAACCTACAAGCGGTAACACAGGAATTGGATTGGCCTGGGTTGGTGCAGCAAAAGGCTATAAGGTCATTATTACCATGCCTGAAACAATGAGTGTTGAACGCCGAAAGATTATTCAAGCTTATGGTGCTGAATTAGTACTGACACCAGGCAGTGCTGGTACTAAAGGTGCTATTGATAAAGCTCACGAAATCGCCAAAGAGATAGGCGGCTGGGTACCTCTACAGTTTAATAATCCAGCAAATCCTGAAATTCATGAATTAACAACTGGACCAGAAATTCTTGAAGCTTTTGGTTCTCATGGATTGGACGCTCTTATCTCAGGTATAGGAACAGGCGGTACAATTACTGGCGTTTCTAGAGTACTCAAAAAAGATAATCCTGATATTAAAATCTATGGCTTGGAGGCAGATGAGTCAGCTGTTTTATCTGGTGATAAACCTGGACCTCATAAAATCCAAGGAATCTCAACAGGCTTTATCCCAGCAGCTCTTGATACTGACTCTTATGATGAAATTATCCGTGTCAAATCAGATGACGCTCTGGCTACAGGACGCAACTTTGGCGGTAAAGAAGGATTTTTAATCGGTATTTCTGCATCTGCTGCTATCTGGGCAGCTATTGAAATTGCTAAAAAACTTGGAAAAGGTAAAAAAGTTTTAGCTATCGCCCCCGATAATGGGGAACGCTATCTTTCAACTGCTCTTTATGAATTTAACTAAATTTCATTTAATATCAGCAAAGAGCTTGGGACTATTTTTGTCCCAAGCTCTTTTTGTTTAGCAGATCATATCATAAGGCAGTGTTAAAGATAAGGCCGGCCGCTTATACCAAGAGCCCTTGTCTTGCTTTGGCTGGACAAGCATCAAGTTTACTATTTTTTCAGAACCTCTTGAGCTTGTTATATCTGCCAAACAGTTACTCTTCTTTTAAATACTCTAGAGCTTCCTTGGTCCAAATAGGCAAATGCTCTTCTAAAGGTTTGAAACCAATCTTTAAACGGCTATTGGAAAAACGATGTCTATGCTGATAATGATGCTTTTCTTCTTCAAGCGTTCTCAGAGAAAGACTTGCTTTTTGGGTATATTCATCATAATCTAATACTTGAGTCAAAATCTCATCTCCAATAGTCAAAGCCTGATAAATATTATCAATATAACCTGTTTTAATTTCAGAAATATGAATTAAACCGATGGAATTATCTTCTAATTGAACAAAAGCTCCATAAGGTTTAATTCCTGTGATTTTTCCTTTTATCTTATCACCTATCTTCATCATTGATCACCTGAATGCTTTCAATTCTAACGTCATCTACGGGTTTATCAGCAGGTCCGGTAGGTGTTTCTGCGATTTTATCAAGCGTTTCATAGGATGACTGATCAACTAACTGCCCAAAGACAGTATGCCTGCGATCAAGATGCGGAGCCCCTCCTCTTTCTGCATAGGCTGCTGCAATCTTCTTTGGCCAACCGCCATTTTCTAACTCTTTTTCGCTGTATGGCAGATCATGGTTTTGGACAATGAAAAATTGGCTGCCATTTGTATTTGGCCCAGCATTTGCCATTGAAAGAGCCCCGCGAAGATTATAAAGTTTTTCTGAAAATTCATCTGCAAAAGGCTCTCCATAGATAGATTCGCCGCCCATACCACTACCAGTTGGATCACCGCCTTGGATCATAAAATCTTTAATAATACGGTGAAAAATGACATCTTTATAATAATCATCTCTTGCGAGAGCAAGAAAGTTAGCAACTGTTTTAGGGGCTTCTTCTGGAAATAATTGCAATTTCATAGCTCCTAAATTAGTTTTTATGACCACAAGCGGTCCTTCAGCATTTTCTAATTCTAATTGTGGGAATACTAATTTTTTTTCTACCAAACCTAACTCCTCCAAAGCATACAAGATGCCATCTTCTTCTACATTTTTTGTTACAAAATCTGCTTTTTCTTTCAATGTCCCATGGCCATTTCCCATAGCAATTTTTAAGCCAACATAGTCAAACATCTCTACATCATTAGGCCCATCGCCAAAGAAAAGAATGTTCTCTGGCTTCAAGCCAGCTTTATCAAGAACATGGGCCAAACCAGAAGCCTTTGATGTCCCATTTTTTACAACATCAGATGAATTAACGTGCCACCTCACAAAGCGGATATCCTTTGATAAAGTTTCTGGTAGCTCTAAAGCGTCTCCTACCTCTTCAAATGTCCACATGTGATAAACATCATTTGTCTTATAAAAATCGGGATCTACGTCACAAAGGCCATAAACAGGTACTAAAGCATCATCAATTAATTTTGTTCGTTTTGAAACAACTGCTTTATCTTTGCCTGCAAATCCAAAATCAATTCCAACTTTATGACACCAATCAATATATTTTTCTATTATATCTGTTGGAATAGGATCATTAAAAATTTCCAGGCCCTTATGATCAATCACATAAGCTCCATTGATCGTAACAAAATAATCAGGTTCTAACTGACGAATTTCTGGGACAATTCCATAGAAGGCCCTGCCAGAAGCAATTCCTGTCTGAATTCCTTTCTCCTTAAGTTCCTTAAAAACGGCTTTTATCGAATCAGGCATATAGCCTGTATCTTTTACTCTAAGTGTATCATCAATGTCAAAAAAGACAGCTTTAACTTTTTTAGCTTTATATTTTGTTTTTACATCCATAATAGCCCCTTATGATAATCTTTATTATAGCATACTAGCTAAATTTCATCCTGCGGCACCAAATGATGCTGAAAAGCGTAAACGACTGCCTGCGTCCGATCATCTACCTGCAGTTTAGATAAAATATTTGAAACATGTGTCTTTACAGTTTTTAAGGAAATAAACAACTGATCAGCAATTGTCTGATTATCATAACCCTTAGCCAGTAATTTTAGGATATCCCGTTCGCGTGCAGTTAAGTCCTCATGTAAGTCAGGATTATTACGATGGTCTCTTATTTTAGCATCAACCTCTGTTTCAATAGCTAATTCCCCTTTAGATACCTTACGAATGGCATTTAAAATTTCAGCAGCACTGGAAGTTTTTAACATATAGCCTTTAGCTCCAGCCTCAATCACAGGATAGATTTTTTCATTATCCAGATAGCTAGTCAACACTAAAATGTTAGCTGCTTTCCATTCTTTTAAAATTTCCAGAGTAGCTTCAACCCCATCCATTTCAGGCATTACTAAATCCATAACAACAACATCTGGTTTTAATTCCAGTGCCAGAGCGATACCTTCTTGTCCATCACTGGCTTCTCCGATAACATCAATATCTGCCTGTAGATCAAGAAAACTTTTTAATCCTAGACGAACCATTTCATGATCGTCAACTAAAATAACTTTAATTTGCCCCATCAGCAGCCTCCTTCATAATAGGAACATGAATATCCATAACAACACCTTTATTTTTTGAACTTAAAAATTTCACAGTTCCTGCAAGATCATTAACGCGATCTTCAATATTCTTTAGTCCATAACTTAAATCACGCACTTCATCCATATCAAAACCAACACCATCATCAATCATTTTTAATTGTGCTTCTGAAGCTGTCTGATTCAGATAAACTTCTAAACGACTGGCCTGAGCATGTTTTAAAGTATTGCTAATAAATTCCTGAGCAATCCGAAAAAAGTTACTTTCAATCGTTTTGGGCAGCTGCCTAATATCTTCTTTATAAACAACTTCAATATTGCTTTTATCTGTAATTTCTTTAAGAATCATGGAAAAGCCTTCTGAAAGTGTTCTTCCTTCTAACTCTGTAGGACGTAAGTGCAGCAAGAGAATTCGTAAATCTTTTTGAGCATTATTTAGCATTTCCTCAACAGCTGAGAGCTGAGTTTGCAGCTGCTCCTTCTCTAACTGATCAAGACTGTGTGAAACACCTGATAATATCATAGATGAAGCAAAAAGCTCCTGGCTGACTGTATCATGCAGGTCTCTGGCAATTCGCTTTCTTTCTTTTTTGACAATTTCCTGACTGTTTGCAATATAAGTATTCTCTGTTTTTTGAAGATTGTTCGTTAGCTGCTGCATTTTATGTGATAAACGGCTGATATTTTTTCCTAATTCTGTATCATCCTCTAATGTAATGTTTTGATTGAGAAGGATGCGCCTTAGGTTCTGATTAATTTGGCGTTTGCTGTAATCATCCAAAATCATCCAAACTAAAAGCAAAAGAAAAGTCAGTGAAATAAAAGACGCTAATAAAGATAATAAAAATTGTTCTAAAACTAACCAATCTCTTAATAAAGCCGATATATCCAGATGAAAGCTATTAATAATAACAAAAACAATAGAAAGAATGGTCACTGCGGCATATAGAAAAATTAAAAATATGGTATATTTCTTCATACGCGCTCAACCTCCACCAAGCCAGCAATGACATTGATAACAATCTTTACAGATCGCGTTGAGCTTTCCCAAGAATCACTAAACCTTATCTCCTCATTACGTAAATCATACTCTGGAGCATTAAAAAAATGAACTCTTCCATATATACTACTGACATCTAATGTCACCGAGACATCAATCGGAACTAAAATTTTAGTTGGACCGTAAATCTTGCGAATCAAAATAACATTGTCTTCACCGCTAACAATGACATTGCTTAAATTAATAACATCGCTTCCACTAAGCCGAATCACATTAACATCTTCAAAAACGTAAGTTTCTTCAGAGACATTCTCACTGTTACCAATCCATTGATGCGGTTTTTTTCTAACATCAAGATCCTCTTTTTTAAATTGTAATAAAGCATAATTATTTTTCTTTTTTACTTGAGCAAAGTGATTAATCATAACATAGAGAATTCCAAAAAGTACTGCCGCTATGGTATAAGGATTTAACATAAAAATCAAAAATAATAGCAACAGACTGGCTGTCAATAAAAAGTCGCTTTTACTGCCGAGACGATAAAAGCGTAAGGCCAAAAGGGTAATCACCAATATTAAAATAAAGCGCGAAACACTGCTTGCTAAGATCGTTAAAAAAGCTAAAGCAATTAAGATCGTTTCAACAATAAGAAAAAATTGAAATTTTCGCATGTATTACCTCAGTCTAGTAATTATTAGCCATTGTATCAAAATTCAACATAAATTTCATCTACAATTTCATAATCCTTCTAAAAAAGTCTGCAATGTTAGACCTGCCTTACGCACTGACTGCTTGTTCAATGGTAAGAGAGGTACAACATACAGACTTTTTGAACTATTTATACATCATATTAACTATCATTAGGAGAACTAGCTTCACTAGTATTCTCATTGGATGTTGTGGCATTATTAGTTGTCGTATTTTCAGTGCTTTCTTCTTCTGATGAAGAAGGTGCGCGTGTATGCGTATTGGTGTCAACAGCATCAGATACGTATAAGATAATATCATCATCAGATGTAAGACTGATAGTATTACCATAGTAAGGGCGTTGCCCAACTACTACTGAAGAAGCAGACGGTGAAGAAATTTTTGTCGAATAATCCTTTCCATCATAAACCTTGATACGGCTAGAAGCAATTCCTAATGCCTTCAAAGTAGCAACAGCTTCTTCATACGTTGAATTCTTAAGATTTGGCATTGTGACTTTAACCACTTTGAGTGTAATTTTCTTACCGCTGTCTGGGGTAAATGTTTTTCCAGATTTAGGGGACTGCTCAATGACAGTTCCTCCGCCGTATTCATCTGATGAGACCTCTTTAATCCTAATATTATCCCTTGGCACCCCATGCGTGTTGGTCAGATTATCTATAGCACTTTGGTAATTTTGCCCAATATAGTTTTCCATCACAAAACTATTAGTGCCAGATACAAAAATATCCACACTAGAGCCTTCGCGTTTTTTACTGCCGGCACTAGGATTTGTACGAACCACTTTACCAGCATCAACACTATCGTCTTCGATTCTTCGAACCTGTCCAACTTTCAAACCCGCTTGTACAATCTTACTTTTTGCGCTTGAAAGTTTATAGCCAGAAACATTTGGTACTGAAATAGTACTCGGCTTGGTTAATATCATATAAGCCAAAACAGCAATTCCTAGAACGACTAAGATAAAAAAGAGTTTAAGAAGACGAGAAAGAAGCCCCCGCTTTTTCTTTGGTTTTGCTTTTGGTTCTTTACTTGCTGCCTTGCTGGCCGCCTTATCTTTTAGAGCCTGAGCACTTGTTGATGACGTCATGGACTGTTCTAACTTAGGCAAAGGCTTTGTATCAGAAGGATCATTAAAGATCAGCTTTCTCTCTCGGCTGCGATTTGGCTGTAAACAAGTTTTTAAATCCTGCAGCATCTCCTCAGTTGATGTATACCGATCTGTTAGCCGCTTAGCTGTTGCTTTAATGACAACATTTTCAAGCGCCTGAGGAACATTTTTATTTTCACTAATAATAGATGGTAACGGTTTTTGAAAATGCTGTAAAGCGATCGTAACGGCACTATCGCCATCATAAGGGATATGCCCAGTCAGCATTTCAAATAGCATAATGCCCATAGCATAAATATCACTTTGAACAGTTGCTTTCGAACCACGAGCTTGTTCAGGCGATAAATAATGGACAGAACCTAACATAGAATTGGTCTGCGTTAGGCTTGTTTCAGCAAAGGCAACAGCAATACCAAAGTCCGTTACTTTTGCTGTCCCGTCTTTTGTTAAAAGGACATTCTGAGGTTTTAAATCTCGATGGATAATGCCTTTTTGATGTGCCAGAGTCATAGCAGAAAGAACTTCTTTCATGATTCTGATCACCTCAGCATTTGATAAGGGTGCATGATCCTGAATATACTTTTTCAAATCAGCACCGTCAACATATTCCATCGCAAGGAACTGCTGACCGTCTTCTTCCCCAATATCACGGATAGCTACAATATTTGGATGATTGAGCTCTGACATAGCACGCGCTTCACGCTGAAAACGCGTAACAGCAACTTGATCAGTTTGATAATTTGTCCGCAGCACCTTAATCGCTACTTCTTCATTATCTAAAATCAAATCATTAGCCAGATACACATCTGCCATTCCGCCTCGGCCAATAGATTGGAGAATTCGATAGCGACCAGCAAAAAGTTTGCCAATCTGAATCATTATTCTCCCTCACTTTCGGCTTGAACTAGAGCAACTGTAATATTATCAAGACCGCCAGCCTTGTTAGCCAGCTGGATAAGATGCTTAGCTTTCTCATCTAAGGTTTCAGCTGTATTGGCTACAACCTCTGCGATCTTTTCTTTAGAAACCATATTTGTTAAGCCATCACTATTAATAACCAAATAATCATCAGCTCCCAAAGTCTGAATTCCTAAATCAGGTTCGACTGGATTAGACTGACCGATAGATTGTGTAATAATATTTTTCTGTGGATGGCTGGCAGCCTCTTCTTCTGTAATTTGACCCGCTTTAACCAGTTCATTAACAAGAGAATGATCACTTGTTAGCTGCGTATAGGCTCCCTCATGGACTAAACCGATACGGGAATCTCCTATATGAGCAAATAAAACATTATTATCAATAAGAACTAAAGCTTCAATAGTTGTTCCCATACCTTTAAAATCTTCAGTTTGCCCCAAATTATAGATGTGCTGATTTACTATTTCAATATTTTCAACCAACCAGTCTCGAACTTGACCTAAGTCAGTCAGCTCTGTATTAACCCATTTACGTCCTAAATCAGTAACGGTCATTTCACTAGCGATATTGCCGGCACGATGTCCTCCCATACCGTCTGCTAATACAATTAACGTGTTTCCTGAAAGGTTATCAAATTTATTAATAAAATCCTGATTATTTGACCGCTTCTGACCAATATCTGTAAAAAGGGAAATCTTCATATGTACCTTGTCTGACAAAGTCAGCCTCCTTCTATCTCCTACGAAATACGCTTAATCTGGCTAATAAAAAAGCCGTCTGTTTTATATTGTTCTGGTGTGATAACAATACAGCCATCAACCATAATGTTTTTTTGTTTATGCTCCAAAGGGATCTGTATAAAGTTTGGATGATCTTTCAAAAATTGTTTGATTACTTCCTGATTTTCGTCTGTGAAAATAGTACAAGTACTGTAGGCTATTATACCACCTTTTTTAATAGTTTGGCAAACACTATCCAGAATTTCCAATTGCAGCTTTTGCAAGCTGTGAAAGTCTTGATTGCTTTTATTGTACTTAATATCAGGCTTTCGTCTCATCAAACCTAAGCCTGAGCAAGGAGCATCTACTAAAATTTTATCAAATGTATCTGGCTGAAACTTTTCATGAACTTTGCGAGCATCTAATTTCTCTGTCTTAATTTTATCAGACAAACCCAAACGATGAGCATTTTCCTCTATCAGCTTTAATTTATGATCATATAAATCTAGTGCTATAATCTGCCCTGTTGTCAAATAAGAAGCCATATGGGCACTTTTTCCGCCGGGGGCACTGCAAGCATCAAGAATCTTTTCATCGCCCTGAATAGATAAGGTTGGAGCAACTAACTGACTGGATTCATCTTGTATTGTAATTGCTCCCTTTTGAAACCAGTGACTGTTAGCAAAATGGCCTGATTCTTTCACCAATCCAAGAGGTGATAGTAAAGAATAGTCTGATTTGGTATCCTGCTTGATCGTTTCAAAATCTTCAGTTTTAACAACTCTAATGCTGGCCTTACTTCTTTCTAAAAGGCTCTCAAAGATGGCCAAGGCTCTGTCTTCACCATATTGGTCTATCATTTTTCTGACTAGCCAGACAGGTAGAGAATAAGCAATTGAATAACGCTTATTTTTTCTTTTTATTTCTGAAATTTTAGGTGTTTTCTGGCGTAAAAATTTTCGCAGTACAGCATTAACGAGTTTATCAGTTCCTGTTTTTCTGTCCTTAGCAATAGTGACAGCATCATTAACCACTGCATACTGAGGAATTTTTTGTAAGTACAGCAACTGATAAAGACTCATCAGCAACAAATAGTACAGCCAGCTGTCTAACTGTTCACGATCTGCAATAAAATGCGCTAAATACCACTCTAAAGTGATTTTACGTGCAACTGTACCATAGACAATTTCTGTTATTAAAGCTTTATCTTCTTGCGATAAATGAGACCGATTTAGATAATGCTTAAGAGCAATATTACTGTAAGATCTGTTGTCAAAAACATCCGTCAAAATGAGCAGAGCTTGCCCACGAGCTTTTTTTGACCAATTATTCCCCAAAAAAATCACCCACTTCAAGTTTGCGGCCTGAGCCATTTAAAAAGTCTTTTACAGACATCTTGGGTTTTCCCCAAGGCTGAATCAGTTGGAGAGATAAAGCCTCTTGCCCTGCAGCGACCACCAATTTTTCTTTAGTCTTATCAATAATCTGACCTGGCTGACCATTACCTGGAACTTCTTGTGCTTCATAAATCTTAAAACGTTTTCCTTCCCATAAAGTATGCGCAGCCGGCCAAGGATTCATACCGCGTATATGATTAAAAATTTCCTCTGCTGAAAGATTCCAATTAATTTTTTCTTCAGCTGCTGTGATATTGGGAGAAAAGCTTGCCTCACTTTCAGCTTGTGCTTGGGGAATGATTTCTCCTCTCATATAAGCCGGTAACGTTTCAAGCAGTAAATCACGGCCTAGAGCAGCTAATTTGACGAAAAGCGTCCCTACATTATCCTCTTTTGTAATCATTATAGAAGACTGAGCAACCATATCTCCAGCATCCATTTGTTTGACCATTTCCATAATGGTGATTCCCGTTTTTTGCTCTCCTTTAATCAATGCATAATGAATAGGTGCTCCACCTCGATACTTTGGCAAAAGAGAAGCATGGACATTTAAAGCAAAAGGAACCGAATGCAATAATTTTTCAGGCAAAAACTGCCCAAAAGCAGCTGTAATAATGCCATCTGCTCCTAAAGCTATTAAGTGATCAAGCTCCTGGCTGGCTGATAATTTTTCAGGCTGAAAAAGAGGCAAGTGATATTCTAAAGCCACTTCTTTTACTGGTGTTATTTTAATTTCCTTTTTACGCCCAACAGCACGGTCAGGCTGTGTCACAACCGCTATAACCGTATACTGGGGATCCTCAAGCAAACCCCTTAGCACTGTTGCTGAAAATTCTGGTGTTCCCATAAAGATTAAATTTGTCATTTGTCACCTCTTGTCGTTTAATTATTATATCATACCCTAATTTTAATAGGCTTAATTTTCTGTTTACATAAAATTTTGCGGCTCACAATCAATAATTAAGCGCAAACCTTTATTTTCTTTGTCCTGTGTTAAACCTAAAATATGATTCAAAACATTTTCCATATTTTCTTCAAAGCGGTATTTGACAATAATTTGGTAATGATAAAGATTATGAGTACGAGCTATAGGCTTTGGTGTAGGTCCTAATATCTTAATTTTATTTGTCAGGCCCTCTTTTAATAAGTGCATGATTTCATAAGACTTTTTAACGGCTACTTGCTCTTCTTTATGCGACAGTGTCAGCCCTACTGTGAAATAATAAGGAGGATAGGATAGACTCTTGCGAATTTTCATTTCATACTGATAAAAGGCTTCATAGTCTTGCGCTTTCGCCAATTGTATGGCGTAATGATCAGGATTATAGGTTTGAATGAGGACTTCTCCAGGTTTATCGGCACGGCCAGCACGGCCAGCTACCTGCGTCAACAGCTGAAAAGTGCGCTCACTGGAGCGAAAATCCGGTAAATTAAGAGCAGTATCGGCATTTAAAACTCCTACTAAGGTCACATTAGGAAAATCAAGTCCCTTAGCTATCATTTGAGTTCCCAATAAGATATCTGCTTCCTGCTTTTCAAATGTCGTTAACAGTTTTTCATGAGCTCCTTTTTTCCGCGTAGTATCCACATCCATCCTGATAAGACGCGCTTCTGGAATAACCTGCAGCAACTCATCATATGCCTTTTGCGTACCAGTTCCATAATAACGAATCTTGTTATTGCCACAGTTTGGACAATGAAGAGGTATCTTCTTGTAAAAGCCACAGTAATGGCAATTCATAGTCTTTGTATCCATATGCAGCGTCAAAGAAATATCACAATTGGGGCAGTTATCAACATACCCGCAGTCACGGCACATAATAAAACTAGAATAGCCGCGACGGTTCAGCATCAAAACGACCTGTTCTTTTTTGGCTAGACGCTCCTTGATTTTATCAATCAGAAAAGGAGTTAGGTTACTCACTTCCTGCTGACCAATATAATCACGAAAATCTATTATTTCAACTTTTGGAGTCTGTGCTAAAGGATTAGCTCTTTGAGTAAGGCGCAAAAGCTGATAAACATGCCGATCAGCTCTAGCTCTGCTTTCAATGCTTGGTGTTGCACTTCCTAAAACTAAAACAGCCTGATGGTACTTTGCCCGCAGCAAAGCAACATCCCGTGCGTGATAACGCGGATTAGACTCTTGCTTATAAGTAGCTTCGTGTTCTTCATCAATGATGATAGCCCCAATATTTTCTAAAGGGGAAAATATTGCCGAGCGGGCTCCTACTACAACTTTTGCTTGTTTTGATTTTATCTTGCGCCATTCATCATATTTTTCTCCATCAGATAAGCCCGAATGCATAATCGCCACTTGACTTCCAAAACGAGAAATAAAGCGATTCGTCATTTGTGGTGTTAAAGATATCTCTGGGACTAAAACGATGGCTGTTTTTCCCATTTTTAAAGTCCGATCAATAATATGGAGATAAACTTCAGTTTTCCCGCTGCCAGTAATCCCTTCTAGTAAATAAGGAGTCTTGGCCGATCCGATATCAGCTGCAATGCGCTCTACAGCTGTCCTTTGTTCTTCATTCAAATCTAAAAAATAGGATTGCGAAATCTTCTCAAAATGGCCGGAGCTTCTATTAACAGCCTGCTCAGTAATTTTAAGAACATTTTCGTCAATAAAATATCTAACCACATCTCTTGAAAACAAATGGTAAAGCTCTGATAAAAGCCGAGGCTGAGAATGCTCTAATAGATAAGTTTTAAGCTCTTGACGTTTTTTGGCACGCTTGCTAATTTCTAAGTCTGCCAGATTGAGGTGATTGATTTCATAATATTTTTGAGTTTTGATATTCTTTCGATCTTTTGCAACATAGTCTACTGTAATCTTTCCAGCCTGAGCCAAGTGTAAGCTTCTGAGCTGCTCTTCTTTGGCCAAATGTGAAAAATAAATCTTCTTTTTACCAGCAAAAAGAAGCTCTCCTTCCTCCTGAGAGAGAGTTGGAGCTGGCTTCAAAAGACGATCATAACTGGAATTTAAAAGACTGGGAACCATTGATTTTAAAATTGAAATTTTATAAGAAAAAACAGTTTTTCGCATTTGATCCGCTAAAAACAGCTGCTCCTGATTTAGGACGGGTTCAGCATCCAAGACCTCTTTGATCAATTTTAAACCTTGATCCTTTTCTTCTAGTATTTCCATAACAAAGCCTTGCAAAAGGCGGTTGCTTTTCCCAAAAGGAACATGCACTCGTGAACCTTCCGCAATGACTTCTTGCAGATTTTCGGGAATTTTATAAGAAAAAGGCTTATCTGTCTGCATTAATGGTATGTCAACAATAACCTTAGCAATCTTGGCCATATTTCTACCTCAATATTAAAAATCTAAGATTGACAGCAACCTTAGATTTTTTCTCCTTCTACTTCTTTTTCTTTTGCGATCTGTTCTTTAATTTTACGCTCTTCTTCTTCCTTTGCTAACCGCTCGGCTTCAGCACGAGCCAAAACTGCTGCACGTTTAGCATTGGGATCAGGATGAATGACAACATTGCCTGAATTGATTTCTTCAAGTGCCTGAAGAGTCGGCTTAACAGACTTAAATTCTTGAGTAGGCTCTGCACCAGATTCAAGCTCATGAGCACGTTTAGCTTGTAAAATAACAAGTGAATATTTTGATGGTATCTTATCCAGCAAAGTATCAATGGAAGGTCTTAACATCATAATTTTTATCTCTTTTCTAATTTATCTACAAAGTTCTTCTTTGATCATCTTATCATAGCGGCCAATGACACGCTCCACTCGAAAATGTTCTGTTGCGATGATAGCCTTAACGCGCTCGGCTGCTAATGGTACTTCATCATTTACTACAGCATAGTCATATTCACGCATCAAAGTAATTTCTTCTTTGGCACGTTCAATCCGCTGCTCAATAACTTCTTGACTATCTGTACCTCGCCCAATAAGCCGGTCTTTTAGCTCAGCCAAATCCGGAGGAGTTAGAAAAATAAAGACACCGTCTGGAACTTTTTGCTTGACCTGCAGAGCTCCTTGAACTTCTATTTCAAGAAAAACATCAATTCCCTTATCAAGTGTTTCATTGACATAGGTTAGCGGTGTGCCGTAGTAATTGCCAACATACTCAGCATACTCCAGCATTTGACCTTGCCGAATGAGTTCCTCAAATTCCTGACGTGTCCGAAAAAAATAGTCAACACCATCAACTTCACCCGGCCTTTGAGGACGTGTCGTCATTGAAACGGAATACTCAAATTTATGATCGGGCGTTGAAAAAATTTGCTGCCTGACTGTTCCCTTACCGACACCAGAAGGACCTGAAAAAACGATTAACAAACCACGCTCAGCCATTTTTTGCTCCTTAAAGTTTCTGCTCTTAGTTTATCAAAAAGACTGTTTATTAGCAAGTTATTTTTACCAATCCTCAAAAGACTTCTGATAACGATTTAACTGCAAAAAGACTGATATCAATGCCTTTGCATTTACCTTAAAAGGATAAAGAGCTTTACTTTAAAGAATAGAAAAAAAGCAGTCTTTCAAGCAAAAAAGAGAGGAAATCTTTTCCTACTCCTTATCACAAATTATTTAGCATAATCAACAGCACGCAATTCACGAATAACCGTGACTTTGATATTTCCTGGATAATCCAAATTACTTTCAATCTTCTTGCGTACTTGATGGGCTAAAATCGTTACATCAGCATCAGACAGCTTTTCTGGCTGAACCATAATACGAATTTCCCGTCCTGCTTGAAGAGCATAGCTAGTTTGTACCCCATCAAAACCTGTTGCAATTTCTTCTAAATCACGCAATCGCTTGATGTAGTTTTCCATAGACTCATTACGGGCACCTGGACGAGCTGAACTAAGCGCATCGGCTGCAGCAACTAAGACAGCAATAACCGATTCAGGTTCAACATCACCATGATGACTGGCAATAGTATTGATAACAACTGGGTTCTCTTTGTACTTGCGGGCAAATTCAACACCAATTTCAACATGGCTGCCTTCAACTTCACGATCAATAGCCTTCCCCATATCATGAAGAAAACCAGCACGACGGGCAAGATCAACATTCTCGCCTAATTCACTGGCAAGAAGTCCTGCCAATTTCCCAACTTCAACAGAATGACGAAGGACATTTTGGCCGTAAGAAGTACGGAATTGCAGACGTCCCATCAGCTTAATAAGATCTGGGTGAAGATTGGGCGCACCAATTTCAAAAGCAGCTGCTTCCCCGTATTCACGGATACGATTATCCATCTCCAGCCGATACTTCTCAACAAGTTCTTCAATACGGGCAGGGTGAATACGGCCATCTTGAATAAGAGCCTCCAAAGTCATTCGTGCAATTTCACGGCGAATAGGGTCAAAACCTGATAAAACAACTACTTCTGGTGTATCATCAATGATTATATCTATGCCCGTTAAACTTTCCAAAGCGCGAATATTGCGGCCTTCACGCCCAATAATACGCCCTTTCATACTGTCATCTGGCAGCTGTACAGTCGTTATTGTCTGTTCTGTAACATAATCTCCAGCCAAACGCTGCATCGCTTGAGCCAGCACATTTTTAGCTGTTTTATCAACTCTATCCTTAACTTCCCGATCAGCTTCTTTAATACGATTAGCAATATCATACGATAAATTCTTTTCAGTCTCAGAAAGTATGATATCACGCGCCTGTTCTTGACTTAAGGCTGCTACTTTTTCGAGTTCCTCAGTCTTTTTAACTTCCAGTTGTTCGACTTGTAGCTCACGCTCATCAATATGTCTAGATTTATCGGATAGACTTTGTTCTTTACTATCAAGTAATTGTTCTTTGCTACTTAAATTTTCGTCTTTGCGATCAAGAGTTGTTGCACGTTCTGTTAATCGTGCCTCCATTTGTTTGAGTTCTTGTCTCTCAGACTTAAATTCTTTTTCAATCTCTTCTCGATATTTTCTAGCCTCTTCTTTAGCTTCTATAAGTATTTCCTTTTTATAGGCTTTACTTTCACGTTCAGCTGTTTCTTTGATATGTTCGGCATCTGTTTCAGCTTTACTTCGAACATTAACAGCATCTTGTTCTGCGTTTAAAAGAGTTAGTTCTGCAGTTTCTTTAGCTTTCTTTAAGCGTGCCGAAATAACTGCATAACCAATAACCAAACCAATGAGGGAGAAAACAAGTGCTAAAAGAATATTTAACATGCTTTTACCTCAATCTTTATTAGATTTCAATTAAAAATCCAAATTATAGTTTATCATAAATTATCATTTTCTACAATCCAAAATTTAAGAGCAGCATCTTATAAATTATGTTATGATTAATGAAAAAATAAAAGGAGTTTACCTATGACAAAAGAAGTTATTGTTGAGAGTTTTGAAATGGATCATACCATTGTAAAAGCTCCCTATGTTCGCCTAATTTCAGAAGATTTTGGTCCAAAAGGGGATGTTATCAGCAATTATGATATTCGTCTAGTACAGCCTAATGCTGATGCTATCCCAACTGCAGGACTT
Source organism: Streptococcus macacae NCTC 11558 (assembly GCF_000187995.2). GTDB lineage: Bacteria > Bacillota > Bacilli > Lactobacillales > Streptococcaceae > Streptococcus > Streptococcus macacae. The sequence goes on along the minus strand of NZ_AEUW02000001.1, from coordinate 62,522 downwards.
CATACAATTGAACATTTACTAGCAAAACTTATTCGTGAGCGTCTTGATGGCATGATTGACTGCTCACCGTTTGGCTGCCGTACAGGTTTTCATCTCATTATGTGGGGAAAACATACAACTACTGATATTGCTAAGGCCATTAAATCAAGCTTAGAAGAAATTGCCACGGCTATTTCCTGGGAGGATGTCCCTGGAACAACTATTGAATCTTGCGGTAACTATAAGGATCACAGTTTGTTTTCTGCCCAAGAATGGGCAAAACTTATTCTCAAGCAGGGATTATCTGATAATCCTTACGAACGCCATCTTGTTTAGACCCATAAAAATCAAAAACAGCAATAGACAGTGGGACATTTTCCTTATACTTGATTCTTTTATTTTAGCTTTAAACTCCCAGTTTATGAAGAAAGCTTAAGTAAAACGAATAAGCCAATGGACTGTCTGGCTGCTGCTCATTCATTTATAGCTATAACTAAAGATAAGAGGTTGGGACAATAAGTCCCAACCTCATTTTTAGTGATTAATAATCTAATTTATCAGAATGCCCAGAAGCATTTCCAACAAAATAGCCTGTTTTACAGTTAATTGTAAATAAATAGGTACCATCAGGTTTGTACATGTTATAATAGCCATTTCCGTTGATAATATTGACTTTTTCCAAGATATAATTATTTCCTGTAATATAACCGCGGCTTTGCGAAATAGAAACAATTTTTTCTAAAATTCCCGGATTAAATGTCCAAGCTGGATTAGAAGTGTCAGCTATTTTAGCATTATCAAAAGGAACACGGCTGCGATTGCGCTGGAGTTTTGAAGTTTGATAATTAGAAATGCCATAGCCAGAAGACCCAGAAGCAGATGAACTGCCATTATTAGGAGATTGCGGAGCAGCAGGTGCTGCTTGCGTCTTATTACCATTAGCCGATGATCCTGAGTTGTTGGAAGAGCCTGAATTAGCCGTTGAATTTCCTGAGGACTCTGCATTATTATTCTTTTTAGCTGCCGCAGATTTAGCTGAGTCATTAGCTGTTTTTTTAGATTTCAGTTGCTTACGTCCATCTGCAATAACTGATTTTAAAAGAGTATCTAAAGTAGCATTTCCAGTATTTAATGTTTTATCTGAAATATCATCAAAGTTAGCATTGTCTTTGATCGTAACAGCTTTCTTTTGCCCATCAACAACAGCATTTTCCTTAAATTTACCATTAACAGCATTGATAGCAGCGATTTGCCGCTGTAAACTATCATACTTCTTTTTAGCTTCATCATGATATTTGCTTCCCTTTAAACTGGTCAACATCTTTTCAAGTTTAGGAAGATTAGCAAATTGATTATTTTTTAATTTGGTTCTTTTACTGTCAATAAAAAAAGCTGTGTAAGATTTTTCAAAGGCTTTCCTAGAGTCCGCTATAGAATTCGTTTTGTCATTATTATCTGATGTTGAAGAAGTAGTTGTTTTAGCTGTTTTTGTTTCCTGATGTGTTAATCTATAAACTCCATAAGCTGCTCCGCCAGCTAAAAGCAGCAGAATAATCAAAGAAGTAATAATAACCTTTTTCTTTTTATAAAAAGGTTTCTCTTCCTCATCCTCTTTGAAGTCATCAAAATCATCATCATCTTCTTCATATTGAGGAATTAAACTATCTGACCAATGTTTTTCTTCTCCATCAGATTGATTGTTCTCATCAGATAAGGCCACATCCTCAAATTCAGCTTTTTTCCAAATTTCTTGATTTGGAGAAACTGCCGGTGCAATGAGAGTATCCTCAAGATTATCTTCATCTTTTGCTTCAGCAGCCTCAGCTTCCTCGCGGACAGTTTCTTCATCTGCTTCTTTAATTGGTTCAATTAAGCCGGTGTCTTCCAATTCTTTTCGCTGCTGTTTAATGAAATTATCCAACGTACTAGTATCGATATTTTGAAAGTCTTCACTGTTCGTTTCAAATTTTCGCGAAGCAACCTCATCCCGATGCTGTTTAATATAACGATCAAGAACACCATCTTCTTCTGTGATGCCGGCTTTTAGTTCACCATCCTTACGAACAGCTTCGCCAACCGTCATCTCTTTGGCATCTTGAAAGTCAAGATTATCATTATTTTCATTTTCTAATGGATTTTTATCCTCTTTTGACACGAATTTTTTCACCTTTCTATTTATCTTCACGTTTAACACGCTGACCATAAAACTGATAAAGATCAACCCTTAAAGTCCCATTATAAAGTTTGCGTTTCTTATCAGCCTGTCTATTAAATTTTTTCTCAAACGTTTCATCACTTGTTAAAATAAATTGGCTCCATGTTTTTAACGGTGCAAAAGCCTTACCCATTTCATTATACAAAATGTCAATCGCTTTGTCATCAAGCAATCTCTCACCATAAGGTGGATTTGAAATAATAACCCCATTGATTTTATCTGTTTTAAAGTCTTGAAAGCGCATTTGTTTCAATTTGATAACATCTTCAAGACCTGCTGCCCTTACATTATTTTTGGCAATTTCGATCACTCGGCCATCAATATCAAAGCCCAAAATATCCAGTTCAAGATCAGTTACTTGGCTCTTTGCTTCCGAACGAACTTTGTTCATAACGGCTTGATCAACCCAAGGCCATTTTTCAAAAGCAAAATGGCGATTAGTTCCTGGTGCTATATTTTTACCAATCATAGCAGCTTCTATACAAAAAGTTCCTGAACCACAGGTTGGATCCACAAAAGGCTTGTCTGGAAACCAGTTGCTCAGCAAAATAATAGCAGCGGCCATATTTTCTTTAAGCGGTGCCCCGCCTTTGTCTATACGATAACCACGCTTAAACAGACTTGGACCTGTTGTATCCAGCATAATCCTTGCTCTGTCTTTTAAAATGGAAACTTCTATTTTGAACTCAGGACCATTCTCAAGTAAAGGAACATTTTGAGGCCTATGAAAATGTTTTTGCAATTTTTTGACAATAGCTTTTTTGGTAATTGCCTGTATACTGGGTTCATTATGCAATTTAGATTTAACGGACTTAGCTTTAGCAATAGGAAATTGACAGCCTAAGGGTAAGTAATTTCCCCAGTCAAGCGCTAAAACACCCTGAAAAAGCTCTTCAAAAGTTTTGGCAGAAAATTCTCCAACTAAAATTTTAATACGATCTGCTGCACGCAGCCAAAGATTCGTTTTGGCTATTATTTCCACATCGCCTTGAAAAAGAACCCTGCCGTTTTCAAGGCGGCAATCAATCCCTAATCCTTTTATTTCTTTGCCGACGACAGCTTCAACTCCTGCTGCTGTCGTAGCTATTAAATCAAACATTTTTTTCATAAAAGTCCTCACTAAACAAACAATAAAAGCTAGCAAAAGCTAGCTCACCTATTATGCAATTTTCTATAAGCCATGTTTTGTTCCAAAGATAACTAGGTATTATCTTCTTTGATAATCATCTGTCTACTGCTTTGCAGTCAGAAAAGACTGTTCTTCTTCCAGCTTTTCCGTGCCCCTACCAAAGTTTGGGTTGCTAGCTTGAGGGGTTTACCGCGTTCCACTTTTTATGTTTCCATAAAAACTACGTCACTGTGGCACTTTCAGGATGACTCTCACATATCATAAGACTTAGTGATTTTATCCGCCGTAATGTGTTAACCACATCCTTAGGCTTATTTTTTCGCCTAACACAAACACTACCGGCATCACAGCCAGTGCTAGCATGGACTTTCCTCATGGTCACCAATAACCACGCGATTATCCAAAAATTGCACTGTTACACTATTTCATTATTCTGAAATTTGCTTTCCAAACACTTCTTTTTCTAAGCGGCTGATACGTTTAAGAATGTCAAAGTTTGTAGCAGCTGAAGCTGCTACATGAGTGGAATCTACTGATGGCGTTACTGTAGAAGCCGTTTTAGCTGCTTCAGGACGCTGCTTTAATTTTTTGATTTCTTCTTTTAGACGTGTATTTTCTGAACGCAATTCTTCAACAGCTGCAATATATGTTTCATAGTCTTTGATAACATCATCAAGAAATTCATCAACTTCCTTGCGGTTGAAGCCTCTCACGCTTACCTTAAAATCTTGTTCAAAAATTTCTTTAGGGGTATAAATAATATTTGCCATCTTTTTTCTCCAAACATATCATTCTTTATTAAAAGCAGCTAAAAGCGACTCTATCAGGTGCAATTATACAGAAAAAGAAAGTAAAAAGCAAGTATTTAATTTTAGAAATTATCATCAAAATCCTGAATGATTTCATTTAATCTTTCAAAGGTTAACCTTGTCACGAAATACCCTTCTTTAGCTGATATCAGGCTGGAAAAGTAGCTGAGATTTGTTTTCATTTCTTCATCGTAAAAGACATAAGCACCGTCTGTGTTATCCAGCAAGAAGTGATGATAGCTTTTTAATTGATTTGGATTTTGATATTTTTTATACGTATAAGTGACAAAATCCGTTTGTTTAAATTGCCTTAATTTTTCTTGATTGCTCTCATTCCACTTTTGGCCATGAGTCTCAAAAGGAAAAATCGTTGCCAGCTGAATATTGTATTCCTTTTTCAATTGAACAGCTACTTCTAATGCCCAATATTCAAATCCCAAATTTCCCATAAAAACGAACCAGTCTGCTCCTTCTTCAATGAACCGTATCAAGTCCTTTTTTATGACCTGTTTGAGGACAGCAATTTTGGGATCCTTATCTTGAAAAATTCCTAATTCAAAACTTTTGTAACCTGTTATAAGAATTGTTGTCATAATTTGTTATCCTTCTTATTTTTATGGTATAATAGTAGTGCTTTATGTTATGATTATTTATTGATAAAGTCAGGAGAACTATGGTCAACTATCCTCATCACATAATTCGTAAACAAAGCCAACCCGCACAAGCAGTTAAAACAACAAACTTTGCCAATCGCGGTATGTCCTTTGAAGCAGCAATAAATGCAACAAATAGTTTTTATTTAGCACGTCAGATTGCTGTTATTCATAAAAAACCAACCCCAGTTCAAATCGTTAAAGTCGACTATCCAAAGCGCAGTCGTGCAAAAATTGTTGAAGCCTATTTTAGACAGGCTTCAACAACAGATTATTCTGGAGTTTATAAAGGGCACTACATTGATTTCGAAGCAAAGGAAACCAGACATAAAACATCTATTCCTATGAAAAATTTTCATGCACATCAGATTGAACATATGTCACAAGTTTTAAAGCAAAAGGGAATCTGCTTTGTCTTACTGCATTTCTCTGCGCTTAAGGAGACCTATCTTCTCCCTGCTTCCCATCTTATTCGTTTTTATCGCATTGATAATGGAGGGAAGTCTATGCCAATAGATTATATCAAAAAAAATGGTTACAGTGTGAGGGAGTCAGTCTTTCCGCAAATTCCTTATTTAGATATTGTGGATAAAAACATTTTAGGCGGTGATTAAAATCAAATTCGATAAAATAAAATTTAAAAAACCAGATTTCAATTTTAAAGACCTTAAGTTTGATAAAACGTTTTGGTTAAAACTACTTAAATATACAGCTGGCTTTCTGCTTAGTGCTATTATTTTGATCATTATTATAGGCGGACTTATGTTTACTTATTATGTTAGCACTGCGCCTAAATTGTCAGAAGCTAAACTAAAGGCAACCAATTCAAGTTTAGTCTATGATAGCAACAATAAGTTAATTGCTGATCTGGGAGCAGAAAAACGCGAAAGTATCTCATCTGATAAAATTCCGATTAATTTAGTTAATTCAATCACTTCCATTGAAGACCACCGTTTTTTCAAACATCGCGGAGTGGATATTTATCGGATTTTCGGAGCTGTGTGGAATAATTTACGCAGAAGCTCTACACAGGGTGGATCTACACTTGACCAGCAGTTGATTAAGTTGGCTTATTTTTCAACCAAGGAGTCCGACCAAACTTTAAAACGTAAAGCGCAGGAAGTTTGGCTTTCTCTTCAAATGGAAAGAAAATACAGTAAAGATGAGATCTTAACTTTCTACATCAACAAGGTCTATATGGGCAACGGAAACTATGGGATGCGGACAGCCGCTAAATCCTATTATGGTAAAGACTTAAAAAATCTTTCTATCCCGCAATTAGCTATGCTGGCTGGTATTCCTCAGGCACCAACTCAGTATGATCCTTATGCACACCCTAAGGCAGCAACAAGCAGACGCAATACTGTGCTTTCTGAAATGTACAAGCACAAAAAGATTACTCAAAGTGAATACAAAGCTGCTGTTGCAACACCTATCAGCGATGGCCTTCAAGAATTGAAACGTACCTCAAGTTATCCAAAATATATGGATAATTATCTCAAACAGGTTATTTCAGAAGTTAAGAAACGTACTGGCCAAGATATCTTTTCAGCTGGTATGAAGGTCTATACAAATGTTAACTCTGATGCGCAGCAATATCTTTGGAATATTTACAATACCGATCAGTATGTTTCTTATCCTGATGACAACTTCCAGGTTGCTTCAACCGTTATGGATGTTACAAATGGGAAAGTTATCGCCCAATTAGGCGGAAGAAAGCAAAATACTAATGTTTCCTTTGGTACGAACCAAGCTGTTCAAACTGACCGTGACTGGGGTTCAACAATGAAGCCTATTTCAGCTTACGGACCAGCTTTAGACAGCGAAGCCTTTACGACAACAGGTCAGATGCTTAATGACTCTGTTTACTATTATCCAGGTTCAACAACCCAGGTTTATGACTGGGATCACCGCTACAATGGCTGGATGTCCATTCAAACAGCTATTCAGCAATCGCGTAATGTCCCTGCTGTTCGGGCACTTGATGCAGCAGGCCTAGATACAGCTAAAAACTTCCTTAGCGGGCTTGGAATTAATTATCCTGAAATGATGTATTCTAATGCCATTTCGAGCAATACTAGCAGTTCTGATCAAAAATATGGTGCCAGCAGTGAAAAAATGGCTGCAGCCTACTCTGCATTTTCAAACGGCGGTACTTATTATGAACCTCAGTATGTTAACAAAATTGAATTTAAGGATGGTACTTCTGAAAATTATGATGCCAAAGGCAGTCGTGCTATGAAAGAAACTACTGCCTACATGATGACAGATATGCTGAAAACAGTTTTAACATATGGTACGGGTACTGAAGCTGCTATCTCTGGAATTTATCAAGCAGGTAAAACTGGGACGTCAAATTATGATGATAGTGAATTAAGTGAAATGTCTCAAAAATTAGGCATAAATCCTTATGGACTAGGAACTATTGCACCTGATGAAAACTTTGTCGGCTATACTCCCCAATATTCCATGGCAGTCTGGACAGGTTACAAAAACCGCCTCATGCCAGTCTATGGGGAAGGACTAAAAGTTGCCGCACGAGTCTACCGGACAATGATGTCTTATCTGACTAGTTCTGGCAACTCTGACTGGACAATGCCTGATGGCTTATATCGCAGCGGCGGCTATCTCTATCTCAACGGCTCTAGTGGTTCAAACAGCCGATATGGTACCCCGCCGGCAACATCTGCTGCTTCGTCTGCTTCATCAAGTGACAGCAGTAATAATAATGATGACCAAAATAATGATGATAATAAACAGTCTAGTGAATCTTCTAATGATAATACTGAAGCATCTAGCAATGCTTCAAGTGCCACTACAAATCCTTAAAAAGAGAAGGTTGGGAAACAAACAATCCCAACTTTTTCTATTTGCTTGAATTGCCGTTTTTACATAAAAGAAGCTTGGGATAACATAATCCCAAGCTTCTTTCCTTATTTGTATTAGCTGTACTCTTTATTTTCATGCTTAAAGCTATACCATACTTGCTGCCGAAATACAGTCCCAAATCAAATATAGTGCTGCTTCAAATTCTGTTTTAGTCAGCTAAAGCTCCCATAGGATCCCAAGGGGACAATACGTTTGGTTCAGCTTCATATGCTGCGCGCTCTTTAGGAGTGAGCAGATCTTTACGAACAACAATTTGATAGCTATATTCATCCATCCAACTGTCAGAAGCTACAAAATAACCCTTACTTCCAACTTTTTCACCCCATGAATTTTCCACTTTCCATTGAATTGGCTGCCCCTTATCATCTAGATCTACTCCTGCTAGAACCATGGCATGGGTCATCAGGCTTTCACCATAATCTAAGCGTCCTGCCTTATCTTGTGAAAAAGTAATATCGACACCCGACTTAAAATCATAAAGACCAGTTGCCATAACGCCTGTTTGGCGATTACTTGACTGACCAACATCTGAGCCAAACCAAACTGTTTCACCTGCCTTCAGCTGAGAAAGGGCCAGTTCTTTAAACCGTTTTATATCTACATTAAGATAGCGCACAGCAGGGCTTCCAACAACATTGCCGAGCAATTCAACAGTATAAGATTGACCGTAAGGTTTATCTGAAGTTGGAGCATTGATAATAGAAACATAATCTGATAGCTTAAGGCCAACATATTTTTCATAAAAATCTTGAGGGGTAATGTTTCTTTCTGCTCGATAATTATTTTCTTTATCCCTATAAGCAAAATCAAACTGCCGCGGCGGCAACCCCAGATTTACCGCTAGAAAGTTGAAAATTTCCTGTAGCAATTCTTCTTTTTTAAGTTTGATAGCTTCATCTGATTCCTTTTGTGCCATACTGTCTCTAAGAATCTGAGCATCTTGGCGCAGTAATTTATTTAAATACTGATTCAATTCGCGACTGTTGCTGGAGGAAACAGATTCTGGATAGACTGATTTGGGAACAACACCATACTTCTCAAAAAGAGAAACAACCATATCCCACTGTCCGCCATCTTGCTGAGGCGTATCTAACAAGAACTGTACTTTGCGGCTTGTTAACTCTTGATCAGCAGTTGCTATTATTTGCTCCAAAAACCAATTGGATTTTTCATATTTATCCCAAAAGAAAGTATGAGCTTGGGATAGTTCAAATTCTTCTAATTTAAAATCACTGATTAACTTATGGCGAAAGGTATTTAAGGCTGCAAACATCCAACAGCGTCCTGAAGCCTTTTGATTAGATACTTTATCCTTGGTTAAATCAATCGAAAAAGCAAAATTATTAGCAGCTGATTTCTGCCGGCTTTCTAGAGATTTCAAAAGACCATTGTGAGTAACAGCATTTTCAACAGCCCTAAATTTTGTACTGGCTTCAAATTCAGCATATAGCTTATCTGTAAAATCTTGATTTATTTCACCTGTCATCATTTTTCTCCTGCTATTTTATTTTTTCAATTATACCAACTATTTCCAAAAATTATCAAAAATAGAAATTGGCAGGTGGCGTTTATGTTCTGTCTTTTTCCACCAGCTTTCAATTTTTCTCTGAGCTTCTGAGGAAATCTGTTTCCCTTCTAAATAATCATCAATATCATGATAAGTCACGCCAAGTGCTGCTTCATCGGAAATCCCTGGTTTATCTTCTTCAAGGTCAGCTGTTGGTACTTTTTCATAAATTTCTTTATCTGCTCCTAATTCCACTAAAAGCTGTTTTCCTTGCCGTTTATTCAGCCGATAGAGGGGTAAGATATCAGCTCCCCCGTCACCAAACTTCGTAAAGAAGCCTGTTATATTTTCAGCAGCATGGTCGGTTCCGATAACTGCTCCGCTATTTTCCCCAGCAACAGCATACTGTGTAATCATACGCTGGCGAGCCTTGATATTACCCTTGTTAAAATCAGAAACCTTCACACCGGCTTTGGCTAAAGCAGCAACTTCACTGTCAACGGCTGATTTGATATTAACAGCAAAGCTGATATCTGGTTTAATAAAATCCAGCGCACGTTGTGCATCTGCTTCGTCAGTTTGTACTCCATATGGCAGCCGAATCGCAATAAACTGATAATCTAAATCACCTGTTTCTTGACGGAGCTCTTCAATCGCTATCTGTGCTAAACGTCCTGCTAAACTAGAGTCCTGTCCTCCCGAAATTCCTAGGACATAGGTTTTCATAAAGTCATGCTTTTTCAGATAAGTTTTTAAAAAGTCAACAGATTTTTGAATTTCCTCTTTTGGATTAATCTTTGGTTTAACCCCTAATTGGCTAATGATTTCCTCTTGCAAACTCATTTCACTTCTCCTTTTTGGTAGGCTTCCTTGCGAATACGGTCAATCAGATTCATCTTATTATCCCAAACGTCCTTGGCCAAATCAACTGGATAAGACTGAGGATTGAGAAGACGTTTGTATTCATCCCATAATTTATCAAATTCTTTACGTGCATAGTCTTTAATCTCTTTGAGATTAGGTAGCTGATAAACTAATTGTCCCTTTTCAAAGATAGGAACAAGAAGCGGCACAGCATCAAAATTTCTGACATCTTTGTTGATATAAGTATAAGTCGGATGGAACATGTGAATTTCATCTAATTGATTGACATCTATATCAGTAAAAGTGATATAATCCCCTTCTGACTTGCCTTTTGCACGGCTGGTAATCCGCCAAACCTGTTTTTTTCCAGGTGTCGAAACTTTTTCGGCATTATTGGATAATTTAATAGTATCCTGCATAATCCCTTGATCGTTTTCAATAGAGACAATCTTATAAACAGCACCTAAAGCCGGCTGATCATAAGCTGTGATCAATTTGGTTCCTACACCCCAAACGTCAATCTTAGCCTTTTGCATTTTTAAATTCAAAATAGTATTTTCATCTAGATCATTGGAGGCATAGATCTTAGCATCTGAGAAACCAGCTTCATCAAGCTGTTTTCTAACTTTTTTAGAAAGGTAAGCCATGTCTCCTGAATCAATACGAACGCCTAGAAAATTGATTTTATCTCCTAGCTCTTTAGCCACACGAATAGCAGCAGGCACTCCTAAACGCAAAGTGTCATAAGTATCAACGAGAAAAACACAGTCTTTATGAGTTGCTGCATAAGCTTTAAAGGCAGCATAATCATTTCCATAAGTTTGAACAAGAGAATGGGCATGAGTTCCAGAGACCGAGATATTAAATATTTTACCAGCGCGTACATTACTTGTGGCATCAGCACCACCAATAACTGCTGCTCGCGTCCCCCAAATAGCAGCATCCATTTCCTGAGCACGGCGCGTTCCAAATTCTAAAAGAGGTTCTTCTTCAATAACAGATCTGATTCTAGCAGCCTTTGTTGCAATCAGCGTTTGAAAATTAACAATATTCAAAAGAGCCGTTTCCACTAACTGACACTGTCCTAAGGGACCTTCTACTTGCATAATAGGTTCATTGGCAAAAACTAAGTCCCCTTCTTTAGCCGAGCGAATAGTTAATTCTAACTTTAACTCACCAAGATAATTTAAAAAGGTTTCGGGATAGCCTAAACTTCGCAGATAAGCTAGATCTGTTTTTGAAAAAGTTAAATCTTCTAAATAACGAACAATCCGCTCCAACCCTGCAAAAACAGCATAGCCGTTTTTAAAGGGTTCTTCCCTAAAATAAATTTCAAAAACAGCTTTTTTATTATGGATACCTTGATCAAAATAAACCTGCATCATATTAATCTGATACAAATCTGTATGTAAGGTTAAACTGTCATCAGAATACATTATGCTTCTCCTTTAGTTTCATTGCTATCATTATACCACAATTTTTTACCCTCAAATTTATACAAAAGGGAAGAAAGCAAAAGTCATGATTTCCTGCATTTAACGCTTCACTGCCTTTCTGCAACTTGAGCAAATGTTTCCCGTTCAGACAGCCAGTTATCTAAAAATAGGAGCCATCGTCATCCTTATAAAAATCTGCCAGCTAGTCACAAGGATATATAAAGCCAGCTCACAAAATAAATGAAGGAGTGAGACAAAAATCGGTCAGACCAAGTCTTCGATTTTCAGCAAGTCCCAGTTTCTAGTTGCTGACCTCAAACAAGACTTTAGCTTCAATCTGAAACAGTGCAGCAGAAATTCTCTCAACCTATATGTCTTGCAAAGCTCAAAAAAATTAAACGAGGCTAAGGACTTTTGTCCCAGCCTCCCTTTAACTTTCAAAAATTATTAACAATATAGTGATAAGCCGCCTGGGCTGCAACAGCACCATCACCAACAGCTGTTGTAATTTGACGAAGGTCTTTTTGCCTTACGTCACCAATAGCAAATATGCCGGCCTTTTGCGTTTGCATCTTTTCATCTGTTGGAATCCAGCCTTCTGCATCTGTAATGCCTAGATCTGCCACCATAGCAGAAACAGGATCTAGTCCAACATAGATAAAAATACCTCCAAAAGGCTGAGTGCTAACTTGGCCTGTTTTAACATTTTCAATAGAAACGCTTGTTACTTTTGTGTCATTTCCCTTAATTTCTTTAACAACTGAATCCCAAATAAATTCGATCTTGTCATTAGCAAAGGCGCGTTCCTGAAGTAATTTTTGAGCCCGCAGTTCATCACGGCGATGGATGATCGTTACTTTATTGGCAAATCTGGTTAAAAATAAGGCTTCCTCAACAGCCGAATCTCCCCCGCCTACAACAAGCAGATCTTGGCCACGGAAAAAAGCACCGTCACAAACTGCACAATAAGAAACACCACGGCTAGTATAGGTATCTTCTCCAGCAACTGTAAGCAGACGGTGCTTGGCTCCTGTTGCCACAATAACCGTTTTGGACTCATAAATGTCATCATCTGTGATCACTTTTTTGACAGAGCCGTGATCTTCCACAGCTGTTACAATGCCGTAAAGATTTTCAACACCAAATTTTTCCAAGGGCTCATACATCTTCATTGAAAGTTCAGGCCCTGAAATCAATTCATAGCCTGGATAATTTTCTATATCTGATGTGTTATTCATTTGTCCGCCTGGGGCGCCTTGTTCTAAGACAGCAACTTTTAAATTGCCTCTAGCAGCATAGAGAGCTGCAGTCATCCCAGCTGGTCCAGAACCAATAATGATAATATCATACATTGCTTTATTCTCCTCTTTCAATATCTATATCCATTTTTATTTTAAAAGATTTTTGGAAAATTTGCTAATCTTATGCTTTGACTATTAGGATAATAGCCATAAAGGCAAAAGATAAGATAGGAATGGTAACAAGGTTCATTAATAAAGCTTCATATAAAATCGTCAGCCGATCTTTAGATGTTTTATCCTTTTTACGTATAGCTCGATAAAGAATCCATCCTGAGCTGACAAATACAACCGTTAAACTGGATAACAGCAAACCTTGTATATAAAAATTAAAAATTTCCACTAACATTATCATCACCATCAATGAGAGACTGGGACAGACAGCCATGATTGCTGCGCACGCACCCACAGAAAAGAGTGTAATCGTGAAGATTACGTATAAAAATCCTTGGCCTCGTTTAATTTTTCTAAGCTATTTGTAAGACGTAAGGGTTGGAAAAATTTCTGTTGACTTTAGTCAACCTAGAATTTCCCTCTGTACTGTTTCAGATTGAAGCTAAAGTCTTCTTTTAAGACTTTCCTTGGGTGATACGAACGGCAGCAACTTCCTTTGGAATTCCATATCTAGGATTTGAGCTTAATGTCTCAAATATTCCGAAGCAGCAAACAGCCTATCTCTTTTTCTTGTATCTATTCAGGTCCATCTAGCTCTACTAGCTTTAACTTTTAGGCTTACTTATTAATTATATCAAATAAAGGTTCTTTTGTAACTGGCAAAAAATTCTTTCGTTCGTTCTTTTTTAGGATGGTTAAAGATTTGTTTAGGAGAACCTTCTTCTAAAATCTGCCCTTTTTCCAAAAAAAGTACCTTATCTGCTACTTGGCCTACAAAGTTCATATCATGACTGACTAAAATCATCGTTTGACCGGATTTAGCCGCATTGGCAATAGAGCGCTCTACCTCACCCACCAATTCTGGGTCAAGTGCTGAAGTTGGTTCATCCAATAATAGAACATCTGGTTTCATTGCCAAAGCCCTTGCCAAAGCAACCCGCTGTTTTTGTCCGCCTGATAGATGTCTAGGATAATGATTTTCACGGTCTGATAAACCAACCTTAGCGAGTTCTTCTTTAGCGATTTTTGTAGCTTCCTCATCAGGTAATTTCTTGACAATTTTAAGCCCCTCTTTGACATTTTCTAAGGCTGTCCGACGTTCAAAAAGATTAAACTGCTGAAAAACCATGGCTAGCTTGCGGCGTAAGGCCAAAATTTCTTCTTGGCTAATAGTATTAAAATCAACTTTAAATTGATCAATCTCAATGCTGCCAGAATCGGGCTGCTCTAAGTAATTTAAACTGCGCAAGAAAGTTGATTTACCTGCTCCAGAAGCACCGACTAAAGCGACAACTTCAGCTTTTTCAATATTAAGATTAAGATTGTCCAAAACCTTTTGTCCCGCGAACTCTTTACTCAAATTTGCAATGCGAAACATTATCTGACACCTCCTTCCACAGCCTGGTCTTTGGTAATATTGCTAGGAGAATTAATTTCCATTCTTTTTTCAATAAGACGGCCAATTTGTTCAAAAATCACACTGACTCCCCAGTAAATCAGGGCAACTGATACAAATCGTTCAAAATAGCGGTAATCAGCACCGCCAAGAATCTGAGCCTGTGCAAACATTTCAACGATACCAGCACTAAAAGCAAGCGACGTTCCCTTGGTTAAACCAATCAAAGTATTGATTAAGGTCGGTGTTGCAACTACTGCTGCATTAGGAATGATGACACGACGATAAACCTGAGCCGTTGTCATTCCTAAACTTTTAGCTGCTTCAATCTCCCCAGGATTGACTGACTGAATAGCTGCACGAAGCGTCTCACTAGTATAAGCTGCTTCATTAAAAGCAAAAGCGGTAATAGCAAAGACAGAAGCCGGAATATCATTAATATTAAAATCTGTTCCCATCTTTTGATTGAGTGCCTTTAAAAGCAAAGGAATTCCGTAGTAAGTCAGCATGAGCTGTACTAAAATAGGCGTTCCGCGTAAGAAAGATACAAAAAACGCTTGAATAGGGTACAAAATTCTGACACGATTAATCTTGACAACCGCAAAAAGAAGCGCCAAAAGCAAGCCAAAACAGGAACCTGCAAATGTCAAAAAGAGCGTCATTGGCATCTTTCCCAAAATAGACGGTATCGCATCAAATACAGCTCGCCAACTAAATAGACTGCCATTAGGCAGCATGGAGACAAATTGATCGTACCAATTTGCTGCTAAAATGAAATGAAACATAACCTTCTCTTTTCTAAAATATTAGTCCAGTGTTGACACATAGTCACCAGCAAAATAACGTTGACTTAATTTTTTCAGCGTTCCGTTTTTTCGAAGCTCTTTGACACGGCTATTGATATATTTTTGCAGAGCTTTTCCTGTTTTATCATTTGCCAATAAAAGATATTCTAAACCGTCTCTTTTATCGCCAATATTTCCTTTTACAGTGGTAACTTTTAATGTTATATTTTGATCTTTAATGACCGTTTTTAAAGAAATAGCATCATAAAGCAAGGCATCAGTTCTGCCGTCCTCAACATGCTGCAGGCGCTGTGCCAAAGTAACCGTATTAGCAACATATTTAATCACAATAGGCTTTTTATCTCGATTTCTCTTATTCCAATTTTCCAGCACAGCTGCATAATTTGAACCTGTATAAACTTCGACAGATTTACCGGATAGGTCATCTAAAGTCTTATATCTTCCTTCTTTACTAGCAATAGCATAGTTTGATTTAGAAATAGGGTTGGAAAATAAATACTTCTCAGCACGCTCTTTGCTGTAGTTAAAGTTATTAGCTGACATTTGAAAACGGCCCGAATCAATCCCTGTCATAATAGATGAGAATGCAACTGTCTCAAAAGAGACCTTATAATCTTTAGAATCTTTAAATATAGCCTTAACAAGAGCAATATCATAGCCATCAAATTTTCCTTTTTTCTTAAAAGTATAAGGAGCAGTATCAGAATCTGTTGCCACCACTATCGTTTGCCGTGAACTTGATCTGCCTGATAAAAAGAAAAAAAACCAGACTAAGACAGCTGCAACAATGATAAAAGCAGCTAACCATTTTTTATAGCTTTTCATTATAATCTCCTCTTAGATATTATATTCCAGTCTATCATGATCAGAAGAGAGTGTATAATAGTTATTTTTTATCACTGTGATAGAGATATTTTATCACTATGATCAAAACTTGATATCTCAAAGATAACAAGTGCAGGCTAGCTGTCCGCTAACTTAGTCCTTAAAATGCTAAAACAGGCAATCGGCTTATTTCTCTTTCTTTTATAGTCAAATGTTAAAAGGACTGCTTTTTAGCTTTTCGTTCTGCACGACCTTTAGCGCGATTAGCTGAACGGCGTGCTTTTCGTCGTTTTTCATCAACCTTCCACTGAATTTTTTTTTTATAACCTGGTTTAATTTTCTTTTTCTTCTTTTTAACCAAACCAATCATTTCAATATCTAATTTCTCTGGTTCTTTTTCACGGTTAAATCGGCGGTCACGGTCATAAGTATCTTGAAATTCTCCATCTTTTATTATTTTAGCCTGAAAATGAATTCCCATTTTTTCTAAACGGCGAATATCTGAATCATCACTTGGCTGATAAAGGGTGATGGCTATACCAGGTAAGCTATTGCGTCCTGTCCGGCCTACACGATGGATAAAAAAGGACAGATCCTGAGGGATAGCATCATTAATAACATGGCTGACACCTTCAATATCAAGCCCTCTAGCAGCTAAATCTGTCGCAACAATATATTCAAAATCAAGCCTTTTCACTTGATTCATAATACGTTTGCGCTCACGCGGAGGGATATCCCCATGAATTTTAGCGGCCTTTAGGCCATTAGCTCGCAAAAAAGCATGCAGATCATCAGCCCGCTCTTTAGTATTGACAAAAATCATAGCAAGATAGGGATTTAAAAGCTTAGCTATTTCTAAAATTTGATTATTTTTATCGCGCCCCTTAGTTGATAAAAGCCAATTTTCAACAGTATCTGCAATAACTGTATTGGTTTTAATTTTCTCTATAAGAGGATTGGTTAGATACTTTTTCAAAAACGGCTGTAATTTTTGAGGAATGGTTGCTGAAAATACTAAAAACTGCAAATGGTTTGGCAAGCGAGCAGCTATCTTATCCACTGTATCAATAAACCCCATATCAAGAGTCATATCTGCTTCATCGACAACGAAAGTATGAACTTTATGAATAAGAAGCTGGCCTGTCTGCACTAAGTCATAAATACGTCCTGGCGTTCCAATGACAATATGGGGCTGCTGATTGTTAAGTTTTTCAAGCTGACGAAGTTTATCTGTACCGCCAACATAATTTGAAATACGAATGTCTTTTTTAGAAAAATGCGCAATCTGCTTAGCAGCCTGGTATATCTGTGCAGCTAGCTCTCTGCTGGGAGCTGTAATAAGAGCCTGTACATTTTCCGAGTCTTCCTCTAGGTTCTCAAAAATAGGCAGCAAAAAAGTATGAGTTTTTCCTGATCCCGTTTTGGATTCACCTACTAGATCCCGTCCAGACAAAACAACAGGGATAAGTTTTCTTTGAACTTCTGTAGGGGTATCAAAATGTAAATCAGCTAAAGCTTCATTGATATAAGGTTTAAATTTAAAATCTGTAAATTTCATAGTTTCCTCTTTATTCATTGTAAGATAAAAACGCTAGACTAAAGCAAAGCGACAGCGACAGACTGACAATAAAAAAAGCAAGCAAGCTCAAAAAATATGCTATTGAGTTTCCTCACTCCTTATTTAGATCGTAAAATTTTTCACTTTACTGTTAAACTTGAGTATTTAGAGAGACAGTCGGCTTTTTTAGAAAGCTAAAATGACAGCTAAATCCTTTGTTTATCAGGTTTTACTTTCATTTATAAGTATAAAATAGCTAAAACCAGGCAACTAGCAGCTAAACCAAGCAGCCATAAAAAAGCATCTACCTGCCATTCAGACCATTTTTTAGTAGATTCTCCTAAGCGTAAGCCTCCAAGTTCCAAGTGATGATGAAAAGGAGTCATTCTGAAAATGCGCTTTCCTTCACCACTACGTTTTTTAGTCCATTTAAAATAGGATACTTGAAGCATAACCGAAGTTGTTTCAAGCACATACACAATCCCAATAATCAGTAAAGTCCATTCCTGCCGAAGAGCTATTGAAATGGCCGCCAGCATAGCTCCCAGTGCTAAACTGCCCACATCACCCATAAAAACTTTAGCAGGTTTGTGATTAAAGATGAAGAAGCCTAACAAGGCTCCAATCATAGTAACAATAATAAGCAAAACATCAAACTGTTTTTGGTTATAAGCAATAATGCTATAAGCTGCTAAACTGATAACAACAGAAATAGAAGCTAAACCATCAATTCCATCTGTTAAATTCACTGCATTTGAAAAGCCAACCAGCCAAAAAAGGACAAAAAAGATATAAAAAACCCCTAGGTTTAAGGAATAGCCAAAAAGATTAAGGGAGTGCGTTCCGCTTGGCAGGACATGAACAAAATAGAATACTAAACCGCCAATAATCTGCAGAGCCATCTTCTGTCTAGCTGTCAAGCCTTCGTTAATCTTCTTAAAAATTTTCAAAAAATCATCCAGAAAACCAATAATACCATATATTAACAAGACAAATAAAATGGCAAAGCTAGCTCCAGAAACAGAACCTTTGGCAAGATGATCAAAAAAAGCAAAGGGAAGGGTCACTAAGATAGCAACCAGGAGAAAAACTGTACCTCCCATTGTTGGCGTTCCAGCCTTGGCTAAATGCTGCTTAACATCCTCATGCATCTGTTGGCCGGTGATTTTTTTCATCTGGTAAAACCTGATGAAAAAAGGCATAGCAACAACCGTCAACAAGAAAGCGACAGCCCCTGCAATTAGTAAATTGATTAACATCTTAATCTCCTATAGTGATCGTTATTTTTTTTACTTTTTTAAGATTTTTACCAACATCAACGCTTTGATTGGTAACTGTTCCCGAACTTTTTCCTTTAAAGGTGACTTTTATGCCTGTCCAGTCTTCAAACTTCTTAACATTTTTCTTTGTCCAGCCATACATATCCGGTACTGTTTCAAAATGACTGGTCAGCAGTAAAATCTGCTCATTTTCATTTAAGTTTGAACCTGAATCAACAGAGGTTTTAGTGATCTTATTACCTGTTCCGAGGATAATAGGATGCACAAGATTTTGACGCAATTCATCTGCTATATTGCCAGGATTTTTGCCAATAACTTTTGATAAGCGGTATTTAGTCTGCTGATCTTTTGGTGTCTCTACTGGCGATAGCAGGGTATCCTTCATCAAAGTTGCTTCTTCAAGAACAGGATTGACAACATCTTGCCATAAGGTAACACTAAAGTGCTCTGGCTGCTGCAGAGTAACGTACATGACAAAATCAGGATTTTCAGAAGGCACCATAGCAACAACAGAATAAATATAGTCATTACTGCCAGTTAAATAACCTGAACCATCTCCTGAAGCAATTTGGGCTGTTCCTGATTTGACCGCAACAGACTGATTTCCAACCTGAATGACAGGTGCACCATTGGCATAAAGTGTGCCATAATAAGGGTCCGTTCCAACAGTAACCATGTACTGACGGGTTTTAACGGCAGCTTCTTTTGAAACTGGTTTTCCAGTAACTTCTTTTTGTGCTGAGCGCGTGGTTCCTGTCTTAGGATCATAAACTTTAGAAATAAACTGCGGTTCCAGCATAACGCCATCATTTGAAACAGATGAGAAAGCTCTGAGCATTTGTGTTTGTGTTACACCAATACCTTGACCGAAGGCACTCATAGCTGTTGTGACAACATTATCAGTCGGTAAAAGTCCTGTCGCTTCATTTCCCATACCAAAGCGGGTCGGAAGACCAAACCTGTATTTATCTAAATAGTTCAGCCAAGTTTTGTTGCCCATTTTTTGTTCTAGATTTGTCATTCCAACATTACTGGAGTGGGCAAATCCTTGGGCATATGTTAAGTATTGACCAGAGGAAATACCTTCATTAACGTCCCAGTCTTTAATTGTAGCATCAGCAATTTTTACCTCAGCACTATTATACGTTTCATTAGGATTAAAGACCCCTTTATCAATGGCTGAAGCAAGGAGCATAACTTTCATAGTTGAACCAGGTTCATAATTTGTTTGATAAAGCGTATTTTGCCAGGTAAAACCTTTAGCATTTAAGCCGTCTTTTGTATCAGAATTAAAACTTGGACGCTGTGAGGTAGCTAGAATTTCCCCAGTTTTAGCATTAACAAGTGTGGCACTTGCTTGAACACCCTTAGCCTTTTCTTGGAAGGCATCCATCCGTGTTTCAAGGTAGGTCTGAATCGGGGCTGACAAAGTAGTATAAACGTCCTTCCCATTTTCAGCCTCTTTGACAGTTGTTGCTGCTCCTAACAAGGTATTTCCATTACGATCTTTTTGATAGGTTACTTGGCCGTCTTTACCAGATAGAATTTTATCTAAAGCAGCCTCCATTCCTGTAGCACCTGCAAGAATCTTGCTTCCATCTTTTTTCTCTTTAACCTGTGCTAATCCAATAAACTGAGAAGCAAATGTTCCGTTAGGATACATACGGCCAGGACTGGTTGTAAAGGCCACTCCCTTAATCTTGGCTTTGTCAATAGCTTTAGTGACAGCTGACATGGTACTGTAAGTAATATTAGAGCCTTTTGTCCCAAAGGATACCTGTGTCAGCTTCTTCTGACTCAACTGCTTGATAACATACTTTTTATCCATTCCAAGATATTTTTGGAAAATGTCAGCGACCTCATCATACTGCGAGGGCTGAACAAATAGTTTTTCCCCTGAAGTAGAGACGTGAGATTTACTGATAACGGCATAAATATTATAAGTTGTTGAATCTTCTGCAATCGGATTGCCATTGCGATCATAAATGGTTCCTCGTTTAGCCTGAACGGTCTGAACGCTCTGATAGACAGAAGAAGCTCCTTTAGAAAGGTTAACTCCAAACTTCCTGTCTGTTCCGATAATGATAATAAAATTAATAACAAAAACAAAGAAAACAAAGATAGACAAAATCATTAAATTTTGCCCAACACGTTCTCGATTTTTTTCAGGTGTTCTGCGATCACCTATGACATAATCTAAAAATTTCTTCTTAAGGTTTTTCATAGGTTATTCCACCTTCTTGATATTATCTTTTTGGACAGTTAAGCCAGCTTTTTGAGCTATTTTGGAAATACGGTCGTATCGGCTTAACTCATTAACTTCTTGCTTGGCATTATTATATTCTGTTTCTTTATCATTGATCTGACTGTTTAAACGGCTGATTTCCTGCTGAACTTGCAGGTTGCGGCTCTGCAGATAAATAATACTAACCGCTAAAGTAACAGCTGTAATAATAATAGCTCCGTAAAAGGCCTTTTCTAAGCGGCTAAATGTTCTTATACGTTTTTGTAAGGCTTGCGAAAGAGCTTCGCTTCGTTTCTCATTTGTCATAGTAGTCTCTTATCTTCGAATTTTTTGAATAACCCGCAATTTAGCTGAATGCGCTCGATTATTATCGCTCAGCTCTCCCTGGCTAGGCAAAATAGGTTTGCGATTAACTAAAGAAAATTTAGGCTGTAAATCTTCAGGGATAAGAGGCAGACCCTTGGGTAGATTGACTTCAGTTACCTCTTTAAAAGCCTGTTTAACTAAACGATCTTCCAGTGAATGAAAGGTAATGACTGAAAGGCGTCCATCAATAGTTAATAAATCTAAAGCTTGTCTCAAGGATTCTGCTATAGCACTTAATTCATCATTGACCTCAATGCGAATGGCTTGAAAAATCTGTTTAGCTGGATGCCCCTTTTTCCTAAGTTCCTTAGCAGGTTTAGCCGATTTGATCAGCTCTGCTAACTCTGCTGTCGTTTCAATCGGTTTCTCTTTTCTGGCAGTTTCAATTTTTCGAGCAATTTGTTTTGAAAATTTATCTTCCCCATACTTAAAAAAAATACGCACTAAATCATGATAATCATATGTATTCACCACATCAAAAGCTGTCAAGTCAGCTTCTTGATTCATTCGCATATCAAGAGGAGCCTCTTTTTTATAAGAAAAGCCGCGCTTTCCTTCATCAAATTGAGGACTTGATACACCTAAATCATAGCAGATACCATCAATTTCAAAAATACCTTCTGCCGCTAAACAGGCTTTGAGATTTCTAAAATTATCTTTAATAAAGCTAACCTGTCCTGCTTCAAAATAAGGTTTTAAGCGTTTTTTTGCATGATCAAGAGCCTTTTGGTCTTGATCAAAACAATAAAGATGGCCTTTTTTACTAAGTTTTGAAAGCAGGTAACTGCTGTGTCCTCCCCCGCCAAGAGTGGCATCAACATAAATACCATCTGGCTTAATTGCTAACATATCAACTGTTTCGTGTAAAAGGACCGTAATATGATGAAAATCATTAGTCATAATCCTTATTTTACCATATTTTTATTCCAGAATAAACTAAAAAAGAGAAGCCAAAAAACTTCTCTCTAAGTTCAGCATTAAAAGACTTCTCTTACTTAATGCCTTACTTGGCCATTTCCATTAATATAAAATTTTGTGCTCGTCAAAGCTTCCAATCCCATTGGCCCTCGTGCATGAATTTTCTGTGTTGAAATACCAATTTCAGCTCCCAACCCAAAAACAAAACCGTCTGTGAACCGTGTCGAAGCATTAACATAGACAACTGCTGCATCAACTTCATCTTGAAAACGTTCAGCAGAACGAAGATCTCGCGTTATAATACTTTCTGAATGATGGCTGCTATAAGTATTTATCCAAGCAATAGCTTCATCTAGATCAGATACAACCTTTACAGACATCACATAGTCTAGAAATTCTGCTGCATAATCTTCTATTTTTGCTGGTTTAGCATCAGCAAAAATAGTTAACGCTTTTTCATCTGCCCTAAATTCTACAGGGTGTACTTGTTTAATAGCCTTCTCCAGTTTTGGCAGAAACTCTTGAGCTATTTTCTCATGAACAATTAAACTTTCTGCCGCATTACAAACACTGGGACGCTGTGTTTTAGCGTTGATAACAATGCTGCTGGCCATTTCTAAATCAGCTGATTCATCCACATAAAGATGAACATTGCCAACACCTGTCTCAATGACGGGAACCTTTGCCTTGTCCTTTACTGTTTGAATAAGATTAGCACTGCCTCTTGGAATAAGTACATCAATATAGTCTACAGCCGCCATCAGATCTTCAGCAAGGGCATGGCTAGTATCTTCAACTAACTGAACACTATTTTCATCTAATCCCAGACGCCCTAAGATTTGTCGCATAATTGTCACAAAGGCTATATTTGAATGAATAGCATCACGGCCGCCTCTCAGGATAATCGCATTGCCAGTTTTGAAAGCTAGGCTAAAGGCATCAACGGTAACATTGGGACGGCTCTCAAAGATCATTGCGATAACACCCAGAGGTACACGCTTTTGAACAATTTTAAGACCGTCTATATTAGTGTAACCGCGCACTACCTGACCAATAGGATCATCTAATTGGGCAACATCTCGCACCGCAGCAGCTATGGTCTGAATACGTTCAGCATCAAGATACAGACGGTCTATCATAATATCTGTAATACCATTTTCTTTTGCCTTAGCAATATCTTTGGCATTCTCTTTAAGAATATAAGGAATCTCTGCTTCTAAACCTTCTGCTATTTTAAGAAGAGCTTCATTTTTCGAAGCAGTTTCTAACTTCGCTAATAAAAAACTAGCCTTTCTAGCATTCTTTCCAAGTCTATTAATCATCGTCATGCTTAATCACTCCTTTGAGAAAAAAGTTCCGATCATATCGCCCTTTAGAACACGCAAAATATCGCGAGGGTTCGAACCGTTCATAAGAATCATTTGACGGTTGCTGTCAAAAATAATTTGAGCACTTTGAATTTTGCTCATCATACCGCCTGTTCCAAATTTACTGCCTGCGCCGCCGGCTGATGTCATAATCTCTTCTGTAATTTCTGTGACTTGTTCACGCAAAACAGCATCTTCATAAATAGTGGGATTGCGATCAAACAAACCATCAATATCCGATAACATAAGCAAAAGATCACTGTTGGTAATATTTGTCACAATTGCTGATAAACGGTCATTATCACCAAACTTTGTCGTATGATCCATTTCATCTACACTAACAGCATCATTTTCATTAACAATAGGAACAATCCGCATAGATAGCAAGGTTTCAAAAGTATTGGTTACATTTTCTAAACTTTCAGGAAATTCTACCACATCACGTGTTAAAAGAATTTGCGAAACATTTGTTTGATAATGGGAAAAAATCTGAGAATACAGACTCATCATTGCCACTTGCCCTACACTGGAAACAGCTTGCTGACGAGCAACTTCGGCAGGCCTTTTAGCCATTTTCAAAACATCAAGGCCAAAACCCATAGCACCTGATGAAACCAAGATAACATCCAAGCCTTTATTCATCAAACTAGAGATGACAAAAGCTAGCTGATCCAATTTATCTAAATTAATTTTCCCATTGGGCAAAACAAGTGAACTTGTACCGATTTTTATAACAATACGCTTGATATGATCAAAATTTCGTTTCATATGACCAATTATAGCATACTTTCATCTGACTTCGTCAGCAAAGTGACAAAATTTTATCTCTTGATCATCAATTTCATCTGATCCAATCAAGTATAACAAGATCTTCTGCATCTGATAACCAAATCTTCTCAAACAGCTAGAGCCAATCGCTCCTCAATCCTAAAACTTATCTCTTAGCGACTGATAATTTTCAATAAAGGACTCTATCTCTTTTAAATCATCCGAAAAAAGGATGTTAGCGCGATCTTCTTTTGTCAAAAAACCTTGAAATACCATATGATCAAACTGGGCTTTTAAAAAATCATAATAACCATTGATATTCAGCAAAATACAAGGCTTAGGATTGCGTCCGATACGTGCCCAAGAAATAGCTTCACTGATCTCTTCAAGGGTTCCTGGACCACCAGGCAGGGCAAGAAGAACATCTCCTTCTTCCATCATCAGCCTTTTGCGCTGATCCATATCGCTGACAATCGTTAAATCCGTCAAATTAGGATGGGCAATCTCTTTAACTTGCAAAAAATCGGGTATAAAACCATAAACTTTAGCACCTTGAGCAAGCACTTCATCCGCTAAAATCCTCATCAATCCCCTATTGCTGCCTCCATAAATTAAAACATGATTTTTAGAAGCAATCCAACGCGCTAGCTCAAGCGTCTTTTCCTCATAAACAGGCAAATTTCCTTTGCTAGCTCCAAGATAAACAGTAATGTTCATATTAAACATATCTTCTTTCATAATAAAATAAACTTTATTTATTATAGCACAAATAAAAATGCGGCCTTTAGCTTCTTAAGGCTAAAAAGTAAAAAACTTCTCAACTCTTACGAAAGCTAAAAGGCATAATTCATCTTTAATGATAAAGACAAACAGACCTGCTGCTTTTCATAAATGTTGAGAAAGTTTTTTAACAATAAGAGTAACTAACTGTTTTCAAAGAGTTGCTCCAGTTAGATATTAAAGAGTGATAATATTTTTGATATTATCAATTTGTTTAGGGTCACTGGCAATAAACTTTAGATCATGACCGCCAGAGTTGTTAATAACATACTCTTTGCCTATATAGACGCCTCCTAATCTGCGAACAATATTATTAAGAGAATCTTTTTGTGTCGTAATCCTAGTCACTTTTCCAGTAAAATTTTTGCGTTCATTTTCTATTTCACTGATCGTTTTTTTAGCTTCTTCCTTATTGGGTGGAAGCTGAAAACGATTACGAATAGACTCATATACCGCATTGCCGACAGAAGCAATAATTGGTATGTACAAAGGAGCGGCATTGTAGACAATAGTGTTTGGCACATTCCTTTTCAGAGCAACACGCTGAGCAACATTACCGCCCAAAGAGTGTCCTGTTAAGATAATGTTTGCTGCTCCATATTCCAGTGCCATTTTATCATAAAAATCATAAGCTGGCTGATAATGCTGACCTCTGGCTAAACCAATTCCCATGATATCAGCTCCTACAGCATCCTTCCATTCATTGCCATCAGAGTTAGTTCCCGTATAAGCGATAACAACTTTATTAATATTAGTATCTTTAAATGCTGTTCCGCTGGTTCCTGTATTATTATCATAGAAATCAGCAATATACTGCAAATTAGAAGGTATTATCTTTCCGCCTTTTTGAGCTTCGCTAAGAATATTAGCATCAGTTGCCCCGTTAATTCTTGCCCTTTCAAACTCATAAGTCAGTGCCGCAGCATCTAAGGTTGAAATTCCTGTAGAAGTAAGACCATTTACCTTTTGCAGTTCAGAAACTGTCTGTACTTTCTGACTGTTTTGATCCTTAGAAACTGTCTTTCCTTTTGAAGCTGCTGTTAATGAATCTATAGCCTCTTGAACCTTTGCTTGATTTAACTCTTGATCAGATGCAGCTGTCTGCTCAGCTTCATTTTTTGTCACTATAACACCATCTGTTTTAGGTGCAGCAGCCTTTTGTGCTGCTTTTACTTCAGCCGTTTCTGATATTACATCTTTTGATACAGGTTCATTAGTGGCAGCTGCTTGGTCTGACACACTGCTTTTTCTCTGTGTTTCTTCACTAATACCTGCTTTATTTTGCTCTGATATCTTTTCATTAGCTGGATCTGTTTGTTCTGACCCTACTTTTGGTGAGACACTATCTCCTTCAAGTGCAATCTTATTTGTTTCTGATGCAGCTGCTGAAGGTTCTTGTCTTTGGTCGGTTGTCTGTTCTCTGCTCACTGTAGAGCTAGGCATGCTATCTGATGTTTCAGCATCAGCCTTAACAGTTGCCAACCCTAAAGATAAGAACAGCATTGCAGGTATAACAGAAACAGTTACCCATCTTTTTTTAACTTTACGCATCTTATAATGCCCACTATTTTTCATGAAATCTCCCCTTAATGAATGATTATAATAGCATCGCTACAATAGCTTCACATACTGTATTTGACGATACTTTATTAGCTTAATTCATCTTTTTTACACTATTGTTGCGAAACAACAAAATGAAATTAACATAACTTTACATAACTTAAATTTTTCTAAATTAAGACCACTAGAGGTAAAACGGCAGTCTTACCTTCTTCCCAAATAGAGGAAAGAAAAAGCTTAAGCAAGCAGCGCAAAACTGAGGGCAAAATATAAGGGCTGGACACATTTTTGCCCAGCCCTTGTCATATTATTCTTTTTTTTCCAAATCACGTAACATTTGGTCTATCTTATTTCCATATTCAATAGACTCATCTTTAATAAAAGTCAAGTCTGGAATTTTGTACATAGTCAGATTTTTTCCTAGTTCACGCTTAATCGTTCCCTTGGCTTTTTCAAGACCAACTTGAGCTTTTTGATTATCTGAAGCCAAATCGCTCATGACTGTATAGTAGACCTTAGCTAGTGATAGATCCCCCAGCATCTCCACATCTGTAATCGTCACAGCAGCAACGCGGGGATCGCGTACTTTTTTTTGCAGAATTTCATTGACTTCGCGTTTAATTTCCATGCCAACGCGGTCAAGACGATAATTCACCATTGTTTATCTTTTCCTTTCTAAATCATTGCAGCAGCCAGAAATGAAAGACAAAAGCCAAGACTCAAACTATTTAATGTCTAAGCTATCCCCCTACTTAGCTAAATAAGCTATTCTTTCGATGACAGTAGGGTGAACTAAACTAGCAATATTAGTTTCTAAATGAAATCTTTTATATTATCGTTTGATCTCTTCCATAATATAGGCTTCGATCATATCATCTACCTTGATGTCATTGTAATTTTCGACCATAAGACCACCTTCTTGACCGTTACCAACTTCTTTAACATCATCTTTATAATGCTTAAGACTTGCTAAAGCACCATCAAAGATAACAACTCCATCTCGAATTACACGAACTTTCGAATCGCGGGTCACTTTACCGCTGGTTACCATAAAGCCACCGATTGTTCCTACTTTAGAAACTTTGAAGATTTCACGAATTAAGGCCTCACCAATAATCTTTTCTTCAAATTCTGGATCAAGCATTCCTTTCATAGCATCTTCAACTTCTTCAATGACTTTATAAATAATAGAATGCAAGCGAATTTCAACTTCGTCTGCTTCTGCCTGCTGACGAGCCTGAGAGGTAGGACGGACATTGAAACCAATAATAACTGCATTAGAAGCTTCTGCTAATGTCACATCAGACTCATTAATAGCACCGACAGCTGAATGAACGACGCTTACCTTAACACCTTCAACATCAATCTTAAGTAAGGAGGCTGCTAGGGCTTCTACAGAACCTTGTACATCAGCCTTGATAATGACATTGACAGACTTAACTTCGCCAGCTTTAAGTGTATCAAAAAGATTGTCAAGACTAACGCGGTGAGTCAGCTGGCGCTGTTTAAGCAGAGCACGTTTAGCACGTTCTTCTCCGGCCGCACGCGCAGCCTTTTCATCTTCATACACGGCAAAGTGATCTCCTGCCATAGGCGCTTCATTCAAGCCAGTGATAGAGACAGGAGTAGACGGAGGAGCTGTTTTAACACGACGGCCAAGATCATTAGTCATAGCTCTAACACGTCCAAAAGTATTGCCAACAACAATAGGATCTTGCACATGTAAGGTCCCTTGCTGTACAAGAAGGGTAGCAATCGCACCTTTGCCTTTATCTAAACGTGCTTCAATGACTGTACCGATAGCACGAACAGTTGGGTCTGCCTTAAGTTCCTGAATTTCTGCTACTAAAAGAACTGTTTCTAAAAGCTCCTCAATATTTTTACCAAATTTCGCTGAAATTTCAACAAATTCGGAATCTCCGCCCCAAGCTGTTGAAATGACGCCATATTCGGCCAGCTCACCGATAACACGTTCTGGGTTGGCACCTGGCTTATCGATTTTATTAATAGCAACGATGATGGGAACATTAGCAGCTTTAGAGTGATTGATAGCTTCAATTGTCTGTGGCATTACACCATCATCAGCAGCAACAATAAGAATAGTAATATCAGTTACTGATGCTCCGCGTGCGCGCATACTTGTAAAAGCAGCGTGTCCTGGTGTATCCAAAAAAGTAATTTTTTTGCCAGCCTCCTCAATTTGGTATGCACCAATATGCTGGGTAATGCCGCCAGCTTCACCTGTAGCCACACGTGAATTGCGAAGAGTATCTAACAGGGTTGTTTTACCATGATCGACATGTCCCATAATAGTAACAACTGGTGCCCGTTCAACCATCTTATCTTTATTAAGGTAATCATCTTCAACAAAGAAACGTTCAATATCAGCCGCATCAACTTCTACCTTTTGGTGCGCTTCAATACCATAATCAACCATCAATAGCTCAATTGTATCAGCATCCAATGATTGATTTTGAGTGGCCATAACACCCATCATAAAGAGCTTCTTTACGATTTCAGCAGGCTCACGTTTAATCCGTTTTGCAATTTCTGCAACTGTCATACCTTCCGTATATTCAAACTCTTTTGGTAACTCATGGAATTTACGTTCAGTAACAGGTTTAGGATTAGTATTATCGCGATTGTTTTTAGATTTTTTATTTTTCTTATTCCAATTACTATTCTTTTGGTTTCTCACTTGGTTTTGTTTATTCCGATTTTTCTTATTTTTATTTTGTTTTGGCCCATCTTCATTTTCATGTGAAAAATCACGGTTTTTATCAGGCCGTGCTTGTTTTTTGCGGCGTGTATCGATAGCTGCCGGCTTAGGAGCTTCCGCTACAGTTGGCCTCGGCTGCTGAGTCTCTTGGGAGCTAGCTAGCTGCTCTGTGCGCTTTTGTTCCTTCTGCTTAGCTTTTCTGACTCTTTCTTCTTCTTGCTCACGGCGTTTAGCATTTTGCGCCTCACGAAAACGTGTTTCGCTTTGCCGTGAGTACTCAGCATTTTGCTCTGCCTTCAAAGCTGCTGCACGTGCCTTAAAATCAATACGCGATCCGTTTTGATCCATTTGTTTGCTATTTTGATTATTATCGCGACCGCTAGGGCGATTATTTTTTTGATGATCCTTAGCAAAGCGATTATTAGTCTTTTGCTGATTAGCTTTAGAGGCATTTTGACTATCTTTTTGGCGATTGTCATTTCTTTTATTTTGCTGTTTCTTATGATTTTGGCGGCGTTCTGCTTCTGCCTTTGCACGCGCTTCGCGCTCCGCTTTAAAATTACGGTTTTGCGGTCTTGGACGGCCAGCAGTTTTAACTGCTGGTTTCGCTTCAGCAGTACTTGTTTGTTCAGCTTTTGCTTCAGTTTTCTTCCTTGCGGTTTCTGCTGCCGAAGAAAAGCTGTCAATAATACGCTGAGCATCCGTTTCTTCAACACTTGAAGCATGGCTTTTTACTTCTAAACCCAGTGATTTTGCCTGTGCAACAATTTCTTTACTTTCTTTGCCCAATTCTTTAGCAATTTCATATAATCTTTTCTTAGACAAATTATGTCCTCCTATTCTTTTTATTCCATAAGAGTCCTCATTTTCTTTGAAAATCCAGTATCCGTTATGACAAGCACTTTTCTTGGCTTACCAATAGCGGCACTTAATTCCAGTGTTGAAAACACTGTAGAGACTTCTATATCGTAATAGTTGCTTTTATCTCTTACCTTCTTAGTCAGATTTAGTCCAGCATCATTAGCTAAAAAAATAAGTTTTGCCTGCTGTGTTTGAATAGCTTTGATAGCCATTTCTTCACCTGAAATAAGGCGCCCTGCTCGCTGAGCAAGTCCCAGTAAGTTTGATAACCGTTGTAAATTATTCAAGTCCTAACTCTCTTCTTTTGACCTTGTGATCAACATAAGCAATTAATTCATCATAAAATGCTTCCGGAACTTCCATAGAAAAGCTGCGATTAAAAACGCGCTTCTTCTTAGCTGTTAAGGCTTCCCCATTATCAATCTTGATGTAGGCTCCCCGACCGTTTTTCTTTCCAGTAGGGTCAATGAATACTTCACCTTCCTTATTTTTAACAATACGGAGCAGGTCGCGTTTATCAATCAATTCTCCTGAAACAAGAGATTTCCTTAAAGGTATTTTTCTTGTCTTTGCCATAAAACACCTCTAACTTCCTATTCTATATCATCAACTGCAAATTCTGGAGCAGGCTCACTGATCTCATCTATCTCATCACTAGCTATTGTGTCCTCAGGAGCTATTTCTTCTAGAGGCGCATTTTGATCTTCCCAGGCTGATTCCATTTCGTCAAATTCACTGGCTGATTTAATATCAATCCGATAGCCCGTTAAGTGAGCTGCTAAGCGAACATTTTGACCGCGGCGGCCGATAGCAAGAGATAATTTGCTATCTGGAACAACAACTGTTGCATGTTTCTCATCTTCCTCATCAAAAAGGACTTGATCAACCTCAGCAGGTGCAATAGCATTGTAGATAAATTCTGCCGGATCATCAACCCACTCAATGACATCAATATTTTCTTCTACAGGAACCCAAAGACCCGTTTTTTGGTCTAAACGCTTTGGATGAAACTTACCCGTAACTTTTTTTATATTGGCTCCTTTGCGGCCAACGATTGTACCAATAGCATCTACATTCGCATTATGACTGCGAACCGCAACCTTAGTCCGATCCCCAGCCTCACGCGCCACGCTCATGATTTCAACAGTCCCATCGAAAACTTCAGGAATCTCTTGCTCCATTATACGCTTAATAAATTCTGGATGGCTGCGGCTGACAAAAACATTGACACCCTTAGGATTATTCTCAACCTTATAGACATAAACTTCAATACGATCGTGTGAAGCAAAACTCTCACCTGGAATTTGATCCTGACGAGACAGCTGCGCTTCAATGCTGCCTAAATTGACATAGATAAAACGATTGTCAAAACGCTCCACAGTTCCTGTCATAATTTCATTTTCATGTTCTTTAAACTCATTATAGGTAATTTCACGCATTTGGCGGCGCATTTTTTCCATAATAGTTTGCTTAGCTGATTGAGCTGCTACACGTCCAAATTCTTTTGGAGACTCTTCAAAACGAATTTTATCTCCTAATTCATAGGCTGTATTGATTTCAAGAGCATCTTTCAAACTGATCTCAAGCCGGCTGTCAAAAACTTCCTCAACAACCTCACGAACAGTAAAAACCTGAAAATCACCTGTTTTTTCATTAAAGACAATTTCAGCACTTTCTGACTGACCATAACGACGCTTATAAGCAGACTTCAATGATTCTGTCACTGCTTCAATGATGTCATTTTTATTGATATGTTTTTCTTCTTCCAAAATACGGAAGGCTTCTAGCATTTCTTGGCTCATAATTTTTTCTCTTTGCCTAACAAAGATTTTCCTTTCTAAAGTTTCACAGCAAGACGGGCCTTAGCAACCATCTGATAGGGAATATCAATGGTTTTTTGGCTTGTCTTATCTCTATAAGTGATCGTCAGCGTTTCACCATCAAAGGCCACCAGATCTCCTTCAAAATGTTTGACCTTATCAATAGCCTGATAGAGGCTGATATTAACATACTGACCGATAGCATTTGTCAAGCTTTCAGCTGTCTTAAGCGGACGTTCCAAACCAGGACTGGAAACCTCCAGCATATATCTATCTGGAAAAGGATCAGGCTCAATAGCATCCAATAAAGGACTGATAATCTCTGTCAGTTCTGCAGTATCCTCTACTGTAATACCGCCAGGCTTATCAACTAAAATACTAAGCACCTGATCTTTTCCCATCTTTTCATACTCAACACTCACCAATTCAAAAGGTTCTGCAATAGCAGGTGTAATAACTTGACTTACGATATCAACAATAGCTGCGATTATCTTTCCCTCCTCACACACATAAGAGGCGAAGTTACAACTTCGCCCCTTTCTGTATTATTTTTTATTATTATAACATAAATTTTAAAAAATACAAGTTCCAATTGTGATAAGACAGGGATAAAAACATAATCACTGTTCATACAAGCTAATATTACTGCTCTGATATAGCAGTTCAGATAAGCTTTAATCCCCTAATATAGAGGAAAAATAGCCTTTCAGCCTAAAACCAGTTTCTTAACTCTATCGTAAGCTCCAAAAAAAGAAATAGTTTCTGCCGCTTTTTAAGCCGTAATTATTAAGGAGAGGAGGGGATTCGAACCCCCGAGCCCCGTTAAGGACTACACGCTTTCCAAGCGTGCGCACTCAGCCACTATGCGACCTCTCCATTTTATAAAGCAAAAAGAAACAGTCCATCAGCAAAGCTCTTTCTTTTGCTTCACAATTTAGTTATAAAAATTCAAATCGTATAAAAACAAAGAATGACAGCCTTAAAAACTAGCTTCCAGCCTATAGATAACCTGGCCTTTTTGCGAAAATTTTTCTTCATATTCTGTCATCACATTGCCTTCAAAATCACTAGCATGTAAATCTAACCATACCCGCTCTAAAATCATACCATATTGTGAGAAACTTGCCAAGCTATATTCAAAAAGACCGCGATTGTCCGTTTTGAAATGAATTTCTCCCTTTTCCGGCAGAATTTGTCTGTAAACATCAAGAAAAGTTATAGAAGTCAATCGGCGTTTCTCATGTCGTTTCTTAGGCCAAGGATCGCTGAAGTTTAAATAAAGCAGTGCAATTTCGCTATCTGCAAAATAATTTTTCAAACTTGATCCATCTGCCAGCAATAATCTAACATTAGGCAGGCTGCTGGCCAAGACTTTATCTAAAGCATGGCTCAAAACAGAAGTCTGAATATCAATCCCAATGTAATTAATATGAGGATTTTGAGCAGCTATACCTGTAATAAAACTCCCTTTACCGCTGCCAACTTCAATGTGAATAGGGTTTTGATTGCCAAAGACTTCTTGCCAGCGGCCCTTAGCTTTTTCTGGATGAACTATGACATATTGAGGATTGTTTTCTAGGTGCTCCTTAGCGCCCTTTCGTTTTCTAACTCTCATGATCTCCCTTTAAAAAGAATCTCTGAATTTGCGCAATTCATAAATTTCCTGATTAACATTTTCCATATCCCGGTTATCGTAGTACTGTAAAATTTGGTATAAATAAGACAACTGTCCATACCAGCTGATTTTTTGAAAGACTTTTTCATTTTTTTTATAACCGTAATAAGTCAGCCAATCTGCCCAGCGCGTCTTTGGAATATAATGGCTTAAGACATGAGCTACATCAAACATCCTATCTGCCACACGTACAGAATCCCAGTCTACTAAATAAATAAGGCCGCTAGTCGTAACAATCCAGTTACTGTGTCTTACATCACCATGAACAATCGTTGCTTGATCCTTTTTAAAATCAGGAACTTCTCGTTTCATCTCTGTAACGACTGATTGCAAGTAAGCATTTTCAGCAATCTGATAAGGCGCATTGCGTTCCCAAGATAAAAGAAGATCCAGCGGGCCTTCTACTTTGTAATTGAGTTTTAGCAGCTGATTAACCAAGGGTTTTGATTTATGCATCTGCAGTAAAACTTGAATCACTTGTTTGCTGTTCATATCTGCTCTTGTAAGCAGGCGCCCGTCCAGCCATTCTTGCGCACTCATCATATCTCCGTTACCAAGACGCTTGGCCCATAATAACTGTGGTGCAATTTGCTCTTTAGCCAAAGCAGCTAAAATAGGAGTTGTGTTGATTTTAACAAAAATTTTATCGCCATTGGGATAAGTCCCAATATAGGCTTGGCCGCTTTTTCCTCTCAAAGGTGTCAGAGTCAAATCTTTATCTGATTGTGCCACACTGCTCCTCCTTTTGTATTAAAATTGCTAGTCTTATTTTACTTGTTTTAAGTGCCTTCGTCAATTATCTTCTTTATTTTATAAGATAAGTAGACTTCGTTTAAAAGAAGCATAGCTCCTACTAAAAGAGCGCACTTAAACCAAGAAAAACTAAGACAGACTTCAAAAATTGTCAAAAGATATAAAATACAACGTAATAGTTGAAATAAATTGCTCTTTTTTGACTGACCGGCTACTGGAAATAAAACTGTCAGATACTGATAATCATAATGTTTGTAGAGAGCCAGCAGCTGAAAAAGCAAAAGATAGTTAAAAAGAATAGCCAATCCAGCCGAAATCAAGGGACTCTTAATAAAAATTAAGCTAAGAAGACTCAAAATGAGCAAACGTAAAGTTAAGCCTAAATAATCTCCGCTGCGCAAAAAAGCACGCAAATACAGGTTCGACCATGTTTTTTGGTGACTTTTCTGCAGAAGGTTAGTCAGAAAATCTAAATAAGAACGCCGCTTAACACTAGCTGAAATTCCCTTCACATTCGTAAAGAGAGAAAAGAATTTTAGAATCCTTTGCTGCCGTTTCTGCTCATAATGAATGGCTTTATCCCAGAATACTTTTTTAGAAGAAATGAGCTGTCTGCTTTTTCTTTCCATTATCAGTCCCTTAACAGCTCCTAAAAAGAGCAAAAGAAGCAAAAAATAAGGGAATGAAAGTCCTAAACGGAGAAATAAAGGAGCCAGCAACAAAAGGCAAAAAGTCTGAATACCAGTCCAAAAAATATAAGCACGTCTTTTAGCTTTTCTGATTATCTCAATCAGTTTTGCTTCTTGAACCAAGAGAAACTGACTGTCTGCTTCTTCCAAATAGGTGGCAATATTGCCCCAAAAAAGCAAAAAAAGCAGCAAAACCAGCAAAACTAAAATGATAGGGACATGGTTAGCCGGAAAAGCTTTTAGAAAGCGGCTGTATTGAACCATCAAAAAACCAAGCAGAAAAATCAGCACCAAAACAAAGTGGTCATTAAAGACATAGCGCATGTATTTCAATGATTGATAGAGAAAATTCAAACGCCTTTTTTTGAAAATATGTTCCATTAGTATTCCTCTTTAGTCAGATGCATATAAATATCGCTAAGACTGGCCTGTTCATCCCCAAAATGAGTCCGCAGCTCAGCAAGGGTCCCTTGGGCTCTTATTTGGCCATGATGTAAAATAACAAAACGATCACACATTTTTTCTGCAGAATCCAAAACGTGCGTAGACATCAAAATAGACTTACCTTTAGCTTTTTCGTTTGCCAGAAGTTCTGTAAGATCCGCGATAGCAACAGGATCTAAACCAAGGAAGGGTTCATCTACAATAAAAAGACTGGGATCAACAGCAAAGGCGCAGATTATCATG
Organism: Streptococcus macacae NCTC 11558; assembly: GCF_000187995.2. Lineage (GTDB taxonomy): Bacteria > Bacillota > Bacilli > Lactobacillales > Streptococcaceae > Streptococcus > Streptococcus macacae. The sequence continues at coordinate 26,556 of NZ_AEUW02000001.1, read as the reverse complement.
ACTTTTTGTTTCATCCCTTTAGAAAAATGACTAGGGAACCAATCCAGTTTATCCTCTAAACGAAAAAGCTTAAGTAAGGACTGTGCACGTTCTAAAACTAATGCCACTTCAATATCATAAGCCATGGCAACAGTTTCGATATGCTCTCTCAAAGTTAACTCTTCATATAAACTAGGTGTTTCAGGGATAAAACCAATTTTTTTCCGATAATCCGCACCACTTTCCAAAAGAGTTAGGCCATCAATGCTGATCTTCCCAGCATAAGGCGTTAAAAGCCCGATAATTTCATTAATGGTCGTTGATTTACCTGCACCATTTAATCCAATTAAGCCCAGCAATTCACCATCAGCAACTTCAAAACTTATATTTTTTAAAACAGGGATATTTACATATCCGCCTGTTAGATTTTCTATTTTTAACATGACGTTTCTTTCTAACTTTGATATACTATATTATAATTATAACAAAAAGAAGCTGAGAAGGTGATTTGTAATGGAAAATTGTATTTTTTGTAAAATTGTTGCTGGTGAAATCCCCGCATCAAAGATTTATGAAGACAGCGAAGTGATAGCTTTTCTTGATATTTCACAAGCTACCAAGGGGCATACATTAGTTGTACCCAAAAAACATGTTCGCAATGTTTTAGAGATGTCTGAAGAGATGGCCTCTCAGCTCTTTTCTCCTATTCCAAAGATCGCCCGTGCCCTCAAAAAGGTAACCTCAGCCAGTGGACTTAACATTATTAACAACAATGAAACCATCGCTGGTCAAACTGTTTTTCACGCGCACATCCACCTTCTTCCCCGCTATAACAAGGAAGATGGATTGGCTATCCATTTTACTGAGCATGATCCTAATTTTGAAGAGTTAGGCTTGCTGGCTGGAAATATCCAAAAGGAGATACAAGCATGAAAATAAAAACATTTATCTTTTCAGGAATCGCTGGCGCCAGCTTATTCTGCCTTTACAAAAACCGTGAAAAGCTAAAAACATCCTACAAAGCTGATAAGAAGCACTTGAAGCAAGCAAAAGCAGATATTGAAAATATAAAAGGCAATCTGGATTTTCTGCAAAGTCAAGAAAAGACCTTGCGTCAGCTAGGACAGGATCTAGCCTATAAACTACGCGTTTTTCAAGCTGATAGCCAAGCACATCTTTCCGAAATTCAACATATAGCTGATAAATACAAAACAAATTAGAAGACTAAAGCTGATTATCCCTTTCCTCCTTATGGATAGACAGTATCGTAAACTTGCCAATAATGGGCTAAGCAATTTAACTCTCCTATTCTATATGACAGATCTTTTTACAGGCTATTGCGCAGCAATCATCTGTTCTATTTTTAACATAGAAAGTACTTTAGCAGCATAAATGCAAACTAGAGTCTGGGCTTGAAAATCATGCCCAGACTCTTTTTACTATTTCTGTTTTAATGCCCAATAACGGCAAAGAGTTATTGATAAGAACCTTGGCTGGAATAGCCGCCATAATTGGAATTTGTTCCAGCATTTGCACCTGAATTATAATTAGAAGATGATCCATAATTGGAATCATAACCATAGGTAGATCCTGACCCTGAATAAGCACCTGCGGCTGGATTCCCGCTGCTGTAATCTGAAGCACTGCTGGAGCTGCTGTCATAGACACTGGTATCTCCAGAATAATTTTCATAGAGCATAGCAGTAGTCTTTAAGTTTTCTAAGTCTGATTCCTTAATCCCTAATTGCTTCTTAATGCGATTTTGAACTTTTAAAATTTCCTTACTTGTTAACAGTTGATAAGAACCGCCATCAATAGTTGCAGCCTCCCCTTTTAGCTGATAGGTCTTAACTTCTTTGAGCGCATCTCTGTAGCCCAAAAGATCAGGAATAGTTTTACTTGAAATCTCAATATTAGTTTGCATATTTTTGCTGACAGCAGAAAGAATCTTACGGTATTTACCAACACTGTCCAAGGCTAAAATCTTTTTCAAAACCTTACTGATAACTTCTCTTTGACGTTTTTGACGGCCATAGTCTCCATCAGGATCATCATAACGCATCCGAGAGTAAACTAGAGCCTGCTCACCATTAATCTTGTGTGTTCCTGGTTCTACACTGGCTTTAAACTCAGGTTCATGCTCTGAAATAGAAATAGGGAAGTTAAATTTATTCGTAACAGTAATGCCATCTACAGCATCAACTAATTGCTGCAGCCCCTTCATATTGATCTGCATATACTTATCAATCTTGATATCAAGCATATCCTGAACAGTCATGATAGCCATTTTAGCTCCTCCAGCTGCATAAGCCGCATTGAGTTTAGCATCTTGGCCGTTTTGTTCGTTGTTTTTAGGGCCAGAGAGCTTAATTAAAACATCACGTTCCAAACTTGTCATCGTGGTTTTTTTGGTTTTTGGATTAACAGTTACCAAAATCATCGAATCACTATTACCTTCCCATTTGGAAGTTCGCTCTTCTGATCCTGTATCAACTCCCATTAAGAGGATGCTAAACGGTTTTGACTTAGAAATGGCATCATCTCCAGAAGAGCCCGTGCCATAATCTTTAAAAGTCTTGGAAATTTCATCTAGAGAAAAATTATAAATACTTGTAGCATAAACTCCTACCGCGACAATACTTGTCATAAGAATTACACCCAGCATCAATAAAATCTTTTTACCAATTTTCATTCTTTCTACTTTTAGTCAATCAATTTACCCATAAGGTAAACATCAAGAAACTCCTCATCTTCTGTACTAGCACCTCGAATTTTAGTGCCTTCAATTTTAAATCCAAATTTTTGATAAATATGTACAGCTCTGCTGTTGCCGGCCTGTACGGTTAACTCTAAGCGTCTTAAAATGTGATTTTCTTTAGCCCAAATGATGGCTTCTTCTATCAGAATCTGACCTATCCCATGATTCCAGTAATCACGGCTTACAGCCATAAAAACATCTCCAATATGCTTTAAGCGGGGCTTACGATCAGTCATAACACTGATAAGTCCAACGATCTCCCTATCAATCTTTGCCAGAAGACAGAGGCGGTCATTTGAAAGCAAACATTCTGCCAAGATATCAGCCACCTGTTCAAGTTCTTGTTCAGGATCAAGAGGATCTATTATCAGAAAATCACTTTCTTGATTTACTTGGTTCAGAAACTCAATAAAGCCAGCAGCATCTTCAGCATGAGCTTCTATAAAGACGACTTCCTTTTCTTCAAGCATCTTCTATCTCCTTAGCCAACTGCTGACTGCGCAGCCCATGCGGAATAAGGCTCACTTGTCTGCCATCATCTAACTTATCTAAACGAATAGTCAGATAATCGCCCAAGAGGCTAGAATCTAGCAATTCACCCCATTCAATAACTGTTACACCGTCGCCAAAAAGAAAATCATCTAAATCAATAGAGTCAGGATCATCACCAATGCGATAAACATCTAGGTGATAAAGCGGCAGTCTTCCTTCATATTCACGGACAATCGTATAAGTAGGACTTTTAACCATCTGCTCAACAGCTAAACCTTTGGCAATTCCTTTTGTTAGCGTTGTTTTGCCTGCCCCTAGGTCCCCCGTCAAAACAAGTACATCCTGAGCCTTAAGTTTTTGACCTATTCTTTGACCAAGGGCCAAGAGCTGATTTTCATTTTGGCTATAAAACATAGCCATATTATATCAAAATGTTTTATCTCTTCCAACTATTTTCTAGAAAAGAAACAGATTCTGCTTGCTGACTGCAGTTCGAATAGGCCATTTGCATTTGTCTCATGATAGGGCTTAGAGTTTAATTAGGGATGATCTTTTTGTCTTCATTTATAAACAGCCCTTTTATCAGCATCATTTTATTCAATTCATAAGAAAACACCTCATAAGCCGGATTGTTAATAGCCAGCTTATGAAGTGCCCTTCACGTTTTATCTTATCTTTATCAAATGGTTATTATAAAATAGCTAAACTTATAAAATTCAAGACAAAGAGAACATCCAGCACCCAAATAATGGGATGAATGTCTTTGCTTTCTTTCTTGATCACTTTTGAGAAGGTATAAAAGAGGAAACCTGCTGCAATTCCTTGTGTAATACTATAAGCTAAGCCCATAAAAATAGTTGCAAAGAAAGCTGGAATCGCTTCACTCATATCTGACCATTCAATATCTTTAAGGCTTGATAACATCATAATACCAACAATTAACAGCACTGCTGCAGTTGCCTGTGTTGGAACAATCGCTAAAAGCGGACTAAAGAAGCTTGAAACAGCAAAAAGTGCTGCTACTACAACTGCGGTCAAGCCTGTCCGACCGCCTGCACCTATGCCAGCAGCCGATTCAACAAAAGTAGTCACATTAGATGTTCCTGCGACGGCACCAACAGTGGTTCCTACCATATCTGAGAACAAGGCTTTATCCATCTTATTTTTCAAACCATTTGATTGTGATTCATCTGTAATATCAAAAATTCCGGCTTTTGCTCCAGTACCAATGAGTGTTCCAACATTATCAAAAATATCAGTCAGGGCAAAAGCTAAAATTGTCATCAAAACTTCAGGAATACGGCTGATATCAGAAAAGAGTGCTCCTAATCCTTTGCTTCCAAGAGCTGCACCAAAAATAGTCTTTAAATCTTTTACTGCTGCTACTGGATTATTCGCTGAAAAATCAATTTTGGATAGATCAACTATCCCAGCCAAAATGGCAATAACAGTCGTCAAAATGATAGAGAGTATAATACCGCCTTTAATGTTTTTAATAATAAAGAAGGCAGTTATAACGATCCCAATGACGGCAACAATGACAGCAGGATTGTTAAAATTAACCAAGGCAGGTGTGGCTGAAGAATTAGCTGTAATAGAGGCCAACCCTTTATCTGCTCCCTTACCAGATACTGTATAAGTCCCAGGATCAATAGCAAAGCTTAATAAACCAGCATTTTTTAAACCAATATAAGTTAAAAAAACACCAATACCAGCACTAATAGCTTTTTTCAGGCTATCTGGAATTTCATCAATAATCATGCGGCGTACTTTAGTTAAGGTGATAACAATAGAAATAAGCCCGCAGATAAATACCATAGCCAGAGCTTCCTGCCAAGTATAGCCTAAAGAAAAGACAACCGTATAAGTAAAAAAGGCATTAAGTCCCATCCCTGGTGCCATGGCATAGGGAATATTAGCATAAAGCCCCATCATTAAAGTACCAGCAATAGAACCGATAATTGTTGCTAAAAAAACTCCTTGCTCAGGCATTCCTGTCTGTCCTAAAATAGACGGATTAACAAACAAAATATAAGACATAGCAAAGAATGTTGTCAGTCCCGCTAACACCTCAGTTTGGACAGTTGATTTATTCTCTTTAAGCTTAAAAAACTTTTCCATTTTAAATAAAGTTCTCCTTTTAAATATGAACGCTGTGCTTTTATTATAGCTAAAGTTTAAGTTCCATTCAAGAGCTGATTAATCGCTTTTTCCCTCAAGAAACAAAAGAACCATGATTTGAATGAATGTAAAACCTAAAATAAAAGGAAAGGCACTAGGTGTTAAGACTTTCATGATTTCACTGATAACAGCCATTGGTTTTGTGAAAATATCCCAAGAGTTCAGCCTTGCATAGCGGCCAATATGGATGGCTAGACTAGAAATACAAGAAAGTAAGATGATCAAAAAGAAGCGAAAGTAATAGTCTTTAATGACAAAACGTTTAAAGACCTGCTGGACACTTTCAACTCCGCATAAAAGGCCAAACAAAACGCTAGCTAAAAAGACAAAGTATAAAATTAAACTGCTCCTATCGTTAAGAACACTTGCCAGAAAATTCATATGAACAATATCTGTTAGCATATAAAAAGTATTGGGATAAAAAAGGAACCACAAAAGGGCTGATAAAAAGGTCAGAAAGGCATTTTTAAAATAATGCAAACAAAAACTAAAATCCAAAGCAGCAAGTGCCAAAAACATATTCCAAATGAGATAGGTATGGGTGATCTTAAAATAAAGGAAAGCTCCTGAAATAATCACAAAACAAAGATGGCTCAAAATTAATTTATTTTTCATAGCATCCTCCCTGCTAGCAAAATAAAATTATAACATATTTTAGCAAAAGCAGCTTGGCTTCTTTTCTAATCAAAACCTTTCTGTTATAATTTTTCTATGACACAAAAAATGATTGCCATTGATTTAGATGGGACGCTGCTGAAAAGTGATGGAACTATTTCAGATTATTCCATTGCCATTATCAAGAAAATCCAAAAACAAGGACACTTCATTATCATTACAACTGGGCGTCCTTATCGTATGGCTGTAGAATATTATAAAATTTTAGGCTTGAAAACACCTATGATTAATTTCAACGGTTCTCTAACGCATATCCCAGAAAAAAAGTGGGCTGGCGAACAGAGAGCTCGCATTGATCGAAAATACCTCTTTGAAGTTTTAAAAAACGAAAAAGCTTTTGAAGCAGACTTTATCGCCAGCGAATACCGCAAAAAATTTTATTTAACACTTAACAATCCTCAAACCATTAAGCCCGAAATTTTTGGCGTCAAAAAATTCACAGATCAGATGCTTCTAAAACCTGAAAAAATTACCCGCGACCCTCATGCTTTACTCATGCAGACTCGAGCAGCTGACAAATATGCTCTGGCTGATGACATGCGTCTCTATTTCAAAAATGAAATGGAGATTGGCAGCTGGGGCGGACCGATGAACATTTTAGAATTCTCTCCTAAAGGTGTCCATAAAGCCTATGCTCTTAAAAATCTGCTAAAAACACTCAATCTATCTCAAGAAAATTTAATTGCCTTTGGGGACGAACATAACGATACACAGATGCTTGCTTTTGCTTGTGTTGGCTATGCCATGAAAAATGCCAGTAAGGTCCTGCTGCCTTATGCTGATAAAATGACACAGTTTGATAATGATCATGACGGTGTTGCCAAAGAACTGGAAAAAATATTTTTATAAGCCAGAAAGAGGCCGGGATCAAAATCCTTGGCCTCATTTGATTTTTCTGAGCTATTGCAAGATGCAGGCAGTATGGCCTAAGGCAAGGTGATGCTGACCTGGTTTGAAGAGATTTCCAAAGAGTATTAAATCCTATTTCTCTTAAAGATCTCCGGCAGTTAGTGACAGCTCTTCTGTAGTACTGTCTTCTAAGGCTGTTACTGTCACCCCTAAAAGTCTAATTCCTGAATCCTTTTCAGGTAAATCATCAAATAGCTGATGAGCCTGACGTTCAATAATCTCAAAACTTTGTGTTGCAAATTCTAGTGTTTTGCGCCTGGTGAGCGTTGCAAAATCAGCATAACGGACTTTGATCACAACACTCTTTCCTTTTTTCTTCTTTTTTTCCAAATTTTCTGCCACGCGTTTAGCATTTTTAGAGAGTTCCAGTTTAATATCTGCATCATCAAACAGCAGTTTAGCATAAGTTCTCTCATTGCCAATTGATTTGCGTATGCGATGGCTTTTAACAGGTGAATTGCTGATACCGCGCGCTTTACGGTACAAATCAAAACCAAAACGTCCAAAAAGATCAATCAAGGTCATCTCAGGTATTTCCTGCAGATCTTTGCCTGTAAAAACACCCATGTGATGCAGCTTTTCAACCGATCGCTTACCAACTCCATGAAACTTCTCAATTGGCAAAGAAGATAGAAAGGTCTTGGCTTCTTCAGGCAATATAACAGTTAAACCATGCGGTTTCTCATAATCACTAGCCAGTTTAGCCAGAAATTTATTATAAGATACCCCTGCTGAACAGGTTAAATGCAGTTCCTTCCAAATGTCATATTGGATGAGTTTGGCTATTTTAACAGCAGAAGTCAAACCGAGTTTATTAGCAGTAACATCTAAGTAAGCTTCATCTATACTCATAGGTTCTACTAAATCTGTATAACGTTTAAATATTTTTCTGACCTGCATTCCTACTTCATAGTACTTGGTATGATTACCTCTAATAAAAACAGCCTGTGGACAGCGTTCATAAGCTTCTTTGGAACTCATCGCTGAATGGACTCCAAATTTTCTAGCCACATAATTGGCAGTGGAAACAACTCCTCTGCCGCCGGTTAAACGAGGATCAGCTCCAATGACAACTGGCTTTCCTTTTAATTTAGGATTATCTCGCTCTTCCACTGATGCAAAAAAAGCATCCATATCAATATGAATAATTTTCCGAGAGATGTCATTAATAAGCGGAAATATAAGCATGATAATCCCTCCTTAACTTTGGTTGTTATGATACAAGATTATTATACAATCTTATTTACTATTCTGCCAATCTTAGCATTTGTAGTACAGTTTTACCTATTTTGCCATTCTGTATTATAAAAGAAAGTGTTTACAAGGCTGCTTTTTCATTGTGAAACCGTTTACTGTATGATAGAATGTAGCTGTAAAGATGTAACAGATTGGATTGTTACTAGAAATGAGGGAAAATCATTATGGCAACTGTTAAAACTAACACAGACATTTTTGAAAAAGCCTGGGAGGGCTTCAAAGGATCTGATTGGAAAGAAAAAGCAAGTGTTTCTCGTTTTGTTCAAGCCAATTACACCCCCTACGATGGAGATGAAAGTTTCCTAGCCGGTGCAACGGAACGCTCTCTTAAAATCAAGAAAATTGTAGAAGAGACAAAAGCTCATTATGAAGAAACGCGTTTCCCAATGGATACCCGTCCAACTTCTATTGCTGATATCCCAGCAGGCTACATTGATAAAGAAAATGAACTTATTTTTGGTCTTCAAAATGATGAACTTTTCAAATTAAACTTCATGCCAAAAGGCGGCATCCGCATGGCTGAAACAACTTTGAAGGAAAATGGCTATGAACCTGATCCTGCTGTTCATGAAATCTTCACCAAATACACAACAACCGTTAATGATGGTATTTTCCGTGCTTATACTTCAAATATCCGCCGTGCGCGTCATGCACACACTGTAACAGGTCTTCCAGACGCATATTCACGCGGACGCATCATTGGTGTTTATGCACGTCTTGCTCTTTATGGAGCTGATTATCTGATGCAAGAAAAAGTTAATGACTGGAATGCTATTACTGAGATTGATGAAGAATCTATCCGTCTTCGTGAAGAAGTTAACCTTCAGTACCAAGCACTTGGTGAAGTTGTTAAACTTGGCGATCTTTATGGCTTTGATGTTCGCAAGCCAGCCATGAATGTTAAAGAAGCTATTCAGTGGGTTAATATCGCCTTTATGGCTGTCGCTCGTGTCATCAACGGTGCTGCTACTTCCTTAGGCCGTGTTCCAATTGTCCTTGATATCTTTGCTGAACGTGACCTTGCCCGCGGAACATTTACAGAATCCGAAATTCAAGAATTTGTAGATGATTTCGTTATGAAACTGCGTACTGTAAAATTTGCTCGTACAAAGGCTTATGACCAGCTTTATTCTGGTGATCCAACATTCATCACAACTTCAATGGCTGGTATGGGAGCCGATGGCCGCCATCGTGTCACTAAAATGGACTATCGTTTCTTAAATACATTGGATAACATTGGTAATTCTCCTGAACCAAACTTAACCGTTCTTTGGACAGATAAACTGCCTTATGCTTTCCGCCATTATTGTATGGTAATGAGCCACAAGCACTCTTCTATCCAATATGAAGGGGTAACCACAATGGCTAAAGATGGCTATGGTGAAATGTCTTGTATCTCATGCTGTGTATCACCGCTTGATCCAGAAAATGAAGAGCAGCGTCACAATATCCAATACTTCGGTGCCCGTGTTAATGTTCTTAAAGCTCTTCTGACAGGGCTTAACGGCGGCTATGACGATGTCCACAAGGATTATAAAGTGTTTGATATCAAACCAATTCGTGATGAAGTGCTTGATTTTGACTCTGTTAAAGCCAACTTCGAAAAATCGCTTGATTGGCTGACTGATACTTATGTGGATGCTCTTAATATCATTCATTATATGACTGATAAGTATAACTATGAAGCTGTTCAAATGGCCTTTTTGCCAACACGTCAACGCGCTAATATGGGATTTGGTATCTGTGGATTTGCCAATACTGTTGATACCTTGTCAGCTATTAAATATGCTACTGTAAAACCAATCCGTGATGAAGATGGCTATATTTACGATTATGAAACAGTCGGAGATTATCCGCGTTGGGGTGAAGACGACCCTCGTTCAAACGAATTAGCAGAATGGCTGATTGAAGCCTATACAACCCGTCTGCGCCGTCATAAACTGTATAAGAATGCTGAAGCAACAGTATCCTTACTTACCATTACTTCAAATGTTGCTTATTCCAAACAAACAGGGAACTCTCCAGTTCATAAAGGGGTTTACCTTAATGAAGACGGCAGCGTCAATCTTTCAAAACTTGAATTCTTCTCACCAGGTGCTAACCCATCTAATAAAGCCCGCGGCGGCTGGCTGCAAAACTTAAATTCACTAGCTAGTCTTGATTTTGGTTATGCTGCTGATGGTATTTCACTGACAACTCAGGTTTCTCCAAAAGCTCTTGGTAAAACTTATGATGAGCAAGTGAATAATCTGGTCACTATTCTTGATGGTTACTTTGAAAATGGCGGTCAGCATGTTAATTTGAATGTTATGGATCTTAAAGATGTCTATGATAAGATTATGTCTGGCGAAGATGTCATTGTCCGTATTTCAGGTTACTGTGTTAATACTAAATACCTTACGAAAGAGCAAAAAACTGAATTGACTCAGCGTGTCTTCCACGAAGTTCTTTCAATGGATGATGCTGCAGAAAGCATTTCAGGAAATTAGGAAATTGAAAATGAAGAAAAGAGCCCTTGCTGGCTCTTTCTTTTGTTATAATAAGATTATGAAAATTAGATATACTCGTGATACGCTCTCATCTACCTACCTAGATGCTATTAAAATCCGGCAGACAGTTTTTGTCAAGGGGCAAGGTGTGCCCTTAGCACTTGAAATAGATAAAAATGAAGCATACTGCATTCATTTTGTTTTGTATGATGAGACAGAAAAAGCTGCAGCTACTTGCAGGTTGCTTCCTGATAAGAGCCAATCCAGCGTGACGCTTCAACGTATGGCCGTACTGTCTGGCAACCGCGGTAAAAATTACGGCAAAATTATCTTAGAAGCTGCAATGGACTTTGCTAAAAAACAAGGGTTTCAAAAAATGGACTTGCACGCCCAAATAGCTGCCCAAGGGTTTTACCTTAAAATGCATTTTAAACCTATTGGCCAAGAATTCGAAGAAGCTGGTATCAGGCATATTCTAATGGAAAAAGCGCTATAAAAACAGCGCTCTTTTTCTTTATGAAAACCTTATGCTCAATGAAAATCCAAAAGCAAACGAGAAAGCTAGCTACAGGCAAGGCTAAGCTAGGGCAAGATGACGCTGACCTAGTTTGAAGAGATTTTCGAAGAGTATGATTCCAACAAAGCTTGTTTAATCACTCCTATCAATTCATCGCGATCTAAAATCCATTGGGCTCGCTCATCTTTTTCGTAAGTACGATTAGATAGGAAAACAGCAGCCCTTTGCTCTTGAATATTGATAAGGACAAAAGTTCCTGTGTAGCCTGTGTGCAAAAGCCAGTCTCCTTGCAAATCCCAAGCAAGACTGCGTTTTTTATCAGAAAAAGCATAGTCTTGAGTCAATACTGCAGCAAAATCATCCTTCAGATAATGACTAGTGAAAACTTCTAGATCTTTTAACGTTGAGAATAATCCTGCTGATCCGGTATGAACACCTAAAATTTGAGCCTTAGGATCATGGACGGTTCCTATAGGAATGTTTTTTGCTGTAGGAACAGCATTTCTTACAGGTCCAAAACTTGTTTTTACCATTCCAAATAAGTCAAAAACATGCTCTTGTAAAATGTGATTCAAGCTCTGTCCATAAATTTTTTCCAGCAAGAAACCTAATAAGATAAAATTGATATCTGTATAATGAAATGATTTATCCGCCTTAACAGTAACTTGATGAATCGCCCTTTTTAATTCGGAATCATTTAAATGATTCCGATTGGGAATAAAAGGATCGATACCGCTTGTATGTGTTAAGAGCTGACGAACAGTCACTGATGGATCTTGAAAGTCAGGATAGTAGCTTTGAAAACGCGCATCTAAATTAAGCTTGCCCTCTTGAACAAGAAAGATAATAAGGGTTCCAACACCGACCACCTTAGAAACACTGGCTAAATCATAAACAAGGCCTGCCTTTGTCTTATGATGGGAAGTAGCTTCTCCTAAATAAAACTCCTGCCACTTCCCATCATAAAGTGCTAAACTCGCTCCTAAATAAATATGCTGCTGAATTTGTTCTTTTATCTTATCAATGATTTTTTGATAGCTCATTTGATTTTATGAAACCAAATTTCAATTTGGCTAGGATCAGAGATAACTAAAACCTTCTCGCTCTTATCCAAATATACTTTTTGTCCTTTACTTTCAAAATAGGCTTTGGCATCCTTTAAATCGTAATCCTTGGGGACACGAATTTCCAAAATCTCTAAGTCTCTGGTGATGTAAGGTTCGGCTGCTAAATCAGCTCCTTTAGTCTCAACAAAATCAAGAGAAAGAGGAAATTGATTTTGAAAAAGCTCTTGATAAAAAGCTTGTGAGCTTTTCTTATCAAGCACATTCAAAATAATACGCTCTACCTTAAACTCTGATAAACCTTTAAAATCCTCTAAAGCATGAAAATTAAGCTGATCTGCTGTTATCTCTTTTAAAGCAGCCAGATCATTTTCGGCATGCAGTAAAAAACAGTCATTTTCTGGAGAAAAAGCTTCAAATGCATAACCCTTTTCTCCCTTAAAAATTCTGCTTGCTTTAGCGCCATTGGCTAATAAGCTTTCGATTTCCTGAGGATAGGGAGTTTTGATAATCATTTGGTGCAGCTTCTTTGGCCCTCTAATGTCTTTTGATAAAAGTCCTGGGGTTTCTTCAAGCTGAAAGTGGCTTGTTTCTTGTGACCAGTCACTAAAAGATACCAGTGTATTTTCCTCTTTTATCAATCGAAAGCCTAGAGTTTTCTGATAAAAGGCAATATGACGGTCTCGCAGTTTGCAACGGATAATGGGTGAATAAAAATATATATCTTCAAATAGTGCCATCTTCTTCTCCCTTCACATTTACATTTTAGACAAAAACCCTATTTTTGACAAGACATTATTAGAAAAAAAGAGAAATAAAGCTCTCTTTATATCAGTTTATTTTTGAACTATTAGATAGCTGTCCTATTAAACAAGCCGAAAACATAAGAAAAGAGGTGAGACTTTATCTCAACCTCTTTTCTGTCATTATTGAACTAATTTATTTAGGTATACAAGTATTTAAATAAAGCAACTGCTGCTAAACCTGCAAGGATTGGAGCAATAACCGGTACCCATGAATACCACCATTTGGAATCCCCTTTATTTTCACCAAGAACTGATTTAGGCAAGAAATAATGAAGAAGGCGAGGACCAAGATCCCTAGCGGGGTTTAAGGCAGGTCCTGTTGGACCTCCCAATGAGGTAACCAGAGCCATAACAAGGAAACCAAGTCCTAGATGGCCAACTGCAAGGCCTGCATTGATCTGAGAACCAATTTGAAGTTTTGCCTGCATTGATGAAACATCAACACCTTGTGATGAAGCATATTGAAGGATTTCACCGCCAAAAAAGTTTTTGGTCATTGCCATAGCCCCTAAGAAAAGAATAAAGGAACCGAAAAATTCATTGATAAAGCCATTAACTAACGCTCCATTGCGCGTTTCTTTTTTGCCATTATCAACATTGACGATTGTTGAAAATGTTCCTAAGATGGCATTAGGATTTGTTGTTTGCAAGTAGTAAGGTTTATGTGTTGCAACGACAACTCCCTGACCTACAATAGCTCCAAGCATCTGAGCACAGATATAAGGTAAAACTTGTGCCCAAGGGAATAGGCCTGAAGTTGCCAAACCAAGTGTAAAAGCTGGGTTAATATGATTGCCAGAAACATTACCAAACATAAGAGCCGGGATCATCACCCCCATACCATATCCAATAGCAATTGTCAGCCAGCCGCTGGCATGTCCCTTCGTTCCTTTTAGTTCAACATTAGCAACTGCCCCATTTCCCAATATGACTAGGATAGCAGTTCCTAAAAATTCAGTGATATATTTCACTGTCCATGTAACGTCCATTTGTCTTTTGTTCCTCCGAATTGAATTTTTTAGACAAGTACTATTTTATCAAGTATAATACATAATGTAAAGATATAAAAAAATTAAAACGTTTCCCTAAAGGAAGATTAACATGAAATACAACCAATACAGTTATATGCCAAAATCAATCCAAACTGCCGAAAAAGAGCTGCAAAAACTAGGCTTTTTTTTAAGCAGAAAAAAGACCAACAAAGAAAATCTGGCACAATTTATAAAGCAAGTTTACTTTCAACAATCAGATAGTGACTATCTTTTTCAAACCATTATTGCTGATAAACAGACCACTTTTAAGGAATTTTGGGACTCTTCGCAGGGGCTGACAGAGACTATCTTTTACTGGGTGGCCTCACAACTGCTTGACTTTATACCATTTAGTGACTTTCAAGATGCTTTTAGCTTTTTAAAAGAAAAACAATTTCCCGTTTGCTACCAAGAAAATCATTTCTTGATAACTCTTTATCATTTGCTTGGAAGCCGGACTAAAAATGGGAACATTTTGCTGGATAAGCTAATCAGCCAAGGTTTTCTGCCAGCTGATAATACTTACCATTTTTTCAATGGCAAAAGTTTAGCCACTTTTAATACCAGCAATTTAATTCGAGAAACTATCTATGTGGAAGCGCCTCTTGATACTGATAAGGATGGTTTACTGGATCTGATTAAAGTGAATATTATTCGGCCCAAAACTAAAGTAAAGCTGCCAGTCATTATGACAGCAAGTCCTTATCATGAAGGGACAAATGACTGGGCTGCTGATAAAAGACTGCATCAAATGGAAGGAACATTAGCGGTAAAACAAAGCCAGGAAATTACAGTTAAAGATCCAGGTTTCAAACCGCGCAGCGTTCACACAGCAGATCTTCCTATTAGTCGGGCTGAGGAAACTTTCTCTTATATTAACAGTTATAGCCTAAATGACTACTTACTGGCCCGCGGTTTTGCCAATATCTATGTCTCTGGCATTGGGACCAAGGGATCTGATGGTTTTATGACCAGCGGTGACTACACTCAAATTGAATCTTTTAAATCCGTTATTGACTGGCTAAACGGCCGGGCTAATGCTTATACTGATCATAAACGAAGGAAAAAGGCCGTCGCCGACTGGACCAATGGGCTTGTCGCAACAACAGGCAAGTCCTATTTAGGGACAATGTCTACAGGACTTGCAACGACAGGAATCAAAGAACTCAAAGTGATTATAGCCGAATCAGCTATTTCTTCCTGGTACGACTACTATCGGGAAAACGGTTTAGTTTGCAGTCCAGGCGGTTATCCAGGAGAAGATCTAGACGTGCTGACGGAATTAACCTATTCACGCAATCTAGCAGCCGGTGATTATTTGCAAAACAATCAATGGTATCAAAAAATGCTGGCAGAACAAACTGAACAAATAGACCGGACAAGCGGTGATTATAATCAGTTTTGGCATGAGCGCAACTACTTACCGCAGGCTCACAAAATACAAGCGCATGTCGTTTATACTCATGGCTTGCAAGACTGGAATGTGAAGCCAAATCAAGTTTATCAAATCTTTAAGGCCTTGCCTCAGCAGGTTCAAAAACACCTCTTCCTTCATCAAGGCTCCCATGTCTATCTCCATAACTGGCAATCAATTGATTTTCGAGAAAGTATGAATGCCCTTTTAACAGCTGAATTATTGGGCTATCAAAATCATTTTCAGCTGCCTGAGATTATCTGGCAGGACAATACTCAGGAACAAACCTGGAAAAGCTTAAACAAGTGGGGAGAAGACCAAACAAAAATACTCCCGCTTGGCAAACATCTCCAAACGATTGAAAACCATTATCCAGAAGATACTTTTAAAGATTACAGCAAGCAGTATTCCACCTTTAAAGAAGCTCTTTTTGCAGGACAGGCCAATGCCGCTCTTATAGACTATACAGTAGAGGAAGATCTGCTGATTAGCGGACAGATAAAATTGACTATTAGGCTCAAATCAAGCAGCAATAAGGGTCTCTTATCTGTTCAGCTGCTTGATTGGGGAAGCAAAAAACGACTGACAGATATTCCCCGTATTCTTGAAGCAGACAGTATTGACAATGGACAGAATTTTTCCCGTGAAGCTTTGCGTGAGCTGCCTTTCAAAGAGACTGCCTACCGTGTTATCACTAAAAGTGTCCTTAATCTCCAAAATCGCCATAAGCTTCTAACAATTGAACCTGTCATTCCCGATGAATGGATGACTTTTACGCTGCTCTTGCAGCCTAGTATTTATCAGCTGAAAAAAGGAGACACTCTTCGCCTCCTCCTTTATACAACTGATTTTGAACACACCATTCGTGATAACAGCCATTATCATTTAACAATTGATATGGAAAAATCCAGCCTGGCTATTCCTAAAATAGACAAATCGCTTTAGCAGTTTATCCCCAAAAACTCACTATTAAAGATGATTTTAACTACAATAAAAGAGAGCAGGTCTCAATCGTATTTTGACAGAAAAACGATTTTGCAGTCCCACCCCCATCAAAAACACTGGGGCTGTAAGAATAGTTTAAGCTAACAGTCATTGAAAATGACTGACGGTAGTCTATCATCAGCCTACCGATCCTTCCATCTCATAGGAAATAAGCCGGTTCAGCTCAAGTGCATATTCCATAGGAAGCTCTTTGGTAAAAGGCTCAACAAAGCCCATAACAATCATCTCAGTTGCTTCGCTTTCTGTTAGCCCGCGACTCATTAAGTAATACAGCTGCTCTTCAGAAATTTTAGATACTTTAGCTTCATGCTCCAAAGCAACCTGCGAATTGTGGATCTCATTAAAGGGTACAGTATCTGATTTTGAAAGATCGTCCATAATAATCGTATCGCACTCAATATGACTGACAGATTTTTGGGACTGTTTGCTAAAAACTACCTGTCCTCTGTAATTAACCTCACCGCCGCCTTTAGCAATTGATTTTGAAACAATAGAAGAACTGGTTCGCGGAGCATTGTGGATCATTTTACCCCCAGTATCCTGAATCTGTTTGCTGTTTGCAAAAGCAATCGAAAGCATTGTCCCGCGGGCACCTTCGCCGTCTAAAATAACAGAAGGGTATTTCATCGTCGTATGCGACCCTAAATTTCCATCAATCCATTCAATAGTCGCATCTTTATCTGCCCGTGCACGCTTGGTGACAAGATTATAGACATTATTAGACCAATTTTGAATGGTAGAATAGCGCATTTGCGAACCCTCTAGAGCATAAACCTCAACAATAGCGGCATGCAGACTGGCTGTTGAATAGATAGGAGCCGTACAGCCTTCAACATAATGAACACTGGCTCCCTCATCAACAATGATCAAGGTTCTCTCAAACTGCCCCGTCTCTTCATGATTCATCCTGAAATAGGTCTGAAGAGGAATCTCACACTGAACACCTTTAGGAACATAAATAAAAGTTCCTCCTGACCAAAAAGCGGCATTTAGGGCCGCTAATTTATTATCGCTCGGCGGGACAATTTTAGCAAAATATTTTTTAAAAAGTTCGGGATGCTCTTTCAAAGCTGTATCGGCATCTGTAAAAATGATTCCTAAACGGTCATACTCATCCTTCATATGATGATAAACAACTTCTGATTCATACTGAACAACAGCTCCAGCCAAATAATGGCGCTCAGCTTCTGGTATCCCAATACGCTCAAAGGTTTCTTTGATTTCTTCGGGGACATCTTCCCAAGAATGCTCCGCTTTTTCAGAAGCTTTTTGATAATATATAATTTCATCAAAGTCCAATTCAGATAGATCAGGCCCCCAATCCGGCATAGGCATTTGGTGAAAAGCTGCCAAAGCCTCCAGACGAAAATCTAACATCCATTTAGGTTCTCCTTTTGTCCGTGACAGTTCTCTTACAGCAGCTTCTGTCGCACCCTTTCCTGTTGAGACAATTGGTTCAACATTATCATGAAAACCAAACTTATAATCGCCTAAATCAATAGGCTTTGGCCTTACTTGCTTACTTATTTCAGACATTACTTCACCTTCTTTAATATATCTAATATACTAAAAATTCTCTTATTTTTCTATTCTTTTTGGTTAGAAAAACAGCAATTTTTTTAGAGATAAGTCTAACAGAGCATTATCTTCTTCAAGACTGCAAATCTGTATTCTTTTTCCATTGAAAGAAAGTGATTTCACCTTATGATTTTCCAATGACAGCTTCCCCTCAGCAAGCAAAAATGATATAATGAAAAACAGATTGGTTAGCTGGATTCGCACTTTTCAGTAAGGCAAGTTTGATTTCTGCAAACCAATCTAAACAAGGCTCAAACCCTTGACAGGAAAGGAATCTTAAAAATCTTATGATGAATATGCAAAATATGATGAAGCAAGCACAGAAACTTCAAAAACAAATGGAGAGCAAACAAGCTGAATTAGCACAGCAAACCTTTATTGGCAAATCAGCACAGGAACTGGTTACAGCAACCTTTACAGGTGATAAGAAACTAGTAGCGATTGATTTTAAAGAAGCTGTCGTTGACCCAGACGATACAGAAACCCTGCAAGATATGACGGCTCAGGCAGTTAATGATGCACTGAGTCAGATTGAAAGTGCTACGCAAAAAACAATGGGAGCCTTTGCAGGGAAATTACCCTTTTAATAGTCATTAAAAAACTGGCTTAGCCTCTCTATTAGAGCTAAGTCAGTTTTTTTAACTTTTTAAAGGCTAAATTAGTCATTTAGCATTAGCCATTATTATAAGCAAGAATGATATTTGAACTAGATCTTTTTTCCAATAACATAAGTTAGTTCTAAAGCCTGTTTTGCGTTAAAAGTTCGATAGGAAATAACCCCTTCTCCCATCACAAGCTCTCCAGTCAGCTGGTCTTTGACACGTACTACTGTCTGAACATTTTCTGACAGCGAACGCATAATATCCTGAACAAAAATCAAACTGCAGCCTAAGGATGTCGGATCCTTGGCAAAATACTCCATGATAACATGATCCATCACCAAGGACTCATCTGTAATCAAAACGACATAATGCGGAGAAAAGCGAAGCTCTTGATTAGCCCTAGCTTCTGCTGGAACTGCCAGAAATAAGCCTTCAAAAAGGCTGATTTGGCTATTTTTCGCAAAACTAATAGAGCTAGCCAAAGGGTCAGCCCTATTAAATAGACGATAAAAGGCGTTAAAGCCAAATGCTAATAGGCAATCTCGACTTGTCTCCTATGAGGATCCAGCCAATGAGAGGCATGCAAGACGAGTTAGCCACTGATTCCCAACGGATAGACCAAAGATAAAAGGACAGACATCAGCCGAAAAGGTCAATCACTCGCCTTTTTCTTATACCTAGGTTCCAGCCACTGGTAGATTGCTGTCAGTCGGCCTAACTTAGGGTTTCCCCACAAGTGGCGACTCTCCTCAAAATTCGCATTAAAAAGAGACTTCTTTTTCATTCATATCACTAAATAACTTTCTTTTTAAACATAACTTTTCCTTGCCACCTAAGAAACTTGCCTTAGTGGTTATTATTCAGACTCTTTTTTTGAAATCTGCTTTAGCATTAAGCATGCTCCTTCGTTAAAATCTATGCTCTTAAGAGCTGGTATCTCCTTGCTTTTGTCGAGCTTCCTCATAAATTTTATCAACCTGCTTGGCGTATTCTCTTTTCAGTTGAGATTGCTCTTCATCCAGTTTAGTTATTTCTTGATGAAATTCTGACGTGAAATCATCTGTATTAATGTCCATTTGGTATAAATGGCCCTTAGCTGCTGGAGAAAGTTCCATTCCATGCCCTAGAGTGGCTTGATAAACCTGTTCTTTCAGATGATCTGTTACCTGCATAAAATGGTGGTAATCTTCTTCTAAACTGTCTCGCTTCCTACGAATATTTTTCAAATCGGCTTCGTACTGATCATCAAGCTCTCTAATTTTGTTAATGTTAATATCTGCCATCATTCCCTCCTAGCTAATAGGATTTTGTAAATTAGGCTTAGGAAGCTGGGTGAGAAAATCCGATGCTGCCTTCGCTGCTTGGCCTTCTAAGCCATCTGCAATGTTCTTTTTATAAGTTGAGGTATAATTTTTCAAAGCTTTCGCATCTTTATCTAGCATTGATTTTAAGCTGATTCCCTTACTTTTGACAGCAGAAGAGGCTGCTGAAACAATTGCCTTAATGGCTGCCTGCTCCTGCTTTTTTAGAAATTCTTTAAGATCCTTCACAATAATTCTCCAGTCTGATAGTTATTTTTAAGATAAATTAGCGAAAATATCTCCGGCCTGCTGGCTATCAACCGCTTCAATATTTTGAGCCGCAAGGACTAAATCGGAACCAAAGGTAGACATTTTATTCTTATAAGTATCCAGCGCAGCCTTATCGGCCTCTTCTGTCCCCTCATCCCAAATATTGGACATTTTTATCTCTGATGTCAGCTCTTCAATCTCACTGTCGCTGAGGTGCGCCCCTAAGCCTTTTGATGCGGCTATCGCTATCTCGGAAAGCACCTTAACCTCATCCTTAACATCACTGATATGTTTCTTGGCCGCTTCAACCTTATTCGTGACATCTTCTTCCGCCAGCTGGGTCGCCATGTAGAGCAGCTCTGTCCGCAGCAGGATCTTCTGTGCCCCGGTCGCCTGTTTTATCTTATCGTGGAAACTATTGATATTATCCCGAGTCCATTTGAGGCTTTCTTTCTTGGCCTTGTCAATGATGGCCTGGTATTCTTTCTGGAAATTTTGGAAAACATCCTTGAGTTCGCCGGCATGGGTCAGGGCACTAACAAGATCGCTCACATTGATGCCTAATTTAGCCGCCATCTCTATCACTTCAGCACCACCGCTCAAACTTGGATTTTTAGCCACTTTTTGCGCTAGCTTAGCCAGTTCATTAAAATCATCAGGACTGAGGGCGACGATACTTTGGATAAGATCCTCGGGGATATATTCCTTGAGCTTATCGATACTTTTCTTTTCTAAGGCCGCCAAATCATGCCCGGCTGTTAGGAGCTCAGGGTGATAGTCAGCAGAAGCCGCCAAGGGATTCCCGTGGCTATCGATCTGATAAGCCCCAAAGTCATGGGAGGAATGCTTATCTGTCATGCTCGTATACTCCATGGGAACAATGACTTTAACAGTTCCCAGCTGTTCCTCCCATGGCTTCTCTCGATTGAGCATACTGACGGGATCAAAGGGATTGACATAGTAAGTGGTTTTACTCCCAAGCTCTTGGATATGTTCTTTACTGTAACCTGCCTTTTGTAAGCTCTTCGTCGCGTCCGGTCCATTAAAGAGGACAATCTGATCCACTTTTTGCAGTTCGGCATGGCTGAGACCCGCGGCTCCCTGTATAGAGACCATGGTTCCAAGAGAATGCCCCGTGATACTCATCTGGGCATCAGACGCTGCCCGTGCATTGAGTTCGGCGATTTTAGCCTTCATGCCTTTGGTCGCTTCCCCAGCTTGGGGCACAATAGCATCCGTCAGGGCGAAAGCCATGTCATTGTTAATCCAGTCCTCGTAGTTGAAGTCACTGGGGTTCATATTGGCCAGATAGTCCAAGGGATCTTTGGCTAGCTTATCCGTATCAATCCCAAAGCCATCACTCCCGCGCACCACGAAATAAGTCTGGTGGGTATCCTGGTTAATCTCCGCAGTATCTGACACATAGTAAGCCTGATAGCCCGTCTTCTCATCCGTCAAGAGACCTTGTTGGTCGGGCTGGAGGTAGAGTTCCGTTTTACTGGCCTTGGGATCACTCTTATCGGGGTAACCGTCGCCTGAAGCACCTTGGGTGATTTGGCCTTTTTTCTCAACATCTTGTGAAAAATCAAATCTAACAGATTGGCCTGAATCGAGTGCTTTCTGCTGATCTTTTTTTAAGCTACTATAATCAAAGACAATTGGTCTTCCTGTATAAGCTGACTGGGCTAATGAAGCATAAATACTATCAAAATTGTCTAAATTCCAGTTACTCAAAAGGCTGTCCTCCTATACTTAATCCATTAGTTAACATCATCGTATCCATATCTGGTTGCCCATCCTTGATTTCAATCGTAACATTCCACCCAGAATCTTCAATATTATTGAATGTACCATAAATATTTACAATATCTCCTCCGCCTTGGGGAGTTCCATTTCCAGCTTCCCCCCATCGTACATCCGTCCAATCAATCTGCACGGATTCGATTTTAGGATTAGATTGTTTCACAAAATCCACAATTTCCTGCTGGTGTTCTTTAAGGTAGGCTACTTGCTTCTCCTTGGTGGTCATCTTGTCTTCTTGTTTCTTTTTTTTGGCTTCTTTGGCTTCTTGGTCGCGTTTGGCTTTGACAAAAGCCTCAAAGCGGCTGTTAAAATCATTGGCTACCATTAGGCTTCCTCCTATTCCTGCTAAAATGGCTAGTGTTGTTAAACTAATTAAGGTGATCTTGGTGGATCGTTTCATAAAAGCCTCCTTTATGCTGAGCTTAGAATGTTGCTTCTGTGCTGTTATGACTTAATTTCAATTTGTAAGAGGACAATCTGATCCACTTTTTGCAGTTCGGCATGGCTGAGACCCGCGGCTCCCTGAATGGAAACAATCGTTCCAAGAGAATGCCCCGTGATACTCATCTGGGCATCAGACGCTGCCCGTGCATTGAGTTCGGCGATTTTAGCCTTCATGCCTTTGGTCGCTTCCCCAGCTTGGGGCACAATAGCATCCGTCAGGGCGAAAGCCATGTCATTGTTAATCCAGTCCTCGTAGTTGAAGTCACTGGGGTTCATATTGGCCAGATAGTCCAAGGGATCTTTGGCTAGCTTATCCGTATCAATCCCAAAGCCATCACTCCCGCGCACCACGAAATAAGTCTGGTGGGTATCCTGGTTAATCTCCGCAGTATCTGACACATAGTAAGCCTGATAGCCCGTCTTCTCATCCGTCAAGAGACCTTGTTGGTCGGGCTGGAGGTAGAGTTCCGTTTTACTGGCCTTGGGATCACTCTTATCGGGGTAACCGTCGCCTGAAGCACCTTGGGTGATTTGGCCTTTTTTCTCAACATCTTGTGAAAAATCAAATCTAACAGATTGGCCTGAATCGAGTGCTTTCTGCTGATCTTTTTTTAAGCTACTATAATCAAAGACAATTGGTCTTCCTGTATAAGCTGACTGGGCTAATGAAGCATAAATATTATCAAAACTCTCCAAACTCCAATTACTCAATTGGTTCACCTCCAATATCTATAGAATTGGCTACATACATTTCATCCATATTAACACTCATATTAACACTGTTATCATCATTGAGTGGAATATCAACAACCCATCCTGAATCTTCAATATCATTAATATGGCCATAAAGATTAATATAGTATTCTGATTTAGTAAGTCCACCATCACTCCATTTTGTTTCATCCCAATCAATTTGAACGGATTCTACCTTGGAACTTTGTGACTTTATTAATTTCACAATCTCTTGCTGGTGTTCTTTGACATAGGCCAGCTGCTTTTCCTTGGTTGTCATCTTGTCTTCTTGTTTCTTTTTTTCGGCTTCTTTGGCTTCTTGGTCGCGTTTGGCTTTGACAAAGGCCTCAAAGCGGCTGTTAAAATCATTGGCTACCATTAGGCTTCCTCCTATTCCTGCTAAAATGGCTAGTGTTGTTAAACTGATTAATGTGATCTTAGTACTTTTCTTCATAAGAGACTCCTACACGAATCCAGCTCATCATAGCTAAGATTGGCGACAGCTTGAGCTGATACTATGGTTCCAAGCGAGTGACCGGTCACATTCATCTTGGCCTTGGGGACTTTTTCCTCCAATTCAGCTATCTTAGCTTTCATAGCTTTATTAGCCAATTTAGCTTGGGGAATATAGTCATCAGTGAGCGCAAAGCGAGCATCATTATTAATCCAGTCATTAAGGGTATCCACGCCCATCCCATCACTGCCGCGCACCACGAAATAAGTCTGGTGGGTATCCTGGTTGATGGTCTCGTTTTCAGACAGGTAATAGGCATTATAACCAGACTCTTTGTCCTCTAAAAGCCCTTTCTGATCGGGCTGCAGGTAGACAATCCCGTCGTTGTTGGGATCGGTGCTGTCAAAGTGCTGACCGCCTTGGGTGACTTGGCCATCTTTCTTAACATCTTGTGAAAAGTCGAATCTAACAGATTCTCCATCTTCTAGTCTCTTCTTCCGATCAGCCTTTAAGTCACTCATCGCAAAGGAATCAGGACGAGTAGTATAGGCACTCTCTGCTAGGGAAGCATAAATACTATCAAAATTTTCTAGGTTCCAGTTAGTCATAGACACTCTTCTCTTAATTATTATGAACTTCTAAATACTAGCCCAATCTACTTGGTCATTTATATACTATTAAATATCGTTTAAATTATCTGAAGTAATTGAATCAATTTTAGGAATATTTTCTTTATCAACAGCAAATTTTAATTTAATATTTGTCAATTTACTTCCGTTAGCATAACCAAAAATTAATAAAACTTTACTTCCTCCTTGTGGAGTTCCATTGCCAGCTGTGACCACACGAATACTATCCCAATCAAATTTTACAGTAGTTATTTCTGGATTTTGTGATTTGACATATCCTGTCATTTCTTGTTCATGTTCTTTAAGATAAGCTACCTGCTTCTCCTTGGTTGCCCTCTCCTCTTCTCGCTTCTTTTTCTCAGCTTCCTTAATTTCTTGCTCTAGCCTTTCTTTTCCGAGGGCTTGATATCGGCTGTTTAAATCGCTCATTACCATCACGGCAGCTCCTATTCCTGCTAAAATGGCTAGTGTTGTTAAACTAATTAAGGTGATCTTGGTGGATCGTTTCATAAAAGCCTCCTTTATGTTGAGCTTAGAATGTTGCTTCTGTGCTGTTATGACTTAATTTCAATTTGTAATAAGTTTTACGATTATGGATATAGGCCTCATCCATAGCTGGATGCCTTTCCTTGGCATTGTAAGCCTTATCCAAGAAATTCTGATCACTGAGTTTCATACCGATAAAGTGATACTGGCCGTTTTCCTTAAGATACTTTGGCACGGGATGAATGCTTACTAAATAAGAATAGGCTGTCCCTACTATGATGAAAAAGCCAACTCTCGGGCCTCTCGTCATGAGCGCCGCCAACTCGGTCTGGCTTAATCCAGACACTTTCTCATAGCTCTCTAAATCAGGAATAAAGGCGATACAATATTGATCCCATCCATCCGTTTCTCGATTTTTAATTTCTGAAACCATAAAATCCGTCATATCACTCAGGAGAGTCGGATCACTGACATAGTGCGATACCTTTGACTCGTAATTTGGATAATCCTCGTTAACATCTAGCAAGAGGGTTGTGAGGCTCCAGTTTGACTGGCTCACAGTCGCTATAAGGCGATCAACCATCAGGCGGATCTGCTCTGAATTATCTGAGAAGACAATGAGGTGCCTGAAAGCAGAAAAATCAAGGGCAATCGTTTCGACTGTTGTCATGTCCAAACCAAGCGGTAAGGCTGGCTTGGCCATGGCATTTTTTGTATCTGCCCGATCCATAAATTGTGCCAGTGAAATTTCTTCTGGAACGATTGGGATTTCTGCGGGTCTGTCACCTTGCCAGAATTGATCCATCTGGCTAATTTCTTGACGTAAGGCTTGAAGGCGTTGGACTGGAGTTGCGCCTCGATTAGAAAGGGCTGCTTGGAAGACCTCGACTTCTTCTATCGTTATAAGTCCTCTGCCTGCAATACTTTCCGTAGACATAGTGTAATGCCCCATAATCGTTTTGATCTCTGATTCATCTGTTAATTTTAAGCTCAGGCGAGTCTTGAAATTGGCCAGTAAGACTGGGCGAATAGCTGCCAAGCGGCCGCCGCTGACAATAACCGTTATCCCAAGACTGTTACCGTCTCTGGCCAGTGTTTGGGTCAAGGTATCAAAGCCGTTTCGCAGCTGCTCGGTTTGAATGTCTTTATAGCCCTCATAATTGTCCACCACTATCATAATTTGAGGCAGGGCTTCATCTGTTACAGCTTGGTACATTGCTTTGGAGTTGACATGATGACGGTTAAAAAGCCGTTTGCGTGACTGGATTTCCCGCTTCATGAGATCCATAAACTTTGTCAACTTTTCTTCCTGATCCGAAGTGATAAAATCAGCCGTATGAGGCAAGTTTTTTAAGGGGTAAAGGGCGCTCGTTCCAAAGTCAAAAATGTAAAAGTGAATCTGCTCAGGTGTCTGTTGTCTGGACAAGTCCATAACGATGGTTTGTAAAAGACTTGATTTCCCCATCGACGGACCGCCAAAAATGGCTAAGTTCCCATCGTCAGCTAACGCATAAGTTCCGACCGTTTGCCTTTGTTCACTCGGAATATCGACCATACCGATGATAGCTTCTAGGCGGCTTTCACCTTGCCAGAGGTCTTGGAAACAGTCTTGGCGTAAATCCTGTACAAAAATCTCAGTGCTCAAGGGCGGCAGCCAAGGCTGCGGCAAAATAAGTCCCT